>CAVWHJ010000009.1:0-311484 GCA_963754765.1 uncultured Acidobacteriaceae bacterium | reverse complement strand
TTTATGCATAATCGCCAAGTATCAAATGATCAACGAAAAGAGGGCGCGGTTAACTGTTCGATTTCGCCGGCGTCTTCATCAACCGACCATCACTGGTCCTGATGCGGCGCACTTTTTTCCGGACTATTTAGACGCTCACTTGCTTTCTTATCGCAAATTCAACGTTGACAAACAAGGCTCCGATCGCGGCTGTCGCACGCGCGTAAGAGACTCGGAATCATATTGCCACAGACACTTCGACGACTGCCGGGTGGCAGAGTGAAATGAAAGGTTGCACCTCGTCCATCGTTAGCGGTCGCCCACAAACGTCCGCCATGCGATTCGACGATCGACTTGCTGATTGCCAGGCCCATCCCGCTGCCTTGTGGTTTCGTCGTAAAGAACGCATCAAATATCTGGTCGGCCTCGCCCAGGGGCAGCCCGGGTCCCGTGTCATTGACAGAGATCTCGATCTGCCCGTCCTCGCCCAATTGCGACTTCACCGTAAGCACGCCGCCCGTGTCCTTCATCGCCTCGATGCCATTCAGCATCAGGTTCATGAGTACCTGTTGAAGTTGCACTCGATCCGCCACGGTCATTGGAAGATCGTCTTTGATATCGGTGTAGATCGATACTCCGTGTCTTCTGGCTTCGCTTCCCAGCATCCCGGCCATTTCGCCGATGACCTCATTTATCGCGACCAACTCCCGTTTGGGAGGGGCCTTCTTGTACAACGATCGCAGACGGTTGATGATTTCCGACGCAAGGGTGCCCGCTTCGACGATTCTTTCCGCCCCTTTGCGAACTTCCGTCAGATCGGGCGGGTCGCGCTGAAGCCATCGCAAAGATGCCTTGGCATGAGCGGTTGTGACCGTGATGGGCTGTGCGAGTTCATGCGAGATGGAGGCGACCAGTTCTCCCATCGTGCTGACCCGGCTCGCATGGGTAAATTCCGCCTGCAGCTGTTCGGCATGTTTGCGGTCTTCAATGTCGGCTGCCACTCCGCACCATTTCACGATTTTCCCGCGCTTGTCCCGCAGCAGGCCCGGCGCGGATCAGGAACCAGCGATACGCTCCGTCCGATCCGCGGCGCAGCCGCACTTCAAAATCCTGCGGTTGGCCCGTCGTCTGCGACGCGCGCCATCGTTCGGTGACGCGCTTAAGATCTTCGGGGTGAATCGTCTTCTCCCGAATCCGGTCTCTCCCCCAGGCTGACGCCTCTTCTGGGCTCAATCCTGTGTATTCGAGCCATCGCCTGTTCATAAAAGTACCGTTGCCGTTGGGGTCGGCAATGAAAGCCAGGGCCGGCATGGTTTCTACTGCGTCGCGGAATTTCTTCTCTTGCTCCTGCAACTGGTGAACACGCATTTGATAACCGGCCCAGAGCAACGCAAGAAAGCGGCGACGCACAACCATCGGAACCAAGTAAGTCTGATAGTAGGCCGGGGCGACGTTCAAAGCGATCGCGGTTTCTGGCCCGTTCCACAGCCCCTCGCTGTTGCTGGCGACTAGCCGGAATCGATAGGAGCCGGGCCCAAGGTTCGTGTAAACGGCCTCTCGCGCTGCAACCGGCTGGCTCCAGCTACTGTCGAAACCTTCGAGAAAATATCGAAAGCGAATCCGCCCGGGCACTACGAGGCTCAGCCCCGTGTACTCAAATGTGATTCGCCTGGGAGATGGAGGAATTTGAACGACGGCGGCGAGGTTTGCGGTGTTGTTATCGGCGGTGATCGCCTCGATGTGAGGCAGCGCGGGAACTGAATTGTCATTGATCTGGGATGGATTAACAACCGACAAGCCTCTGCTGAGTGAAAACCAGATCCTGCCCGCTGAATCCGAGACCACCGATCGACTCCGCTTCACTCCTTCAGTGCTCTCGAGACCATCGGCCTGATCATACTCGCGAACATCGACTGCTTTCACAACACCGCTTAGCAGTTTGTCGCGCGGAACGCGCAAAACATGATCTGAGGTCGCGATCCACAGCCAGCCGTTTTTGTCTTCTTCAATGCCGAATATTGGTGCTTGCAGGGACCCAGGTACTCCGCGGGGTACATGCACATGCCCATCACTGAGGTAAGCGAGACCTTCGGCCGTTCCTATCCACAGGATTCTCGTTGAATCCTGCAGGAGGCAGTTGACATCCTCGGAGGGTAATCCGTCGTTGCCGGTATAGGTTCGCCACCCCTTCTGCGACATGGCACTGACGCCCTTTGGAGTCCCGAACCACATCGTTCCGTCAGGGCCCTCGGCAATCGACGATATTGTGTTCGCCGCTAACCCGTCTGTAGTCGTGTAATTTGTGAAATGGCCGTTCTTTAGCTCGCTTACACCACTACTGAGGGTCCCGGACCAGACGGTGCCATCACGACTCCGATAGACCGCGTACACCCTGTTTTGTGCGAGGCCGTCTGCCTGCGTGTAGGTCTTGGCTGTAAACGAATTGCCGGAGTAGCGCAGATGGCTGAGTCCACCCTGTTGCCGTCCCACCCAGACATCATCCTTGTCAGCGCCGGTGATGGAGTAGACGACATCGTTGGCGATCCCATCGGCGGTGACAACCCCAGCTTTTCCTCCCTTCAGCCATCGCAAGCCGCCCTGAATGGGCGCAATCCAGGTGCGGCCACCGGAGTCAACGTGCAATGGTCCCATACTCTGCGATTTCAAATTGGGGAATAGAGTAGGTAACGAAGGTGCTGTCTCGCAGTCGCTCAAGGCCGTTTGTGCTACCGAACCATATGTTTCCCTCCCGATCTTCGAAGAGCGCAGTTACCGGCCCAGTGGTTTCGTGAGTACTCAGTAAAGAAACCCCGTTCGCGTTGTACCGAAACAGTCCGCGACTCGTGCCAAACCAGATGTTCGAGTCCCGGTCGCGAAGAATGGAAAGTACGTTGAGATTGAGAAGAGATGCCGGTAGACCTGCCGAAGTAAGCTCTTTTCCATTCCAGCGCAGCACACCCTTCGCCGTTCCGACCCACAAGTCTGAGTTTTGAAGAGGAAGAAGGCAGTTAATCTTCGTATCGTCCCGGCCATTCAAGGCGCTCAAAACGCGGCCCTCCTGGAGATAGAAGAGCCCTCGACGCTCCGTGCCAAGCCAAATCTTTCCGTCGTCAGTCTGCGCCATGGTAATCACCAGCGAGGTGAGTGGCGGCTGACGATCAGGCATCATGTCATAGGACCAGCTGAAAGGCTGTGATCGCTGGTCCGGAGTCTCGCCGTTCACGACTCTTCCAGCGCCGGCGAGAAGAGCTGCGGACGACAGCGTACGAAATCGGTTGTCACTGTATGTGAGAGTTCCCGCAGGTATTGATGAGAGCAGAACCGCGCCCGACGTCCCCCGTGCTATTGCCGTTGTGCCATTCTCAGCCTCGCCGCGGATAAGCTCGAAGTTCCCATTGTGATAACGAAAGATTTGGGTGTTTTGCAGCAGGATCCAGAGGTTATCGCTTTGCGTCAACCAGGAGTGTTCGTACGGGACCAATCAGGATTGGATTAGGATCGGCCCGCTCGAACTGGTGAAAATTTAAACCGTCAAAACGAACTAGGCCTTTATCTGTCCCAATCCAGAGATAGCCATCGGAAGTCTGTGCGATGGCAGTTATAGATCCGCCCGGCCAACCTCTCTCAGTTCGCCACGAGTCGTGGAGATATTGAGACACGGTTCGAGTGGGATCGACCGCAAACGCCGAAACAACGAACCAGAGAGCCGCGAGTCCGGCAATGGCACACCTGAGTAGCAAGCGCCCTCCAAAACCGTTCTCATGGAAGGTATTCAAACTTCTCAACCACAACCTCGCTCGGCTTATGCATAGGATTTTTTTCGCTCGCAACGACATAAAAGATCAGACGGGGTACTGCCTTACCCGGTTCCGGTATGCCAGACGTGAACTCATGTTCAGACACGAGTTGCGCTCCGGCACCGGCAGATCTTCCGCGAAAGGTCTTGAAAGTTGCATGTCCAGATTCCCAGCGCAGGACATACGTCAAGGTGCCTGAAGGCGCCGTAAAAGCGAACACGTCCCCAGGAGTGTAGAACGGTTGAATCACATATTGCGCATTGTTCTTATTCGCAGGGTCACCCCAGCGACTGACCTCGACGTCCATCTCGCGATAGTGCTGCTCCCCAGCCGAATCCTCGAAGGTATACATAGTGAAGACCGCAGCGGGATCTAAGTGAGAAGTATCACGCACAGTTACCGAATACGTGCCGTACCCGAGACTGCGATTTAGGAATATTTCTGCGCACGACCACCTGCCCGATTTCTTCTTGATCTGCATGTGGAGCGCCCCGCTCGTATCGGTCCATGCATTTTCAGGATCGAAGAGGTTGTTCGTGCCTCCCTTATCATTCGCAATCGTGCGAACACCCCAATCATAGCCGCTGAATTTAAGCGATCCGGTCGAGGCTAATTCCGGCGGTCCAACGCCCTTCACAATTGTCACGAGAGCAACGGAACCCCCTTGGGTCGGAGCTACATCCATCACGGGCAGCGGATGATAATCCGGCTCCACCAATAACGCAGCATACTCAAATCCCAGATGAGTTTCCGTGCTCCACGTCGAGTCTGCTTTGATGGGAATGAAGGGATGATCAGGCCAGGGCTGCACCCACCACGGCCCGGCTGTGCGCATAAATCACAATCTGCTGCTTTGGTCGAGCGTTTCTTACCCGTCCAGAGATCGTGTCGACTCTTTCCCGTCCACCTTGCGCCGCCGGCGGAATATGGGTGAACTCGATCGAAGGTCCGGAATTGGCTTTATGCGACTGGCAACTGTTCAGCGCAATGCAGAAAACCAGCAGCAGCGATCGCTGCAAGAATACTGGGACCAATCGTCGCAGTTGCATGTACCCCACAATAGACTGCCGGATGCAGCGAGGTGAGAGGCACCCTGCAGAGTGCTTGGACCGAAATCTTACCGCACTGAGCCCCGGTGTGCACCTTCAACGAGGTCTTTCCTCACTTGACAAACCCACCCCTCCAGATTGGCTGCAATAGAGGGAGCAGAAGAGAAATCGCGTCACGCGCCAGCCGCAACCCGATTTTTTTCAGGACTTTGCAGTTAGTCACTCAATGTTGACAAGACTTTTCAGGTCTGCCAAGCTCCGAGTCCGGAAATAAGCCTTTTATTTGGAGGACTTTAGCCCATTCACCCAGGGGAGGGGTAGCCCCCGATCCGAGTTCAACTTGTGGTCACTGTTCGCTGCCAACTGCTTGCTGATCGCTTGCAACGATTTGTCCCTGGAAGCCGCGCCTGAGATATCCAAACATAGGCGATCCAGAAGGTGATGGATTTTAGACAGCGCATCGTCACAGAGCTCGACCTAAGACTGTGCGAGTGACGGCGCAGGCTTGCCAAGCAGTACTGCTGAGATGTTGTCTAGGCAAATCATGCCCATTCGGGTTCGCGTTTCGATGGTGGCAGTACCCAGGTGCGGTAAGAGGAACACATTGTTGAGTGCAAGGTAGTTCGGATTCACTGCGGGCTCCGTCTCAAAGACATCAAGGCCTGCGGCGGCAAGCTGTCCGCTCTTCAAAGCAGCGATGACATCCGAATCGACAATAAGACCGCCGCGTGCCGTGTTGATCAAGATTGCCCCGTGAGGGAGTAATGCAAGAGCCTTCGCATCGATCACGTGGTGAGTTTTCGCAGTTTCGGGTGCGTGCAGGCTCAAGAAATTGCAGAGTGGCAACATCTCGGCGAGAGATCGGTGATAGATCGAATCTCCGGCAATGTCCTGAGATAACTCCTCTGGGTTGGCATATTGAATCTGCATGCCGAACGACCTTGCTCGTTTTGCAACGGCCTGCCCTATCCTTCCCATACCTAGGATGCCGAGCGACTTTCCGCTAAGTTGCCACCCCAGAATCGGTTGCGAGGTTAAGCTCCAAGACTGAGTTCTCACCAGTTCCTGGCCTTCGTAGGCCCTGCGCGCGGCCCCAAGCATAAGAAGCATAGCGATCTCTGCTGTCGTATCGGTAACTGCGCCTGGGGTGTAACCGATGGGGATGTTTCTGGCCGCCGCCGACTTCAAATCAATGTGATCGAGTCCCACCGAGTATGTCGAGATCACTTGACGGATTTAGAGACCCGTTCGAAAAAAGCGGCGTCGAGCCTGTCCATGGGTGTAATAAACATTGCATCCGCTCCGTCAGCAAGTACCAAAAGATCTCCTGAACTCACCGCTCGACCTGAGGTCTCACGTCTCACGTCGAATTCTCGCTCCATGCGTTCTTCAATAGCTGGAAGATATCGATAGGTCACTATCAGTTTTGGCTTGGACATTGCTCCTCCGTTGCGTCAGCGTGAGCACGATGCAAGTCCCGGGTTAGGGCTAGTGGGCTTCGGCGGGAATATTGGGAACGAGCACGAGCTTCTTGTTCACAAACTCCTCAAGCCCCAGGTTGGAGAGTTCCTTTCCGTATCCAGACCTCTTGATTCCGCCGAACGGAAGATCAGGCCAGCTCACATCCGGATAATTGATGAAGACCATCCCCGTCTCGATACGGCTGGCGACGCGTTTGGCCCTCTCTATATCTGTCGAGTAGACTGACCCACCGAGGCCAAAAGGCGAATTGTTTGCAATTGCGATCGCTTCTGCTTCGTCCTTGGCCGGAAAAATAAGTGCAACTGGGCCAAAGAATTCCTGTTTGTATGCGGGATTGTCGGGCGCGAGGCCGGTGAGGAAAGTAGGCTCCAGGAATGCTCCGACCGTACCTGCCCGATTTCCTCCGAGCAAAATTTTTGCTCCATGGTTGGTTGCGTCATTGATCTGCTGCAGGATCCGTTCCAACGCGCTGTCAGATGACAGCGGCCCTAAGGTCACGCTTTCGTCGAGCGGATCTCCGAGTTTCAACTCTTTTGCGGCAGCAATGAAGCGTGGGAGGAACTTGTCAAGCACCGATTCGACAACGATGAACCGCTTTGCGCCGATGCAGGTTTGCCCGTTGTTACCGAATCGGCCGAGAATGGCCATCGAAACGGTGTGATCGAGGTCGGCGTCCATCTCTTGATCAGTGTGCTCTGTGAAAGTCTTAAGGACTTCTCCAGTAGCTGGATTTACGCTGCGGTATGGCACGGTGAGCTCCTTTGCAGTTCGCGTGACAGTCGACCACCACACCGCATCTCGCGGCATGCGTCGTCAAGAACGTCGAGTTGCACGCAACCGGAATGAAACATTCCAGCAGGTGAACGGCGTGATCGTAACAATCCATCAGAGCTCGATAAATTACATATTCCTTGTATGGACGCTCAGATCAGACCGAGATGAAATCGCCATTCTTCCGCCCTGCCACCTCCCATTCTTCAAGGCCGCACGATCGCTACCAGAAACATGTAATAGCGACTGCTCGAGTTGGACTCATACGATAGAGCCGTGTCAGTTCCCGCTCGAGTCGCTCTATGTTTTCCAAGATCGTTGTCGCCTTGAATGATTTGCCTGAGTCGCAGCGTGCGCTTCGCACGGCGATTGAGCTCGCGCGAGCCTCCAATGCGGAGCTCGCAACGGTGTCCATCCTGGGAGATCTTCCCGCCTACACCTCGTTTGCCATCGTTGTCGATCCAAGTGCTCCCAACGCGATGAAGGAAGACCGGCGGCGAGCCCACGGTGAATTGCATGAGAAAGCATCACTGTTGGCCCAGGAGCATGGAGTTCGCGCGAAAGGCTCGATCGTAGAGGGGCGGGAGGTACAGGCGATACTTCATTTTCTTAAAGATGAACGTGCCGATCTGCTTGTTATTGGCCTTCATCAGCACGACTTCTATTTATCCCGTCTTTGGAGTTCCGTTTATGACCTCGCCCAGGAAGCTCCCTGCAGCGTGCTCGGTGTGCATTGAGCGCGCCGGTCAAGAGCAGCGAGGTATTTCAGTCGAAATGGATTTAGGCCTCGGAGGCTTTACGGCATGAGTAAAAAATCGTTGATCATCCCGCTGGTCGTCTTGCTCGCTGCTGCGGGTCTACTCTTCGGCATTGCCGGACACTTGACTGGGTGGCAAGGAAACCGTCCCGACCAGGTGACGGATGACGCCTACCTGAGAGCGGACATGACGCCTTTGAGCACGCGAATCTCCGGAACGGTCCGCAAGGTGAACGTTAATGACTATCAGAGCGTCAAGGCGGGCCAGACTCTTATCGAGCTTGACGACGAGGACTATCGAGCGACCTTGAATCAGGCCCAAGCTGCCCTGGCCGCATCGGAAGCCTCGCTTGCGGACAATCAGGCGGCGAAGAGAATACAGGATGCTCAAATCGATGCGGCCAAGGCGGGGATCCTCCAGGCAGAGGCCGCTATCAACGCTGCCAAAGCAGGCATCGCCTCGGCCTCACCCGAACTTGATCGCGCTTTGACTGAGTTGCATCGTCAGCAGGCCCTGTTCGACTCGAAGGCGGCAACTCACCAGCAATTGGAAACGGCCACCGCTCAGCAGGGCCAGCTCAGCGGCGTGGTTGAAGCGCGTAAAGCGGATCTTGCGCGTGCCGAGGGAGCCCTGGCCACCAGCCAGAGTCAACTTGAGGCGGCGAAGCGCCAACGGGAGGCGCTGAATACAAAAGATGATGTTTACAAAGCTGATATAGAGGCGAAGAAGGCCGCTATTGTCGTCGCCCAGGTGAATCTTGGCCTACACGCGAATCGCGGCACCGACCGATGGAACGGTCGGAGAACGTCACGCCCTTGCCGGCCAATTGGTCGCTCCTGGAACGCAAGTGATCGATCTGGTTCAGAGCGAAGTCTGGGTGCAGGCGAACTTCAAAGAGACTCAACTAACCAATATGCGAGTCGGCGACACAGCAGATGTTCGGATCGATACCTTCCCAAACCGGGTGTTTCACGGGAAGGTCGAGCAACTCTCTCCCGCCAGCGGTTCTCAGTTCGCCCTTTTGCCGCCTGACAATGCTACTGGCAACTTCACCAAGGTCGTTCAGCGAGTGCCCGTCAAGATTGTGTTTTTTCCGGGACAGCCTTATCTCGATCGGCTGCGGCCGGGATTCTCGGCAGTCGTCACCGTTCATACCGGCAAGGCTGGAGGACGATCGGACGGTGATCAATGACAGGTCCTGATGCCAACACGCAAGATACTCGCCCGGCAGTGACAACACACCCGTTGCTGGGGGTCGCCGGCGTGCTCCTTGGCGCACTCATTGCGACATGCACAGGTCGCTTGATGAGCGTGGGTCTTGCGGACATTCGAGGTGCGTTGCATCTCGGAGTCGATGAGGGGTCTTGGATCAACACCGCGTTCAACGCCTCCATGATGTTTATCGGGCCCTTTTCCGTGTACCTGGGAGGTCTCCTTGGCCCAAGGCGAGTGCTTTTGGCCTGCGCATGGATCTTCACAGTAGTAAGTTTCTTGATTCCTTTTTGCCATTCACTCGAAGTGGTGATCGCTCTGCTTATCATTGCTGGCCTTAGCGCCGGTACGTTCTATCCGTTAACGTTATCCTTCGTGCTCAGAAGCCTTCCGATGCGCTTTGTATTGCTCGGGATTGCGATGTATGCGACGGACATCATCTTCACAACGGACATGGCGCAGGCGTGGGAATCATTCTTTATCGAACACCTCTCCTGGCATTGGATTTTCTGGAACGGGACCATTTTGACTCCAATCATGATCGCGCTGGTTCACTTTGGTATTCCCTGGCAGCCGCTTCCAAAACCGCAGCCGGGGCATCCCGCTCCGAATTGGAGGGGCTTTCTGTATGCCAGCCTCGGGGCAGCGCTCCTTTACACTGCGCTCGACCAGGGGCAACGACTGGATTGGTTTCACTCGTCGCTCATCATTGGACTGGTGGCCGCAGGAATGTTTCTCATACTAGCGGCGATCGTTCGACATTTCCTGCTTCCCAATCCTCTCGATCAATTTTCAGTTCCTCATGCGCAGGAACACTCTCTTGCTGGCGCTGGTCCTAATCAGCTTCCGCTTCATCATGCTTGCTACGGTTGTGAGCATTCCCAGCTTTCTTGGCTCGGTCCGAGGATTCCTTCCTCTACAGGAAGCACCCGTCCTGGCTTGGGTGGCGCTCCCGCAATTCGTGCTCGGCATAGCTGCAATGGCTTTGATGCGCAGAATTGACCCCCGCCTGATCCTTACCGCTGGCTTCGGCCTGGTAGGGGTCGCATGTTTGCTCAATGCGCGTGTCACTTCCGTGTGGGCGGGGCCCAACTTCGGAATTCCCCAAGCCGTAATGGCCGTGGGGCTGGCTCTAGCCTTCAACTCGATGGTTGGCTCTATCGTGCTCGAACTTCTTGACACCGGCGCGTTGAAACGACCCGTTGACGTGTTGACCTTTGCGGGCTTCTTCCAGGTCATCCGTTTGTTTGGGGGCGAGATGGGATCCACGTTTATGGGGCACTTCATCGCTGTTCGAGAACAGTTCCATTCGAACATGCTTGGGCTGAATGTCCAGCTTGGAAATAGCCTTACCGACTCGAGGCTCCTCGGCCTTCAACATGCATTCGCTCCACACTCAACTGGCCTTACCGCGATGGGCCGCGCCGCGGAGGTTCTGGGGCTGCAGATTCGCCAGCAAGCCTATACGTTGGCAATCTCTGACAGCTTTCTTCTCGTGGCTACATGCTGCGTGGCGTGCCTTGTGGTGGTTTCCTTCATGTCCAAAGTGCCAACTCAGTATCGGCAGGTCACTGCTGCACCAGTGGAGGCCAAATGAGAAGCACACTCCATGAAAGGGGACAGATTATGACATCAGCCTCCGCAGCACGGCGAGAACTTCGAGCAGCAGCCAGGCTGTGCTTGCCCTTGGCACTCCTGGGTTCGACATTCATCACGACTTCGGTGGCACAACAATCCTCTGCGAATCCGATGCAATTAACGCTCGAGCAGGCGATCAATCTTGCCCTGAAGCAAAATCATTCTGTTCACCTCCGCAGTCTTTCTGTCGAGCAGATGCAAAGCAAGAAAGACGAAGCAAGATCCAACTACCTGCCTCAAATCAAGGCGAGTGGCAGTGTTCTCCACGTGACCGAACTCGAAGGCGTCGCAATACCAGCAGGGACATTTGGGAACTATCCATCAACCGGGCCGGTACCATCGAAGCCGCTCTTTATCGATCAAGGCTCTGCTACCTGGTATATAGGGGGAGTGGGTTTAGAGCAGCCTCTCACTCAGCTGTTCCGCATCCACCAGGCGAATGTTGCGGCAAAGGAGGATGTTCTCGTCGCGAAAACACAACTTGATCAAACCCAGGATGCGATTGCACTGCAAGTCCGCCAGCTCTACTACAACATATTGATCAACCAACAAAAGCTGAAGGCGTCCCAGGACCAGTTGGCCGCAGCCCAGATCAAGGATGAGGAGAGCCGGAGCGACGTAGCAAGAGGGCAACGCCCTTGAAATATCGGCTCTTCAGAGCAAAGCAGCCATCCTGCAGGCACAGCAGGAGAGCCTGACTTTACGTCTGCAAGGAAACGATCTTCGGCGTCAGCTGGCGGACGTTCTTGGACTCCCAGTCGATACCCCACTTGATCTCGACCCTGGAGCGGCCGCGGTTGCGCTTGACGTTCCAACACGGGCTGACGCGATACGGATCGCGCTCGAACAGAACCAGGACCTCAGAGCGGCTCGACAGACTCTTGTTAAGGCCCAAGCGGGCCTGGCCGCGGCCAAGGACGCCTACATCCCCGATGTGACAGCGCTCTCCCGGTACAGTTACCAGAGTGGAGTGCCGTTTCTCGTCCATAATTTCGGAACATTTGGGTTTTCACTCAGCTACGACCTCTTCGACGGCGGGCGGCGCGAAGCAAAAGTTCGGGAGGCGCGGAGCGAAGTGCACTCTGCGGAAGTTGCTGTAGACAAGCTGCAGTCTGAGATTGAAGTTCAGGTGCAAGGCATTTACGACAGAGTCGACGAACTCAGGCAGATGGTTGATGTTGCCGGACAGGTTGTGAAGGTCCGAACAGAAGCGGCCAGGCTTGCCGATCGACAGTTTGAGCAGACTGCGGCGCTCAGTTCCGCTCGCAGTCAAAGTCACGCTGACCTGGCGAGCGCAACCGCATCCTTGCTGGAAGCAAATTGTGGCCTCTCATTGGCGGAGGCAGACTTGAAGAGAGCGATCGGCCAGATGCCGCAATAGAGAGAATTTCATGCATAAGACGGTTCCTACACGAAAGCAGGTATGAACTCCATGGATAACACCCTAACCAGTGTTTTGGCTGCGCTCGGCGGTTCCGTAATCGGCGCTTCAACTCCGGTCCTTAGCAATTTCGTTCTCCAACGAAGCCAGACGCAGCGAGAGCTGACCAATCGCGAAATAGCTCAGCGCGAAGACCTATACTCGGAGTTCATACGCCAGGGAACGGCTTGCTACGCAAAGGCGCTTTCGCAGAGTCTGGAAAACATTGACGAGATTGTTGCGATGTACGCCCTGGTGAATCGGATCAGGCTATTCGCATCTGGCAGCGTCCTTGAGGCAGCAGAAGCGTTTGTAAAGAAACTTGTCGAGAAATACGGTGAAAAGAATATGAGCATCGACCAAATCAAATCAGTGGCTCTGGAGCAGCATGCAGATCCCCTGAACGATTTCGCGCTAAAGTGCAGGGCGGAACTTCGCGAGGTCTACGAACGAGGGACTTGGCGACGCAGATAAATCCCGAGGTTCATCCTTTACAAACTCCCTTTAGAAGGTCCACCAGAGCATCGTGCCACTACATACTTATGTAATTTCCAAGAGAAGTGTTGCCATGATTCAATCTGCATAGTGAACCAGGGGTGCTCTACCGCACGTAGGGCTGAGAACAACCCTTTGAACCCGATCCGGATAATACCGGCGTGGGGAGGTTGCGAGCGTCACCAATTGTGGGTGTCGTGCGTGTGCCTCCTGCTTCACCGCTAAACAGGAGGTTGATATGCGGGAAACCGCCACGAGAGTCACAACCCTTAGCCTGCCAAAGGCTTTCCCATCGTCCCAAAAGAAATACCTAACGGGCAGCCGGTCTGACTTGCGGGTGCCCTACCGCGAGATTACCTTATCTCCCACTCACCATTCGCGCGGCACTGAAGAGAATCCACCCCTTCCCGTTTACGATACCTCGGGCCCATTCAGTGATCCTGATTGCTCTGTCGATATTGCGGAAGGCTTGCCGAAGCTCCGCCGCAACTGGATTGAGGAGCGAAGCGACACAGAATTGCTACACGGCCTCAGTTCGGAATATGGGAGACAGCGTGCCAACGATCTGCTGACGTTCGAACTACGATTTCCTTCGAGACCACGACCGCGTCGCGCTCTTCGCGGCCGCAACGTAACGCAAATGCACTATGCGCGGAAGGGCATCGTCACTCCGGAGATGGAGTTCGTTGCACTTCGCGAGTCCATGCGTCTAGAGGAACTGCGTTCCGACCCTGCATACGCTTTGCTTCATCGTGCCCATCCCGGCCGCGATTTCGGCGCAAACCTACGTGCTCAGATCACGCCTGAATTCGTGCGCGATGAGGTGGCGGCAGGCAGAGCGATCATCCCCGCAAACATCAATCATCCTGAATTGGAGCCGATGATCATTGGGCGCAACTTTAAAGTCAAGATTAACGGTAACATCGGCAACTCTGCGGTGACCTCCTCGCTCGAGGAAGAAGTAGACAAGATGGTGTGGGGCATTCACTGGGGTGCGGACACCATCATGGATCTCTCCACCGGAAAGCATATCCACGAAACCCGTGAATGGATTCTGCGCAATTCACCGGTGCCCATTGGAACTGTTCCGATCTATCAGGCGCTCGAGAAGGTCGGCGGACGTGCCGAGGAACTGACGTGGGAACTGATGCGCGACACTTTGATCGAGCAAGCCGAACAGGGCGTGGACTATTTCACCTTGCATGCCGGCGTTCGTCTGGGATGGATCCCGCTCACAGCACGCCGGCTTACGGGCATTGTCTCGCGCGGTGGATCGATCATGGCGAAGTGGTGTCTGGCGCACCACAAGGAGAACTTCCTCTACACGCACTTCGATGAGATTTGCGAAATCATGAAGGCCTATGACGTGTCCTTCAGCCTTGGCGATGGATTGCGCCCTGGCTCGATCTACGATGCCAACGACGATGCGCAGTTCGCCGAGCTCCGCACGTTGGGCGATCTCACGCTCAAGGCATGGAAGAACGAAGTGCAAGTGATGATCGAAGGCCCGGGTCATATTCCAATGCAGTTGATCGAGAAGAACATGACGGAAGAACTTCGCCTCTGCATGGAAGCCCCTTTTTATACCTTGGGACCGCTGGTAACAGATATTGCGCCGGGATATGACCACATCACGAGTGCCATCGGAGCCGCGCAGATTGGCTGGTATGGAACTGCGATGCTTTGCTACGTCACGCCAAAAGAGCATCTCGGATTGCCGAACAAGGAAGACGTGCGCACGGGAATAGTGACTTATCGAATCGCCGCTCATGCTGCAGACCTGGCAAAGGGATGGCCGGGCGCACAAATGCATGACAACGCCTTATCCAAGGCCAGGTTCGAGTTCCGTTGGGAAGACCAATTCAACCTGAGTCTCGATCCTGAACGAGCCCGCGAATATCACGACGCCACGCTTCCACACGAAGGAGCCAAGACTGCACATTTCTGCTCGATGTGTGGTCCCAAATTCTGCTCCATGAAGATCACCCAGGAAATCCGTGATGCCTACGACCAGAATGTCCAAATCGGCTTGGCTGAAAAGGCGCGTGAATTCCGAGAGTCGAGTGGAGAGGTATATCAGTAATGAAACACGATGTTGCAATTGTAGGAGGCGGATTGCTGGGCCGGCTGTTGGCTTGGCGCGCCGCGCTCAGCGGCCTTGGCGTTGAGCTATTTGACGCGAACGATAGGCTGGGAAGCAAGGCCACTGCGTGGGTCGCCGGAGGTATGGTGACCCCGCAAGCAGAAGCCGCGGATGCGGAGCCGGAGTTGGTGGCCATGGGCCGGCGCAGCCTGTCGCTCTGGCCTGAGTGGTTATGTGAGCTGCCCACACATGTCCACTACAGTGCAAGCGGCACTCTGCTGCTTTGGCAACGGGCAGACGCCGGCGAGGCCACAAGGTTCGAGTCTCTGCTAAGCGCGCGAGATCCGCAGGCAAATTACCAGCATCTCGATGGACAACAACTCGCGGCACAGGAACCCTCACTGGGCAGCCGCTTTCGAGAAGCACTGTATCTACCCGGCGAAGCACACATCGACAATCGACAACTCTTGCCTGCATTGGCTGACGCGCTCGACGAACTCGGTGTAAAGTGCCACTGGAATCGACGTGTTGAAGACACGGAGCGGCCCGATGCTTCCATCGTTATCGATTGCCGCGGCAAGAGCGCGAAGAGCCGTTGGAAAGAGCTTCGCGGAGTACGTGGCGAGTTGGTCCGGCTTCATGCTCCTGGCGTGGAACTGCGGCACATGCTTCGTCTCCTGCATCCTCGTTATTCGATCTACCTGATATCACGGCCTGGCGGCAATCTCGTAGTGGGAGCCACGGCCATCGAGAGCGACGATTGTTCTCCTGTTTCAGTGCGTAGCGCCCTCGAACTGCTCACCGCGGCTTACTCAATGCTACCGGACGTGGGTGAAGCCAGAATTGTTGAACTCAACTGCGATTGCCGTCCTGCGCTCCCGGATAATCGGCCCGCCATTCGCTACAGCCCTGCGAAGCGGCTTTTAGAAGTGAACGGCCTGTACCGCCATGGTTTTCTTCTCTCGCCCGCCGTTGTAGAAGAGACACTCACCATTCTGCCGGGCCTTCTTGAAAACCCGACTTCGGAATTGATAGCTTCGCCTCGCTGGCCCTTGCTCGGCGCCCGTGAGGAGGTCTTGACATGCCATTAAGAGTGAATGGACGAGAAGCGCCGATGCCCGATCCACCGACACTTGAAAACTTGCTTGCAATGCTTCATCCACGGCAGCCGTATGCAGTGGCGCGGAATGAGGAGGTTGTCCAGCGATCTAAATATCAACAATGCAATTTGATGGATGGGGATCGCATAGAGATTGTGCACCCGTCCGCGGGAGGATAAACAATGCAGGACACACTGAAGCTCTATGGCCATAGCTTTTCGAGCCGCATCTTACTGGGAACAGCTCGCTACGAATCGCCGATGCTACTTGTTGAAGCGATCAATGCGGCCGTCCCCGCCATGGTGACTGTCGCTCTTCGGAGGCAGATCCAGGGCGGCTTGCAAGCGGGACAGTCCTTCTGGGAGGTTCTGCGGACTACCAACCGGGCGCTGCTGCCGAATACGGCAGGGTGCTACACGGTGAAGGAAGCCCTGAACACCGCGTTGATGGCGCGCGAACTCTTTGAGACGGACTTCCTCAAGCTTGAAGTAATCGGCGACGACCAGAACCTGCAGCCGGATCCCTTTGGCCTAGTGGAAGCAGCTACGGAGTTGGTAAAGCAAGGCTTTCGAGTACTGCCCTATTGCACAGATGACTTCGTCTTGTGCAGACGATTGCTGGACGCTGGATGCGAAGTGTTGATGCCCTGGGCCGCACCCATCGGAACGGGCCAGGGGCCACGCAATCCGAAAGCTCTGCGCGAATTACGGGATAGGCTTCCGGATGTTCCGCTGATTGTGGATGCGGGGCTGGGTCTGCCTTCGCATGCATGCCAGGTGATGGAATGGGGATTCGATGGTGTGCTGGTCAATACGGCCGTCTCCCGGGCGATCGATCCAGTTCGCATGGCAACGGCGTTTGCGAACGCAACGAGAGCGGGAAGATTGGGATACTTAGCAGGTCCCATGGCGGTACAGGATCTGGCGGTGGCAAGTACTCCCGAAATAGGCAAACCGTTCTGGGACGAGGCGTCTCAATTTGTCTCGAAGGAAACAGCATGAGCGTTTCCGCGTACATCGACGACCAACCGGCCGAACGCTCTCAGGCTTACCTCGCACAAAGATGGTGCACAACGGGTAATTTCGAGATGTCTGCTTGAAGGAGAGGCAAAGCCACGCTTGACGGCTCGTCCCGGCGAGCGTACCGAGTACACGAAATCCCTGTGGCGCCCTATTCTCGGATCCGGTTGAGCGATCTGCGCCTCTCACTTGGGGCAGCTCTGGGCCGTTCGTAGTGGCCCGTGTTTGCGTGCGCGCCTTTTGCTGCCGCTGGCTAAAAGGAGAGGCAGCGTTACGGGTACGCTGCCTCCGGCGCAAGGTTATCACCTCAACGGTACCAATACAGACAACGTGCGCCATGCAAATTGCCCAATGCTTGACGGCCTGCCTCACTCGTGATGAATGAATAGGAATTGCAATTGGGTCTGCATTTGCCAGTCCGTGCCGCCGGTAGTTGTTCGAACGTCGTTGAAGAACTCCGCTCGCGCATTGAGCGGCTGACTGCCGATCTTAAAGAGTTTGCCTGCGCCGCCACCGACTGGAACGGTCCAGCGCTTGTTCCTCTCTTCCGTCCAATCCGCAGTGATGATCGGAGTCGACAGCACGTACCACCCGCGCTTGAGGTTGTAAAAAGCGAACGGGTTGATGGTCATTTGATTCTCATGCACGTGGTTGACTCCTGCGAATTCATTGCCAATGAGAGTCCCAGCCATCAAATGACCACTCCTGAACAACCCAACAGCCGCAGGCCCCCCACCCCACTTGTTTATGCCGAGCGAATGGTCAGTGGCTGTAGGGAGCCACAATTGCGGTCCGACGCCCCACACAAGCTTCCCAGCGTGGACAGGGGATAAGTAGAACTGAGGCTGTATATTGCTAAGACCGTAGTCGACCCCGGCAGTGGCTGAGAGCCTGGGAACAACAACGACAGGCACAATCGTTCGACTGATCACCATCCAGTTTTTCGAAAGCCTGATGGGCACGACAGGCTCAATCAGAAGCTCATTCTCAGCACGGCGATAAGGGCCAACTCCGTAGAACGTATTGTTCTGCAGGGGCAGGCTGATGGCTGCTGCAACCGGATTCTCGGCAGCGTCTTTTGCGGCCGCGTCAGATCCTTTCTCGGGAGCCGATCCAACCTCGACAGAAGAATGCAGATTCTGCATCCCACTTGCCGGCGTTTGCAACGCACTCTGCTGGGCTTTAGTCTCATTCGGACGGCAGAGCGGTAATAGAACCAAACAAGCTGCTAAAGTGGAGCGAAATAGCTTTTGTCTCAATGTTGAATTCACGATGAACCTCTCCTTTGTGCCAGTGAGGTCCCGTCTTCCTCATCGAGGCGCGTAGAAATTTCTGATTATTAAAAGAGACTTAGGGCCAAAAGCCTCGTCCCCAGGTGCCATCCTCGTCTTCTAAGCTGTGGTCTTGGCGCCTTTATCGCAGAGCGATCGCTTAGAAGCGGAAGTCGGCCGCAAACGCGACCGCATTATTGACCTTGATGTTGATGCCTTGCGCCAAAGTAGCTCCTACGTGGCCGGTCCCAACGTCAAAGGTCCATTTGGAGTCCGGATACCGAGACACTCTCACCGCATAGATGAGGTCCGTTGGAAGATGAGCGGTCGGTACATATTTGATGTAGCGAGGTTCCTGGTCAACTTCAAAGGTTGGCGCAATCAGGATTGCCTTCTTAATCGGGATCGGAAAAGCGAGACCTCCAAAGGCGCGCGCCTCCCAATCAATGGTGTTCCCGCCGTAGCCGTATTTCTGAGCATTGGTGCCGCGAACACCAGCATTGGCCAGGAACGCGAACTTCTTTCCGAAGGTAAACAACTCCGTTGCCACGCCGTAGACATCCCCGTTGGTCGCGTTCGTGTGTTGAACCGACTGCACCACGAAGGGATCATTGGTTCGCAATACCCCTCCGACCGAAACTGCGGGTACGTATTTGAACTTGTGCGCGCCGGCAGGAATAAGCTTTGCCTTGACGTTGAAGATGTTCATGCCGGCGAAATTAAAGAGAGGGCTGATGGTGGGATCCCCACCATCTGTGTGATTGTTTCGGGTAAAGCCGAACTCCAGCCAGTTGCCGAAACCCTCTTCAACTCCAACGTTCAAGTAGTCCCCTGCAACCGGACCGGCATCCACAACGTGAAAGCTCATAGTCGGTGCACCGAACTGATGATGGGGGCCGGTACGACCTCGGCCCACGGTTGGAAGAAAATGCCTGATTGGCCGTCCATGTTGAGGGCTTGGCCAAACAGGCTGTTTTGGGCGCACGGCGCCAGAAGTACCAGTGCGAAAAGTACGATCCTTCCGGCGCCGTTTGTGAACATCTTTTTAAACATCGTTTGTGCCTCTATTGAGTTGAAGCTAGTCCACGTCGGGTATCAGCGGCCGGAGTTGATGCGCGACGCGAATGGCGATTACGGTGGGCCCGTCGGCGGCGAGAGCTGCTCTGAAAGCCTCCTTGATTTCTTCCGTTGTGTTGGCGGCCACTCCGACACAACCAAATGCCTTGGCGGTTGCGACGATATCGAGTCCGGGCAGATCAAGCGCGGGCACATTGGGGGTTTTCTCAAGTACCGCAAACTCTTTGAGAATCGCGTACTCGTCGTTGCACGGGACAATGTAGATGAGCTTCAGTTTCTGCCGAGCGGCTGTATACAGGCTCTGCACCGAATACTGAAGAGATCCATCTCCGATGGTCGCGATGACCGGGCGCCCGGTTCCGAGCTTCTTCTGGGCAATCGCAACGCCGACCGCGGCCGGTTCTCCCCATCCGAGTCCGCCGCTCGCAAAGGTGTAGTACGTACCTGGCTCGGTGATTGGCCAGCATTGGGCGAGATCCGCGAAATTAGAAGCTGTCTCGTTCACCAGAATGGCATTCGCGGGCCGCAACTCGCTCAGCGCGGCGAATGCCTCGAGTGCCGTCAAAGGGCTATTCGGAGGTGATGGAAGTTTCCGTTCGATGTGTGGTGCCGCCGGAGCAGGCCGCGACGTCACTTCTGGGATCGCATCATTCAATGCCTCCAGGGCCAGCTTTGCGTCTGCCAACAGGCTGTCTCCGACGATAGCGGCTGCCGCATCGTAGGGATCATTTGTGATTTGCAAGAGTTCAGCACCTTCAGGAAGGTAGTCTCCTGCAACGTAGGGGTAATACCGGAACACCTGGGCTCCAACCACGATGATGAGGTCATGGCCGCGAAGCTTCTTGCTGAGTGGCCCAATCGCAAACGGGGCCATACCTCGAAACTGCGGATGAGTTTGAGGGAAGGACGCTTTATCAGTGAGCGGCGTCATGTAGACCGGAGCTCTCAAGCGCTCCGCAAACTTGATGCCGGCATCCCAACCGCCTGCGCGCTCGATCTCAGGCCCATAAAGCAACACTGGATTCTTGCTCCTTCCGAATCTTCTCCGCGAACTGGGCAACCCGCTCAGGGTCCGGCGAGTACCGCGAGCTTGCAGTTCGAACGACCGCCTCCCCCAGCGCTGGCTGATCCCAGTCATCCAACGGAATCGATACGTACACCGGGCCTGCTGGCGGCTGCAAGGCAACCGTATAGGCCCTCATGATTGCCCCGGGGACGTCTTGGGCTCTCACAGGTTGATATGCCCACTTAACCCAGGGCTTCGGTAGAGTTGTCTCCTCACGGTTGGTAAGATATGGATCGCAAAGGATCATCTCGCGTGTCTGTTGACCCGCCGTAATGATGAGAGGCGTTTTGTTTTGGAATGCCCCCATGATGTTGCCCATGCCATTCCCGGTTCCAGCTGCCGTATGCAGATTGACCAGCGCTGGCTTTCCTGTAGCTTGAGCAAAGCCGTCTGCCATAGCCACGGCCGTCGCCTCCTGCAGACCGAGAACATATTCGAAGTCCGCCGGAAAGTTCTTAAGAAACGGCTGCTCTGTCGAACCGGGGTTCCCGAAGATAGTGGTCAGCCCCAGCTTCCTCAGCAAGTTGTAGGTTGCGTCGTAGACGGTTAGCGCTTTCTGCTTGTCACTCATGAGTCACTCCTAGATTGGGAAGGTTTGAAATTTCCATTCGATATGCGCCATTTGCGCGGAGCGCCTATGCCGCAGCCCTCGGAACAAGGATCAGCTTCTTGTTCACGAAATCTTCAAGGCCGAGGGCCGAAAGTTCGTTACGCAGCCCGCCCTTTTGGCTGCCGCTGCCGGTTCGTTACAAAATGGCATGCGGATACTGTCAGATTGCCAATTGATCCATGCTGCTCTTCCGGATAAGTTACAAATCTTCTCTCTGTGGCCCATGGAGCGGTCTGTAGTACTCCCGCGGCACGATGAAGGGCTTGACTTCTGTTTCCTCAATGTCGATCCTCACTTCGAGTGCTGGATGCAAGTCGAGGATCGGAAGAACGGCGTCGTCGCCAAGGTAGTGTTCATCAGTAATGTCATACATGGCCTTTAATCTCCATGGCTTCGCTCGTTCGACTGAGACTCGGTTGGCAATCAGCCACATTGCTTCCCCGATCAGAATGGAACGATTGCCTCAGCACAGAGCGATGCTACCGCTGGAGCGCGCATAAGAAAATTACATGTTCCTGCTAATTCGCGGGCTTCATCGTACGCATCCGACACCCCGCGTCGACACGCATTTGTAACAGTGACGTTTCTCTGCAACAGCGTACGATGAACCTGGGTGGGGCATGGGTCCAATTGGAAGATGTGATTGGAATCGCGTGCGTCGCTCTCTACGATTCCTAGAGGCAACCTACTGTTTCTCCGACGAGGATTCATGAGCGCATTGAGTCTTAGGAAGAATGGGTTCGGCCTTTGTTCAGTAGCAACGTCACGAGGGAGGGCAATTACCTTGGGGAGGATGCCTCCTGGTAATTTCGTTAATCACAGCCCTTCGGGGAGTTGCCAAGAACACCGCGCTCGGGAGTCCAATTTCGGGACCGTTGGCGGTGCGGTAGATGGCGCACACTCTTGAAGAGACGTGCTCCAGGAACAAGGGAGCACGCATGACTGTCATTCGATACGGTTAGCAGGAACATGTAATGTTTTGGGCATAGGTTCAGCGGTAGCATCGTGTGCAGAGAAAGAGATGAGTCCAGGCCCTACGTCGCAAT
This sequence comes from uncultured Acidobacteriaceae bacterium, assembly GCA_963754765.1. Classification (GTDB taxonomy): domain Bacteria; phylum Acidobacteriota; class Terriglobia; order Terriglobales; family Acidobacteriaceae; genus Edaphobacter. Next base: position 289,611 of record CAVWHJ010000009.1, on the reverse strand, counting down.
CAGGTTCCGAGGCTATTCCATATTTATGTAATTGCCCCGCTGTTGAGGTAAACGCATTTTGGGGTTGGGCTAGCCGGTATAATTCCTAACGTCAAGGACCTCGCAGGGCATGTCCCGAGTTGCACCGTTATTGTCGGGCCGCAGATCGTGAAGTGCCTGTTCCGAAGGAGGCATTCATGGAATTATCGGATGAGCGGGTCTATATCGTGGACGATGAGGCTAGCGTCGGAGAGGCGTTGTCTACGCTGCTACGGGCTAACGGCAAGCACGTGCAGCTCTTTACGTCAGGAGAGGACTTTCTTGATTTTGGCCGCCGAGACTCTTGCGCTTGCCTCATTCTCGATCTCAAGATGCCCGGATTGGGCGGCCTGGAGGTCCAGAAGCTGATTTCGGCAAAGACGTCAATACCTGTGATCTTTCTCACCGGGCGAGGCGACATCCCATCAACCGTGAGAGCGATGAAGGGAGGGGCGGTTGATTTTCTCACTAAACCGGTCGATGAAGAAGCGCTCCTCGCTTCAGTTGAGCGGGCTTTGCGGCAAGATCGCGCGAGTCGTCAAAAGGCGTTGGAGCATGCCAAGCTGGTCGCTCGGTATGAATCCTTGACACCGCGCGAACGCGAGGTCCTTCCACTTTTGGCAGGAGGCTTGCTGAACAAGCAGGCAGCCTTCGAGTTGGGGATCACCGAATACACCATCCAAATCCATCGTGGGCACATAATGCGAAAGATGGAGGCCGACTCGTTCGCGACATTGGTCAAGCTTGCGGGCAAGCTCAAACTCGGGACGACCAGCGCATCTAATGGGAATACGTAAGACAGTGTTTCCGCAATCTTCGGTAGCGTCTATATAGATGACGCAGAGGTTAACCATGAATGTCGAAACCTGTACGATTGCGGTTATAGATGACGATCCCCGAGTTCTTGAATCGCTCGTCAATCTATTGTCTTCATTTGGATACAAACGCAGAAAGCTACAAATCCGCAGAGCAATTTCTGGAATCCGGTACACTCTCCCGAATCAGTTGCATAGTCACGGATGTCGAGATGCGGCAAATGAGCGGTCTCGACCTACTGCAATTCCGAAAAACCAGAACTGTGCCGTCCCCGTAATCATCATTACGGGAAAGCCGTCGGCACGGTCGGAGTCGTTTTATCTGGAGAGTGGCGCTGTAGGCTTTTTCAGAAAGCCAGTTGACGCAGATGCTCTAGTCGAATTGATCAGTTCAGTCTGTGTCTAAATTGAGCTTGCCAGCGGCACACCGGCGAAATCGAGCCATGTCTGATTAACGAAATCGAGGTAGCATCGGGCCGCGCTGTATGGAGCAGCGCAGGACGACTCGACAATTTGGCGAAAAATAGGCTCTGATCGTTAACCGGGAGTGGGTCGTTTCGCCATGGTGGACATGGTAAACCGTCCAGCGAGCCGGGAGAGCCCACTTCCGACTCGAGGCTCCCATGAATCCTCGCTGCAGCATCGGGCCCTCAGGTATCGATACATCGTAACGAGGTCCATGGGTTCATTCCCATTACATCTCCCTGGTAATCCACCGAGTTCCAGATACTTCCGCTGATAGAAAAGCCTGGACACAACAGCCGCGTGATGCGTACTAGGAACATGTAATTTTCGTAATAAACATGCGGCGATAGTATTTGCGATGTGCTGGGTGTTACGTCGGGCGGTATCTTTTCGATGGGCATTCCTGCGGGTATCTCACTGACCAATCGCTGAAAATGAGTCCCGGTGCAAAGGAGAAAAGGTGCATGAACACCTTCGGAACTAGAAGAATCTCTGGATGCCTCGCTCCTAAGCGTCACGCGGACGAATTGCAGCGACGATAGTGTTGGTTATCGCGAAGAGGATAGTGCTCCGCTTTCTGTCGGGGCTGAAAAGGTGTTAAAGAGAATCATGATGCGCACTCAAAACGAATCCCAGCGATTCAAAACAGGGACACTCACAGAGGGGCCGACCCACTGCAGCCATAACGGAGGGTCGATCTTTGCCCAGCGCACGGATGATGATCTTGTGCAGGCTGCTCAGTCGGGTGACCACGAGGCCTTTGCTGAGCTCTGCCGGCGGCACGCTCAGATTGCCAGACAAAGAATTCTTGCCATTGTCCGTCACCAGGAGGATGCCGAAGATGCAATGCAGGAGACCTTGCTCCGCGCCTACGCGAACCTGGGAAAATTTCGTCAGGCCTGCAAGTTCTCCACGTGGATCACCGCTATTGGCACCAATGCCGCGCTGGGCGTGATTCGAAAGAGAAAGTCTCGCCGAGAATCAGATATCGAACCGTATAGCCCTGATGAACCTGCTTGGGACATCGCCGATCAGGCCCCAGATCCTGAGCGCCGCGTAGCGAAGGCACAGATTATTCTCCTCCTTCGGAAGGAAATTCATGGCCTCCCATCGAAAATACAGGAAGTAGTGACCAGCTATTATGGCCATGATCATTCCTTGCAGGAAGCTGCTGACGGATTAGGAATTTCGGTCGCAGCAGCTAAGTCTCGCCTCGTACGTGGACGGCGCAATCTGAAGTTGTCGCTTAACGAAAGGGCCTTCTAAACTCATACGTCTAATGGGTGCAATGGGGGCCGAGTGCCAGCCGAAGTCAACGCCAGAACAATGTATAGAGGGCGCGGCTTCGGATAGCTTCTCTGGAAAGCTGGCAAGAGGGCGCGAACCATATCGGCAAGAACGATGTGGGCTGACTTCGGATCAATTCGACGGAAGTCTTTTCGAAATGTGGTTTGGGTCATGACTGCAATCGCGCTCGCCATCTCGACGCCGGTCGGTCCTGCGCCGACCATCACAAACCTCATCAAAGCCTAGCGCAGATCCGAGTCGTCTTCGATCTCAGCCTTCTCAAAGACTGCCAGTAAATGGTTCCGGACTGATTCAGCATCCGATAGGCCTTGAGTCCTGGCGCGAGCGCGGCGAACTCGTCATCACGGTTTCAGGTCCTCGCAGACGTCATGCATCCTGGCGTGAGCCTTCCAGTGCCGTCGCCGTCTTGGTCAGGATCTGTTCGGGAGATAGATGGCAACGCAAAAGCATCTCGACCACGAGTTTGAGGGCGGTTTGCTGTTCAAAGGCCAAGGTCCTCCACATCCCTTCCTGATTGATTTCAAGGTCAGCGCGTGTCATGTCTTTGTCCTCCTGGCGCATGCTTCCGGCGGCTATATATGCGGGCAACATGCCATTGCAGCCGACCCTTCGAGGATGATTTGGGAGCTCGACGGAGGGCTTGGACCAGTTGGCGATCCAATGGCATTATGTTAGCAATCACCCCCGCGGCCAACAATTACATCTTCCTTGTAATCGCGAGCTGCACGCACGCGGGAATAACGATGGTCTTCCGTTGCGTCGAGTACAGCTCCCCATTTGCGGTCGCAGAACTGCAACATTCTGAAGACCAAAGACCCTTCCATCGGTAAAATTCGATATGCCTTCGAGACAGACCAAGGCGGAGCTAAAGTCCTCTCCGCTTCTTCATTCGACACTGCCGGTCGTGTGCCTCGTGACGGCGGACGATGAGTTCCTCAATACTCTGGTTCCTGAACTGATTCCGTGGTTTCAGGTTGTTGTCAGGGAAGATTATGTCGATCTCGCACGGTGGACGCGGGAAGAGAACGTCGTAGCCGTCCTGCTGGATATCGATACGGAGGGTGAAGTCCAGCATGGCGGCCTCAATATTCTGCGGGAACTGCGTGAGCTTAACGAAGACTTCGCACTTCTCTCGCTCAGCCGATCGCGCACTCGGTCTGTAGAGAAGGAGGCGATTGCAGCGGGAGCGGACGCACATTTCCGCAGCCCGGTTGACCTTTCTGAGCTTCGCGTGACACTGGCCGAGACGATACGGCGCCGAACCGAAGAGGCGGCACGCGAGGAGATGTTGCGTCAGGCGCTCGAGACGAGCCGCTTTCAGGACTTCGTGGGTGCGAGTGGGCCGATGCGGTTTGTCTATGATGCGATCCAGCAGGTTGCCGATAGCAATATTAACGTGCTGATCCGGGGCGAGAGCGGGACGGGCAAGGAGCTAGCGGCTCGGGCGATTGTTGCGCTGAGTCGGAGAGCGAATAAGCCCTATATTCGGCTTAATTGCGCGGCGTTGCCGGAGAATTTGATTGAGTCGGAGTTGTTTGGCAGTGAGCGGGGGCTTTTACAGGGGCTACGGAGGCGAGGCCGGGACAGATTGAGTTGGCCGATGGAGGAACGCTTTTTCTGGACGAGATTGCGACGCTTACTCTGCCGCTGCAGACCAAGCTGCTGCGGGTGCTGGAGGATCATCAGGTGCAGCGGCTTGGCGGACGGACGCTGCGGAAGATCGATTTCCGGCTGATCTGCGCGACGAACGAGCCGCTGGAGGAGATGGCTCGCACGGGGCGGTTCCGCGAGGATCTCTATTACCGGATTCATGTGGTGCCGATCCATCTGCCTCCGCTGCGCGAGCGGGCCGGGGACATTCCGCTGCTTTGCGAGTACTTTCTGCAGATGCACTGCGTCGCGAATGGTCTGCCGGTGAAGAGACTTGCTGCGGACGCTTTGTCGGTGTTTGAAGAACATCTCGTGGCCGGGGAATGTTCGCGAGTTGGAAAACCTTATCCAACGGCTGGTGATCACGGTTCGCGGCGAGGAGATTCGTGCCCAGAACCTGCCGCCTCGACTGGTTGCCACCAGTCTTGCTGCGCAGGAGGCGGTGATGCTGCCGCAGGAGGGAACGGACTTTGATGCGGAGATTCGAACGTGTCGAGAAGGCGCTTCTGACGGCTGCGCTTCGCCGGACGGAGGGGAGCAAAGCGGCGGCGGCGCGACTTTTGCGGCTGGATGGTCAGCGGATCAAATATCTCTGCCGGAAATATTCGTTGTGAGGTATGGGTTATTTTTTCACCCATCGTGGTTTATTTTTTCACCATTTTGGAGTCAGCCGGGACATCGGAGCAAGAGTTGGTTTCCGAGAGATCTTTAGAAATCAATGGTTTGCGGGAGTCCTGGGGTTTGTTATCCTTTGGCACACGAACTGCATTATGTAGGGATGTAGAACGGAAATCAAAAAATAGGTCTCAGGGAGAGTCACAATGGCAATCGCAAAGAAGTCGCTCATCGGCAAAACCTCCACGAACAATTCCGCTAAGAACAAGAATAAGACTGCCCCTGCCACTGCGATGGCCCTGTGACCCCGGGCAAGATGGTCCCTGCGATGCGGTTGGCGAAGGCCAGTTGCAGACAGCAAAGCTGGCAAACCGGTCGGACGTATTTCTAGAGGCTGCCGGGGTTCTTGATCCTCTATGGTATCGAGGTTCGGGTTCCGAATTTCAAATCGTATTCTGAAAGTCTAAATTCAAAAATAAGGGAGACGCACAATGGCAATCGCGAAGAAATCGATCGTTGGCAAAGCATCTGCGAAGAATTCCACCAAGAAGACGCTGCGACGGCTAAGGCGGCCAGTCCAGTTACACCGGGCAAGATGGTTCCTGCAATGCGGCTGGCAAAGGCGCAGTTGCAAACCGCGAAGACCGGTATGCAAACGGGAATGACTCGCTTCTAATACTGCTGGGTTCTCTTGGTTCCAAAGACGGCTACCGTGCATGCGGTGGCCGTTTTTGTTTACCAGACATGAGCACGGACTAGATTGAGGATGATAGTCGATGAGCCTTCCGAAGAGGCTGCGACGCGTGCCGAAGATTCTTGCTGTGCCGGCGGTTCCTAAGGGCAGGTTGTCGGCAGGCGGCAGTTGCATGCGTGTGGAATAAAAGGTGGGTAGTTCGATGCCCTTGTATTCCTGCCTGGCTACGAGGCCTGGCGGTAGATTGACTGCTTCGCCTTCCAGAGGCGCGAGCGTCATGCGAATTGGAGAAAAGCGGCCGGGTGGAATGATGGCTACCTCAGCGTCGGTGGGGATACGGTCGAGTGCGGAGACCGGAACGAAGATTCGAACCATTGGTGGGCCCGGACTCGGCGATACGCAGCAGGCTCTGACCAGAGGCGGCATCCTGATCGAGAAGTGTGCCGGGGTTTTCGGTGAGGACGATTCCGTTGATCGGGGCGGTGAGGATGAGTGAGTTTTGTGCTTCGTCGGCGAGGCGGCCGGAACGGATGGCGGCGGTCTGTCTCGCGGCGCCTACGCCGATGCTGTCGCCGCCCAGCTCTGCTGAGAAGGTTTGGAATTTTGCGCTGCTGGTTTGGCTATCGGAAGTGGAGCGCATGGAGGCGGCGGAGGGGCTGGTCATGGTAAGAAGCGGCTGACCTGCTGCGACCTGATCACCTTCTTTTACGAAGATAGCGGTGACGCGTCCGGTGAGGGCTGCGTGGAGGGTGACGGAGTGCGACGGCTCGACGAGGAATACTGCGTCTTCGCGATCGCGCCAGAGAGGCAGGAAGAAGAGGGCGAGAATCGCAGCGGCGGCGGCGATGTGCGCACGGCCGCCAACGGCGTTCTGCCAGGTTATTTTTCCATGTGCGGGCGGCAAGATCTCGCAGGGATCGTAGTCGAGAGCGGAACAGGACGAAGGCGAGTACGCCGGCGGGGATAACCGCGAATTCGGCGAGCCAGTGCGACGCGATGTTGTAGGAAAACCGCACGACGATGAAGAGCAGCAGATAACTGTAGGCACCAGAGACCAGAGCATAGAGGACGAAGAGCGGAATGCGCTTTTTGTGAACGACGGGTGTTTCGATGGGCAATCGCAGGATGCGGCTTTGACACCATGCAGAGACGAAGGCGGTGGATCGCTCTTTCAGGTCAGGGATGCCGATGAATTCGGTAAAGAAGTAGTAGCCGTCGAGTTTGATGAGCGGGTTGAGATTCATGACGATCACCGCGACTCCGGTGATGAGGATGATTTTGTAGGTGAAGTCGTGCAGCCAGGGGCCGGGCTGGGTGTTGGTCCAGACGAGCATGGCGAGGCCGCACACAACCATCTCAATCCAGATGCCGGCGATGATTGTCGCGAGACGCTGGACCTTTGTAGCGGAGATCCAGGTTTCGGTTACGTCGACATAGAAAGCGGGAGTGAGATAGAGGAACATGAGACCCATGCTGTGTACCTCTCCGCCGTAGTGCTTGCAGGTTAGCCCGTGGGCCGACTCGTGAATGAAGCCGAGGGCGAGAAGGAGGACCCAGAATTCAACGATGTCCATGACGGTTTTGTTGGTAAAGGTGTAATAAAGCTTGATGTCGGGCCCGAGGAGTTTCCATTTGGCGATGAAGACGGCGGCTTCAAACAGGAAGAGCAGAACGGCGGCGAAGACGCTCCAGCGGCTGTAGATGAATCGTCCGGTGCAGCGGTCGAGCCAGGTGAGATAGCGGTCTGGATCCCAGGCAGAGAACGTAATGTGCGCGATGTTGATTTTGGATTTTCGTTGGGAGCGGCGGCCACGCTGGGCCATGAGCTTCTCGCTGAGAGCGAGGTTCTTCTCCTGCGGGGTCCGGTACCAGAAGTCGTTCTCTTCCATGTTCTCTGCGAAGAACCGGACGTCTTCCGGAGCGACGAAGGTTCCAGTCTGCGCGGTGTAGAGGGCGGAGATTTCGTCGAAAGAGCGAACTCCGTCGAAGAGCTGAGCAAGCGTCCATTGAGCAGGTTGGAAGCGAAAATAATTTGCCCTGCCGCGCTGAAGGACGCCAAAGACGGGCTCGCCATCGAGGATATCTTCGCGGACGATGAGATCGGGATCGAGGCGTGGGCAGGAGTCGCGCGCAAAACGCGCTTTGGGGATTTCGGGTAACGCGGCGTCGAGGGCTTCGCTGAGGTTCATGGCGCGAGCCGGACCTGCATGGACATGCCGGGTTTGAGAAGAGGTGAGGCGCGGTTTATGAGGCCGATGACCTGGACGCTGCCACTGGCGGGATCGACGACGGGACTAACTCGGAGGATTCGCGCGGATTGGCGCAGGTCGGGGTAGTCCGCGGTGGTGAGTTCCAGTGGGGCGCCGGCGCGAAAGGCCCCCATCGCGGACTCAGGGACCGTGAAGAGAATGTGCAACGGGGCTACGGCGGTAATCCAGAAGAGGACGTCCCCCTTTTTGACCTCTTGTGTGGAGCGGACAGCGCTGCGGCCGACGACTCCGGCGAAGGGAGCGACGATGCGGGATTGTTCGAGCTGGAGTTTGGCCAACTCGAGATCGGCCTGGGCTGCGCTTTCTTCGGCGCGGTAGCGTGCTACCTCGGCGATGGTCTCGTCGAGCTTGTATTTGACGTGCTCCCAGTCTTCTTCGCTGCGGATTTTTTCCGAACGCATGATGTCGGCGCGGCGCAAATCGGATTCGCCGCTTTTTTGTTCGGCTTCCCATTCGGCAACCTGCGCGTGGAGAGAGGCTACGCGAGCCTTCTGCGAATCGCAGGCGGCACGCAGGCTGCGGTCGTCGAGCAGGGCAAGCAGTTGACCCTTGCGGACGTGGTCACCGATTTCGACGGCGATTTGTGCGATGCGGCCGTCGCGCTCGGCGGCGACGTCAGCCTGCTGCTCGGCGACAAGGGGGCCAGTTGTGGTGAAGTGTTTGGCGTCGGCGGTGTCGGTGGAAGAGACGGGCGCAGGCGTACGGATAGCGGCGGGCGCTGGTGTTGTGGGGGCGGAGACGCTGGCAGCCTGGGCCTGAGGATGGGAGTCGCATCCGGTGCCAAGGAGAATCAGGGTTGCGATAGCGGCGAGTCCAATCGAGTTGCGAGGTGCGCGATTCATGTATTTCACCAGCCAATCCAATTCCACAAAGTTTGCCAGATCCAGAGGGCCGGACGCCGGAAGAGAACGTAGCCGGCGGGCCGGAAGCCAATGAAGATTTTTGCGCGGCCGGTCATGCCGGAGCGAAGAATACCATCTGCGTTAGTCAGAGGGACTCGGGCTGCAAAGGATTCTTCGCCCTCAGAATGCTGGGCTTCCGGGCTAACGATAGCGATGGGGCTGTGCCAGGAGCGTTGGGGATAGCTGTCGAGTTTGATAGCGGCGGATTGACCGGGACGGACGAGCGCGGCATCGCTCTGGGGAACGGCGATATTCACGACCGCCGAGGAGAGATCGAGTACCTGGGCGAAGGAGGCGCCTGCGTCGAGATGGCCTCCGGCGGCGTTTTGTAAAGATGGCGTGATGACGATGCCGGTGATGGGAGATCGCAGTTGCGCACTTTCAAGGCGGGAACGGGCGCGGGCGACCTCGGAACGAAGATACTCGGTTTGAGCGCGGTCGGCTCCGGCTTGCGGAGCGCCGTGGGCGAGGTCGGCCTGCATCACTAACATCGCTTCCTGATATTTGGCTTCGGAAGACGCGAGGTCCATCCGCCACTGCCAATCGTTCATGGTTCCGAGTGCCTCGCCGGCGACGACTCGTTGGCCTTCGTGAGCGAAGACCTGAGTTACGTTGCCGTCAACCGGAGCTGCGATGGTGACGATATGCTGCGGAGCGACAATTGCGTCTCCTGATATGCGCATCGGAAGAGGACAAAAGGTAAAGAAGAGTACGGCGGCTGCAGTTCCTGCGATCAGGCCGAGTCGGCGGCTACGGTTGGTGCTCAGGAGCGCCCGCTTTCTTTGGACGAGCGGCTCCAGCAGACTGATGAGCGGAACCTCGCGGTAGAGCAAGGCATTGCGGATGGCGACGGTGGCCTGACCCGCGAGGATCTTGATCATCTCGGTCTGGGGGAGATCAAGAAAATCGGGGTCGCTGCTTTCGTAGAGCAAAAGACCCACGCGACCCTGGTCGTCAACCAGAGGCAGAGAATAGAGGGCACGGTAGCCGGTCGCTGCGAAGTGACTTACGACCTCCGGTGGAAGTTCCTCTTGTGAGTCGTCGCCCGATTCGTCTTGTTGCCGGAGGTGTTGCGCGTCGTTAGAGGATGAGATCCAGCGAATGAGTTCGTGGAGTTGTTCGACGCGGGCGTCGCCGAAGGGCAGGTTCGACATTCCCGACACCGCTTTGAGCTGTAGGCGGCCGCGATTGTCTGAGGGCGATGGCGCAGAGTTCGAAGTGGAGCACATTCTGCGGGCTATTGACGATAATTTGCAGCAAGCGATCGAGACGCAGTGTGGAGGTGATCTCCGAACTAACGTGAACGAGCGCCTCGAGGATCTCAAGTTTGCGCTCGGCAAACATGAGGCTGGCATTCTTAAGTGCGCTGCTGACGGTTTCTGCGATGGTCGACATGAAGAACAGGTCGTCCTCGTCGAATGAACCGCCATCTTTGTTGATTGCTTCGAGAACTCCGACCTCGGATTCGTCCTGAAGGAGAGGCACCAACAAGGCGTTTCTTACGAGCGAACCGCTGTCGGGTGGATCGGATTGATTCGCGTGGGAGTTGCGCAGGTGCAGCCGCTGATCGTTGGAGTCCTCGATCAGGAGCGGTTCGCCCTCCTCCGCCATGTCCGCCACGTAGCCTCCGCCTGGCTCTTGTATCAAGCCGGTGTGGACTGTGGGGTCGTAGCCGCGGCTGGAGACGAGGCGAAGGGTTCCTCCATCGAAGAGCCAGAGATGGATTGCCTGGCAAGCGATCATTGCCCCAACCTTCACCGGAATCAACGCGATCACGGCATCGAGATCGAGGGTGGCGTTGAGGGATTTCTCCAGATCGTAGAGTTGGGTCATCCGATGTACAGAGTCGAGCAGGTTTTGACGTTGCTGCTCAAAATCCTCCGCCGCAAGGAGGGCGGCCGAAGCCAACGCGAGAATCGGAGTGAGCGCTTCGAGGTCCTGAGGTCGAAGGTCGGACTGAGAAGGTGAGGATCTCGACGGCTCCGATGAGTTCGTCTTTATTGAGTAGCGGGAGGTAAGCGATTGAGGCAATCGAGCGGCTGACGTTGACGTGAGCGTAGTCTTCACGCCGGATGCCGGACGCTAAGTAAATATGGGCCTTGGGCACTTCAGAGAGGAGTGGCGCAATAAGGCGGCTGGGGGTTGACTGTGAAGTTTGTCGGACGGAGATGTCGCCTGCTTTGCCGACCGCTACCCAGGGAGACGACGGGCGGTCTGACATTTTTCGATGGACGATACAGGCGGAGTCTGGAATCAACTGAGCAACAGCGGAGGCGATGAGTGTCGCGCGTGCCTGTGAGTCGGGCGCAGCAAGAAGCGACGCCGCGAGGTCAGCCAGGAAGTCATTTGAGTACAGCGTCATCTCGCAACAGGGGGTCCTACGTCACGAATTTTCCTGACGCAGACAACTTTCCGGGTGGATTCTGAGTAGCTGGAGGCTAACAAGCGTCGTCTACGATGTAAAGTAATTTCTGAAGACGGGAATTGGAGACCACGTTGGACCTCGACATAACGCAAGAAGGCAAAATCTGCACGCTGAAAGTGAAGGGCCATCTCAAGAGCGGAGATCCCGTCATTCAATTTGACACTGCTGTGCAATCCGCTCTTTCAAGCGGACACATTTTCCTGATCCTGGACCTCGAGGCAATGCCTTATCTTGATTCGAGCGGAATTGGAGCCATCGTCGACGCGCTTCGCAATGCGAAAAAGGTGGGTGGAGATGTTAAGCTGGTCAATCCATCAACTTTCGCTTCAAAGACATTCAAGATGGTAGGAATTTTAAACTTGTTCTCCGTACACACCAGTCAGGCAGATGCTGCTCTCGCTTGCGTGGGTGGAAGAGTCGAGCTTATTTAGCGGCAGGTACACGTCAAGAGCGTACAACGCACTTAGGTGATACCGGTCGGAGACGGGGGAGCGATCGTCGCTGGCGATATTGGTGCGCCGACGAGCCAGCGGTTCGGATCTTCGATCAGGTGAGGATTGCCGAGGGAAGCGGACGACTTCAGAACTAGAATTGGTCCCGTCCACCGAGCCTGAAGCAGAACCTCGCAAATCGTTTTCGTGTAGATGCAGGAACCGGGTCGTTCACTCGCCCGTATCATCTCCACAAAGGAGTCTTTCGCCCATGTTCCGTATCGTTGGACGACCGATCGGGTTGCTCGCGGCCCTTCTCATCTTTCTGTCCGGCCCGTGCCTACACGCGCAGGCCCCTATCGTGGAAGAACCCAACTACACGCCCACGCTGACCTTTGACGTTGCCTCCATCCGCCTTGCGCCGCCGCCGGACGCCAATTTCCACGTATCCGTTTCGAGCCCGCCACACTCCAGCCGTTTCGAAGCCACGAACCTTCCAATCAAGGCCCTGCTCCAGATTGCTTACGGCTTCGATGCTCCGGTTGTCGACGCGCCGGACTGGATTACCAACACGTTCTACAACATCCAAGCTCGCTCAGACGAAGCTGCCGACGCCAGGCTCGCCAAGATCACCGATAACGAAGTGCGGCTGGAAAAGAGAAACGCAATTCGTGTTTTGCTGGCCGAGCGCATGGGCTTGAAGACGCACCTTGAAACTCGAAATAGCTCCATTTATAACCTCGTCGTGGGCAAAGGCGGTATCAAGATGCAGGCTGCGCCTGCGCCTCCGCCACCCGCCAATGGAGAGGCGCCGCCACCGCCACCACCTGCCAACGTTCAGGCCCATGGTTCGCAGCATGGCCTCGAGTTCGTCGGATCGAATGCCTCAATGCGGGCGATCACCGGCGCCCTGAGTTCGATGGTGGAAGCGCCCGTCGTCGATAAGACCGGTCTCACAGGGACCTACAATTACACGCTTCAGTTTGGCCGCGAATGGTCCGCGAACGATCCCGATAGCTGGCCCTCGATCTTCACCGCAGTGCAGGAGCAGCTTGGGCTCAAGCTCGAAGCTGTACACGAGTCCGTGCCCAACCTTGTGGTCGACCACATTACGAAGCCAACGGAAAACTGACTGAGCTAATTAGGCTGTGCTGTGCCGTACCCAATTGCATGGATCGCGTCGCGCGCATTGGTGACACAGACACCGGTTAGAGCAATTTTCCTTGAGACGAAGAACGGAGGCTGGGGACGTATACGCCGTTTTCCATCGAAGAGCCATGACAGGGGAACTTGCGCAAGAGCAACGTAGCAAATCCAAATCATTGCTAGCATCAGCTCATACCAAGGCACGATACGTTTTGTGCGGCCCTCTACGGAGGGCTTATTTTTTGGCTTTGCGGGGTACTATCTTCCCAGTCTTGGGCTGGCCTCAGAGGAAGAGGCTGGGGGGCCGGGGATGCGGTGTTCTCTGTCATGCAGACTTCTCCAAGAGTGCGTTGCAATCGGAATTAGCCTCCGCGATGCACGCTTTTGACTTCCTTGAGTATCTAAGCTTTCGTGGACCTCACTTAGGAACTCGCGGACTTCGCCATCTGGCCGAACCACGGTTTCGGGTGGGTGAAGTCTCCAGGAACGTATACGTTGGGCCGTTGTGGATTATTCGGCAATCGTGATGGGAACAGGAAGCGACAAGTTTAGGACAATCCTTAGGAGAAACTGCAATGAATAAAACGTCAGTCGTTCAAGCACCGTCACTCACACTCGCCTCTGGTGTAACCATCCCCGACAGCAAGATGGCTCGTGAAGTCACCGAATTGGTTCGCGATACAGAGACCGCATTGCTGTTTAACCACTCAAGCCGGGTGTACTACTTCTCGGCAGCAACCGGCAAACGGAAAGGTCTCACGTTCGATCCTGAGATGTTGTATGTGAGTGCAATGTTCCACGATATGGGTCTTGTACCGAAACACAGCAGCGCCGCAGATCGTTTTGAGGTCGATGGCGCAAACGCTGCTCGCGAATTCCTTCGTCAGCACAGGATCCCCCAACAAGACATCGATACAGTGTGGACCTCGATCGCGCTGCACACCACACCCGGTATCCCTCAATACATGCATCCGGTCGTCGCTCTGTTGACCAACGGTGTCGAGATGGATGTTCTTGGAATCGCCTACTCGGAATTCACGGCCGCTGATCGCGAAGCGATTGTCGACGCGTATCCCCGCACTGAGGAGTTTAAGGAGGACATCATCCAGGCCTTTTACGACGGCATCAAACATAAGCCTGAGACGACATTCGGCAATGTGAAGGCAGATGTATTGGCGGATAAGGATGCAAAGTTTCAGCGTATGAACTTCTGCAGCGTCATCCGTGGTTCGCGGTGGAAAGGTTAAGAGATCTTCAGCGGGGTCATTCGCGGCTCGCCGCTGCGGGGGCCGTGGGGGTCTTGCGCGCCGTGGCCAGGCCCCCGGGCCACCAATTCCAATCGCCTGCAACACGAAGGAGCGCGGGACCGATCACAATACGAACCAGTGTGGCGTCAATCAATACGGCCACTGCCAACGTAAATCCGATCATCTTGACTACCAGGAAATTTCCAAAGGTGAATGCCGCGAAGACCACGATCATGATCGCAGCGGCGCTCGTAATCAGGCCAGCGGTTCGAGCCATTCCCTCCGGGATAGCGTCTTCTTCAGGCAGCCCACTCCTCCTGGCTTCGAGAACCCGGGCGACCAAAAACACTTCGTAGTCCATACTGAGTCCGAAGACGATAGCGAAGGCAACGATTGGAACAAGCGGGAATACGCTTCCAGTTCCGCCAGGAACTCCGAGGAGGCCGCTTCCGTGTCCGTCCTGAAAGACCAGGACGAGTGCTCCGAAGGAGGCCGCGACCGAGAGCAAGTTGAGTAGAATCGCCTTCACGGCGGCGAAGAGCGATCGGAACCCGGCTAAGAGCGCAAGCAGTGTCCCCATGACTACGAGCGCCGTGACGGGCGCAAAACGATCCATGACAATCGTCTGATAGTCGGCGTTGAGTGCCGGGATGCCCCCAATTCGTAGCGTGGCACCAGGTACTCCAGTAAGAGCTGGCGCGCCCGTCTTACGGAGCTCGCGCACCCAGTCGACTTGATCGCGCAAGGAGACCGAAGACACCGGTAATACCTCAAGCAGCGCCGCGCGTCCGTCGCTACTGAGGAACGTTCGGCGCGTCTCCCGCGAGAGATCAGTGAGGGCGGACCGGTTGCCTTCAGCGATCGTGGTAATAGAGATGACGCGGGCGCAACGAGGGTCGCTCGCGAGCCGTTTGGAAAGTTGATTGATCGCGTCCCACCCTGCGTCGGTTTGAGCTATGGAGTCTTTGGGCAGTTCGACGATGACACGCAACGAATAAACAATGCCGGCCTGGTCCATTCGCTCCAGAGAGTGCAGCGCCTGGACCGACTCCGCTGACTTTGGAAGCCAATCCCCTGTGGGGACACTGGTATTGAGCCGCGCGGCCTGCCAGGCGAGCAGAAGCAAAGGGGTCCCTGCCAGAAGCAGCGCGAGCCATGGATGGGCGACGATTACCTTTCCCCATTGCCTCCAGCGATTTCCTGTACGTGCGGCCCGATCAGCATCCAAACTCGGGGTAAAAGGCATGCGGCCAGCATTGATTCGCGGGCCGAGCAATGCCAGCACTGCCGGGACGAGGGTATTTGTCAGCAAGACACTCAATGCCGCCACCAGGAATCCCGCGACGCCGATGGAGCGGATTTCGCTGATCGGAACCGTCAAGAGCGCTAGAAATCCGATGGCTACCGTCGAGGCAGAGATCAAGAGCGTGCGGCCTGCCTGGCGTGCCGCGATGAGCGAGGCTGCGGGCCCGTCATGCCCGGCGGCGACCGCTTCGCGAAAGCGGCTGACCATGAGGAGCGCGTAGTCGATTCCCAGGCCCAACCCGAGCATGGTGGCGAGGTTCTGCACAAGAATGGAGAGGTGGAAGCGCTGCGCAAGGAGCCCGGTAATCGCGAGAGTCGTCGCGATGGCGAGCTGTCCGACGGCCAATGGAATTAGGGCGGCGACTAGGCTTCCGAAAGCCACTAGCAAGAGTGCGAGGGTCGCGGGAATCGCCAGACTTTCGGCGCGGCGCACGTCATCGGCGCTCGCCTTTCGAATGTCGAAGTTCAGTGGAATCTCGCCTGTCAGCTCAAGCTTCAGGGCGGGATAGCGGCTGCGCATTTGATTCTCAAGAAGGTGTGCGCGCTCGTGAAGCTTGGGGACCAGCGATTCCACCGGACCTTCGGTCGACGATAGTCCCACCAGGACAAGCGTTCCGCCGCCCGTGCCCAGGAAGATTGGATCGCGCAGCTCCAGATAAGAGACAACGGCGGACACCCCGGGCTGGTCTTTCAGTGCCGCCACGATAGTTGCTAATGCCTGCCCGCCTTCCTCAGAATCCGCAGGCGGAAGTCCTTGAATCACGAGGACCACACGGTCGACAAACGGTGAATGAAAACGACTAATGAGCTCCTGCCGAACAGTCTCCGCGTCGCTGCCTTCGACGCGGGTTGCCGTCTCCAGATGGCGCTCGGCGTGAAAGGAGAATGGAACAAGGGCTACGACGGCGGCAAGGATTAGCCCAGCCACCCAGAAACGGGGCACATTCATGAGACTCATAATGTCATATAAATCGTCGCCGGTTGGGGGATATTGACACTCTCCGACGGCATCAAAAGACTTTGGAGTCTGAGACAGGTGCCGAATTCGGCCCCTATCGGGCTCTTCGAATCTGCTAAATTAGTTCCGTCTCTGTAGGAGGATCCATTCTTAAATTTACGTTGCTCGCGCTGCTTGCCGCCTTTCAACCTGGAGCCGCAGACCCGCGCATTGGCTCTTGGACGCTGATTTCCGCGCAGTCTGCCTTCGATCCTCCGAATAAACTCTCCGTTACCGATTTGAAAGGCGCATTGCATGTGGTGATGACCGGGGAGACCCGACTCGATTTCACCGCGAAGGCGGATGGGCACGCGACGTCGGTGCCGGGCAATCTTGGGTTCAACCAGGTCGAGGTGCGCAGGATTGATAAGAAGCAGGCGGAGGTGAAGGAGAAGAAGGACGGAGCTGTCGTGGCGACGATTCACGAGAAGATTTCGAAGGATGGCACCGAGCTGACCATCACAACTACCAGAAGCGGCCGCGGCGACCAGACCAGCGTATGGACGCGAAGCGGAGGTGTGAAGGTCGCCGCCGACCCACTCGCCGGGGAGTGGACTCAGGATCCCAGCAAGACTCGATTGCGGCAAGGACTGGCACTGAAGATTGAAGGAGATGGAACCGGGGGAGTACGTTTTCTGTGGGACTTCAGCTATACCGCCCGGTTTGACGGGAAGCAGTACGATCTGAAGAACTCCCGCAATGACACCGTTTCGCTTCAGCTTGTCGATCCGCACACGGTGGATGCGATCTACCGGCGAGACGATCAAGTGGCTCAAAAGGACAGGTGGGTGGTCTCCGCGGATGGCCAGCAGATGACGCTGACCACCACAGGCACGCTGGAGACCGGCCAGCACCTAACCGAGAAGCTGTTGTTCAAAAAGCAGTAGCGGCTGGTGCATCCGCAGAGACCATCTCATTCTCTGGCGCTGACACAACACTGGGCTCACGAGCCGCAACCGAGATAATCCCCTTACGGTGCATGAATTTCAGAATGCCGCTTACCGTATCTTCGAGAGACGGGTCCGCTTTGCCCCACTTTGAGGCATCCCGGGCCGCCTGATAGTCGGAGTTGTCATAGCGTTTGAACTCCATCGCGGTAATGTTGTCCACGGAGCCCACCAGAAAATCCAGGAGCGGAAACAGCAGATCTTCCTTCCGGCATCTGCGGATCAACTCGGGGACGAAGTCGGTTATGCCGAATATCTCGAATTGCCGCCCGGTCGCCTGGGTGATGAGCCCGGTAATGTCCAGCATGTTCGCATAATCGTCGCGCACCACGTGGTAGGTCTTGTTCGCAGTGTTTGCAGTCGTTGAAATAGCGACAATATTGTTCGCCACGATGTCCGCGGGAACGAAGCTGACCTGATTCAGTGCATCGACTCCAATGCCGTGGTTCACCATGAACGCGACAAGGCGAACGGCGATATCGAAGTTGTTGCCTCCTCCGGTAACCGAGGGGCTTACAAGAGCGGGACGGAAGATTCGCGTGGAGAGCCCCTTGCTGCGGGCATCTGCAACTACTTGTTCGGCCACCCACTTGGTCTGGCTGTAGCCGAAGTCGAGAAGCTCCATGTCCTGGTTGAAGTCGGTTTCCCAAAGGACGCTCTTGACTGCCCAGCCAAAGACGAAGGTCGTCGAAACGTAGTTGAACTCCTTCGACCGGCCTTCGAACGCCAGTCTCAAAACCTCGTTTGTTCCCATTACGTTCGCGTCACGCATGCGATCGTAATTGAACAGGTAGTTCACGGTTGCTCCGTTGTGGAACACCGTATCCACTTCATTGGCGAGGAAGTCCCAGACGTCCTGCGCAAGACCCAGATTTGCTTGCGCGAGGTCACCGCAAATGGGAATCACGCGAGATTCGAACATCTGCATCAGGCCAGGACCGCACGGGCCCATTGACTCCATCGCCGCCTTCAGTCTTTGCTTACCCTGAACGTCGTCGGAGGCTCTGACGAGGACGTAAATTTTCGCCCGCGTCTGTTCGAGCAGGCTCTTCATCAGGAACGGTCCGATGAAACCGGTGCCGCCCGTTAGCAGTACGTGATTCAGGACCGGTATCGCGGGCAATGGCGAAGGCGCGGGAGGCGCGAAGACGAGTTTCCTATCGTCGCTCATCATCTGCTTTTCCGCTGCGCGCTGCTCTTCACGGAACGCCGCCAGGGAATGACGCAGCATTTCCAGTGCTTCCGTTGGAGCACTCTCCAGCTGTTCGGCCAGCTGAAACAGCTCGGCTACGCTGACACGCTGAATGACGCTGATATCGACCTGCCTCGCCAGCATCTCGGCGCCTTTATCCTTCAGGAGCTCCTTGAGCTCATGCATGAATACGACAAGATCCAGGGAGTCCAGCCCGGCTTCGACGAGGTTGTACGATTCCATGCCAGTCAGGTTATACCTGGCTTTCAATTCGTCGAAAGTCGACTGCATTCCAGAATCGGGCTCGGAGGTTCCGGCGTCCTTCTCCCGCGAAAACTCGGAGAGAACGTTAAATTCACCTTCCAGCCACATGTGCTTGGTCCGATGGCGCATGATCTTGCCCGAGCTGGTTCTCGGTATCGCGCGAGGCGCTATGAAGGAAATCAACGCCACTTCCACGTTGAGATAACTCCGGACCGCGGTCGCAATCTTTCGCGCATCCGGGAGAGACTTAGGATTTTTCACTTCGGCCACAATTGCCAGTGCAGGTTCGCTGTCTTCGTTAATCTGAAATGCTGCGACGCAATTGTTGCGGATCAGACCTGACGCTCTCTCCACCACGTTCTCAATATCCTGCGGGTAATGGTTTTGCCCGCGCAGGATGATCATGTCCTTGATTCGACCGCAAACGAAGAGTTCGCCGTCGTGGAAGAATCCCATGTCTCCGGTTCTAAGGTGGCCGTCGTCATAGGGACTATCGTCCACTAGCCGCGCACGAAACTGCTTCAATGTCAGTTCCGGATTGTTCCAGTAGCCGAGGCACTTGCCGCGTCCTGCAATCCAGATCTCACCGATGTGACCAGGCTCCAGCGCGACGTGCTGTTCCGGATCGACGATCTTAACGTCCATACCCGCGAGCGGAGTTCCGCAACTTACAATCTGCGTTGCGCCATCGATCTCCGAAACCTCCGTCGTCATGCGCGCCTTACCCAGCGCGAGGGCACGTTTGTTAACGGAAACGATCGTGCGGCCGCCGAGCGAAACCGCAAGAGTATTTTCAGCAAGCCCGAAGGCGGCATAAAAGCTCTCTGACTTCAGTCCGTAAGGTTGAAACGCCTCGAGAAAACGTGTGAAAGTGTCCGATTTTACGGGTTCCGCGGCACACATTAGCACGTGAAGGGAGCTAAGATCACACTCCTTCAGGCTCTCTTTGGAAAGTCTTGCGGCGCGCAGGCAGTAGTCGTAAGCAAAGTTGGGAGCCGCGGTCGCAGTGGCCCGGTAGGCTGTGATCGTATCGAACCACAGGATTGGCCGCTGAATGAAGTCCGTGGAAGAAAAGCCGTAGGTGGTGCCGCCTCTCAGCGCGGGATATAGGTAGCATCCGATGAGGCCCATATCGTGATACTGCGGGAGCCAGGATACGACGACCGGATTCGGATGATCGATCACGAGCGGACAGGTGTCGAGGATGTTCTCGTGTGTCACCATGACCCCCTTGGGCTCCATGGTTGACCCCGACGTGTACTGGAGAAACAGAATCTTCGAAGTATCGAAAAACGGTTCGTGAGGGACCCTGTCTACGAACTCTTCCGTGACAATCCACGGGAGACCGGAGATGTAGTCGACGTCGACACCGGATGCCGCGACCCCACTCCTCGTGAGATTTGTCTTCAGAGATGCGTGGTAGTCTGCGCTGGTCAAAACCCCGGACGCCTGGCAATCTCTGGCGATGTGAACCATCTTGTACAGTGCGCTCTGGAAGCCACGGGAACTGGGAGGATAGACCGGCACGGGGATCAATCCGGCGCGCACGCAACCGAAGAACGCGCAGATCATCTCGAGGCCTGGCGGGTAGGCGAGCAGGAGCCGATCCTGAGGTGCGAAACGACTTTGCTTGAGCAGGTGGCCGGCGATTGCCTTCGTGCGCTCGATAAAAGAAGCGTACGAATAGCATTCGATTGGATTGCCATTCAGGTCAAGATACGAATACAGGAGTTTATGTGGATGTTCAGCTCCCAGCCTATCCAGTTGATCTAAGATCGACGCCATAAGAGATCTAGCAATACCCCCGAGGTTAAATAGCAAAACCTAGTACGCAAAACACTAAACTTATCGCTGCTCCCCAGTGTCCTGGTCAGGTGAAATATGACGGAGTCTCGGAGTGCGGACTTACGGCATGGGTGAATGTGAGAATAAAGGCATAACCATTCTTTGCCTTGACGTCATTCGATTCGATTACCTTATGTTACCAGAGCGACCAAACAAAGCGCCAAGTACCTGATTCCAAGAACGAGGGCCGCCCAAAGGCGGTTACTCTCTCGTCCATGTTCGCTTGATTGACCTCAGATCTTCACGCTAGTATGAAGGTTCGATGTTGCAGTGGCGGACCACAGACATGCTGTTGTCTTTGCCTGCCAATGTGAGGGACCGGGATGCGCCGGGCAAACGGGATTGCGGAGGCTCGGTGAGGTCTGGGAACAAAGAAGCGGTAATCGCTCTAAAGCCGGAGATTGAGGATCTGGTAGCACCTGAGGCCTGGCCACGGCAGCCCATCGCCGAGTCAACCGGGCCGTCGTCCTTTCCGAAGGTTTTACGTCGTCGACTCGATAGATTCTTTGCCGAACAGAAGCTTTCTCCCAAAGCCAACCGAACCATGTGGATCAAGATCGCTGCGGGTCTCGCAGTGCTGGCGGGCAGTTGGATAGCGCTCTATGCGCTAAAGCCGTATTCGTGGAAATTTGTTGCTCTCTACGTCCTTGGCGGCCTCGCCCAGACATTTCTTTTGCTGAACATCGCTCATGACAGCAACCATAACGCCATTTCATCTGTGCCCTCCGTAAACAAGATCCTGAACTACGTCTTCGATGTTTGCGGGATCAACTCGTACATGTGGCGCATCCTCCATCATCGAGGTCACCACTCCTGCATCAATGTCCACGGCGAAGACGACGCGCTTACGGGTCGGAGCATCTTTCGGTTTACGCCCCATGAACCGCGCGCAGGCTACCACAGATTCCAGCACATCTATGCGCTGTTCTTTTATGCGATGTTCTCTCTGGACTATGTTTTCGTCAGGGACTTCGAGAGCTTTTTCTTTCCGTCCCATGACTATCTAAAACGCGACAAGCATCCGCTGCGGGAATACGTGATCCTCTTCGCGGGGAAGGCGTTCTACCTCACGTACATGCTCATTTTGCCGGTGTTCGTGCTGGGAAGATCGCCTCTGCTGGTCGCCGGGGCGTTTGTACTGGTCCATTTGATCATCGGTCTAAGCGTATCGCTGGTATTCCAAACGACGCACACCGTCGACACCACATATTTTCCGTCAAACCGCAGCGAGTTTGACAATGGCGTGTATCACATCTTCGCAACAACGGCCGATTACGCAACCAGCAACCCCGTCGTAAGTTGGCTCACGGGCGGCCTCAACCACCACATCGCACATCATCTGTGTCCTTTCGTGTGTCATACCCACTATGCTCCGCTGACCCGGATTGTGAAGGAGACCGCCGAGGAGTTCGGCGTTCCCTATCGGCAACACTCCACTATGACCCGGGCCGTCTGGCACCATCTGCTCCTTTTGAAGCAACTGGGAACCGAAGACTAATTTTGAAAACGTTTAGTATTTATCTATGGCTCCCCGATCACTTCAGGCAAACTACATGACATTTCTCACAGCTCTCCAGCTTCCGGACAGCCATCTGGGAAGCGAGGAGTAACGTTGAGCACCTCGATACCCGCCGTCTCACGATCTCGTTCTTTTGCGGATTCGCGCGCGATGGCCGCTAATCCTGTGCAGGTGTTGGCGAAGTACACCGAGCGCTTCGGCGATACATTCCGGTTCTATCTGGGTGGCATCAAGGAGGCCATCGTTACTACCAATCCCGCTGTCATTCAGCACGTCTTGAAGACAAATGCGGACAATTACCAGAAGTCTGACATTCAGGTAAAGCGAATGGGTCACTTCCTGGGCAAAGGTCTTCTGACGACTCACGGCGAGGCCTGGAAGACACAGCGACGGCTGATTCAGAAGGGTTTCGACCGAAAGCAGCTTGAGGCTCTGTCGGCGATCATGCAGGACTCCCTGGCTGACTCGCTACGGGACTTCGATAGACAGGTTCGTCTCGGCCCAGTCGATATCTACCCCCACCTGATGAAGATGACCTTCGCGATGGTCGCTCGTTCACTCTTCGGCGCCAAGCTGAAGGACGAAGACATTGACCTGGTGAGCAGTACGATCTGCACCGTCCAGGAATTCATTGTTCGGCAGACGATTCAGCCCTACCTGAATCCTTGGTTTGAAGTTTCGGGCGAACTGCGGAGACACGAAGCGATGCGGGTTCGCGCGGACGCTGTTCTTATGGAGTACATCAAGACGCGCCGCCAGCAGGCGCCGGGCAACGACCTGCTGCAGACCTTGATGGATGCTCGTTACAGCGACGGCGAAGGCATGAGCGATGAGATGGTGCTGAGCGAGAGCATGCAGCTTTTGGTCGCCGGCCATGAAACATCGTCGAATGGCCTATCGTGGCTTCTCTATCTCTTGAGTTCGCGTCCTGATTGCCTGGAACGGGTTAGGCAGGAGTTCGATTCCGTGCTGGGCGATTCGCCGCTGAGTTTCGGCGACGTTCCCAAGCTCGAATTCACTACACAGGTTATTCAGGAGGGGCTCCGTCTCTATCCGCCGTTCTGGATGATCGACCGCATGGCTGTCGCCGACGATCGCGTAGGGGACATCGACATTCCTCGCGGATCGACGGTCATTGTCTATGTGTATGGCGCGCACCACGCACCGCGTTACTGGGACAGCCCGGAGAGTTTCGACCCGGAGCGGTTCACCAAAGTGAACGACAAGCTGCGAACGCCCTTCACCTATCTGCCTTTTGGCGGGGGACCGCGGGGCTGCATCGGCGGAAATTACGCGATGCTGCAAATCCTCATGATTCTGAGCGATCTGCTCAGAACATACGATTTTCAGCTGGTTCCGGGCCAGACGATCGAAGCGCGCCCGATGGTCATCCTGCGACCAAAGCACGGAATCCGCATGACCTTCACCGAGGCAATGGTACGCGACCGTCATGCAGTCGCTCAGGAATTGCGGTAGTCAGGCCGAGGCCCTAAAAGGGCTTAGGACGGCTTCAGACGATTGCGCGGGGGTGGGTCACGGAGGGATCGCGGTGGCGGCGGTGCTTTCGGCTACTTCCGCCGGCTGTTCGATCCAGTCCACGGGCAACACTTATAGGCGACTGTTTGACCCTTGATATTCCAGGCATCACCGCCGAGAATTCAATTACATTTGAAAAACGGATACCTTCAGATTCTTTGACCATCTTAACCAGACGGATCTCAGCAGGTTGGTCGGAGCATTTCCGTTTGACAGCTTCGAAATCACAAACGAGACATGAATAGAAAGCTTATCTGCATCCTGTCGATGCTCTTACTCGTTAGTTCACTGTCTGCGCAAGACCCTCATGGATCGGTGCGCGGAGTCGTGCAAGATTCGACCAACGCTCGCGTCGTGTCGGCCACGATTGAGGCTACGTCGACGACGTCATCGCTCGTGCGCCGAGTCTCTTCCGATAGCCTCGGCGAGTTCCAACTGGAAGGACTGACACCAGGGCTTTACCGGTTGAACGTAGACGCCAAAGGATTTGCGTCGGCTACTGCCAATGTGTCCGTCTCGGTCGGGACCGTCCGCGATGTCACCGTGACACTCAATCCTTCTTCCGTGCGACAGGTGGTCGGGGTACGGGCACAAAGTTCCTCCATCACGTCACAGGCGCTCGATCTGGCGAGCAGCGTTCACCAAAGCGTCGTCACTGAGCAAGACCTGCAGGGGCTGCCGCTTCCCGCGCGTAGCTTTGCCAACATCGCTTATCTTGCTCCCGGGACTGAACCGGTGGAGCCGTCGGACCCGACGAAGGCGCGCATTACTGCTGTGTCGACCGGCGGAAGCTCCGGCCTCAACAACGAGCTGTCCGTCGATGGCGGCGACAACTCCGATGACTACATCGGGGGCTTTCTCCAGAACTATTCCCCGGACGCCATTCGAGAATTCAACATACGTACGGGTCAGGAAGACGCCGATACGGGAGGCACGACGGCCGGCTCCGTCATTTTGACGACGAAGAGCGGGACGAACGATTGGCATGGTGATGCCGCGTTCTACGAGCGCGCGGCGGCCTTGAATGCGCGGTATCCGATAGAGAACCCAGCGCCGAATCCGAAGCAGCCGTTTTCTCGACAGAACTACGTCGGGACGTCTCGGTGGGCCTATTCGAAAGGACAAGCTGTGGTTTTTTATTGCCTTTGAAGGTGTGCACGAGGACGCGAGCATCGCCTATAGTCCGGCCAGCACCACTCAGTTTGACGCTCTGTCATCGCTGGCATCCCAAGGACTCATACCCGGTGTGCCGTCCATTTCCGTACCGCCCAATGTGCCGATTCCGTTTCGCGATTATCTCGGGTTGGGGCGACTTGACTGGGGTCAATCGAGCAAGTCCCAATGGCATTTGCGTGGGTCGAATGACGAGTACACAACTCACAATAGTCTCGTCCAACAGGGGACGCTTCCTTCGACCGGGCTGCTCGCGCATAACAACTATCTCAGCGTGCTTATCGGGAATCAATATGCGTTCACGCCGAACCTGTTGGGAGAACTGGTGCTCAGTGCCAGCGGTCTGCACCTGACCCAGACCCGTAACTCGGACCTGGGGTTTGCGCTCGCCTTTCCTTTCAGTTCCACCTCTCTGACCGTCTCCGGCTTCGAAACCTATGGGGACAATCAATTTGCGACACCAATCACTTTTTTCCCGTCCGAACGAAGCCAGGAAAAATATCAATTCCGCTACGACATGAGCAACATGCGGGGTCATCACGCGATAAAGTTTGGCGTCAATTTCATTCATGAGCCGGTGTTAAGCGGGCAGTTCCCGGGAAATACGGAGACGCTGTATCAGTTTCCGGAAGATCCGACCTATTACGTGAATAATCCCGCCCAATTCACAGCAGACATGATCGCCGGTGCTTCGTCGTCCAACCTCGGTGGCGGCTTCTCGCAGAACATTCAACGGCTCGCGTTCTACGCGCAGGATTCGTGGCGCGCTACCCATAGCCTTACGCTGAGCTATGGTCTGCGATATTCAACGACGTATGGACTTTTCACC
The DNA here is from genome assembly GCA_963754765.1 of uncultured Acidobacteriaceae bacterium. Taxonomy (GTDB): domain Bacteria; phylum Acidobacteriota; class Terriglobia; order Terriglobales; family Acidobacteriaceae; genus Edaphobacter. Next base: position 264,018 of record CAVWHJ010000009.1, on the reverse strand, counting down.
GCGTCGGGACGCAGTCAGTTAGAGAATCCCGGATACCTCACACTGGCTGCGCTCGATATCCCGTTGGTTTCAGGCGCGCCGCAGGATGACCGAAAGCAGTTTGCCCCGAGGCTTGGCTTCGCTTACTCGCCTGGCGACAGGGGGACGACCGTCGTGCGCGGCGGCTTCGGGCTTTACTTCGACGACCTCGCCCAGAATGGCTGGGTTACCGCGTTCCAGGCTGTCAATTTGCCGCCCGGTCCTTGCACGGATCCGGTCACAAATCCCGGTGGCGACGAGAATGCAGGATGCGTTCCCGGCGATGCTTCAGGAGGGACTGCGAATCTTATCGATTCGAAATACAGGACGCCTTATGCCATCCACATCTCCGCCGGCGTGCAACATGCGTTCAGCGCGAACTGGTCTGCAACTGCGGACTACATCCATGAGCAAGGGAATCACGGTATCGCGCCTATAGTTACACGGGCGGGACGAACCTCTTCACACCGCAGCTAGAGGAAAGCGATCCGAACCAGTCGGTCTACGTGCCCGATGTGAATGTCTTTCATTCGGACAATCGATCCAGCTACAACGCCCTGCTGCTGCATTTACAGGGCAACTTGTCACGGCGATTCAACCTGATCGCAAACTACACGTTTTCGAAGGCCCAGACCTGGGGCTGCGTCCTCGGAGAGCTCTTCGACTACGTGAACGGTGTCTGTAATCCGCTGCAACCATTTGCAGCCGGCGACTATGGCCCATCTGGAGAAGACGTTCGTAGTCGCGCGGTCATCGCTGGAACGGCACATATACGCGGAGGTATTGAAGTCAGTGGATTGTTTCAGGCTGAGAGCGCGCGGCCTTTTACGATCACCACGGCAGATAACAGCGGACGCATTGCGATCAACGGAGTTCCCACTACGCTGGACCAGTTTCGCGGGACCCCGTACATTCAGATGGATCTCAGAGTGAGCCGTCCGTTTATGATTCGCGATCGATGGTCGATCACTCCCTTTGCCGACTTATTCAACGTGTTCAATCGCAACAATCCCGGAGCGAACTACGTCACGAACATCGCGGTGCTGCCGGTCCCGGCGGCTGAGGCTGCAGTCAGGCAACGTAACTGACATTTGCACCAACTCTACTGCACCGCAACGACCCCGATCACCAGCCCCAATCAGCTGAGGGTTCCGGGAGGAGCGCTTGGTGACTTCTTCGGTCCGGGCACGACGGTGGGCATTCCGTTCGCTGCCCAGTTCGGTGTGCGTGTCTCCTTCTAGGGTGCGTTTTAAGGCCCGTGCCTAGTTCTCGTCGCCGAGTTCGATCTGGTCCTCGACTGCGTGATCGATGATCTTCGTATCCAACGAGAGAAGCGGCAGGCCGTGCTTCCGCAGCGAGTCGTTCAGCGCTTTCAGGTCGCTCGCCTTCAACGCGTTCCACTGGTCGATCAAGTCGGCCAGCGGCTTTTTCAGGCTCTCGTAGGCTTCGACCTGCGCGGTTGTTGGTGCAATATCGGCGCTCTGGATGGTGTGCTCCATGCGCGCAAGCTGCAGTCTCAAGGTGGTCAGGTTCGGTGGTCCAGCCGGGCCGCCACGACCCCCTCCGCCTCCACGAGCCGCTTCGCCACGGCCACCTGCAATCTTCGTCAGTTTGGATTCCAAAGAATCCCCTGCGGCCGCCACAGGAGGTTGTGCGGACTTCGCACTCAACTGGTCACGCAACACGGTGATCTCATGCAGTGCCGAGGTGGCATGGAGGGCGTCGTCGTAGATCGACTTCGACACTGTGAACTGCTCCTCCAATTGCGTGGTGGGCGTCTTGACCCGAGGATCCATCACTACCTGTAACTTTTCACTCAGGGTCTTGCCGCCCGCCATCAAACGGATGGTATACGTTCCGGGCAGAATAAACGGCGACGACGGGACCGCAGGCGTGTTATACGGCACCGCCTCGTCGGCTGAGGGTCCGGTCGACATGCCGGGTACTGCGGGATAACGGAGGTCCCACAGGAACCGGTGATGTCCCGCCTCGACGGATAGGATCCGGGGAGGTCTTGCCCACAACGTCGGGTCGGGATACCGCGGATCGAGCGGAGGGACCGGATCGTTGCTGTTGATTTTTGTTACGAGTTCTCCCTTGCTGTCCCTGATTTCGAGTGTCAATACACCATTGAACTTCGGGCCAACGTAGTAGTCGATCATCGCCCCATCGGGCGGATTCTCACCGGTCGCCATGTCCGGCGGCCAGGGTGTCGGAGGATTCATGGCGCCGCGAATCCGGAGTGCTGTCTGGGGGGCGTAGAGATGCATCGGCTCGGCTGCAATCTTCGCGGCAATCTGTCGCAGTGGCGTGACGTTATCCAGAATCAGGAATCCGCGTCCATGTGTGCCTGCGATCAGGTCGTCGTCCTTTACCTGGAGATCGCGGACGGAACTTGCCGGCATGTTCAAACGCAACGACTGCCAATGGTCACCGTCGTCGAAGGATACGTAGACCTGCGTCTCTGTGCCTGCATAGAGCAGACCCTTACGCTTCGGGTCTTCACGAATTGTGCTCGTTGCGGCGCCGTCCGGTATTCCGTTGTTGATCTCGGCCCAGGTCTTGCCTCCATCGTGCGTACGGAAGAGATGTGGCCGCATGTCGTCCAGCCGCAGCGTGTTGACCGCGGCGTATGCGGTCTTCGTGTCGAAGTGCCCAGCGTCCATGTTGAAGACCTTCCAGAACGCCTTCAGCTCGGGCGGTGTGACGTTGTCCCAGTGGCTGCCGCCATCGGTTGTGGTCCAAATGAGTCCGTCATCCGTTCCAGCCCAGATGCGATTCACGTCCAGGGGCGAAAGTCCGAGCGCGTAGATGACACCGCGCCGAGTTGGCTTTGCAGCGGGCGTGTCTTTGTAGTCTGCTACCGATGGCGGCAGCTCCCACGTCTCGCGACTAAGGTCGGGGCTGACCTCCTTCCAGTTCTTTCCCTGGTCTTTTGTTAGCCAAAGAGTGTTCGTAGCGAAGTACAAGCTGTGCGGGTCTACAGGAGAGAACTGCAGAGGCTGGGTTCGCAGGGCGCGATAACCTGCCTTGGGTGCGATGTTTTGAATCTGTCCGGTGCGCCGGTCGTAGCGCGTCACCTTGCCGCCATAGACGATGTCTGGATCAAGAGGATCGGGCGCGGCGTAGCCATACTCCTCAATCCCGACCGGGTGCCAGTCATTGAACGTGATACGGCCGTCGTTGCTCCGGCTGGCCACGCACGCGCTGCCGCTATCCTGCTGTCCGCCGCACACGCGATAAGGAAAAGCGTTGTCAACACTCACGTGATACATCGCCGCTGTGGGCTGGTTATACCATTGGGTCCAGGTCTTGCCCGCGTTCTGCGAGATGATCACACCCTGATCGCTGGCCAGTGCGATGATGTCCGTGTTGTTGGGGTTGATGAAGACGTTCTGATAGTCGTCGCCGCCGGGTGCGCCGCGCAGTCCGGTCCAGGTTTTTCCGGCGTCGGTCGACTTCCACGTCACGACGGTCGCCACATATACCGTGTTTGGATCCTTCGGATCTACCTTCGGCACCGGCACGTCGCCGCCGCCGATTCTCGCTTCGGGCCGGGGATCATTCACCGGGGCGTGCACCCAGTTCTCGCCGCCATCATCGGTGCGCATAAGGAGGACAGGCCCTCGCACCGTGCCGATCTCCGCGTAGATGCGCTTCGGATCGCTCGGCGCGATCGCCACCTGCACCTGCAGAATGTCGTCCGGCAGTCCGTGGCCGGTCAGCTTCGTCCAAGTGTCTCCGCCATCAGTTGAACGATAAAAGCCACCCTCGGCCCCGATCCAGGAACCGTTCTCCCAAGGCGCTTCCTGCCGCTGCCACATGCCCGCGTAGATCACATTGGGATGCTGCGGATCGATCTGGACTTCGGACGCGCCGGTCTTGTCATTGACGTACAACACGCGCTTGAAGGTCGCTCCGCCATCCACTGATCGGTAGAGCCCGCGTTCTTCGTTCGGCCCGTACGGATGCCCGGTCACCGCAACAAACACCTTATTGGCGTCTTTTGGATCTATCGCTACCTGACCGACCTGCTGCCCATCCCGCAGTCCTGGAAGGTGAGTCCACGTTTTACCCGCATCGGTTGACTTGTAGACACCATCGCCGGTTGAAAGGTCTGGGCGTTGGAGGCCTTCGCCGCTCGCCACATAGATGATATTGGGATCGGAGTCAGCGACGGCGATCGAGCCAATGGATCCTGTCGGCTGTGTGTCCCATAGGCTTTGCCATGTAGCCCCGGCGTCCGTTGTCTTCCATACTCCGCCATTAACCATGCCAAAGTAGAACGTTGCCGGTTGACTCGGCACTCCGGCTAGCGCGCGAACGCGTCCTCCGCGCATTGGTCCAATCTCGCGCCAATGCATATCCGAGAAGAGTTTTGGATCGACTGGGCCGGCTTGCGCAACAGCACTACCTATTAGAGAGACACTTCCGGCAAAGAATGCGATAACGAACAAGATACGGCGACGAACGTTCATAGCTCTCCTCAATCGACTGCACGAAAACCTCTTGCGCACGAAATCCTGCTTTGAGTAGGCTCACTATAGCGCATCCTGCATTCCACTACTTTTCTTTCTATCGAACGGTTTTCGGAATTAATCCAAGCTACCATGGAGTCCACTTGACCTTGCCCATCAGCGTACTTGACCTGTGCGCCTATTTGGGTCTGGGAGCTGTTGGAGCCGCTACCGTTAACCTCTGGCTTGGCATGCTCATGTCACTGCGCTATAGCCCAGTGAAATTCTGGCCCCATCGGCGCATCAATCTGTTCGCACTTCATCAGTGGACCGCTTATGTTGCCATCGCGCTCACGCTGACGCACCCCGTCGTCCTTCTCTTTCTAGACGAACCCAAATTCCGCCTGCTCGATATCTTCTTCCCTGTACAGTCCCCGCTTCAGCCAAAACTCAACCTCGCCGGTGCCGCAGCCCTTTATCTTTTGCTGCTCGTGTTCCTCTCGTCGCTGCTCCGTACGCGTATTGGCCGTCCTTTGTGGCGGCGGCTGCACTATCTTGTCTTTCCCGCTGCCATGTTGCTCTTCCTCCACAGCATCCTCACTGATCCGAACCTGAAGGACGGCCATCCAGATTTACTTGACGGTGGCAAGGTGTTTGTTGAAGTGGCCACGCTACTCAGCTTTATTGCCGTCGTTATCCGGTACCGTCTTCGCGGCGAAGGCCTTCGGCGCAAGCCACGCGAACATAGTCCCAATCCACTTCCTGGCTCCTAGCATCTTTCAAAATCGCACATAAGCTGCCGCTGAGCCAAATAGACTTTTGGGCCTTAGAACTTCTTCCAGCAATGCGAAGAGGCCATGATGTGATTCTCCTCGGCCACTGCGTGGCGTTAAGGAGTCACCTGTTTCCGAAGGTCCATCCGATGCCAGAAGAGGTGCCGTAGTCGCTGCCGGCAAAGTGGGGTGGTGGTTGGTTGTCCCAGTTGCCATAGAAGGAGACGTTCCAGGTAATGTTGTGACCGAGTTTCCAAAAATAAGAGGCGTCGGTGTTGATGTAAACGCGTCCGGGCTCCGATAGCGCCGGAAAGACGGTTGCAGTGACGCTTAGTTTGGTCTTATTGAACTTGAATACATTGATGGAGGTGCCAACCATTGCGGTGACCACGTTTTGTGCCTCCTGGGTCTCGATGTTTTGCGTGTAGCGAGTGGTCTGGTATGCGAGTCCTCCGAAGAGTGTGATGGTCGCACGGTTCGTGTTTTTCAGAAAACGCCCGACGCCGCCGCTGAAGTTCGATTGCAGTTGGATATCTTGTGTTGAGCTTTGGAGAAAGTCAGCTATTCCCGTGTAGAACCAGTTATCCCAGCGAAGGGAACGCTGCGCATTCAAAGCAAGTGTGTTTCGCGTCGCGATTGGCGAACCTGTACTGGACGATAGGGTCGAACTGATTGCGCCTCCGGCAGCCCAACGTTCGCGCGGGTACATGGCGGACGCGTTCAGTTGATACTGCAAGGCTTGATTGCCTTTGGAATAGGTTGTGCCCGAGCTGATATTTCCATTGAGTCGCTTCCAGAATGTATCCGATGTTTGGGTCAACTCGACGAGTTGTGGCTGGGGAATTACAACGCCTCCCTCGGGTGCTTCGGAAACACGGATCTCCATCGGGCGACTGCCGGCGGCGATCTCAGTGGTGTTGATCATCCCGCTATACACCGACCCATTTTCGGTCTTCACGATAAAAGATTGAGTGCTCTCAATGTGATTGACCTTGGACCAATCGACCGAGATTGTTCCCGCTATATAGTCGAAGCCGACAGAGAGAGTGCCGGAGTCGAGGGCTTTAATCTCGCACGTGAGTCGATCGCCGTTATTCATGACGAGAACATCTGTCTTACTTCGACCAAATAGTGGTGTGGCCATGAATAGAACGACCAGCAAAGCGAGGGTACGGATCTTCCAGAATGATCTCCGAGCGGCAACCAAACTATGCGTGAAGCCAGTAATTATGCGGCACACGCGCGTGAAATGGTTTCGTCGATAACTCACGAGCATTGTATCGACATAAACATTTAGATAGAGAGCCATAAAAATAATCCTGTCGACGGGCGATTTATAACTAGATGTCATCATCCTACCGCCCGAGCAATCTGACGCTCTCAGGTTGGGTTGGGCGTGGTTCGAATTCGATTCGCCCTGCACAAACCTGCGTCCTGGGTCCTTATCAGCGACCGGAGTGTTCTACATACGACCGGAGTGTTCTACATAATTGATGGTGGGATTGCAGTCGCTGAGTGAACGTCCGGAGCGGCTAACAAGGCGGCGGACGATTGCAACCAGTGACGTTGCCGTGACACGAAGAAAACTACGGAATCTCGGTCCCTTCGCGATCATCTATGAGTTAATCTGTCTCGTCGCGCACATGGCTAAACCAGTGAACCGCGGCTCCCCGCAGAGGAGATTGGTCGATATGAGTGGAGACCCGCAGTGTCATACCGGAGTTTCGAAGTTCGAGTTCTGCGGAGGGAAGAAAAAGGTGTGAGGAGCGAGAGATACCGCCGCCGAGAACGATCACTTCAGGTGCGAAGCACGTGGCAACCTGCCTGATGACCCGGCCAAGCGTGTGGCCGAACTGGACGAAGACCTCCATCGCACGTTCGTCAAAGGCCGCGCGGGCAGCGATCGTGGCTACATCCCTTGCCGCATCATCTGCGCCCAAGCCGTCCCCTGCATCTCGCCAATAGCTCATCTGAAGTCCGCGCGTCGAGATGTGGTCTTCAACAATACCTTGTTCGTAATCGAGATTCCATATCTCGCCGTTTGCCGGAACTCCCTGACCTGTTGTTACGATACGGCCGTTCTGGGCAAAGGCAGATCCTATCCCTGTACCGAGCGTAATTCCAACCGTTTTTTTTGAGCCCGAAGCAGCTCCTTTACCTATCTCTCCCAAGAGGAACGCATCGGCATCTTTTAGAAACAGCACCCTGTCAGGTGACAAGCCAAAGCGATCGGCGATGGCGCGCTTCAGGTCGAATCCGTAAAGATATTCCAGCTTGTGCTTCATTCTGCTGATGCCGTTTACGTAATCAAACGGCGCAGCGATTCCGATCGCCGCGCCAGAAGGAGCATAGTCGCTGTTGCGCATTTGGTTACAGCACTCAACCAATGCATCCACAAACGCCTGAACAGAGGGTTGTGACGGAAGCGGAATCCTTACGATTCGAGGAAGTTCAAGCTCTGTGAAGAGACATAGTGCCGAAGAGATATGGCTGCCGCCGACGTCGAAGACCAGAACTGAATCAGGCACGGCTCGCAAGAGGACCTCGTAATGATAGCGATAACAGAAACCAGGAGATCTGAACCGTCGTCCGTGATAGGGACAGATCAATACCGTGCGCATTGCGAAGAGTCGCCGACGATCATTTGCAGCACGACATAATCTAGTCCATTTCTGATATCGATAACAAGAGACGGCGATTATTATTTCGCCATCATCGTTGATGTGAGGGATGTCGGGGAATTCGGTCGCTGCCTGAAATGCGAGGGGTGCCTATCGCACAGTACTAACCGAGCGTTGGCTTCGCGACGACCCGCGTTGGTTTGCACCCGCAAGAGCGTCGAATCACTAGCTGAACCGGAAGCTTGGTTACTCTCCCAGCATGCTGGCTTCGGCCTTCCTTGAGCTGTTCGAACATGTGCAACGCCGCGATCTTGCCCAGTTCGCTGACGGGCTGGCTTACAACAGTCAAACTCGGCTCGAGAATATCCGCGAATTCGAAGTCGTCGAAACCAATGAGCGCCAATTGTTCGGGAATCTTAGTATGCAGCGTCAGCAAGCAGTGCAACAGGTTGCGTGTTGCCGGTCCGTTAGTGGTGACGATCGCCGTCGGCGGTGTCCTGCTTTGCATCAAGCGGCGTACGACGTCATGCGCCCGGTCCGCAGTGCAATCGGTCACAATCTGAACCCGAAAGTCATGGTCCACCATCGCCTTCTGATAACCCTCTTCCCGTTTGCGAAGTGTAAACAATCCGCTTGCTTCGGATATACACGCGATCCGCTTGTGTCCATGCTCTATCAGGTGTTCGACAGCGAGCCGCGCGCCTTCCGAGTTTTCAATCAAGACTGAGTCAACACTGGGCTCGTCGATAGGCTTGTCGAGCGCGACCAGACCAATTTGCTCAAATTCCGGGCGATTCAGCTTGGAGTGATAGCCGGCGCCGGGAATGATGACGATCCCTTCCACTCCTCGAAGAACCATCATCTGTGCCTGGGAATACTCTCTCTCTTCTTCATCGTTGGACGTGACGATTAAGACAGAATATCCATTGTCAGCCGCGACGCTGTTAACGGCATGCGCGATTGTGGCAAAAAAGGGATCGGAAAGTCGCGGAACAATAAGGCCGATGATCTTGGAGCGTCTGCTTCGCAACGCCCGCGCTGTCTCGTTTGGCTTATACCGGAGCAGATCCATTGCTTCCTGGATGCGGCCCACTTTGTCCGGGCTGACACTAGCGGAGCCAGTCAGCACACGAGACACAGTCATCGGTGCTACACCTGCGATCCGCGCGACATCTGTGATCGTAGCTCTTCGGGACGCTTTGGTCGCATGCATACCGCTGCTATTCGTCGAAGGCTTAGCCATGGTCCTTCTTAGAGCTTACATCGAATGCAATACGGTCATCGCCTCTCCTGAAGAGATCGGAGTTTTGGGCAATCATTGGTCCAGTCATTACCGGAACGCAGGGCGGGAGTGTGAGACGATCCTTACGCGTTGTCCTGATTAAGGATGATGCAGCTATAATTCTCGCGACTCGGGAGACACGATATGGCGCGAATCTCAACCTTCACTCAATTCGCTATCGGAACATCCACCCTCACGATAGCCCTCGGGCTTTCCGTCCCGGTCCATGCTCAGGGTGGAACCCCGGCGGCAGCAACCTCCGCACACAATGCCGAGGCCTCAAGCGACGTGGGCAAATATACGAATTGGGATCAAATGGCTGGCCGTCAGCATGGCAGCCTCATGTTGAAAGGTAACGTTGTCGTGGCCGGGGGGCAACTGCCTTGGGATCCCATTCCGATCGTCGTCGTCTGCGGTGAAACTGTTCGGTACGACACCCAATCCGATCCCAAGGGCGGCTTCCGCATTGAATCTGCGCCGCGAGCGAGCGAGATTGTTACTACGAAATCCGATTCGAAGTCGCCGAATCCGGCACAAATGATTGGTTGCAAAGTTCGCGCGGAGCTCGGAGGTTTCCAGTCAAGCAATCTCAACATTGCGAACCGCACCATCGAAGACGATTCCGATCTTGGCACAATAACCCTCACACGCGACGAAAAGACTCCGGGCACAGCGGTAAGCGCCACTTCTGGTGCAGCGCCTAAGGACGCGCTTAAGTCATACGAAAAGGCTCGCGTCGAGGCAACCAACAACCATCCGGAAAACGCGCAGAAGGAACTTGAGAAGGCTGTCCGAATATATCCGCAATTCGCGGAGGCGTGGTACGAATTGGGCAAGCTCGAGGAGGCTCAAAAGCCGCAGGAAGCACTCAATGCTTACTCTAAAGCGGTGGCAGCGGACCCCCAGTACTACCCGCCATACGACCATATTGCCGCCATTGCAGCCCAACAGAAGAAGTGGCAGGACGTAGCCGATGCGGCCAGCCAGGGGTTAAAGCTGAATCCCACAGGGACCCCGCAACTTTGGTACTTCAGCGCCGTTGGAAACTACAATCTTGGCCATGCAGATATAGCAGAGAAGAGCGCCAATACTTCACTCGCCATGGATCCGAACCACAAAGCGCCAAACACCGAGCAACTTCTAGCCGTTATGCTTGCAGCCAGAGGTGACTACTCGGGAGCTCTAAACCATTTGCACAATTGCTTGAGCTATACCGCGCCAGGTCCAAATGCCGACCTGATGAAGCAGCAGGTCGCCCAATTGGAGAAGATGGTTCCATCGGCTGCACACTAAATCGCTTGAGTGCTGCTTGCATATGTCCGCGAGACAATAGGTGGATCTTCAATTCGTTCGGATCGGGTGATGTCTCATGCGTGGTGCCAGCGGCTTTGTTCGGGAACTTACATTGATATCGCTCTTCGCTGCTTCTTACGGCGTAGCGTACTGCCAAGATTCGTCACCACTCAATCCGCCTGCTGCAACGTCGCACACCCAGACGCCGTCTGATTCTGCCTCTCAGCTTTTGACACTGCGCGTTACGTCGCGGCTTGTCTACATCGATGTGACCGTTCGGGACTCACATGGACAATTTGTTCGCGGACTGGCTCAAGAGGATTTCAAACTGTTGGAAGATGGCCATGAACAGAGCTTCCGTCTGGATGTCCATAGCAAAGATCCGGCTGAAAATGCGTCCGGCGCGGTGAAGACCGGAACAATAGTGCCCAACCTGCCTGCTCTCGGCCAACGGGAATTTTCCAACGTACCGCAATCCAATGGCACCTCGAATTCGATCAACATGGTTCTGCTGGATCTGCTTAGCACTCCCGAGCTTGACCAGCTCTACGCACGTCAACAATTACTCGCTTTCCTCAAGGCTATGCCGCGCGGACAGCAGGTAGCCCTTTTTGTCTTATCGGACCGTCTGCACATGGTTCAGCCTTTCACAGGCTCCTCCGATCGATTGATCGCCGCCGCGGAAAAGATTCGCCCTAAAGATCTCACTCTCATCCATTCTCAGGACGAAAGCACTCAGGATGCTGACTGGGTCGCCGAGTTTGTTGCAGCCATAGGCCGCAGCGCCGCCGGCGCGGTAAAACCCTTCGATCCGCTAATCAATGAGCAGAACGCCGAACGACGGGAATATGTAACCGAAGACGCTCTGCGCGAACTTGCTCGAGCCACTGCTGGCTATCCGGGTCGCAAGAACCTCTTGTGGCTTGCTGAAACCTTTCCAATTGCGATTGGAAGCCAACTCACAAAGACCCGATACATAGGACAGGATGTTGTCGGAACCAAAATGACATCCGAAATGCTGGCCAACTCGCGTATCGCTATTTATCCAATTAGCTTGCTCGGATTGGAAGCAGGTGGCATCAACGCGTCTGCCAATGGCCTCGGAGAGGTCAACCCGTTAGGCGGCACCTATGGCAAGACCTTGAACACTCAAACCGAGGCGAGGCATGATCTTCGGGAACTCATGAATGAGATTGCTCGAGAGTCGGGAGGTCGCGCTTTCTATGGGACTAACGATTTTGCTCGAGCGCTTGAGAGCAGCATGGACGATGGATCGAACTACTACGCGCTGATTTATGCGCCATCCAATCCGGTTTGGAACGGACACTTTCGTGATGTGGAGGTTAAGCTTCAGCGCAAAGGCTGCACGCTCAGCTATCGCCGGGGGTACTTTGCATTTCCAGACGTGAGTCCAACGCCCGACATCAATAAGGAGTTCAGTATTGCGATGCAACCTATGACTCCAGAATCCACGATGTTGTTGCTCAAGTCGAAGGTTCTCCCTTCTGATCAAGCCAAACCAGATGTAGTCGTGGAGTCCACGATCGACCCCACCACCGTCGCCTTCACCACGACAGCAGATGGGCATCATCATGCGAAGCTTCTCGTTACGCTGATTGCGCTCAACGATGGCGAAACGCAACCGCGTCAACCACCACAGAGCTCCGGCAACCTGAACGTCGATCTCGATCCTGCGCGCTATAGCTTCATTCTCCACAACGGCATCGCATTCCGGCAGCGACTCACACTTGCCCAGGGCAAATATCGCCTTCGTCTCGGCGTCGTGGATGATACGTCTCATCGAATCGGGACGATCGATATGCCCGTGTCTGTTGGCCTCGCGAATCCTCAGCCCTAAGTTTATATAGTGCAGGAAGAACGATTTCGATCCTGCATTAGCGGAGTTTTGATAGACAGCGCAATCTTGGCTAGCGTAGCATTTCCCGAATCAGCTTGGACGCCCGAGGTAAAACACCATGGTTCGCATCAGGACGCGCCGTAATTTAATTGGGACCATATCAGGTGTTGTAATTCTTGCCGAAACATTTCTTTCGCAGCCCATGACGATCGATGCACAAACCCCTCAGCCGATTCCGTCGCCAAATGCACCGTCAAATCAAAACATCCCAGGCGGTTTAGAAAATCCAAAGGTCTCTGATCCAAATGGACCGCCCTCACGCGCAATGAGCAAGGAGCAGATTGCTGCAAGCGTGGAACAGCTCTACAAACTGGCATTGGAGCTGAAGACCGAGGTTGAGCAGACAAATCTGGCGGTGACCCTCCCGGTGGATTTCGTGAAGAAGGCGCAGCAGATCGAGAAGCTCGCCAAACAAATCAGACAACACGCATGAGTCTTCTAGGGCTGCGCGAATCAGGGATTATGAGGAACAGCTGGCGTGGGCGCAGTGGGCTGGCTAACCATGTTCGTATCATGCGGTCCGGCGTAGATCTCGTTGCCTTTTTGATTTTTCTGCGCCTGCGCTAATCCATTGAGCTGTACAAATGTATTGCGCTCTCGCGTGGCTTCTTCGGTACGCTGTGCTCGCGTATAAGCCTTCGCCAAATTGAAGTGCACCTCGGGACTTCCAGGGCTGAGCCTGGCGGCAATTTCAAGTTCACGAATCGCAGTGGCATCGTCGCCCATCTCCAAAGAAGCACGACCCAGCAGGTAATGCGCTTCGGCTGATTGTGGCGAGAGGACCAGAGCGCGCTTCGCAAAGGGAACGGCATCAGCAGGTTTGTGTTCGCGTACTTTGATCGATGCAAGAGATAGATACGGCAGTTCACTTTTTGGAGAGATCACAATCTCCGCATGCATCTGTGCTGCTGCTTCCTCGAACTCAGAGAGAGCCAGCAAAGCCGTGCCATACGCATAATGCAAGAATGGGTCAGCAGGGAATTGTTGGAGCAGGCTCTTGAACATCGGGAAAGCTTCGTCGTAGCGGCTCTCCTGCAGCAGCGCCGCGATCTTGCCGGCGCTGCGAATGAGTTGTGGTTGCTGCTTCTCTTGCCCCGGAAACTCTGGCCTTCGCAGCAGCGCAAGCCCAAGAGCATATTCGATCTCATCATCTTTTTGAACCATCTTTAGTGCCGACGTCAGCAGGTCAGATGCGCGATCGAACTCTCCAGCGTGGATCAGGAGAATTCCCAACGTGTAAGTTGCCGTCCTCACCGACTCTGGGCTGCCTTTCAATCCCAGCGCCCTGCCGCGCTCCAAGTGGATGAGTGCGCTTCCGTAGTCCTGCACTTTAAATTCGCTTAGTCCCAACACAGCCCAGCCAGTGCCGTTGTCCGGATGCATCGATAACGACGCTTTCAGATCACCGATTGCCGGACGATATTGGCCGGCGGCATATTCCTGCATTGCTTTGTCCCAGGGGTCCAATCCGTCGACCGCGCCCGCTCCTGATGAGACACGGGAGGCCGCAGCGGAATAGCGCTCAATCATCCACGTCTCGCGAATTGCGTTCCTGGTCGAAAGCCCAGTTGCTTTTGTTGCTGCAGCCCGCGATTCTTTCGCATTGCCGAGCAATCCCTCGAGACGACTGATCTCCATCCAAGCCATCGGACTTCGCGGAGAGATGGAGGCCTCTTCTTGCATCTGAGCCAGAGCTTCTTTCTGCCGCCCCACTTTGTAGAGCGCGAGTCCATACGCGTAATGAACGTAGGGCGCGTCCCGATACGCTGTAATCAGAGCCGGAAATAAATTGACCGGATCACCGGCGGCTGCAACATCTCCCGCCGCGGTCACGAGTGCCTCCTGTGACGGATCGATCTCGCTGGGCAGCAGCGGGACCCGCAAGAGCGCCAGCCCCAAAACATACTTCACTTGCGGCGATCGAGCTTTTCCGCCGAAGGTCTTCAGCAGTAGATCCTGTGCGTCGCTAAAGTGTCCGCTGCGCACCAGCAGCATTCCAAGATGATAGGTGGACACGCGTTTGATTTCGTCGTCGTCGACGCCAAGTGATTGCGCTTTTTGCAAATGCACTTCGGAATTGAAGAAGTCATTTGTCTCAAACTCCGAGAGCCCAAGCAAACTCCACGCAACTCCCATCGAGGGAGCAAACTTTACGACGTTTGTGAAACTTGATTTAGCCTGAGCGAACCGGTTAGCGCTGTATTGCAGAGTACCAAGATTCCACCAGGCTTCTTTCCAGTCCGGTCGCAACGTCAGAACGCATTGGAAGTCGCGGATGGAGTCGTCTACTTTCCCATCCTGAGCCTCCTGCAGCGCTTGAGTTTGCAATGCACCGACGTCCAGAGGGTTCTCTTGCGCACAGCCCTGAGTCGGTGTCTGACCCATTGCCGCATCGCTCAGCGACGCCACAGCGCAGCATGCAAGGTACAACGTGAACGCCGCAACAACGTGCGTAGACAGATGCTTCATTGGTCTTGTAAGTTTAGCTGGAGCGATAACGGCTTGCCCAACGCTCAAGGGGAATAGTTCTGGATGACCCAGCCAGTGGCTGCTTGGGCTGCAACAGTATCGCGCCGTAGGCTCATCAGGAATGCCGCAGCTTTGGCTGTTGCTTCACCGCTGCACGCTTCCTTATTGAATGCGGGAGATAGGGCATCTTTGCCCCCCCTGCCAACCTTTGAAGAGGTGCCCGTCTCCACGAGTGGCATTAGCTGGAGTCACACCGCTGGAAAGTCGGCCAACAAATATCTTCCCGAGACCAGCGGCGCCGGCTGCGCATTTCTCGACTTCGACAACGATGGCTGGATGGACATCTACCTTGTCAACTCCGGAAAGTGCGATCTATACGACCCGCCACATCCATTGCAGAACGCGCTCTATCGAAATAATCGCGACGGAACCTTTACCGACGTTACGAGGAAAGCGGGCGTGGCGGCCGGCGGATATGGCATGGGTGTCGCCGTCGGAGACTACAACGGCGATGGCTTTGCCGATATCTACGTTACGCAATACGGCCGCAACATTCTCTATCGGAATAACGGCGATGGCACCTTCACTGACGTGACAGAAAAAGCTGGCGTCGCTGCCCCTGGCTGGAGTTCGAGTGCAGTCTGGTTCGATTACGACAACGACGGACGACTTGACCTCTTTGTTTGTCAGTTCGCGGAATACGACCGCTCGCTGGAGTGTAAGGATGTCAATGGAGCGCGCCACTACTGCTTTCCGCGCATCTATCAGCCTCGCCCCAGCATACTGTTTCACAATAATGGCGATGGCACCTTCACCGATGTCAGTAAGGTCACCGGCATATCGCAACATCTCGGTAAGGCATGGGGCGTAGTTGCGACGGATCTCAACAATGACGGCAAGATGGACCTGTTCGTCGCCAACGATACAGTCTCGAATTATCTTTTTATGAATCGGGGTGATCGATTCGAGGAAGTCGGGCTCGTCGCCGACGTGGCGTACAGCGCGGATGGCCACGCACGGTCAGGTATGGGAGTCGATTCCGCTGACTTCGATCAAGATGGCAATATGGATCTCTTCGTTGCCAACATCGACCAGGAGATTTTTTCGCTCTATCGCAACAACGGTGACGGCACGTTTGAAGACATGGCGATGCCTCTCGGCATAGGCATGCCAACGCGTTGGATGAGTGGCTGGGGACTTAAGTTCCTCGACTATGACAATGATGGCAATTTGGATCTGATCCTCGCGAATGGTTTTCCCGATGACCTGATCGATCAGACATCCTCTTCCGTGAAATGGAAGGAGCCTCTTCTGCTCTTCCATAACGAGGGCAAGACATATAAGGATGTTAGTGCGGAGAGCGGGCCAGTGTTTGGCAAGAGTTTTCCTGCGCGCGGGCTTGCTGTTGGAGACTTCAACAACGACGGCGGACTCGACGTGCTGATAAGTAATAATGACGCGGCGCCCGTGCTCCTTCGCAACAATGTGGGCAAGTTGAACCACTGGCTCGGTATATTTCTTGTCGGACGGAAGTGCAACACGGATGCGGTGGGTGCGCGCATTACCTATCAGGCTGGAGACCTGAAGCGATCCAGGATGAAGGTCGGGGGCGGCAGCTTCCTCTCCGCACACGATCCACGCATCATTCTAGGCGTTGGTCAGCATCCCAAAGTGGATTGGGTCGAGGTGAAGTGGCCGTTGCCGAGCGGCGCCGTAGAGCGCTTTACCGGCCTGCCCATCGACCGGTACGTCACGCTCATCGAAGGTACTGGAGCCTGGAAATAACCGGGCCGATTCCACGTGAATTCACTCTGGAAAGGCTTCGCCGGCTCTTACGATCCGAATGCGATGGTCGGTGAAATCGTCGTGCATATCCGACACGTAAGTCTTAGGCATGTGGCAGTTCGTGCATTTTTCCGTTCCCACCTTGCATGCCATCCTAAGACCAGAGCTATCCGTAGGATGCTGTTGGCTAACGCCAGTCCGCAAACCCGCCGAACTCTTGTTCGCCGCATGACACTGCAGGCAAACCGCGTCATACGCTTCGGATCGAGTCTCAAGCGGTTTATGCGGATTGTGGCATCCGGTGCATTTCAGCCTCGAGTCCTCACCATTGCCCCAACACTTGCTGGTTGCAAGTCGATAGGGAGCAGAGCGCGTGGTCGAAGGCCCGGTTACCTTCGACAGTTTTACGTCCCACCAACTACCGTGACAGGCGCCACAAAACTCAATTGACTCGGTCGGAGTGAGATTCTGCGGATTGTAGACATGTGTTTCGCTATGGCCGGCACCCCGGGTACTCATTGCGGTCACGTGTTCCAGACCGGGTCCGTGACACGCTTCGCATTTCACGCCTGGCACCAGATGAGCGTCGTCGAAACCGTTATTCAGAACTGAGCCTGTCGAGTGGCAACTGAAACATCGCAGCACCTCGGGATCGGGAACGCGACGGTACATAGCCTCTTCTATATTGGTGGGATTCAGGAGGACACGAGCCGGTGTGAATTCGAGCTTGCCCAGCTTTGGATAGAAGGTGACTCTGGCCTCGTAGAAATAGCCGTCGCTCTTCTTAAAAGATAGGACTGACCAACTCGCCCTGCCCCGAAAGCCCAGGTCAGTGGATACGAACGACTTTGTGTCCCATCCGTAACCGAGTAGATACTCTCCGGATCATTCGGGGAAGTTTGGATCCGATACAGGTACTGGTTGGACCGAAACGACAAATCTCGATGAGAATGGAGCAGCTCCGCCACCGCTGCAGGCATCGCCGCCTGGGCCATTCGGGACTTCTCCTGGGATGCGACCATGCCGGCGTGGCACTTGGCACATGCCTGATTACCGGCATAGGTCTCCTTAGGAGACTGGCTCTGCCTTGGCCAGAAACCCGGTTCGGCTAGATGATCATCTGTCGATAACTGTGCCCAGACCGGTTGAATGGCAAGGAGAAGTGCTGAAAACAGACCAACCCGCGATAAATTGATACCGTTCACACGCTGCCTTCCGCTTAGGGACTATCCTGCGCTGATCGACGCATATATTCAGTCTGTCCGAAAGGTGATTTCGACACTCACTATAGCAGCGTAAAAGAGCCGCTCAGCAAGGTCATTCCTGCCGGTCAAGGTCTTCACTGCCTGACGACCAACTGAAGATGTATGACCAATTAAGTTGAAATCGTTTCCCAGAAGAAATGCTCCTCGAGAGGGATACGGATATCCACCGAAAGGTGGAATTTAGTTCTTGACAATGCCGTTTCCCGGACAGATGATCCTCTGCGACCCTAATACTTGGTTTTTGAGGTGCGTGCGATCTTTGCCTCAAGACCTCAAATGATATCGATATCATCCAGATTTACTTGTGCGCAGGATCTAGGTTTCACGCAGGGCAAGCAGAACGCAAGCAGGCCTACTAACTAATAAGAATTGGTTGTTGAAATGTACTTCTCCGGAGGCAATTCATGTGCAATTTGTTCCATAAACGCAGAGCATCGCTTCTCAGGCTGATGACTCTATCCTTATTCGTTCTGCTGGCTGCGGCCCCGGGCACTCTTCGCGCGCAGAACTACTTCGGAACGATCGTGGGCACCGTAACCGATCAATCCGGCGCCTCAATTGCGAACGCCAAAATTACGGCGACGAACAACGCGACAGCCGACAAGTACCCGGCCGTCAGCGGCCGTCAGGGAAATTATACGATCGCCCAGCTTCCGGTCGGCGTCTACACCGTGCGCGTCGAGCAGGGCAGTTTCAAGCAATACGTCGCGACTAGCGTAGAAGTGCATACGTCATCAACCACTGAAGTCAACGTGAACCTATCGGTTGGATCCGTCAACGAGACTGTAACCGTGGTGGCAAACGCGGTGCAGGTGCAGACGACCTCGGCTGAAGTTGGTGAAGTTGTCGACGGAACGCAAGTTCGCGAACTTCCTCTGAACGGCGAAAACTTCGTTGGACTCACCCAGCTTTCCCCTGGTGTCTCCGCTGCGTCCAGCTATGACGGCAGCAACAAGGGTCTGTCGGGCGGCGTGAACTTCTCCGTCAACGGCAATCCTTACACCAATAACCTGTTCCTGGTCGACGGCGTGAACAACAACGACGTCGGTTCCAATCGCACCATTCTGGTCTATCCGGCCGTCGACACGATTGCCGAGTTCAAGATGATCCGCAACTCGTATGGCGCGGAATATGGGCAGGCCTCTGGCGCCATCATCAGTCTCACCACGAAGTCCGGTACCAACCACTTCACGGCGGCTTCTTCTACGCTGGTCGTAATGACGCACTGGATACAAACGACTACTTTTCCAACCTGAACGGCACCGGCAAAGGCAAACTGCGCCGCAGCGACTACGGTTACAACGTCAGCGGCCCGATCAAGAAAGACAAGCTGTTCGCCTGGTGGAATCAGGAGTGGAACAAGGAACTTCGCGGCAACTCCTACGGATCATGCGTGCCGACAGATGCTGAATCAGCCGGCGACTTCAGCGGCTACGGTGCAGCGACAACCGACCAGTGCGGAGCCAGCATTCCTACTATCCCGGCTCTGTATCAGGCAGCGGGCAATCCCAACAAGGTGGCGAGCCCGATAAGGCTGGTCTCCTGATCGCGCAGTTCTATCCGTCCCCGAACTACAACGCCAACCAGACGCTGGTTAACCCCTCGACTGGTTATAACTGGGCCATCTCTAATCCCAACAAACTGAACTGGAGCGAATGGAACGTCCGCGCCGACTACGACATCAACAAGTCGAACCGCGCCACCTTCCGCTGGACGCAGGACTCCTGGACCAATCCGTTCCCCAATAACGGCTCGTCGTTCTGGGGCGATTCGGAATTTCCAACTGTTGGTTCAAGCTGGAGCCAGCCCTCCAAGAGCGTGATGGGTAAGCTGAGTTCCACGATTAATAACAGCATGGTGAACGACGTAGAATTTGGTTATGGACACAACGCCATTGTCACCACACTGGCAGGATCGCGTGCCAGCATCGTCAACGAGCTGCAATCGGCCTACCCAGCGTCCTTCCCCATCGCATCAAGCAGACAGGATGAGTTCTTTGGCGGCTGGGGCGGCCTGAATCCGTACGGCTCTTATCAGGGCAGTCGTCGATCTGGAATATTGCTCCCTACAAGAATCACGAAGACCTTTACACCGTGCAGGACAATCTCTCCAAGGTGAAGAACACTCACCTCTTCAAGGTCGGCGTTTTCTTCAGCACCAACGCTAAGGTTGAAGACAACGGCAACGGAGAGGATCGGCCGACCTTGCCGACCGCGATCCATTGCGACACCGACGCGAACGGTAACCACAATCATTGGCCCGGGACATCCCGCCTGCGCTAATACGAATAACGCTTTGACCAACATCCTGATTCCCGGAACAGGGACTCAGCCGCAGGTGTTCAACGTAAGCGAGAACAGCATCGACGCCACGGCATACGTTCACTGGCATGACTTCGAGTTCTATGCCCAGGACCAATGGAAGATCAAACGCAACGTCACGATCAGCTATGGTTTCCGCTGGTCCTTCTACCGTGAACCATTTGCCGGCGACAACACTGGGCAAACTGGAGTTTGTCAAAATGGAGCGCCGCTGAAGCAACGAGCAACCCGACGGACGCTTGCAATGGCACTCTTATCGTACCCGGTACCACGCCATGCGCGGACGCTGTGAAGTTCCTTGCGGGCCTGGGTGTCAACCTGCCGCTGTCTAACGGCACTCCTGGACCGAACAGCGCGCTTGTCAATCAAAGCGATCACAACATTGCACCTCGAGTCGGCGTTGCCTGGGATGTCTTTGGCACCGGCAAGACTGCCCTGCGCGTCGGTGCAGGCCAGTTCTACCAGCGCGAAGCCGTTGGAATCGATGAGGGCATGGCTCGTACCGCACCGTTTGTAATCGGTGTGAACACGAATCGCACTCTGGACACGGCTTCATCGCTTGCCAACCCTGCGGTCTCGCCGAACTATGGCAAAGACATGCGCGCCATCATGCCGAATTCATGGCAATGGAACCTAACGGTAGAGCAGGAGCTGGCTCGTAACACAACGGTTGAAGTCGGCTACGTGGGTAATACCGGCATCCACCTTACTTCGATGTACGACCTGAACCCAATTCCGCAGAGTAACTGGGCTCAAGTCGGTCTTCGCAAACGGCAGCGCTCAAAACGCGCTTCGGCCAGCCTTCAACTTCAACACAATTGGAGGCTTTGCCCGCGGCGGTCACGCTTCCTATCACTCGCTTCAGACCCTGTTCCGTTCGCAGCTTGGGCAGTCCACGTTCCAGGCGGCTTACACGTGGTCTCACTCCATCGGCAACGTTGAATTGGATAACTCTTCGGGTAGCTTCAATCAGCAGGCCACAACCTGGCAAGGCGACCCCGGGCTCGATAAGGGCAACACAAATATCAACCGTCCCAACATCTTCGTGGCCAATGAAGTTTATTACTTTCCTAAATTGGAGAACTCCAACAAGCTGGTGGAGGGCGTGGCAGGAGGATGGGAGGTCAACAGCATCTTCTCCTGGGCACACGCCAGTTCGCTTACCTCTTCGCTAACGCCGGCTACAACGGCGGCCTTGTAAACAGTCTGATCGGCACTGGCTACGTCGGAAATAACCGTCCTCTGCTTACCGGCACAGGATGCAACGTCAGGCGAGAAGGAGAATCAGATCCTGAATGCTAACGCTTTCACTCTGATCGGATATACACTCGGCACAATTCCATCGAATATGGCACATCGGGGAACCTGCTATGGTGCTCCTACGGTAGACATGGATATGCAATTGGCCAAGAACTGGATGATCAAGGAAAAGGTCAGAGTCAAGTTCGCTATGGACTTCTTCGACCTCTTCAATCATCCGAACTTCAACAGCAGCGCTTTGGAAGGCACCGGCTACGCGCCTGCCAACATCGCCTGCGGTGGGAAGTACGCAAATAACACCGCCGTTCCTTGCTCTGCAACTAACCCACAGAGGGTCATTACCGATCAAAGTGCAGTCACTGGCTGGGGCTCGGTTACAGCTCTACAGGTAGGTCGCGGCAATCGGGAACTACAGTACAGCCTCAAACTCTCGTTCTAAACTCAACGCACTATCAACCCGAACGGCGGAGCGCTAGGTCAGGCTCCGCCGTTTTCCAATAGAATCGTAGCCATCTTCCATGAAGTGCCGTTCGCGCAAATCCGTCCAGGTTGACATCCCTTCTGCATGCGTCTCACGCCGGTCTGGTTGGCTCGCACTTCCTTTAGCAGGAACATTGATTTGTTGTATCGGCGCTGCCCAATCTCCTCCACCGAAAACCAGACAGCCGCAATCCGCCGGCGTCGTAAAGAACAATCCCTCCCAACCGGACGAGTTAGCCACACGCATTGCTGCAGCAACCGCTGCCCGTCGAAGCGGGCGACCCAGCAGCGGTTGCGCGTGCAAATCAATTAGTGATCGCGACAGCCCTTCGTGAAATGGCAACCCTGCGATCGATCGAGGCTGCGTATCCTCAGGCAATCGAGCTCTACCAGGATTCTCTTAAATTTGAAGATAACTCCACGACCCGGGTGGGCCTCGCACTCGCCGACGCTCAGGCTGGCAAGTACGATGACGCGATCAAACTCGCACAGGAGGTCCAGGCCTCAAATCCAACCGATCTCAGTTCCGTGCGTATGATCGCCAGTATCTACATGCAAAAGGGAGAAGCGGCCAAAGCTATCGAACCCTTCAGCCGGGTTGCGGCAGCAGATCCCACAATTGACAACCTTTACGCCTTGGGTAACTGCCTACTCCAGACCCACAAGCCAGAAGACAAAGTGCGTGCCAAGACAGTATTTGAGGAGATGAAGAAGATCTCTGGAGACAGTGGGTCTCTCCACGTTCTGTTCGGCCGCGCTTATCGAGATGCGGGTGACATGCCCTCGGCGATAGCAGAATTTCGCGAAGCCATCGCCATCGATCCACGGACACCCCACGCGCACTACTTCCTTGGGCTCGCAACGCTGGCGTCTAACGAGTGGAAGCCAACTCCAGAAGCCGAATCCGAAATGAAGAAGGAGGCTGACTACTATCCCAAGGATTATCTCGCCAACTACATGATGGGTTTCCTCGCCTCCGGAGAGCGTCAGTACGGCGACGCGCACACTTACCTCGTCGCCGCCGCTGCCATTGACCCCACGTCACCCGACCCGTATCTGTACATGGGCTTGGATGCCTACGCACAGGGCGACATGAAACAAGCGGAGGATGCGTTGCGCAAGGCGGTCCTTCTCACCGGCAATGATGAAGCCCGTTCAAACTACCAAATCCGCCGGGCCTATGTTGATCTGGGTCGCATTCTTTCCAACTCTGGCCGCAAGGATGAGGCCGAGGTTTTTCTCGCGAAGGCGCGTGAGTTGCAGAACAAAACAATGGAGCAGAGCCAGCAGAGTATTGCCAACATGGCCTTGGCAGGTGGCGCAGGATCTGCCGCAGCGGTAATGCCATTGAGCAAGCAACAGGAAAATGCATCCTCTCCTCACCTTGCAAAACGCATCCGACGTGACTAACGGAGTGGATTCCGCGGCAAAGAGCAAGATGACACCAGAGCAGCGCGCAGAGACTGATGAGCAGGAGAAGGTGCTTCGCGCCACGCTCGGACTTGCTTACAACGACCTCGCTACATCTGAAGCAATCCGTAAACTATACCCTGAAGCCTTAGGCCACTACCAGGAGGCCGAGCGGTGGGACAGCTCTCTTGCGGGCCTGCAAAGAAACCTGGGCCTTAGCGCCTTTCGTGCCGGGGAGTATCCCGTTGCAGTCGAAGTCCTTTCACAGGCATTGCAACAGCAACCGGATAGCACGGCGATAAGAGCAGTGCTGGGCATCTCCTACTTCAATCTCGATCAATTCACGAAGGCCGCCGAGACCTTTCGTCCATTGGGCGAGCGCGGCATGCACGATGGAGAAGTCGGTTACGCGTGGGCCGCGTCTTTGGCTCACGTTGGCGATATGAAGGCTGCAACAGAAGTGCTAATTGGATTTTCCTCCGAGCCGCGCCCGGATTCTGTCAATCTGCTGATAGGTCAACTCTGGACAGCGATTGGCGACTATCCCCGAGCAATTGCCACGTTCCAACAAGTGCTTCAGTCAGATCCGAACATGCATAAGGCTCACTTTTATGAAGGCCTTGCCTACATCCATTGGCAGCACTGGACGGATGCCGAGAAAGACTTCAAGGCTGAACTGGAACTTAACCCGCACGATCCCGACGCCGAATATCATCTCGGATTCGTCTACACTCAGCAATCCAAGATGGATGAGGCAGTCACGCTATTCAAAGGCGTGGTGGCTTCGTATCCCGAATACGCCAACGCTCAATATCAACTGGGAAAAATAATGCTCGATCGCGGGCAGATTGCCGATGCCGTTCCCCATCTTGAAGCTGCCGCACGGCTAAGTCCGCAAACTGACTATATTCATTATCAGTTGCAAAATGCCTATCGCAAAGCGGAGCGCCCAGCGGATGCCGACCGAGAACTCGAAATTTACAAACAGCTGAAATTGAAAGAACGTGAGCGCGCTGGAGACAGCGCCATGTCAGCTCATTAACCCACGGACCAGAAAATAGGACCCTATTTGCTCTCCATCAGCCCCAGCAATTCATTCAAACTAATCACAATAGTATTTGGCGCGTGGTCGCTCGCCGTCGCGCAGAGCGGTCACCCCGTTCCTCCGCCTCCTCCTTCGACGGCCAAGGCAACAAAGTGCAGTGGACGACCCGTGCCTCAACTTGAAGACATCACCACTGCGGCCGGCATCACCTTTCGTCATACCTCCGATCCCTCCAAGCGCTACATCGTCGAGTCCATGAGCGGCGGCGTTATACTCATCGACTATGACCGCGACGGTTGGCCCGATATTTATTTCACCAACGCCCCTACTGTCGAAATGGCGATTAAAGGAGAAAAGAGTTTCGGCGTCCTGTATCACAACAATCACGATGGAACCTTCAGTGACGTCACCGCCAAATCTGGGCTCAACTCTGCGTGCTTCGCAATGGGCGGCGCAGTGGGCGACTACAACAACGACGGCTGGCCTGATCTATATCTCACCTGTCTCGGTGGAAATGTCCTCTACCGCAATAACGGAGACGGTACCTTCACAGATGTCACGGCGAAAGCCGGTGTCGCGGATGGGCGCTGGTCCACTGGGGCAGCGTTCGGCGATTACGACGGCGACGGGTTTGTAGACCTGATGGTTACAAATTACGTTGACTTCCACCTCAACGACCTTCCAGGCTTCGGGAGCGCGCCCTTCTGCAAGTATCGCGGCATCGATGTGCAGTGCGGCCCGCGAGGTTTGCGCGGTGCCGGGGACGCGCTCTTCCATAACAACGGAGATGGCACCTTCACGGACGTATCAAAGGCAGCAGGAGTCGACGATCCCAGCGGATACTACGGTCTCGGCGTCATTTGGGCAGACTTCAATAACACTGGGCGTCCCGATATTTACGTTGCCAATGATTCGACGCCAAAGTTTCTTTACCAGAATGAAGGCAACGGAAAGTTCAAGGAGATCGGGCTCGAATCGGGCACCGCCGTCAGTGATGACGGCTCCGAACAGGCTTCCATGGGGCTCGCATTGGGAGACTATAACCACACCGGCCGCCCGTCCATTTACGTCACCAACTTCTCCGACGAGAACGATCTCCTTTATCGCAACGAGGGCGACTGGAACTTCAAGGAAGTCTCCTACGCAGCGGGTGTGGCGCTACCCTCTCTGCCCTATGTGAAGTGGGGGACAGCTTTTGTTGATCTCGATAATGACGGCTGGCTTGATCTGATCGCCGTCGACGGTCACGTGTACCCGCAGGTGGATACGCTGCCCTCCGGTGCCGGGTATCGCGAACCGAAATTGCTCCAACTCAATCAGAAGGACGGCACCTTCTGCGACGCCAGCACCCAAGCCGGCACCGCGTTGATGGAGCATCGTGTCTCTCGCGGTCTCGCAGTCGGCGATATCTTCAACGACGGAAACATGGATGTGGTTGTTGGCGATATAGATGGTGCCCCAATGCTGCTACGAAACCGCGGCGTTCCCGGTCGTCACTGGGTCAGCTTTGAACTCATCGGAAAGAAGAGCAATCGCCTTGCATTGAATGCCCGCATCAAGATAATCGCGGGCGGTGTCACGCAGACCGACGAGATTCACAGCGGGGGCAGCTACCTCTCGCAGAACGACCTGCGAGTCCATTTTGGATTAGGAAGCGCGACCAAGATCGATAAGGTCGAGATCCACTGGCCCTCCGGCCAAACAGATACCATGTCCGACTTGGCTGCCGACAAATACTATTCGGTGATCGAAAATGAAGGCGTTGTTCCTGCGGAACGCGCACGACCTGCCACGGTAAAACATCCTTAGTCTGACTCCTGATATTTACCCTGCTACGCTCATGTTGACAACGATATCTATCCCGGTCTTTCACCGCAGTAAAAACTGGCGGCCTGAATATTTGATCCAGCATAGGGCGCCTCGCTTCGGCAAAACTTGAGTGCTACACTCACCGCAGTCCAAGGTAAGTTTCACGAAGCAGACTCCGCTACGGGTATTGAAAGAGTAACCAGAAAGTGCACATTCGCTTCCACAGATCGTCTCGTATCGCTCAGCGCATTGGGATAACCGCAGCCCTCCTTTGTGTCCTGGCCGGAAAATTAAATGCATTCCAGAAGCCAACTGCTGATGCGCAGCGGGAGGCCGCACGCCTCAACAATCTTGGAACCGCGCTAATGAATCAGCAGCAATTTGAGAACGCGGCGCAGAAATTTGCTGCGGCCTATCAACTCGCCCCATCATTTCCCCAGGCGAAGATCAATCAAGGAATCGCCCTCCTATATCAGCAGCACCTGCCAGAAGCCGAAGCTGCTCTCACATTAGCGGCGTCGAAAGCTCCGACGGATCCCCATGCGTGGTACTCGCTTGCTTTGCTGTATCGCAATCAGAATGAAACGGCGAAGGCGATGGCTGCACTTGAGAAGGTACTTACCCTCGACCCTTCCGATGCCGACACTCTATATATGTTGGGTTCCGGGCGATTGGATGCGCGCGACTTCCCCGGGGCAGTGGCAGAGTTTCAAAAAGCGTTGCAGATCAACCCTCTGAATGCATCGTCACAGTACGGCCTAGCGCGCGCATTGCAACATGAAGGTAAAACCGAGGAAGCACGCGCGGCATTGCAACATTTTCAAGCTATTACCTCTGCGAAGATCGGCTTTCCGATGTCTCGTACCTACGGTGAGGAAGGCAAATACGCGCGGGTCGAAGATGTTGCGCTTGAAGATCCCAGAGTCGCTCCAATGATCCCTGTAACTTTTGGGGAAGCATGGCATTCAACTGCGAAGAATGTCTCTACCGCTGCACCAGTGTCATCCGGCGCTTCCTGTCTCATCGATCTGCTGGGCAAAGGACAGCCTGATCTTGTGGTCATGAATCGCGGCGAACACGCAGTTCAGATCTATCGCAACTCTGGAAACGGCGCCTATGTCGCTCTCGCTGAGGAGCAAACCGGTGTGCATGCAGGTGGAGTTGGTGTCGCCTGTGCCGCTGGTGACTACGATAATGATGGTTTGCCAGATCTCGCCCTCGCATTAGAGGATCGGGTTCTTCTTTTTCATGACCTGGGCGGCGGTAAGTTTGAAGAAGTTACCGAAGCAGCGGGGATAAAGCCGCGCAATCGTCCCACAGGCCTCCTCTTTGTGGACTACGACCACGACGGCGACCTCGATTTATTTGTTACGGGCACCCCTTCAGACGGCACTGGCCCCAATATTCTGTGGCGCAACAACGGCAATAAGACATTCACCGATTGGACCAAGGAAACTGGCCTCGCGGGCACTGGATCGACGACTTCGGCGATGCTGAGTGACCTGAATAACGATAGAGCGATTGATCTTCTAGTTGCTGGCTCGGGCCACTCTCCCACCTTTTTTGTAAATCGTCGTGAAGGCCCTTTTCAATCCCTGCCACTCTTCAGTGGGTCACTTTCCTCAACCATCTCGGTCGCGACGTTGGACTTCAACAAGGATGGTTGGATGGATGTGCTGTTGTCCCATTCCGGTGCACCCGGGGTCTCTTTGTGGCGTAATGTTGATGGTCATCAATTTGAGCGCGTAGCCCTTCCACTTCCCGATGTAAACGCAGCATTCGCTGCAGTACCGATCGATTTCGACAACGATGGTTGGATTGATCTTGCTCTTCTCGTCGCAACGAAGAACGGACCGCAGCTACGTATGCTGCGCAATCTCGGCCCCGCCGGGTTCGCTGACGTAACGGCGCAATTAAAACTGGATAAACTTTCGTTCACGTCGCCTCGATCGCTCATGGCCCTTGACGTCGACGGGGATGGTGACTCCGATCTGCTCGTTACCGAGGCGGACGGCTCCATCATCATGCTGCGTAACGACGGCGGAAACAAGAACCATTCGCTCGCGATCAAGCTTGCGGGAGTCGCAGACAACAAAGCCGGTGTCGGTACCAAGATTGAGATCTTTGCCAACGATCTTTGGCAGAAGTGGGAAGCGATTGGCCAACCCGAAATGCTAGCCGGCCTCGGTACAGCTGACAAAGCCGACTTGGTGAGACTGCTATGGCCAACCGGAGTTCCTCAGGACGAGATCGATTTGATGGCCGGGGCACCTCACGTGATAACCGAGCTTGACCGTCGCGGCAGTTCCTGCCCAACTCTGTTTGCCTGGGATGGAACGAAGTACGAATTCATTGCCGACGTCATCGGTGCAGGTGTCGTCGGCCATTGGGTGTCGCCAACGGAAAGAAATATCGCAGATCCCGACGAATGGATCAAGGTAGACGGCTCTCGCGTCCGCCAGCGCAACGGGATGTATAGCTTCCGCTTTGGCGAGCCAATGGAAGAGGTCAACTTTATCGATCAGGTTCGTTTGGTCGCGATCGACCACCCGAAAGACACATCGGTCTATCCGAACGAAGGCTTTCTCAGCGCGCCTCCTTTCAAGTCAGAGAATGTCATCGCCAGCAATTCGCTGCGTTCACTTGCGGGGGCCTGGGACGACAAGGGCGTTGATGTTTTGCCATTACTGCGTGAGCGTGACCACGTCTACGTCAAGGATTTCGTCAATCTTCATTTCAGTGGATTCGTCAATATGCATCAGCTGACGCTCGACATCGGGCCGTGGAATTCCAATCGCCCGTTGCGCCTGCTTCTGAATGGCTTCATCGAATACTTCACAGCCAATTCCATGTACTCCGCGTGGCAGGCCGGCTTGTCCCCGGAGGCTCCGTCACTCGAAGCGAAGTTCGCCGACGGCACCTGGCATACGATCGTGGAAGACATGGGTTTCCCGGCTGGTCTGCCTCGTACCGTCGTCGTGGATCTCTCCGGCAAATTGCCCCCCGGGGTCACTTTACTTCGCATCCGTACGAATCTCGAAATTTATTGGGACCAAATCCTGGTCGACAATGGATCCGATCAGGCTGCCCAGATTCGCCAGACCGAACTTCCTCTCGCCCGCGCAGAGCTTGCGTTTCGCGGATATCCGCAACAGATTGAGGGAGCAACGACACCAGGCGACCTGACCTATAACTATCAGAGTGCAAGTGCCACCGGGCCGTTCATCCCGCATCGAGGCGCGTACACTCGATACGGCGAGGTCACGCCACTGCTGCGTTCCATAGACGACGAGTTCGTCATCCTCGGTACGGGAGAGGATATTGATCTTGAGTTCAGCGGCCGAGCTCTCCCGGAACTGCCGAAGGGTTCGACTCGCGACTTCTTCTTTTATGCCAACGGTTTCGTCAAGGACATGGACTTCTACGAGGCGAATCCCTTTCTCGTCGGCTCCTTACCCTTCCATGGTATGAGCGCCTATCCGTACCCCGACAACGAGCACTACCCCGACGACGCGGCCCACACCGCCTACCAGTTGGAGTGGAATACCCGCTTCGAATCAGGCTCGCCGGACAGACCATTCCAGTTCCATTACGTTCCAAGGTCCTCACCTCCACAGGTAGAAGCGAGCGAGCCCGGGAAGTGAGCAAAGTGAGCACCCTTACCATTCAACCTGCAGTCGATATGATCGCGATGCTGGCCAGGAACGAAATCTCCGCACTGGAACTGGCGGACGAGCATATCTCACGCATCGAACGGCTCAATCCTCAACTGAACGCGATCATCGACTTCGATGCCGAGCGCGTGCGAGGCCAGGCCAGACGCGCCGATCAATTTGTCGGCACTCGAGGGCCTTTGCACGGCCTTCCCGTCACCGTGAAATCCTCCATCGCTGTTGCCGGTCATCGATGCGAGACGGGCAGCTTGCTCAACCAAGGTCACATGCCCACCGAGGACGCAGAGGTAGTTGGACGACTGCGAGCTGCCGGTGCGATCATCCTCGGAACCACCAACTGCCCTGAGTTCCTTATGGCGTACGACACCGACAACCGGCTCTATGGGCGCACGTCGAATCCGTGGAATCTCAACTACACACCCGGCGGTTCAAGCGGCGGCGAGTCGGCGGCAATTGCTGCGGGATTATCCGCAGGCGGCCTGGGCAGCGACAGCGGAGGTTCCGTCCGCGAACCCGCACACTTCACCGGAATATGCGCTCTCAAACCTACTCCCGGAAGATTTCCGGGAGACGGTCATCTCCCGTCCTGCGCCGGCCCCTTTTCCATCCTTGGCGCAATCGGGCCCATGGCTCGAACGATGTCAGATGTCGAACTGCTCTTCCGTGTTCTTTCCGGCTCGCAGGACAATGATCCGATAGCAGCACCTGTCGCCTACCGCCCGATAAGTCGAACCGATCTGAAACAGATTCCAATTGGCTTCTTTGAGGATGATGGCATCATTCCCGTTACGCCCGAGACCCGCAAGGCGATTCGCGACGCTGTCGGATCGCTCCAACTGCAGGGCTTTCGCGCCGAGCCCTTCCGGCCAAAGTCACTGGAAGCCCTTCGGAGGCTGTGGTGGAAGTTCTTCGTCGACTGCGGATCGATGCTTCTCGAACCAGTCGCCCAAGGCCGCTACGATCTGCTCAGTCCCACCTTCCGGGGCTTCCGTTCTACGGAGGGGATCGACCGGCATTTCACGGGAACCCAACTACTAAACGCCTGGATGGAGTTGGATCAGATCCGCCGCGAACTCCTTACAGAGATGAGAGCCTACCCGGTCCTGCTATGCCCCGTATGCACTATCCCCGCGTTCCGTCACGGCGAACGGGAGTGGATCGTCGAAGGCAAACGCGTCTCCTACCTCGACGCGATGCGCTATACCCAATGGTTCAATGTTCTCGGTTCCCCGGCAGCCGTAGTCCCGGTTGGCCGTTCACCCGAGGGCCTGCCCATCGGAGTGCAGATCGCCGGGCGACCCTACGAAGATGAGGTAGTTATAGGAGTCGCCTCGGCAATCGATGAGGATTTCGGTTACGCCCCTCCAAACCTCTAGCGTGCCCGTCTATTCCTGCACGGCATTGACCAACTCCTCGAGCGGCGGCAGGAAAGTGAAGCGCACGAGTGCCTGGGGCTTCTTCGCCGCTTCGATCAGCGCCAGGTTACGGCGCTTCCAGCCCGCGGGAGCTTTGGTTCCGCTTGAGAGATAGTTCAAAGCCTCTATGCCTGCCTTTGCCAGTCCGGGAAGCTGTTGGGCCCGTGGTTCGGCAAGCGCGAGAAGTGGAGTGGTCGCCAACTGACTCTGGATAGCAGGAGCCGCCGCGATCCAACTCTGGAACTTTTTCTCGAGCAGAGTTCGAGCCTCTTCACTCGCAGCAGGAGCCCTCAGGAACTGGTGCGTCAGACGATTGGTGTCGTGGCGCGAGGGAGGATCCGGGCGAACCGCATCGACAAGATTGTCCAGCGGAGTCAGCTGCGAGGTTCGCTGCTGGTCGTAGCGATCACTGAAGCTGACAGGTTCGAGCAGGGAAGAGAAGACACGTAGGGCGCCAATATCCTCGGTTCCAGCCAACACTCGCAACGCGCTTGCCTCATGCGACAGATGCGTAAGACCCAGGGCTTCCAGCCGGATCGACTCGACTTCGAGGCGACGATACATGTCATCAACATTGTCAACGCTCTCGGGGGACCAGAATCGCTCTGCGATAGCTGCAGAACGCGGCCAAATGCGCGAATCGATAGAGCGCTCATTCAGCTGTTCGGCCCACATGCAGATCTCGCCACCCAGGACCAACTTGCGCTGCTCCGCCTTGAGGTCGGAACTTGAGGGTAGAGGATCGGAAAGATAGTGTTCCTTGGCCGACTTCATTGCGTCGAGATAATAAGGCTGTGACAGAATTCCCTGATAACCCAGTTTTGCCGCGTCCGATAGAGACTTCGCGCCGCGCCAGGACTGGATGGCCACATTCTTGGGAAGAGCCGGATTGAGAATCTCGTCCCATCCGACCATGCGCTTCTCATGTTTCTCAAGAATTTTGAAGAGGCGTTGATTGAAGTAAGCCTGCAGCGCCGAAGCATCCTTCAGGTTGTGAGCCCGCATGAACTCCTGAATCTTCGGGTTGGCCTTCCATTGCACGCCGTCGCTCTCGTCGCCGCCGATGTGCATGTAAGGATCGGGAAAGATCTGAGCCATCTCTCCGACAAAGCCGTCTATAAACGTGTACGTGCTCTCGCGGGTCGGATCCATTGCAGCGTCTTCAATGCCGAACTCGCGGCGGATTTCATAAGGCCCTGGCGCACTAGCCAGCTCTGGGTAGCCGACGAACCAGCTTTTGCTGTGACCGGGCATGTCGAACTCAGGCACAACGCGGATGCCGCGCGCGCGTGCGTACGCAACAATCTCGCGAGCCTGATCCTGCGTGTAAAAGAGCCCGTCCGAGCCCATACCGGTTAGCTTGGGGTACAGCTTGCTTTCGATGCGGAAGCCCTGATCTTCGGTCAGGTGCCAGTGGAAGACGTTCAGCTTCACCGCGGCCATCCCGTCCAGCGTGCGCTTGATCACCTCAATCGGTTCGAAGTGCCGCCCACAATCGATCATTAGTCCTCGCCAGCGAAAGCGAGGAGCGTCGTCAATCTGAACGGCGGGGAAGTAGTAGCCCGTGGGCTCGGTCTGCAAAAGCTGCAGGAACGTCTGCAGGCCACGCGTAGCCCCGACCACGGTTGCAGCCTGTAGCTTTGCGCCCGACCCGGTGATGGCGAGTGAGTACGACTCATTCTCATCTGGCGATTGAATCGCCTCGCCTGCTCCCTGAACGTCGACAACGAGAGTCGCTCCTGTCGCCGCGATTTGAATCTCTTTCGACAGAGGCGTGCCAGTCTTACCCTCAAGCTCTACGAGCGTTCTACGAATCGCCGAATTTAAGCGCTCGTCATGGAAGTTGGGCGTACTTATGGAAAACGAGTTGCTCCATTGCAGCCT
The DNA here is from genome assembly GCA_963754765.1 of uncultured Acidobacteriaceae bacterium. Taxonomy (GTDB): domain Bacteria; phylum Acidobacteriota; class Terriglobia; order Terriglobales; family Acidobacteriaceae; genus Edaphobacter. The sequence continues at coordinate 230,839 of CAVWHJ010000009.1, read as the reverse complement.
GCCCTCCTGGGCGGCGATCTTTGAAGGCAATGGTAAAAGGGTGTTGACGAACGTTCCAGAGGTTTGTGCGCCCGCGTACATTGAAAGCCCCATCACTATCAGCAATCCACTCGCGATCTTACCCTTCACCAAAATTCTCTCCTCTTTACTGCGTCAATTTGTGGCAATGGACCAGAAGCAATCTAGAGAACTATACAGGCGTTCCAAAGCTTTCGTTTCATACCAATCCCGTCGAGTGGTCAGTCCATTTTCGCCTTCGATCTCCAAAAGCCGAAAGGCGCACTCTCAAGTTGCCCGGCTCTGGAAAGTGTCCGACTCAACGAGGCAGCAATCACTTTTCAGTTACTTACAACCCGCAAAGCATGCTCGGCTATCTCAACCTAATATCCAGCTGTCACATCGGTTATGCTGTGTCATCGAAACATTTCGGCTGAAGAGTGCCCAGCCAGGGGTTCGCAACTCAAATAAGGAGAACACGGATTGGAAATGCGCCGTAACACCTGGATGTCCAAGCCTAGGTTTTTAGCTACTTTCGTCGTTGCCTGCGGCATCGCGCTATTTGCTCCCATGTCAGCTCTAGCCCACTCGATCCTGCTAAGCTCTCAACCTGCAGTGGACAGCACCATCCCAGGTCCGGAGGTCGCGGTCCTCCTCAAATACAGCTCAAGGGTCGATGTACAGCACTCGACCCTTACGTTGCTCGATCCTGATGGCAAAGTGGAAAAAGTCGTCATCCAAACTGAGCCGGAACCCGGCGTGCTTGCTGCTAAGTTGACCGGGCTCGTCAAGGGAGCATATGTGCTGCGCTGGCAGGTCTTGGCTATGGATGGACACATCACTCGTGGCAAAGTTCCCTTCCAGGTAAAGTAGAGAGACCGAGAAAATATTGATCTGGCTCATACGCGACATTGATCTGCTGAGTGTTCTGGCACGAGCGGCAACGCTGTCTTTCGAGGCTTTGTTGCTCGGCGGCGTCGCGTTTCTCCTGTTTGTCGTGCGACCGGTGGCGGGCGATGCAAGAGTCGAAGCCCTTTGCCGGCGGGGTATTCGGATGGCCGCCATTGCTCTGGTGGTTGGCGAGATTGTTCTGCTTACGGCATCTGGTGCCCTGCTGATCAGCGGCTCTGATTTGACCTTGAAGGATGTGACCACCACAACCTTCTTCCGCGCCTACTCTTTGGCCATTCTGTTCGCGATCGGTCTCTGGATCTGCGCGAGGTTGAAGAGCGCTACAGCAACTGTGGCGATGCTTCCTCTAAGCCTTCTGCTACTTGCGGCTACGGTCTTCAGCAGTCACGCCGCGGCGCGCATCGATCACCGGGCTTTGCTGGCGATCTTCACGGCTGCACATCACATCGGTACGGCGGCCTGGATCGGCGCAATGCCCTATCTTTGGCTCTCCTTAGGTCGCACTGAAAGCGTGGACGAAGCGCGTCGCCTGACCCGGCGCTACTCTCAGATGGCGATGCTTGGAGCGGCCATGCTGCTCCTTGCTGGCGTCGGCATGGCTTGTTTCTATCTTGGAAGGCCGAGCGGGCTCTACGCCACCGCATACGGCATCATGCTGATTGCCAAGATCTGTCTTTTCCTGGTGATGATCGCGCTTGGCGCCAGCAATTGGTTTCTGGTGCGGCGCCTCGCAACCGAGCCACAGCCATTGCTCGTGAGATTGCGCCGAGTCGTCGAAGCAGAAATCTGCCTTGGGTTTCTCGCGATATTGACAGCCGCTTCGCTTACTTCTCAGGCGCCGGCGGCCGATGTCACCGCTCAGGACAGAGTGACCGCCCGCGAGATTTACGTCCGCTTGCACCCAGAAGTGCCGCGGATGAGCAGTCCTCCCTTGGCCTCTCTGGCTGCTCCCAGCACCCTCGAAGAGGCCGTCAAGGACAGCGTTTTCGTCGCTACAGTGGGGAGTGACGACACCGACAGGGCATGGTCGGAGTACAACCATCATTGGGCGGGACTGATTGTGCTCATTGCCGGGCTGTTGGCGCTTCTCAGCCGGCACCGAACCATGCGCTGGGCTCGCTTCTGGCCGTTGACCTTTGCCGGCCTGGCCGTATTCATCGTGCTGCGCGCCGACCCGGAGAACTGGCCCCTCGGCCCTCGTCCCTTTTGGCAGAGCTTTGCCGCGCCCGACGTGCTGCAACACCGTGTCGGAGCACTGATGATCGTGGTCTTCGCAGCCTTCGAATGCGCGGTGCAGGCAGGCAAGTTGAAGTCGCGATGGGCCACCTACGTCTTTCCCGCCATGTGCGCTCTAGGCGCAGCGATGCTGTTGACGCACGAGCATTCAGCCAGGGATATCAAAGAATCTCTGCTCGCGGAGATGAGCCATACGCCGATCGCGCTGTTTGGTGTCATCGCAGGTTGCAGCCGATGGTTGGAACTCCGTTTACCCATGAGCCGACTAACCACAATCGCCAGTTACCTGTGGCCTGTCTCCCTTGCCTTGGTTGGTTTGATCCTGCTGAACTATCGCGAACTGGCATAGCCGGCCAAAAAAAGACTTGAACGGTATCGTTCGCAACGCCACGCAACACGCTGTTTAGCCGACTGTTTTTAGTGTCTAGTCCGACGCGGGATTCAGTTCTTACCAAAGAAAACAAGCGTCACGCCAATGGCCACCAGGAGTACTCCCATCCATCGCTGAAAGCTGACTCGCTCCTTTAGAAAGACAACTCCCCCCAAGGCTCCGGCGACATAACTCAACGCCGTCACCGGAACGACGAAGCTGACGTTGTACATCGACAGCGCTCCCAACAGCGCAAAAAAACCGAACGCCATCATGGATATTCCTGCCCACATCCATGGTTGGCGAAACGCCCGAACCGTGACCCTGACGATCTCTGCAGGCCGGAAGCTCGTTGCCTCGCCAACACTTTTCATAGCACGGGAGACGCAGAGTTCACCTCCAGTGCCTGCCACGACAATCACCGTAAACAGAGCTAAATCACGCAACTTAGACCGGCCTCGCAGTCTCCGCGGAAGTGGTCCGCGGAGCGGTATGGCTTATCACGAAAACGCCCAAACAAATCACCGCGATCCCGGCCCATCGCAGGGGCGAGACACTCTCGCCAAGAACCAAATAGCTAAGGAGCGCGACTACACCATAAGCCAATGACGAGGCAGGCTGCACAAAGCTATAGTCTGCCCACGAGAGCACCAGCATGTAGGACACAAAGAACACGATTAACGACGTAATCCCCAACCAGATCGATGTCGACGCGAAGATCTTCACCCCGGTCTGAACCAGCTGCGATAACGGCCAGATTGCGACGGTGCCTATATGCTTCATCCCCTTGCCAAGAAGGACGTTGCCGAGCGGACCAGTGACCACCATCACAAGAATCATCAGAAAGGTCTTCAGGCGAAGAGGCTGGTGCGCCGCCTTCGATTCAGTCCCTTCACTCATAGCATCCGTCAACACATGTCTATTGTATAAGCTCATGCAGTTTCTGCGAGCCAGGCCGCTCATTTTTGGTTGGAGCTTCAGGCGCCATCGTCGATTCCATAGAATTATCAAAGCGTTTTGGGCTACCATGATAAGAGCGTGTACGGTCATTATGAATTCGAAGTCCTTCTCCGAAAAGCCGTCTACTTCCCTAAAGGCTAATGCAACTTGTGCGGCATAGTCGGATTCACAGCTAAAACGTGGTCACCCGGTCCGGAGCGCATCCGGCAGGCAACGGAAACCCTGTTTCATCGCGGACCCGACCAACAGGGCGTTTACCAATCCGCGCGATGCTATCTCGGCGCCACTCGTCTCAAAATTGTTGACCTGTCTGCGGGCGATCAGCCCATCTACTCGGAAGACCGCGACACTGCGATCGTCTTCAACGGGGAGATCTACAACCATCTCGAGGTTCGCAAGATACTCGAAGCGCGCGGTCACCGCTTTCAAACGCACTGTGACACCGAAACAGTGCTGCATGCATTTCTCGAGTGGGACACAGACTGCTTTGAACAACTGAGAGGCATGTTCGCTGTTGCCATCTGGTGTGATTCCAAGCAGCGCCTGGTGCTTGCCCGTGATCGCATCGGAATCAAGCCGCTCTATATCGCCGAGCGAGGAGAAGATCTCTTCTTCGCATCCGAACTGAAAGGCATCCTGATCCATCCAGAGATCGAGCGCCAACTCAGTCTGGACGGTCTGGATTGCTTCTCTGTCCATGAACTACGTCCCGTCTCCATGGACGTTGATCGAAGGCATTCAAAAATTGCCGCCCGGCCACTGGCTTGAGTGGCACAACGGCCGCATCGACCGGCAAGCTTACTGGCAGATGCCGCAGATGGAACCATCGCGAATGTCGCTTGAGGACGCGAAGTCGGAGCTTGATCGGCTTCTGGGGCAATCGGTTCGCGAGCACCTCATGTCCGACGTTCCGCTCGGCGTGTGGCTCAGCGGCGGAGTCGACTCGACCACGATTCTGCACTACGCCGCGGAGGCCTCCAACTCTAAGCTGCGAACGTTTTCCATCTCATTCAACGGTTACAGCTTCGATGAGTCTTCGTCCATCGCCGAAGTTGTTAAACAATATGGCACAGAACACGAACAACTCGATCTGAACCCCGAGCAGGACCTCGAAGGCGCCATCCGAGAGCTCTCGTATTACTCCGATGAACCGAGCGCAGATTCTGGAGCGTTGCCTGTGTGGTTTCTGTCCCGCCTATGCAAGACACGCTGCACGGTCGCATTCAGCGGCGAAGGCGCCGACGAGGTCTTTGGCGGCTATCTCACCTACCGCGCCAATCGCATCGCTCAGCGTCTCAGGCAAGTTCCTGCAGGGGCAATTCGATTGGCTCTGCGAGCACTGAGCGCATGGCCCGCCTCCGATGAAAAGATAAGCCTCGAATACAAGGTCAAGCGCATGTTGGAGGGAAGCCTTCTACCTGCGGATCAGGCCCATATCTATTGGAATGGAACCTTCTCAGAAACGGAGAAGGCAGCTCTACTGAAGGTGCCCTTACCCAGCGCCATGCTTGACGTTCTTTCGCCACTACGATCCAGAATTCCTGGCGACGGAGTCGCCCCCTTCCTCGAATTCGACCAGAGCTATTACCTCCCCGACGATATCCTCGTGAAGTCGGACCGTATTAGCATGGCCCACTCCGTCGAGGTGAGGCCGCCCTTCCTCGATCACCGCGTCATCGAGTTTGCTGCAACCATCCCCACCGAGTTGAAGATTCATGGCGATCGCCAGAAGGTCGTTCTCAAGGAGTTGATGCGGCCAAAACTAAGATCGTCCATTACGCAGCGGAAGAAAGTCGGCTTTGATATCCCGACGCACGAGTGGTTCCGTGGGCCCCTTCGCGGCCTGCTGATGGAAACTCTCGAAGTTGCCCAGGCGGAACACGCCGATGTGTTCAACTTCGACGCGATCGACAAGCTCGCGAAATCTCACATGAACCGGAACATTAACGTGGGCTACCATCTCTGGGGCCTCATGACTCTATTTCTCTGGATGAAACGATGGAATGTGCAGTCGTCACCGATCCATCAATCGAGCAAGTCAGGCGCTCATGATCGGATGACCAATCGGCGTCAGATCTTTCTCATTGTTGTTCTCTTCGCAGCGGCTGTATATCTCGGCTGTATCGTGTCCCCGCCATCATTGATGGATGACGTCGACGCGGTCCAGGCGCAGATCGCTCGAAACATGCTCAGCTCCGGCGACTGGGTAACCGCGCGTCTCGACGGCGTCCCTTATCTTGAGAAGCCTCCTCTCCTCTACTGGATGATTGCGATCTCATACAAGATCTTCGGCGTGCACGACTGGTCGGCCCGCATTCCTGTTGCGCTATCTGCCATCGGTCTTTGCTGGACTACCGCGGCCTTCGGTCTCTGGGCATTCGGAAAACGCGCAGGCTTCTATGCCGGTCTCTGCATGTCCACTTGCATCGGGCTCTTCCTTTTCACCCGCATCCTCATCCCGGATGCACGCTGACCTGCAGCATCGCCCTGGCTCTCTGGGCGATGCTCCGGGCGCTGGACGAAGACGAGCCGCATCCGAAGGCCTGGGCGGCCGTGATGGCAGCCAGCCTCGCTGTCGGCCTGCTGCTGAAGAGCCTGATCGGCATTGTTTTTCCGCATCGGGGCTGCAATCTCCTACCTGCTGATCACGCGACAACTCTTCACCGCACGCACCTGGCGGCGGCTTCGACCCTTTAGCAGCCTTCTTATCATCCTCCTTATCGCCGCCCCTTGGCACATTCTCGCGACCATCAGGAATCCTCCCTATTTCAGTCTCTCCATGAAGAGCCTCCCCGGCGAATACCACGGCTTCTTGTGGTTTTTCTTCATCAATGAGCAGCTTCTTCGTTTCCTGAATCTTCGCTATCCACGCGACTACGACACTGTCCCGCGCAGCCTCTTCTGGCTCTTCAACCTGATCTGGCTCTTTCCCTGGAGCGTCTATCTCCCGGCAGCCTTCAAGCTGTCGTATCGACCCGTCGATCGCGCCGGAAGAACCAGGCTCATGGCTCTCTGCTGGATCGGCTTTGTCATGGTGTTCTTTACCTTTTCGACGACGCAGGAATACTACTCGATGCCCATCTATCCGGCGGTAGCACTCCTCATTGGCTCGGCCATGGCTCTGGAAGGCAGAGCCGTACGCCTGGGAACCCGCGCCGTAACGGTCTTCTGCGCCATTGCGGCGATCGCCATCCTCTCCGTTCTCGTCGCGGTACGCCACCTCCCGACGCCCGGCGATATCTCGCAAGCGTTAACCTACAACCCGTCCGCCTACAAGCTTTCACTCGGCCACATGGAAGACCTGACAATCGACTCGTTCGCTTATCTTCGACTCCCCCTCGCCTTAGCAGCCGTAGCGTTTCTCATTGGGGTCATAACCACCCTTCGGACCGCGTCGAAAGAGTGCCTATCTTGGAATTGCCGTCATGATGGTGGTCTTCTTCCATGCGGCCAGACTGGCGATGGTCACATTTGATCCCTATCTCTCGTCTCGGCCGTTAATCGAGACCCTCGAACGGTCGCCCCAGGGTGACCTGATCATTGATCATCACTACTACTGGTTCTCGTCCGTCTTCTTCTACACAGACAGACCCGCGCTTCTGCTCAACGGCAGATTCCATAATTTGGTATACGGATCTTATGCACCAGGCAGTGCAGATCCCTTTATTAGTGATAGCCAATTCCAGGATCTTTGGGCTAAACCCTCCCGTTACTACATCTTTGCCCGAGGTGACCAGATCGATGACCTGGCCTCCCTGGTCGGCAAAGATAAATTGATCACCGTAAGGACGAGCGGCGGTAAATTCCTCCTGACGAACCATCCCCTCTGATTTAAATAAAACGGGTTCCCTGCAACACTTTTCTTTCCACAGCGTCTTTGATCGATGAACCTGTGTCTGCATCTCTTATTGCCGAGTCTTATTCAGAAAAAGTGCGTCTAAATCGTGAAAGTCGTGCGTCGATATAAGTTTGAGGAGTTGGAGACAGTATGAGAATTGCTATTCTTGGTGGCGATGGCTATTGTGGTTGGGCCACTGCTCTTTATCTTTCAAGCAAAGGGCCATTCGGTCGCGATCATCGACAATTTTTCGCGTCGGCAGTGGGACTTCGAGCTGGGAGTCCAGACCCTGACCCCGATCCGGCCGCTATCCGAGCGATTGAGCGTCTGGCAGCAACTGACCGGCAGATCGATCGACCTGTTTGTGGGCGACGTGGCCGACTACGACTTCCTCGCGTCCACGATCGCCTCCTTCAAGCCAGACGCAGTCGTGCACTTCGCCGAACAGCGTTCAGCTCCTTACTCGATGATCGATCGGAAACACGCGGTCTTCACCCAGGTCAACAATGTCGTCGGCACTCTGAATCTGCTGTTTGCTATTCGGGAACTGGCGCCGGATTGTCACATCGTCAAGCTGGGAACGATGGGCGAGTACGGCACGCCCAACATCGATATCGAAGAAGGCTATATCACGATCGAGCACAACGGCCGCAAGGACACGCTTCCTTTTCCCAAGCAGCCAGGCTCCTTCTATCACCTGTCCAAGGTTCATGACAGCCACAACATCATGTTCACCTGCAAGGTCTGGGGCCTTCGCGCCACCGACCTGAATCAAGGCGTCGTCTACGGCACGATTACGGATGAAGTTGCGATGGACGAAGCGCTGATCAACCGCTTCGACTACGACGAGGTTTTCGGCACCGTCCTGAACCGTTTCTGCGCCCAGGCCGCCATCGGCACTCCGCTCACGGTTTATGGAAAAGGCGGCCAGACACGAGGCTTTCTCGATATTCGCGACACCGTACGCTGTATCGAACTCGTCTGCCTTAATCCGGCAAATCGTGGCGAGTTCCGCGTCTTCAATCAATTCACCGAGCAGTTTTCGGTGTTGGAACTGGCTCAGATGATCAAGCAGGTCGCCGGAAAGATGGGCCTCCGAGTAGAGATCGAACATCTGCCCGATCCCCGAGTCGAGGCGGAAGCGCACTACTACAACGCCAAGCACTCGAAGTTGGCCGATCTCGGCCTCGAACCGCATCTGCTCTCAGACTCCCTCGTTGACTCTCTCATCAGCATCGCGCTTCGTTACCGCGATCGCATCGATCCGCAACCTTCAATCCGCAGGTTAACTGGCGTGAGCCGCGAAATCAGCGGCGCACGGTGAACCCTCTGAGCCCCGAAGCACTCTACTCGCAAGAGCAGGTAGCGCCCAAGCTTCGCTAGCCACACACAAGGTCTGGTATCGTGCTGGGCTGCCTGAAGAACACAGAACAAGCCTCTTTATCAGCCTTGGCCGGTACCAGATCGCCGTTTACGATGGAGTATTCGTGCCCCCGCCAGCTGATCGATCTGCGCGTGAAGCTTGTCAGCCAGATAACGGTCGCCATCGCATCCCACAATGGAACCCAGGCCAGCTTTCCCCAAACGCCTGGCTGTTTGAGACCCGTTGAGCCGACCAGCAATGTCAAAACAGATCGCACGATAAAGTATCCGCCCAGGAATGTAACTGCCACCGTGACCGTAGGTGCTATGGCAACCGCCAATAAAGCCCACGGCAATCCCAACGTGAAAATCAACCCAAGGTGGCCCCACGGCCGCATATGCCGCATTACGGTGATCCAGCGTAGCCGCTTGAAGAATAACTCTCGGAACGACTGATAATCCGGCACCGTCACAATCGCGTAGGGCAGCAGTACCACTTCACGGCCGTGCTCAGCGATCAGCCGTCCGATCCACAGATCATCCGCAGGCTTGTTCTCGATGGAGGCATAGCCTCCGAACTCCTGCAGGTACGATCGCGTCGTCGAGATGGTCGGACCGAGCGCAAACTTCACGCCATCGAGCTGCTTTGCGACCAGTATTCCCGGATAAAAATCGGAGAGCATTCCAACGTCCTGCAATCGCTGCACCCACGTCTTGTCTTCATTGGAGACATAGAAGCAGGTGACTGCACCCGTTTTCGCATCCGCTAAAGGTGCGACGAGGTGGCGAAGGTAATTCGGTGCTACACGCACATCGCTGTCGCTGATCACCAAGTGCTCATGAGCGGCCTCTTCGACCAGCCGCGCCAGTTTGGCGACCTTATCGTTGGTTGCCATGCGTCCCGATCCAATAATGATGCGAATCTGCGTCTCTGGAAAATCATCGATCAACCTCTGCAACACCGGCAGCGCAGGGTCGCCCGTGTCACCTACGCAGAAAAGAATCTCGTAATTCGGATAATCCTGGCGGCAAAAACTGGCAAAGTTCTCGTATGCATCCGGATCAAGTCCCCGCACAGGCTTTAGATTGCTGACAGGCGGCAAAAACTCGTCCGACTCATCCAACTCTGATTTGGTTGTTGAAAAAAATCGCAGGCAGCTAAAAACCGCAATACCATAGTAGATAAAGGGGATAGCAGCAATTCCAAGTAGTGCTGTTCGCATTGGTGGCATGATCAGCACCGCAACACACATTCGCTCTTTTCAAGTAGTGACGACACCGTAAGTGTACCGTAAATGAACGCTGACAGCAGGATTGGCGGGTGCCGTACGGGGTCACACGCACTAAGGACTCGCACATACACACACGCACCGACCCGTTTGCAGGTACTTCGGAGTGCTCCCGTGTACGAACCGCACGAGAGACAGTGTGGTAATTTTACGGAATCGTTCCTGCATAATTTTTTCGCTAACGCCTCTGCCAAGGCCCTAGGTCTACTCTGCATCGTCCAGGAGCTTCCTCAATGCCCGCGAAGTACCTCCCGTTGGCCCTGTTTTCCTTTCTCTGTCTAGCCCCCGTCACCCAATCGCAGACCAACGACCCCGACTACGCTGCCCAGATCAAACAATGGACCACGCGCCCCGAGTTCATGAGCCCGCTGGTCGACCATCTCCCCAAGTCCTCCACCGTCCCCTCACCCAAAGACGTCCTGGGATATTACATCGGCGCCCCGAAGAAACTCACCTACTACGCCGACGTCGTGCGCTACTATCGCACCCTCGCCGAAAAATCTCCCCGGGTTAAAGTCATCGACATCGGCAAGACGGAAGAAGGCCGCGACTCGATCATCGTCTTTGTCGGCTCCGAAGACTCCATCAAGAACCTCGACATCTACAAGAAAAATCTCGCCAGATTAGCCGACCCACGCGGCCTCACCGACGATCAGGCCAAAGACATCATTGCCCACACCAAACCCATCTACACCCTCTCCGGCGGTCTGCACAGCGCCGAACTCGGACCACCCGAGATGCTCATGGAGCTCACCTACCGGCTTGCCACGGAAGATTCGCCGCTCATCCAAAAAATCCGTTCCGAAGTCGTCGTAGCCATCATGCCTGTCGCTGACCCCGACGGACGCGATCGCAGCATCGACTGGTACAACCGCTACCTTATCGACGTCACTGACGACAACGCCGCGTTCGAAGGCGGCGTCCCCTACTGGGGCAAGTACACCAAGCACGACGACAACCGCGACATCAACTACGCCGGACTCGCCAACCAGAACCTCCTCAAGTGGTACCTCGATTGGCATCCGCCCATCATGCACGACCTCCACGAGTCCGTCTGGTTCCTCTACTCCTACAGCGGCCAGGCTCCCGCAGAACACCCTCTTCGACCCCATCCTCTGGGCCGAGCTCCCCTGGTTCTCCAACTTCGAGATGGCGCAGCTCACCAAGTACGGCATGCCCGGCGTATGGACTCACGGCTACGTCGACGGCTGGTCTCCCGGCTACGTGGCTATCATGTCCGCGAACCACAACGGCATGATGCGCATGTACGAGATCATGGGAAACGGCGGCGCCACCACCATGCACCGCTTCATCCCCGAATCCAAACCTGAACTCAAGGGTGGCGGCGGAGGCGCCGGCGGCGACGTCACCAAACGTCAGTGGTACCGCCCCAATCCACCCTATAAAGACGTCATGTGGTCCATGCGTAACAACACCAACTACGCCGAAACCGGCGTCCTCACCGCCCTCCAGCTCACCTCCGCCTTCCCCCAGGTCATCCTCGAAAACTTCTACACCAAGAGCAAAAACTCCATTCACGCCGGCGAAACCGAACCACCCTACGCCTTCGTTCTTCCCAGCGATCAGGAAGACATGACACGCGTTGCCTTCGTCATCAAGATCCTCCGCATGCAGGGCATCGAAGTGGGCCGCGCCACCACCGAAATCAAACTCAAGGACGGCACTTATCCCGCAGGCTCGCTCGTAGTGAAGTGCAACCAACCCTACGGCCGCCTCGCCAAAACCCTCCTCGGCAAACAGATCGACCCAGACCCCGAGCTCACCACCTACGACGACAGCGCCTGGACCATGGGCCTCATGACCCGCACCACCATCAAACCCACCACCGACGATGCCGTCCTCAAAGCCACCGTCGAGCCGGTCAACGAGTACACCCCGCCGTCGAAGATCGATGCCCAATCCGCAGCCGTAGCCTACGCCATCCCCGACCACGGCTCGCCCAACATGATCACCCTCCGTTATCAGCTCAAGGGAGTGAACATCAAGATCGCCGAAGCCTCGTTCAAAATCGGCTCAACCACCATCCCGGCGGGCTCTTTCATCGTTCCGGCCTCCGCACTCAACGACCTCAAAACCGCCGCCACAAACCTGGGCCTTGACGCAGTCGCCCTCACCGCCCAACCCACCGTTGCCACACACGAAGCCGTGCTGCCGCGCGTAGCCATCTTCAGCACCTGGGGCGGCACACAAGACGTAGGCTGGGTTCGCTACGCTTTCGACCAATACCAGGTCCCCTACGACCTCATCTTCAAAGAACGCGTGCTCAAAGGCGATCTCCACCCCTCCTACGACCTCATCCTCGTCCCCAACCAGGCCCGCACCGCCAAGACCCTCGTCACCGACATCCCTAAAGGCAAAATTCCCCTCGCTTACACCAAGACCGACAAGTTCAAGTTCCTTGGCGACTACGGCTCCTCCGACGACATCACCGGTGGCATGGGCGCACAAGGCGTAGCCGAGTTACAGAAGTTCACTGAACAAGGCGGCCTCCTCGTTACCCTCGGCACCTCCAGCTTCTTCCCACCCGACTTCGGCATCACCCCCCGCATCGACACCGGAACCACCACGCCGCGCTTCTACGCACCCGGCCCCATCGTTGAAGCCGAGATTACCAAACCCACCAACCCCATCTTCTACGGCTACACCGGCACAACCATTCCGGTACGCTATGCCAACGGCCCACTATTTCGCATGGATCCGGACCAAAACAAAGCAGACGTCCTCATGCGCTATCCGGGCGGCGACAAAGCCGTCCTCAGTGGCCTGATGAACGGAGCCGACGAGATCAAAGGCCGCGCCGCAGTCGTCAAAACCTCAGTAGGTCAGGGCGAAGTCATCATGTTCACTACCAATCCAATCTGGCGCTGGCAGAACATCGGAGAATTTCGCATGATGTTCAACACCATCCTCAACTACAAGAACCTCGACACCAAAACCCACACTGCGGAATAGATGTGGAATTGATCCTTCTTGCTGTCTGTGCACACCAGCGTAAGCAGTAGTCGCGAGTCGCACTATTTTTGAGGATGCAACACAAGCTTCTGAACACGCCAGTTCAGCAGTTCGGCTACAAAGAGTAGCTTCTCCGAAGGGCAAGCGATCTCATGAATCCAGCCGAATTGCTTAAGTTGCTTACCCGTTTCGCCTAACACTCCCAACACCGTTCCATCCAGGCTCAGCTTATATACTCGCCCTGGAAACGCATCCGCAGCGTACAGCACCTGAGTGGGACCCGGTGTAATGCATATCGCCCAGGGAGAGCCCTCTGCCTGCGCGCCTTTCACATCCTGAGCGGGTTTCTTCCCGATCGCCGGCACCGCGCTTGCATAATCAAACGGCACATCAATCGTGATCTGGCGAAGAAACTTTCCATCGCCGTCGAACACCTGGATGCGACGATTGCCGCGATCAGCCACGTAAATATTTCCCTTCGCATCGGCGGCAATGCTGTGTGGCGTGTTGAACTGGCCCGGCTGATCACCAGGCTCGCCAAAAGACATGAGCCATTTGCCGTTCTTATCGACCTTTGCGACGCGCGAATTGATATAGCCGTCGCTGATGTACGTGTTGCCGGCCGCATCCCACGTAACATCGGTCACCTGTCGGAACTGTCCGTCAACCGGAGGCAGCGGCGGATGCACATGTTTCAGCGGTCCAGTGCTCTCATCAGATGCCTCCTGCTTGCGCCCAAAGACCATCACCACCCGACCCGCCGGGTCGAACTTGATCACCATATCCGACCCTTTGTCGGTTACCCAGATGTTGTCCTCTTTGTCGACCTTCACCGCGTGCGCGTAAGACCACGCATAGAGATTGTGCCCAATCTCGCGAATATATGTGCCGTCCGGCCCAAACTCCAGAAGTTGCGCAGCGCTCGCACCGTACGCCGGCCCCGTTGAGTTCCCGCGCGTAAAGACAAAGACGTGCCCTTTCGAATTGACAGCCACCCCCGCAGTCTCGCCGAGGTAGATGTTCGGCGGAAGCTTCAGGAAATTGGGAACAGAGTCGAAAGTAATTTGAGGAACACTCTGGGCATATACGGGTGACGGCACTGTCATGCAAAGTGTCAAAGCGAACGCAAAGCATTTCATGGCAACCTCCTTGATCAATTCGGCGCCTGCTTGTCTTTTGTAATTCTGTTTATTTTCTAAACGCTCAACAGCCGTTACGTTCCATAAATATTTGTGTTCAAAAATTCGTTGCGGAACTTTCCCTTCGGATCATATTGAGCGAGCAGCCTCTTGTAATCGGGCATCCTCGCATACATTGACCCAAGGCGCGCTGGCTGCATCGTAAACAGCTTAGCCCAGTGAGGCTTGGCGCCAAACGGCGCAAGCTTCTCCTCGATCAGCGGCAGGATCTTCTTGACCGCAGGCCACTCCGGCTTCCACGTAAAGTGAATCGTCATGGAAGGCTGTTGGTAGCAGGGACTCATCCAAAGATCGTCCGCCGCAATCGTTCGAAACTCCGTGATGAACAAGTGCGGCGTAATTTGGTCGCGCAGTTGCTCGACTGCAAGTATCGCCGCATAGCCTTTGTCGCGAGGCACAAAGTACTCAGACTGCAGTTCAGCTCCGCTACTGGGCGTAAAGTTCATGCGGAAGTGCGGGAGCCGTTCGTACCATGGTCCAGGAACCCCCATCTGTTCAGTACAATTCTCCGCCGAGTGCCCAGCCAAGGGATGCAAGTTCCGAGTAGCCGGCTTCGCTCCGTAGAAGTCCGCATGTAGATCAGGCTGCGAGCCCTGGTCGACACGTCGCTTAACCCACACCTGAGTCGCGCGATGGTTCTGCCAGTCGGTAAACACGCTAACGCTATAACCACTCGCGAAGATATCGTCAAGATGATGTTCGAGCTGCGAGAACGACAGATTCTCATACACCATCTGCGTCATTTGAAAGGTTGGCTGCACATCAAGCGTGATCTTCGTAATGACGCCCAATGCTCCAAGGCCGACAACAGTGCCAGCAAATTTGTCGCCCAATTTGTCGCGGGAGAACGTCATCACGTCACCATTGGCCGTGACGATCTCCATAGCGCGAACAGCCGTCGAGAGGTTTCCATTCTTACTGCCGGAGCCATGCGTCGCCGTCGCACACGCGCCAACGACGGAGATATGGGGCAGGGAAGCGAGGTTATGTACGGCGAATCCTCGACTGTCGATATACGGAGCCAACAGGCCATAGGTCACGCCAGCCCCCACTGTAACCGTCTTGGCCTTGGTATCAAGTTCAATCTGATCGAAATGCTTCAGCGATATCTGCTCTTCCGTACTATCCGCGATTCCATTGAAAGAGTGCCGCGCCCCAAGGGCCTTCAGATGAGAATGCGCCTGAACGTTCTGCCGAACATCTTCGACGGACCCGGCCATTTCGAGATTCTTCGTGCTGTAGGTATAGTTGCCAGCCCAATTCGTACGGCTGTCCGGCGTCGTCTGCGCGGTGGCGATCTTTGAAAGCAAGGTGCTGGCAAGCATAGCACCCGACGCCTTGAGGAATTCTCGTTTATCCATGTCCGACTCCCTGTCCCTTCGCTCCCAAACCCAAAGCCATTCGATCAACATCCCGGCGCAACGACGAACTTGTGCGTTGTCACATCATAGTAGGAAAGTTGCGACCCAGGCAGCGCAATCGAAATGTGTTTTGGTATCGCCCCAACTCCAACATCACCGTTCGACATTCGAACCATCGGCAACTCCGCGCTAGATAACCGTAGTGTCGCTTGGTTTGTGAACCCATATCGCAATATGGGTTCGTCTGGTAATTTTTCTAGCTTCTGTTTCGTCCGAGTAGGCTTAGAATCTCCGGCGACAGCGTTGAATCAGCGGACAGGCTTCATCGTGTCAGCCGCTGCGGCCGAACTGGTGAGCGTTTGTTCCCCTATCAAAAGGAGAGACAATGGAACTCAAATCTTTGCTGCTGGTGGCGAGACGAGCCCGCGCTGCAGCCAATACGGCGGCACGGGTTTTATGAGGGGCCAGGGAGCCAGCGAAACCCGGCCTGCAGGTGTCGTCGTCGTCGCATATCCAAACGGCCTCGGCACCAGGCGGCGACCCGCTGGCAAATTCGGGCTCGGCGCTCTGTTGATTGTAATGTTCCTGGCCACTCCCCTCTTCGCTCGAAGCAAGACGGATGTCATCATCATGAAAAATGGCGACCGTCTCACGGGCGAGATAAAGGGCCTCGACAGCGGTGTGCTCTACGTCAGCTTCGACTACGCGTTGGGTACGATCTCCATCCAGTGGGACAAGGTCGCTCACCTCGAAAGCCAACAACTGTTTCTCGTGAAGGCCGAAGATGGCTGCGTCTATAGTGGCACTTTGAAGACGGGTGAAACTGACGCAGGCCGTCCAACCCGGATAGAGATTGCTGAGGCTCCTGAGAAGTCAATCGTGGTCGACCGCTCAAAAGTGATTCAAATGACCCAGACATCCGATGAGTTCTGGCGTCGATTCAGTGGGAAATTAAACGCCGGGCTCACTTACACCAAGGGCAATCAATCCACGCAGTATTCGCTGGGTTCCGAAATCGACTACCCCCGAGAGCGCTGGGCGGCCAGCGCCACCTATAACTCAGTGTTGTCCTCGAGCACGGGTTCGACGACCTCAACCCGCAACGACCTTTCCTTGGATGCTCTGCGGCTCTTGCGTTGGAATAACTGGTTCTATACCGGAATTGGCAATTTTTTGCAGAGTTCGAGCCAAAACATCGACCTGCAGACAAATCTAAGTGGAGGTTTCGGACGCTATCTGAAAAATTCCAACAGTGCGAAAATTTCGGTGATTGGTGGACTGGCTTGGCAGAACACAAAATACTCCGAATCAACGGAATCCGCGACAAAGCTGAATGTCGGTGCAGCCATGGTAGGCACTCATATTGAGTTCTTCAGATTCAAAAGGACCAACTTCGTTTTCGACGCATTCGCATTTCCGGCGCTAACTGAGCCTGGAAGGATAAATTTCAACGTAAATTCGTCGTATTATTTGAAGATTTTTGGCGAGGTCGATTGGAACGTCACCTTCTATGGAAACTGGGATAATCGGCCACCTTCCCACTTCTCCGGCAGCGACTACGGCACGAGCTCAGGAATCACCTATACCTTTGGATACAAATAGGGCCTACCTAGCAATTCTCCCAGTTTACCGGCTCGCAATCAGTCCCTATATTTGTCTCTATCAAACGGATTTCATGCGCCTTGTACCCGGCCTGAGCGATTTCGGATCGAAGGCTCCCATACCGCGGACTCGAACGGCATAGATCCAATAACGTGATTGTGATTTCGAAACCGATCGAGGAAAACAGACATGAAGAATCAATCGAAGCTGACGAAAGCAACCTGTGTCTTAGCTCTCTGGGTCTTGACGATAATCGTCGGTGCACCAATAGGATTTGCTCAGGACAAGTGCGAGACTATCGACGCAACGGCTCAGGGCACCAGCACGCAACTAGGAAAGATTGTCAGCATTAAGATTATGATTTGCGGATCCTCCACGCCGGAAGATCGACAGGTGTTGGTTGACGCGTTCAAGAAGGGCAAGAATCAGGGACTTGCTGACGCGCTTCAGAAGATGAAGGGAGTAGGTCGCATCTCGTTGCCCGGAACAGTTGGATACGACCTCGCGTACATTCGGGTGATACCCACCGCTACCGGGCGAGAGATCCGCTTCGTCACAAATCGCAGGATCTCCATCGGTGAAGCCTATTACAGTACGCGGTCACAGGACTACAGCCTCACCGCGGGCCGGCTTCTTCTTGACGACACGGATAAAACGAAAAGCGCCGGTGACCTGTATCCTGCCGCAGAACTCAAAATAAACAAGAAGGGCGAACTGGAGTGGAATCTGTACCAAAATCCCTGGAAATTGCGAAACATCATCGACTGGAAGAACGGCGAAAAGGAATAGCTAAAGCGCCGAATCCAACAAATCGACGCATACCGGGATCAACGGCAAAGCCCTAAACAAAGAAGTTGATTGTTCTGGTTTGTTGGGTGGCTCGTGCCACTAGATGCAAGGTCACAGAAGTATACTTCCGTTCGACTTCAAGCGAACAGAACAGATCGTTCATAGGCCAAAATGAGCATGCAAAACAGTATTGGAATCGAAGGCCAAAGAAAGACAGCGGCACCGGTGCAACTTTGGCTGCTTAGGACAGGTGCACTCCTTCTGGTCCTTGCTGTTGAACTCGTGGCGATCGCCAATATCTCCGTGCTCCGTCAATTTGTTGCGACAGTAAGTGCGCAAACCACCGCGCACGCAATGCCTATGAAGTCGACAGCCCAATTTCTTCCCACAGTTCCGAACAAAGGGAGACCCGTGGACGCCGCTCCTCCGGGCATGGTCTGGATTTCTGGGGGAGAGTTCTCGATGGGCGCTCAGGATCCGCCTGATATGAATCAAGTGGGCATGAATGCCATGCGCGACTCACGCCCCATCCATCGCGTCTACGTCGACGGTTTCTATATGGACAAGACCGACGTCACGAACGAGGAGTTTGCGAAGTTCGTAAAAGCGACCGGCTATGTGACCGTTGCCGAGCGTAAGCCGAAGGCCGAAGACTTCCCCGGAGCTCCCCCCGAGAATCTCGTCGCAGGCGCCGTAGTCTTCTCGCCACCGGATCACGCCGTGGCTCTCAACGATCAGTTCCAGTGGTGGGCCTATATCCACGGAGCGAACTGGCGTCATCCCACCGGCCCGAAAAGCACCATCATCGGAAAAGAAAAATTCCCCGTAGTCCAGGTCGCATATGAAGATGCTGAGGCTTACGCGAAGTGGGCAAAAAAACGATTGCCCACAGAGGCGGAGTTTGAGTTCGCAGCGCGCGGCGGCCTCACCGGCAAACCTTTCGTCTGGGGAGACACCTTCCGCCCAAACGGAAAGTACATGGCGAATACGTTTCAGGGGCACTTCCCAGACAAGGACACCGGCGACGACCAGCACGTCGGGCTCGCCGCAACTGCGCTCTATCCCCCCAACGGTTATGGCCTGTACGACATGGCGGGAAACGTCTGGCAATGGACAAGCGACTGGTACCGTCCCGACTACTACCAGGAACTTGCTGCGGCCGGTGGCGTAGCGCGCAATCCGAAGGGACCGAACACGTCCTTCGATCCGAGTGAGCCGAATGTATCGAAGAAAGTCCATCGCGGCGGATCGTATCTCTGCACTGATCAGTACTGCTCTCGCTACATCGTCGGAACTCGTGGCAAAGGAGAACCTTCAACGGGAACCAACCATCTGGGCTTCCGTTGCGTCCGCGACGCGAAAACGAGTTAGGACGCAGAATGCCTCGAATCAGGCGTGAGATGCGAAGTCGGGCGTTCTAAACGTGTTCAAGAAAGCGCTGCTGAATTCGGCCAAGAAGGCCATCATCCGCGCCCTTCCAAATATCCTCGTTGAAGATCTCAACCTCGATAGGCCCGTCATATCCGGTTGCATCCACGGCCTGTCGCAACTTCCGTATCTCGATGACGCCATCGCCCATCATCGCCCGGCCCATCAAAATGCCGGGCAACGGCACCGGCCAGTCCGAAACATGAAAACCCACGATCTTTCCTCGCGCTCGCTCGATCTGCTGCATCACGTCCGGATCCCACCAAACATGGAACACATCGACGACGACACCAGCCGCGTGACTTGAAAGCTGCTCAGCCATATCGTTGGCCTGCTTCAACGTCACAACCACCGAGCGCTCCGCCGCATACATCGGATGCAGCGGCTCAATCCCCAGGGTGACACCGGCTTTCTCGGCATCAGGCAGCACTTCGCGCAGCCCCTCCAGCACGGTCTCTCTTGCATCTTCCAAAGTCTGCCCATCCGCTGGACCCGACACGATTACCAGCACTGGCGCTCCCAGCAGCGCGGCCTCTTCAATGGCTCGGCGATTGTCTTCAACCCGCTCTCGCCGCTCCTCTTTCGTAGGTGCAGAGAACCATCCACCGCGACACAGACTCGAGACACGCAAACCCGCACTACGAATCAGCGCGGAAGCCTTCACCGCATCGCCGTCCAACTTATGACGCCACGCGGCAATGTAAGGGATGCGGTTCGCGGAGCAATTGCGGACTACCTTCTCCAGCGACCACGGATCGACCGTCATCTGGTTAAAGCTCAGGCGCTCTAACAGGCTCATACGACACCAGCCAGCGCCAGAAAATTCCGCATTCGGCTTATCGCCAAATCAACATCGCGCAACACCCTGGCACGGTCTGCGAGCACGAACAGTTCGCACAGATGCGCTAACGACCGTGCGCTCTCCATCCCGCGAACCATACGGAAGTGCGATTGAAATCCATTCAGATACGCCAGGAATACGACACCTGTTTTGTAGTGTTGCGTAGGAGACGCAAAGATGTGGCGTGAAAGCGGCACAGTTGGCGAGAGCAGTTCCTGATAACGCACAGCATCTCCCGCATCGAGCGCAGTCAACGCCATCGAAGCAGCAGGAGCGATCGCATCGAAGATTCCCAACAGAGCATCGCTGTGGTCCTTGTTATCCCCGA
Source organism: uncultured Acidobacteriaceae bacterium (assembly GCA_963754765.1). GTDB lineage: Bacteria > Acidobacteriota > Terriglobia > Terriglobales > Acidobacteriaceae > Edaphobacter. The sequence goes on along the minus strand of CAVWHJ010000009.1, from coordinate 210,354 downwards.
GGATCAAACGGTCATAGTTAAAGTCGTCTCCGGTATACATGCGGACACCGCCAGGAAGCTCGCGTCGCATCGCCACCTCAAGATCTGCGTCGAGCAGAGATATCTTGATGCCGTCGATATTCTCCTTGTTCTCGCGGATAATGCCAAGACAGTTCTCCATCGCTTGCGGAATAGAAGATGTCCCCCAATAACCCTCCAGCGCCGGATCAAACATCGGTCCAAGCCAGTGCAGGATCACCGGCTCCCGCACCTGTGCCAGCACTCTGGCATAGACACAGGTGTAATCATCTGCATCGCGGGCCACCGCAGCCAGGGCGCGGCTCGCCATCAGGATAATGCGCCCACCAACACCTTCAACCTTTTCGCACTGTTCCAGGTAGGCTTCGGTCACATCTTCCAACGTCAGCGTTTTGCCCGCGGTCAAATGGTCCGTGCCTGCGCCACACGCGATCAAAGCACCTCGCACCTTCGCCGCTGCCGTACTGCGTTTGATCAACTCCAACGCCAGCGGCCAATCCAACCCCATGCCGCGCTGTGCTGTATCCATCGCTTCCGCCACGCCAAAACCAAGCGACCAAAGGTACTCCCGATAGGCAAGCGTCGCCTCCCAATCCAGCACAGGATGCGTCAACGGTTCCGAAGTGCGCAACGGATCCACCACCACGTGAGCTGCAGCAAACGCGACCCGAGTCTCGAATCGCACATGGTGGAGCGGCATCAACGGATCATTGACTGGATCGTAGTCATATATGGACCCATCGGGTCGCACCAACTTCACAGATGTCCGCAAAGTCACGCCTTCAACTCCGGCACATCGATCCATCGGCGTTCATGCCACGATTTCAGTCCGAGCTCCGCTAACTGCACCCCGCGAGCGCCCTCCAGAAAGTCGTGAGGAAACGGCGTACCTTCCGTCACGTGCCTCAAAAACAACTCCCACTGGACTTTAAATCCGTTGTCGAACACTTGATTGTCCGGCACATCCTCCCACTGCTCCGGAAACTTGAACGGGTTCTCGATATCCGGATTCCACACCGGGCGCGGCGTATTCACGCGATGCTGCGTCCGGCACTCGCGCAAACCTGCGACAGCGCTGCCCAGCGTGCCGTCCACCTGCAAACTGAAGAGTTCGTCGCGATACACGCGAAACGACCACGACGAGTTAATCTGCGCGACAATTCCGCCATCGAGTTCAAATGTCCCATACGCAGTATCGTCCGCCGTGCACTCATAGCGCTTCCCTTGTTCATCTACCCGTTCCGGAATGGCCGTGCCGCCAAGGCACTGCACGGCGCGCACTCTCCCAAACATATGGTCAAGAACATATCGCCAATGACAGAACATATCCATGATGATGCCGCCATCATCCTGCTTGCGGTAGTTCCATGACGGCCTCTGCGCCGGCTGCCAGTCGCCTTCGAAGACCCAGTAGCCGAACTCGCCGCGCACAGAAAGAATTCTCCCGAAGAAACCGCTGTCGACCAGTCGCTTCAGCTTGCGCATGCCCGGAAGAAAAAGCTTGTCCTGGACAACGCCATGCTTCACACCCGCCGCATTAGCCTGTGCCGCGAGCCGCAGCGCCACTGCCGAATCAACCGCCAACGGCTTCTCGCAATACACATGCTTCCCCGCGGCGATTGCTGCTTCCACGCCGGGCGCGCGTAGCGTGGTCAATTGCGCATCAAAATAAACCGAGTCATCAGCATTCGCAAGCGCGCCGCGCAGATCTGTCGTCCACCGCGCAACGCCCTGTTCCTTCGCGATCTGTTCCAGCTTCGCAGAATTTCTTCCCACAAGGATAGGATCCGGCATCAGACGCGATCCATCAGCCAGCGCAATTCCACCCTGCTTCTGAATCGCAAGAATAGAGCGGACGAGGTGCTGGTTCAATCCCATGCGCCCAGTCACTCCATTCATCATGATGCCAATCCGCTTCTCAATCATTGCTCTCTCCGCGGGCCGCTTCAACCCTGTTGTAAATCTCCATCGTGCATGCGGCCTAGGCCGAAGCCGATCGTTTCTCGGTCTCTCGCAGGAAACCTCGATCGTGCGCCTCCGGTCCAAACCAGAATATGGCGATCATCAGAACGATCACGCTTCCCTCGAACATCGTCAACGCCAACGGATACCCAAAGTGGTCTCGCAACAGGAATTCTATTGCGGTCGCTGGCGATGAAATCAACACGCCAAGCTGATACACCAGACCCGGAAACAAACTCCGCACCGAATCCGGAGAAAGCTCGTTCAAGTGAGCCGGTATCACGCCGAATGCACCCTGCACTCCAGTCTGCATCAGGTACGACCCCACAACCAGCACGCCTAACGAGGTCCCGAACGCCCATGCGGGAATCGATACCAGCGAGATCACCAGCGCCAGCATGATCGACCTACGTCTGCCAATCCTTTGCGAAAGGTGGCCAAAACAAAGAGCGCCGACGATCGCTCCAATGTTGTACAAGATCGGAATTCCATACAGCGCCTTCAACCCAAAGACGGTCTTCGCCGCCATTCCCGGAATTGATTTCAGAAAATCCGGATACAGGTCCTGCGTTCCGTGCGACAGGCACGTGATGACGCTCATCATAAGAAGCAGGTAGAGAAAAATCCCCTTGTGGCGAAGCATCGAGCCGAAAATATCCCCGATTGACTCCGGCCGGTGTTGCTTCCACGCCTCGGACTCCGGCGCGAACCATGTCAGCGCGACAATTAAGAGAGCGACCGGCGCGCCTGCGAAAAAGACTACTCTCCAGCCGAAGCTCGGAGTCAGCGTCTGCATTGCCACCGACGCCAGCAGGTAGCCCATCGGATAACCCGCCTGCATCACACCCGAGAGCACACCCCTGAAGCGTCGCGGCGAACTCTCCATCGCATACGATGCCCCGATCCCCCAATAGCCGCCCATGCCAATGCCGTATAGCGCGCGACAGATCACAAAGAACAGATAGTTCGGTGCAAGCCCGCTCAGTACCGTTAGCAGGGAAAAATACAGCACGCAGAAGATCAGCGGACGCTTCCGCCCGAATCGATCCGCAAGCGCGCCAAAGAACAGCGCTCCCAACGGGCGCATCGCCAACGTCAGCGTCAGCGTGTACACCACCGACGCCTTCGACACGTGGAAATGCGCCGCCAGGGTGTCAAAAAGAAACACCACCACAAAAAAGTCGAACGCGTCCAGCACCCAGCCCAGAACCCCCGAGCCGACCGCCAACTTCCACCCCTTCGTCTCCCGGTCGATTCCTATGCTCCCCGTTACAAATGCCATGTATTGTGTCCCACCCCGGCCGCAAATTCCTTCAGTTGTTTATGTATAAACCTCTTGCGGCTGCACGTGAACCTCGGTCCGTGACGCGCATCGCTCCAGGCGTAGCACAAGAATATCGTCAGTCTGACCGAACGCCTGAGCGGCACTAGCGATATCGTCAGTGGTGGCCGGGCCGCGAAGCATCTCCTCGATCCGAGCAAAGCCGAAGAGTTCTCCTTGCTCGTTCTGTGCTTCCGCGACTCCGTCCGACATAATGATCAGCGAGTCACCCGGTTCCAGCCTGAACGACGTCACAGGAAAGTCCATCCCCGTAAGAATCCCCAAGGGAAGTGCGCCTTCAATCTGCATCTCAACTCCATTGAGATAAGGCGGAAGCTGACCGGCGTTGGCCAGTTCGACCTCCCCGTCAGCCCCGAATCGAAGCACCATGCACGTTGCGCTCGATGACTCTCGCTCACACAGCTGGTCGTTCAGCGCTTCGAGAATTCTTTGTGGACTCGTGTCGTGCTGGGCGGTCGAGCGGATCGCGCCCACGATAAGAGCCACCAGCATTCCGGCCTGCAGCCCCTTGCCGGTCACGTCGCCAAAGACGACGAGCGACGAACCGTCTTTCCCTTTTGGCAGAATCTGAAAGAAATCGCCGCCGACCTCCCGCATCGGGCGGTACTCGCTTTCGATACGCATGTCGTTCAGCTCAGGTAGCTTGTTGGGGATGAGAACCTGCTGCACATGCCTGGCCTGCGCGATCTCGAGCTTCCACACCTCCTTCGCTCGCTGTGAGGCAATGAACCGGCGCAGCAGCATCACCGTGATAATCAACAGCGACAAAATTGAGGATAGCTGCCCAAGTTGAATGACGAAGCCGAGGATTCTAACGTGGGTCTTTACGTGGATCAGCGGCAGTTCATGGTTATAGTTCGCAAAAACCGCAAGAAGCACAGCGATGCCCACCATCGCTCCCTCGCCCCTGTTTCTTCTGAATCCGCGGTACGCGACCAAAAGCAGGAGGACCCCAAAAGCTAACTTCACACCTAGCAGAAAAGGTTCCAGATACAGCGAAGTGTGCACCGGTACATGCGCCCCATACAACGGTGGCCGGAGCATCGCCGTACCGATGGCAAGGATGACGACCAGCGTCCACACCACACGATGCAGCAGGTCGATCCGCTCCAGGCGGAACCAGTATCCCCAGAACAGAACCCACAACCCGATGCGGAGAGGGGCGGCAATGACATCGCTTGCGACGATTTGCTCTGTCTGGCCGATCCATGTCGTGAAGTTGACGAGCAGAACAAGCCCCACACTCAACATCGTCGCTTCACAGACCAACGCTAACCATAGATACGATTTCTCCTGCCGGTCGAGCCAGAAGAGGCTTAGCGCCATAATCAACGCCATCACCAGGATCAGCATCTCGAGGAAACCACTTCCCACTTGATGGTCGACGGCATCCCAACCCAGTTGCACTTGGTCCGAGATATCCGCGGCGTACCCCAATTGAGGAGGCTCGTGAAGCCCCCCGGCATCCGGGATGCTAAGAGGCGTAGCGCTATCCATCCAAATGCGAATTGCGATGGTCAGCTTGCCGTCGCGAACGGCCTTCGGCAGACGAAAAGCCGTGGGCAGGCTGCTGTAGGCGGTCACATGGTGACCGCTGAATTTTCCGAACTCACCGATGCGCGATCCGTTAACGAAGACCTGATAGGCGTCATCAAAATCGTCGGGCATCTTCAGCGCGAGAGATCGTTTGGCGCCGTCCACGTTCACCCGAAGCCGATACCACGCGTAACCGGAGTATCCCGCATGTCCGCGAGCAGTCCAACCCCGTGCAGATCCGCTGCTGCCTGCCGTTTAAATCCATATCTTCCCAGCCGGAGTCGTCGAAATCCGGCTGCGCCCACTCAGGATTGTCCCCGACATGAAACTTCCACGGGCCCGCGAGTTCCACCGCCGATTCGCCGAGATTTACAGGGACAATATCGCTCGCCGTCGCCGCGCTTTCTTTCAGAGACTTATCGATTGCTCCATCGGCATATGCCGACAGCGGCAGCAACATCAGGAGCAATAGGAGACGAACGCGAAGCATAGGCTCTCTCGCGGCAAAAAGTTTACGGAGATTAGAGATTACACGACCCAATGAACTCTGCGCCCCACGGCATCAACGGGTGCCACCGGTTCAAAGAAAAGCTCACACCCGCAGGTGTGAGCTCTCCCATCCGTCCCGTACGATCCGCTACTCGGCGCGTAGATCACAAGAGTCCTCGACCATCCGAGGAGAACTACTTCTTGAGGAACGCGAACAGGCGCGTCCGACCCGCCAAGTACAGGCCCATCATCATCGTGCCCGTGGAGAGCAGAAGCAGCGAATCCGGTTCAGGTGTGTCTGCTACAGCAGATCCGATGAAGCTATCCGGATCAGCACCTTCTTCGAGGATGACGAATGTGTGGCCGGGAGCGATCGAGCCCCCCGAGAAGGTAAGAGCGTATCCGCCAAGACCTCCATCTATCGGCGTACACGCTGAGACACTAAAGGCAGGTGCAGGAGTCACACCCGTTATGTCCGTGTCGCAGCTCGTAACGCCTGAAATGGCGGCGAAGTCCAGCGTGAAGCTAGTGAGCGGAACTCCGGTAAGATTATCCCCGGCAAAGCACCCGTAGTCTCCGGAGGGCAACGGGCTGACGCCCGCGTCAGTGCAGGTGACCGCGTCGAGCGAAACGGAAAATGGAACTCCAATGTCCGGAGGGTTGAGAGTGCACTGTGTATCCGCAGGATTGCACACGGGATCGAGAATGGTCGAGTGAAACCCTGACGCGTGGCTAGCTACAGATCCGCAGAACAGTGCTAAGCCAAACAGGAATAGGATGCGAAGACATTTCATTTCTGTGTTCCTCCGAAGATGTGCGCAAAAGCGCGTATTTTAGCTTTCGAACTGCGGATGTGAGTGAAACTTGATTAGCGAGACTGTAACTATCCGGGCCTGAGCTGGTGTGTGTTGACTTACTAAGCACGTCTTTGGCCAAAAAAAAACCGCTAAAACGCAATGTTTTCAGCGTTCACCACAAAGATTGCGCAGAATATTGCGTATGAAAGGGAAGGGAGGGTACGCTTTTCCCTCCAATCTAGGAAAGCCTTTTCTCCTCGGACGGTCTCGGCTCGGTCCCCCACCAACTAATCGTGGCTATTGGCCGCCGCCGCCCAGGCAAAGCTCACCTTTCTGGTTCAAAGGAAAAGAACAAGCGATTTGGAACGTGCCTTAATTCCTTCTACACGGTAGACTCGGAGTCACTAAATTCCATGTCTCCAACCCAACAGTCCGACGCGGTTGACCACAGCAGCCTTCCGCTCGCAGAGCAAGTAGTCCGGCTCCAGGCCTTGCTCGAGGCTTCCCGCTCGGTTCATTCCACCATTGAACTTACCGACGTGCTGCAACAATCTGCACGCATCGCCGTTCGAGAACTCGAACTCGAGGGCGCAGTCTTTACCCCGCAAAATGTTGTATACGGGGACGTTCCGGCCGAGGCCGTCGAAACACCCTGCGAGGCCTGTCCCCGCTTCGACCTCCTATCCCGCGACGGTACGCTCCTCTCGGAACTCGTGGTCGCTACCCCCGAGGGCCGGCCGCTCACACTCTACGAGCGCGATTTCCTCGAAGGCTTAGTCCTCCAAACCGCCGTTGCCGTTGAGAACGCCATCAATCATCAGCGTCATCTCGACTATGCTCGTCTCGCTCAGGATCTTGACGCTGCCCGCGCCATTCAGCAGAGCCTCTTGCCGCAGAGCATGCCGGTAATCCCGGGCTACTCCCTGGCAGCCCGCTCAAGAGCCTGTTACTCCGTCGGCGGAGACTATCTCGACATCGTTACCGAGCCGGATGGCTCGCATCTGTTGGTGGTCGCCGACGTTGCCGGCAAAGGACTCGCCTCCGCTCTGGTCTGCACCGCCTTTCGCTCCGCCTTTCGTGCTCTCGCCCGCCAATCCCTTACCCTGCGAGAACTTGCCGGACGGCTATCCCAGCAGCACTGGGAGGAGGGCTCGGAAGCGCGGCGTCGCTACGTTACCGCTATCTTTCTCCGGCTCGACCCAGCCTCTTCGGAGATGGAATTCGTCAACGCCGGCCATAATCCCGCGTTTCTTGTGTCCTCCGGTGATACGCCCATGCGCCTGATCGAAGCCAGCGGGACGCCGCTCGGCATGCTTCCCGGCTCGCGTTATTCCGTCGAACGCGTTCCCATCGAACCAGGAGCCCGCATCCTCCTATACACCGACGGCTTGACCGAGGTCTTCCAGGGAGACGAGGAATTCGGTCAGGAACGACTGATGAGCGCCTTCCGCGATATGGATCCGCATACGGTCCGCGATTCCGATCAGCCCGCCGAAGAGACCCTCACCAGCCTGTGGACCACGCTTGATACCTTCACAGGAGGGTCTCCGCAGCAGGATGATATGAGTGCAATCGCTCTTTGCCGCCTTACCAGTAAGTCCAAGGAGAAGGCATCACTATGACCGTGACCAGCGGAAGCAAGGTCGAGGTGCGGCTTCCATCGCGTCTCGGGTTCGAAAAAGTCGCCATGAGCACCGCCGCAGGTATGGCCAAGCTCATGGGATTCAGCGAGGATCGCATCGAGGACCTCAAAACCGCCGTCGCCGAGGCCTGCATCAATGCCATGGAACATGGCAACCAGATGAATGCATCGATTCCTGTTAGCGTTGTACTCTCTATGAAGGCAGATGAACTCGAAGTCAAAGTCATGGACAACGGCATCGGTATGGAGTCAGCGCCTCCAGCCCCGGACATCGACCGTAAAATGACCGGAGAGGAAGAGGCCCGTGGAATGGGAATGTTTCTCATTCAGGCGCTGGTTGACGAGGCCGAGTGGGTATCTGCAACCGGGACTGATGAACAGAGTTTCGTGCGGCTGGTCATTCGGATGAATAAGGAGAGTGAATAAGGTGCAAGCGGCGAATAAGGTCTCGCAGCAACAACTCACGGGCGCAAGTGGTCAACAGGTCACATGCCTCCGCTTCAGCGGGGATATCTCCTCCGCCTCCAAGGACGCAGTCGTGGGCACCTACCAGGCTCTGGACAAGGACGCCCACAAACATATTCTGCTCGACTTCAAAGGCGTGGAATACCTCAACTCCTCTGGCATCGCGCTCGTCATCCAGGTACTCATGGAGGCCAGCAAGTCCAGCCAGACCGTCGCCATCTGCGGTCTCACGCCGCACTTCATGAAAGTCTTCACCATGGTGGGAATCACAAAGTACGCCTCTCTGTACCCCGACGAGGCCGCAAGCCTGGCAGCGCTTTAGCTCTCATCCGCCTCTGTGCGGATACTCCTCTATTAGAGTAATGCCCCTTTGGGATGTCGCCCGAAGAAACCCCACCATCGGGCATCAGCTTTCGTCCTATCGAATCGACCGAAGTCGTCAGCGGACTTATTTACAATTTAAGTTGGTAAATCTTGACAGGACGGGAGTACATTACTTTCGTTCGGTTAAATACAGCCGTCATGTCTGCTTGATTAGTAAACTCTGAAATCTTCCGGCTAAGGTAAGAATCTGTAGGACTTAAGCGTGGCTAAAAAGGCCGAGCCGGATTCGCAGCCTCATGGTGCCCCCTTCCGAAGACGTCCCTTCTGAGGACGCGGGTCTCTGATTACCCTCATTCGGGGCGGCCATGAAGTTTAAAGATTCACTAGAGGTGTCCGATGATGAAGTCTCTTCTTCGTTCGTTCGCCGTTTTTATCGCAGGTTCCTCCTGCCTGTGTGCGTGTTCCTCTGTTTTTTTTGGCAGCGTAAGCCAGGCCGCGGTTTTATCAAACCCGCTGGCCGTATCCGATGGCGCCGCTCCTCCTGCCGCCTCTCCCACCATAGAGTTGGCGATGATCCCCGGCCCACTGCGCTCGTTTATGCGGCTGGCTGCAATCAGCCAGAAGGTCCCCCAGGAAGATGTGTTGCCACTGCTCGCTCGCAACGTCTTCATGCAGGGGTATCAGCGCGGCACTCCAACGGAGTACCTGCTCCTGCTGGATCGTTACGTTCAGCAGGCCAGGGAACTCCAGATACTCGCGGGAACAAGCAACACCATTCGCGTCGCCAACTGCGACGATGCTGGGACCCTCGTCCAGATACTCGGATACCGTCTGCGCGAAGGTTGCGGCCAGAAAAATTTCTTCCTCGAAACCGCAAATCCCGAGCGAGCCTTCCTCACCATCGACTCCGGATTTCCCCTGACCGAACTCGAAGAGTCCCTTCAAAAAGGCGTGCCGTTCGTCTACCCCTACGCCCCGTCGCAGGTTCCCGTGCTATTCCATGAAAGCGACTGGATCGGCCTTAGCTCCGGTCAGAAAAAGGGCTACTCCAATATCGTGGATATCCTCGTCCACGACCCCGCGGTAGCCCGTCTCTATTGGGCGCTCACCAAGAACGATGCCGAAACCAGGCTCGAACTGGTGCGTTCTCCCGGCCTCCGAAGGCTGCTCCCCTACGCCGCCACGATGGATTTTTACGGCAGCCAGATCAGCATTCGCTCCGGACGCGTCATCGTCCCCGGAGGCGCGTGGACCCAGGTATCCTGGAAAGATTTAGTTGGAGCCAGTCCCGACTCGCCCGGCGAATTCGTCCCTCGGCTCCTCGCCAAGGACAACGGCTGGCTCGCCGCGTACTTTGACGTCTTGTCTCGTGTCAGTCAGTCCCAGCGCGAACATCTCACCGAAGGCCCACGGCTCAAGCGGCTCTATGACAGCCTTCGCGGGACCGAAGTCGAGCCCAGCGCAACCAGGGGAGTCTTTCGCCAGGCCCCCGATCTCCTCGTCCTCTTTACCCGCGTCCAATGGGACACGTCCGGCGCTCCGCAGGTGCCCGGAAATCTCGAAGTCTGGAAACAGATCATTCACCAAAAATCGGATTCAAAGGTTATCCGAGACTACGAAAAGCGCGGCCGTTCTCTCGACCATCCCGAGCAGCTTCTTGAAGCGATGGTCGCCTTCTCGCGCGTCGTAACCGACATCGGCCCCCTGCAAATCTACCTCACCATGTGCGAGCTCGATAACGAGCGCCCCGCCGACAAGCATCTCTCTCCCGAAACCGTCAGCTTGCTCGCCGGCAAATTCGCCGAGTTCAACAACTGGTACCTTGTCTTCGCTGAGTTTCCCGATCTCAGCGACCAGTCCGCAGTCAACTTCGTCAACGTCGCGGAATCGATCGATAAGATCTCAAACGAAACTCTCCGCGCCAACGCCCTCGGAGCCTTCCAGGCAAACATCGGACTCTGGCAGATCCTCGCGCGTCAGGGGCAGATCTCCAAGGCGGATCTGAACCCCTCGTGGCAGAGAATGATCGATCCCTTCGCCAAAATCTCCTCATCGACTCAACTCTTCGACTCTGCCCGCACCTCACTCGGAGAGCTCATACTCGCCGCCGGTGGCCGCGCCAACAGTTCACCCTCCGAAATCGTTGATCTCCTCGCGGGCCCGCCACAACAAACCCCCGAAGGCCAGCGCGTCCATCAGGAGATGGCTCGCAGAATTCGTACCGTCCTCGAAGACCAGCACCTCGTCTCCCTCGATACCCTCTTCGCGCTAAACGACGGCCTCAACCAGATGGCGCAGGGAAAGCCCGCCGCCGACGGAATGCTGACCCTCGCAAGCGAGCTCCGCGAGTTCGAGATGCCCCGCCCCATCTTCACCCAAAGCGAGAAGATCGACTGGGCCCCACGCGTCTACACCACTCACCACGCAGAGCTCCAGGTTCAGACCGACCTCACCAAGGTGATCAAAAATCCTGGCTCTCATGCACAGATGGATGCCTCCCGGGGCCAGTTGGCACCCTTCCTCCGCGACACGCTCGTTGGTTTGAACTACGCCTACTACGAACCGCCCGGCGCTCAGATCCTTCACAACAACCCGCTCTTCGTTCGCTCCCACGACTTCACCGAAATCTCCGTCGTTGGCACAGAACAGTTCTGGCAGGCCCCAGTCCTCTTGGGTGTTGGAACACCCGCCGGTGGCGGCGCATACCTGATGGGTTCGTTGACGGACCTCTCCTACGCGCTCGCCGCGACAGAGCAGGACTTCATCGCCCCCGAAAACGTTCAGGCTCTCATCTGGAAAGAGATGGTGCCGGACCTGCTCGTCAGCGCAACCCTGCCGCGCTGGTGGAGCGTCAGCCCAAATGAACTGCACGCTGTCGCGCTTTATCAACGCTCCGGCGAAGAGCTGATAGTTGCGTCCGCCAAAGACCCGCCGCTCCGCGCCAAAGTCATCGCCATTCTCTCCGACCGCCTCTCGCCGCAGCGTCTCGAACAGGTCGAGCTCGCAATGCAGCGCGAAGACGCAGCCAAAGCGATTGTCCCTCGCATGATGCCCGCTGATACCTTCTATCTGGCCGAGGAGTTTCGCGCCAAGTACCCCGCAGAGACCCCCTCAGGCGGTCAGGCCGCTCAACAACTGGATACACTCTGCAAGCAGTACCCCACCGAAGTTAGCCTCACGCGCCTCTCGAAAGACTTTGGCGTCCCTCACCCCACGCTAGCTCGCACCTACAGTCGTGAACTTCTCAACGTGCAACCCTTCCCCTTCTTTGGTGGATACTCCAGCCGGCTCTTCGCCGAGTCGTGGGAGTCCACAAATCTCTACTGGGCCCGAATGGCGGACGAGATGGGTTATCCGCCCGTGATGCTGAACCGGCTCGTTCCCGAACTCACACGCCACATGACTGCCAAGATCTTTGCAACCGATCTCGAGGACTGGCCGGCAATGTTGCGCGCAATGAGAGAAACGGGAGAAGAGCTGCGGCAGGGCAAGATCGCCTCTCTGCCAACCGCCACCGTTACTTCGCTTCGTCCGGATCAGACACTCAAGGATGGATTCGTGCAATAGGAGAGTCATCGTGAAGAAATATCTTTTGCTCCTCTGCTTACTTTCAATTCCTTTTTCCGGCGGTAGAACCGGAGCGGCCGCGCAGGAAGACTCCTCGCGCATTCACGTTAGCGTCGTCCTCGTGCAACTCAACATCGCCGTAACCGACAACAAGGGAAATTACATCAGCGGTCTCGGTCCCGAAAACTTCGTCATCACCGAAGACAAAATTCCGCAGAAATCCGCAACGTTTGAAGAAGGCAACGGCCCTCCTCGCCACCTCCTGGACGCGACAGCATCCGATGGCAAACCCGTCGCCCCAAGCATGGAGAATGCATCGACCTCCTCCGCTGATTCGGATGTAACACTCGACCCCACCCGGAGGTTCGCCGGCGCCAACGTCTTCATCCTCTTCGACACCAGCAACTACATGTACCGAGGCTTCGTCTTCGCGCAGGATGCCATCGCCGACTTCGTTCGTTCTCTCGACGGCGTAAGCAGAATCGCTCTCTACTCCTACAGCCGCGACCTCTCCCGCAACACCACGCTCACCCCAGACCGCTCCCAGGTCCTACGCGGCGTTCGCAGCACCGTCGCAGGCGATGACGCTGCCCTCTACAACGGCCTCTTGCTAACCGTCAAAGACGCAGCCCATCTCACCGGCAAAAAAGCGATCGTCGTCTTCTCCAACGGTCCCGACAACGCTAGCCTCGTCCCCCCGGAAGACGTAGCCGAGCTCGCTCAATCCACCGGAACCATCATCTATATGATCAGCACCCAGCAGGCCGAGAAGGAGCCCGTCTCAACCGCCGTCTTCGAGCGTATGAGCAAAGCCACAGGCGGCAAAGCCTACTTCGCCAAAGACTGGCAAGACGAAAAGCAGGCCTTCGCCTCAATCCGCGACGACCTGGCTCACCTTTACTCCATCAGCTACTATCCAGCGCCGAATCCGAATCGGGGCTGGCGATCCATCTCAGTCAAACTCGTGGGCAAGGACCTGCAGAAGTACCACATCCGCACTCGCGCAGGCTATCGCGTCCTCCAGACAGCCCAGGCAAGCGAGCCGATTGAATCGATGGCCTCAAAGTAAGAACACCATCGCGTTGATTGAAAATTAGAGCAAAATCAACGTTGTTGTTCACAGTAAGAAAGTCGTCATCCTGAACGCAGCGAAGGATCCCCGCATTTGGCTGTTGCTTGTTCTTCCTTCCAGGGTACAGCAGCCATCTAATAAAACAAGGGCCGCACTCGGCGGCCCTCACATTTGCGGAACTGCGTCTCTCTCAAGCGTGATTCAGATACCCCATGCCCGCAAGAACCCCGCGCATATACGAGAAGCTCCCAATAACTCCCGGCATCGGATCGTCCCCATGTACCTCATACTCCAGGTCAACGAAGCCCTTGTACTGGATCGCAATCAGCGCCTCAAAGATCTCCCGAATCGGCAGAATCCCATCCCCGACCGTTACCTGGCTCTCCTTGTTCGTGAAGCTCGTCAGATCCTTCGTGTGCATGTTGAATAACCGCGGACCGACCGCGTGGATCGCCTTCACCACATCGGTTCCCGCACGCACCGTGTGCCCGATGTCGATGCAGCATCCCATGCGCGAATCATACTTCTCCACCGCCTTCAATACGTCCATCGGAGAATGCCAGATCTTGTCCTCCGGCCCATGGTTATGGATCGCAAGCCGAATGTCATACTCCTTCACAAACTTCTCAATCCGTGGAAGAACCTCGGGCGCCGGATCGCCGGCAACAATCACCGAAATCCCGGCCCGCTTGCAATATTCGAACTTGCTCCGAATATCGTCATCCTCATCCTTCGGAAAATAGATGGTCCCGGCAGCATGCAGCTTGATGCCGTTTGCGGTGTAGTCCGCCACAGCCTTAGCTTCTTCCGTCGGATCCATCGGCAGATGATCCTTCACATCCTTCGCGTTCAGGTCAGTCAGGTTCAACTGCTTCATATAGCCGATCATCTGATCGCGTGTAAAGTTGCGGAACGTGTAGCTGGCCAGGCCAAGATGAATCGGTGACGGCTTCCCGGCCGCAGCCGTTGGCTGTGCCAGTGTTGGAACAGCGCTCGACGCGACGCTTGCTGCTGCAGCAAGCGCCCCCGACTGAAGAAAATTACGACGTGAAAAATTATTTGTCATGAGAAGTCCAAAGCTCGCATGTTCTTGATTCGTGATCGTCTCTCAACCAGCCGAATAAATCGGCTCGTCACTCGCGCTTAGAACTAGACATGTGGCGCCCAGCCCTTCTCGTACTCTCGACCCCAGTACTTCATCGCCTGGGCGTCATTCTGGATCTTGCCGTCCGTCGTGTCGAGATGCAATTCGCGGTTCACCTCCCACGCAACGTTCGACAGTTGAAGCATCGTCACAGCGACGTTTCCTACTTGAATCGGAGCATTGAGCTTCGCCCCTGTGCGAATCCCTGCGATAAAGTTTGCGAAGTGCAGATCCGTCATCGAATCGCGCCCCGTGGTATCTGAAGACGACGTGCTCTTGCCCGTCTTGAACTCGCTCGTCTTGTTTCCCTTCAGATCGTAGATCTCGTAGCCATCGCGATCGACCAGCACCGAGCCCGTAGTCCCGATGATGGTTGATCCGCGGTCCCGGCCATAGAACTTCATTCCGTTGCAGCACTTGTTCTCCCACGAGATCATCTTGTCCTCGTAAGCGAAGCTCGTCATCAGCGTGTCGTAGAACTGCCAGTCGTCTTTGAACTGGTACCGCCCTCCTAAAGCCGTAATGCGCTGCGGGAAATCGACTCCCAAAGCCCAACGGCAAACGTCGACCTCATGCGTACCGTTATTCAGCGTCTCGCCTGTGCCCCACACCTTGAACCAATGCCAGTTGTACGGCTGAACATTGTCCCTGTACGCTGTCCGCGGCGCCGGCCCCTGCCACAGATCCCAATCAAGCTGCGCCGGCACAGGCGCTTCCTTGCCCACGCCGATCGATTTCCTCACATTGCTGTACCATGCCTTTCCGAAATACGCTCTGCCGATCAGCCCGTTGTGAATCTTGTCGACGATCTCGATCGTGTGCGGCGACGAGCGCTGCTGCGTCCCCATCTGCACCAGCTTTCCATACTTCTGCTGCGCCTGCACCAGCATCGCGCCCTCCGCCGGATTATGGCTGCATGGCTTTTCCACGTACACATTCTTGCCAGCCTGCAACCCAAGAATCGCCATCGGCGCGTGCCAGTGATCCGGAGTCGCAATCGTAATTGCGTCCACATCCTTCTCCTTCAGGATGTTGCGGAAGTCCTTGTCCGTCTTCGGAGTCTCACCCATGTCTCGCTCGGTCGCTGCACAAAACTTCGCGAGAATGTTGCTGTCCACATCGCAGACATACGCAATCCGCGCATCTTTCTTGTTTGCCTTCAATGAAGAAAGATGAGCATACGCTCGTCCATTCAGGCCGATCACCGCGAAGTTCAAGCGATCATTTGCTCCCATGATCTGACCATAGCTCTTCGCGGTTGATCCCATCGCCAGCCCAGCGGCGCCTACTGCAACAGTGTCAAGGAACTCACGTCGGGTAACCATTCTCACACTCCTTTACAACGGTATAGGCCGCATCTCTTGCTGGGCCGATGGGTACGTCACACAATGACAAAACACACTCACCAAAGAATTGTTCTATCACCGAACTAAAATCATTTAAGTGAAGATTTGTAAACCATCCTCACGCTGCTTAAAAGTTCCAGAATCGATCAAACACTTCTTCATGCCGGCCCAACTGATCCGCGTGGACGCCTCCGGTGTGCCCGCGCCGCGCCAATGCGTCTCCAAACTGACCGCATCATGATACCCCGCCGCCTTCAATGCGCGAAACTGCGCTGTCCAATCGATAAAGCCTTTATCCACTGGCGACCAAACCGTCTTCCCGGCGTCATCCTTCACCGCGTTCTTGCAATGGCAGTGGTGGATGCGATTCTTCGGCAAACTGTCCCAGCCCCCCGGGAAAGCGTCCATCTCGCCCCGCATCACCGCATTGCCCGGATCCCAGTTCAGCGCAAGGTTAGGAGTCTGAACCGCGGCGAGAACTTTAGCAGCCTCGCGGCCGGTCGCCGTGTTGCAAGCAAACTCATTCTCAAGCACAAGCAGAAGCCCCTGCTTCCCCACGACCTCAGCCGTCGCTCGCAGCTTCTCATCGATCGCCGCACGATACGGAGCCACGTCATCCAGCCGCCAGAAATCGAAGCATCTAATCTTGTTCGTCTTGAGCTGCTTCGCCAGCGAGATACTCCGCTCGACCACTTCATCCTGGTGCTTGTACGCAACTTCGGCAGCGCCATGCATATCTGCCTTTGAGCCGTACTGCGACTTCGGCGCGCCCGGAAAATCGACCTTGAACAACGGGCTGCCAATGTCAGTCACCTGCAGGTTGTACTTGGCGAGAATCCTCAGCGCCTCCGCAATCTCCGCGTCCGTCGACACCTGAAGATTCTTCCCCCACATCTCCCGCAGCTCCACCCAGTGCAGGCCGAAGTCGTTCGCGATCACGGAACACGCGTGGTCAAAATCCTGTGAGATCTCATCGGAGATAACGGAGATTTTGAAGGGGGATTGCGATGCTGTTGCTTGGCTAAAGAGAGGACGTGTTGCGCAAGCCGCAGTGGTAATCGCCGCCCCTGCAATAAATTTTCTTCTTGAAACGCCTTCCATGGTTCTCCTGTTTCCTGCTGAAACCCCGGGGTCACTTGCTCTTACTTATGGAGATGCCGGTCACCCAGTGAAAGCAGTGACCGGCGATTGAGTCAATCATTTGCTGGCAACCATTAGAACATGTCTAGAACGTCAACCGGCCTCCCAGCTGGATGACTCGTTGTGTGCCTGCGCCGAGGTGATCTTGCCGTTGTTGCCCGACGTGACCGCGCTGTGGGGTTGGCGAGACTCACCATGTTGAAGGCATTGGTGGCTTCAGCGCGGAACTGGAAGGCGATTCCATGCTCGAACGTAAAGCTGCGGAAGATGCCCAGGTCGATATCGCGGAGCCCCGGCCCAATCAGGGAGTCGCGAGTCACATTGCCATCTGCACCACCAGGTCCGATGCCCCCGGGTAGGCCGGGCCCGTTGGCAGTGAACGCTGCCGTATTGAACCACGCCGACAGCACACTGTTGGATGGCGCAAACTCGGCAGCGGTGAGCATCGAGGTCGGGGTTAATGCCCGGAACCGGTTGGGGCGGTTCGCACCCGCACTGTCATCGTTCTTGGTGGATCCTGTGGTTATCGAAAACGGGCCGCCGCTGGTCAGATAGACAATCGGCGAGATCTGCCAACCGTTTAGCACTTCTTCACGAATCGTGCTCGATCCGCGGAAGTAGTCGATGTTCCATATGGCGGAGATCGCCGCGTTGTTAGTCCGGTTGGCATCCATCGGGCCCTTTTCCTCAGCGAGAGCCCGCCGCCGATCGCGCCCAAACTATTATTGGTGAGGGTGAAGGGATCGCCGAAGTGACCGAAATTCTGCGCGGTCATCTGTCCAATCGCAGATTCGTTTGAGCTTTGTAGCGCGCGGCTCCAGACATAAAAACCGCTGATAGTGAAGCCATGCGACAACTGCTTCTTCGCCGAGACTTGAAGGGCGTTGTAATTGGCGTGCTGGTTTGTGATCAGATAGATGTTCTGCCCCATGGTCCCGGTGTTGATGCCGGCCGGCCCGCTCGGACAAGGCCCGACACAGGGATCGTACTGGCGCCGGTTGGCGACGCTTTGTCGCTGAGGTGCTGGGAGCACCGAAAGCGGTCGAATAAGGAGCGTAGTTGCCGTCGATCATGGTGGGCACGTTATGCGAGAGCGTAGCCTACATACGCCACCGTCAAGCTCATCTGGGCGGGCAATTGTCGCTGCACAGACGTGTTGAACTGGTAGATGTAAGGATATTGCGCGTTCTTGTGATGCTCTCGACGGCGGCCGTCGGGAAGAACTTCGGCGCGCTTGGCGAATAGATGTACGGGAAGATACCTCCACCAGGAGCCGTGGAGGGGAAGTCCCCCGGGGTCGAGTAGATATTGGTGATGGAATTAAGAGGACCGAAGGTCTGACGGATGGCGAATGGTGCGCCGTTGCCGGGCTGGTTCCACTCGTTGCCGCTGGTGGTGCCGTAGAAGATACCCGCAGCGCCGCGAAATGCGGTCTTGCCATCGCCATATGGGTCCCACGCGAAGCCGACACGCGGCGCAAGATGATGGAATTTCGTGGTGATTATGCCGCGACCGACGCCCGGGTCTCCCGGGAACAACAAGCCCTTCGGCGCGACCGGCGTCACAGTGGATTGCACGCCGGGAACGAACGTTGCCGTCCTGTTCAGGGACTCGACGGGAAGCGTATCGATGTCCCACCGGAGTCCGAGGTTTGCTGTGAACCGGGGTGTGATCCGGTAATTGTCCTGCAAGAACATCGCAGTGTGCCAATTACTCATTAGCGTTGTGTAAGGCGTGTCCTGTTCGAATGAGGAGGCCTGGCCAGTAACCCAGTCCGAAAACACATTGCCCGTGGACGTGGGTGCGGAGGTCGCAAAACTGATAGTTCCAAAATTCAACAGGTCGGCCCAGAACATAGTCTTGTCGAGAGCGAACTCACCGCCAAGGGAGAGGGTGTGTTTACCCTTGACCAGGCTGACCATGTCGCGTAACTCATAGTTGTTAGAGCCCGTGAACGGACCGGCGTTCGTCGTGGTCGCGCCGAAGGCCCCGGATGGGGCGAAATTGGGCAGGGCGTTCGGTCCCTGGATTAGGAAGTTCGAGCCGTAAGTGGCGAGGTTTTGCGTCGATGGGCCGGACTGTGGCAGGTTGACGCGTCCGCCCGCTGCGCGCGTGAACGTGAGCCAGAACTGATTAGCCGTGGTGGGGGTGAAGGTGTGAACGTCGCTGATGTTGACATTCCACTGATTCGCAGCGGACTGATTGATGGTCCACGGGACCTGGCTGCCGCTGGTGCCGCCTCCGAAGGCGCCTGACACGGTCCGAATAAAGAAGAAGGTCACCGTCGCATGGTCTTTGTCGCCGAATACCTGGTCATACTTGCCCAGGTATTCGTTATTCGTGGTCGGGGTGCTGTACGTCGCCCGTGTAAGCCGCGCCTCCGGTCGCGGGCTTGGGAGCGCCGTTGGGCAGCGGGATGGAAGAGCCAAATTTGTTGCTTACGTTGTCGAAGTTTGCAATGGTCGTATCCAGGAGGCCTGGGGGATGCAGTTCGGTGTGGCAACCTGGCAATTTGGGCTGCTGTTTGTTCCATCCACCTGCGTCTTGGTGCCCGGCGATATTGACCTTGAAGGTATCCCCGGTAAAGTCGCCCAGACGCTCGTTAGCTGTGGGCACGATGGCGCCAGTGAGCAGTTGTCCGACCGTTTGACGCAGACCGCCATAGCTGAAGAAGAAGAAGGCCTTGTCGTGGATGATGGGGCCACCGATGTTACCGCCAAACTGGTTGCGGTGGTAAGGCAACTTGATAGTCGCGCCCCAGGGGTAGGCGTTGAAGTCGGTATTGCGGTTGAACTCAAATAACCCACCATGAAACTTATTTGTTCCCGACTTTGTGATAACCGTAATGACCGCAGCGGAGAACTGGCCGTATTGTGCCCCGAATGCGCTGGTCTCTACGCGAAACTCTTGGAGTGCGTCGGGGTTGGGCGCCGGGTTTCCGTAGTTGCGCATACCGGTTATGTTGTTGCCGCCATCCAGGTAAAAGGCAACCTCGGGATTACCGCCGTCGATGGAGCCGTTGATCTGGACATCCGCGGAAGGTAGACCCAACAGTGAAATTGGGGGAGCCGCTGGGGTTCGAGGTGGGGCTGTTGTTATTAGCCATCACGCCCGGCGTGAGGGAAATCTCGGAGTATGCGTTGCGATTGACCAGGGGCAGGCCAATGATCTCGGCCCCCTCAACGGTTCTGCCCAATACCGCGTCTGACGTATTGACCAACGGGGGAGCAGTCCGTGACCGTGACGGTCTCAGTTGAAGCACCCACGGTCAGTGTGATTTCAACCGTCAGCGTCTGGTCGACGTTGAGGACGATATTCTCTTGCACGAAGCGTCTAAAGCCGGCCGCCTCCAACTCGACGTGTACTTGCCCACGGGCAGGTAATCGATGCGGTACTCCCCATAACCGTTGGTCGGCGCCGACCGGGTGAATCCGGTTTCCATGTTGGTTGCCTTCACACTGGCCGCAGCGACCACCGCGCCGGTCTGATCCTTCACCGTACCAACGATGGAGCCGGTAGTCTGCTGCGCGTGGATCGAAACGACACTCGCGAACATCAGGACAGCCAGCACCCACGAGCGTTGGGTGGAGAAAAATCGAGACGATACCTCTAGAACGCTTTAGCAATAGCACGTGAAACCTCCAGAAAGTGATAATCAGTTTGGGACCCGAACGATAATTGTTTGGAGAGCGAACGAACCCTATCAGGGTCCATTCGAGATAGTCAACAAATAAAAAAAAAATCTCAGAATCCGCACATCACTCTGTGAAGAGGCTGGACCACGACTTGTGTCATCGAACCCGCGCATCCCCACAACTCGCTGATTCAAATCCCCCTGCGCAGCCCTTCCCACGAGGATGGACCCAGTCCGCGAGCGCGAAATCCCAACACCGCTCCTACCGCCTTCACTCAGCCCAAATCCACCCGATACGCCGCCCCGCAGGCTCTAAGCCTAAGCCCAGACCCAAGCCCAAGACATTGCTCCCCTGTCGCATCTCCGCAAAAAACTCCTAGGGGATACGCCTCATGATTGCTGTTGGTTGATTGCATGAATCCACTCCACCCCTAACTTCACCCTTGAACCTTCCTACGCGATCGCAAATCGCTCTTCCGCTTGGTCCCCTGCGCCCTCTTTCTGCGTTCTCACACGCCGGATTCGCTCAGGCCAGTGCTCCTGTTTCCAACTCCGGGTCGACCTGCTTTTACTTAAAGAGATGCCGGTCACCCAATGAAAGCTGTGACCGGCGTTTAGGACAGATATTTCTGGCAATCACTAGAACGTTCTAGAACATCAGCTTCACCGATGCCTGCAGTGTGCGCCCGCCTCCAATCCCGTTCACACTGCCCTGACCACTTCCTACAGTGCTCGAGACCTGGCCAAAGCTTGCGGCTGTGCAGCAGTTATTGCTGGTTGGGTTGGCGAATTGCGGCGTATTGGTGAGCTGAAACGCCTCGATTCTGCCCTCCATCGTAGTTTCGCGGAAGAGATTGAAGGTCTTGAATAGGGAAACGTTGTTCTGAATATACCCAGGCCCCCGGAACGCGTTCCTTCCGGTGTTCCCCAGTCCAACGTTCGCCGCCGTGCAGCCTGTCGCTGGGCAGCCAGTCGGGGTCGTAAACGCAGTCGGATCAAACCAGTGAGAGTTCGCGCTCGTGCCCACGGTGTGAAGCGTGCGGTACGCACCAACCAGCTGTCCGGTCTGAGTGGTCCCCGGAGTATTCAGATTCGCTCCATTCGTCGCTACAGTAAACGGAAGACCGGTGACCGCTGAGATGACGCCGGAGATCTTCCACCCTCCAAGAACCACGTTTCCAACTCCCGAGCTCAACATGTTGTGGCCCCGTCCAAATGGCAGGTCGTAGACAAAGGTCTGCTCGTAGTTCACGGTACGGTCAAAATCCAACGGAGCATAGTTTCGACGGAAGTTTGTATAGAAGAGAATGTTGGAACCGTCATCCGCAATGACGTAACCCATGGCCTTACCCCAGGTGAGCGCAGTAGTGAAGGCAAGACTGTTGGAATAGCGCTTGGTGAGCTGCACTTGCAATGACTGATAGTTAGAGGAGAATGGCATGAAATATTGGTTCGTTGCAGCAGTGCGGCCGAATGCAATATTCTCCGGGAGCGACGCGTTGCCACCACCGAAGGTGCTCGACGGCAAATTGATGTTCTGGCTATTCGCAATATCGACACCATGGTTTGCGACATACGCCAGTTGCAAAGACATGTTCCCGCGGAAGGCCTGCTGAACCGCAACGTTCCACGACATCACATATGGATTTTTGAAGGTCAAGGGGATGTACACGTAAACTTGGCTCTTAAGCAAGGGTGTATTTGCCGGAATGATTCCATTCGAAGGGATTACGATCGGAACCGGTGCAGGGAAGCCTGCTTGAAATGTAGCTACCGTCACTCCATCGCTTAGAACAGCAGGTGTGAAGGCAGACGACCCGGCTGGCTGATAGCTGTTGTTCGCGCGTATTGGGTAGTTATAGGCGTAAGTGTTATCGGGGAATGGTGTGTAGCTGAAACCAAACCCTGCGCGCACGACGGTGTCTTCGGTAACACGATATGAGAGTCCAGTGCGAGGGGCGAAGTATTTGTATCGCGTCTGCATGCCAAGATTAGACGGATTGCTCCCGAGACCTGCCAGCACAATGTTGTTGTTGACCGGATCATAGTTCGAGAAACCACCAGCAATCTTCGGCGTTGCCGGCGGATAATACTCCCAGCGAAGACCAAGATCGACCGTCAGCTTCGGAGTCGCCTGCCATTTATCACTGACGAATGTAAAGAACCACCACTGCCGATAGGCCGGAAAGAACGTGTTGAGATCGCGCCCCACCTGGCTTGGCTGGTCAAGAAGGAAACTTGCCACGTCATTCGCGGAGTTGGTCTTAGCTCCTGACTGCGAGGTCTGCACGTCAGAGAAGGTAAACACGCCACGCGGACTGAACGTCTGGTCCTGAAGCAAATCATCACGGATTCTGCGGAGGTCGCCGCCAAACTTGAATGTGTGGTTGCGGACGATTTTAGTCCAGTGGTTAACGAAGTCGATGTTGGATTCGCCCCTGATCCATGGCACCGATGCGGAATACCCGATGAGCGGGCTGGAAAAGCCGCCGTTGATGGTAATGCCGACCTGTCCGCTGGTGAAAGGCTGTCCGGCGATATTTACGCCCGGGATGCCGAGAGTGGTTGCATCGTTGTTGCCGTAGTCGATCGGTTGCGCATTGTTGCGTAAGTGAGCAACTCCAACTCGCGCCTCAGTCAACAAAGTTGGCGAGAACACGCGATCGTAGTTCACACCAACGCTGTAGGCCGTCTGGGTTCCGTTAGCTTCAAAACCACCGCCGCCAGCAGGTCCGCCGAAAAACGATCCGAAAGCCGGCGCTTGATAAGTATTCACACGCTGCCAGCTATAACGCGCGCTAAAGTGATTTTTCTCGTTGGGCGACCAGTCAATCTTCGGATCGAAGCTGTTTGTTCCCTTGGTGAATGGGAGATTCGTTGTGTAGTTGTTGGCCGGACTGGACAAAGGCGCGTTCGGGTTCAGAATTCCATTGGTCTTAGCGGCAGCGTTGACTCCTTGCAGGATGGCGAGTGAAACGGGATTAACACGGTTATAAGGAATCTGATTATTCGGAAACGGTGTGCGGGGATGAGCGGCAGTGCCATCTCCCGTCGCAGGGTCATAGATCTGTCCCCCTCCATTCACAAGGGCCGCACTGAGATCAATATTGCCCTGAGCGTTCGGCGTGTAATATCGCGAGTCCGGAATCTCAAGAGTGCTTCCAACCCGCTCATGATCCGAAGTTCCAAGATAGTCGACAAAGAAAAACAGCTTGTCTTTAATGATCGGGCCGCCAATGCTGCCGCCGTAATAGTTGTACGCTAAATGGCCCAGCGGTCCGCCGAAGTAGGATCGGGCATTGACCGCACTATTCTGGATAAACTCGAATGCTGATCCGTGGAATGAATTCGTTCCGGACTTCAGGGTAACGTTCGTCACTGCGCCGATGGCCCGGCCAAGCTCCGCCTCAAAGTTGTTCGTCGAAATATCGACCGATTGGATTGCCTCTAGCGGAGGAATGATGATCTGCAGCAGGCCGGTACGCTCGTCGTCGTCGATACCCTCAATCTGATAGAGATTGCCTTCACGAGGCGAGCCATTCGCTTCTGTCTGCAACGAACTCGCTGCGTTGAAGAACTGCGAGTGCTGAAAGACAGCCGGCGAAGTGCCCGGTACCGTGTTCAACAACGATTGAAAGTTGCGATTGGTCCCGACTGGCAGGCTCGACAACTGCGCCGTTTCAATCTTTGTATTGATGTCGGCGCGGTCCGTCTGGAGCAGCGCAGGCTGAGTCGTCACCAGGATCTCCTCAGTCACGCTCCCCGTCTGCATGGACACGTCAACGCGAGTCGAAGAGTTGCTCTGCAGATCGATGTTTTGATGCGTATCCTTCTTGAATCCCTTCGCTTCCACGGTCACGCTGTATATACCGGGAGTCAAATCCGGAAACGTATAGTTCCCGCTCTCGTTTGACACCGACTCATGAATCAGGCCTGTTGCTTTCTCGGTCGCCGTCACCTTCGCGGCGGGAACCGTCGCTCCGGTCGTATCAGTCACAGTCCCCAGCAACGTTCCGCTTACAGCCTGTCCGAATAAGGCAGGGGTGAGACCAAGGATGAGAATCGAAATAATTAATCTAAAACGTTTTAGCGATAGCACGTGAAACCTCCCGGAAAGGTAATACAGTTTGGACCCGAACTCTGAATTGTTTGGAGAGCGAACGGACCGTAACAGGGTCCATTCAAGTTAGTCAACAATATTAAGAAGCAAATCTCGACCCGTTCCGTCGGCTGCAAAGAGGCTGGACCACACCACCGATCGTTTTTACAAATGAAGACCTTATCTCCCTGATTCAGATCCACATCAGCAACCAGGCCGTACGCTGCGATCGCCGCTTCACAATCCGGAAACAAGTCTTCACATGGACCGCCCTCCCTCAGTGCAACTCCCGCGCCGCCCCGCCCTTTTCCGCCGTCGATCTGCCCCGGTTGACCCCCGCTCCTAAAATCCCTAGGGATACCCTGAGACTTGTTGTACGTTGAATGCATGAAATCACTCCAGACCTGCTTTCAGACAACCGGGAAGTCCCTGCGCGCTCGCAAATCGCTCATCCACCTGGCCACTTGCATATTGGTTCTGGTGTGTTCACACGCCCTGTTCGCTCAGGCGACTCCACCGAAGCAGGCGAACGACGAGGAATACACAAAGAAGATCAAGGAGTATCTCTCCGACCCGCGGTTCACCTCGGAACTGGTCGACCACCTGCCTGCGTCGGCCAAGATCCCCACGCCACTCAAGTTCCTCGGCAAGATGCCCGGCCAACCCGGCGAGCTCTACTACAACGCGGACATCAACCGCTACTACGAAGAGCTCGCAAAGGACTCCCCGCGCGCGAAATTCTGGAAGCTCGGCATGAAGTCCGAAGAAGGCCGCGACATGGTCGTCCTCGCCATCGGCAACGAGGAGTCCATCAAGAACCTCGACAAATATAAAGCCGACCTCGCCGCACTCACCGACCCCCGCAAGACCACTGAAGAGCAAGCCCAAAAGATCATCCACACCAGCAAGCCCATCTACTGGATCACCAGCGGCATCCACTCGCCCGAAACCGGCGGCCCGCAGATGCTCGTCGAACTCGCCTATCGCCTCATCGTCGAAGAAACCCCCTTCATCCAGGAGATCCGCAACAACGCCATCGTCTTCATCACGCCAGTCGTCGAAACCGATGGCCGCGACAAAGAAGTCGACACCTACTACTACGGCAAGGTCACCAAGAAGCCACGCCCGCCGCTCATGTACTGGGGCAAGTATGTCGCCCACGACAACAATCGTGACGGCATGGGCCAGTACCTTCACCTCACCCAGAACATCACCGACGGCGTCCTCGAGTGGCATCCCACCGTCCTCCACGACCTCCACGAAGCCCAGTCTTACCTCTACGTCTCCACCGGAACCGGCCCCTACAACCCGGCGCTCGATCCCATCGCCGTCGACGAGTGGTGGATGCTCGCCGAAACCGAAATCATGGAGATGGCCAAGCGCGGCGTCCCCGGCGTCTGGACCTACGGCTTCTACGACGGCTGGGTCCCCAACTACCTCTTCTGGATCGCCGAAACCCACAACTCCTTCGGCCGCTTCTACGAAGTCCAGTCCTACGGCCCCGACGTCACCGAAAAACTCCAGCTCCCCGCCACCACCACCAGCCGCGAGTGGTACCGCCCCAACCCGCCTCTTCCTACCGTCAAGTGGGGACCACGCAACAACACCAACATCCAGGAATCCGCAATCCTTATCGCTCTCAACAAAGTCGCCAGCGATAAAGATCTCTACCTCGAAAACTATTGGATGAAGAACAAGCGGTCCGTTGAAAAAGGCAAGGACGGCCCCGTATACGGATGGGCGATCTCAGCCCAGCAGGCCCAGCGCGTCAACGTAGCCGAGATGGTCAACGACCTTCGCCACCAGGGAGTCGAGGTCGAAATCGCCGACAAGGACGCCACCTTCGGCACTCTCAAAGTCGCTCCCGGCGACTACATCATCCGCGCCGACCAGCCCTACCGCACCCTCGTCGACATGTACTTCAGCCTCCAGAACTATCCCGCCTCCAACCCGCTCCCCTACGACGACACCGGTTGGACGATGCCCCTCATGCGCAACGTCACCGTCAAAAAGATCACCGACAAGTCACTCCTCGCGCAGCCCACAAACATCATCGCCAAAGACGTCGACATCCCCGGCACCATCCACGGAACCGGCGACGTCCTCGTCGTCGAAAACAACACCGACAACGTTCTCGCCACCTTCCGCTTCAAGAACCCCGACACCAAAATGGAAGCCGCAGAAGAAGACTTCGACCTCGACGGCCATCACCTCCGCGCCGGAGCCTTCATCATTCGCAACGGCAGCGACGCAAAGATCCGCGCCTCCATCCAACAACTCGGTCTCACCGCTTACGCCACCTCGGCCCCCACAGTGAAGACCCATCCCCTCACCATCCCTCGCATCGGTTACGTCCACTCCTGGCAGCGCACGCAGGATGAAGGCTGGGTCCGCGCCGCGCTCGACCACTACGAAATCCCCTACACTTACTTCGCCGATCAGAAACTTCGCGACGGCAATCTCCGCTCGAAATACGACGTCATCATCTTCCCCAGCATCGGCGGCAGCTCCGTCTCGCAGGTCAACGGAATCCCCAAGACCGGCCCCGACGCCATCCCCTACAAGAAGACGACGCTCACTCCCAACCTCGGTGTCGAAGACTCCAGCGACGACATTCGCGGCGGCATGGGGATCGAAGGCCTCACCGAACTCGTGAAGTTCGTCGAAGCCGGCGGCACCCTCATCACCGAAGGCTCCACCACCACCATCCTGCCCGACTACGGCATCACCACCCGCGTCAACGTCGAGCACCCCACCACCCTCTACGCCAAGGGCGCCCTCATGCGCGGCATCATCTCCGACAAGAAGAGCCCCATCGTCTACGGATACCCCGGCGATCAGATGCCTGTCTACTTCAGTCAGGACCCCGTTCTCAGCACCGGTGGCGGAGGCTTCCGCGCCGCAGCCGCAGTCCCCGGCGTCGGCGCAAACATCACGCCCAACGCCACTCCCGTCACTCTCTCACCCTACGACCCCGACGATGCCAAAGCTGAACCCAGGGGCCTTCCCACCCAGATCAGCGACGCCGAAGCGACCCGCCAGATGATGCGTCAGTTCGGCGTCTCCGAAGACTCATCCGCCGCTCCCCGAGTCGTCATGCAGTTCCCCGCAAAGCCCGACGAAATCCTTCTCTCCGGAGAACTCGCCGGCGGCCAGGCCCTTACCAACCGCGCCCTCGCCCTCGACCAGCCCCTCGGCCAGGGCCACGTCGTCATGTTTGCGCTGCGCCCCTTCTGGCGCTGGCAGACTCAGGGCACCTACGCCCTCGGCTTCAACACCATCCTCAACTGGGATCACCTAGACGCCGGCAAAAAGGAACCAAAGCAGCCCCAGCCCGCTTCAGGCAATCAGGGAGACAACTAACGATCAGTCCAGAACAAGCAGCGGTCACAGTTGCCACGACTGCACCCAACGCGCGAAGCTATGCCACGCTGCGGTTCCGCCAATCGGCATGGTCAGTTGTTCCACGACGATCATGAAAGCCCCGCCCCACAGCGTGGCGCGGTTGATCTTTCGAGTCGACCAAAGATCGTAGGCAGCCATGACAACCACAAGAAAGTCCACTGCGAGAAAGTCGTGGTTTAGCTGCCGTTGCAGGAAAGGAATATGCAATCGAAACAGCGCCGCATCCAGGAGCGCGAGAGTTGCCAGAAGGATGTACCGCTTATGTGCGGCGAGATCGCGTGTGCGGGCCGCGTAGCCGAAAGCGGCGAACACAGTGAAGAGGAAGATGCCCTCGAATGAGACAGCCGAGAAGGTGAGAATACCTTCGCCGCGGTTGGCCCTGAAATGCAGTTGGCTTGCCATAGCAAGAAATCCAACGATAGGAACCAGAACCGCTAGCCCGAATCCAGCGAGCCCGAGCGTGCGATGCAGCGCCACCCGACGGGCCGAGATCAGCCCGGTCTGTACAACGAGCAGCAGTATCCAGGCAGTGAACACAACCGCATGCACATGGATGATGGGACTCGGCAGCGGCGCGCGAAACGCCCCCGCCATATAGTACTTCGGCGCAAAGCCCACCGCGACAGCGACAAGGATCAGAAGCACCATTCCCGAAAAGAAATAACGGTCGTACTTGCGGCCGGGCAGTCGAGCGGATACACTCGCGCGGGAATCTGGGATCGTCGCCATCTCACCTCGAGAGAAAGTTGATTTTCAGTAAGTCTGGGACGCTGCGGGGAAGGTTGACCGTGAGTATAGCAAGGCGTACATGGCCGGTCGGCATTTTTTAGACGGAAGCTTACTCGAACAACACTTGCTCAGAGTTTCAGAATCACGCTGGCCAAACGACTCCATGCGGGTGCCCCATTCATGCGGTCTCATCACATGAGTGGGCCATCGCGCTCCGCGCGATCCGCTTTGAAGAATCTGGCCTCGAAAGTAGCAAGAAAGCGAACCCTTCATCTCCAATGGAAACAGTAGCTTACAGAAACCATTCCAGAAAAAGCCGTCAAACCGGTCTGTCAAGCCCCAAGACCCTGAAAACTAGGGCTATAAAATCCATAACCATCCTAAAATGAACCACCTGCAAGCCAAAAATAAAACCTCCCAAAGTGGCATTTTAGTTTCGCCCAATTCATTAAAATAGAAGTAGAAAGAAAATCAGTCCCGGCCAAAAGCCGGGCCTTCGCATTTGACCGGCAAAGCCCGAGAGCAAACACGGCCTCGTCTAAGCCATTACAAAAAGAAGTGTCATCCTGAGCGAAGCGCACAGCGCGCAGTCGAAGAGCCTGCCCTGAGCTTGTCGAAGGGACCTGCATTTATCCGGCAAACCCGAAACCAGGAAGTCCAGACCGATCTCCTGTCCTTCGAAGACTTTGCACAAAAACCACCCCCTGGGGAGGGCCCATGAACGACACCAACGAAGCACCAAAGCAGTACCAATGCCGCCACATCTTCACCGACGGACACCGCTGCGCCAGCCCATGCCTTAGACAAGAAGAGTTCTGCTACTACCACCACACTACCCGCAAACCGGTGGCGAACCCTCGCCAGCGCCGCAGTCGCCGCTCCACCTTCGACCTGCCCCTCCCCGAAGACCGCTCTTCCATCCAGTCCCCCATCGGCCAGGTCCTCCAGCGCATCGCCGCCAACGACATCGACCCCCGCCGCGCCGGACTGCTTCTCTACGGCCTCCAGATCGCCAGCCTCAACCTGCCCAAAACCCCACCCCCCGACCGAGACAGCCGCGAACCCCAACCCCAAACCGTAGAAGAGATCACCGTCGACCCCGCCCTCGGCATCCTCGCTCCACGCGCCGAAGTCAGCAAACCCGAACAGCGCAAGAGCTCCATCCGCCTCTTGATCGAAAAGATGGAGCGAGAATCACAAGCGCAGAAAGCTCTCGCCACACAGACACCCCAACCCGCCACCATCCCCACCCTGCAAGCCATAGAAGACAACGATCTGCCAACAGAACGAAGCCTCGTTTACCCGGCGAACTGCTCCACCCGCCGTATCAGATCCAGCTTTCGCTGCGGCGGCAAAAAGCTCGCTTCCACCGAGTTCGCCGCTAGCTCTCGCATCTGCTCCAGCGAAAACTCGAACCGCTCCTGCACCAGCACGTACTCGTCGAGCAGGTTGCTGCCAAACATCGGAGGATCGTCCGAATTAATCGTCACCATCAACCCCGACTCGAAGTACAGCTTCACCGGATGCTCGTCGAAACCCTTGCAGCACCCCGTCCGGATGTTGCTCGTCACATTCAACTCCAGCGGAATCTGCTTCTCCGCCAACACATCCAGCAACTCCGTATCACCCTGCGCCGACAGCGCATGCCCCAACCTCTCCGCGCCGATATTGATCGCAGCCCAGATGCTCTCCGGCCCAAGCGTCTCGCCCGCATGCGCCGTCAACCTCAGGCCCGCCGCCTTCGCCTCCGCATACGACTCGCGAAAAATATCCGCACTCCCGCGCGCCTCATCGCCGCCGATGCCGATTCCCACGATGCTCGGATACAGCGCCCTCATCTCCGCCGCCTTGCGAAACACCTTCGCCGCCTCGTCCGCGCCAAAGTGCCGCACCGCATCGATCAGCCAGTAAACCGTCGTTCCAAAGTCCTTCTCGCCCCGCACTCGCCCGCGCTCGATCGCTTCGACGTACGGCTCAACCTCAGCGTTCTTCCAGTAATAGATAATCCCGAACGAGATATACACCTCGGCGTGCACCACACCCTGTGCCGCCAGGTCCCGAATCATGTTGTACGTAATCAGCTCGTAGTCATCCGGCCCCTTCAACCGCGCCGAAACGGCCTTGAAGGAATCCATGAAACCAAGAAAATTCTCGTAAACATACAGCTTCTTTGCTTGGTCCGGTGTCAGCGGTTCCGCATCATGCCGCTTGCTCAACTCCAGCAGCGTCTCCGGCTGAATCGTTCCTTCCAGATGCAGATGCAGCTCAACCTTCGGCAGCCTTCGCAGCCAGTCGACAACATCAATCTCGGCATCTGATTTTGCCTGCTTACGTGCCATCCATCTAGTTTAGCTCTTTAGATAGAACTCGCTGCGCTTGCGGCTATAGAGCACATACACAACCAGGCCAACCGCCAGCCACACGAAGAAGCGGATCCACGTCTTCGCCGGCAGTCCAGCCATCAGCAGGACGCAGAACACCACGCTGAGGACTGGGATCACAGGCCCGAATGGAACTCGAAACCCGCGATGCCGTTCCGGCTCCTTATACCGCAACACAATCACGCCAATCGACACCAGCACGAATGCGAATAACGTCCCGATGTTCGACATCTCTGCAAACGTGCCCACGTCGAATAACCCCGCAGGAATCGCCACCAGAAAACCAGCAACCCAGGTCGCAAAAGCCGGCGTACGGAACTTTGGATGCACCTTGCTGAACACATCCGGCAACAGCCGATCGCGCGACATGGCGAACCAGACCCGCGCCTGCCCAAGCTGAAACACCAGAATGGATGAAATCATGCCGACCAGTGCACCAATCAGCACCGCCAACTGCACCCAGTGCAGACGCTCCCCGCCAGGCCCCAGGGACACCCGCTTCAAAGCATTTACCACCGGCGCCGCGTCACCTGCAATCGATTGCCAGGGCACCAGCCCCGTCAGCACCAAAGCAACGCCAATGTACAGGATCGTGCAGACGATCAACGTAGCCAGAATGCCGATCGGAACATTCCGCCGCGCATCCCTGCACTCTTCGCTCGCCGTTGAAACAGAATCGAACCCGATATACGTGAAGAAGATGATTGACCCACCCGCCAGCACGCCCGACCAACCATTGGGCGAGAAAGGATGGTAGTTTGCCGGATGAATAAAGCTGAGGCCGAAGAAGACAAACAGCAGAATCGCCGCAATCTTCACCAGCACCATAATGTTGTTGGTCCGCGCCGACTCCCGAATGCCGCGCACCAGCACTACCGTCAGCAACAGCACAATCAGAAACGCCGGAATATTGAACCCCACGTGAAATCCGGGGGTGTAAATATCCTTGCCCTGAAGGTCTTGAAGGCCGAGCGGCAGATACGCCGGCGAAAGCCACTTGGGCGACAGCGACAGTCCCATCCAGTCCAGCAGCGCCACCACGTGCGCCGCAAACCCGACGCTGACGCTCATATTGCTGAAGGCGTACTCAAGGATCAAGTCCCAGCCGATGATCCACGCCACCAACTCGCCCAGCGTCGCATAGGTATAGGTATATGCGGAACCCGCAATCGGAATCATGGACGCAAGCTCCGCATAGCAGAGACCCGTTAGCGCGCAGACGATAGCAACCAGAATCAGCGAGATTGCCAGCGCTGGTCCAGCTCCGGGGCGTCCGGCAACTGCTCCGTGGTGCAACAGCAGGTCAACGACCGGCGAATCTGCCCACGACGACAGGGATGCAGGATTACCACCAATGGCAACGCCGATAACAGTAAAGATGCCTGAACCGATCACCGCCCCGATGCCGAGTGCCGTCAACGAAACCGGCCCCAGCGTCTTCTTCAGCGCATGCTCCGGCCTCTCCGATTCAGAGATCAGCTTGTCAATCGACTTGGTTGCAAAGATTTGCCTGGCCAGCGCGCTCGCTCCTGCTTACAGAAGAATTGGTGCGGGGCGTTTCCGACTACACGATGCTTGTTTAGAACATCTTCTCCTGCAGAGCCGTGCGCGAACAGCGTCGGCGCGGCCCTGCCAGGAAGATCGGTTACCGCTTGCTCTGGCCACGTGAGGCCTTCTTGACCTTTGCTTTGTTCTCGCCTCGAGCGCCTGCACGTGGGCCCTTCGGAGCCGCCTTCTTGCGTGCTGCGCGCTTTACCTTTTTACGTTCTTCTTTATCTGTGATGCTCTTGGTATTTGCCATGTATCTTGCCAATCTTTCTATAGGTGCGATTTTCGAAACTTAGAGGCGCTCCAGCTGGGCAAACTTCTCCACCAGCTTCTTCACGCCATGCTGTTGAAATTGTACTGTAATCTTCGCGTCATCCCCATCGCCTTCGCGGCGAAACACGGTTCCCTCGCCATACTTCGGATGCCGAACCCGGGAACCCTGTTTCAATCCGGTCTTGCCCGTCGGTGCTTCAACCTCCAGCTTGGGCCGCGAAATCTTCTGTCCCCGCGCGGCAAAGAAGCTGGCGATGTTATCCATCGACTGCCCTGGCGCCGCGGGCTTGCCCTTATATCCAGGCCGCACCGAAGCGCGCTCACCGCTCTGGGAACTCTGGTCCTCGTCCTCGTAACTGTAGTGCCGCTCGCCCTCCTCCATATTCGAGCGACCGTATCGGTTAGCCTTTGGATAGGGAGTTGCATAGGCCCCGCCATAACCGGAGCCGTACTCTGACCCCGAAAATTGCGTCCTTCCAGGTGGGCTCCCCAAATCCTCCACGAGCCGCGCCGGTACTTCCTGGAGAAATCGCGAAGCGATACTTGACTCCGGCATATCACTCCCATATCTCCGGCGATATCTCGCCCTTGTCATTACGAGTGTGTCCATCGCCCTAGTCATGCCGACATAACAAAGCCGACGCTCTTCTTCAAGGCCAGTCGGATCGGTCAGCGTTCGCGAGTGTGGAAATAGCCCCTCTTCCATTCCCGTCAGAAACACGAGGGGAAACTCCAACCCCTTAGCCGCGTGAAGCGTCATTAACGTCACTCTTGCCTCTTCTTTGTAGCTGTCCGCATCGCTCACAAGCGAAGCATGATCGAGAAAATCATGCAGCGTCTCTCCGCGCTCCTGTGCATCCTGAGCAGCGTTTGCCAGTTCCTTCAAGTTCTCGATCCGCGAAAATGATTCCGGCGTAGCTTCTTCTTCCAGCGCTCGAATATATCCGCTTCGGTCGTTCAGGAATTTGATCAACTCCGGCAGTGTCGCGGCGTCCCCGGGTTTACGGAACGCGGGCCGCTCGTCCTGCATCTTGATCTCGGCGGCCCTCTCTATAGTCGTTCCGGCGGATTTCTTCAATACCACGGGCGCAAACGGATTGAAGTCTGCTGAGTCGATCCCATGCAACGCATCCGAGTCCGTAGCGTTCTCCGCCGCAATCGTGGAAATCTCCTCGGTGGGACCAAAGTCAAAACCAAAATTGAAGCTTGTGTCGAATGAAGTATCTGCGCCGGTATCTTCGACCTGCGCCCCAGCAACAGCAACTTCCTCGTCCTCGCCAAATCCAAATGAAACATCCGCGTCTTCGCCATCGTCTGCGGGCAGGGCAGCGCTCCCATCGTCAGCCAAATCTCCAGCAAGTTTCTCTGCAAACCCCGGCCCCAGCATCGCGCGGGCATCTTCAATCAGCCGCCTGAAGCTGCTTAGCGCCATGAGTGCTCGCTGCGGCAAAAGCTTATCCTCAATTGCCCGGCCGATCGAATCCCATGTACTCATGCCACTCGATAGAGCCATTCTTTCAAGTGTCTCCATCGTCGTCTTGCCAATCCCACGAGGTGGCGAGTTCACCACTCTGCTGAGCGCGACCGAGTCATGCACATTCTGCACCAGCTTCAAGTAGCTCAGCATGTCCTTCACTTCAGCGCGGTCGTAGAACGAGAAGCCCCCTACCATGTGATATTGAATCTGATACCTGCGAAGCGCCTCTTCCACCAATCGCGACTGCGAGTTCGTCCGGTAGAGAACCGCACATCGCGGCGTATCCTCCTGGCCTCCCGCCTCTCGCAGATATTTCTGCACACGATCAGCAATAAACAAAGCCTCATTCTCGCCATCGGGAGCTTCGTAGTACCCGATCAGAGAACCGCCCTCTCGCGCCGTCCACAGGTTTTTGCCTTTGCGCTGCGTGTTCTGCGCTACCACCGCGCTTGCACCTTCAAGAATGATCTGTGTTGAGCGGTAGTTCTGTTCCAACCGAATTGTCTTCGAACCCGGGAAATCCTTTTCAAACTCCAGAATGTTCTTGATGTCCGCACCGCGCCAGCTATAGATCGACTGATCTTCATCACCGACGACGCAAACATTTCCATCCGATCCAGCCAGCAGCTTCATCAACTCGTACTGGGGGCGATTCGTATCCTGGTACTCATCGATCAAAATATATTTGTAACGACGGTTGTACCTTTCTCTCGTCTCGGCGGAAGATTTCAACAGGCGCACCGTCTCTAGCAATAGATCGTCAAAGTCCAGCGCATTCGCTTTGAAGAGCTCTTTCTTGTAGATCTCGAAGATGTGGGCAATCTTCTCCTCCATAGGGTTTGTGCTGGCGAGGAAATACTCCTGCGGATCGATCATGTGGTTCTTCGCCCAGGAGATTCTTCCCAGCGCCACCCTCGGCTTCAGCGACTTATCATCAATCGCTAGGCGTTTCAGCGCCTGCTTCACTACCGCCTGCTGGTCCGTCTCGTCATAAATGGCAAAGGTTCGCGTCAAACCAACTCCGCCTACGCGTAGAGCTTCGATATCCCGTCGCAACACGCGTACGCAGAAACTATGAAAGGTAGCAAGCATTGGCTTCGCCAGCGAACTATGTCCCAAAATCTTATCGACGCGCTCTGCCATCTCCTTCGCAGCTTTATTGGTAAACGTCACAGCCAGTATCGAATCGGCCGGCACGCCTCGCTCTTGTATGAGATACGCGATGCGATGTGTAATCACTCGCGTCTTGCCGGATCCCGCACCCGCCAACAACAACACAGGTCCGTCGACTGATCGAATTCCCTCCTGTTGCTGCGGATTCATATTCTCTAAAAGTTGACTCAACTCACACACGCTCCACATCTATTTTAAGCTCTGCTGCTCTGCGGCGGCTCCGCTGTGCGGAAAACATCCAAAACGCCCGTATTTGCTGTCCAATTGCGAACACGTGTCCGCTCTTGGACAGGCATCGAATCAATTAACTCCTGCGCAACAATTCAAACTTCACATTCGCATTTTTGTTGGAACTATCAGCGAACTACCTGCGTACATCCACCCACGACGAGCTTTTCTGAACCATGGCAGAAAACTCCCGTCGCAATTTTGAAGTTTCGGGAGCTAACAATGAAGCAAATCAATCGTCTCACTATCGCAGTTATCGCTACGTCCCTTCTCGCAGCTCCGGCGGTCTATGCCGCTCCTGCCAGCATCTCGTCTCCGCTTCATGCAATGTTCAGCAAAACAAAGTCCACCACGGTCAAGCTCAATCTCCGCAACGACTCCGGCGCTGCAATGGAAGTCAAAGTGGGCGACAAGGTGATGACACTCGATCCAGGCAAGCCGATTACGCTGAACCTCGAAGTTGGAACACGCATCGTCGCGAATACGGCCACTCCAAATCACGCGGCAGGCTCGCTCATTGAAGAGGTGATTAGCGATCACAATGGCGCTACGATCATCATTCGCTAAGCCTGCGTCGATAAAGACCTCCACTCGTCCAGTCCTCCCCATTTCATTAGGCCGGTCGCTTCGCACAAAACAACGGCCGGCCTAATCCTATCTTGCCGTTCTGTTCTTCATGCCGCGCTTGATATTCTTGTCTATATGATTCGAAACATCGCTGTCTTCTGCGCCTCTGCAAACGGAGTCAATCCCGTCTATCGAACCGCAGCCGAGGAACTAGGCCGGGTCCTGGCCACTCGCAACATCGGTCTAATCTACGGTGGATCCAACGTCGGCCTCATGAAAGCAGTTGCCGAAGCTGCTCTATCCGCAGACGGCAAAGTCATCGGTGTCATCCCCGAGGTCCTCGTCGACCTCGAGGTTGCCCACCATGGCATCACCGAACTTCACATCACCAGCACCATGCATACTCGCAAGGCGCTCATTGGCGAAAAGGCCGATGCCTTCATCGCATTGCCCGGTGGCTTCGGCACCCTTGAAGAACTCTTCGAGGTTCTCGCCTGGCACACACTCAATATCCACGGCAAACCTATCCTGCTGCTCAACATTAATGGTTTCTACGACAAACTTTTGGTCTTTCTCGACCACTGCGTCGCCGAAGGCATGCTCAAGCCCAACAGCCGCGGACTCCTCCGCGTTGCCGAGACTGTAGAAGATGCTCTGGAGCAACTCTTAGCGAGCGCGTTAGTCTAGGGTTCCGCTACACCTTCGCGGCGCACACCTCACACTGGCACACCCTGCGCAGATACTCCCATGAGTAAATCCCGCTCTCGTGGCCGTCGCTCCATTTGAACTTCAGCGCATACTTGCCCACCGGAGTAATCTCAAGTGGCTTCACGGGCGCTTCGTACAGTTTCAGCAGCGCCTGTTCCTTCGGCTTCGCGTCACCCGGTCGGCGCCCGGAGTTCTCGCGTTCCTCGTGGCACGTCGCACACGGACACGCATTCCGAAGCCACGCAAAGGACCACGCACTCTGGTGGCCGTCCTTCCAGTCGATCTCGACACCCGTTCCTTCGGTTTTCTTTACCCGTACCTTCTTCGGAGTCACCGCATCCGAAGGCATCTCCTCGTGCTCCATGTCTTCACGTCGCGCCTGGTCGGCGTTCACGATCCGAATTCCCTCATGGCTCATAACTGCATCTCCTTGTTTCGCTTCATCCATTTCTCCAGAAGAAGTAAGCAGCCATCAGGCATCCCGTAATCACGACAATGGTTCGAAGAACATTCGCATTCATGCGCCGTGCATACTGCGCTCCCACATAGCCACCCACAGCGGCAAACACCATCGAAATCAGGCAATAATGCCAGATTACCGCTCCACTAAACACAAATGTGACCACAGCGCAGAAGTTCGACAAGCAAGCCGCCAGCACTTTCAGCGAGTTCAGCGCATGCATCTCTTCCACGCCGAAGAGCGCCAGCGCGCTCATAATCAAAAAGCCAGCCCCGGCGCCAAAGTATCCAATATAAAAACACACCGGCAGTAAGACAAAAAACAGCGGTAGCACCGCCACCGCCTTCGTTGCGTGCGGTTCAACCGAACGCGCTCGCAGCCATCGCGACACCGGCCCGCTGATCCCGAACAGTAGGGAAGCGACCAGCAATAGCCACGGCACGAGATGGAGAAAGGTGATCTGCCGCGTATGCAGCAGCACCAGCGCCCCACTCACTCCGCCAATAACCGAAGCTGTACAAACGACAGGCAGCAAATCGCGTCGCAGATCTCCTCGCAGTGCCGCCACCGAGGTTAGCTGTCCCGGCCACAGCGCAACGGTGTTCGTGGCGTTCGCCTGAATCGGCGCAACTCCAATCGCCAACATCGCCGGAAACGAGATGAAGGATCCGCCGCCCGCCATCGCATTCATCACTCCCGCGATAAACGAGGCGACGACCAGCCAGACATATTGAAAATGCGCATGAAAGTTCGAGATCATCCATCTTTCATTGTAACGACTAACCGAGACGACCACTTTCAGCGTTCATTGCAGGTCGTCTACAACAACAACCGGCATCGCGGGAGTCGCCGCAATCAAGCGCTGCGTGTACTCCTCCCGTGGCGAATCGCAAACCTGCGTGCAGTTCCCAAGCTCCACCAGCCTGCCACGCTGCATCACCGCCACCCGGTCGCATAGATACCGCACTAGCGGCATCGAATGCGAGATAAACAGATACGTCAATCCAAGCTCGCGCTGCAGCTCCCGAAGCAGGTTCACCACCTGCGCGCCAACCGACACATCCAATGCGCTTACGGGCTCATCTAGCACCAGAAACTCCGGCCTCAACGCCAGCGCCCGTGCGATATTGATTCTCTGCCTCTGCCCTCCGCTGAACTCATGCGGAAATCGCTCAAGTGCGGACCCGTCCATTCCGACTGTCCGCAGCATCTCCGCCAGTCTCGCAGCAATGCCCTCCGGCGGAGTCTCATCGTGAATCGCGAACGGTTCCGTTAGAATCTCTCGCACCTGCATTCTCGGATTCAGCGCGGCATATGGATCCTGAAACACAATCTGCATACGCCGGCGCATTCCACGCATCTCCCTCGAAGTCGCAGCCAGAAGATCACGTCCCTCATATCGAACCTGCCCGGCTGTAGGCTCGACCAGCCGCAAGAGCATTCGCGCTACAGTACTCTTGCCGGACCCCGACTCCCCCACCAGCCCCATCGTCTCTCCCCGTCGAATCGCGAACGACACATCATCCACAACACGATGCTCCGAGCCATACTCTTTCACCAGGCCCCGCGCTTCAACCAGCACATCCGATGACATAGTTAGTCCAACTTCGGATGCTGAAGATGAAAGCTGGTTGTATCCTGATAAGCCTTGGCAAATGCCGCCAGCCGCGCATCGGAATACAGTGCTCCGAGAAATGTCAAACTCACCGGCGTCCCCGGCCCTCCAGCGTTTGCCAGGGCGCCATCCTCCTCGTTTTCGCTCTTTGGCGCACTATCTCCGCGAATTCCGTTCGGCACAATCACCGCCGGATGTCCCGTCAGATTCGTTGCCTGCAGCTGTATTCCCTGCGAAGGCGTGACGATAACGTCAACTTGCGCGAAAAGCTTAGCCATCTCGGCGATCGCCAACGTTCGCGCCCGCATCGCCTGAACATAGTCCACTGCAGAGTAGAACCGCGCAATTCGGAATTGATTTGGCCAGTCGAACGGCAGTTGCCCCGTCAGCAATTTATCTCGCCCGCTCCGTGTTAGATCATCAAACGCCGCCGCGCCTTCAGCCTCCAGCACCGGCACGATCGCACCGAATGGAAAATCCGGAATCTCCACAGGAATCAGTTTCACCCCCATGTTTCGCAGCTCATCCAGCGCGGTCGAAGCATACTTCGCGTCGTAGACTCGCCGCTCAAAATTCCTCTTCTGTACCTCGGATGCCCCTGACTGCAGCGTCGGAGCGTCGAACGCGCTCTTGATGTAGCCCACCCGCAGCGTCTTCCAATTGAAGTTCGCATCCCAGTTGAACGCCGCAGGCTGCACCGAAAGATCATGTCCATCCTGCCCATAAATGGCCGACAGCACCAGGGCGCAATCTTCCACCGCTCTGCAAATTGGACCGATCTTATCCATCGTCCAACTCAACGCCATCGCACCCGTCTTCGGAACAAAGCCAAAGGTAGGCCGCAATCCAGTACATCCACAGCGAGTCGAAGGCGAAGAGATTGAGCCAAGCGTCTCGGTCCCCAGCGCAAATCCCACGCACCCCGCCGCCACAGCGCTCGCGCTTCCTGCCGAAGACCCGCTCGATCCCTGTCTCTTGTTCCATGGGTTACGCGTCCGCGCTCCGAACCACAGATCGCCCTGCGCCAATGCCCCCATCGACAGCTTGGCAATCAGGATTGCCCCTGCCTCATCTAAACGCGTCACTACGGTAGCGTCATAATCAAGCTTCTGCTCTTCAAACCCACCCGCACCCCAGGTCGTCCGATATCCCTTCACTGCCAATAAGTCTTTTCCGCCCCATGGAATCCCATGCAGCGGGCCCTTGTATTTGCCATTGGCGATTTCTTTGTCTGCGGCCGCAGCATGTTCCATCGCCCGATCTTCAGTCAGCGTAATGACGAAATGCAGCTGCGGGTCATATTTCTTCAACCGCGCCAGGTACATCTTCGTTAGCGCAACCGAAGTGACCTTGTGCGTCTTCACCAGCTCCGCGAGCTGTCGCACTGAAGCAAACGCCAGCGCATCGGAATCCCCAGACACCCCCGCCGAGACAGCCGCCACCAATGGCTTAACATCTGGAGCAGCGCTCATGTTCAGCGGCTTTTTCACCATATCCAACACCATGTCGCCCGGAACAGGATCGAACACAAACGCCGGCGCCACACTATTCGGCATCTTCAAATCGCGAATCGCCGTATAGGACTTTCTCAACTGCTCCAGTCCTTCGAGCATCATCTTTTTCTGGTCGTCAGTCACGACGATGCCGGCGATCACCGCTGCCGCGTCGATCATTTCCGGTGTAATCTTCGGCATGGACTCCGTGCTGGCCTTCACCTCGCCACCACCCACGATCGGCGAGCTCTGCGCTTTCGCCTGCGTCGCCAGCGTAAACAGCGCACCCGGCAACAACGTCTGTCCCAGCCCCACCATGGAGCACACGCCAAGAAAATCCCGCCGATCCAACCCAGGAGAAACCTCTTTGCTCATTTCCGCATTATTGCATCCCGCCACCCGGGGACAATGCAAGAACATGCTCTTCTCTAAGGATTCTTGCTCAATCGCCGATAATACTCTGCCACCGAATCCTGATATCCCGACGGAACCACGTAGGGTTTTCCGGTGCGCGCTTCGGTCGAGGCGCCGTCCCGCTGCAACTGCAACTCAATACGATCCACTGAGCTGAGCACCTCCTGATGCATCTGCTCCACCATCGCGGGGTTGCCAGGGAAGCGGCTGGGATCGAGCTGCTGCATCTGCCTGGCCAACTCCTGCACCTCCTTCGTAGCCTGCGGATCCCCCTGCACCATCTGACGCAACTGGTTCAACTCGCGCATTCCTTGCTGATAAGTCCGCTCCGTGTCCGCAGGATTCCCGGAGGCGTCGAGTGGTACTGACCGTTGCCCCGACTGCCCATAGCGGTTGTTTCCTGTGTTGATGTTCCCCCACACCGTGCCGTCCGCGCCTCCGCCTCCGCCATAACGCACGTCACCACTCTGTCCTGATCGCTGGCCGCCAAGGTCATTCCCTTGCTGACCAAAGCCGCTGCCCGGCTGTCCGCCGCCCTGTGCCCCACCCTGTGCGTTCTGCCCTGACTGCTGCCCGCCTCCATTGGCCTGGCCTCTGCTGACTGCCATTCTGCCCAAGCCGTCCGCTCTGGCCCACTCGCCCGTTGCGCCCCTGTTGTCCGCTCTGGCCCTGCTGACTGTTTTGCCCATTCTGTCCCTGCTGTTGGCCGTTACCCCTGCGTGACGAGGCCATCGCCTCAAGCTGGCTGCGCAGCCGATCCACCTGGCTCAGCGCGGCTGTCTCATCACCCTGCCCGGAGCCGCCACGCTGTCCCGGCTTGCCCTGACCCATACCCTGCTGCGCCTGCCGAAGCTGCTGGCTCAGATTTTGCAATCCCTCCGCGATCTCCTTTTCGGTCCCGTTTGAGTTCGGATTGATTCCGCCGCGTAGCCAATCCGCCGTCCGCTGCACATGATTGTCGAGATCGGATTGATCCATCTCAGTCAGCGCATCGCGCAGTTTCTGCGCGACAGCCGGCTCATTCGGCGCCATCTCACGAGCGGCATCACGAACGCCCTTCTGCAGCTTCGACAAATCTCCCGAGAGTTGTTGCCGCTCAGCCGCAAGCCGGTCGCGCTCCTGGAGCCGCGCCATCATGCTCTCCCG
The DNA here is from genome assembly GCA_963754765.1 of uncultured Acidobacteriaceae bacterium. GTDB lineage: Bacteria > Acidobacteriota > Terriglobia > Terriglobales > Acidobacteriaceae > Edaphobacter. Next base: position 168,160 of record CAVWHJ010000009.1, on the reverse strand, counting down.
GTTCATCGTGTCCGCGTCACCCTGCTGTTGATTGGCGAGCTTGTCGATGCGGTCTGCCTGCGCGCGTTCCTCCTGCGTCAGCCGATCCGCCTCACGCGACAAAGAATCCAGCTTGCCCGACGCCAGCTGCTGCTGCGTCCCGCCCAGCAGGCTGGTCGCGTCGCGCAGCTTTTCGGCGGCCTGCCGCGCTGCGTCGGCGCTCTGCCGCGGACCGGCGCTGCGTTTCATCGCCTCATTTGCCTGCCGCAGGCGGCTCAACGCCTGCTCGATCCGCTGATCTTGAGTCTGCTCGCGCTGCCCTTGAGATTTTCCAGGCGTCTGCCCCGACTTATTACCAGCCTGCTGCCGCGAGCTTTGCGAACCGCCCTGCGACGACGATCCCTGCTGCGACCCAGACTGTGACCCCGATTGCGAACCCGACTGTCCCGAGGACTGCCCGCTTGATCCCTGCTGTCCGTTCTGCTGTTGCCCACTCTGCTGCTGCCCACCCTGTTGACCTTGGTCGTTCTGTGCGAGTTGCTCCATCTGTCGCTGCAACTGTTCTGCTTCGCGCCGCAGCATCTCCTGCTGCCAGCGCTCCTGGAAACTTTGCTGCGGGTTGTGCTGCTGATTGGCCAACTCCTCCTGCCGCTTCGCCAGCGCATCCAGTTTCGCGAGCGCGTCTTCCACATTTTTCTCGTGTTGTTCCGCAGGAGACGCAGTTTGCGCTGTCTCATACTGGTTCTTCGCTGTGTCCAACTCCAGATCAAACAGACTCGCCAGATCGCGACCCGTACTGCCTCCGCCTCCTCCTCCGCCGCCCTGACTACCGAAGGCGACCTGAATCTGCCGGAAAGTCGCCTCAGCGCGAAGCAGCGCCTGCAGCGCCTTTTGCTCCAGTGGAATCGCATCCTTCCACTGCATGCCCTTCAACTTGTCCGCGGAAGGAGCCATCGCCTCAGCCGCGGTCTGCATGTCTTTGTCGAAACCTGTGAACTCCTCATTTGCCCCTGAAATATCGCGGCTCTGAATACGAGCCGAAAGCGCCATCACCTGGTCACGCAGCTTCTGCTGAGCAGCAGAGAGGAACTGCCCCGCCACCGCGGCGTCCTTCGCCGTCGCAGCTTTGTCGTTCTGTTGCTTCCATGTCGCGGCGATCAGCTCCTTCTCGCGTTTCGAAATCTCCGTCTGGTTGTTCTGGCCGCCCCCGCCTCCACCACCTCCACCGCCGCTCTGTTGTGACTGCGAAAACTCGCGCTCGAACGGATCGGCCTGGATGAAACTGATCTCGGTGCGCGCCTCAGCATGCCCATCCTTCGCCGTCGCATACACGCTCACCAAATCTCCAGGCACCAGCTTGAAATCCTCCAGCCGCAACGTATAAGAGCCGTCAGCCTCCTTCGATCCCGGTGTCTTTAGCAGGCTCACGTCACGATCCGGTCCGCCGTTCACCGAGTAGTGCAGATGCACATCGTTCAATCCAAACTGGTCTGCTGCTTTAACCCCGACTGTCACCTCCTCGATCGGACTGGCTCGATAGTCGCCGCCCGGACGGCTGATAGCGACCTCCGGCGGCATCGCCTTATCGGTCGCGATGAAGTAGTCCTCCGAAAGCCGCACCGGCTGGCCCTCGTCAGTGGCGGCCAGATGATAGGCGCCATCCTTCTCCATGTGGATCGTGCCTCGGTATTTATTTCCCTCCACGCTGGACAGTTGGATCGTCTTGCCACCGTCGAGCGCCAATTGTCCATCCTTCAGCGGATGGTCCATCTCGATCTCGACTGCCGCATCCGTCCCTTCAATCGCCCGCAGATCGCCGGAGTGCTCTTCCGTCACCGGCTTCATTCCCGTCCACTTCGGATACTGATAAGTAACGCGAATCCCCTTCACAGCGGGCAGATCCACGACTCGAACCTTATAGTGCGGCGAAACCAGCGGCCCGGCCGCCACATAATACTCAACGTTCTCCGGCAAACCGGCAAAGACGAACTGATACGCCGCAGCGCCTCCAGAGTCCGGCTGCATCTGCATCGTGACCGGCTCCCACGCGCCCGCGCTCTGGTAGTGAGCGAAGATCTGCACCTTCTCCGGTCGCATGCCGATCACATGCGCGGTAATAAGCTGGTCGCTGTTTCGTCGCACAGCCACGTCGCCCGGCGTCACCGCGATCGAGTACAGCGGAGCAACGTTCTTCTTCGGGCCCGTCCAGAGCAGGGAAGCGCCATAACCCATGTAGCCGGGCCCTGCAGCGATCACCCAGATCAGAACGCCGAGGCACGCCAGTCCTGCACCACTCAGCGCAAACAGCCTGTTGTCCGGAACCAGCGAAGACGGCGCCGCATCTTCCGTTCGCGACAAAGTGTCTGCGGCGAGCAACTCCAGAAATGGGTCGCCTTCCCGTTCACGTTCACGAAAAGTCGTTAGCCTCTGCTCAAGCTCAGGATGCGCAGCTTCGGCCTCGTCCACCGCGCGTGCCCGCGTCAGACGCATCAGCGGAAGCGCAATACCAAACCCCGCGACCGCCGCCAGCGCAGCGAGCAGCGCCATTCGCGCCCCTGCAACTCCATGCGTCGGGAAAGCGTAATGATTGAGCACCAGCACCAGCGCAACCGTAACAACAAGCGCCGTGCCGCTAAAGATCGCCGCGCCGCGCAGCCACGCCCCCAGCCGCAGTCTTCGCTGCAGCCCCGCGATATAGGAGTTGAGCTCGTTCTGCTTGCTCATGCATCCTCCCGCTGCGTGCCCATGTAGCCGCTGGCAACCACCATCTCCGCCAGCGCCACCAGCAATGTAAGCAGCATAACGTACCACCACAAACTCACGGGGCGGTATTTCTCTTCCTCACCTGCGGCTGTCGCCTGTTGTATAGACGCTTCACCTTTGCTTCCGCTCCAAAGCTGCTGCACATCCGGTGCAATTGGTTCCAGGTCTGATTCGCGCCGATCCGGATTAACCCCAATCACTGCATCACGTCCGTTTGCAAATCGAATCTGATAAAACCCCGCACGTTGTAGTTGAAAAGTCTCCACCGTCCGCGCCTCACTCAGAGACAGCGGCCTGTGCCCATCCGGATCGATCATCTCGACGCTAGCGACCTCGCCGACCGGCTCAGCCCCTGAGCGCAATTGCACGAACGAGTCGACGAGCCGCGAGCCGCTCAACCGTTCGCTACCCGAAAGATATCGCGCCGCTTTATCCACGAACGCCACAAATACCGGATGCAGCGGCAGATCATTCGTCAGATTCTCCATCCCAGACGTGAACAGCAGCACATGCCCTTCGACAATCTGTCTGTCGAGTACCAGCGGCGTCCCATCCCCCAATCGCGCCGCCACTCGCGCCTGTCCCGGATCCACCACCGCCGCATAGAAGAACTTTGTCTCCGCCCAGCCCCCGTTATCCCGCCCCGGTTGCGCCTGCTCGAGCGCCGGATAAGTGAAATCCACTTGCCCCACCGTAGCCGCCCCGCCGCTACGAGCATAATCATGCGCGTCTTTGACATCGCCTCCCCACAACGGAATCCGCGCATGGTGACCTGCACCCGTGCCCAGCGTAATCAGAACGCTGCCTCCCTTGGAGACGTACTGCTCCAGCGTGTGTTCAAAGATCGAGGGCAACGTGACCGCATCCGACAGCACCACAAACGCGAACTTCGATGGATCGAGGTCCGTCAGTCTGCTCCGCCGTCACAGATTGCAGCACGTAAGAGCCTTGCGCCGCCGCGCCCAGAGCAGCCCCGAAGTACAGCGCCGATCTCGCATCGTTCGTGGCATGGACAAACAAGACACGCTCGGGATCAGACCGGCGTATCGCGAACACGCTCGCATCATCGGCTGGCAAAGCATCGCCGCCGCCCTCAATCCGTACCTCGCATTTATTGAACCCATACCCAACATCGAGCGGGGCGAACTCCACTGTCGCCCGCCCATTCGCCGGAACGTTCACCTTGCGCGCCGCCATCATCTTGCCGTTCACCACGAACGACACCGTCTTCTCTGCCGCTGGACTGCCGAAACCTGCAACGACAGCCTGCACGCGCGATCGTTTCGGATCCTTCAGATCGGCCAGCTCTGCCGGGGCACTGACGCTCTCAACCGTCCAGTTAGGCGCAGTGCCCTTTGCCACGGCATGCAGCACCAGCGTCACATTCGCCGGCAGCACCATATCGGCAAAGTTCGCAGGCATAGCCGTGCGCTGCATGTCGCTGAACAGATGCAGATCGATCTGTCCATGCACCGTCTCGCCCATCGCACGAATGCTTCGCCCCAATTCGCCAAAGTTTGCATGCCCATCTCCGGGCTGGATACTCTCGAGCGCCGAGCGCAACTGCGCCTCATCGGCGATCGGCTGCGTCAACATCCCTAACTGCCCACCCAAAGCCATCACCTGCGCCTTCTGCGAATGCGGCTTTGCGCTCAGCAACGCCAGCGCCTGCTGCTTCGCATCCGCAAACCGCGTGCCAGCTCGCATGCTGAAAGAATCATCCAGCACGATCACGAGAAGATGTCCGTTCACATCCGCCGCAGGCCGGCGAAGGAACGGATCCGCGAACGCAAGCACCAGTAGCAACAATAGGCTGAATCGAAGCGCGAAGAGCAATAGATACCGCAGGCGCCGATGCCGCGTCGAACTCTGAGTGCCGCGCTCGAAGAACATCAGAGAACTTACCGGCCGCGGTATCGTCACATGCTTTCGCAGCAGATGTACGAAGACCGGTACGCTCAGCGCCGCGAGCCCTCCCAGAAACCATGGTGCAAGAAATCCCATTAGTTTCCCGCCTGCCGCAGCGAAAGATACTCGCGCAGTGCTTCATCCAGAGGCTGATCGGTAACGAGCAGCTGATAATCCATCCCCGCTGCCCGCGTGCGTGAGCGAAGTTGCTCAATGTGCGCATCCATCTTCGCGCGATAAGTCGTCCTCGTATACTCCGGAATAACTTCGATCTCCTGATCGGTTTCAAGATCAACTAGCAGCGCGGGTCCCTTCAAAACCGGCCGTATCTCCTGCGGATCGAGAATATGAAACAGAACCACATCGTTGCCGTGAAAACGCAGCGGCTCAATAGCCCGAACGATTGTCTCCGGCTGCTCATAAAAATCCGAGATGACGATCACAATGCCGCGCCGGTGTAGCAGCGACTGAAAGTGTTGCAGCGGTTTGCCGAAGTCCGTTCGGGCGCGAGGCTCTGCCTGTTCCAGTCCCGCGAACAGTCGTGCAAGTTGCCCCTGCCGCGTAGACGGCCTGATGTACTCTCGAACCTCGTCATCGAAGACGATCAGCCCTGCAGCATCGCGCTGGTTCCTGATCGCGAGGTAGAAGAGCGAAGCCGAGATATAACGCGCATAGTCCATCTTCTTCGGAGGACCGGACGTGTACTGCATCGAGTTGCTCGCATCGAGCAACACCACAAGCTGGCTATTCGTCTCGCCGCGATATCGCTTCAGATAGCAGCGCTCGGTGCGGGCAAATAAATTCCAGTCCACATGCCGCAGATCGTCGCCCGGCACGTAAGCGCGATACTCCGCAAACTCCTGGCTGAAGCCGAAGTCTGGCGATCGATGCAGACCGGCCACAAAGCCGTCCACCACCGTCTTCGCCAGCAGATCCAAAGACGATATGCCGGCCAGCACCGCAGGATTGAGGAACCGCTGCATCATCTCTCCTTCGGCCGTGGCACGTACGCCACCAGGCGGTTCAGAATCTCGTCCGCGTCGATTCGTTCCGACTCGGCATGGAAGTTCAGCAGAATGCGATGCCGCAACACAGGCAAAGCAACCGACGTAATGTCGTCGTAAGTCACGTGGTATCGCTTTCGCGAGAGCGCCCGCGCCTTCGCGGCAAGCACAATGAATTGAGCCGCACGGATACTTCCGCCATAGTTCACATACTTCTTCACGAAGTCAGGTGCGTTGTCGCTCTTATGCCTGGTCGCTCGCACAAGGCTCACTACGTATCGTGCAATCGATTCCGCGATCGGAACCATGCGCACCAGCTGCTGAAAATCAAGCAGCTCTTCCGCGGACGTCACGGCCTCGATCCTTGCTGTGCGTGTCGTGGTCGTCAGATCAACTACCTTCAACTCATCCTCAGCACTCAAATAATCCAGCGTGGCGTTGAAGAGAAATCGGTCCAGCTGCGCTTCCGGTAGAGGGTATGTTCCTTCCAGCTCAATCGGGTTCTGTGTGGCCAGAACGAAGAACGGCGACGGCAGCGCATACGTGTGCCCGCGCACGGTGCAGGAATGCTCCTGCATCGCCTCGAGCAACGCCGCCTGTGTCTTTGGTGGTGTGCGATTGATCTCATCCGCCAGCAAAATATTTCCAAATATCGGCCCCTCAACGAACGTCCATTTGCGATGGCCTGTCGTCAAATCCTCTTCGATGATGTCGGTGCCGGTGATATCGGACGGCATCAGGTCCGGAGTGAACTGAATGCGTCGAAACGCGAGCCCCAGCGCATCCGCGAGTGTACGCACCATCAGCGTCTTTGCGGTGCCCGGAAGGCCGGTTATCAGGCAATGTCCTCCAACGAAGAGCGCGATCAGCACCTGGTCCAGTACCTCGTCCTGTCCCACGATCACCTCGCGAACCTGTTTGACGATGTCTTCGCGCACCGCATGGAAGCGCTCAACTCGCTGCTGGAGCTGTGTTGCATCCGGATTCAAATCGGCAAAGGTAGCCATCAGTATCATCCTCGTCAAAAGTTATTTTTCGGGCGATTGGTTCAACTCCAGCAACATCTTCTGTGCGGGCCTGTATCCAGGCGCCACTTCGAGCGCGGCGAGCACGCTCTCCTGGGCCTTGTCCTTCTGTCCCGCGGCAAGATACGCCTGCGCCAGATGAAACTGCGCGCCAGCCTTATCCACCGGATTAGACACCACAACTGCCGCGTATTCTCTGATGGCGCCGTCATATTTGTTCTGCGCGTACAGCAAATCACCCAGCCGGCGATGCAGCTCTTCATCTTTCACGGGGTAGATGTAATTCACGCGTTCGAGTGTTGAAGCCGCTTCAGCGTGCTGCCCGGCTGCCTCTTCAAGCGTCGCCAGCCGCTTTAGCACCGCCGGCTCCTGCCCTCCGGCATGTTCATACGCAGTCAGCACCGACGGCCTCAGCCTTCGCATCTCCCTTTGCCCCGTCAGCATCCGCCATCAACTGGTAGACGTTCGCGTCGCCTACGTATTCCGGATACATCGCCAACACACCAGGGCCCTGCGCCAACACTGCGTCGAACTGCTTTTGCTCCGACGCTGCGACAAGCGCCTTCAGCTTCCCGCGCCAGTCATCAAAGTGCGCAGCCTCTGCCCCGTACCTCTTGTCGATCCACGCCAGATACTGTTTATCGAACTCCTCCGGCGTTAGTCCGAGATCCTGCTGCACCACCTGCGCCGTCATCAGCAGCTTCGCGTAGGAATGCACCATCTCCAGCAGCTTCTCTTCACCCCATTTCGACTTCACAAAATCGCAGATGCTGCCCCCCTGAAAATACGAGACGATCACCTGCGACGGATACTCCGGATACACAAAGCCGCGATCCAACTGAGCCAGAGGCAGCAGCTTCTTCTCTCGAATCGCGATCAGCACCTCGGGCGTAACCCGATCGCTCCACTCCGGCGAGCGCTCGCCCTCCTCATGCACGGCAAGGCCCTCGGTAAACCACCGCGGCACGCGATGATTCGTGGCCGTCAGAATATAAACGTGGCTCATCTCATGCCACAGCGTCGCGCCCCAGTTGAAATCCCCAGGCTTGCGAGCCGAAGGGCTGTCCATTGCCACAACTTCCCCAAAGGTCACCCCAAGCGCACCAAGTCCCGGCATCCCCATCGTTCGTACCGCGAAGTCTTCGTGGTTCGGATAAACCTCCAGCTGCACCGGAGCAGGCAACTTCATGCGGTACTTCTTGTCATAGGTCGCGATAATCGTGTGCAGCTCTGCCTGCATATACGGTTGCAGCAGATCTGCCTCTGTCTTGTTCAGCTTCAAAATTGTTGTGTCGTCACGAAGGGTCTTGAAGTTTTTATAACTGTCCAGCAGGCGAAGGCTGTTCACAGTGGCGGCATCGCGATAGCCGTTGTTGTAGCTCAGCTCCAGCTCCGCCAGAGGCTCGTCCTCTTTGCCAATGCGCATCAGGTCGATTCCCAGCGCCGAATGCGCCGCCCAGAACCGTGGATCAGCTTTCACCGCCAGCCGGTAGTACGTCACCGCGTCTTCATAGCGGTAGTGCACCTCAAGTTGGTGCGCCACCAGCGCATAGGCCTCTCCATAACCGCTATTGATCGCCACAATCTTCGCAAACCAAGCATCCGGAGGACGGTCAGCAATCAGTTCTACAGCAGCGTGAATTGCCATCGCATCGAAGGCATCCTTCTCGAGCGCTATCGCCTTGTCAGCTTCTTCTACGGCCAGATCTGCGACCACCATTCTCGAGCGCAAGATTGGCCATGAGCTCATGCGCCTCAGCCAACTTGGGATCCAACTCTACAGCCTTAGCCGCATACTCCACTGCCTTGCCGTCGAATCCATCCGCAGAGAGAACCGCCAGGCCAAGGTATGCCTCTGCGTTGGACGGTTCCTTCGCTAATGCCTCGCGAAAGAGATCAGCCGCTTCAGGATTGTTGAAGCGCTCGTGCAACAACATGGCCCACCGAACTTTGTACATAGCCTTACTGTTTGCGGGCTGTGTCGCCAGCCGGAACTGCTCGTTGGCTTGGCTCCAGTCTTCAAGTCCCCAGAATCCTTCGGCCCTTGCATACGCGTCGCTGCTGCGTGTGAGCATTTCGAAGCAGCCCTGCGCCTCCGCGCGGTGCCCATCCTTCCGCAGTCTCCAGCAATCTCCAGGCACGGAAGCTGCCGCATCGGCGCATGCTGTCGCCGCGAAGATCAACAACAATCCGAGAGAGGATGTGAGACGCCTCATTTGTCCAATCCTTCCTGCACCTTCGCCAACTCCAGCAGCGTATCCGTCAGCTGCTTCTTGTAGTCCGCAGGATCCATCGCGGCTTTCTGATACTTCAGGATGTCAATCTTTTGCTCCAGTTCCTCCTTCTTCGCAAGCAGCTCCCGTTTCGCCGGATCGCTCGCCGCTTGCTGGCTTGAACCGAGACGCAACAGTGTGAAGCTGGACATCATCGCGCCCTGACCATTGCCAGCCGCGCGCACCGGTTCGCCATGCCCTACATCGTCAAAAACCGCATGCTCCGTCGCAAGCCGTTTCTGCGAGTCATAGAACCCCGCAGTCTTCGCCGCCGCATAGTTGAACGCCTCCATGGCGCTAATGGAGTCGCTCTTGTCCGAATCGGCCGCAGGATCCTGCAGGGCCTCCACCCAATATCGCGCAAAGACCGTCGCGTTCTTTTCAGTACCCGACTTCGTCGCCGCAATCACTGCGCGTCCGGGTCGCTCAAGAGCCTGGATCGCTCCCCCACTTGCGCTGGTCGTATCGACGACAAGTTGGCGCCGCGCTGGAATGCGATCGCACATCGCTGCAATCTCGCCCGCCGTCACATCGGGACCAACAAGGTTAAACTTGTACTCGACCCCGTCAAAGGAACCATGGCCAATCAGAATGAGGACAAAATCATCCTCCGTCTTCGCATCCCGCGCCACAGCATCCAGAGTCTCTTTGAGCTTTGACGCAGTGGACTGTGCGCCACTCAGCGTAAAAACGTGCGCCGTACTGTCAGACGATCTGAACACTTTATCCAGATCCTTTGCTGCCGCCGTAAAGCGCTGGTCGTAGTCCGGCTCACCGCCGAGTCCGGCAACTGTAACGTAATACACGGCTGCATGAGCCCGCAGCGAGAACACACACGCTACCGCGAAGAAACCGATTCGCAGTCGGATCGGGAAAGCAGCGCGCGTCATACAACACCCCACTTGCGCCGCAGCAGCCACTCGGCAATCGGAAGCCCCAGCAGCACCAGAAATAAAATCGGCATGTTCCACAGCTCTTTCGTGCTGCGAACGGATATCCCAGCCTCAGAGTACGAAATATCGCGTGGCAGATCTTTCAGCTCCGACGGCTCCCAGTAGCGCCCACCAGTCTGCGATGCGAGTTGCTTCAGCAACACCTGGTTCTGCTCTGTATGAAAATTCTCGGCCGTCCCATCTTCGCGCTGAAACGTAAGTACGTCGCGGCCAAGCTCCTGCGCCTTTTGGCCCGTGAGACTCCGCAGTAACCTCCGCCAGATACGCACCGGGTTTCTCCGCCGTCCATTCTGTCTGATACATCCCTGGCGTCTCCTGCGATGGCGAGAGATCCAACAGCGCATTCGTCCCCTCCGGCCCCACAATGTGCGCCGTAACATGCGCGTCCCCTCCAGGCCCAAACTCCCGATCGCGCACCTGCGCCACAAGCTGCACATGTCCTTCATCCATCAACACGCGCGCAGGCATCGACGCAGTCACCGGACCCGGAGAGTCTGCCACCAGCCAGCGAAGAAGCTGCTGCCAGAACAGATCGTGGGATGTATCCCCAAGCGCCTCGCTCATCTGCCATCGCCATGTGCCGCCTGTCGCCATAATGGCAGTGCGGCCATGTCCATAGCTCTCCGTGATGAGCAGCGGCAGCTTCCGAAGCCCCACATTCATCTGCCCCAGCACTGTTGCGCCCGGCTTGGGCGAGCCGGCATCCTGGTAGTCCGCCAGATACGTCAGCCTCTTCCACCTCTCACCATTCTTCATCGGGTCATCCAGCAGCCGGGTAATGGGAGAGTCCATCCCCTCCGCTGTCAGCTCCACAGTCGCCGCATTGCGATGGAAGTTGTTTCGCCCAGCCGGCAAAAAAGTCGGCAGCAATTCATTCATGCTCGACGCGCCCCATCCTCCGTCACTCAACGACGAGCGCCCACCAAGAAACAGAACACCCCCTCCACGGCGGTCGACATACTCGCGCAACAGCTCCTGCTGCAACGGTGTGAAGTAATCCGCGTCGACCGACCCGATGATGATGCCCGCATACCCAAACAAATCCTCGGGCCGCATAGGAAAGCCATCCGCCAGCTCGCTTGGGTCGCTGATGCCCTGGCGATAGATCTTGTTCTCGCTCGTTCGAAGCATCGACACGAGCTGTACAGTCGCATCGCTCTCCTCGGCACGCCGTATGAACTTGAACTCCCACCGCGGCTCGCCTTCGACGTAGAGAATCCTCCGCTTGGCATCGCTCACAAGCACCGGCCGCGTCATCGAGTTGTTCTTCAGATTTTCTTCGCCGGCCAGCGGCTCAACTCCAAACTGAAGACTCTTCGCACCCGCAGCCCCCGCTGAAAAGAACAGTGGCTCAGTCTGCAGCGCTCCGTTGGCCCCCAGCGTCACCTCATGCGCCGCAAGCGTCTTATCCCCATCCCGCACAGTGACCGTAGCCTTCTGGCCCGCATAACCACGCTGCATAAAGCTAACCGTCGCGGCTAGACGCGCATCGACAACGGTGCTCGCCGCGACGCTTGCGTTCTCAAGCTCAACATCATGCGCGTGCTCCATGCTGCCGAAGCCAATCGTATGTACCGGGAGACGCCTGTTGCGCAGCGCCTGCAGTGCGTCCACTCCTATCCCTGAGTCGCCCATCCCCGCCGCATTCTGTCCGCCGTCGGTCAGCAGCAATATCGCGCCAATCGGAAGGTCTGCGGTCTCCGAAGCAAGCTGTTTAATCCTTCACCAATGTGTGTAGCAGGCTCAGTAGGCTCAATGCCGTACAACCCATCCGCTCGCGTCACTCCAGCGCCGAGCCGGTAGATCCGCGTTTGAAAGCGCTTCTGCAGCCCGTCGAGCACGCCGTTCTGCAGCGCAGCCAGTGCCGCCGCCTCGCGTGTCTTACCGCCGCTGTCCGCAATAGCCATGCTGCGCGAGTCATCCAACACCACGGCGATAATGTTCTGCTGCGAACTCAACGCCGACACCGACATCGCCGGCTGCCAAAGCAGCAGCAGCACAAGCGCCACAAACGCCGTCTGCGTTCCCCACACCGCCCATGCGCGCCAGCCTCGCAGATTCGGTGCGGCATCCCGCAGCCTCCGACGAACCAGCAGCGCAAGCCCGCCGGCCGCAGACAACAATCAGCACCGGCAGCAGCCACGCAGGCCACGCCGAGAGCAGCACAAACCGCCCTTTGGTGAAAACCGGACTCGGATACTTGAAGAAGAACTGAAACATGCCCGCTGAGACCTGACTGAAATCGTTCGTTCCTTGTTACATATTCGATCGCCTCTCAGCCGCGGGCGAATCTAATGCGTCATGCCGTACAGGATGTAATCAAGCCCCACGCGAAACGCCATCGAGGCGAATGGCTCCGGATAATTCGGATCATCCGCCCACTCCCATGCATCGCCAAGATGCATGTTGTGACAGATCGCGACGATGATGCGACCTTTGTCGTCGCGAATGGCGCGCCACTTTGGCTGATACCCGTCCTTCTCGTAGGTGCGTCCCGTCCAGATGAAACTCTCGCCGGGTATCTGCATCTTGTCGTCGATGTCATATAGCGTGTGAAAAATCTCGTCGCCGCTCTGCAGGTCCTCGACCGGTCGGTCCGGCAGCACCTCGCGCATGCCGTTCATAAAATTCTCCCAATCATCGGTGCCGTGAAAATCATCCACCATCAGGAATCCACCCTTCATCAGGTATTCGCGCAGCCGCTTTGCTTCGTCGTCAGTAAATGACCACCGCTGCACCTGCACCGCATAGATCCACGGATAATTGAAGATCTCGTCAGAGTCGAGCGTAACCACCTGCTCCGTTGGTCGGCCGTCGATCCGAGTCAACCGGTGCATGGCGATCAGAAACTGGCGGTCTGCCTTGGGATAGTCGCGCGACCAGGCACTGCGCCCCCGTAGCCGCGGCACCGTAGCCGCCGAAGTCTGCATGCTCGACGAATAGGCCAGCCGCGACCAATAAAACTCCGCCTTGACGTTGCTCGGAGAATCGTCGTTGCCGAAGCCGAAGTCCGCCACGCGCTGGTACGCCCGCAGTCCCGCGCAGCAGGTCGCAGCCGCCACCGTGATCAACGCGATCTGCGAGAGCTTCATCAGAGACCTCCGCTGAAAGGAGTTTGTCCGGCGAGAGTACCAGAAACGCCCTTACGCGCTGTCTAATAGACGAACCGGACCCGCGACTTGTTGCTGCCGGCGCCTTGTCCTGCCGGATTTCAGCGTGAGACGATGCAGGAACGCGCCTGCGGAACCAGCAGATTTTATGAAACGGCGCGACTTACTCAAGCTCGGCGGCATGGCGCTGGCTCACGCAGGCACGGCGCGGTTACCGCTGCTGGCGCAATCAGCCATGCCAATGTCCCGATCGGCCGCCGCACTCAGACACCAAGGCCGACTACTCCCTCCGCATCGCCCCGGTCACAGTCGAACTCGATCGCGCCCACATCATCTCCACCACCGGCTACAACGGCATAGCGCCCGGCCCCGTTTTGCGGATGCGCGAAGGCAAGCCGGTCACCGTCGACGTGATCAACGACACAGACACACCGGAGTTCGTTCACTGGCACGGCATGCTCATCCCGCCCGAGGTGGACGGCACCGACGAGGAGGGTTCACCACTCGTCCCGCCCCACGGCCGCCGCCGTTTCCAACTCACACCCGGCCCCGCCGGCAGCCGCTGGTATCACTCCCACGCCATGGCAATGGACGACCTCCACAAAGGCTCCTACACCGGCCAGTTCGGCTTCGTCTTCGTCGAAGGCGGCAACGACCCCGGCCACTACGATCAGGAGCTCTTCCTTGCGCTGCGAGATTGGGAGCCGTTCTTCACAGACACAATGGACGACGATGACGACGATACCCACGATGGCCCGCTCCTGGAAAAGCCGCCGACGCTGAACACCGACCCCAACGGCCTCGAGGTCGGCTCCATGACCTACTCCATCAACGACAAGGCTCTCGGCTCCGGCGAACCCATCCGCGTCCGCGAAGGCCAGCAACTTCTCATCCACTTTCTCAACGCCAGCGCAATCGAGAATCGCCGCATCGCGCTCGCCGGCCACAAGATGAAGGTAGTCGCGCTCGACGGCAACCCGGTTCCCACCCCCCAGACCCTCGATTCCATCTTTCTCGGCGCCGGCGAGCGCATCGACGTCGTCATCGAGATGAACCACCCCGGCGTCTGGATCCTCGGTTCTACCGAGAAGATGGTCCGCGAATCCGGCCTCGGCGTCGTCGTCGAGTACGCCGGCCAGCACCGCCAGCCGCAATGGATCGACCCGCCCAAAGTCCGCTGGGACTACACGCGTCTTCGGCACGTCGACCTCCATCTCACCCGCCGCCGCAGCAGACCATCGAAATGATCTTCGAGAAGATCCCTCGCGGAGCAGGCAAGTTCAACACGTTTCTAATCAACGGAAAGCCATACCCTCACGACCGCGAGTTCGTGCTCCAGCAGGGCACACGCTACCGGCTCGTGATGCGCAACCGCACCGACGACGCCCACCCCATGCACCTCCACCGCCATCTTTGGGAACTTGCCGAGATCAACGGCAAAAAGACCGCCGGCATCATCAAGGACACAGTCGTCGTCCCCTACTACGGACGCGCGGTCGTCGACTTCACCGCCAACCAACCCGGCCTCTCCCTCTTCCACTGCCACATCCAGCAACACATGGACTACGGCTTCAAAGCGCTCTTCCGCTACAGCTAAGCCCAAGAACAGGAAAGCGTTCGCCCGACTCGCCCTCTGGGCGGAAAAATCCTGCCACAAGCGACATCCTCGCCCCGATTCGTATCCGCTAAGTAATTGAGAAATTTGGTGGACCTGATCGGGATCGAACCGATGACCTCTTCCATGCCATGGAAGCGCGCTCCCAGCTGCGCCACAGGCCCACTCTTAGGAAGGACTCTATCTATTCTGGCTGACCACAGCGCATCCGTCAAACTACGCGGGAACTTTTCCGGTATCTCTCGGTGTCTAAACAAAATAGAGTGAGCGAGCACTCGGCCGCCGGCGGCGCAGTTTTATCACCTTCGAGCGTCGCACCCTCGAGAGTTGCATAGCGATTCATCAAGTCGTAATGTAAAGGACACCCGGTATGCAGGCGGGCACGATAGTGGGCAATCTAGCCAGCGCGATTGGCATCACAACGGAAGACGCTGCGCTCGTCGCCGACCTCAAAGCCGGTTCCGAGGAGGCGTTTGCCATCCTCATCGCTCAATATCATCAGCCTCTCTACTCCCTCATCGCGCGCAGTCTCAACGATCCTGCCGATGCGGCTGACATCACCCAGGAAGTCTTCATCAAAGTCTTTCGCAGCATCCGCGGCTTTCACGGAGAAGCCAGCCTGCGCACCTGGCTCTACCGCATTGCTCTCCGCGAGGCCTCTAACCAGAGGCGTTGGTGGTCCCGCCACAAAAGGCAGGAGATAACCATTGATTCACCCTTCGAGGGTGACCCCGACGACGAGGGCAATGGTCTCGGCCTCGCTGCAACTCTGGCCGATCACGCCGATTCGCCCTTTGATCACGCCGCTCAGGCTGAAGTCCGCGCGCGCGTCGAAACTGCCCTTCGCCAACTTCCTGAAGCCTTTCGGACTGTCGTCATTCTTCGCGAGATCGAAGGCTTTGCCTACGAAGAGATCTCCGAGATCCTGAACGTAAACCTCGGCACCGTTAAATCTCGACTCACTCGTGGCCGTTCCAACCTCCGCACGTTACTCAAAAGAGACAACGTCATCGCATCCACAGACTCTGCGTCGTATCGTAGCCCAGGGGCATCCAAGGAACCGGTGATTTCATGAGTCAGATCTGTCAGAAGTGCCAATCCTCTTTCTCGACCTATCTCGACGGTGCCGTCACTGGGCGAAAGATGCAGCAGATTGCCAATCATCTCGAAGAATGCACGAGCTGCGCAGGCGAATTTGCCGAGCTACGCTCCATGCAGCGATCGCTGGCCGCGCTAGGCCCGGCAAAGGCTCCTGCAGATCTCGGACTCCGCCTTCGTCTCGCCATCTCACACGAGCACGCCAAGAGGAAATCAAGCTGGATAGACACCGTCAGTCTGAAATGGGAAAATTCCGTCCGTCCGATGCTCGTCCAGGTATCGGCAGGTTTCGCCGGTGCAGTGCTTCTTGTTGGTAGCATTGGACTTCTTCTCGGCATGGTGGCCGCACCCGAACCCGTGATGGCCAACGACGAGCCGCTCGGAGCCATGACCTCTCCGCATTACCTCTACTCCACGGTGAGCCCTGGCGCCATCATCAGCGATCACGACTCCGTCATCGTCGTCGAGGCCTACATCAACTCTCTGGGTCGCGTCTACGACTACAACATCGTCTCCGGACCGGAAGATCCAGCAGTCCGCAGCCAGGTCGCCGACCAGCTTCTGATGAGCGTCTTTGAACCCGCCAGCGTCTTTGGCGCTCCCGTACGTGGCCGCGTCGTCCTCACCTTCTCCGGAATCTCCGTTCACGCGTAGTTGGGCCGCCGGGACAGGCAGTTTGCCACCCCGCCCCCTGCTCCCTTAAACTTCATGGGAGCGTCGAATCCTTATCGTGTCTTCTCCAACTAAGTCGTTTCTCCGGCGTCCCACACTTTATCTCGCGTGCCTCGCTGTCTCCTTTTTCCTCGGCTACCCGTCTGCCCCAGCCATCGCGCAGAAGCCCAGTTCCCAGCAGACTAGTTCATCAAGCAGCAGCAACCCCGACGAAGCCACAAAAGAGCCGACGAAGCCCGCGCCTCGCGTTGCCCAGCCCGAAGCCGGCGGATC
Source organism: uncultured Acidobacteriaceae bacterium (assembly GCA_963754765.1). Lineage (GTDB taxonomy): Bacteria > Acidobacteriota > Terriglobia > Terriglobales > Acidobacteriaceae > Edaphobacter. The sequence goes on along the minus strand of CAVWHJ010000009.1, from coordinate 151,487 downwards.
CGCCATCACCCTCGAAACCAGCGAACCCCTCTTCTACATCGCGGCTGCCCTGAACACATGCGGCTACGACGCCGATCTCGCCGCCTCCAGCCCCGTTCGTCAAAAGATTCGTGACGAGATCAATGCGGAGGTCGCCGCCTCTGCTGCCGCCCGCACCAGCCGGGACGCACTCTGCAGCTACATCCGCGAACACACCCTCTCCGACGGCGGCCTCAATCTCGCCCAGTACATCTCGCTCGCCCTCTACCTGACTCCTCCACCCGAACTCACTCCCACGGTCGACGAGACCGAGCTTCCTCCCGACTCAACTCAGGTCGTCAACATTCTTCCCCGCCTCCGAACCTTCGCCGACGACGTTCATCTCAACGCCCTCTGGGTCGAACATCGTCCTGAGTACGAAGACCTCACCGCTCGCGTGCACGCCCCACTCACGAAGATGATCCTCAACACCAACATCTATCTTCGTCTCCCCGTCAGCAGCTACGATGGCCGCCGCTTCCTTGTCTTCCTGGAGCCCATGCTCGCGCCGTCAGCAACCAACGCCCGCATCTACTCGGCCGATTACATCGTCGTCGCATCACCCGCCGGCCAGCCACTCGGCGCCGTCCACATGGACGACATCCGCCACAGCTATCTCCATTACGAGATCGAACCCATGGTCTATGCGCGCGCCCAGGCCATGGATCGCCTCCAGCCCTTGCTCAAGTCTGTCCAGAGTGCGCCCCTGGAGTTCACCTACAAGACCGAGATCGTCCCACTCATCACCGAGTGCCTGATTAAGGCGATCGAGACCCGCACCATGGACGTAGGTCTTACCAAACCCCAAAGGCCTGGCCCAGAAGTAAAGGCTCGCGCCGACCTCGAGCGCTATGACGCTGACATGAGCGCCTACGAGCACCAGGCCGAGGCCGTTCGCCGCCGAGCCGTCGATCTCGCCATGCGCCAGGGCTGGGTTCTCGTCGATTACTTCTACAACCAGATCGGAACCATGGAACGCGAGGGAGTCAGCCTTAAGGACGATATCGGCCAGATGGTCTATGGCATGGACATCGACCACGAGCGCGACAAAGATAAGCAGATCGTCTTCCTCCCGGAGAGTAGCCACGATGTTTTGCGTCGCGCCACAACCCAGCTAACCGGCCTTCAACTCGCCGAGATGAAGATCTACAAAGGCGACCTCGACGGAGCCTCTGAAATCGCCAACAAGGTCCTCGCCGATCCCAACGGCGACCACGCCCAGGCCCACTACGTCCTCGCGCGCGTCAACCTCATGGAGCGCCAGCCCGGTGCCGCCATCGGCGACTTCCAGGAAGTCCTCGACTCCTCGAAGGATCCACGCACCCTCGCGTGGTCCCACATCTACCTCGGCCGGCTCTACGACATCGTGCCTGACCGGGACAAGGCAGTAGCCGAGTATCAGGCTGCCCTAACCGTTCGTGACGCCCAGCCAGACACCAAGGCCGCCGCCGAACAAGGTATTAAACCCCCTTCGTCGCACCAAAGGTCGAGCACCAGACCCCCGACGAAGCGGATGACGCTCCACTGGACCCTAGCGGCAAAGCCGAGAAAGACGCATATCGTCCGCCACCCCCACACTAACCATGCCTGCAGGCCAGGCTATCCGTCCGGTAAAGTAGACCCAGAGGGGAACGATGACGACGCGCCACAAAAGGGCCGCAGAATCGGGAAAGAGCAATACCCCTGCGCCTCTCTTCGATCATCGCTTCAAGCAGCCCGATCTCCTCAACTGGGCTCTGACCCATCGATCGCTCGCCTACGAAAATAATCCCGAATCCCTACCCGACCCCACCGCCGACAATGAACAGCTCGAGTTCGTCGGTGACGCAGTCCTTGGTCTCGCCGTCGCCGAATCCCTCTTCCGGCGCTTTCCCGGCTCTCGCGAGGGCGAACTCACCCGGCTTCGCTCCTCACTGGTCAGCCGTCGCCATCTCGGCGAAGTAGCTGCCCGCATCGACCTCGGTTCTCTCCTCCGCCTCGGCCGCGGCGAAGAACAGAGCGGCGGCCGCAAAAAGCCCGCCCTCCTCGCCAACGCCCTTGAAGCCGTCATCGCCGCCCTCTATCTCGACGGTGGTCTCGCCGCCGCCCGCGCCTTCATCGAAAAGCACATCATCGAGCCTGCGCTCCCCAACCTTCACCTCGCCATGCAGGACGGCGACACCTTCAGCGGCGCCATCGGCGACCATAAATCCGCGCTGCAGGAGCATCTCCAGGCCACCGGTGCCGGCCAGCCCCATTACGTCCTCACCGACCAGAGCGGTCCCGACCATCAAAAGCGCTTCCGCGTTGAAGTCCGCATCGAAGATAAAAAAGGCGGCTCCCGCGCGCTTGCCGAATCTGAGGGAACCACAAAGAAACAAGCCCAGCAGGATGCCGCCCGTCTCGCGTTCAAACGTCTCATCGCAGAGTCGCAGCACGCCGCAACCGAAGCGGAGGTGGTCGAATGAACAATCCCGTCGACGACGTGAAATCCAGCCAGGTCCAGACCCAGCCTCCGATCCAGATCGAGCCCGCAATCTCCACTATGCTTCTGTATCCGACAGCCGCACTGAAGCCTCACTCGGCCACTCCTCATCTCATCACAAACCCGGTGTTCTCTCCTCTTTCCAATCCCTCCTTCATCTCATCGTCATCGCCATCTTCATCATCACCTTCTGCGCGCAACCCTTCCGTATCCCCTCCGAGTCGATGGAATCCACCCTCCTGGTCGGAGACTTCCTCCTCGTCAACAAGCAGACCGCCTCGCAAACCCGTCGAATAACTCCGCCGGGCTTCTGCCTTCCGCCGCTATCCATCGTGGCGACATCGTCGTCTTTCACGACCCCGTCGACGCCACACTCCATCTCGTCAAGCGCGTCATCGGCCTGCCTGGTGATCGCCTCCGCCTGCACTCCGGCCGCGTCTTCATCAACGGCCATCCCCTCATCGAGCCCTACGCCGTCTACCGCCCCAGCCCACCCGACAACTTCCGCGACAACTTCCCCCGTCTCCAAAGCGCCGACCCTGAGATCGACTCTCACTGGTGGATTCGCATGCGCGGCTTGATCGACAACGGCGAACTCATCATTCCCACCGGCAACTACTTCGTCATGGGCGACAACCGCAACGACAGCGAAGACAGCCGGTACTGGGGCTTTGTCCCACGCGAAGCCATCGTCGGCAAACCCCTTCTCATCTACTTCTCTCTCCAGCAACATGACAGCGACGACGCCACCGCCCTCACCCAGGAGGCTCTTGCCGACCAGCGCCAACAGCACCCCAGCAAAATCGACACCCTCGTCGACTTCGCTCGCTGGGGCCGCATCTTCCAGGTCGTCCGCTAGTCCAAGCCCGCTCGCACCAGAAGTGTGCAGCCCCGGATTCGGGTGCAGAATGGGCCACTGCGTTTTAGCTCCCCGGCCCGGCAGGCTTAGAATCATGCCCTCTAGAATTTTTGCCACTAAGGAGGCTACTTGCAAATAAAGTCACTCAAAGTCCCGACGTTAATCGCTGGGGGCGCCGCTGCCGCCTTTTTGCTTACAAAGTTTCTCCGTCGTCCAGAGGTCAAGAAGAAGCTGGAAGAGTTCTTTGACGACGCCTGCACGAGAGTGGATCAAGGCATTGGATGGAGCAACCTGCCGACACCAGGGGGCTTGGTGACGCTGGTGGGTGTCCGCAATACGCTGCGAGCGCACAACCTGTATGACACGGGCGTTCCAGCGGTGACGAGCGAGAATCCGCTGCCCGCGCACCCGAACGTGGAAGTATGGCGAACACCCGACGGGACGTCGAACGACTTGAAATGTCCATTTATGGGAAGCGCGGGAACGCGGTTTGGCAGGAATGCGCCTCTTTCGGAGACATGGCAGGAGCCGATGCCTGGGATCATGAGTCCGAGTCCGCGGGTCGTGAGCCGTGAGCTGATGACACGCGAGAGCTTTACGCCGGCGACGACGTTGAACCTGCTGGCCGCAAGCTGGCTGCAGTTTCAGATACGCGACTGGTTCAGCCATGGAAAGAGCGTGAAGGACGATCCGTGGATGATTCCACTAGCCCAGAACGATTCGTGGCCACAGCCCGATATGAAGGTGATGCGGACGATGCCGGACACGACGCGAACCGACGCCGACAATGGAAAGCCCGGCACGCATTTGAATACAGAGACGCACTGGTGGGACGGATCGCAGTTGTATGGGAGCAACGTGGCGTTCAGAGACAACGCCCGGTCGGGTGTGGACGGGAAGATCAAACTCGGCAAGGACCACCTTGTGCATCCCGACGCCCAGGCGCTGGTGCAGATGCAAAGCGCTCCGCTGGCGGGGTGGTGGGTCGGGCTGGAGATGCTGTTCACACTCTTCACGATGGAGCACAATTCGATCTGCGATGCGCTGAAGCTGGCGAATCCGCAATGGAACGACGATGAGCTCTTTGAGCACGCTCGACTCGTAAATGCAGCCCTCTTGGCAAAGATCCACACGGTGGAGTGGACGACGGCGATTCTTGGAAATCCGGTACTGCAAATCGCGATGCGCGCCAACTGGTGGGGTCTCGCGGGGGAGACAATCAAGAACTTGTTTGGGCGTTTGAGTGGAAGCGAACTGCTGAGTGGCATTCCAGGGTCGGCGACGGATCAATTCGGGGTCCCTTACACGCTGACGGAAGAATTTGTGGCAGTGTACCGGATGCACCCCCTCATACCGGACGACATCACCTTCTGGTCGGCGGCGGATGGCCGCCAGTTACAACAGCTAGGGTTTCAGGGTATCGCCGGGACTTCGGCGCAGAACATCTGCGACGAGGTGGACATTACAGACCTCTTCTATTCCTTCGGCGTGATGAATCCCGGCGCAGTGACGCTGCACAACTATCCGCGAGCGCTGCAGCAATTCACGCGACCCGACGGTGTGCTGATCGATCTCGCAGCGCACGACATCATGCGCTGCCGGGAGATGGGGGTGCCGCGCTATACGAAGTTCAGGGAGATATTGCACCTGAAGCCGGTGAAGACGTTCGAGGAGCTGACGGAGAATGCTGTGTGGAGGGAGGAGATTCGGCGCGTATATGAGGGCGACATCGATCGCGTCGACCTGCTCGTCGGGCTCTTCGCGGAGACTCCCCCGAAAGGCTTCGGGTTCAGCGATACGGCGTTCCGTATCTTTGTGCTCATGGCCTCGCGTCGGCTGAACAGCGATCGATTCTTTACGGAGGACTTTACTGAGGAGGTCTACAGCAAAGCCGGCATGGACTGGATTCGAGACAACACCATGGGTTCGGTCTTGTTGAGGCACTTTCCCGGACTTGAAACAAGCCTCAAGGGCGTCAAGAACGCGTTCGCGCCATGGAATAAGGTCTCCGATAACGGAGTCGCGGCCAAATCGGCATAGATTCGGAGAGGGAAGTCCCCTATTTGCCAGAGTCAAGGCCATCCCAACGGGAGACTCGCTCGGATGACACAATCCTGACGGGGTAGACCTCGTCTCACATTCAATTCCTACCCCATCAGCGATACACTAATAGCTGCACCCTGGGAGACCCGTCTTGACCGACACAGTAGCGACCGAAGCGAACGAGATCGAATCTGCCGAGCAGGACCGTACCGAGACCCCACTCGAGTCTCTCGCCTCCATCTGCACCGTTCTCGCCATCGGTCTCTTCGTCATGACCTTCATCTTCCAGAACTTCGAAATTCCCTCCGCCTCGATGGTCAAGACGCTGCTCATCGGCGACCACGTCCTCGTCGATCGCATCTCTCTCGCCCCACCCGCAAAATGGGCTCCCTTCACCTTCTATCGCGACGTCCAGCGCGGCGATATCATCGTCTTCTTCAAACCCGGCGAACCTGATCTCTTCCTCGTAAAACGCACCATCGGCATCCCCGGCGACCACATCCATCTCCGCAACGGAGTCGTCTACCTCAACGGCGTCGCGCAGAACGAGCCCTACGCCGGAATGCCCGCCTCCGACGACAACCCCCAGCACGCCTTCAACGCCTATCGCGACGACTTTCCCGAAGTCCCCCCCGGTCCCTACGATCAAGTCACCGCAAGCTGGTCCTACGATCTCCCCAACCACATCGTCGATGGCGACCTCGTCGTTCCTCCTGGCAAGGTATTCGCCATGGGCGACAACCGCACCGAAAGTCTCGACGGCCGTTTCTGGGGCTTCGTCCCGCGCGAAAACATCGTCGGCCGCCCCATGTTCGTCTACTGGTCCTTTGAAACCCCCGCCGACCAGATCAACAAGCAGAGCATCGGCGAGCGCATCGGCTTCATGGGCCACATCCTCCTCCATATCTTCGACGAGACACGCTGGAAGCGAACGCTCCATCTCATCAAATAAGAGGGATCATCGCACACTCGAGCGCAACTCATCGCGCCGGACAATCGTCATGCAGGAAATGGATCCAACCTACGACGCACGTCGAAGCCGCGACAGCAGACGTGCCCCCGACCCTCAGCACGCACACCCTTCGCCGCCTCCTCTACCTCGCCATCGCCGCCCTGGTCATCCTTCTCCTCGTTCTGCTCCCACCTCTCATCAGCGTCAATCGCTATCAGAAGCGCATCGCCAACAGCATCAGCGACAGCCTCGGCCGCCCCGTCCATCTCGACAAGGTCTCGCTCAACCTCCTCCCCCTCCCCGGCTTCACCCTCGAAAACTTCGTCGTCGACGAAGACCCCGCCTTTGGCTCCGAGCCCGTCATCCGCGCCGACTCCGTCCGCGCCACCCTCCGCATCAGCTCCCTCTGGCGCCGCCGCGTCGAGTTCTCCACCATCAGCTTCACCAACCCCAGCGTCAACCTCGTCCACCTCGCCAACGGCAAGTGGAACCTCGAGAGCATCCTCCTCCACGCCTCCCACATCGAGGCCGCCCCCACCGCCCAGAAAAATGCCGGCCCCGCCCCCCGCTTCCCCTACATCGAAGCCACCGGCGCGCGCCTCAACCTCAAGCTCGACCACGAAAAAACTCCAATCTCCCTCACCGACGCCGACTTCGCCCTCTGGCTCCCCGACCCCCAGATGTGGCATCTCCGCATCCAGGCCCGTCCCGCCCGCACCGACACCAACGTCTCCGACACCGGCACCGTTCAACTCGAAGGCACCCTCGGCGCCGCACCCTCTCTCGGCGAAGTCCCCATCAGCCTCCGCGGCGAGTGGCGCAACGTCCCTCTCGGCCAGGCCAGCCTTGTCCTCCTCGGTCGCGATGCCGGCCTCCGCGGCGAGATGACCCTCTCCGCCAACGCTCAGGGAACCGTCAGCAACAGCGCCCTCCAGACCCGCCTCCAACTCACCGGCGCCCGCCGCGCCGACTTCGTCCCCGCCCAGTCCCTCGACGTCGACCTCCAGTGCCTCGGCACCGCCACCGGCGACTTCCACGGCTTCCAGGACATCCACTGCAGCTGGCCTCCCACCGGCTCCTCCGATCCGCCAACTCTCGCCATCTCCGGCGCCATCCCCGACATCCGCAACCCCAAATCCGCCGCCATTGAAATCGGCACTCCCGGCCTTCCCGCCTCGACCCTTCTCGACTGGCTGCACATCGCCAGCTCCCGCATCCCGGCCGACATCACCGCCGCCGGCACCCTCACCGGCACTCTCTCCTATCACCCGGAGTCCGATCCCACTCCCTGGCAGGGAGTCATGAAGATCACCGACGCCAGCCTCATCAATCCCCACGCCGGCAGCAACCTCGCTAGTCGACGGCGACGTCACCCTCCAGTCCGTCGCCAGCCAGCGCCCGACGCCCCATCACCGGCAGACTTAAGCCGGTCGCCGCGCTCCCCACCGGCTTCCTCCTCGCTCCCACCTCTCTCGCCCTCGGCGGCAAAGACCCCGCAATCCTCGAAGGCCAGATCGACACCTCCGGCTACACCCTGCACCTCACCGGCATGGCCTCCATCGCCCGCCTGCACGCCCTCGCCGCCGCTCTTCCCCCATTAGGCGACGGCCTCGACGAAGTCCTTCCCACCAACCGCGCCGCCGGCCCCTTCCGCATCGATCTCACCGCCACCCACCGCTGGGGCACCCCCCAAACCTGGACCGACAACACCGCTCAACCCTCCAAACCCAAGCCCCGCCACCGCACCTAACCCCGCCGCACCGCCATTCGTCACAAAAAAATCCCTCCTGTGGCAACACCACATAAAGTCATGCCATACTGATGTGGCATTACCACAGGAGAGCACCGTGCCCCCAGCAATCCCCGAAGACAACGAAAACAGCAGGAGAAATCAGACAAGCTCGATCTCCTGCAAGGCACTCTCGACCTCATGGTCCTGCAAACCCTCGCCACCATCGGCCCCCTTCACGGCTACGGCATCGCCCGCCGCATCGAAGAGGTCAGCGGCGACGAAGTCCTCCTCAACCAGGGCACCATCTACGCCTCTCTCGTCCGCCTCCAGCAGCGCGGTTGGATCTCCGCCGAATGGGGCACCTCCGACAACAACCGCAAGGCGAAGTACTACTCCATCACCCGCGCCGGCCGCAAACAATGGGCACGCGACACCGCCTACTGGCATCGCCTCTCCACCGTCATGGGCCGCGTCCTCGCCATGCCCGCCGAAGGAGAGCTCTAATGAGCGTCCTCCGCGAATCCTTCAACCGCGTCTCATCCTTCTTTCACAAGCAGCAACGCGACTCCGACCTCGACGCCGAACTTCAGAGCCACATCGATCTCGCCGTCGAAGAAAACATCAGCCAGGGCATGCCGCCCGAAGAAGCCCGCCGCCGCGCCCTCATCCGTTTCGGCGGTATCCAGCAGGCAAAGGAACAGCATCGCGAAGCCCGCGGCCTCCCCTGGCTCGACATCCTCATGCAGGATCTCCGCTACACCGCTCCGAACCCTTCGCCGCGACTCCGGCTTCGCCATCATCGCCATCCTCATCCTCGCTCTCGGCATCGGCGCCAACATCGTCGTCTTCTCCGTCGTCGACACCATCCTGCTGCGCCCGCTCCCATTCCCCGAGGCAAACCGCCTCGTCCGCATCGCCCCCAAAGTCTCCAAGTGCGGAGCCTCCTGCGCCACCTACTCCACCGACGCCGTCCAGGAGTTCCAGCGCCAGAACAAATCCTTCTCCGACTTCACCGGCTACGACGCCTTCACCTCGCCCGGCAACTGGAAGCTCACCGGTAGCGGCGTCCCCGTCCCCGTCTCCCAGATCGATGTCATGGACAACTTCTTCCACACTCTGGGCGTACAGCCGCTGATGGGCCGCGTCACCTTCACCGCCGAAGAATCCCGCCCCACCGGTCCACCAGTCGTCATCCTCAGCTACCCATTCTGGAAGCGCCAGCTCAACGGCGATCCCAACATCATCGGCAAGGCCATCTCGTTCGGCAACACGCCCACCACAGTCGTCGGCGTCCTTCCCGACACCTTCGACTTCGGCGCCATCTACGCCCCCGGCACCAAAATGGACGTCTTCACCCCCTACCTCTACGATCAGGTCCGCGAGTACGGCAACATGATCTCGCTCACCGGCCGCCTCAACCCCGGCGTCACCCTCGCACAGGCCCAGGCCGAAGCCGACCTCCTCTTCCCAACCCTCGACTTCAGCGTAAAGAAGGGATACAAAGCCAACTACACCGCCCAGCTCTGGGACCTCAAGGACTACGTCTCCGGCAGTCTCCGCCGCTCGCTCATCGTCCTCTGGGGAGCCGTCGGACTCATCCTTCTCATCGTCTGCGTCAACCTCTCGAACCTCCTGCTCGCCCGCGCCGCCGCCCGCTCCAAGGAGTTCGCCATGCGCTCCGCACTCGGAGCCGCACGCAGCCGCATCGTCCGCCAGCTCCTCACGGAATCCCTCGTCCTCTCCGCCGCCGGAGCCATCCTCGGCCTCGGTCTCGCCTTCGCCGCCGTCTCCTACCTCGCCCATCAGGGCTCCATCGCCCTTCCGCTGCTCTCAAGCATTCGCATCGACAAAACAGCCCTCGCCTGGACACTCTTCATCGCCGTTCTGCGCCGGACTGCTCTTCGGCATCGTTCCCGGCCTGCGTATCTCCAGTGGCAACCTGCAGGACGCGCTCAAGGACTCAGCCGTCAGCACCACCGGCGGCCAGGGAACGGCCCGCCTCCGCACCACGCTCGTCGTCTCTCAGATCGCCCTCGCCTGCGTCCTCCTCATCGGCGCCGGCCTGCTCCTGCGCAGCTTCCTCCGCGTCCTCGACGTCGACCTCGGCTTCGAGCCCTCCCGTGCCTCCGCCATCGCTCCTCGACAACTCCAGTCGCATCGACACCGCAGCCAAAGTCGCCACCTTCGACCGCGAGGTCCTCCACCGCGTCGAGCAGATCCCCGGCGTCCAGACCGCCGCCATCACCGACTCCCTCCCCATGTCCCGCAACCGCTCCTGGGGCATCTCCGCCAAGGGCAAGCACTACGAGCCCGACGAACTCCCCGGCACCTTCGTCTACGTCGTCACTCCCGGCTATCTCAACGCCATCGGCATGCGCCTCGTCAAAGGCCGCGACATGACCTGGGAAGACAACGACCCCAAACAGGCCGTCGTCATCATCAACGAGACCGTTGCCCGCTACCTCTGGCCCAACGAAGACCCCATCGACCGCATCGCTGTTGTAGGCTGAGCTCGACGCTCGCGTCATCGGCGTCATCGCCGACGTTCGCGAAACCAGCGCCGAGGCCAAATCCGGTTGGCAGATGTACGTCTCCACCGCCGCCCCGCAGTACGGCGCCAACGACTCCCAGCTCGTCATCCGCTCCAGCCTCCCCGCCGAGACCCTCCAGCCCACCGTCCTCGCCGCCCTCCGCCAACTCAACCCCGGCCAGCCCGCCGCCGACCTCAAGCCCATCCAACTCCTCGTCGACCACGCCTCCTCCCCGCGCCGCTTCTTCGTCTACCTCGTCGGATTCTTCGCCGCGCTCGGTCTCATCCTCGCCGCGCTCGGCATCTACGGCGTCATCTCCTACTCCGTCACCCAGCGCACCCAGGAGATCGGAATCCGCATGGCGCTCGGCGCCACACGCAGCAAAGTCCAGCTCGGCATCATCTGGGCAACGCTCCAACTGGCGTTGATCGGCATCGCCGTCGGAACCCTAGCATCCTTTGGCGTCTCGCGCGCTGATCGCCTCGCTCCTCTTCGGAACCACCCCCACCGACCCCATCACCTTCCTCGGCATGGTCCTCGTCCTCGGCGCCATCGCCCTCCTCGCCGGCTACATCCCAGCCCGCCGAGCCTCACGCATCAACCCCATGGTCGCGCTACGCAACAACTAGCTGCGTCTGCCCAAAGAAAAATCTTCTAAATTTGCCCCAGAAATCGCATGTCAAGCCCCAGAACCATCTCAAGTCATTTGAAAATAAACAAGATCGACTTGGCGTATAGTTTCATCCAACCAGCTATCCTTGATATAGCAATCAGGAAAAGCCCGGGCTTCTAGTCGGGTCTTGTCTCTTAACCCTTCAGATGTCTAACTCGTTTGGTTGGAAGACTTTAGGTGTAAAGTCTTTATTTTGAAGACTTTGTCAGTAAACATCCCGCAAAGTACTGAATGGTAAATACCTTACCTGATTTGCGCGCGGGAGTGGGGGAGCCACTGCTACTGCTGCTGCACAACGACTTTCTTTGTATGGATCGATGCCGCTACCTCCGGCACGCTCCCGTCGTTCACCAGCACCTCATCCGGCGTCCCTTCAAACACCACGCGCGTCGAAGCACTGGAGCGACCCGGAACCCTGAGCCTCTGCGTCGTCGTCAGCGTCCCCGATCGCACCGTCACCGGAACCTCCGCCACGGCATCTCCATCGTTCTGCACCACCACCGCCACCAGCCACCCCGAACCCTTATTGCCGATCCGGTCGATAGCCCGCGGAGTCACGCTGGCAATACTCAGGTCCGGCAGCCCCGATCCCAGTACACCCAGTCATCGAAAAACCAACCCAGCTCCCGACTCGAGGCCCGCTCCAGAATCCGCTGAAACTCCTTCGGATCCCCATCCAGCTTGTCATTTCGATAAAACTTCAGCGCCTGCTTCAGAGCGTCATCTCCCACCACCGAACGCAGCATCCACAACACCGCCGCAGCCTTCGTCCGGTAATAGACCTCGTCTCTCGCCCGGATCAGACTCTGTCCCTCCGCATCAGCGCTCGCGCTTGCGCCCGGCGCAGGTTCCGCCAGCGCCAGCGTCTTCGCCTCCTCCTGCAGATGCTTGCACCGCAACCTCACGTCCTTGGCCATCCTCCAGCCACAGCAACGACAGGAACTGCGCGACCCCTTCATCCAGCCAGACGTGCGACGAACCAAACCAGGAATGCGCCAGCGAATGCACCAGCGATGGCGCAAGCGCCTCAGGCGTAGCCGCCCGCATCGGCGCGACCAGCAACGCATCATCCTCAAACGGCTGCCCCTCATGGTCCAGGATGTTCAGCATCCGCAACGGGCCTGTGCCCAACCAATCCGTCAGCAGAGGCTGCACCTTCGCCGCCGCCGCACCATAGCTAGGCAGCGCATCGTAATGATCCGTCACCGCAGAGATCAGGCTGTTATCGGTCACCGTCCCCGCCCTGTCCGTGACAAACAGGCTGGGCGTCCGAAACCCCAGCATCCTCTCCGGAAACTCAGCCGTCGCCACCCCAGGAGACTCCGCCACCGGCACATTCTGGTTCTCACTCACCGCCACCAGCTTCTCGCTGCGGCCGCAGAAGAACACTGCGTCCGGCGCGTCGCCCTTATACTCCACAGTCAACCGCAGGCGAACCGTTGCCCCAGCCTGCTCCAGCTTCGTGCGCCCCACAGCCTCGAAGAGCTTGGCGCCGTCCCCCAGAAACACCGGTGCAGCCGCCGTCGGATACCACAGGACATTCCCAAACCCCCGCAGCCCGGTCCGCTCCGGACTGATCTGATCCCAATCCGAACGCGTCGCCTGATCCATAGGCGCGCCAATACGCTCCAGCCGCTCCCCCGACACCCTCACCTCACCCGCATAGAAGCTCGTCAGCTCCACAGCTCGCCCCCGGCTCCAGAGGCCGCGGCAATGTCACAACCGCCTCCGTCGCCTTCCCCGTATGGTCTGCATCCGTATCGATGGTCTGCTCCGTAAACGATAGCGGAGTCACCCCTACGCCCCCCCGCATCGCAAAGCTACTCCAATGCAACGGCGAGGAAATTTGAAAGACCAGCCTGGATAGCGGCTTCTTCCCGGAGTTTTTCACTGTGTATCCCGCATGAACCGCCAGCTGCGACTCTGCGAGCGTCATATGGACATCCAGATCGTAGGCCAGGAAGGTCAGCGCTCCGCGCTCCTCGTCCGATACATCAACAACGGCAGTCGGGAGCTTTCGCCACCTTCTCAGGTTGCGAAGAATCCTGATCTCTCTTGAACAAGACCTTTCCAGGAGGAGTTGTCCCTTCCGGGGCCGTCGGTGGTGTCTGAGCCATCCCCACCGAAGTCAAAACCACTATCGCCACCAACTGAGACAAGCGACTTAACGCAGACACATCGAACAGACTCTTCAAGATCCCAATCCCTTAAGGTGTTTCACAGGCTTTCGTGCAGGTTCAGGAACTGCAGGTTGACGGCGCTGCCTCATCGCCTCATACATCACGATCGCCCCGGCGACCGACACATTGAGAGACGAAACCTGACCCGCCATCGGAATCCGCAGCAGGTGATCGCAGGTCTTCTTCACCAGATCGTGCAATCCTGCGCCTTCGCGCCCCAAAACCAGAACGCAGTCGCTCCGGAAGTCATAGTCCGTGTAGTCCGGTGTTCCGCGTTCATCCAGTCCGAGCACCCAGACATTCTTCTGCTTCATCTGCTCCAGTGCTCGAACCAGGTTCGTGACCCGGGCGATCCGCACGTGCTCCGATGCCCCCGCTGAGGTCTTCGCCACCGTCGCAGTTACCGGCGCTGATCGCCGCTCCGGCAGAATAACCCCGTCCACGCCCGCGCCATCGGCCGCCCGCAGCAACGCTCCTAGATTGTGAGGATCCTCCACGCCATCCAGAGCGAGAAAGAACCGATGCTGTCCAGCTTCTCTGGGCGCCAGCAGGTCTTCGATCCCTAGAAACTTCCTCTCGCGAACGACCGCCAGCACGCCCTGATGTGCGTCTGTCCGGGCAAGCCGAGTCAATTGATCACGTGGTTCAAGTGCAACGCGTATGCCTGCTGATCGGCAAAGCTCGATCAGTCGCTCTAGGCGATCGTCACGCCGTTCCCGGGCGACGCTGACATGGTCCAGCTGCCGCGAGCCAGAACGAATGGCCTCCTCAACAGGGTGGAGACCGTAAAGAACTTCCATATTTCAAGTTTACTTTCTAAATCGAAAAATAGCCTTGAGGCCTTAGAATGTTTCTAGGCGAATAATCAGGCGGTCCGATAGATTCCAGCGAGATAATTTTCATTTTTTGTGGAATATAAGATCAAAACGCGAGTCTTCTCCGAGCGGAAGAGCGTCTCAAGCACTGTGCAGACAGGTTCCATCTCGCTCGCAGCCGCACTGGCCGACCAATCCCAAAGCGAAAATGCTGCGATTGCTCACGGACTGAAGAAGCAGAATCCTGAGCTGTTAGATCATCTGATTGAGCTCTATCAGCATCGTCTCCTGCGATACCTGCTGTTCCTCACGGGCAAGCGCGAGGTTGCGGAAGATCTGTTTCAGGAGACTTGGATGCGGGTTCTCCTGCGGGGTGCGCAGTACAACGGTAAGGCACGCTTTGATACCTGGCTCTTCACTATCGCGCGTAATTTGGTGATCGACCTATCGCGGAAGCGTACGATGGCAAGTCTTGACGAAATGAGCGAGGCGGGAGAAGATGAACGTCCGTTTGAGATTGCCATGGCCGGACCTTCTCCGCTTGAACAGTTTCAATCCCGTGAAGATTGCGCCGAAGTTGGTGAAGTTCTTTTGAAGCTGGAGCCAACTTACCGCGAGGTCCTCGTTCTTCGCTTTTATGAAGAGCTTTCGCTGGAAGAGATTGCAGCGGTGACCCGGGCCCCCCTATCGACCGTGAAGTCCAGGCTCTATCGCGGGTTGGCAGCCTTGAAGCCCGAGATGGAGCAACTTCGCGGACCACGTCCTATTGGGGAGGCTGGGGCATGAATCAACCCTTCGATAAGGGCCTCTTGCAGGACAATAGCTCGGTTGCGCGCGGATCTGTGGTCAATCGGACGCATCGGGTTGTACGGGAGCGGGCAAAGACGATGGCGGCGCAGCGCAGCCGCGTCCGCAGCCTCTGGATTCCCATGGCGGTTTGCTCGTCCCTTTTGGTCATCATCTGCACGGCGGTCTGGAGTGCCTTGGATGGCTATGATGTGACGCCGAATGGTGTTCCTGATGCGAGCAATCAGTTCCTGGTGTTGTGCCTATGGTTTCTCCCAGTTTCGATGGCGTTGCTGGCGGTGATATTGTTTCAGCGTGCCCGTAAGCGGGAGGCTGCTCAGTGAACAGGTTCTGGAGCCAGGGGTCGGATCGATCGCGGGAGAACACGGCGGGGGGGAGGATCAGCTCAGTATGATCCCGACCTGGTCGGTTGTACTGGCGATCATCGTGTTCGGTGCGGTGCAGTATCTGTTCCATGGTGTCTTGCCTCACCATAAGCACGAGTTGCTGCCGATGCGGCTACTGATGGGGTACTCGTGGGGTACTGCGTTTGCCAGCTATGTGCTGCTCGTGGGATATGTGAGTCGGGACGTGCGGCGGCGCAAGATGCCGGCGGGGTTGTGGATGCTGATTGTGGTGGTGATGCCGGGCGGAATCGGGGCGGTGGTTTACTTCCTGCTGCGGCAGCCTATGCTCTCGCCTTGCCCGCATTGCAGTACCGAGCTGACCGCGAGTGTGCACTTCTGCCCGCAGTGTCAGTTCCAGCTGGCTCCGGTCTGTGGGCGCTGCTATCGGGGAGTACAGATTACCGATGTGTATTGCGCGCAGTGCGGGCACGATCTCGCCGAGGATCATGCTCCGGCGCGGCTACGCGTATATAGTGACTAGTTGTGTCACTGACTGCACTCATCATCGATGATGAACCGCTGGCCCGGCAGGAGTTGCAGTATCTGCTAGAGCGAGCTGGTGGCGTCGACATTCTGGCGCAGGGAACCAATGGAATCGAGGCGGTTGAGCTGATCCGGACGCATAAGCCGGACCTGGTGTTTCTCGATGTGCAGATGCCTGGTCTGGACGGGTTTGGTGTGTTGAAGAAGCTGCTGGACCGTAAGGTTCCGCTGCCGCAGGTGGTGTTTGCGACTGCGTTCAACCAGTATGCGGTTCGCGCGTTCGAGGTGAATGCGGTTGATTATCTGTTGAAGCCGTTCGATCGCAAGCGGGTGATGCAGACGATCGAAAAAGCGTTGGCGCGACGGGCGGCACCGGCAGAGCCTGCGAGTTTGAGTCATGAGACTGGGGCGAAGCTGGATGCGTTGTTGCGGCTGGTCGAGGAGCAGACCCAGCCTCAGAAGGCCAACTCGGGCAAGGTTATTGTGCGGGCCCAGAGCCGGCTTCTGCTGGTGGATCAGCGCGAGATCTGTTTTGCGTCGATCGAGGAGGGGACGATCAGCGTGGTGACCCGTACGGTGGAGGGCCATTCGAACTGCCGGACGCTGGAGGAGTTGATGGATCAGCTTGATCCGGAGACATTTTGGCGAGTGCACCGGTCGTACCTGGTCAACATTCAGCACATCCGGGAGGTGGTGCCGTGGTTCAAGTCGAGCTACCAGCTACGGATGGACGATGCTCAGAAGACCGAGATTCCGGTGAGCCGTGCGCAGACTAAAAGGCTGCGAGAGCTGTTCAATCTCTGACCCCTCCCACTGCTGCTATTTGCGCAAAGTCTTCATTTTACAATCTTTATCGGTGGACTTCGATTGGTCGGAACCGCTAAGTGTCCGAATTCAATGGTTTAGCAGATTTGTGCTTTGTAAAGTCCTCATTTTATTAGGTTTACAAAAACCAATTGGTTGAGGGACAGCGAACTGGCCCCAGCTTATTAGGTTAGTCGGGTCAGTTTTTTGTCCTTGATTTAAGTATAGCTTTTCGGGGTGAACTCATGCGCCAACTCTATCTCGTTTGGTTTGTTTGATTTGTATGGTTTAGGGACTTGACATGCGTTTTTTTCTGGAAAAACGCGAAAAATAGTTTGGTGCGACTTGTTGTGCGGCTTTTGGGTTCCTTTTCCTTAGGTCCTGGCGGTAACTACATGGCAAATACAGGGGTCCTTCCCCTTCGACTCGCCTTGCTCGCTCAGGGTCAGGATGACGACGGAATACTAAAAGCCAAAGCAACGTCAGGCGGCGCGAACGGGCGCCTGGCTGTTTTCAGCTTCATCCGTTGATCGGATTTCGGTAGGGTGGTTCGGGGTGGAAATCGGCCTTTACGAATACGGCGTATGTGAGGGGAGAGAGGATCGTGATGATTAAAGTCGGCAGTTGTTGGATTTGTTCTTGGAGTTTCTTTAGGGGTGTGTGCTCAGACGCCGGGTGGCGATGCGGCGCAGTCTACTGTGCAACTTCCGGGCAGGGGGCTGGCTCAGCATGACTTTATGTATGCGGGGGAGTCGCATGACCGCAGGATTTTTATTGTGCGGCAGGGGAAGATCGTCTGGAGCTATGACGATCCAGCGGGCAAGGGCGAGATCAGCGATGCGGTGATGCTGTCGAATGGAAACATCCTTTTTGCGCATCAGTATGGCGTGACTGAGATCACGCCGGAGAAGAAGGTGGTGTGGGACTATGTCGCTCCTCCGGGCCATGAGGTGCATACGGCGGTGCCGATCGGGAAGGAGCACGTGTTGTTTATCCAGAACGGCGATCCGGCGCTGCTTCGCGTGGTGAACACTGTGACGGGTGCGACCGAAAAGGAGATGACTCTGGCGACGAAGAAGCCGGTGAGTGTGCATGCGCAGTTTCGCCATGCGCGACTGACGGATAAAGGAACGTTGCTGGTTGCGCATATGGACCTGAACAAGGTCGTGGAGTATGACTCGAATGGAAATGAGCTGTGGTCGTTTCCGGCACCGGGCGCGTGGGGAGTGAGTCAGTTGGCGAATGGGAATGTGTTGATCACAGATCGCGTGGGCGTGCGGGAAGTGACGCGGCGGGGAGATGCGGTGTGGAGCTTCAGTCCGTCCGATGTTGCGGGTTACAAGTTCTCGAGCCTGCAGCAAGCGTGGCGGCTGCCAAACGGCAATACGGTGATCAACAATTGGGTGAATGAATGGAGCAAGAACGCGCCGCCTTTTACAAATACGGTGCAGGCGATTGAGGTAACGCCTGCGAAGGAGGTTGTGTGGGCGCTTCGGGAGTGGACTCCGCCCAACAACCTGGGGCCGGCGACTACGATTCAGTTTCTGGATGAGCCTGCGGCGCCGGAGGATGTTCACTTCGGGGAAATCCGGTAGTCGCGGATTTGGATACTGGGTCAATTTCCGATAACGCGACTCCTCCCGCTTTGCGGGAATTTCACGATCCGATAAGCTAGTGTGTCGCCGATCGATTTGAGTCCCGTTCCTACCGAGTTCAACTACCGAACCTTTTTGAGAGTGACAACTGTGCGCCCAATCGATGCCTACAAGAAGATAATTGACCAACTTGTCACCGAGACCAGTCGAAGCGTGATCGGAAGACGCGTTTTAGAGGGTCGCGTCATTCCACACGCTGAGCATAGACAAGATCCAACGCCCTTCGTTCAATCGCTATCGGCTGAACAACGACAGATTCTGCCTGAAATGCTGCACCAGAAACGGAGGGGAGCAATTCACGATGTTCTCGCAGTCCTTACGTGGTGGGTGGTGACCCGCAAAGCTGGATTCACACTCGAAAGAGAACCGATGCCGGTTAGGCTGAGCGGTATGGGCCTACACGGCGATTACATCGGCCGTCTTTCTGATTGGAATTGGCCTGAGGAAGGAAACCAGGCGGAGCCATAAACGGGGTGGACCGTCGGCGAATTAGGCAACTCTAGCAGTTCCCGCAAATCTAACCAGATTTAGATTACTGACCTATTGCATTCCCATAGAAGTAAGAGTATTCCTATGGTGAAGCAATAGGAGATGTCATGGGTGATAAGGCGGATGTGTGGCAGGGTACGCTGGCGCTGATGGTGCTGAAGACTCTGGAAGCGATGGGGCCGATGCATGGGTATGGGATTGCGCGGCGGATTGAGCAGACGAGTGGCGATCTGCTGTCGCTCAACTATGGGACGCTGTATCCCGCGCTGCTAAAGCTTGAGCAGGAGGGCTCGATCGAGGCGGAGTGGGGCGTCTCGGATAACAATCGGCGAGCGAAGTTTTATCGGCTGACACGCGCTGGGCAAAGACAGCTAAAGAGAGAGGCGCGGAGCTGGGGACAGACGACGGAGATTCTGGCGCGGTTTCTTTCGCCGGCGGAGGAAGAGGCATGAGAAGACTTCGCGCGATGTTGTCGAGAGTGGCCGGGCTGTTTGGCGGTGTGCGGCGGGAGCAGGAGTTGTCCGATGAGATCGAAAGCCATGTGGAGATGCAGGTCGAAGACAATCTACGCGCGGGAATGACGCCGGAGGAGGCGCGCCGTGCGGCGATGCTGCAGATGGGTGGACTAGAGAAGACGAAGCAGGCGTATCGCGAGAGGAGCACCCTGCCGATGGTTGAGAATGTGGTGCGCGATGTGCGGTTCGCCCTGCGGCAACTGAAGAGGAGTCCGGGATTTACGGTGACTGTGGTGACGATGCTGGCTTTGGGGATTGGAGCCAGTGTTGCGATCTTCGCGTTTGTCGACGCCGCGCTGATCAAGCCGCTGCCTTATGCGGATCCGACACGGCTGGTTGATGTGACGGAACGGAGTGCGCTTTTTTTTCGCAACAATCTGTCGTATGAGGACTATGTCGACTGGAAGAAGATGAATACCGTCTTCAGCGCGCTCGAGGTCTACACGGGGACGGGATACCTGATGAGTACGCCGTCGGGCGTGGAGCCGGTGCCAGCGGCGAGGGTGAGCGCGGGATTCTTTCGAGTGCTGGGAGTGAAACCGATCTTGGGCCGCGACTTCTATGACAGCGAAGACAAGCCAGGAGCGGCCGACACGGTGATGCTGACCTACGCGGCGTGGCAGGCACGGTTTGGAGGGAGAAAAGACGTTATTGGCCAGACGGTGAAGCTGGACGGCACGCCGATGACGATCATCGCGGTGCTGCCGGAGAACTTTCAGTTTGCGCCGAGGGGCAATGCGGAGTTCTGGGCCACGATGCATACGCTGACCGGATGCGAGAAGAGACGGGGTTGTCACAATCTTTATGGGGTGGGGCGGTTGAAGGATGGCGTGACCGTGCAGATGGCGCTGGCGAATTTGGTTTCGATTGCAAAGCACCTGGAGGTGCAATATCCGGATTCGAACCGCGGACAGGGCGCGAATGTAATGCCGCTGTACGAGGAGATTGTGGGAGACATTCGTCCGATTCTGCTGGTGTTGCTGGGTGGCGCGGGATTGCTGCTGCTGATTGCGTGCGTGAATGTGTCGAGCCTGTTGCTGGTGCGGTCGGAGGCGCGGAGGCGGGAGATTGCGGTGCGGGGAGCGCTGGGCGCTTCGCAGGGTCGGCTGGTGAGACAGTTCGTGACGGAGGCGCTGATGTTGGTTCTTGCCGGAGGAGCACTGGGGCTGTTGTGCGCCTATGCGGCGATGCAGGTGCTGACGCGACTGATCTCTAAGGACATGCTTGCCTATATGCCGTATTTGCGGGGGATTGGGCTGAACGCGCATGTGCTGGTGTTTGCGGGGGTGATCCTGCTGTTGGCGGCGACGCTGTTTGCGTTGACTCCCGCGGTGCGACTACCGCTGACACAGTTGCGCGAAGGGTTGACGGATGGCGGGCGAAGTTCAGCGGGAACGTTCTGGCGGAGGTTTGGCGCGAACCTGGTGGTGCTGGAGCTGGCAATTGCAGTGGTGTTGTTGGCGGGTGCTGGGCTGCTGGGCAAGAGCTTCTATAAGTTGCTGCATGTGGAGCTGGGATTCGTGCCGGATCATCTGGCGACGATTCAGGTGGTGCTGCCGACGACAACGTACGCAAAGGACGAGCAGGTGGTTGCGGTGGGCAAACGGATTCTGGAGAGAGTGGAGAGGCTGCCGGGGGTGAGGTCTGCTGCGTTGACGACGATGTTGCCGGTGAGCGGCAATGGGAATACGAACTGGATACGGATTGTGGGGCATCCGTACAACGGCGAGCACAATGAGGTGAATCAGCGGGAGGTGAGTTCGGAGTACTTCAAGACGCTGCAGGCGAAGCTGGTGGAGGGCCGGTTCTTCACGGAGGATGACGATGCTTCGAAACCACTGGTGGTGATGATCAACAAGGCGTTTGCGAAGAAGTATTTTCCAGGAGAGGATCCGATTGGGAAGAAGATGGGCGATACGGAGCTTTCGCCGAAGTCTCTGAGGGAGATCGTGGGGGTGGTGGACGATGTGAAGGAGGGGTCGCTGGATTCGGAGATATGGCCGGCGCAGTATGATCCGACGAATCAGAATGCGGATACGTATGTGGGGCTTGTGGTTCGGACGTCGCAGGATGAGAAGTTGCTGCTTCCAGCGTTGACAGGGGCGATTCATGAGATTGATCCGGGGATTGGAGCGATCAACGAAGCGACGATGGTGCAGCGGATCAACGATTCGCAGACGGCGTATCTGCATCGGTCTTCGACGTGGCTGGTGGGTGGGTTTGCGGCGCTGGCGCTGCTGCTGAGTGTGGTGGGGTTGTATGGAGTGATTGCTTACTCGGTGAGTCAGCGGACGCGGGAGATCGGAGTGCGGATGGCGCTGGGAGCTCAGCGTGGGTCAGTGTATCGGATGGTGTTGAAAGAGGCTGGCTGGTTGATTGCGGCGGGCGTTGTGGTGGGGCTGGGTTGTTCGATTGGGGCGGGAATGATGATGCGGACGCTGCTGTTTGACGTGCATGCGTGGGACGCGCCGACGTTGGCGGGGGTGGCGCTGGTGCTGGGTGTGTTCGCGCTAATTGCCAGTTATGTGCCGGCGCGGAGGGCGGCGTCGGTGAATCCCATGGAGGCGCTGAGGGCCGAGTAGACTTTTGTGCTGGTAATGGTTACAGATAGTTCACTTGATTTACGAGTGAAATACGGGGGTTCTTCACTGCGTTCAGGCTCGCCTGGGGCAGAGATTGAACGCAGTGAAGGAATTTCACAGTAGTTTGAACGGCAGTGATCGAGTCTACTTCTCTGCGGGTTTGGCGGCTTCTCCCTGGACGACGAGGTCGTTGGTGATCTTGAACGCGCCGGGGGCGGAGTTGGCCTGCATGCCAGCGATCTGTTTGTCGCCTTCGTTGTTGACTACGCCGTAGAGGGTGACATTGCCGTTCTTGACGATGATGTGAATGGCGTGGAAGCCCATGGGCGGATTGTTGGTGATGCCGCCGGCCATGGCGGCGGGGCCGCGGAAGCCAGGTCCCAATGCCTGGCCGATGGAGCCCTGATTGGCGTTGTATTTTCGCAACGAACCTTGCGTGAAGATGCGGTTGTAGACGGCGACGCGGATGCTGTCGTCGTTGGGAGACAATGGCAGGACTTCGATCTTATTGTCGACGGACTCAATTCCGGCGATTCCTTTGACAGCGTTGGAAGCGTCTTTCTTGAGCACGGGTCGTGAGGCGTAGCCGTTAAGGACGAGAGTCTTGCCCTGGAACCCGAAGGTGATCCAGTCGAAGACGCCGAAGTTAGTGAGGCCGGCGAGCTTCTTCTGTACCTCCGCGGCGATGCGTAGGATGTCCTCTCGCGACATCGCGGGACCGGGAGCAGTGGCGGGGGCGGGTGCCGGATTCTGGGCGAGCACGGATGGAGCAGCGAGAGTGAGGATCAGTGAGGCAGCAAGAATTGGTAGGGTGCGGCGGGTTAAACCTAGCAGCGAGGGGGTCATGAGTTCACTCCATATGCTGAAGAATTTTTGCCATCGGGCAAACGATACGCGATGGCAAAGGATGAGTCCAGTGAGAGCCACAGTTTTAGAGCCTATTGTTACCCATCGCGAAAACTAGCGTTCATGATGGTGGTGCGGGTTGAAGTCGAAGTTATACAGGACGCCAAAGGTCAGGGCTGTTGGGTGGATGGTGCCAGAGGCGACTACAGGCGTGCCCCAGTGCTGGAACTGTGCGTCGGCCTTGATTGCAAGGTTATGGGTCACGTTGTAGTCGAGTCCGACACCGGGTGAATAAACGACTGTGTTGGAACTGAGGTATTCGAGGCTGCCGACTATGAAGGGAGGGTGGTAGTCGATTTGACCGCGACCAATGAGGAAGTCCGCGTAGGGATGGAAGTGCCCGATGGGATATTCGACTTTGGGGCCGAGGAGGAAGTTTTTCTGGCTGCTGATGTGGCCTTTGTCGATGGGATAGGTGCCGCGAATCTCGAAGGCGGGTCTGAAGAGGCGAAAGGCGAGGATGGTAAGGTCTGCTCCGGCGGTGATACCCAGATTTTTGCCACCTTCGAGGTCAGTGAAGGTGCCGGTACCTGCAGCAAAGACGGAGAGTTGAAGCGGCTGGGTTGCGGTGGGAGCGCTCTGAGCGGACGCCGTGTTGCCCGCAGAAAAGAGTGCGGTGGACAGGGCAAATGCCAATGCCGATTTGTACTTCATTCCATCCTCTAACTTCTTTCAAAAATTCTTAAAATTCAGATGCTTAATCGGGCTCGATTGCTCGATGGTTGAAAACCCCTATAGGAGAGCCTCGATTTTAAGCTGCTGCAAACAAAACCACTTCGGTTGGATGTTTGATCGAATCAAAACGTTAGCTTTCAGGAGTTTCTCATGAAGAGAGTTATCGGCCCGTTTGCGGGGATGCTTATTTTTTCCTTTTCGGCGCGGGGATATGCAAGATCGGAATGGGCTGGAAGGAGTGGTTGACTATTCGGGCAGCGGATGGTCGGCTATGGAGTCACGCGAGTGAGTGGCACGTGCAATACTTTGGGGAATGAATACATGGGCAGGTCGGTTGGTTCGATTGGTTATAGTTCTGGCCGTGGTGGCCGGTCTGTTGTATGCAGGGGACTGGGTGGTTTTTCGGACGCGGGTGTCGCACGGCACGGCGTATGGGGTGGTGCAGGTGAACCAGTTTCTGGCAACTCCGCTAAAGGGAAACAAGGTGGAGTATGACCTGATGGGCACGGTTCCGACGACGTGCAGCCACTCCATCTTTCCGCAGCAGGGGAACTCTGCGTGCTGGTGGCTGAAGCGGCACTCGGCACAGTGGGAGTAGCGCGCTAGATCTGGAAGAGCAACTCGATGACGTAGCGGGCGAGGTCCTGGGGCTTCTCGAACTGGCGGGGATTGTCGTTGAAGGACTGCTGGATGGAGAGGGTATCGTCGGGTGCGACCTGGAAGGTGAAGTGGCAGATTTTGCGATCGACGGACGGATCGCCGGCGACACCGAGGCCTTTGGCGTAGTCGAGGACGATGTTGGGGTCCTGATACGTGATGCGCGCGTCGAACCAGGGGAAGCGGCTGCGGGTGAGCTTCGCTTCGGTTGGGTTGATACGCTGAAATATTGTGTCGGAGGCGGTGACGTCGCCTTGTAGATTGCGCTTGACCTCGTTGATGTCCTCTTCAAGGTTGATGAGGAAGACGCTGAAGAACGGCTGGCCCTGATTGGTGATGATCTCGGCCTGATGCTGAGACCTGCCGTAGTTCTCTGCGGCTTCGTGTTCCTTTTCCCGGACCTCTTGTGCGAGATTTACGATCCACTCTTTGCCCATGCCTGTGCTTGCTCCTGCGATCCTGCCGTTTTGATCAACGTGCCCGCGGCATGGACGCTATTGGTTGGATGAGAAAGATGCGGGAAAGGCCGCTCGGGTTGACGGAGTGAGGATTAATTAGCTTGGAGGGCGATTTTTCGTGTCCATCCGAAGATTTGGTTGGCATAATGGCTGTTCATGTTCGTTCCCACTACGTTCGCTGCCGCATTGCTGATGACAGTTCTGAGTACTGTGTGTTGGGGATCGTTTGCCAACACGTTCAAAGGCACACGCAACTATCGCTTCGAGCTCTACTACTGGGATTATGGTCTGGGGATATTTCTGATCTCGCTGGTGCTGGCGTTTACGATGGGCAGCTTCGCGGGGGGACCGACTGCGTTTCTTGCGAATGTGCATTCGGCTGACGGTATCAATCTGTTTTACGCCGCGCTGGGCGGGTTTATTTTCAATATCGCGAATGTGCTGCTGGTGGCAGGGATTGAGATCGTTGGGCTTGCCATTGCCTTTCCTATTTCGATTGGGATCGCCCTGGTGGAAGGCGTTGTGTTGAGCTATGCGCTGCAGCCGCGTGGGAATCCGGTGCTGCTGGGCGCGGGTGTCTTCATGGCCGTGGTGGCAGTGGTGTTGGTGGGGAAGTCGTATGGCGCGCTGAGAGCGGAGGGGAGCGTTGTGTCGCGGCGTGGTGTTATGGTGTGTGTGATCTCGGGTTTGCTGATGGGGATTTTCGCGCCGTTTGTGACGAGGGCGATGACGCGGGGCAATGTGCTTACTCCTTATACGACGGCTGTTTTTCTTACGCTGGGCGCATTCTTGTGTTGCTTTGTGTTCAACACGATTTTGATGCGCAAGCCTATCGTTGGATCGCCGGTTGCTGCTGGAGATTATTTTCGAGCGCCGGGGGCTTACCACGCGCTGGGGCTGCTGGGAGGGGCGATCTGGGGGATCGGGACGGTGTTCAATTTTGTGGCGGCGAGCCTGGTGGGGGTGGCGATTTCGTACGCGATCGGACAGGCGTCGCCGATGGTGGCTTGTTTGTGGGGCGTCTTTGTGTGGAAGGAGTTTCGCGGGGCGAATGCGCGGGCGAAGGGTTATCTTGCGGCGATGTTTGGGGCGTACGTGCTTGCGCTTGGGCTTATCGCGATGGCTTATGCGGGGTGAGTGCGTTGACTAGAGTTTCTCGGCTGCGTTGAGAGCGAGGGTCTTTTCTGCGGCCTTTATCTGATCGGGTGAAGGGCTTTGTCTTGGACGCCGACGACGAAGGCCGTTTTTGCTTTTCAAGCGCGGGATACGTAGTCCTTGATGATGAGACGGTCGACCGTGAGTTCGCCGATGCTGATTTTTTCTATGCGGCCGTTGCCGATGGCGAGCTTCCGGATGGCGAGCGAGCCAATGGCGAAGGCTCCGATGGCAAAGGCACCTACGGCACAGGCGCCAATGGCAACGGCGCCCGCGGAGGCTGCGCGAAGTGCGAGTTTACGGCTGACGATTTCGAATGATTCCGAGGCGGGTCGTCTCAACTCGTTCTCACAGGGTGCAAGGACTGAGTGCTATTCCTTTACGGAGGCTACGGTGATGGTGTTGTCGGCGACGGTGCCGTCAACTGTGATCTTCTTGCCGGCGTAATTTGCCATCTTGGAGGGATCGGAGAACTTGTAGACCTTGGAGCCGACGACGAGGACGGGATCGGAGCCTCCCTTGATGCACTTTGCTGCGCAGGAGGCGTGTTCGGCGCTGGCAGCTTTGGCGGTGTTCTTGGAGCACATCTCGTCGGAGACGACGCCGGTGAGAGATTCAGCAAATGCGCTGGCGGTAGCGAGGGATAAGGTGAGTGCGGTGAGGGCTATCAGCTTTTTCATGCATTGCCTCCGAGGCGGTTTGGTCGTGTGCGAGATTATAGCGGAGTTTTATCGGTTGCGAGGAAGGGGTTCGCATCCGCGTGATTGCCATCCGCTGAAAATCGAGTTATCGGGCCGGATTTTTTTTTGAGACAAGGCGCTAAGTGTGATGCTGCAGGAAGTTGCGGGCCAGCAGGGAGAGGCCGAAGAGACCGAGGAGAAGCGCCCAGATCCAGAAACATATATCGGCGAGGCGTTTGTTTTTCGGAGAGATGGGGGCGCGAGCCAAGAGGAACAGCGCGAGTCCTACGAGGCAGCAGGCGATGAACAGGGACAGCCTGATCGGATGAGACATCTTCTCTGCTTTCCGGGGAGGGTGGCACGAATCCTATGATGCTTGCGTGAAGTGTACCCTCGACCTGCCGGAAAAAGCGCGAAGAATCTGGCTCCCGATGGATCGGGAGGGTATCAAATTTGGTCCATGGGGATGGCCTGGCTTGGCGCGAGACCTATTCGTTGGCGATCATCTCACGGAGTTCGGCGATGTGTCGTTTGATTACGGAGATTTTGTGCGGCCAGGAACCTTGGGAATCGGGGTAGGGTTCGCCGGCGGCATATCTCCGCTCGGCCTCGGCAAGGCCTTCGCTGAGGTGATTCAGTCGATCCTGCAGGGTCGGGCCGGGCATAGCAAGAGGCTATCATTTGGGCGCAATCTTATGCACCTGTGGATGGATGAGGGGTTTCCGCGCAGACGAATTCGGGCTTCAGGGCTGTGTTGTTTATTTGAGGGGGAGTTTGTCTTTGATGGTTTGTGCGACATCGTCGATTGAAGTGTGTCGACTAAGCTGCTCGATCTCTTCATCATCTGCGATGTGTTGGAGGCCGACCTCTTCAGCGATCTTTCGATCCATGCCGAGGAGGGCCGTGATCTCTTTCTCCGTGAGCAGGAGGATCTGAAGCATAAGGTGATCGCGCTCTTCGGCGCGGCGGGCCATGCGTGACTGGCGCATTAGAATCATGCTGGCAAGCAGGATTGCTTCGAGTGCCACGATGGTGCCGAGAAGTGGAAACGGCGGTGGGTCGAAGTGTCGCGAATGGGTGAATGAGGTTGTGTTGAAGGCTATCCAGCCTGCGAATATTGCAACGTGAATACAGACGAACCAGAGACTTCCTGCGAAGCCGGCGAAGGAGTCGCCGAGGCGTTCGGCGAGGGTGCGATTGGTCAGGAAGTCCTGTTCATGTTTTGCAATCAGGTCGATGTGTTCCTGGATGTGAGTTTGCGGCATTCTTTTTTGAGATGCAGAAATGCGCGAGGGTTGGACGTAGAATTCAGGATCATGAAAAGGAGACTGTATGGCTCTCACATTTGCCCAAGATATTCTTCCTCTCTTCCGGGAGGAGGATGTTGATTGTATGAAGTCGATGGGGGTTGTTCTGGATGATCCGGCGTGGATGTGTGTTCCGGCGAACGCGCAGAGCGTCTACGGTACGGTTGCGGACGGCTCGATGCCGCCGGATGAACCCTGGCCGGCTGACCGAGTTGCGCTCTTCAAGGAGTGGATGGACGCCGGTTGCCCTGCATGAAGGCGGTCGTGCGATGGGATGTTTTTTCAAGGTCGGTCGCTTCGAAACGCCGAAGATGTTCCCGTACGTTCCTTCTATGCCTCTCGAAAATAGTCGGCGCCGCGCGATTGCGGTTCTTTTTTGTCGAAGTGCGGGGTCGTTGTGGGTTAAATCTGGGCAGCCCCGCGCGAAGCAAGTTGAGACGAATGTGACTTGGACGGTTACTATTGTCGGGCGTGTTGGAATAGTTCGTCCGTGGGTCGTTTGTCGGGCATAGTAGTACCTTTAGCGGATTATTTCCTGTCGGAACAGCGCCCAGAAGACACCGGAGGTAGCGTATGTCGGTTGCTGTTATCCGATTGTTGGTTTGCGCGTTGCCGTTTCTATTTGTTTCTAAATTGGATTCACAGACGACGACTCCTCAGAATGGTGCAACGAGCAGCGGCCATCACGGTTCGTGGAAGGTTCTTCACGAAGAGACTTTCGAAGATCATGCTGCATTGTTCAAAGCTGGGACACCTGCCTGGGTGTCGGATACTTATCAAAATACGGATGAGTTTTCGGATGGTGGTGCGTACTTCAGGCAGCTTGGAGTAAAGCCGCCTGTGGCGTTTCGCGCCGAGGGGGCGTTTGGTAAGGACGGTTGGTTGAGTGTTGCGGCTTACAGTCGATCTAATTTGACGAAGTTCAGCGATCTGTTTGAAGTGGTGCCGGACCCGGCGGATCCGAGTCATCGTGCGCTTAGAGTTTCGTCTCCCAAGCATACGGATGGGCTGGTTGTGCGACCGACGAATGCGTTGCCAAAGAAGTATCGGGTTTGCCTGAGAGTGGGCTTTGCTTCTTTTGGAGATGGGAAGCCTGGGGGGCTGAATGGGTATGCCGGGGGCGAGACGGATGAGCCCTGGTCGAACGGAGATGCGACGCTGGAGAATGGGTTCTATTGGCTGACGATTCTGGATGCGACTCCGAGGCCGCATAACAATCTTTGGATCCATCATCATCGCAAGGTCACGATCGATTCGGATAACAACAAGGAGGCGTGGACGAATATCTGGGAGGGGACGAAGTGGCTCGCTGACGGGCAGCATCCGGTGATGATGTTTGGGGTAGATAAAAATGGTAATGATGAGGACAGCACGGGGCGGCCTTTTTTGTCGTGGTCCAATGGGGCGCTGCAGCCTTCGGGTCAGATTCGGGCTGTTGATGCGTATAGGGATAATGCCTGGTATTCGGCTTGTATTGAGCGGAATGAGAGTGCGTTTGTGCTCTCTGTTTCGGGGGATTTCAAGTGGGGTGGGCAGCAGACTTATGTGGGGACTATACCGTTGAATGCTGTTTATGGGACGGGGCGGAAGTGCCTGATTTCTTTATGTTTGGCGATCCGCACAATAACTATTACAAGGGTTCGGTCTATTACGACGACATTAAGTTGGAGGGGTGGCAGGAGAATTAGTTGAGATTTTTTTTGGAGGGATTTTCTGCGTTTTTGCAGGGGTTTTTGAGAAAAGTGGGTGAATGGACGTGGTTTTTTGTGGTGAATTTGTGGTGGAAGCGTGGTGAAGTGTGGTGAGTTGATGGTGGTGTTTTGGGGGCTAAAAAATACGCCACGGATCCGAGATTTATTTTTGGGGATTCCCGTTTTGGGAATGGTGGGTTTTTAAGTCAGGCGCAGGCGCCTACGAGAGTTTGGATTGACTGATTGATCATGTCGCACGACACAAAAAAAGGTGAGTCGAGGCATTGGACGGCGAACTCCTGCGCGTCGCTGTCGTAGTTCCACTCGACTGTGAAGCCGCCCTGGGTTATTTGGCCGGAGTCTGCGGGGAGGGTTACTCCGAACTTCGACTTGATTTGCTGGCAGATGCAGGTGAATTGTTCTGGGGTGATGTTCGGGAAGGTTTGCTTGTCGCAGCTTGCCATGGTGCTCCTCTTGATTTTGTTAAAGGGTATCAGGAGGTGCGGGGCTCGGCGGTATACATCCCACCCTTCGCGAGGTGCGCGAAGGATGGGGCACCCGGGCCTTTGTGGTTGATTGAGTGTGGGGTGGACGGGCTTTTGTGTTGGTTGGGTGTGGAGGGTGGGTGTCCGGTCAGTCAGCGTTTGTCGGCGATGCGGCCGTAGGTGGTTTCGAGTAGCCGTTGCATTTTTTTCGCGGCGCCGGAGACGGCGGTTTGTACGTCGGCGGAGTCGTCGGTGACGGTGAGGGATTGGTGATTCCTGGGTCGGGCTTCGAGGATGCAGCGTTTGTCGCGTGGGTCCGGATTTATCGGCGTTCTCGTCGGTGAGGAAGACCTCGATGCGGGTGAGATCGCTGTCGAACCTATCGAGAAGACGGTGGAGTTCGGCTTCAATCGAGGTGGAGAGCTCTGCGTGCATGACGATATTTTTGTCGCTATTAATCAGAATCTGCATGGATCGATCTCCTGGATCTGTTGACAGTTTGTTTGATGCTGGCGGAGACGGTTTGTTCTGGTTCGGCTTGAATTTATATGGAACCCTCGGGGGGGTGCGCGTAGGGTGAATGGGGTGTTTTTGTGGGTATACTTCTGGGCTAAGTGGCCTTTTTGGGGTGGTCTCTTTTGGGGAGGGATTTATGGGTATGGGAAGGGTGATGCTGGCCGTTTTGTTGCTTTCTGTGGGTTCTGTTGCGGGTGCGAGTGATCTGACGCTCCAACTGAAAGGTGAAGGCACGTTCGAACGAAAGACTGTGAAGTACCAGTGTGATGCGAACGGGGTGAAGGCGGGGCTTCCGGCAGGAGTGTTTGGGGTGGAGTATGTGAATGGGACGAACAATCAACTTGCGTTGGTGCCGGTGAAGGGTAACACGATGATCTTTGTGACGGTCCCGTCAGCCTCCGGCGCGAAGTATGAGGCGAAGGAGTTTGTTTGGTGGGAAGCGGGTGGGCGCGGGACTACGTTTGAGTCGGGCTTTCCGGGACCTAAGGTTTCGTCGGAGTGCAAGGAAGTTCAGTGATGGTTCGCGCGTAGCGCGAATGCCCATCTCTGCAACGATGAGGCTGTCGCGAAAATGGGGCCGCCCAACTTTTGTTGTGGATTAGACAGGGCCACCCGCCCATCCGCCGATGATGTGTTCCAAATTTGTCCTGGGCGATAGATCTGGCTTACACATCTTCGTTGCGTCTCTACCAAACTTGTGTACGATGTCGTTGAGACGACCCTGGTTTTGGTTCCACCTTCAATTTTGATTTTGAGGAACAACGCTTGCCCGTAAAGATGAAGTTCCTGGCTATTTATTCTGCCTTGTTTTGCTCTCTTTCTCTTCTAATCTGCGTTGTCGCGGCACATCCTGTTCTCGAAATGGCAATCAATGACGATTGGTCTTACGTGTGGAGCGCTCGAGTGCTAGCCACGACAGGCCACGTTGTCTACAACGGCTGGGCGACTGCCATGCTGGGATGGCAGCTTTATCTGGGTGCGGTGTTCATCAAGCTTTTTGGCTTCTCATTCATGGTTGTTCGCATGTCAATCATGGTGGTGGCGATGGTGACGGTTGCCCTGACCCAGCGGCTTTTAGTGCGCTTAGGGATCAATGAGTGGAACGCCACGATTGCGACGCTGACGATTGGGCTGTCACCGGTTTTCTTGCCGCTGGCATTCAGCTTCATGTCAGATGTTCCCGGATTTTTCTGT
Source organism: uncultured Acidobacteriaceae bacterium (assembly GCA_963754765.1). Classification (GTDB taxonomy): domain Bacteria; phylum Acidobacteriota; class Terriglobia; order Terriglobales; family Acidobacteriaceae; genus Edaphobacter. The sequence continues at coordinate 119,775 of CAVWHJ010000009.1, read as the reverse complement.
ATCCTGCTATGTTTTTACTGCTGCGTACGGGCGATGGAAGCGAAGTCGGATCGAGCGATGCTCGGCTGGTTGGTTTTTGCAGCGCTTTCGAATGTGGCGTGCGGTACAGTCCGGCAGATCGCGTGGCTGGGCGCTCTGGTGATTGTGCCTTCGACTGCATGGTGGTTGCGCCGCCGGGCAGGGGCATTGGCGATTGGGGCAGGGTTGTGGCTGGTGAGTGCCGCCGTCATTGCGTATTGCATGCACTGGTTCAGCCTGCAGCCGTATTCCATCACGGAGAAGCTGATCGTCCAGTCAACCGATTTAGCGACACTTGCAGAAATTGCGAGGACGTTGGTGCGTAACGGGTTTGCGCTCTGCCTGTTTGTCTCTCCGGTGCTGCTGGCGTTTCTATTGAAGTACCCTTTGAGCAATCCCAAGGCTCGTGGCCGGGCTGCAGTTGCAGGATTATTGTTTGCGTCATTTGTTGCTGAACTTGTGATTCGGCATAAGCTGTCGTACTGGCTCGCACCTTTTTCTCACAACTACGTGACTGAAAAGGGACTGGTCGACGTGGCGGGCTTGATCGGAAATCAACCTACTGTCATTCCATACAGCGTGCAGGTCCTGCTTACGCTTATGAGCTTTGCGATCCCGTTTGGGCTTGGTCTGTATGTCTGGAATGCCGCGGATTTGAAAGACCAGGTTCTGCCAGACAGCTTCCGGATCCCATGGGATGCCATCTTTACTCTCTTTGGGCCATTTACGCTGGCCTATCTGTTCCTGCTGGCAACACGAGGCGAAATCTTCGATCGATACCTTTTACCGCTACTCTTTGTGGTTCTAGCGGTTAGTCTGCGGTTCTATGAACAAAAGGTGAACCGGTATCTGCCGGCAACGAGTGCGTTTCTGGTCATGGTTTTTGCAGCATTTGGGGTTGCCGGGATGCACGATCTTTTCGCGATGGACCGGGCGCGGCTTGCAGCGGCGAACGAGATGATTGCGGCAGGAATTGCGAGAACAGCAATCGAAGGCGGACTGGAGTACGACGCGTGGACGCAACTGGAAGGTGCTGGCTACGTCAATGATAAGCGCCTTCGAATTCCAGCAGGCGCGTATCAACCCGGAAAACAGCCGGTAGATGCTCGAGCGGATTGCCGTTTCGGATTTTCCGGGCACACGCCGCTAGTGGAACCACGTTACGTGCTGTCGTATGACCAGAATTCCTGCTATCCGCCATCGACGTTTGCGCCGGTTCCGTACACTGCGTGGCTGGGTAGGCACGATCGAGCGATCTTCATACAGAAGTTGCCTTAGAGTTTGTGAACAGTCTATTTGTGAACAGTCTGTCTGATCTGTCTGAATTGATTCGAAGAAACGAACACAATCTCCCGCGTGTGGACGTAGGGTTTGAAGTCCACAGCTGGAATGACCAGACGTTGTACGCGATTGTTCAGCAGCATGAGTATTGAGGTAAGGGTTGTGAATAATACCTGCAACAGGATGATTATCATCCCGAAGCTGACCGTTGTAGCCCATCCAGGGGTGGCGTGGGCAGGGACGAACAGGCGCAACAGGAGAGTGCCGGAGATGGCGACGATAGTGAGTCCGAACAGGATAATAGTAGCGACAAGCAGTCGCACGAAGATTGTGTCTGCGTAGACTGAGATCGCGCTGAGACCGTGAACGATGAGCGAGGTGAAGTTCATCTGGGATTTGCCGGCATAGCGCCTACCGCGGTCTACCATCACTTTTTCGAGGGGGAGGCGCGAACGCAGGATAGCTGCAGGCAAATTGTTCCAGAGGTCGGGGATCATGATGAGACGCCGACTGTAGCCAGCGGATACAAGAGAGAAGTTACCAAAGCTTATTTTTTTTCCTGTCACAATAGTGAAGATGGTTTTGTAAATGAGGTAGGACGCTTTGAACGTGAAGTTTTCCGAACGTTTACGCCGCGACGCGACGATGCAGAAATCTTCTTTCCCCATGCTTCGTTCGAGTAGTTCGGGTATGACTTCAGGAGGATCTTCGCCGTCCGAGTCCATCACAAGGACCGCATCGTAGTCCGCATCCTCAGCCGCGACGCAGAGGCCGATGGCGATTGCTCGCTGATGGCCGACATTGACCGAGAGCCGGATGATCTCGACCCGATGCAGGAATTGCAGCTTCTCTGCGGATGCGAAGACCTCTGCAGCAGATTGAATTGATCCGTCGTCGATCGCAGAGACTGTGATCTGGTACGGCTCTTCAGCGGCCACAGCGTCCAGGGCCTGAAGGAGGATGCAGAACGAATCCCAATCATTGAAGACAGGAATGATCAGCTTGAGGCGTGTGGGAGGTTCGGGATCCGCAGTACTTTGTTGCAACTCAAGAACGGACATCGTAGCTCCGTGTGAATTCAATTTCCAAATGTGTGGCAAAAATCAAATAGAAATTACTCAACCGTGACGGATTTGGCTAGGTTTCTGGGTTGGTCTACGTCGCAGCCTCGGCGGACGGCGATGTGGTAGGCGAGGAGTTGGAGGGGGACTACTTCGAGGACGGGTAGGAGGAGTTCGGGGGCCTGGGGGATTTGGATGGTGTGTTCGACTAGTTGCTTGATCTCTTCGTCGCCTTCGATGGCGATGGCGATGACTCGGCCGCTGCGGGCGGTGACCTCTTGAATGTTGCTGAAGCGTCTTCTCGTATTTCAGGACGCTGAGGGGTCGTTGGGGTCTTTGGTGGCGATGCAGACTACGGGGAGGGTCTCGTCGATGAGGGCGTTGGGGCCGTGCTTCATCTCGCCGGCGGGGTAGCCTTCGGCGTGGATGTAGGAGATCTCCTTTAATTTGAGCGCGCCTTCGAGGGCGATGGGGTAGTGGATGCCGCGGCCGAGGAAGAGGAAGTCGTTGGCGGTGTGGAAGATCTTGCGAGCTGGAAGCACTGGTCGTCGACGGAGCGGAGGACCTCTTCGACTTTGCCGGGGAGTTTGGAGAGCTCGTCGACGAGGTGGAGGGATTCGGCGTCGGTGATGGTGCCGCGGACCTGCGCGAGGTGGAGGGCGAGGACGAAGAGGGCGGTGAGCTGGGCGGTGAAGGCCTTGGTGGAGGCGACGCCGATCTCGGGGCCGGCGTTGGTGGTGAGGGTGCCCTGGGCTTTGCGGGTGATGGCGGCGCCGACGACGTTGCAGATGGCGAGGGTTTTGGAGCCTTTGGCGATGAGCTCGGCCTGGGCGGCGAGGGTGTCGGCGGTTTCGCCGGACTGGGTGATGAGGAGGCCGATGGCGCGGGGGTCGGAGATGGGGTCGCGGTAGCGGTACTCGGAGGCGTAGTCGACGTCGACGGGGAGGCGGGCGAGGCGCTCGATCATGAACTTGCCGGCGAGGCCGGCGTGCCAGGAGGTTCCGCAGGCGGCGATGGTGATCTGGCAGGCGTTGCGGAGGTCGTCGTCGGAGATCTGCATGGCCTCGAGGAAGACGTGGCCGGTGTCGAGGGAGACGCGGCCGAGGGTGGTGTCGCGGATGGCGCGGGGCTGCTCGTTGATTTCCTTGAGCATGAAGTGCTTGTAGCCGGCCTTTTCGGCCTGGATGGGGTCCCAGGTGATGCGCTGGACTTTTAGTGGGAGTGGCGCGCCCTGGAAGTCGGTGAGGGTGACGCCCTGATCGGTGAGGATGGCGACTTCGCCGTCGGCGAGGAAGTGGATGTTGCGGGTGTGGTGGAGGATGCCGGGGACGTCGGAGGCGAGGAAGAATTCGCCGTCGCCGATGCCGATGACGGCGGGCGGACCCATGCGGGCGGCGACGAGCTTGTTGGGCTCGTGCGCGGAGAGGACGCCGATGGCGAAGGCTCCGGTGATGCGCTTGACGGCGCGGCGGACGGCTTCTTCGAGGGGGATTGCGGGTTGGGTGGCGTCGAGGGTGAGGACGGCTTCGGCGGTGTTGGCTTCTGATTTCGGTGGTGGTGCTGGCGAAATGCGGGGATCCTTCGGCTGCGCTCAGGATGACGGCCATTTTCTGTGGTGCCGTTGGCGGCGGCGGCGAGGTTGAGTTCGTCTTCGATGAGGTGGGCGATGATCTCGGTGTCGGTTTCGGAGACGAACTTGTGGCCCTTGGCGATGAGGGCGCTCTTGAGGGTGAGGTAGTTTTCGACGATGCCGTTGTGGACGACGACGAGGGTGCCGGAGCCGTCGCGGTGGGGATGGGCGTTCTCTTCGGTGGGGCGGCCGTGCGTGGCCCAGCGGGTGTGGCCGATGCCGAAGGAGCCGTGGATGGGCGATTCGGCGATGACGTTTTCGAGGTTGCGGAGTTTGCCGGGGGCGCGGCGCAGGGCGAGGCCTTCGGGGCCACCAGCTACGGCGATGCCGGCGGAGTCGTAGCCGCGGTACTCGAGGCGGCGCAGGCCTTCAATGATGACGGGGACGACAGGCTGAGGTCCGATATATCCGACAATTCCACACATAGAACGAGTTTAGATGGCGGAACGGGGATTTTGCGCGGGGATGGGAGTGGGACTTTTGGGTTATGCGGGTTGTTGCGGGAGGGATTGGCTGTGATGGGGCACCGTGTTCGAGGTAGATGTGTGATTGGTGGTGCGGGATTTGGTTTCGATGCCGTGAAGGTGCACGCCGACGGGGGAGTTAGTTTGAGGTGGTTGGGTTAGTGTGCTGCTTCCCTGCGCACCACTGTATCAATCCGGGTGGTGGGGCGTTGCGGGAATTCATACGGGGGCGATGTGGCCGGTGTACTGTAGGGGTGAGTGCGTGGATCAGGACGGTGATGTGCACATACTTGTGATTAATAGCGGGTCTTCGTCGATCAAGTTCTCCTTGTTCAATTCGGGGACGGGTGAGCCTCGGTCGCTGTTTGAGGGTGAGGTGACGGGGATCGGTGGGGGGAAGGCGGCGTTCGCGTTTCGCGATGCGAATGGAAGGGATCTGAGCGGGGGGAGAAAGAGTGTGAAGGCGGAGACGCCGGTGGAAGCGATTGCGCTGGTGGTGGAGGCGGTGAGTGGGAAGGGGTTGCCGCGGGTGGATGCGGTGGGGTATCGCGTAGTGCATCCGGGGCCGAAGCTGTGTGGGCATCAGCGGATTACGGCGGAGGTAATGAAGGATCTGGAGGAGGCGGTGGTGTTTGCGCCGTTGCATGACCCGGCAGTGATTGAGGTGATCAAGGACACAATGAAGAGGTTTCCGGAGGTGCAACACTATGCGTGTTTTGACACGGTGTTTCACGAGACGATGAGCGAGGCTGCGACGACGTATCCGATTCCACTGAAGTATCGCGAGGAAGGTGTGCGGCGGTACGGGTTTCATGGGTTGAGTTGCGAGTCGATTGTGCGGCAGTTGCGGGCGGCGAAGGAGATTGAGTTTCCCAGGCGCATAGTGATTGCGCATCTGGGGAGCGGATGCAGTGTGACGGCGGTGGTGGATGGGCGGTCTGTGGATACGACGATGGGGCTGACGCCGACGGGTGGAGTGGTGATGGGGACGCGGCCGGGGGATCTTGATCCGGGGTTGGTGCTTTATCTGTTGCGGAAGGTGGAGGGCGTGGCGGCGCTTGAGACGATGCTGAATCATGATGCGGGGATGGTGGCGCTGTCGGGATTGCCGAACGATATGAAAGCGGTGCGGGAGGCGGCGGGGAAGGGCGATGCGAAGGCAAAGCTGGCGACGCAGATCTTTACTCGAAGTGTGAAGAAGGCGCTGGGTGGGTTTGTGGCGCTGATGGGTGGGGTGGATGCTGTGGTGTTCGCGGGGGGGATTGGAGAGCATGATGCGCTGTCGCGAGCGGAGATTGCGGGTGGGTTGGAGGATTTTGGGATTTCGATCGATTCTGGGTTGAATGGAGCGAAAGGGGATGCGATGCGGCGAGTAAGTGCATCTGACTCTGTAGCGACGGTGTACGTCGTTCCGGCGAAAGAGGATTGGATGATTGCGGTGCATGTTAGCGACATGGCGCGGGCGGGAGTTGCCGGGCGGTATGGAGATTCGGGTTGAGAAGGTTTGGAGTGTCGGGGCAAGTCAAGTTTTTCGGGTCCTTCGACTCCGCGCTGCGCGCTCCGCTCAGGATGACGGCATGAACTAACCAACTGCAACGGCAACTAAAACTGCAACGGCAACTAGAATGCAAAGGAAACTGTAACGGCAACTAAAACTACGACTGAGACCGCAAAGGTAGCTGTGAAAAGAAACTTTCCGTTTCACTGATTTTGAACGAAGGAGTTGTCTATGAGCAGCGTGACGAAGGGATCGGCAAAGGTGAAGAGTCAGAGTGCACAGGTGCTGTCGGCGGAGGAGTTGCGGAAGATTGATGCTTACTGGCGGGCTTGCAACTATCTTTGCGTGGGCATGCTTTACCTGTTGGAGAATCCGCTGCTGCGAGAGCCGCTGAAGCCGGAGCATATTAAGAATCGGTTGTTGGGGCATTGGGGTTCTGATCCGGGGCAGACGTTTACGTGGGTGCATCTGAACCGGTTGATCAAGAAGTACGATCTGGATCTGATTTATCTTTCGGGGCCTGGGCATGGGGCGCCGGCGACGCTGTCGAATTGTTATTTGGAGGGCGTGTATTCGGAGGTGTATCCGGATAAGAGCGAAGATGTTGCGGGGATGCAGAAGTTCTTCAAGCAGTTTTCGTTTCCGGGTGGGATCGGGAGCCACTGCACGCCGGAGACGCCGGGGTCGATTCATGAGGGAGGCGAGCTGGGGTACAGCTTGTCGCATGGATTTGGCGCGGCGTTTGATAATCCGGATTTGATTGTAACGGTGGTGGTGGGAGATGGTGAGGCGGAGACGGGGCCGCTGGCAACTTCGTGGCACTCGAACAAATTTCTGAATCCGGTGCGCGATGGAGCGGTGCTGCCGATACTGCACCTTAATGGTTACAAAATAGCGAATCCTACAGTGCTGGCGCGTATTTCGCCGGAGGAGCTGGAGTGGATGTTCAAGGGGTATGGATGGACTCCGTATGTTGTTGAAGGAGACGATCCGGCGACGATGCATCAGTTGATGGCTGGTGTGATGGAGACGTGCATCCAGGAGATTCGCGCGATTCAGAAGAAGGCGCGGAGTGCGCCGAAGGGTTCAACGCCGGAACGGCCACGGTGGCCGATGATTATTTTGCGTTCGCCGAAGGGATGGACTTGCCCGAAGGAGATTGATGGACACAAGCTGGAGGGCTCGTGGCGAGCGCACCAGATGCCGATTCTGGATCCGAAGACGGATCCGAAGCATTTGAAGATGGTTGAGAAGTGGATGCGGAGTTATAAGCCGGAGGAGTTGTTCGATAAGTCGGGTAAGTTGATTGCGGAGTTAAGGGAGATGGCTCCGGTGGGGCAGCGGAGAATTACGGCCAACCCGCATGCGAACGGCGGCCTGCTGCGGAAACCGATGGAACTGCCGGACTTTCGCGACTATGCGGTGAAGGTGAAGAAGCCGGGGCAGATCGCGGTGTCGCCGACGTTTGTTCTCGGAGGATTTTTGCGTGATGCGATGAAGCGGAATATGACGAGCTTCCGCGTGTTCGGGCCGGATGAGACGGCTTCGAATAAATTGCAGTTGATCTACGAGGCGAGTGGGAAGACGTGGATGGAAGAGCTATTGCCAGAGGATGCGGATGGCGGCTTTCTTGCTCGCGATGGCAGAGTGATGGAGATGCTGAGCGAGCATACGCTGGAGGGTTGGTTCGAAGGCTATGTGCTGACGGGGCGGCACGGATTTTTTTCAACGTATGAATCGTTCGTACACATCATCGACTCGATGTTCAACCAGCATGCGAAGTGGCTGGAGAAGAGCAAGCTGGAGTTGCGATGGAGGGCGCCGATCTCGTCGATCAATCTGCTGATTACCTCGCTGGTGTGGCGGCAGGATCATAACGGATTTACGCACCAGGACCCGGGCTTTCTGGATGTGGTGACGAACAAGAGCCCGGAGGTGACAAGGATTTATCTGCCTCCGGATGCGAACTGTTTGCTGAGCGTGGCGGACCACTGTCTGCGGAGCTCGAATTATGTGAATGTGATTGTGGCGGATAAGGCGGAGCATCCGCAGTATCTGGATATGGATGCTGCGGTGAAGCATTGCACGAAGGGAATTGGGATATGGGATTTCGCGAGTAGCGACGCGGGCGAGGAGCCTGATGTGGTGATGGCCTGCGCGGGAGATATTCCTACGGAAGAGGCTCTGGCTGCTGTGGCGATATTGCGCGAACATTGCAGCGATCTGAAGATACGGTTTGTGAATGTGGTGGATCTGTTCCGATTGATGCCGGAGGAAGAACATCCGCATGGGCTGTCGTCGAAGGAGTTCGATAGTTTGTTTACGAAGAACAAGCCGGTGATCTTCAACTTCCATGCGTATCCGTCGCTGATTCATAAGCTGACGTACCGGAGGACGAATCATGACAACATTCACGTGCGCGGGTACAAGGAGAAGGGGAATATCAATACTCCTCTGGAACTGGCGATTTTGAATCAGATCGATCGGTTTAATCTGGCGATCGATGTGATCGATCGGGTGCCGCGGTTGCAAGTTACGGCCGCGCATACGAAGGAGTGGCTGAAGGATCAGATTATCGCGAGCGTGAACTATGCGCATGCGAATGGAATCGACCACAAGGATATTCGCGAGTGGAAGTGGCCGCTGTAGATTGGAGCAAGCAGAGAAAAGCCCCACCCTTGATTGAAGGGTGGGGCTTTTGTTTGAGTGAGGTTGTTAGAAGAGGACCTTCAATGCGAACTCTGTGTTGAAGGGTTCGCCGGGTCCGATGGTGGGGTTGCCAAGATACGGTCCGAGGGTTGAACCGATGGTGCCGCCCTCGCCGGTTGCCGGGAAGCCGACTGGAGCGAGATTGGTTCGGTTGAAGAGGTTGTACATATTCGCCTTGAACTGGATGCTTACTCTCTCGGTGATTGCAGTGGTCTTCATGGCAGCGAGGTCAAAGGCTCCGTAGCCAGGGTTGTAGTTCTGGCCACGGCGTGTGGGTGAGTAGGTTCCCGGGTCGGGATCGACGAAGGCGTTGGGGTTGAACCACTGAACCGATCCGCCGACGATGGCGTGGGAGATTCCAGCAGTGGGGTTGGCGATGACCTGAACGGCGCGATCTGCGTTTTCGCCGTTGCCGCTGACATTGGAACTGGCGTCGACGGTGTATGGCGTTCCGCCGTGGAAGGAGAAGCCGGAGTTCAGCTCCCAACCGTGGGTGAGACGCTTGGGGCCGCGGAAGGCGGGGATGGCGTAGTTGAAGTATCCGGTGAAGGTGTTGCGAACATCGAAGTCAGAGTTGCCGTACTCTGCTTTTTCGTTGTAGGGGTCCTGTGGGACGTACGGTAGGAGGCCGGTCTCATAGTCGAGCGCGTGCGACCAGGTGTAGGCGAGTTGCGTGGTGAGGCCGTGCCAGCTCTGGGTCTTGAGGGTTGTCTGGAGCGAGTGGTAGATGGAGCCCAGGTTGCTTCGAGCTTCGTCGATGACGGCGAAGGTTGGGAACTGACGGTAGTAGGGACGAGTCGTGGTGTCGGGCGACTCGGAGGCGTTGGGCAGTGCGGGGTTGATATCGAAGAGGCCCATCAGGTGGGTTCCCTTCGCGCCGACATAGCCGATTTCCAACACCACAGAGTTCGTGAGGCTGTGCTGAAGGTTTAGATTCCACAGCTGGGTGTTGGATGGTCTGAAGTTCTTATCGAATGTGGAGATGCTGATGCTGCCGGGACCCGCTTCGCCGCCACTGGCTTCGGCGAAGGTGGGATAGATCAAAACGCCGCTCTGGATCACCTGGTTGAGGCCCTGGGCATTGACGACCTGATTGCTGCCGGCGGGATTCAAGCCGGGTCCGAAGACGGAGATGTTCTGGGCTCCATTGTTTTGGAGGACGGACTTCATGTAGATGGAGTCGTAGTAGAAGCCGTATCCGCCGCGAAGGACCGTGTTGCCAGTTGAATCGAGTTGATAGGAGAAGCCGATTCGGGGACTAACTGCTCCCCAGAATTGGTGATAGATGTTTGCGACTTGCTGCCCTGCGACGGCGAGGCCACCTGCGACGGTTGGATCGAAGACGGAGAGATTTGGATAGGCGGAGTGGACAGGGCCTTCGTAGTCGTAGCGCAGGCCGTAGTTGAAGTTAAAGCGGCGGGTGATTTGCCAGGCATCCTGCCCATAGAGATCCCATGTGTTGACGAAGACCTGGCGCTTTGGATTGCCGAGTACGATGCTGGATGCGGTTGGATTCAAGCAGCCTGCGAGGAAGTCGGCGAGGAAGAGCACATTGGATGCGGTGTTGGGGGTCGGCTGGCCCTGGTTCTTTGTCGCTAGAGCGGCGCAGGGTGTTTGTGCTACTCCGTCGGAGAAGTTCGTTGAGTTCCAAGGGCCTTGAGAGCCGTCGAAGTAGATGCTGCCGCGCTGGCCGGTTTGATAGAAGTCGTCGACCTGAGCCTGCCGGAACTCGCCACCGAAGTGGAACTGGTGAGCGCCCTTGGTCCAGTTGAGATCGTCGTCGAGATGGCCGGTGATGTCATTTCTACCGGAGGGCGCGGTAACACCGGTTGGATCGAATCCGGTGTTGCCTGCGGTAAGTCCGGCGCCGCTTCCGGTGGGGCCGATGACGATGTGAGGCGAGCCGGGGAGGGCGGGATCGGTGACGCCGGTGTTCAGGCCAAGGCCGATGGGACTGAAGCCAGTGTCGTAGTCGCCAAAGACCTGGTTGAAGTAACTGACGCCCGCAGCGAGTTGATTGGTAATCGAGGGGCTGATGATGCGGTTATAGATGATGGAGTAGTTCTGAACGTGGATCGGCGCGTTTTCGAAGTAAGGCGTGAGGTCAGAAGAAGTGGGGGCCGTCTGTGTGCCTTGACCGATAAACCATCTGGCTGAGAGATGATCCTTGTCGGTGATATTCACGTCGAACTTGATGACGCCGTTGAAGCTATGGCCAGTCAGATTGCCGGAGGCCTGGTAGTTTTCCGGAGAGGCGGGTCCGGTGAGGGCAGAGGCAGGCCAGAGAGCGGCGAGAGAACCGTTTCCATGCAGGAGATTGGCGGGAACCGGGTTATGCGGTACGCCATAGTAATCGAGGACCGAGTAGGCAGCGGCCTGGTATGCGGCGGATGGCTCTGTGGCGTGATTCAAAGCACCGATCAGGAAGCTCTGATGCTCGCCCCCGAGGAAGAAGAAGAGTTTGTTTCTGATAATCGGAGCGCCAACGGAGAAGCCGTAGTTCTGATTTCTCGACGCGGGCTTGGATGTTGAGAAGGGATTCTGTCGTTCAAAGAACTCGTTGTGGTTGAAGTAGTAGGCGGAGCCGTGGAGCTGGTTTGTGCCGGACTTGATGGTGAGATTTGCGGTACCGCCCGGATTGCGGCCGAGTTCTGTTGCGCCGGTGGTGACGAAGGAGAAGTTTTCAATGGCGTCGATGGGAAAGATGACGCCGGCGATCGCGGAGACTCCGCCCTGATTGACGGCGGGAATGTTCCACCAAAGGTCGTTGTTGTCGGTGCCTTCAATCTGCCAGTTGACGGAGTTGGAACGGCTTCCGTTGACGCTGGCGACGCCTGCGCCGCCGCCTGTGGAGAGGCCAGCGAACCCTGTGGTTTGAGCGAGCATCTGGGTGAAGTCTCGACCGCTGTTAGGCAGATTCTGCACGACTACTTCAGGCAGGACGGTAGATTGCAGATCGGAGGTGGTATCGAGCGTAAGGGCTGCGGCGGTCACCTCTACGGTTTCGGTGGAGGACGAGATCTCCAACTTTGCGGCGAGGTCGTAACTGGAGCCGGCTTCGACTTGCACTTTGTCGTACTTGGTGCTCGAGAATCCGGCTGCAGTGACGGTGACGGTGTAGCTGCCTACAGTCAAATTGGCGAAGCTGAACTCGCCGGCGCTGGACGCTACGGCGTGATGGCTCTCGTTGGTGGATGTTTCGACGGCGGTTACGGATGCGCCGGCGATGGAGGCTCCGGTTTTGTCGGTGACGGTGCCGTTGATTCCTCCACGGAAGGTCTGGGCCAGAACTGTCGTGGTGACGAGGGTTAGGAGGAGGGCGGCTAGGCTGTACGACAGGGCCTTTAGGAACTTCTGTGACGGGTGGCGCATTTGACCTCCAAAGTTAGAGACAAGGGTTTCCTGATCGTCTCGAGGACGATTTTTACGAGTGGAAATTTAAACAAAAAGCCGTTATCGCAGCGGGAGTGCTGCGGGTACGTCACTATGTTCCAAGGCCATGCGGCTAATAGAAGTGTGGCGAAAACGTCTATTTAAGAAAGAAGTAGAACCACACTAACCATTTTCTGTGAATAATGCAAGAAATCTTTTGAGATATCACGGACGCTAAAAGACGCTCTGGACAGGGGTTTTACCATGCGGCTTCGTACGGTCGGCGTGGTTTCGCTAGCTTCTTATTTGTAATTTTAGTAGTTACAAATTTATCGAGCAGACTTTGAGTACGTTCAAGCTACCGAGTGAGCCGCGATCTAGAGGTGACTCAATTTGAGGCGAGGTCAGGCGCCGCCGCGTCGGAGTTCTTTTGTCTTGAGGACGATGAGGTACTCGTAGAAGGATTGCAGTGTGGCGTAGGTGAGGCCGGGGGCGCCGTCGAGGATGGCGCCGCGAAGGATGACGATGTAGAGCCACTTGAGGAGTGGGCGGCCGGGGAGGCGATAGAAGATGGCCTTCTGGTGGAGACGGCGAGTGTGGAAGTCGGGGTGGCGGAGGGCGGTGAGCAGGGATGGATTTTGGAGGCCCTGATTGCGGACGATGAGCTCGGCTTCCATGGTGGAGTAGAGGTTGTGTTTCTCGACCCACTTGGCGATGCCTTTGGAAAAGGGGAAGTGGTCGAGCGGGTAGCTGAGGCTGGCGACGGGGCCGTCGACTTCGAGGACTTCGTTGATGGCGCGGGTGTAGTGGCAGCGTTCGGGACGGACGAGGCGGATATAGAAGGGCGAGAGCTGGGCGTGTTTGAGCCAAGTGTCGAAGAGGTGGTCGCGACGGCGGACACGGAAGGCTGCGATTTGAGTTGGCGCGGCGGCGGCGAGTTGCTGCATCTCGCGGGAGAGCTCGGGCGTGGGGCGCTCGTCGGCGTCGAGGAGGAAGACCCAGGAATATTTGAAGGGGACGGTGGTGAGGGCGGCGTTGCGGTGGGTGGCGTAGTCGTCGAAGGTGCGGGTGTGGATGTGTGCGCCGGCGGCTTTGGCGATCTCGACGGTGTTGTCGGTGCTTTGTGAGTCGAAGACGTGGATGTCGTCGGACCAGGAGACGCTGGAGAGGCAGTCGGGGAGATCGCGCTGCTCGTTGCGCGTGAGGATGAGGACGGAGATCATCTGCTGGTTATGGTATCCGGTTCTGTTGATGCGGACGATCTTGTGGAGTTTTAGAAACGCTTCCGTGGTCGCTGCACCTCGGAAGTAAGGACAAGTAACAGCGAAATGCGGGGATCCTTCCCCTTCGACTTCGCTCAGGGTCAGGATGACGACTTGTTACTGGGATAGCGACTTCTTACTGGGCGTCGCAATGTTGATTTTGGTCTAGAAGCGGAGGACGAGACCGGTGGAGAGGGTTTTGGCGTGGTTGCCGTTGGAGGAGTTGTTGAGGGCGTAGCTGAAGTCGAGGACGCGCCAATCGATGTGGGGAAGGATGGTGGTGTCGAGACCGAGGACGTAGCGGTAGGCGAAGTCGTTCGGGTCTTTTAGGCCAGCGGCGGTCTTGCTGTAGCTTTGGACGCCGATGAGAAATTCGCCGTAGGGTTTGAGGGGAATGGCGGGGAGTTTTAGGGCGAGGCGTGGGCCGATGAGGGCGCTGTTGATGTTGCTGGAGAGGTCGCCGCGAGCGTCGATGGAGAGGTTGAGTGGAGCGAGGTGCGTGATGCCGTAGTAGAAGCCGACGGTTCCGGCGAGTGTCCAGTTTTCGTTGGGCAGGCCACTTTTTTCAGAGCCGATGGTGCCGTAGATTGCGAGTTTGGCCTGAGCGTGGAGGTTGAGCGTGAAGGAGGCGAGTATGAGAAGGGGGAGGACCCAAAGGGCTCTTCGGTTCATACCTCGAGCGTAGCGGTAAGTTGCGGCGCTGCACAAGTAAGCAAGTGGTGACCGATTGGTTACTCGATGGGGCGGAGGGCGAGGACGGCGTTGAGGCCGCCGAAGGCCAGGGAGTTGGAGAGAGCGAGTTTTGGGGTGGATTTGCGCGGTGCGCCGAGGATGATGTCGAGGTTGATGGCGGGATCGACCTGAGTGACGCCGGCGTTGGCTGGAAGGAGATTTTCGTGAAGGGCGAGGATGGTGGCGAGGGCTTCGAGTGCTCCGCTGGCTCCGATGGAGTGGCCGTGGAGGGATTTCGTGGAGCTGATGGGAATCTGTGAGGCGCGGGGGCCGAAGACCTGGTGGATGGCGGCGGCTTCGGTGGTGTCGTTGGCTTGGGTGCCGGTGCCGTGGGCGCTGATGTAGCCGACCTCTTCGGGTGAGGCGTTGGCGTCGGCGATGGCTTGACGCATGGCAGAGGCGGCACCGTCGGAGAGGGGCTGGGTGATGTGGCTGGCGTCGGCGGAGAAACCGAAACCGACGATCTCAGCGTAGATAGTGGCGTTGCGGGCCTTGGCGGAGGCGAGGGTTTCGAGGGTGAGCATGGCGGCGCCTTCGCCGAGGGTCATGCCGTCGCGGTCGGCGGAGAAGGGGCGGCATTGGGTGGGGGAGACGACGCGCATGGAGTCCCAGGCGCGGAGGAAGCCGAAGGTGAGGGGGGCTTCGTGTCCGCCGGCGATCGCGGCGTCGACCATTCCGCTGCGGACCATCTGAAAGGCGAGGCCGATGGCGTGGGTTCCGGAGGAGCAGGCGGTGGAGATGTTGAGGGTGGGGCCGGTGATTTTTTGATCGATGGAGATGTTGCTGGCACCGGCGGAGGCCATGGTGCGGATGACGGTGAGGGGATGAACGCGAGCGTCGCGGCCGTAGAGCTTGATGGTCTCGGTCTCTTCGGCTTGTCGGCCACCGCAGGCGCAGCCGACGATGATGGCGATTTTTTCGGGGGCGTAATGGGTGGTGAGCTGAGACTCGACGGCGGCCTGACGGGCGGCGACGATGGCGAACTGGGTGGTGCGGTCGGTGGCGGTGACGATGCCGGAGTCGAGGTGCTGGACGGGGTCGAAGTTTTTGACGGCGGCGGATTGGGTGAAGCGGAGGCCCTGAGTTGGACCGGGGGCTTCGGGATAGGGCGGGAAGGGGGCGATGCCAGTGGCGCCGGTGAAGAGGGAGGTCTGGAAGTCTGGTACGGAGTTGCCGATGGGGGTGATGCAGCCCAGGCCGGTGACGACGACACGATTCACTCAACTGCTCCCTTGCGATTCCAACTCTAGTTATAAATCACAAGGCAGAACGGTTGGCCGCTACGAGGTGGTGATGGCAGAGTGGGGCTGAGCTGCGTGGAGTTTGGCGACTCCTTCGACCATATCGCCTACGGTCTTGATGGTGCCGAGGGCGTCGTCGGGGATTTCGACGTTGAAGGCCTCCTCGACCTCGAAGGAGATGTTGATCTTATCGAGGGAGTCGATGTTGAGTTCGTCGAAGGTGCTGGCGAGCGTGACGGTGTCCGGAGGGATGCTCTTCGATTTGGCGATGATGTCGATACAGCGTTTGGCGATCTCATTCATGGAGTTTCAGGTTCCTCGGGGTTAGCCACAACTTACAGCGGTGGCCATGCCGCTGTAAAGGTGGTTGTTGTTGCTATGTCCAAGTTTAGCTGATGACGATGTGTGGGCCGGTGGCGAGGAGACCATCGGGGCTGCAGATCTGAGCGGGGAGTGACCTATATGCAGTTGCAGAGGGCGGTGTCGGGAGACGCCGGCAGTGTGAGTGGTAGTGTCGATTTCATTCGCACCTACCGCCCCTACCACTTGAGGAGAACGAGCTCCGAACAGAAGGCTGGGCCCATGGCGGCGAGGATGCTGTAGGTGCCGGGCTTGCCGGGGGAGTTGACGAGAACATCTTCGAGCACGGCGAGGACAGAGGCGGCGGAGAGATTTCCGACCTCGCGCAGGCTGCGCCAGGATGGTTCGAGGGCGTTGGGCGGGAGATTGAGGGTGGTTTCCATCGCTTCAAGAACCTTGGGTCCGCCGGAGTGGAAGATGTAGCTCGAAATGTCATCGAGGGTTAGCCCGTTATCGGACAGAAACGACTCGACGTTGCCTCTAAGGTGTTCATTTACAACTTTTGGAACGTCGGGAGAGAGGACGATTTTGAAGCCCAGGTCGCCGATGCTCCAGCCCATGATGTGCTCGGTGTGGCGATAGAAGGTGGAGCGAGTGTCGAGGATTTGCGGGCCGGAGATGCAGGTGGGGCAGGAGCGTTTGGCGATCGGGGTTTCGCTGCCGGCGATGACGACGGCGGCTGCGCCGTCGCCGAAGAGGCCGCAGGAGATGAGGTTGGCGATGGACTGGTCGTTGTCCTGCCAGGTGAGGGAGCAGAGCTCGACGGAGAGCAGCAGTGCGTACTGGTTGGGGAAGGCTCGGACGTAGTCGGAGGCGCGCGAGATGCCAGCGGCTCCGGCTACGCAACCAAGGCCGAAGATGGGCGTGCGCTTGATGGAGGTGGGGAAGGGCATCAAGTTAATGAGGCGCGCGTCGATGGTGGGGCTGGCGATACCGGTGACGGAGGCGAAGAAGATGGCGGAGATATCGGCGGGAGTGAGGCTTACGCGATCAAGGGCGGTAGTGATGGCTTTTTCGCCAAGCTCGACGGCGGCGACGATCCAGGCGTCGTTGGTGGGGCCGAATCCGGAGAGATTCTCGTATACGTTGAGGGGGAAGACGAGATTGCGGAAGTTGACTCCGCAGTTGACGAAGAGACGATTGATGAGCCGGGGCTCTTCCATCCTGTCCTGCCAGCGCGCCGTGAGCGCCTCTGAGATTGCTGCCTGGGAGTAGCGGTGAGGAGGATAGGCTGTGCCGACTGATGCAATGCGCATGCTGATGAGAACCCTTTATGTTGCGTTGAGATGAACTTCGGTACAGCGTTGGGAGATCGTCAAATGTTGCGCGAATAGTGCGTTGGAGAACTGTAAATGGGCGCTCGGAACAAGTCGATATGGTTAAAGGTACACGGTGTGGTGAACTGAGTGTGGGAATTTGGGCGTGGGCGCACGAAGTTGGCCGATGAGATTAGTGAAGACGGGCGATCTGACGCTGATAAAGGGTGTTTTGGGGGAACTCCTCCGAGAGGCTGATGAGGATAGCTTTGCCTTCCTGAGTGCGACCGTCACGGAGTTCGCCAACTGCCAGCATGAGGCGAGCGAAGGGGGCGAGATAGTGGCCTTGTTCGGCGGTGAGCTTGAGGAGGCGGACGCCCTCGGCCTTGTTGGTGCCGGCTCCGGCCATGCCGAGGATCCATCGGATGGGGGCGGCCTTGAGGCTGAGCATATAGTTCTCGATGCCGACGGCGAGGTTGGCGTCGTAGAGGGTGGGGCTGATGGCGAGGGCTTCTTTGGCGTATTTGCTGGCGAGTTCGCTGTATTTGAAGGCGCCATACTCCTTGCGGTCGATAAGGGATTGCCAGTCAGCCTGCATGCCGGAGGTAACGGCTTTGCAGTAGAGAGCGTTGGCATCCTTGGGATTATGCTGGAGGGCGGTGTCGGCGAGTCGATCGGACTGCGCGATGCGATCCGCGAAGCCCTGTTTAAGTGCAGGGTCGACGTCCGGGCGCTTGCGTGATTCGAAGCGATTGTCGTCTGCGAAGAGCTCGATGTCGAGAACGCCGAGGCGGTCGAACTCGGTGAAGATGAAGGCGGCGGCGTCGGAGGCGGGACCGAGGCAGTCGTCGGGATGTGCGGTCATCCACTGCTCGAAGTGGCCGTGGGCTGCAGTGAAGTCGAGATTGTATAGGGCGTGGTAGCCGTCGTTGAGTGGGGTGCCGGTGAGTGGGGTGCTGAACGCGAAGAGATGCGTGGTGAGGAGACAAGACAAGCACAAACGCAATGAGGGGCGGGCGCGAGGCTGGACAACCAGGGGCGCGTGCCGAGGGGGTGGTTTGAAACGCGGGCTGCATCCTTCCCTTTTTACCTCATGCCCGAAGTTGGGCGTGCGATTTCTGGCGCGGGCTGAGTGGACTCCTGGTTGCGTTCCAGGATGCGCGAAGAGGTAAGCAGTTTTTACGGTACTAAGGTGCATTTTTGGATGGTGAGAGGTAACTTAGTTCCTTTTATTAGCACTCAGTATGCAAATTCTTGCGTACTGTCAATTTATTGCATAGGTAAACAACTGAGACGTAAGGACTTCTATTTGGTCTCCGGGGTGCTTATTCAGGGGCAAGAATGCTTCACCCGTTAGATCCGGAACTGATTGAGCAGCACGGAAATGACTCAGTCGGAAACGGAAGTTGTTGGCAATGCCCGCTCTAAGCGGTACTCAGGAGAAAACAATGAAGACTTACGCAAAACTTTCTGCCTTGGGAGCGGTGCTAGTGATGTCAGCCGCTTTCGCGTCAGCCGATACGATCGCCGTGGTCAGCAACTTCGCGACAACGTCGTACACAGGCTACAACCCTGTTGTGAGTGGTACCCCAACCAATGATCCAGCGGCACCGACCTACAACCTGAACAATGTGACGCCTTCGTGGACGCAGGAAGGTCATAACTCTAGCTGGGTTTCGTGGGATCCGAACTCCGGACCTTCGGGCGGCGAGACGGCCGGGAGTTGCACCGCTCTGCCATGCAGCACCTACGATGCGGACGGCAGCTACACCTACGTCAGCACCTTTACAACAAACACCAGCAACGGCGGCCAATGGGGTGGTTCCATCGGCGTTATGGCAGACGACACGACCGACATTTTTCTGAACGGTGTACTGATTCTTCCAGAAGGGGTTATCGGCGGCGACGGGCATTGCGCAGACGGAACACCCAACTGCGAGACTCCGGTATACGTCTCGCTGAACAGCAGCATGCCGAGCTTCAACAGCGACGGCCTGAACACGCTGACGTTCGTTGTGGAGCAGACGGGCACGATCTATCAGGGCCTGGATTTCTTCGGATCGATCACCAGCACTCCAGAGCCGAACACCCTCGTGCTTCTGGGAACTGGGCTGCTCGGTTCCGCCGGGGCACTGTTCCGCAAGATGCGCGCTGTCTAAAACTAAGTTAGAGAGCGGGGCCGGGAGGACGCAGGGAGCGTTCGACCGATGCTCAGCCTCTACGAATCGCAGCTTGGCGAGTGTGAAGAGATTCTTCACACTCGCATTTTTTTTGCGATTGCAGAGCTTTAGCTTTTAAGGGCGGGGATCTGTTTTTTTTCCTTTTCTTCCAGGTACCAGGCAACTGTCTTCTTGAGCCCTTCATGGAAGTGAGCCAGGGGTTGGTAGCCGAGCTCGGTGGTGGCGCGAGTGATGTCTGCGAGAGAGTGCTTGATGTCGCCTTCTCTGGGTGGGCCGTAGATTGGTTTGGCGGTGAAGCCGAGCTGGCCTGCGATGGCTGCGTAGACCTCGTTGAGGGTGTGGCTCTTTCCTGTGCCGATATTGAAGACGCGGCCGGTGGCTACATCGCTGGGGGCAAGGCAGGCGAGGAGATTGGCGCTGACGGCGTTGTCGATGAAGTTGAAGTCGCGGCTGGTGAGGCCGTCGCCGAAGATGGTCGGGGTTTCGCCGGCCATCATCTTGAAGGTGAACTGGGCGATGACGCCGGAGTAGGGTGAGTCGGCGGCCTGGCGCGGGCCGAAGATGTTGAAGTACCGGAGGCAGACGCCTTCGAGGCCATAGGCGCGATAGAAGGACTGGATGTAGTACTCGCAGGTGAGCTTCTGCACGGCGTAGGGAGACAGGGGACGAGGGAGCATGTCTTCCTGTTTCGGCTGGGTGGGTTGATCTCCGTAGGCTGAGGAGGAGGCTGCGTAGACGATGCGGCGAACCTTTGCGTCGCGGGCGGCGATGAGCAGATTTAACGTGCCGTTGATATTGGACTCGTGCGAGGTGAGGGGATCCTTTACCGATCGCGGAACTGAGGCGAGGGCTCCCTGGTGGAGGATGAAGTCGACACCCTGGCAGGCGGCCTTGATGCCGTTGACGTCCTGCAGATCCATCTCGTGAAAAGAGATTTGGTTGCGGATGTCGGCGAGATTGTCGAGGTTTCCTGTGGAGAGGTTGTCGATACCGCGGACTTCGTGACCCTGGTCGACGAGGGCATGCGCGAGGGACGAACCAATAAAACCGGCGATTCCAGTGATGAGATAACGGGCCATCTATCCTCCACCCAGAGTTGATTCCTGGGTCGTATGCAAGGTGTGTCGTACGACGTGCCATCCCTATTATCAGGTTACGCTGGGTGAAACTACAGCGTACGACGAGGGATACATGAAACGTTAATTTGATGCGGTGAGGGGTGAAGGGTCAATGCGACTTTAGTGCAGCGCGATTGTGGAAAGGCGGATGCGATAATCGTCACTATGTCGATTACAAACACCCTTGTTCTGCCAAAGATTGCACAAGAGCGCATGAAGCGCATGGAATCCCGCACCGCCAAGATTGGTGTGATCGGTCTTGGGTATGTAGGTTTGCCACTTTCGCTTCTTCTTTCTGAAGCGGGTTTCAAGGTGACCGGTTTCGATATCGATACCAAGAAGGTTACAGATCTTGAGGCAGGCCGCTCGTATATCTTTCGGATTCCCGCGGAGGAGATTCAGAGTGCGCGGAAGAAGGGTTTTTCTGCGACGGCAGACTTCTCGGGTTTGTCGGATCAGGACGCCATCATCATGTGCGTGCCGACTCCGTTGACGGAGCATCGCGAGCCGGACCTGAGTTACGTAGCGAATACGGCGAAGGCTGCGGCGCCGTGGCTGCAGGAAGGCCAGTTGGTTGTGCTGGAGAGCACGACGTATCCCGGAACGACAGAAGAGTTGATGATTCCGATTCTCGAAGAGGGAAACAAGAACGGCCTGAAGGTGCAGGGTGCGGGAACGCCGGCGGAGCACGGGGTGTTTTATGTTGCGTTCTCGCCGGAGCGCGAAGATCCGGGCAATACGACGGTTGCGCGCCATGACATTCCGAAGGTGGTGGGCGGACATGAAGAGATTGCGACGGAGCTTGCGGCGGTGTTGTACGAGGGAATCTTTACGCGGTCGATCCGTGTGTCGTCGACGCGCGTCGCAGAGATGACGAAGCTGCTGGAGAATATCTATCGCTGCGTGAATATTGCGCTGGTGAATGAACTCAAGGTGCTTTCACTGCGGATGGGCGTGGATATCTGGGAGGTGATCGACGCTGCGTCGACGAAGCCTTTTGGGTTCCATCCGTTTTATCCGGGGCCGGGGCTGGGCGGACACTGCATTCCGATCGATCCGTTTTACCTGAGCTGGAAGGCGAAGGAGTTCGACTTCAATACGCGGTTCATTGAGTTGGCTGGTGAGGTCAACGAGGCGATGCCTGCGCATGTGGTGCAGTATGTCGCAAAGGGGCTGAATCAGAATAAGAAGGCTGTGAATGGATCGCGGATATTGATGCTGGGGATGGCTTACAAGAAAGATATCGACGATCTGCGCGAGTCTCCGTCGCTGACAGTGATTGAGCTGCTGCGGGAACAAGGGGCCGACGTTGTTTATAACGATCCCTATTTCCCGACGGTAGGGAGAGGCCGCCACTACAACCTGAATATGACGTGTACGCCGCTCGATAATCTGGGGCAGTACGACTGCGTGCTGATCATGACGGACCACTCCGACTACGATTACAAGGCGATCGTAGATCAGTCGCAACTGGTGGTGGATTCGCGCAACGCGACAAAGGGAATCAAGTCGGATAAGATCGTTCGCTGTTAGGCAAAGATTTGCATGCTATAGTGCCGAGAGTCTCAAGGTTCGTCCATTCGGATTCTGGGATTTGAGTCTGGTGGATTGCGAATTCGATGGGATTGGCGCGTTGTTTTCAACAGATGTAGCAGGGTTGGATTTTATGGTTCGACCTGTTATGGTGTTTAAATCCTGACGTGGTTGTTGCAAACTTCTGCGGTGGTTGTGGATTTTTCGCTTTTTCTGGCGATGCAACATTGGTTTTATCCCTGCTGCTGAAGCAGGGTGCTGTTCGCAATTTTTATTTGGACGTCCACCTCAGGCTGAAAAGCAATGGGCTGTTCTTTTCTTCTGCCGGTTCTGATGATTTAGGAGATCGCTCCAGCGAGCTATCTTTCTCAGGCAGGCAATACTCATTCACCACCGAAACTACTCCCCCCGGACACGACCGCCGCTGAAGGCGCGGAGGCTTGTGTATTGCGTAGAACGCCCGATCCTCGACCAACACCTACTTCGATGATCGATAGATGCTGAATTCCTCCCCAAACGTTGTATGGGCCTTCCCGACGGGACAGTCCATAATCCGAGGTGGATTACCTTAGTAAGGCTCTCTTGGCCTGAATAACATCCTTGATTCGCTGCTAAACTTGCGCTCTTTCAGCGTAAAGGCGAGGTTTTGCCTTGAGTTGGAAGATTTCTGCCTCGCTCACACGGAAGTGGCATTACGGCCCCCCCTTTGGGTAACTGTAGTAACCGCTTTTTCCTTGTAACGTTCAACCCAGCGACGGAGTAACTCGATCACAACTGATCAATGCTCTGTAGGGGTTGGCAAGTTTGACTTTTTGTTAGGGGTGTATTTTGGGCAAGTTTTTTGCGAAGACAATTGCGGCAAGTGCGGTTTTCTTTTTCCTTTTCCATTGTCTCGGTTGCAGTACGTCGACACAGGCGGCTTCAACGCAACAAACAGGGGCCCCCAGCATTACGCAGGTTCTCCCGCAGACCATTCCTGCCGGCTCTCCGTCCACGACGTTGAAGGTTGTGGGAACAAACTTTCCGAGTCAGGCTGCGATTCTCTGGAATGGCACCGCAGTGGCTACGACGGTGATCGACGCCAACACGTTGTCTGGCACGGTTGGACCGAGCAGTCTAGTTACTCCTAGTACAGTTCAGTTGCAGGTTCAGAACACGCAGACGATGGCGGCATCGCAGGCGGTACCGGTTGTTATTGCGCCGGCGAACACTACTGCACCCTCAACACTGACGATCTCTTCAACGACTGTGCCCCAGGGCGTTGTCGGGTCCGCGTATACTGCCACGCTTGCTGCGACGGGAGGTACGACTCCGTACACGTGGAGCATTTCGAAGGGACAGCTTCCCACTGGGCTAAGTCTCGCCGCAAGCACCGGAATTATCTCGGGTACGCCGACCGCGGCCGGCAGCTACACTTTCAGCGCCACCGTAGTCGATTCAAGCGCTACGGCACAGTCGGCAAGCATTAGCTTTACGATGTCTGTTGTTGCACCGCAGTCGACACCATCGGTCCTGGTGGTAGGCACGACGTCGCTGCCCTCGGGGACGATCGGATCAGCCTATTCGGCGTCGCTACAGGTAACGGGTGGCACCGCGCCTTACACGTGGTCCTTTGTTTCCGGCAACATCCCGGCTGGACTCAGTCTGAATACATCCACGGGCCTGATCTCGGGTACTCCTACTGCGACTGGAACGGCGAACTTTACGGCTTCGGTTGCGGACTCGGAGAGCCCAGCGCAGACGAAGTCGGTCACGCTGTCGATTAGCATCGCGCCTGTGGGTTTGGCGATCACGACTTCGAGCCTGCCCTCCGGTACCGTCGAGCTCGCAATATTCCACGGTGCTACAGGCGAACGGCGGCACGTCTCCGTACGCCTGGTCTATCAGCGCCGGTAGCCTGCCGGCTGGACTGAGTTTGGCCGCATCGACTGGAATCATCTCCGGAACCCCAACGGCTGTGGGCACAAGCAACCTGACTGCGACGGTCACGGACTCGGAGAGCCCGGCTCAGACAAAGTCGGTTTCGCTCTCGATTGTGATTGCGCCTGCAACTCTGACGATCACGTCTTCGGCTCTCGTGGCTGGGACCCAGAACTCTACTTACACAGGTACTCTGCAAGCCACTGGAGGGACCGGCGCGTATACGTGGTCGATCTCCTCGGGAAGTCTTCCTACGGGCCTCAGCCTTGCTGCCTCGACAGGAATTGTCTCGGGAAAGCCGACAGGGAGCGGCAACTTCTCCTTCGGAGTGACGGTGAAGGATTCAGGCTCGCCGGCTCAGAGTGCATCCGGGACAGTGACGATCTCTGTTGCTGCAGCAGGGGCGGCTCTCTCGATCACTACAACAACGCTTCCTGGGGGAGTACCGAACCAGACCTATAGCACGACGCTCAGCGCTGACGGAGGCACCAGCCCGTACGCGTGGTCTCTTACCTCGGGTACACTGCCCGCTGGACTCAGCCTCGCGGCGTCGACCGGAGTTATCTCTGGAAAGCCGACTGCGAGCGGCACAAGCAGTTTGACCTTCTCGGTCTCCGACTCGTCAAGCCCGGTACAAACCAAGACGGTGAGTTTGTCGCTTGTCGTCGCACCGGTTGCTCTTGCGATCACGACAACCTCGCTGCCGGGCGGTACCAGCGGCTCGAGTTATTCGAACCTGCTGGCGGCAAGCGGAGGAACCACTCCGTACACGTGGTCCATCTCGGCGGGTAGTCTTCCCGCAGGTCTAGCGCTCGGCTCATCAACTGGCCTGATCTCCGGTACACCTACGGCCACAGGGACCAGCAGCTTTACGGTGAAAGTTACAGACTCAAGCAGTCCGGCGCTTACCAAGACGCTCAAACTTTCGATCGTAGTCGCTGCTCCGGCACCTACTCCGCTTACGATCTCTACGACGAGCTTGTCGGCTGGAACGAAGGGCTCGACTTATTCGACCGCGATGCAAGCGGGCGGAGGCACAACACCTTACGCCTGGTCGATCACCAGCGGCAGCCTTCCTGCTGGTCTATCGCTTGCGTCGGCTACAGGTGTGATCTCCGGAACTCCGACTGCAAGTGGAACGACGAGCTTTACCGCAACGGTTACGGATGCGGGTAGCCCGGCTCAGACGCAGTCGGTGCAGCTCTCGATTGTCGTTGCAGCGGCAGCGCCTCCGGCGTTGACGATCAGCGCCACGCTTCCCTCTGGAGCCGTAAGTACGGCGTACTCGAACCCGATGACGGCAAATGGCGGCACGCCTCCGTACACGTGGTCGATCACGGCTGGTTCGCTGCCCGCGGGACTAAGCCTTGCGGCTACCACCGGCATCGTCTCGGGAAGCCCAACGACAAGCGGCACGTCCAACTTCACCGCAACGGTAACCGACAGCGGCTCTCCTGCACAGACGCAATCGGCAGCGACGTCAATCGTGGTTGCGGCTGCACAGGCACCGCCCGGGCCCGGAAACACGTGGTTCGTTCGTGCTGATGGAGGAACTCGTTTCTCGGTCAACGTCCCACAGGGTCAGTGCGACGGGCTGGCTGACGTAGCCTATCCCGGTACCGGCACAAATCAGCATTGCGCGTTCAACGATTTCCGCTATCTGTGGGACGACGACAGTGGACAAGTCGGCATAGGTGCGTGGGTTATTGCTGGCGGGGACACGGTCGTGGTCCGCGGTTGCAGCGCTCTGCCGAATCAGATGAATGCAGCAAATCCAACCTGCCGTATTGGCTGGGATATCAACAGCGGAGGCGGATCCACAAATGCATGGTGCTGGGGAGTGGGGAACGCTACTTGCTACAACCCGCCCATCCCTGCAGGGACCGCAACGCAGCACACGCGAATCCTCGGAGGGTGCGCTTACGGCGCCTACAACTGCACACCGATCAACAGCAACTACCCCTATGGGACGACGAACGAAACGCAGCTCTTTGGCGGGATGGGCCTTCTCTGGACATTCAATTTGGGAAGCACGCAGTATGTCGACATACAGGGTATAGAACTGACGACGCATAACGGAGTCTGCACCTTTGGCGGAGCTCCCTCTTATCCACGAAGCTGCAACAACAGTGAACCATTAGATGACTATGCGCAGAACGGTTTCATATTCAACAACACGAGTTCAAATATCAGCCTGCAAGATGTCTATGTGCACGGCTTCAACGCCTCCGGGTTCTATGGACCTATCGGCGGTCCGATTACACTGACGCGAGTCTTCTCTGGGTTTGGCGGTTTCTCTGGTTGGAACTTTCAGGATCAGTCGGATACGGCGAACGCTACCGGTTCCTCGATCACAGCAAGCTACGTGACGATGATCGGCAACGGCTGCTACGAACAATATCCAATCAAGAACCCGGCGTACCCGGCGCAGGCATGCTACGACGATGTGGCGGGCGGGTTTGGCGATGCATGGAGTGGGCAAGATACTAACCTTGATTCGTTTACATGCGACCATTGCGTCCAGATGTACAACACGAAGGATGGCTTCATTGGGCCGCACGCTGCAGTCGGAACACTGACTATTACCAACTCCACGTCGCTGGGCAACATGGGGCAACAGTGGAAATGGGGAGGGCAGCAAAACTCGACTGTGTTGTTCCAGGACAACGTCACAGTGGGCAACTGTACGCGAATGAGTCAGCCGCTCCCGGGTGCGGCGCAGAACTTCGCTCTGTCAACTGGTCTGGGAGGGTCATATCTTAGCGATTTCTGCCGTGCGGCAGGAAACATGATTGACACGCTTACGCAGGTCGGTTCGAAGAACTACTTCTACGGCAATACGTTTGTGATACCCGGTCCGACTGCAATGGATCTGGACTGCGGGCCTGCAGGTGGAGGCGCGACCAATTGCGGCACGGTGCTGAACCAGTGGGAGAACAATAACTTTATCGGCTACACGGATCCAAGTTCAGGGTTGCCTCCGGGACTCTGGTATCTCACTCCCGGCGCAAATATCGTCATCACGTCTTCTTACAACAACGAGTTCGGAATACGGAATGGCGACACCTGCGGCACGAACAACATCACCTGCGTTGATCCTCTGTTGGTCAACGAACCCGCAGTGCCGTGGCCTGGTTCGATAACTGATCTGGATGTGTTCAATCCTTTTGTTTCAGGGAATAGCTTCTATCCAACATCCGGCAGTCCGCTGATTGGAGCGGGGACACCGATAACCGGATTGACGACGGATTACTACGGTGTAGCCCAGCCCACCCCACCAACGATTGGCGCGGTTCAACCTTAGAGCGTGTCTGATGAGCATGGGGTTGCGTGGCAGATTGCAAACGCAACCCCATGCAAACCTCAACTCAAACGCGTAGAGGGGGTATGGTAGAGTTAGCACGTCTGCGTTGAATAAGGAGATTTTAGTGATAGCTGGTGTTCGCGGTCTGTTGAAACGAAAACTGAGCCCTGAAACTTTTCGGCGCACTTCTTTCTTGTGGTGGGAGGGCAAGTTTTATCTACCGCGTCGTGCCGCCTCCCTGGTCATCCGGCGTACCCCGATCGTTTATGGTGAGCCGTCCAAACTGCTCGAGAGCCTCCGTGGAGTGAATGTCTTTGCTCCAACGCCGATGTGCCGCGTCATGACGAAATACGGAAGCGACAAGGGCAACAGCTGGCACAATTACACGGCGGTCTACTTCCACCTCTTCGAGAAGCTTCGTAATCGCGAGATCCGAATCTTTGAGCTTGGCCTTTGTCGAGTGGACCCTGAAGAGTCGGGAAAGGGAGTGGGACACCCGGGCGCGTCCCTGCGTGGATGGCGCGAGATGTTTCCTCGTGCAATGGTGTTCGGCGCGGACATCGATCGCGACGTGCTATTCGCGGAAGACCGAATTCAGACCTATTACTGTGACCAGTTGGACAGTGATGCGATCCGTGATCTATGGGCGCAACCCGCACTTCAGGATGAAATGGATATCATTATCGAAGACGGGTTGCACACGTTTCCGGCAAGCGTCTCCTTCCTGGAGGGCTCGTTAGAGCGCGTCGGCGTTGGCGGCTTCTATGTTGTGGAGGACATCGGGCGCAAGGATCTTCCCATGTGGCACAAGCAACTGCCCATCTATGCAAGCAGGTTCAAGAATTTCGACTTTGTATTGCTGGAATTACCAAACCCTTTGAATAATTACGACAACAACATGGTGATCATCCAACGGCGGTCTTGATTCTTGTGATGGCAAGATCTGGGTAGTGCCTCAAATAACTACCGATATTCGGCGTGGCGGAATCCGAATCAGGTATTCCCATTGGAGTAGATGAAACGTGAAGGTTAGTCGCGGGATTTTATGGCTGCTTTTGGTGGTGCTGATCTCGCCGTCCGCGTTTGCGAGAACATGGTTTGTCCGCCGAGACGGGGGCACGCGGTATTCGAGCAAAGTCACTACCGGGCAGTGCGACGGCAAAGCTGACGCTGCGTACCCTGGCTCGGGCACAAATCGACACTGCGCCTTCAACGATTTCCGCTACATGTGGGACGACGATAGTGGACAAGTCGGCGCAGGCGCATGGGTCATCGCCGGCGGGGATACGGTTGTGGTGCGGGGCTGCAAAGCGTTGCCGACCCAGATAAACCCCGCCAATCCAACCTGCCGCATCGGATGGGATATCAACACCGGAGGCGGTCCCACAAATCGATGGTGCTGGGGCGTTGGAAATATCACTTGCTATAACCCCCCTATCCCGGCAGGCACAGCAGCGAACCATACAAAGATCCTTGGAGGCTGCGCTTACGAGAGCTACAACTGTACGGCGGTCAATACGTACCCTCTCGCCTCCAATAACCTAACGCAGTTGTTTGGCGGGATGGGCCTTCTCTGGATATTCAACATGGGAAGCACGAGCTATGTCGATATTCAGGGGATCGAGTTTACGACGCACAATGGAAGTTGTACCTATGGTGGAGCTCCCCCTTTTCCGCGAAGCTGCAACAACAGTCCTCCGTTAGATGACTACTCGCAGAATGGCCTCTTGTTCGACAACAAGAGCTCTAACGTCAGCTTGCAAGATGTCTATGTGCACGGGTTCAACGCTTCCGGGTTCTATGGACCTATCGGCGGCCCGATTGCACTGACGCGAGTGTTCTCCGGGTTCAATGGCTTCGCGGGTTGGAACTTTCAGGACAGCGGGAATAATGCGAATGGCGCCGGCTCCTCGATTACTGCCAGCTATGTAGCCATGATTGGGAACGGCTGCTACGAACAATATCCGATCAAGAATCCGGCGTTCCCGGCGCGAGCCTGCTACGACGATAGTAGTGGCGGGTTTGGCGATGCATGGAGTGGGCAGGATACAGGCATGGATACTTTTGTCTGTGACCATTGCGTAGTGGCGTACAACACGAAAGATGGCTTCGTCGGACCGCACGTCAACATCCACGCCCTGACCATCACAAAGTCGCAGGCATACGGCAATATGGGCGCTCAGTGGAAGTGGATCAACGCTCCGGGCGGTACCGTAACTTTCTCCAATAATCTGACTATCGGTAATTGCGCTCGATTTTCGGACGCGACTCATCCCATTCCCGGCGCGTCGCAGAGCTTCGCTCTGTCATCCAAGCTTCCGGGCGCTTATCTTTCCGACTATTGCCGCGCTGGAGGGAACACGGTTGCGTTCAATAGCCAAGAGAACTCCCACGTCTTATTTGCGAATAACACGTTCGTCGGTGACTCGGACACAGTCTTCCTATTGGGTTGTGGACCCGCTAACAATAATCGCAACGGGAAGTGCGGCGCGACATCGTTTGTCTTCACGAATAATATCTTTCTCGGGTACTACGTCAAGGGTGGCGAGGCACCCGGCTTGTACTACATTGACGACCGCTCCATCAAGGTGACCTCAAGTCACAACATCGAGTTTGGAGATCGGTCCGGATTTGGTGTCAGCTGCCGTGGCGACAACATCTGCACTGACCCTCGGCTGGTAAACCAACCTCCTCAGCAGGCATGGACCAATCAGAGCTTTCTCGACAACTTCACGTTTTATCCAAAGAGCGACAGTCCTGCTGTCGGGCATGGACTTCCCGTCAATGGCGTTGCGACAGACTTCTTTGGAGTTGCAAGACCGAACCCGCCATCTATTGGAGCTGTCGAACCACGCCGGGCGCAGTGAAGACAGGCTAGCAAAAGATAGTGGATCACATGCCGTGACCTTTCGTGGACCGCGATTCTGAAAGATGAAAAGCTCGGATGGAGTGAAAGAGAATGTCTAAACAACAAGACGCGATGGACCCCTCCCAGGTAGGTAAGGGGAACTGGGCTGGGTTCGATATTCCGCTGGAAAAAATTCATGAGGCTGCGGCGGAGTGGCGTCAGACGCTGGCCGGGGTCAATCGCCCGTGGCTCTGCTGGAATGTAAGCGATCGCTGGTGCACACTGCAACAGAAGCTCATTCAAGAGGTGGGTTGGACGCCGGTGATCGGCTACGATCCGCGATGCGGGCCGCCGGCTACAGTCTTGCCGGGTTCCATCGTGATTGATTTCAATGCTCACTTCGGATTGAAAGTGATGTGGCCGCACTTCCCGATGGAATTTGCTTTCCTCTTTGCTGACCGCCTCGGATTCTGGCATGCGGATCTTCTTTGTCGGCTGGAAGTCATGCATCAGTTGAAGGAAACGTTCGAGTCTTTGCCCGATGGTGCACTAGCTGCAGTGCCTCAGGTTGGTGGCCGACGTCATATCTTCATGTTTCGCAAGCATAGATATTGGGAGTTGGTTGGTTGCACGACCAGGGCCGCGAGCGAGTCTCAATTTCAGACCGGCACGGGTTGGTGGCGGTACATGAAATTCCATCCCAACTGTACGGATGAAAGAGAGCGCCGTCGGCGCTCGAAGTATTACTACGATTCTGGCGTTGGCATCATGTACTGGAAACGGCGCTACCATGGCCAAGTGGTCGATATCCCCGAGAAACTGGTTGCCGAGGGGCACTGCACTTCGATTAACAAAAAGAATTATCGAACAGTAGACCCAAGCGGCACGCGCAATCTTGGGGCAGAGATTGACCTTAACTTTGACATTGAGGAGGTCGCTGCGAGGCTGGGGATTGCCCACCTGCTGTGACTATCATTACCGAATCACGATCAGTACATGATTCCCGATAAAGATATCGAGTTGCGCGAATGCAAGGCACGCTAACTGGCCGCGTGAATGCTTGCATCGGTTGAAGGGCCTGGAGGGGTATGCTGCGTATCGGTATCATGCTGGATTCGCGCGTTTCAAGTGCGTGGGCAGCGAAGGTTATAGAAGATATTCAGGCAAGCGGTCATTCGCGGCTGGAACTTGCCATTTTCTATAACGATCCCGCGCAGCTTAGGTCTTCGCCCAAATCGAAGATTCGCAGCTGGAAGTTTGCGCTCTTTGATCTCTACGAGCGGTGGGACTACAAACGGAACAGATCAAGTAACGATGCGTTGGCCTCGGTGGATGTCTCGTCTCTGCTGAGTGAGGTTCCGTCGATTTCCATTGAGCCCACTCGTGAAGGCTTTGCCGGCACGATCTCTGAGAACCAGTTGAAGGAGATAGGAAGCCATGATCTGGATGTTATCTTCCGACTTGGCTTGAGCCCCATTCCCACGAACCTCCTTCGCGCCGCTCGCTACGGAATCTGGTCATTCCAACACGGCGTCCAGTATCAGGATCGCAGTGCGGCGCCTCTCTTTAGAGAGTTGGCCGAGGGGACCCCTGTCTCAGGGTCAAGTCTTCTCATATTTACCGAATCTGCCGCCGACGGCCGCGTCGCTCATCAAGGCTTCGCCTCTACGGCCCCGATCTCGCTCTATGCTGGCCGAAATCCCGTCTACTGGAAGACCGCCGAGTTTGCGCTACGCGGGCTGCGCGATCTTAATGAAGGCGGGATGGATTATATCCAGTCTCTTCCTACTTATGTTGAAAGTGAAAGGGGTGTCGGTGGTCGAGATTGGACGCCGACTAATCTTCGGATGCTCTCCTTCGCGCGGCGATATTTGTCTCGCTGGCTCCAGGCGCGAAAGACGCCGCCGCCTTTGGAATCCGGCGCTTTCACGAAATGGTACGTTGCAATCCGGCGGCGAGGCGCGGCTCATCCGTTCGACGATTCCTCGAACTACTTGCTGATGCCTTGTCCTAAGGATCGCTTTTACGCCGATCCTTTCCTGTTCGAAAAAGACGGAAGGACCTATCTCTTTTTTGAGGACTTTCGTTACGAGGAAGGCCGCGCGATCATCTCGTGTTGCGAACTCGGACCTGACGGCACGCCCGGCGAGTCTTTTGAGGTGCTTCGCTGTCCCTTTCACCTCTCTTATCCATTCGTCTTCGAACACGAGGGGGAGATCTACATGATTCCCGAGACCAGGGGGAATCGGATGGTGGAACTTTACCGGGCGACTAACTTTCCGACAACGTGGACTGCAGAGTCGGTGCTGCTTCGCGATATCCATGCAGTGGATGCCACGATTCAAAAGATCGGCGAAAAGTTCTGGATGTTTGCCGGTGTATCGAACGGAAGATACTCCAATTGCGACGAACTCTGCCTCTTCCATGCCGATGCAATTAAGGGTCCTTGGACGCCGCACCGGAACAACCCGGTTGTCTCAGACGTCCGGCGAGCGCGCCCAGCTGGTCAGCTGTTCTATGATGGCGGGCGCATGATCCGATCTTCCCAAGACTGCGGTAAAGCCTACGGGTATGCAATTAACTTTTCGGAGGTGCTAACCCTGAACGAAAACGAGTACGAAGAGCGGCAGATCGGCCGGCTCGAACCCGATGTGGCAGAAGGCTGTCTGGGCACCCATACGTACAATCGAACGGAACGGTTTGAAGTTGTCGACAGAACTCTTCCTGTGAAGGAAAGATGATGGCCGTCACTCTACTCTGCCTTCTATACTGAGCAAAAATGCCTCCACTCCGGAACCCACCCTCTATCGCGGTCATCATTCCTACATACAACTCCATGAAGCACTTCAAGGAGACGATAGAGAGTGTCCTCAACCAGACCCTTTTGCCTGACGAGATCCTCGTCAATGACGACGCCTCCACTGATGGAACTCCCGACTTCGCAGAGAGCTATGGCCCTCCTGTTCGCGTCTTCCGTCGCGCAAACCAGCGCCAATCCGCAAGCCGCAACTATGCCGCTACCCAGACCCAGTGCGAGTGGCTCGCTTTTCTAGACCATGACGATCTCTGGGAGCCCAATAAGCTTCAGCGGCAAATTGAAGAACTCAACCGCAATCCGGATGCCGACCTTTGCTACACCGCTCGCGCCACCCTTGTCGAGGAGGACGGAATATCTCGTCCCGACAAGGTATTTGCTGTACCTGCGGCCGATGATATCCTTCGGGCTCTCTACATCAATACGACGTTTATGCCCGGATCCGTGCTCATTCGACGGACGACTTACCTTGCGTTCGGCGGTTTCAATCCCTCGATAACGTTGGTCGAAGACTGGGATTTATGGCTGCGTCTGATCCAATCGGGGGTCAAGTTCGCAGCGTGTCGGGAGCCACTTCTTTTGATGCGCCTTCACGCCGGTAACCAATCCAACAAAGCTATCGCGGCCCTCGCGGAACAGAAAGAGATCTATCGCCGTCTTGTACTTCCGCATCTGCCGAGATTCACTCGCTGGTTGACGCACCAGAAGTCCCAGAGCGGTCAGGAGGCTGTCGCCGCTGGCATCCTACGTGATATCGGTGATCCACGCTTTCTCTCGCTGATGGCGACCTCTATCGCCCGCTACCCGTTCGCACCGCTCGACCGCTACAAGATAATGGCCCACATGCTCTACACACGCCTCGGATTTGGACGATGAAAGTTGAGGCGAGGCATTCAAGAGCTGCGTGTTGGACCTACCTTGCCTCGGCGAAGAGCAACGACCTGATTTTCGGAAGAACCTGCTGGCGAACGAAACTCCTGAAGATCAGCGCGACGGTTAGAAGAAATACGGGTAAGGTGGCGATGACCTGGAGGAAGAATTCGGCAATATTATGCGCGGGGTAATGGACTTCTATCGCCCAGGAAGCAATAGCAAATGGGATAGACGCCAGAATTGTCGGCCCCCATACATTCCACACCACTTCAGTTGGGGTTAGCCCAACAAGCTTGGAGATGTAACGCGGCCAAAATCCGAGTTGCGCAATCATGCTTGGCACAAGCGTTCCAAACGCGACGCCATAAATCCCATACCAATGGACGAGGACGACGCTCAGGACGAGGTTGGCAACTCCTTCGCCGATCGCCCATATTGCCATCGTCTTATGCTTCTCGATGCCGAAGGCGATCGCAGCGGCAGTTTGATTGGCAAAGAAAAAGAATAGAGGGATGCAAAGGATAATGAGAACTGTACCGGAGATATGCGCGTATTGTGCGCCCATCCAAAGACCGATGAAAGAAGAGCCACGAATAATCAAGGTGACCATGATCGGCAGCGATACCAGCATCATGCCACGAGTACCGTTTCTATATAGCTGAAGCAAACCGTTCGTGTCACCCAATGCTTCATAGCTGCTTGCGGCTGGAGTGAATGTACTGCTCATCGAGCTAATTACTTGAGTGACATAGCGGCAAAGCGAGTTGGCAATTGCATAGAAGGTTACCGCTGCGGTTGAAACAAATGCACCCACAACCAGGTTATCTGTCTGGTAGACCAACTGAACCGCAATGGTGATGAGGAAAGTATAAGAGCTATAGGACCAGATCTTTCTGAGTGTCTCCCGCTTCGGCGTGGCAAGTCGGATTCGAAGTTCAGGATAGAGTCGGTGGGCAATCCAAACCTGAAGAAGCTTTCCAGCCGAAACCGCAACCAGTTCGCAGGCGGCAATCGCGACTATGCCGTGACCACGGCGCAACAGCACCACGATGCCGACTACACGTATAGCCGTTTGCACCAGGTTTACATAATTTTGCAAGTCGTAACGATTCAGGGCAGAAATTACGCCTCCCGAGCACACCCAGCGACATCGTGACTGCTGTCGTTGCTCCGATCAGCATGATGGCCTTGCGGGCGTCGCTGGCAAGATCTGGCGGAATCTTGAAGATGTGAGGAAATACGGCGGCTAGTCCCGCGCTCAGCAGGAGTGCGAGTGCGCTGATCTGTAACCTGACCCAAAGTGCAGCTGATGTTGCCTCAGAAGCGCTCTGATGATCTTGTCTTGCATGTCCCTGGGAGACAAATCTCAGAACCGGAACTTTGCACTCCAACATCCAAAAGGCTCAGGTAGCCCACGACCGAAACTGTGAGCACCCAAACGCCAAAGGCAACCTGTCCGAGATGATGCAGAATAAATGGTGAAAGGAAAAAGCCGACCGCCATATTGGCTATCGTGCCTAACCAATTGAACATCACGTTTCGAGCGATGTGTCTGAGACGCAACTGCATGCTGAAGTTCCTTTTGCCGATTCAACAGGTGTGGCGTACTCGACCTAACTGGCTTCTTAAGCTCTATCGATTCTCTGAGCACGTAATTGATGATAGCAGTCAGACTGTGGTGGGTTTATTGGATTGAGGTAGCTCACCCGCGCTACATTCGATGAGAATGAGAGCGGCTGCGGAGATGATTCCAACTGGATGGCTGACTGGCACCGTCGGCGCACGCACGCTTACTGAATCTCCTTGTTGGCAACCATCGCTTTGACAAGTAAGGCAGAGCCCTCCGGAGTGAAGTGATTGCTGTCGAAGAGAATGGGAACGCCGGGGGCCGCGTAGAGTGGACAGGTCGGTGTACACAGATCCTGGTAGATGGAAACGTAACGAACATGCCAGAGAGCAGCGGCAAGGTTAGCCATGGTTTTGTCCAGAGCCTGAGGTTCCGCGGATCGATGCTTGACCACTTGACTGGTATCGCCGTTGCGGATCGCAATGGCGAGCATACGCGGCAATCCCTGGTCGTACTCAATCGTAGGTCCGACGACGATCACTGAAATGCCGCGCGCTAGGATAAAGTCGATTGTCTGCTTTAGAGGATCCATGTCACTGGATGCCCACTGTCCCGCCAAAATGACTGTTTCGATGTGGTGGCTCTGAAGGTAATGAGTAAAGATAAAAGAATTCAGGTCAGCGCATTCCTGCGGAACACCGCGTGGCTCAACCACGAGTGGGCGACAACCGGCCACATTCGCCTGGAGTATGTCCCGGTCAGGAAAGACGGATACCAGACCCGGAAGCAACTGCGCAGCGTGGCTGTCACCCAGCAGGAGAATGGAGTTTTTGCCGGGATGCTGCGCCAGGCAGACGTTTCCGCGGAAGTCTTGATACTTGCTGTGTCCATCCAAAAAGCAGACGCCTTCGCGAGTACTGGTGGTTCGATCGTAATCGGCGTAGGTTGCGACCTGTTGTGCGCCGGTGGGAAAGCGATCCGGGAAGCCATGGAAATGGATCATGGCGAGCGAGGCGCAGGCGATCAATCCAACGGCACCCCCATTAACGTAGAACAAGGCGCGACGACCGGGCCGCAAACGCCCCTTTCGGAACGGCTGCTCTACAAACTTCCATGAAAGGGTCGCGACAGCAACGGTGATGAGACAGAACACCACCTCCTGAGTAGCTGTCATATCGGCTCTTCGAAAGATTAGAGATCCAGTGCGCTGAAAGACCAAAAGCGGCCAATGCCAAAGATAGAGCGAGTAGGAGATCAATCCAAGAAAAACCATCGGACGCGAGGAAAGAAACTTCCCAGCGAAGGAGGTTCCGGTCTCACCGGCAGCAATGACAAGCCCAGCGCCCAGGCACGGAGCCAGAGCTGCAATTCCGGGAAAAGGCACGGTGTCATTTAGATAATGTGATGAGGCGAGGACAAGGAGCAGACCGAGCGCTGAGGCGAGATTGCGAGGGATTGGGCCTTTGATCGAAGGCAGATACTTTTGACTGATGATGGTGCCAATCAGTAACTCCCATGCACGCAGAGGTGCGAAAAAAAATGCGGCCGCGGGGTTGCGATGGACGGTGATTGCGGCAGCGAGAAAAGAGACCAGCGCAAGGCCGCAAAGTATGGACCGCATGCGGTGAGGAAAGAACCGCCGGACAAACAGGATCAGTAGAGGGAAGACAATATAGAACTGTTCTTCGACCGCAAGCGACCAGGTATGGAGAAGAGGCTTCACCAAACTAGGACTATCGAAGTAGCCCGACTGCGCCCAGAATAGGAAGTTGGATACTGAGAATAGAGCCGCAAGCTGGGAGCGGCCAAACGCTTCTATCTCCTGTGGGATGAAGTAGTGCCACGCCAGGAGACTGGTCAGGATCATCATGACCAAAAGTGCGGGAAGGATGCGGCGTATTCGACGTTCGTAAAAGCCGGAGATCGTGAAGCGTCCAGCGTAGACGTCCGACAGAATTGTGGCGCTGATGAGATATCCGGAGATGACAAAGAAGACGTCGACGCCGATGAAGCCGCCATAAAAGCGGCTGCCTACGTGGTACAAGACTACGAGAGAGACAGCAACGGCACGCAAACCATCAATATCGGGACGATAGCTCATCCCCTTGTGATCAAGAGCCGAGTTGGGCATACCGAATTGTAGCTTGGCGTATCTTGTGCCAGATACCCATTGCGAGTACCACTTAAGTCAGTTTCCGTGCCGGGAAGACCCGCCTATAAGCGGGGTACAAGAGATCTTTCAGGACGTAGACGAAGGTGTCGAATGACAGGCGCCAGTCGCGGAGATCGAAGTCGAAGAATTCAGCGGATTTATACGACTTGATGAGGCTGCCCCATGTGGCCAGTCCCGCCTTGAGGTAACTGCGGAAGCATTCGACGTCGCGCATGAGCACGATATGGTGAAAGTGCCGCCCATTCCACTCCACTGGTTCGACTGGTTCCCCTATGAGATCCAGGTAGTGCAGCCATCCGAGGTCCACGCCACCATAGGGTGCGGCATCCGCTGTAACGCTATACCGCGGATTCGCTTCGATCAATTTGACACGCCCGTCCCGGCTGTCCCGCTTCACTTCAAGCTCGCAGAGACCCTCGTATTTGATCGATTGGAAGAAGCCATCGCAAAGTGCATGGGTTTCTGGGTCGCTGATCGGTTCCACGATGCTTGCGGATCCGAAATATATTGGAGTGGTTCTCAATTCACGAACCATGCATGATCCCAGGCGCCTTCCGCCTTGCCCATAACATGACAGATAGACCATCTTTGCGTCGTCTGGTCCTTCAATAATTTCCTGGACCACCACTGCGGGTGTGACGCTTTCCACTAAGCGGTACTGCGCTTCTAACTCATTCGGAGAATATGCCAGGGCGATCTTCTGGTTCAGCAGTGGGTGGTTTGGGGGAAACCGTTCCCATTCGCGAAAATGCACGGGCTTCATGAGGCAAGGGAATTGCGCTCCGCTGGCGAACTTCCTCACCTCCTCGATGGATTGAACGAAATTCGTTTTAGGAACGGGCAAGCCGTTGAGGTCCGCAATTTCGTACTGCCGTTTCTTTGTGGCAAGAAGCGCTTGCGTTGCAACTGAGGCCGGCCGAAAGATGAAGTGCGGCTCCAGTGCTGCTGCATGATCGGCGATCGCTGTTACAAACAAGTCGGAGCTGGGAATCAACACGGGTCTGCGCCCGATCCTTTTCGCGAGCTCGATCATGAACTGTTCCCACTCTGCTGGATGGGTGTCGGGATTGGGGCAAAGATAGGCTTTTCCGTAAACCGTTTTGAATCCCGGCTTGGAAGCGTTGCAGTCGACGCAGCAGGTTTCGATCTTCTTGCGGCCCAGGTTTCTCATCAGTACGACGCCCGTTTGAAAGGCTCCGGCCACAACCACAGGAGGACTATCGGTTCGCGAGTGCTCACTCATCAAAATATTTTTCGCCCTTCATATCCGACCTTTGCGGCTTATCAGCAGGTGCGATGAAACGCCCGACCCGATTTAGCTAACGCGCTGCCTGATCACCTATACTAACCGACTCCACTGGCCGCTAACTCGATCGGAATAGACGGCTCGGTCCGTGGGCAGATGATAATAACTCGGCCATTAACGAGTGCTGGGATGCGCTGGGGGCCAGCAGGTTCTGGTAACAGCGTGCGATGCTTTCCATCATGGCCTCGGTGGTGAATTTTTCTATCACCAGATTTCTTCCCGCTTCGCCCATTGCCTGGGCCTGCAATGGATTGGAGATCAGCCGGGTGATGGCTGCGGACAGTGCTGCAACATCGTCGGGGGGAATGATGAAGCCACTGACACCGTCTTCGACCGCTTCTGCATTGCCGCCAACGTCAGTTGCGACCACAGGAAGGGATGCAGCCATTGCCTCGACGATGGCATTGGAGAAACCTTCGCTGCGAGAGGGAAGGACGAAGATGTCGGACGAAGATAGGTGCTCGCGTAAATTGGTTACACCACCGACAAAATGGAAGCAGTTGGACAGGTTCAGATCACGAACGAGACCCTGTAACTCCAGAAAATAGTCCGGTTCCAACACATCACCGGCGATACTGAACGAGACGTTAGGAAGATGCTGGACGATGGTCGCGGCAGCCTTGATAAAGACGTCTTGCCCTTTCACGCGACGAATATTGCCAACCGTTGTGACAATCGTTTTGCCTTGAGCTTTTGCAGGCCGGGAGATTGTATTCCAGTCGGCTAGGTCGAGGCCATTGTAGATAGTCTGCACGCGAGCAGGATTGATTCGATCAATCTCGATGCCGTGGCGCCGGACTTGTTCTGAGACGGCGAACACTGCGTCAGGGATGCTGGACATGAGGCGATAAGCAAGACGATGCTTGCTTGACCTGAGAATTCCCATGTCCCTGCGGCTCCATACCAGCTTTGCTTTTGACATTGACTTTGTTACAAATCCCGCCCAGAGGTCGGAACTCTCAAAGAATGTCTGGACGATCTGGACCTTTTGACTTTTGAGAAATCGGCGAAGATACAGGGCGGCGCGAAAAGCCGTGAGATCGTAGGTGCGTTGCAATGGCAACAGATAGATCGCGATTGGTGACGATTTAAGGACAGGGCTTTCGGGGTGGATTGAAAAAGTCAGGATGGAGGCGCGGAATCCGTATTGTGGCAGGAGGGAAGCGAGTTTAAGGGCGATGCGCTCTCCTCCGCCGAGAGTCTTAGGGAACTGATCGACCACGAGCAAGACGTGGGGACGATCGTCATGCTGGTGCTCGATGCCGTTCGATATCCCTAGCGGTAACGCGCTGATCATAGTGTTTTGCCAAGCTTCCGGCCACTACATTGCCGGGAAACACATTCAAGGATACGACGCATACGGAATATTTCACATTCCTGTCGCATGGACACCGCAGCATCGCCTCGCTTGCTCATCAGCCCGAACCCTCCAGAAGGTCGCTAGGCTTGCAGACGGTGGCGCAACTTGAGCAAGGGCTTTTCAAGGAGATAATAAGAAGCCAGTGCGGTAGCGATTGCAAGGACCAGATTCTGCGGGAACACGTTTATCCAAGCGCTGGACTCTCGGTTGAGAAACAGTTGCTGCCACAGATAGAGGGAGTAACTGAGGGCACCCACGAACACAACCGGCTTCCAGTTGAGTACTCGTCCGACCCAATCATTGGGACGATAGACGCAGCGGTGTATGAGGATCGCAAGGCACACGATGATCACAGACGAGCCGAAGACCGAGACGATCGTGTAGTCCATGTAGCGATTAACTGCCAGAAGTAACAGCAGCAACGCGATCGAATAAGCGGGCCGAAACAATCGCAGATACCAGTTCTTCTGTTCGAGCCAACCGCTGATATTCGCGAGAAGGCAACCGATGGCAATGCTGTCTGCGACCATCGGGAACATTGGCAGATCGCCGTATGGAGTGTGTCTCAGGAAGAGCCAGGCGCAAGCCCGTGCGATGGGCCCAAAGAGAATTGTTCCCGCTGCTACCCAAGCTGAACGCCGGGGTCCGAGTAGAAGGAAGGTGCAAGGCCAGAGCAGATAGAACTGCTCCTCGTTGGAGAGGGACCATAGATGTCCAATCGCCTTTCCTCTATTCGGTAGAAAGTTCACGGTGTATGTAACGGCGTGCCAGATATCCCTGGCATGTAAATGCAACACTCCAAACGCCCACAGGATGCAGACACAAGCGACGTACGTGTACATAGCCGGAAAGAGGCGGAGCGCCCTCCGAGCATAGAATCGCTTCAGAGATACCTGACCATTCCTTGTGCGTTCTAACAGCATGAGGCGTGTAATTAAGAAGCCCGAGATTACGAAGAAGACGACCACTGCAAGGTGCGAGTAGTCGCCTATACCCAGGTCCACGCTTATAAATCCGCGGGTGCGACTGACGTGGCCAAGGAGTACGAGGGAAATCGATATGGCCCTAAGCCCATCGAGCGATGGCAGATGGTCGATCTTAGCGGACTGTCGGCGCGGCAAAACCGCGGCAGATGTGGGAGATACGCTCACGCAATCCTCGTCTTGAATAGTAATGTATTTTTCGGCGTCGGCTCGTTCGATTGATACCACTTTTGAGCGCTATTCAAGGGCGGAAGCTCTGGAGAGCAAGCTCCCCGCGATAGTTTTTATCTTGATGAAGTAGTCGCGTCTTCATCGCGGTGTAGAAGTGAATCGAGCTTGATACTCTTTCCATGGATTGGCTTTGGACGCAGCAGCGAATACAGGCGAAGTGACATTTTCCGCGGTTAGTAGATTCCCTTCTCCGGGAATCAGTTCTTGCGATTGTTCCTGCAGTGAGAACTCGCTCGCGCGAATTGCAGCCGCGACGAGGACCCACAAGAGCCCTGTGATCTCGATATAGGTCCATCGGTCGCCAAAAATATTGGCGACCAAGGAGGAGCATGTCGCAACAAGAAGACCAAGACCGAGGCCACGATAGAGTGGGTCGGTTGCTTGTTTGAAGAGGCGATAGGATGTTGCCAGCAATTGCTGAAGCAGAAAAAGAACGATGATCAAACCGATAATGCCAGTTTCCACCATCACCTTCACATACCAGTTGTGAGTGTCGGCCAGATTGTCGACGTGCTCTCCCATCTGGAAGGTGGCGAAACCCTCTCCGACGATCGGGCTGTGCAGAATCGAATTTTCCGCGTTCGTCCAAAGCTCGACTCGTTCCTGTGCCGAGGCTTCAAGGTGTCCGTTGGAGTTTTCGGTCATATTAACGCGCTGGCTGACGGGCTTTGGCACAACTGCTTGCCAAGTGAGGAGGAAGATCCCAAGCAGCAGCAGGAGTTTCCGATCTTTCACCAGGCCAAGGACCAGCACGCCGACGAGGATTGCGGCATACCCTCCGCGGGAGAACGTGTACATCGCGGCAAACAACGTGATTGCTACGAGTACGTAACCGTAAATCTTGAATTTCTTTCTCTTAACGAACTGAGTGAATCCCCAGAAGAACGTGGTGAATTGAGCAAGAAATGCCGCTGTTTGATTTGAGCCGTATCCCAGCGGGCCACCATCACGCTTGTTCTCATCGAAGTTTGCCCACGACCTCGTCATGCTCTCGAGCAGGCAGCTTCTATCGATAAACAAGACGGAAATTGCGGTGAGTAGAACCACTGTCCTGACAGCTTTTCGATCTTCGATCACCAGCCCCGCGGCCACGAAGACCAGCGGAATGAGCATGTAATCTTTCCATGTCGTGAAGTTGACGTCTGAGAGCCACAGAGGGGGCGGGGCATTTCCCAGGGCAGTTCCGATCCACATCGAGAAATAGAGATAAATGCCGAGGACGAGCCAGATTCCGTAGAGTTTCGATTTCGGAAGATGCTTTCCGTGGATGATTGCGCCGATGATGACTGCGAAGATCAAAATCGTCAATACATTGGCGCCCAACGGAAAATCGAAGAAGTGGTCTCGCATCGTGCGATATGGGAGAAACGGTATCAAGTAATAGAGACCGTACAGGGGCCTTCCCCCGAGCGAGACGAGGCACATGATCCAGAAGCCCAGATAAGCGACCAACGGAATATAGTGCCCGATGCCTGTTCCCAAGGTGTGATCTCCAAACCCGCGAACGGACGACTCGACTCAGCGTCCGCTGATAAACCTAGCTTACTAGACCCATACGCTGTTTCGCCCTGCCACGAAGTTGTAGAACGCGAGCGCGGCGGCGGCGTTGAGCATGACAAACGTATTGGCGATCGCAACCGGTCTGAACCGTCTGGTGGAAGGACTTAGGGTTCCAAGGATAGCCAGAACGTAAAACACCGTTTGGAGCCAGAATATCGCTGTGTAGAAAGGTGCCTTCGACATTGCCGATGCGACAAGCATCAAGATAAGCAACAGCGGGACCAGGAGTCGCAGAAGCTTATGACTGACGAAGCGGAATAGCAGGGGGTTCTTGAATGAAATCAGCCACGGGGCCAGCCGCAGCAACTGGTAGTTTCCGGTGAGGGTTCGGACCTTACGCGAGAACTCTTTACCTTTTTGACTGAACAGCCGGTCACGCGCCATGGCTGAGGGTTGGAATACGATGCGTTTTCCAGCGCGAGCGACATTCATGGGTACGTAGACGTCGTCAAGGATTGTTCCGGGGGGAATTTCTCGTGTAGTGTTCCCGTCGGATTGCATAGATGGCACCGGTTACTCCAATGACCGAACCAGATGCAGACTCGAGTTTGCGGACGATCTTTTCGATCTTCCAGTAGATGCCGAGTGCATTTGCAGAGGACAGGCCGGGAGCGGCCTCGAGCAATAGCTCGCCGCTAGCCGCACCAACCTCGGGGTCCGCGAAACATGCGACCAACTCGGAGACTGCGTTCGCGTCAATCGTCTGACGCGCATCCAGAAAGACCAGAATGTCACCAGTGGCATGCTCTACAGCCTCATTGAGCGCCCAGGCCTTTCCATGCGACTCATCGATGATTACCGGAATTACTTGATTTGTGTGGTCGCGCAGGATATCTGCGGTGCGATCCGTCGATCCGTCGGAGGCAACGATAATCTGAAGCTGTTGCTGCGGATAGTCCAGGCAGCGAAGATTTTCGAGTTTGGCCGGAAGGCTTGCTTCCTCATTGCGCGCTGCAATGATAATCGAGACG
Organism: uncultured Acidobacteriaceae bacterium; assembly: GCA_963754765.1. Lineage (GTDB taxonomy): Bacteria > Acidobacteriota > Terriglobia > Terriglobales > Acidobacteriaceae > Edaphobacter. The sequence goes on along the minus strand of CAVWHJ010000009.1, from coordinate 76,149 downwards.
TTTGGCGTGATGGGGCTTTGGAGAATGGACCGCCTGCGTAGACGTACAGAGAGCCAAAGCCAGACGGCATAGCCGAAATACGTGTAGCTAATCAGTACAAAGCACAGCCAGAAAAGCAGCTTCATTGCGCGGTCCGATTTGGCGATATTCCGAGATGAGGCAGCCACGCGGACGCCTGGTTGAGGCTTGGGGATCGCAAGAAAAACTGGCGGGCAACCGCTCTGTGATGGCCGCGCGACGCCGGATTGTAGGCGATCGTTGGTGACGGCATAGGATCCCTCTTGGTACAGCAACCGGTCCGGCTGGGCGATACTTAAGTCCGGCCGAGAGCTCTACATTGGATGATGATACTTCATGGTGCGGCGACGGAAAGGGAAGGCCTTTGATACCAAAGTGGTAGGAAAGACAGGGCGTACGTGCGCAGTCAGCTTTTGCCCAGAGTGCGTTCGAAATTCTTTACGGAGCCATGCCCAGCTTTACGCTTCTGGATTGTCAATGGTTTGGTTGACATAACCGCGCGAGCCGTTCATCGATACCACCTGACCTGGGTTTCCCACAACTACCGCTTCGGCGGGCACGTCGAAGTTGACGTAAGCTCCCGGAGCGATCAGCGCTTCGCGACCGATCGTGATCTTTCCGACGATAATCGCGTGTGCGCCGACCCAGACCCGATCTTCGAGCGTCGGAGCGCCAATGTGTTTGCCGCGGCTGGTTGCTCCGATCGTGACGCCCTGCGCGATGTTAACGTTTGCGCCTAAGACTGCGTGGGGGCTGATGACAACTCCACCGAAGTGCCCAATATATAGGCCCGGCCCGATGTTTGTCGTCGGTGAGATGTCGAAACCATATTTGAATCGATAGTGTTGATAGAGGATTCGGTTGTAGGCATAACCAAATATCCCGAACGACTTCCTCTTCGCACTGTAGTACGCGACTTTGCGGAGATAATAAGTGAAACGAAAACCAGGCTCACGATAGGCGGATTGGAAAGCGCGCCTACCCGTTTTTCCGGTGTAGCGGTAGACATCAGCGCGCAAAGTTTGCCAAAGTGTCGAAGTCAACGCTGTTCCATCCGTATCTGAAGGATAAGTAGGAGCGACGGTTGTTTGACTCGATTCGGGTTGATTACTCGATGGTGGCATTGGTTATGCGTACGTTTCCCGTCTAGTATCCTGATTTGGTGCCGGTATTGTAAAAAGCGTCGCTGGACGAACCCAGCATTGAGCGGTGACACGATGTCGAAGGAGCAAGTGAAGCGACTTCAACCGAGACTCTATCTTCTTTATCACGAACTGCGGCCCACCTCGAGTCAGTACTCGTATGTATTGGCGCCCGACGCGTTTCAAAAACAAATCGATGTCTTCGCTGAACTGAGAAGTACAGAGAATTCCGGGCTCTGGCCGGAGGTAACGTTCGATGATGGTCATATTTCGAACTTCGAGTATGCGCTGCCTATTCTACAGTCACAAAATCTGAAGGCGCAGTTTTTCATCACTGTGGGGTGGACGGGGCGGAGACCAGGCTATATGGGGTGGACGGAGTTGCGACAGCTGCATGAAGCCGGCCAGTCCATCGGTGCGCATGGGTGGACTCACACTCTGCTGACGCATTGCAATGAAAAGGACCTGAATGTTGAGCTGGGCAACGCTCGGCTTGCGCTGGAGGATAAGCTGGGGACTTCGATTACCACGATGTCTTTGCCGGGAGGGCGATATAACCGTCGCGTTCTGGCTGCATGCGAGGAGGCGGGTTATACGCAGGTTTATACGTCTATGCCAAAAGCTGAATCGTTGCCGTTGGGATCCACTGTGGGGCGGTTGAATATCCGCGGAGACATGCAGTTGGAATGGATTTCCAACCTCTTTCAGCCGGGCAGCACAGCCCTGGCCGCTTTGGGGCGCCAATATCGAATGAAAGCAACCGCAAAGGCATTGTTGGGAGACGGTCTGTACGAGAGACTGTGGGCACTGCTGAATCGAAAAGAGCCGGATGGAAATGAAGGTTGGGATAACGCAGGATGAAGGTTCTGCACATCATTAGCAGCGGAGGCATGTACGGAGCAGAGGCCGTGATCCTGAACATCTCGCGCACGTTGAATAGCGGCTCGCACCGCAGCGCGCTGGGGGTTTTCTCCAATGTCTCGAATCCAAACGTTCAACTGCACGAGAGAGCGGTGGAAGAAGGGATCGAGTCGCACTTGATCTCCTGCGATGGGCAGATGGACCGGAGAGCGATTGCGAGGATTCGCCAGTTAGCGGTTGAGACTGGTGCAGATGTTGTGCATGCTCACGGCTTCAAGGCAGATATCTATGCCTACCTGGCTTTGCGTAGTACAACGATGCCGTTCGTCTCAACATGCCATACCTGGTACGACAACAACCTGGTTGTCTTTCTTTATGGGGTTGCCGATCGCTTTGTGTTGCGGAAGTTTGCGCGGGTTGTGGCCGTCTCGGACGAAGTAAGACGCAGGTTGTTGAAGGCGGGAGTTCATGAAGAGAACGATTCGCCTGATTCGGAATGGAATTGATTTACGCCCCTTTGACAAGGCTAATCCTGTCCTGCGGGAGGATCCAACGTGGGGCGGAACGCTGATTGTTGGCTTGGTCGGTCGGCTTTCGATCGAGAAGGGAATCGATATCTTTCTACGCGCAGCGGCGCGAGTTCTGCTTGCCTTTCCAAGCGCGAGGTTTGTAGTGGTCGGCGAAGGGTCTGACAAGGAAAAGCTTGAGAAGTTGGTTGAGGAACTCAACATTGGAAGGAACGTTTCGATGTTGGGTCGTCGGAACGATATGCCTTCGGTGTATGCATCGCTGGACGTAATGGTTTCGTCGTCGCGACAAGAGGGGCTTCCGATGGCAATTTTGGAAGGCATGGCTAGCGGATTGCCGTTGGTTGCAACGGCGGTGGGGGAGGTGCCGACAGTGGTCGTCAGTGGCGAGACCGGTGTGTTGGTGCCGGCGGAAGATGTGGAGGCACTGGCCCAGGGCATCGTAAGTCTGTTGCGAGATCCTGCAATGAGAGCGCGATTTGGTGCTGCGGCGAAACGGCGGGTTGAGCTGGAATATTCAGCGACACGAATGACGGAGGACTATCTTCGCGTGTATACCGAGGCGATTGAGGGAGTAGAGAAGGGTGGAGACAATACGCTTGAATCTTCCGCAGCTTCTGGAGGCAACGCTAGGTGAGCGTATCGAGTCCGGCGGCCTTCTGTCTTCATGATGGATCTGTGGGCCACAGTGCCCTACTACACTGCGTATCTTTCGAAGGCGTTGTTGAAAGAGGGCGCCAACGTGACGGTGGGGTCCATTACCTATTATCTCGACACGGAGTGCTTTTCAAGCCGCGGCATCAAGGTTGATCCAGGATTAATGGATGTGGTCGGGAGGTTTCACCTGCCACGCTTACCGCGCAGAATTTTGAAGTTGTTTGAGGCGCTACTCAACCTAGCTGCGCTGACGGTGCGTTTTCTGATTTCTTGTCCCGATGTGATTCACGTGCAGTTCCTGCCGATGTTCAAGTCGCGCGTTCCTCTGGACCTCTGGTTCGTTGAGCTTTGTCAGTGGCGGGGAGCGAAGATCGTTCTGACAGTTCACGACCTTCTTCCTCATGATACGGGCGAGGCCTATAAGCGGACGTTCGACGGGCTCTATCGGATGGTGGATGCGATCATCTGTCACTCGGATCACGTTGAGGCGAGACTTGTGGAGGAGTTTTCCGTTTCCAGGGACAAGATATCTGTTATTCCGCATGGGCCATTTTTCTATGACCTTCCCGCATCTGGCGAGGAGCTTGCGCTACAGACGTTTGAAGTTGAGGCGGATCAGGTGTTGGTTTTGTGGCAAGGAATTATCTTTCCCTACAAAGGGATTGATCTGCTGCTGCGGGCGTGGAAACAGGTAGAGGCTGAGGTCAGCGATGCTTGTCTTGTGATTGCCGGCACAGGGGCGCCGGATTTCCTGGATCAGATTCGCGCGCAGGTGAACGATTTAGGGCTGAAGCGCGTGAAGATGCACTTCCGCTTTATCTCTACGGAAGAACTAGTGGCGCTTTATCGCGCATCGGGCGTCGTCGTCTATCCCTATCGGGCGATTACAACGAGCGGAGCGCTGGCGACGGGACTGGCGTTGGGAAAAGCAATTGTCGCGAGCGACCTGCCGGTATTTCGGGAGTTGCTGACCAATGGTGAGGACGCGTTTCTGGTCGATCCGCAGAACTCCGCGGAGTTTGCCAGGGCGCTGGTTGAGCTGACCCAGAATCAAGCACTGCGAGAAGAATTTGCGCAGAAGGTAAGAGAGATGGACTTCGGCGATCGGTCGTGGCTCTCGATCGCGAAGAAGACGATACAAACTTATGAGAACGTCTTGACTTCATCGGGCAGAAAGAAGGTAGTGTGATGCCTTCTTTCTGCCCGATCCTGTTCGCCTAAGCCGGATATCTCGCAGTACTAGCCCAGGAGTGCGAGTTCCTTGTCTGCATCCTTAGCAGTCTGGGTGTTGGGTGCCAGAGCCGCAGCCTTCTTGAGATGTGAGATGGCGTCGGTGCTGTTGGACAGTTTGGCATACGTCATTCCCAGGTGATAGTGGATGGTGGCGTCGTTTGGGGCCGACTTGATGGCGTCCTCAAGCAGGTCGCGCGCGGAGTCGTAGTTGCCCTTCTGGTAGTAGATCCAGGCTAAGGTGTCGGCGCTGCTAGGCGATGTCGGCGTGCCACGGCGTGCAATCTGGGCGAGCGAGAGAGCCACATCGAGGTTCTGCCCTGTCTCTACCATCAGGAAGGCCAGGTTGTTTGCCGCTACGGGCTGTTCCGGTTGAAGAGCGAGAGCTTTCTTGTAGCTGTCCATGGCGCCGGTGCGATCGCCTTGCGACTCCTGGAGGGAACCGAGCAGGGTGAAGCCGCGGACGTCAGTGGGGTGGTCTTTTGTCCACTGTTGCCACCTGGCTACTGCTTTGGAGGGATCACCGGCGGCGAGTTCTGCGCGGGTGTAGGCGACGACGGCTGCACTATCGGCCGGGTTCAGCTGCATCGCCTTCTCGGCTGATTCGAGCGCTCCTTTGGAGTCGCTGGTGGCCAGCTGGAGATCTGCCAGAAGATCGTACATATCGGAGTTTTGTGGAGACTTGGCGATCTGAGCCTGCACTCGATTGACCGCCTGGGCGGGCTGCTTCTCAACCAGCATGGCAGAAGCCAGGAGTCGCAGAGCCCTTGAGGAGTTCGGATTGATCTCGAGCGCCTGTTCAAGAAGCGTCTTGGCTTCGGGAATCTTCTGCTGGAACAGTCGCAGCTGTGCCAGTTCAATGTAGGCCATCGAGTTCTTTGGATCGAGCTTAACGGCTTGTTTGAAGTCAGCCTCCGCTTTGTCGAGGGCCTTATTATTCCCTTCCGCGATTCCTCGCCAGATGTAGGCATTTGCGAAGTTCGGATCCATTGCGATGACGGAGTTGGCTACCTGCTCCACGGTGCTGAAATCACGTGCCTCGAGGGAAACTTCCGCGAGCCCCGATTGCGCTTCCATGCTTCGAGGGTTGAGTTTTACTGCGTCGCGGAAGCTCTGCATGGCAACTGTCGTGTCGCCTTTGGCGCGCGCGGCACGTCCCAGCCAGATTTTGACCACGAGGCTCTCGGGATTGGCCTTGGCGGCCTTCTGCAGTTCATTGAACGCGTCGGTTGTCTTGCCGTCATTCAGCAGGACCATCCCGTTGAGAACGGCAACCTCGGGAAGGCTGCTGTCGGTCTTCGCGAGTTCTGCGCCGACTGTCCTTGCCTTGGGCAGGTCCCTGTTCAAGATCAAGAGGCGTAGGTAAGCGATCTTGAGTGGAGTGCTCTTGGGGTGCTTGGCAACGAGGTCGGCGTAGGTTGCTGCTCCTGTGACGACCTGATTCGTGCGGATGTAATAGGTGGCGAGCATGCCGGCGCCACTCTCGGAGTCGGCGAGATCCTCAGTCGCCTGGCGTAGGGTCTGCTCCGCTTTGGCGTTGTCCTTTTGGCGCAGATAGAGTTCGGCCAAGCTGGCGCGCGCCATGACATTCTTCGGATCGGCGGCGATGGCTGCCTTCATTTGGTCTTCCGCGCCTTGCATGTCGCCCTTCTTCTGCAACATTGCGGCGAGAACGAGATGCGCGGTTACATTCTTTTCGTCGAGCGAGACTGCTTTGCGGAGCTGGTCTTCTCCAGCGGCCGTTGTCGTGGGGTCGGAGCTCAGCAGAAAGCCGAGCGAGGCGTGGAAGGCGGCACGGTTGGGGTCGATGGCAAGGGCCTTCTGGATTTGTGCCAAGGCCTCGGTACGGTCGCCTGTCGACATGGCGATGCTTGAAAGCATCGCGTGGGCGTCGGCGTTGTTTGGGTCAAGGGCGAGAATGGCGTTTGCCTGCTCGGTGGCCTTGGCTGGCTGCCTTCCGGCGACAAGAAGATTGCCAAGGTCGACGCGAGCCGGAATATTGTTCGGCTGCAGATCGACGGTCCGCATGAGCTCACCGTAGGCGGGCATCATCGAGCCTTGTTTGATGAAGACTTTGGAGAGCTGGTAGTGAGCGTCGGCAAAATTGTGATCGATCTTGAGCGCATTGGCGAACTGGATAGTCGCTTCCTTAAAGTTTTCCCTGGTCGGCGTAGCGTTTACCGCTTTCAAGGTAGCGCTGCTTTTCCTTATTGGGATCGCGATGACAACCCACGGTGAGACCGAGAGCAAGCGATACAGTCAGGACAGCTGATACTCGACGTGCGACCGGGGTTAGTGAGATTCTCATTGCCGATTTCCTCAATTGCTTTCCAAAAAACTTTTGCGTTCCTATGCTATTGCCTGTTACGTGTCAGGGCTCTGACACAAGATGTGTAGGTGCGGTCATCGGAAGTTTTAGTTCGGGATAAACCGCGGCAGATTCGGAGCCATCTGCGCAGTGAAATTAAGGGCGCGAGCCTGTGCGGTTTCCAGAGACTCCGATGGCATGACCTGAGTGATGACCCGGACCAGGGCGCCGTCGGTGCGGTTCAAGCGAATAGCATCGGTGACCATGTACCCCTTGGCAACGTACTCGTTCGGGATACTCCGGCCATGTGCCTGATACCAGTAAAGGACAAACTGTTTTACGTCTCCGTTGCTGATTACGTACTCGCCGACCTTGTAGGTTTTTCCGTTGATGTCTTTTATTTCTGTGTATTTACGTGAGTCGAACGTCCATCCTGCGCCGGGCAGGCAGTTCTGCGGGGAGTGCATTGTCTGTCCCGTTCGCTGACTGGCAAAGTATCCAATAAAGAGGCTGATGGGGGGTGCCGCGGGTAATCCGGAGTTTCGTGGCAGGGTGTAGACACGATTGAGGAAGTCGCCCTTGCCGAGGACTTCGAGTGTGTCGTCGCTGAGAGGGATATCTTGTGAGGTCCATTCGCCGAAGTTCTTAGGCATCAGGCTCAGGGGCTCGCTGAAGGGTACCTGGTCCACGTCGCCGCGGCTCTGCAGGACGAAGATCGTTGATGTGAGGAGCAGGATGATGATCCAGAATCGGGGCGATTTCATACAGTTTTCGCCTTTGCTGGGGAGATGAGCCGCATGACGCGGTGGACCAGATAGAGACACACAAGTGAGACGATAAACATCACCCAACCGGAGAACTCATGGAAGAAGCCGAGGGCTTTTTCCGGATCCCAATACTGAACGCAGAGGCCAGTTCCGACGATACGCGCAACGTTGGCTGTGACTGCGATCGGGATACTCGCGAGGGCGAGGATGACGCGGCGACTGGTGGTGCGCTCAAGAAAGTAGCCATAGAAGACAGCCAGGGTGAACAGACTCATCAGGGAGCGAATGCCGCTGCAGGCCTCCGCTACCTCTAATTTCATAATCGGCAGTTCGATGACATTTCCTTCGTGAAGGGTGGGGACGCCGAGGAACGGCAGGATGTCGCTGGCGATTCTTGAAGCCAAGAGCTGCAGCGGAAAGGTGATCTGGTTAAAGAGGATCGCGGGGAAGGGAATGGCGAGAACGAGAACCAGAAGAGGGAACCGGAGCACGCGCAACATGGCGGTGCCAAAGAGCGTCCAAATGAGCCCGGTCAATAACAAAACAAAGGACATACGAGTTGTAAATAGCTCGACACCATAGACGCCAAGGATCAAGAGTGCGATTGAAAACACGACCAGGACGAGGCCTGACCAAGTCTGCTTCACAGGAGTATCGCTGAGCACCTTCCGCTTGTCCCAGACCAGGAATGCCGCGAAGAGAGGGACAAGAAAGCCATGCGAGTAATCGGGAATCGTGTACCAGTCGTATACGAGTTTGACGGCCACGCGATAGTAGAGCACCGACAGAAGGACGGCGATGACGGCGTAAGGCAGCCATTGGAGCGGGGATGAGGTCCTGAGGCGGTTCGCTTGCAGGAGCTCGGAGTCTGTCTCCTTGACAACGAGTTCCGGGGTGTAGGGCATGGTCTTCGGGTCCCTGTACTAGTTCGTATGACGTTATACTTCACGTACAACGTGTAAGCAATTAGCGTACCTCTTCAGGAGGGCGATTTTCCCTGATTTCTGCTATATCGCCACAAAAGTGGTAGATAACGTGCCCCCGATAGGGAAAGGATTTTCTACTTGGGCTGGTAGTCTGCATAGCAGGGAGTATCACCAAAGGCACGCCCTTTTGTTTTCAATTAGTAGAGTCATCAATTGCGGCTTTCGTATGAATAATTGAGCCTAGGCAGGTTTGGCAATTGTATTGCTAGATCAATATGTCGAAGGGCTTGTCGATACGAATCTCAGCCGTACTCTACGAGATCAAGAAATGCGTGGAGATTGCCGAAAATGAACCACATGCGAGGAGGAGTTCCATTAGCCCTTCGAAGAAAGTTTTGATATGAAGATCCATTTGGGCAATTCAGCCGCATCAGACATGTATGAGTCAATCTTGGGTCTAACCACGAATGGGAGTAATTCCATGATTCGCATTTGTGTCGCATTGTTTGTGCTGCTTGCCATGCCGTTGGCGATTGTGGCTCAGACTTCGCAAACAACATCCACACAGGGGGTTAAGCCAGCGACCTCGCCGGCGTCGTCGCAACAGACTGCTCCTCCGGCAGCGACCGCTCCAGCTGCTGCGAATGCCGCCGCGTCTACCGCAAACTACGCAGGGCCCATGGATGCTTCTCGCTACATCATCGGACCTGAGGACCAGCTTCAAGTGACAGTCTGGAAGGAGCCGACGTTGTCAGGCACCTTTCCCGTTCGCCCTGACGGAATGATCTCTCTGGTTCTAGTGGGCGATCTTCCGGCGGCCGGATTGACGCCGATGGCCCTGTCAAACGATATCTCGCAGCGACTGAAGAAGTACATCCAGGATCCTGTGGTTACAGTTTCGGTGCTAGGTGTAAACAGCCAGAGAATCTTCATGGTGGGCGAAGTAGGGCATGTCGGCCCGGTAATGCTGACTCCGGGAATGACGCCTCTGCAGGCGATCGTCTCAGCGGGCGGTTTGTCACAATTCGCTAACTCTAAGAAGATCTACATTTTGCGGACAGTCAACGGCAAGCAGGAGAAGCTGCCGTTCAACTATAAACTGGCGCTGAAGGGCGAGAATCCGGGGATGACGCTTCTTCCTGGAGACACGATCGTTGTCCCATGATCGAGGTTATGAAAATTCGATTGGTTATAGCGGCACTTCTTTTGACCGCGAGTTCTGCCTCACAAGGGCAAGCTGTCCCTGCCGGCGGCCCTTCTATGGCTCCGGTTAATTCAGGCATTAATCTCAACCCGCTGGATGGTGTTCTTCACTATGCCCTGAGCGCGTCAGAGATCATTCAACTCGGCTACTTCGGGTCGGGCGACGTGACGAATTCTACGGCCCTGTCCGGAGACGTGGCCTATAACGCAAAGAGCGAAGTGTGCCCCTTCAACCTTCTTTTTGCGGGCGGCGTTATTTTAGGGAATCAGGCGAGGGCAGGGAACGACCAGTTATTGGAATGTCGAGGCTTCGCAAGGCTTGGTAACGCGGTACTGGGTGTTTAATGTCTCCGACTCATTCAGCTTTCTTCCACAATCTCCGACGACGGGTCTATCGGGTATTCCGGGTGTGGGCGACCTGGGGTCGATACCGGTGCAAGGACCGGGGGCGGGGCCTGCTGGCGGGGTCTTATCGGAAGCGGGTAATCGCTACAGCAATAACCTGATTGGGAGTGCTGAGCGGCAGATTAGTCACAATACCTCTATCAGCGGAAGTGGTTCTTGGTCGGTTCTTAGCTTTCTGAATGATAACGGGGCCAATGACGCTTACTACAATACCAACTCGGCTACAACTATAGTGACGTTACTGCAAACGCTGCGGTGAATCGGCGCATTGACGCGCGTAGCTCTGTGAGCGTTGGCGGCACTTATTCGACCTTCAATTACACCCAAAATGGAGATGGATATACTCCGCCAAATTTCGACACGAAGAGCGTCAATCTCTCCTACCAACGGCTTCTTAGTCATACGTTGAGCATGTCCGTCTCAGCAGGTCCGCAATGGATCTCCAGCGCCAATAGCGCGCTGATTCCTTCGAAAGTGGATGTCGCCGCCTCTGCAGGGCTTTCCTATTCGCACGTAGTAACGAATGCATCCGTGTTTTACTCCCATGGGGTCAACGGTGGCTCAGGTGTGTTGCCGGGCGCCACGGCCGACAGCTTTTCGGCTGCCGCTCGGTCACTCCTACGGGCGCAACTGGGTAGCTTCGCTTACCGTGTCTTATACGCATACGGCCGGATTGACGCAACTGACGGCCGGAGGCGTCGGGGCTCCAACGCATGAAGTCTACGATACGGTTTATGGCGGAGGCCAACTCACGCGCAGGATTAACGCTCATTTCTCCGCGTTTGCCAGTTACACGGTTCAAAACCAAACGAACAACTATTCACTTCCTGCGCAAAACGCATTGAATGGCACGTCCCAAACGTTCGGGATCGGTATCACCTATACTCCGCGGTCAACCCGTTTGGGACAATTTTAAGGAGTCAACATGCTTGGTCATCGTGCATTGACGGTTCAAGATTACGTAACCATTCTGAAACGAAGATGGTGGATCATTGCTGTTCCGGCAATCATCTTTCCCATCGTCGGTTTTGCCATTACGTTTTTGGTGCAGCCCGAATATATCTCCCAGACGCTTGTTCTCGTGGAGCAGCAGAAGGTTCCGGAATCGTATGTCAAAGCTGTTGTCACCGAAGACCTGAGTGGACGGTTGGCTTCCATGAGAGAACAGATCCTCAGCCGGTCTCGCCTGCAGCCGATCATCGAGCGCTTCAATCTTTTTGCGAATAGCAAGATGTCGATGGACGATCGCATCGACCTGACGAGAAAGAATATTGGAATCACCCCGATCCAGTCTGAGATTGCACGTACGAATGGATTGCCGGGATTCTTCATCTCCTTCAAGGCGAACGATCCTCGCACGGCTCAGCTGGTGTGCGGCGAGATTCAGTCGCTCTTCGTCAGCGAAAACCTCAGCGATCGTGCGGCGTCGGCTGCCGGTACAACCGAGTTTCTGAAGGGACAGTTGGCCGACGCGAAGGCCAAGCTGGATGAGCAGGACGCAAAGCTGGCCAAATTCCAGCAGCAGTACGTTGGCAAACTGCCGGGCGCCGAGTCATCGAACATCAACATGTTGACGACACTGAATACGCAGCTGGATGCCGCGACACAGGCGCTCGCGCGTATGGAGCAGGATAAGAGTTACGCTGAATCTATTCTTGCGATGCAGCAACAGAATCAGGCTTCGCAGGCACCTGAGCATGGTGGTCTTGCTCCGCAGGAACAACAGCTGAACTGCAGGCAGCTTCTCGCGCAGGAGGCGGATCTCACCGCGCGTTATACCGACGACTACCCGGATGTGGTCGCTGTTCGCCGAAAGATTAAGGAACTGCGACAGAAGATGGCTGAGCCTGCCCGCAGCAGTTGCGTCGACGACCGCATCTACAACTCCAAGACCCACCGATACTTTGGGGGTCCAACAGCTTCGCGCACAGATTCGTGCAATGGATCAAGGCATAGCGCAGAAGAAGCGTGACCAGGCTGCGATCCAAGGACAGCTCCATCTCTATCAGGAGCGGGTTGCGTCAAGCCCGGCTGTAGAGGAAGAGTACAAAGCCATCACGAGAGACAATCAGACGGCACAGGCGTTTTATGACGACCTCCTTAACAAGATGAACCAATCCAAGATGGCGACGGATCTCGAGAGGCGCCAACAGGGAGAGCAGTTCCGCGTGATGGACGAGCCGAACCTTCCCGAATCTCCTTCGTCTCCGAAGCGACCTGTGTATGTCGGCGGAGGCCTCGCGGCCGGCTTGGCGCTGGGTCTGCTCATCGTGGGACTGCTGGAATATCTCGATACTGCCGTACGGAGCGAGCGCGATATCTGGGCCTTCACGAAGCTGCCGACACTTGGTGTTATCGGCTTCAATGGAGAACCCGGGGTGGTAAACGACGAAACGAAGATGGTTCGGACGCCGTACTCCAGATCTCAATGCGGGCACCAAGCCGCTAATGAATGCGGGTGGCTAAGATGTACAAAAGTTTTTTCAAACTGCAAAGCAGTCCATTTGGAACGAGCCCCGATCCGCGGTTTCTCTACATGATGCCGCACACAAGGGAGGCGCTTGCGTGCCTCGAGTATGGAATCTCTGCACGCAAAGGCTTCACGGTGCTGACCGGCGAAGTCGGGACGGGAAAGACGACTCTATTGCGCAGGGCGTTGAGTTCGTTCAGCAATCGCCGTGTTTCGACGGCGTTCGTCTTCAATCCGCGGCTTGATGTGCTGGACTTCCTGGAGTTCGTCCTGACGGACTTCGGAATTGTGCCGGCGACACGGACGAAGTCGGGAATGCTGTTGCAGTTGAATCGTTGGCTGATTGAGCGGTTCCGCATGGAAGAGACATGCGTTGTCGTCGTGGATGAGGCGCAAAATCTGTCATGGGAGCTTCTGGAAGAGATCCGGTTGCTGACGAATCTTGAAACGTCTTCGGAGAAGTTGCTGCAGATTGTGCTGTCGGGACAACCGGAGCTGGAAGAAAAGCTTCGCCATCCAAGTGTGCGACAGTTACGACAGCGCGTTTCGTTATGGTGCCGGACGCAGCCGTTGACTGAGAGCCAGACTCACGCCTATGTTACCGAGCGTTTGAGGATTGCCGGCGCCAGCTGGCAGCTATTTTCCTTTGAAGCACTCGACCTGATCTTTCGCTTTAGCCGCGGGATTCCGCGCATCATCAATCTATTGTGTGAGCATTCGCTGATTCTGGCTTACGTCGAGCAGGTGCAACAGGTGACCCCGACGATCGTCGAGAACGTGGCGGCAGAGCTGGAGTTGGAGACGCAGCCGTTCATGCTCTCTCCGGCGGTGTTGGGCAGCGCAGGAACGCATACGCAACGGACGGAACCGGAAGACAATTTTATGGCAGGTTTTAGCCGTGAGCCAGGAAGGCACGAACGATGAGCCGAATTTATGAAGCACTTCAGAAAGCAGAGTCCGAACGGAATTCAGATCGGCGCGAATCAGAGCCGCGGGTATCGGAGCACCCACTCAGCGCAGGAATGACGATGGCAGTCGCCGAGGCTGAAGATCCGAACTTCGTCGCGCCTGCTTTCCCCGAGACCTATCAGGAGCCACCCCAACTTCGTATGGGAGGCGAGTCGCTGGATCTGAGCCAGATCGTTCCGCGGCCGTGGGCCCTGTCTCTGCCTCAATTGCCTGCGTTGCTGGAGCGAGGACCGGCAGTGGAGCAATTTCGCAGCCTCCGTTCGCGGATATTTGAGCTTCGCGACATCAGTCCGCTGAAAACTATTCTCGTCAGTAGCGGCCTTCCGCAGGAGGGCAAGAGCTTTATCTCGACGAATCTCGCGCTCAGTCTGGCCCGCCATAAGAACAGCAAGGTGCTCCTGATCGACGGCGATATGCGGAGGTATACGGTCCATCAGATCCTGGGGTGCGAGTCGCATCCGGGGCTGGCCGATTACTTGGCGGGGAAGGCGACCATCCTGGAGGTCATGCAACGACCGGATCCGACACCTGTGGTCGGCTCGGGAGTTCCTGTGCTGCCCAATTTGACATTTATTGCCGGCGGGAATGGTGGCGATAAAGCCGCCGACCTGTCGGGCAGCTCGCGTTTCGGTGAACTGATTCGGCAAGCGGCGCCTTACTTTGATTGGATTATTGTGGATTCTTCTCCGGTGTTGCCCGTCTCAGACGCGGTCAATCTAGCTCGATGGTGCGATGGTGTTTTGCTGGTCGCGCGCGGCGGAGTAACGAAGTTCCCTGTTGCGCAACGTGCACAGAGTGAGCTGAAGGCCTCGAATGTTCTGGGCTTTGTGCTCAATGCCGTGCAAGAGACACCGGAGGTCGGTAACTACTACGGCTACGAGTCCATCAAGCAGTAAGAGGGAGCAACGGAACGATGATCCGGCTGTTTAACGTGTACTATCCCACCCGCACCATCGTTCTCCTGCTGTGTGAAGCGCTCATTGTCAGTGGCTGCTTCCTGTTGGCGACGGCGCTGCTGCTGGGACCGGATACCTACCTCGTTCTGAACTACGAGTACGGTGGCCTGAAGATTCTCGGCCTGACGATTCTGACACTTCTCTGTTCGTATTATTTCGACCTCTATGAGCCGCAGCGCATCTCGGCCCGGTGGGAGATCTACTTTCGCCTGCTGCTGGTTCTTGGATTTCTTTCGTTTTTGCTCTCGGCGATTATCTATCTTTTTCCTGGCGCTGATATCGCCCACTATGTTCTGTTGCTCGGGCTTGTTTTTCTTACCGCGGCGCTGGTGGTCTGGCGGAGCGCTTATGAATGGATCATTGGCAGAGAGATGTTCCGTGAGAGGGTCTACATTCTGGGCGCTGGAGTACGCGCGCAGACGATTGTGGACTTGCTGAAGGCACGCAACGACGCGGGCATGCAGGTCGTCGGATGGGATGGTGTGCTGGCCAACAAGATGGAGCGCAAAGAGGCGTTCAATGCGGCCCTTGAGGCTTTCAATACGGCTAAGCCCCGCATCGACCGAGTCATTGTCGCGCTTGAAGACCGCCGCGGGGAGTTTCCCGTAGACGAACTGCTCAAGCTACGATTCAACGGTGTAGTGATTGAAGAGGCAGGAAGCCTGTTAGAGCGACTTACGGGCAAGCTGCATCTTGATGGGCTTCACCCAAGCAGTTTTATTTTTAGCGAAGGGTTTCGGGTGAAACCGTCGCAGCAGATTGCACGGCGCATCGTATCGACGCTGACCGCAGCGGTCGGACTGCTCCTGTTCCTGCCGTTTTTCCCGTTTGTGGTGTTGATGGTGCGGCTCTCTTCTCCCGGGCCGATCTTCTTCAAGCAAACGCGCGTGGGCCTCGGAGGCAAGAACTTCAGCGTTTACAAGTTTCGTACGATGAGAACAGATGCTGAGGTCGCGGGAGCTAAGTGGGCGACGAAAGATGATCCGCGCGTAACTCGGGTGGGCATGTTGATGCGAAAGACACGCTTGGACGAGGTGCCTCAGCTATGGAATGTCTTGCGGGGCGATATGGGCTTTGTCGGTCCGCGGCCGGAACGTCCTGAGTTTGTGCCGTGGCTTTGCGAGCAGATCCCTTACTTCAACCTGCGCCATATGATTCGTCCAGGACTCACAGGGTGGGCGCAGGTGCGATATGGATACGGCGCGACTCTCGAGCAGGCACGGGAGAAGCTTGAGTTTGACTTGTACTACATCAAACACATGACGCTGGGGCTGGACCTATTGATCATGTTCGAAACGGTGAAGACGATTCTGCGACGACAGGGTGCTCAGTAAGAGAGTGCCTTGCTGTTGTCACCAAGGTCGGATATTCCCTCTATTGGAGAGGCTTTCGGGCAGATTGGACGGAACTAGTAAATTCGGGTGCGGGAGGAGAGGGCGGGCTTAAGGGTCCGCTCTTCCTTCTTAACCAGATGGGGGATGCGGAGAGGCCTCGGCGGAACCTCCGGCATCCCGACTTCGCTCAGTTTATAAAGCAGCGATCTGTAGCTGATCTGAAGCCACTTTGCCGTCTTTTGGCGGTTCCAGCTATTTTCCTGGAGTACCTTCAGGATGATCTGGCGTTCAAGATCCTGGGTCGCCTTCTTGGTGATATTTTTCAGGGAAACCGGTTCGCTCAGGTCGATCTCGGTAACGATGCCTCGGGGCGATTCGGGCATGAGTTCAGCGACCAGTGCTTCTTCACTGCCGATCAGGACATAGCTGCGGATGAGGTTTTCAAGCTGGCGGACATTTCCCGGCCAGTGATAATTCTGCATCAGGCGCACGGCACTCCGGGAGAGCAGCTCCGGCGTATTATGGAAAACCTTTGCATAGTGATCAATAAAGTAGTCGATCAGAATTGGCAGATCTGCGATTCGTTGGCGCAGGGGCGGGAGGTTGATGGTCACCGCATTGATACGGAAGAGGAAGTCGAGGCGGAAGGTTCCGTCCTCAACCTGGTTGCGAAGATCGCTGTTGGAGGCTGAGACCAGGCGGGTTGCGATGGAGCGAGGTTCGTGGCCGCCCACTCGAACGAAAGTGCCGTCCTGCAATACCTGGAGCAGTTTGGACTGAACGGCAAGGTCGAGGCTGCCGACCTCGTCTAGAAAAAGAGTTCCATTGTGGGACTGTTCAACTCGGCCAAGTTTGGTGGACATTGCGCCCGTAAATGCTCCCTTTTCATAGCCAAACAGCTCGGTTTCCAAGAGCGAGTGGGGGATGGCGGGACAGCTCACCTTAACCAGGGAACCGCGGGCACGCATTGAAAAGGCATGCAGGAGGCGAACGCAGAGCTCCTTGCCAGTTCCGCTCTCACCTTGAATGAGAACAGGAACATCGGTCTCCGCTACCCGCTCGAGCTTGTTTCGGACCGCCTGCATAGCCGCAGTCTTGCCGAAGATGATATCCAGCGGTGGGAGATTTAGAGAGGCAGCGGATTCGGCGTTATGGACCAAGGTCATTTTTTCCTATCGGCGTTTCAGCAGAACCGCAAGTTTGCAATAGCCTTCACACTGCACGTTTAGCACCAATTCTTAGACGCAGGAAGGAAAACAGAGCGTTTTTTGGGGCTTGGCATGGAGGAATTCCAGAAGAATAGACCCTCGAGTTTGAGACTGAAGTTGTGATTTTATGTGAAATTTGAGGGTCACTAGGGGCCCTACGACCAAAGTAACCTGTCGAAAAAATATCCCATTTTTTTGGTTCGATCATGCCCGCGACCATGTAAGCTAGGCCTACTTGGATGACGAGTGGAAAACCTTTATCTCTTTTGTCGGCAAAGTTCTTAACATTTTTCTGTCAAAGGGAAGTCGGACAAACTAGAATTCGGTGAGCAATACGTTGGGAAGACTCCCTACTTCGCAACACTTTAGATCGATTTGTTGGAAGAGTTTACTAGAATCTGGAACGGCCGTATCAGAATCACCGCCAAGTTGGGCATAGAATCCAACTCGGCGAAATAGGGGTAACTGTATGTCAGCTGCGCTTTCGTATCCGATCTCTGCCTTGAAATCGAATGCCAGGTCGCGGGCCCAGATTCTCATCCTGGAACCCGATCTTGCTGTTCTTGACTACCTTCGGTTGACTCTTGGGTCTCAGTACTCGCTCAATCTGTTTTCAGAAGAGCAGGCTCTGCTTGATCGGCTGGACAAAGCCGAGCAGCCTGATCTGTTGTTGCTCGCACTTCATACGAGCCGGGACCCGCTTCCGCTTTTGACTCACATTCGGTGCACGAAGCCTCATCTTCCAGTGATTGTCCTGTCGTGCTCGGCTGAGCTTCGAGATCTTGAGATGGTAATTCGGCTGGGAGTTCGGGCCATCGTGATGAAGCCGTTCACCGGCAGCGATGTGGAACAGGCAATTGAGGAGCATCTTGCCTCTGTCGAGAAGAACGTGCCGGCTGCGGACGCGTTGAAGGAGATTCCGCTCAATGAGACGCACTCGTTTGTGCGTTCGAGCAAGCGGATGCGCGATCTGGAGGCTCAGGCTGCGCTGGTGGCGCGCGCCGATATTCCTCTCCTGATCCTGGGTGAAAGCGGCACCGGCAAGGAGATTCTGGCGCTTTACACGCACAAGATGTCCGCGCGCAGCCAGAATATCTTCCTGAAGGTTAACTGCGCCGCTGTGCCGGCGGACCTGCTGGAGAGCGAGCTCTTTGGCTACGAGCAGGGCGCGTTTACCGGTGCGGTGAAGACGAAGCCGGGCAAGTTTGAAGTGTGCACCGGTGGAACGATCTTCCTCGACGAGATCGGCGAAATGCCGGCGATTCTGCAGGCCAAGCTGCTTCAGGTGTTGCAGGATGGAACGTTCTCGCGTCTGGGAAGTAGATCGCCGATGAAGGTGGATGTCCGTGTGATTGCGGCCACTAACATCAATATGAAAGAGGCGATGGCCAACAAGACATTCCGCGAGGACCTGTACTACCGCTTGAACGGCTTTACGCTCAGCATTCCGCCGCTGCGCGAGCGTCGTGAGGAGATTCCGGTACTATCGGAGTACTTCATGCGCAAGGGTTCCAAGCGTTATGGACGGGAGCCGCTTCCATTCTCAGCGAATCTGCTGAAGGCGCTGGGAGATCACTCGTGGCCGGGAAACTTGCGTGAGCTGGAAAACGTCATCAATCGCTATCTGGTGCTCGGAGAAGACAGGTCGATCATCGATGAGCTCTCTCCTTCTACGGTGTATCAGGGTGCGGCGTCAGTGGCCACCCAGGAGGCGCCGAGTGGCGCAGGGCTTAAGGCGATGGTCCGCAATCTAAAGGGTGATGCAGAATCGACGGCAATTGCACAGGTGTTGGAGGGAGTTGGATGGAACAGGAAGGCCGCGGCAAACGATCTGCAAATCAGCTACAAGGCACTCCTGTACAAGATCAAGCAGTACGACCTGTCGCCGCGGAATCACGCGTCGTAGTGTCGAAGAAGGGCGACAAAGAACTGTCAGGACCTGAGAGTTATCGCGTAATTATCCGGTATGAGAATCATGCGGTGCGCGGGCTGGTGGAGTCCGAAGAGCTGGGGTCGATCGAGCAGTTGCTGCGCAATGATCCCATGTATCCGCTGGACACGATTCGGCTGAAGTTACTGGATTCAGGGGCGGTTGAGGATGTGTCGACGAAGGACGCCAAGGCGGTGTTCTTCGTCAAGACATTCGATGGGGATCTGCGGCATAGAGCCCTTCATTTCCATGAACATGCGCCGATCGTGCCGGGGTTGTGGGTGCGAGTGTATTTCTATGATGGCGAGATGATTGAGGGGATTATCAGCAATACCAAGGATTTCGTGCTGGAGACGGGCTTTTTTCTGAGGCCTACGGATCCGAACGGAAACAATCGCCTGGTGTATGTGCTGAAGGGTGGGCTGAAGGATTTTCACGTCCTTGGGATGCGGAATCCGTCGAAGAATTCTTACTGATTTTGCAGGAAAAATATTGGCGTGGTCGCGGGCGAAAAAGAGGCGGCTTTGCTGGTGTTTTTAAGGGTGGTTTTGGAAAAAGTGATGTTTTTGTGCTGGTGATTTTGTGGTGAAGTTGTGGTGGATTCGTGGTGAAACGTGGTGGGTGGGCTGGTGACTTTTCGGCGCTGAAAAATACGCCAATTTTTTAAAATAAATCTGTGGATTTTCCCGGGTGGATCGCTGGGCGATCTTTCATCTCTCTCTCTCTCTCTCTCTCTCTCTGAGGCGGGGCGCATAACGAAGAGTTGAAGGATAAGAACTGGACTTCGACGCAGACGGTCGAGAGTGCGTTCTTACTCTTCAAACGCGGATTGTCGGGAATTATCAGTTTCAGATCAGCCAGGATCCTGTAACGACCCACCCTCTGCTTGTCTTTCCTCTGGCAGGGGGATTTTGTCCGGACGAATCCTCAATAATCGCCAACCTTCTGGGGTAAGGTTGTTGATCCAGCACGATCCGTGACTCCAACTACTAATGTTTTTCTCGAAGCTTTCCATCCCCTGGTCGTCGGCTCCGGCGCATCGCAATAGCCGCCGTAACGTATCCAACGATTCCACGGGGACAAAAGGACTAAGAGGAGTCTTGCAGTCTTCGGCTATGCAATGAACGCTCCAGCCGGCCCGATGCAGACAATGAACTAGTATTCGCATGATCGCATTATAGCGAACAAAAGGCGAATATCAATCTGCTCGTTTGGCGGGTCTCCCGTCCATTTTTCTGGACGCGGTTAGCGGCTTTCGCTGCCACTATCTTGTCCCTGGCTTCTTTGGGAGCGCGGCGCAATTCCTTTTACGCTTTGATCTTCGCGCTAATCTCTGCTTTGCTGGTTGGCTTGGAGTTCAGAAGCCGCCGCAATACCCCATCAACTTGTCCGCGTCTGCGGTTATGCCCTTCATAGATGATGACCCGCTACGATTAGGCGTGTTCTTTACTTTTTCATTGAACTCGCTACGCGTTACACCGGCAATGGGGGCGGTCTCGCAGGCCAAGTGTGGTCGATTGAAGAATTGGTGGGGATGTTTGAACCTGAGAAACTTACTGCTGCATAATAGAGCACTTTTTTATGTCCAATTTATCTCCGTAAACAAGTGCGACAATTGGCTCTTGCGCATCCCACGCGCTTCCATTGAAGTCTAGGTTCACGAGCGCATTTCCTGGTTCCTGTTTATATGAGGGCTGGAGGGACATCATTCCCAACATCGAAACCTGCTGCGCGACGAAGGCGCTTGGGCAAACGATTTTCCCAGAAAATGCTCCGATCCTTCGATTAGTTTCTGCCACCAGAATCCCGATATTTTCGGTGCGAGGCGAATCGGGTGCCTTGATTATGACCATTGCGCGATTCGTTATCCGAATAGGTTCTGGCTTAGTGGAGTCGAAAATCTTTCCAGATAGATTGGTTAAGGACTGCTGAGTTTGATTCTCAGTCTGCTGTGTTACTCCCAGCGTTTTCATATTCTCGAACAGCAAACTATCTCGCCATCTTATTGCTTCGTCTTTTGCGTAACTTTGTCCTTCCCAAAAACCTGCCTGCTTAGACAGTGCGAGCTTTTCCTCTATCAGCCGCTCAGAATTATGGTGCTCGTCCAACCACGCTTGGAAGCATGAGACAAATAGACAAAAGAGGAAGAAGGATAAGATCCATCGCCACTGGATAGGCTCATCGGTCTTTTTCTCCCAAAAGAGGATCCCCATTGCTACCACTGTCCCAAAATAAAACAAGATTTGGTGGAAGAGGTCGTCGGCAAAAAGCCAGATGAGACTGTGGGTTTCCATGGCCGCAATGGTCTCACCCGCGACTATGCAGAGTCGATGCAGTTATTAAGGGGTAACGACGATTTGGGCTTTTTTTAGATTTTTTCAAACTTGACCACTACCGATTTTCCGGGTGGATTGCTGGGCGATCTTTATTTATCGGGAGGGTTGCGCGATTTCGAAGGGTTGGCGTTTTTCTGCGCTTCTGGGTTGAAAATTTGCAATCTGTGCTGGACTGAAGATGCGGTGGAGTTGGATGTCGGTTGGTGGTTACCGGGGCTAGTCGCTCGATTTAGATCGGGTTGGGCCGGTTGCTGGTCGTACTGGTACTTCTGCTAGTTACCTCGTTCAGCGCCTTGTTTGTAGACTCAGGTCGCGAGTGCCGATAAGTCTGGCCCCAGTAACATTTGGTGGTCTTACGTGCGGAAGACTCCGTTCGAAGCGGTATCGACTACGGAACAGAGAGGAACAACTTAAATGAAGACCGCATTCGCCCTACTGGGCCTCCTGATTGGCGCGGCTCTCCCGGCGGTTTCAACTGCACAGGAAGTTCTGCCGTTCCCGCCCACGCCTTCCGCCTCCACAGCCGGGGCTGACGATGAAGGACTCCATCTACAAGAATCGCGTTGACACCAAGCACCTGCCTGACGGTGCTCCGAACATCCTCATCATTCTGATGGACGACGTCGGTCCGGGCCAGGCCTCAACTTATGGCGGCGAGATCAACACGCCGACGCTAACGCGCGTCGCCAATGCCGGCATTTCGTACAACCGTTTTCACTCCACTGCGATGTGCTCGCCGACACGCGGGGCGCTGCTCACCGGGCGCAATCATACGCGCATCGGTAACGGGCAGATCGCCGAACTGGCGAACGACTTTGATGGCTTCAGCGGCAGATTCCGAAGTCGGCGGCGACCATAGCGGAGGTGCTGAAGGATTACGGCTACAACACCGGGGCCTGGGGTAAGTGGCATAACACTCCAGCCGAGCAGACGACCTCGAAAGGCCCGTTTGACTATTGGCCGACCGGCTATGGCTTCGAGTATTTTTACGGCTTCCTTGCGGGTGAGGCGTCGCAGTATGAACCGCGTCTGGTGCGCAACACAACGGTCCTGGACCCGCACGAGTATGAGCATCCCGGGTATCACCTCTCCGAGGACATTGCGACGACGCCATCAAGTGGCTGCGCGAACAGCAGGCCTTCTCGCCGGACAAACCATTCTTCATGTACTGGGCTCCGGGCGCGGCGCATGGACCGCATCAGGTTCCGCAGGAGTGGGCCGACAAGTACAAGGGCAAGTTTGACGACGGCTGGGATAAGTATCGCGAGCGCATCTTCAAACGCGCCAAGGAGATGGGCTGGATTCCGCAGAATGCGCAACTCACCCCACGCGCCGCCGACGCTGGCCTCGTGGGATTCCATCCCGGAGAGCGAGAAACCTTTCCAGCGCCGCCTGATGGAAGTGTTCGCGGGGTTTGCCGAACACGCCGACTACAACGCGGGCCGAGTCATTGACGAGATCGAGCAGGAAGGAAAGCTGAACAACACGCTCATCTTCTACATCTGGGGCGACAACGGCGCCTCGGCCGAAGGCCAGAACGGCACCATCTCCGAACTGCTCGCGCAGAACGGCATTCCAACCACGATTCAGCAACACATCAAGACGGTGAATGACCTTGGCGGGCTGAATGTGATCGGCACAGCGAAGACCGACAATATGTATAACGCCGGCTGGGCGTGGGCGGGTGGAGCGCCTTACAAATCCACCAAACTTGTCGCCGCGCATTTTGGCGGCACGCGCCAGCCGATGGCTGTTTCGTGGCCGGCGAAGATCAAACACGACGACACGCCGCGTCCGCAGTTCCATCACGTCATCGACATCGTGCCGACGATCTATGAGGCGGTTGGTATCACACCGCCGCGCGTGGTCAACGGCGTCGATCAGATGTCGATTGACGGCATCAGCATGGTCTATACGTTTGCTGACGCGACAGCGAAGGGCCGCAAGACGACGCAGTTCTTCGACATCATGGGCAGCCGCGGCATCTACCACGACGGCTGGTTTGCTGACACGTTCGGCCCTCGCATTCCGTGGGTGCCGGGACTACCCAAGGGGATCGCGACATGGAACCCGGAGAATGACGTGTGGGAGCTTTATAACCTGAATGAAGACTGGAGCTCAGGCCAACGACCTCGCCGCGAAGATGCCGGAGAGGGTCGCCTACATGAAGAATCTCTTCCTGCTTGAGTCCGCCAAGAATCAGAACCTGCCCATCGGCGGAGGTCTGTGGACGCCGGTGTTCCACCCGGAAGACGCGCCCTCCACGCCCTATACCGAATGGACCTTCAGCGGCCCCATCACGGGGATGCCGGAGTTCACTGCGCCGAAGCTTGGGAAATTCGACAACACCGTGAGCATGGATGTGGAAGTGCCCGCGGACGCCAACGGTGTTCTGTATGCCCTTGGCGGATTTTCCGGCGGCCTTTCCTTATATGTGAAGGATGGCGTACTCCACTACGAATACAACCTCTTCGAGATCGATCGGACAAAGATCGATGCGAAAGACAAGCTGCCGATTGGCAAGGTGAAGATCGAAGTTGAGTCGAAGCTGGTCGCGCCAAAGGCCGGCGCTCCATTGGACGTCACGCTGAAGGTCAACGGTCAGGTGGTGGCGCAAGGCCGAGTGCCGATCACCGCTGCGCTCGCCTTCACCGCCAATGACTGCCTCGACATCGGCAGCGATCTCGGCTCGCCCGTATCGCTTGCATATTTCGATCAGGCGCCGTTCGCCTTCAACGGGAAGATTGTCACGACGAAGATCTCCTATCCGAAGAAGGACGAGAAAGAAGATCGGAAGTCGCTTTCGGCATCGCCAGATGTGGGACAGTAGTCAGGGCGCGTAAGATTGCGGAGTTCGAAAAAACACGCCGGGCCGGGCGTGTTTTATTCGGATGCCAACTAGCCTTTGAAAGGGGAGCTGGCAGCCTCGTGCTATTGTTGTGGCGTCGTATGCGCCTGCCGATCAATAACTGAAGACGTTTTGAACTGAAGACGTTTTGGGAGAATAGAACCGTGTGGTGGATAAGTTATCGCGGTGAATCGGGGCATGGAGTCGATAACATTGGCGTCTTCGAGGACGACGGTTCGCCGCGCAAGGTGCATCCACTGCTGCTCGATCCATCTCCGGCGGCGCATCCGCTGCACATTGCGCGGGGCTTCGCGTTGGTGGGCGACGACCTCTACATCGCGAACGCGTGGCGCAAAGATAGCCACATCGCGCTCTACCATCGTCACGGCGACACTTTCCGCTTTAAGGAGGTGCTCGCGAAGACCGAGCAGGTTGCGGCGATGGTGCATCCCTTCGACGTGGAGCTGGGGGATGATGGTCGGATCTACATCTCATGTCAGGACACGAACACCGTCGTGTCGATTCTGGCGGAGACCCGCGAACCCGCTCCGGTGGCCGCGCACCTGCTGAAGCACTATCCCGATGGGAAGTTTCTCCCGGGAACGCTGGTCGCGTCCAGCCATGGGAGACTTCCTGAGTACGGTGAGCGTAGGGCGCACGATGTGCCTGCACCTCTCGGCCTCAAGGTGGTGCTCGACAAGGATGGCAAGCCACGCCACTCGGTGCGCGGCATTGTTGTGCATCGCAAGCATCTGTACGTCGCGGACGAAGCTGCCGACGCAGTGAAGGTGTTCAATGTGGAGTCGGGCGAGTTGATGGCCCGCGTCACCGAGCGTGCGCTCAAAGCGCCAGTGCATCTGATTCTGCATGGCGAGACGCTCTACATGGGCGCTTCGGGCAGCGGCAGCATCCTCGCGCTGGACCTGAAGTTCACGCCGCCTAAGGGCGAGCTCGCTGCGCGTGTGGTGATCGACGGAAAGCTCGACAGCCCTTCGGGATTCGCCATCGGACCTGATGGTGATCTGTATGTGGCTGAGCGGAAGAAGCAGCGGGTGCGGCGCTTTTCCTCGAAGGGAAAGAAAGAGGGAACCTTCATTGACAACCTTCCAGACATGCCTGAGTTCCTCGTCTATGTTCCTTGAGAGAGAGCCAGGTGCATTCGTGTTTTCCTTGCTCAGAGTTTCTTCTGCTCCTTGCAAAATGCAGGTCCTTCGACTGCGCTCAGGATGACACCTTTGGGTGCCTATTTCCTGAACCGTAAACAAGACCACTAAAGATCGATTGAAGGGATTAGCATTTTTTTCTCTTGCTCAGAGTTCGCTCTGCGTCCTGCGAAATGCAGGTCCTTCGACTACGCTCAGGATGACACCTTTTGGGTGTCTATTCCTGAACCGTAAATAAAACAACTAAAAACTAGCTGAAGCCTAGGACGGGTTGAGGGACGTTGGATTCTTCGAGAGAGGAGCCAGACTCATTCCATTGTTGGACTAAAGGTTACAACTTTAGGACGAGCCGAAGGCAGCGCTTAGACGCGTACATCGCGATACGGGCTCCCCCCATTCATTAGTCGGATGAATCTGGGTTAAGACGTGTAGTATTTCGAAATCCGAGAGACGCGCCTGAACGGGCGCTTTGTTTTTTGCATGTCGACTGATCTCAAAGGTCCAATCATGCGACGTCGCGTTGACGTTGCGTTACTGCTGGCCGAGGTCTGAACTGCTGAATGGCGAGTGGAATTCAAACGTTGGTGCAATGGAATATGTAACTCAAGAGTTTTGGGAGTCATGACGATACCAAAGTAGGGGCGGTACAAAAATATATTTTCTATCCCGGCACTTGAGGCAAGAACTTTCGCTTCAAGGCCGCATTCAACTTGAGAGGCAATGGCGTGAGTTTTTTAAGGGGTTCAGTAAGTTTGATGGTAAGGAGTATCTCGTTTGTCGGTGCGCGAGTCAGTCGTTCAACATTTGATGCGGTCAGTGCAGGCATGTTCCGTCGTGTTGTTGTGATGGGGTTGGGAATGACCCTGGCGGCGCAGGCGAAAGCGCAGCAGTCGGCCACGGTGTATATCGATTATCCGCAGATCCAAGGCAAGGTGCAGCCGCTGGAGTGGGGTGCAGTGCCGAAGTGGGCGACGTTTGATATGCAGTTGCGTGGGCGGTTCGAAAATCAGAGTGCTGATGCCTACATCTCAGGGAACGATCAGGCGTACTTCTTGACGCGGGTGTATGGCGGGATGGAGGTTCGGCCGGCAAAGTTTTTGACTGGGTATATACAGTTCATCGATGCGCATGCGCTGGGGTTGCCGTTGAAGTATACGCCGGCGAATGCGCGAGACACCTTCGACGACCGTCAGCTGTATCTCGACTTCCACATCGATCAGTTCAAAGTGATCGCGGGCCGGCAGGAGTTGAAGTATGGCAGCGAGCGGTTGTTGGGAATCAGCGACTGGACGAATGACAGCCGAACGTTCGATGGATTTCTGGGGCGCGTGGGAGATAAGAACCGCGTCGATTTTTTCGCTAGCTCCGTGGTGGCGATTCATCCGACTTCGCTCGACAAGCATGGGGCGGGGTTGACGTTTTTTGGAGCTGTGGGAACGATCGGCACGTGGGTTCCGGATGTGGTGATTCAGCCGTTTGTGTATGTGAAGGCGTTTCCGAGGGTGCTGAGCCAGCAGGGAATTTACGGGACGGAGATGATTGCGACGCCGGGAGCTGAAGTGTCGGGGACGATTCCGGCGGGTATCACGTTTGATGGGTTGTTTGCGTTTCAGCGCGGCAGTTACTCTAACGATTCGGTGGTCTCGAGCGCGGCATACATCAAAGCGGGATATACCGCGCAGAAGGCGCATTGGAAGCCGCGATTGCTGGGTGAGTATGATTACGCGTCAGGGAATACGCGCAAGGATCTGACAACGATCAATACGTTCGACCAGCAGTATCCGAGCAATCATAATGCGTTCGGACTGACGGACCTTTTTGGATTTCAGAACATCAAAGAGGAGCGAATAGATCTGGATATGACGCCAGTGAAGCATGTGACGGTGCTGATTCAGCAGGAGTGGCTGCAGGTGGCGTCTGTCCACGACAACGTGTACAACGGGGCCGCTGCGGTGGTGGTGAAGGCTCCGGCGGCGGGGTTTGCAAGCGGCGATCTTGGGCGGGAGTTCGATGCGTCGGGCAAGTGGGTGATCAAGGACTATGTGGTGATGAATGTGGGTGTGGGACATTTTTCTCCGGGCACGTTGATGCGTGAGAACAATCATGGGGCTCCGCTGACGCTGTTTTATCTCGGGCTTACTTATCGGTTTAAGGTGAATCACAAGCCTGTGACTACGGGGCCGTAGAGGGCTGGTTTTACAGAAGGGCCTGGGAGTGAAATATTTCATGTATCAGTTCGCGGGAAAGGACGTTCATCGTGGAAGAGGAAAAAGATCAATCGAAGCTTAGCCGGAGAAAGTTTCTTGAGACGGGATCGGCGGTGCTGGTGGCGGCGGCAGGGCTGCAGGCGGCGCAGGGGCAACAGAGCAAGATCTACCCGCCGGATGCGCATAGCGGGGTGAATGAGAGCCAGCCGGGACCGAAGGGGAATACGGTTCTGGATGGGCAGAATCCTGATTCGGTGTGGCCGCCTGACACTGATGCGGGTGGTCAGCAGCCGTTCAAGTACTCGTTCTCGCTGGCGCACAAGCGAATTGAGGGAGGCGGGTGGACGCGCCAGGTGACGGTGCGGGATCTTCCGATCTCGAAGACGATGGCGGGCGTGGAGATGCGGCTGATCTCGGGCGGCATTCGCGAACTGCACTGGCATGTGGCGTCGGAGTGGGCGCTGATGTTGTATGGGTCGGCGCGAATCACTGCGGTTGATCAGCAGGGACGCGGCTTTGTGAGCGATGTGCATGAGGGCGACCTGTGGTTGTTCCCAGGCGGAATTCCGCACTCGATTCAGGGGCTGGGGCCGGATGGGTGCAAGTTTCTGCTGGTGTTCAAGGATGGAAACTTCAATGAGTTCGGAACGTTTCTGTTGACGGACTGGCTGCACCATACGCCGAAGGAGGTGTTGGCAAAGAACTTTGGCGTGCCGGAGTCGACGTTCGACAAGGTGCCGGCGAAGGAGTTGTTTATTTTTCAGCGGGAGTTGCCGCGTCCGCTGGCGGAGGAGAGGGCGCAGGCGGAGGCTGTGAATGGGCCGCTACCGCATCCGTTTGATTTTCGTCCAAGCGAGATGCAGCCGAGCAAGGTGTCGAAGGGCGGCGAGGTAAAGATTGTTGACCGGAAGAATTTTCCGGCGACGGATATCGCGTCGGCGATTGTGACGCTGAAGCCAGGTGGGCTGCGTGAGTTGCACTGGCATCCGAATGCGGATGAGTGGCAGTACTACGTGAAGGGCAAAGGCCGGATGACGGTGTTTGCCGCGGGCGGTCTTGCGCGCACGATGGACTTTGAAGCGGGCGATGTGGGATACATCGACATATCGATGCCGCACTACATTGAGAACACGGGCGATACGGATCTGGAGTTTATCGAGGTGTTTCCGACGCCGTACTACGAGGATATTTCTCTTGCGGAGTGGCTGGCGCATACGCCGTATCGTCTAACGGATGAGCATATCGGGGTTGGCGAAGACTTCCTCGCGAAGATTGCGAAGAAAGAGATGGTGATCACGCCGGAGTAGCTCGCGAGACTCCGTGTGGTCTGAAGGGCTGGGGATCACACACTCCCCGGCCCTCCGGTTTTTAATGCGGCTCGATGCTCTCGAGCTCGCGGATGTAGTTGATGACGGCCTCGCTGAAGCCGTCGATGTGCACCCATGGACCGTAGCCGACACCGTTGCGGGCAGAGGCTACGTTGATCACGTAGCCCTTGCCGCGCGGGGCGGGGACGCGATCGTGCGACTGCTCATCGGTGATAACGATGATGCGGTCGTAACGGTCGGCCTGCTCATGTGCGACGGCGTCGAGTGCGGCACCGAGGTAGGTCCCGCCGTGAGGCTGGCTCGACTCCATCGCGTCGCGGAGAGCGAATCCGCGCCGGGGCGGGATCAGCTTCGCGACGTTCGAGAAGGTGTAGATGCTGACCTTCTCGGCGATCTCGCGCAGGAGCACGGCGAGGCCGTATGCTGCGTCGGTACGGAGCATCTCGGACCGGCGCGACAGCGGTGCGACCATGGACCCGGACACGTCGACGAGAATGACCGTGTGTCCGGCGAGCTTCTGCGTCCCTTCGAGCGCCTGCGGCGAATGCAAGGCGCGGAACATTGCGCGCTCCAGAGCCTCTTCCCACTGCGGCGCGTGGCGCGCTGCGGCGAGGAAGCGAAAGGGAAGGACGCGGTCGGTCCGCATCGCATCGATCGCGGCGATGACCAGGTCCTCCGCGGCTCCGGCATCCTTCATGTTGCGAAGGTTGCGCAGGAGGGCGAGGGCGCCGAGGCGGCGATCGATGAGCAGGCGCTCCCAGTGGGCGCGCTTGTCGCCACCGGAGGAGAGTGCAACCTCCCAGGTGTCGGGCGTGGCCAACTCGCCGGCGATGAGCCGCCTCCAGACCAGCGCCTGATCCGAGGTCATCGGCTTGGCGTGGGAGAGGAAGAGCACGTCGCGAAGGCGAACTGCACCGGCGCGATCGTACTTGGCGAGCGCGTACTCGTCGAAGCGCGTGAACGCTGCGGCGAGCCCCTTCTTCACCTGCGCGGAGAGAGGACTTGCGCCCCTCGGCCCAGTAGATGGCGACGAACTCGGAGAGCTCGTCGGCACGCTGGATGACGCGGACGAGAGTCTCGGCCACGAGAGTGCGATGCGTCGCGTGACGCGCCATCTCGCGCACCAAGAGCAGAGGTGCGTGACGGAGCTTCATCGCGGTGCGCGCCTCGACGGCGAGTGCTGCGACCTTCTCGGCATCGACCCTGGGTACGAGTTCGCGGATGCGGCCTGCGATGGCGATGCCGTCCTCGTAGAACTCGTTCTCCCAGAGCATGCAGGCCAGGACGGAGCGCCGCAGTGCTTGCTCAGGCGTGATGATGGCCGCGCGTGCGCCTTCGTGAGTGCGAGGGCGCGCGAGATGGGCCAGCTTGAGGATGTTCAGCTTCATGTTGTCGCACCTCCTTTTGTGCGGGTTGGTGAAAATTCGCCGGGGAATAAGCGACGACGGAGTGAGCTCTCATGAGACTGTGCTCATGACAGGATTCGAACCTGCACTCCACCTTGCGGCGGTGCTCATTACCACTGAAGTATCCGTTGTCTTTCGCCACCGGCGAATGGGTTAGTCCTCGTCTTCCTCGTCTTCCTCGTCGTAATCGTCATCGAGTTCGACGTTGACGCGAGTCTTTACCGTTGCGGCTTCGTGGAAGCCGACGCCGACCTTGAAGCCGACAGGCTTGAGAGGCGTGGGCGTGACGTTGATCGCCAGGCTTCTGCATTTGCTGGTAGGTCGGACGGTTCTTGTCGTAGTAGCCGGTGCAGGTGTTGACCGTGAAGGGCAGCACGATGTTCGGGTGCACACGAGTACACATGAACATTTGCTCGGACTCTCTATAGCCGGTGAAGATAACCGCGAAGCTGCAGGTACGGCAAAGCGATTCGCTGCCGACGGGCGTTCCGTTCTTGATGTATACCTTGCCCATGGCAAGCCTCCTTTCTAACCAGTAACTAGCTGGATGGTTTTGGCCGGGGAATAAGCGATAACAGTTCTGTTAGGTGCTCTACCACTAGCTACACAGAGTTATCCCTGCGGCAGGACTCGAACCTGCGACCACCCGCTTGACAGGCGAAGTAACTGTTATCTGCGCCACCGGCCGAACTTATTTAATTGCGGCGATGCTTTGCCAGGGAATAAGCGAAAAGAGTTTCGGAGTAAGTGCACTGAGGAACTTTGTAAGTCGAGGCTGCGCCTCTGTCCCTTAGTGCTTTGCTCCGGCAGGGATTTCGCGATCCCTGCTGCGTGTCAAGCGTTGGAAGTAACTCTTCTCTGTCGCCACTGGCGTTTCCGTGCAGGCGCAGGTTCGCGGCTGCGTGGAGGCGCATCGTTCCTGAGGGATCAAGCGAGGTCAGTACGGGCGATGACCAAGTCGAAGTAACTGGCCTCTTCGCCACTCAGGAGAGCTGATTTTGCGAGCGATTTGCGTAGGATCGAGCGCTAGCGGTTATGGCCAGCGGTGAACCAAGCCCGGCGATCGGATGGGAGACTGACTCGTCCCATCGACCTACGCATCGTGTTGTGCGATTTAAAATTCATCGGGCTTCTCCTACGCAGAGTGTACTTTGCCATAGGTCGTCGAGTAATAGCAAGAGTAATTCTGCGAATTCAGCGATTATTTTTTGATTTTAGTAAGTGAGGTTGTGAAGAAGGACTCACTCTGAATCGTTGTGAAGGACGGCGTTACAATTCGAATCAATCTGTTTCGATACGTCTAAGGAGACGAGGAGATTTGGGGCCATGATTTTTCTGAGGGCTTTTCTGCCTGGGGTGAAGGCTTACGGTTTTCCTGGGTCTGTGATTTTATTTTTGATGGTGATGGGAGCGTTGGCGGGAGCAGCGGGTGGGGCTCAGACGCAGGTACCTCCTCCGCAGACGCCATCAGCGCAGGCGCCGTCGGCGCAAGGGCCGGCGACACCTCCGCAGGCTTCGATGCCTCACTATGACAAGGCTATTTTTTTGAAGCCGATGCCTAATGATCAGTTGATCTTTCTGAACCAGTTTGCGGGACAGCCGTCGAAGGACCTTTTTCGCGACAAGCAGTTTCGAAAGCTGATGAAGAACTTTGTGCCGGACTGCATGTATCACTACGGATCGGATATGCCGCTGGACGATGCGCTGGATAGGGTGTTTTCTGATTCGAAGGTGCCGGTGTTGATTCGCGACAACAGGTATGTGATGTTGGTGGGAGACAAGGGGCCGTACCTGGGAGGCCGTGCGTTTCTGTGGATCGATATGCAGGACGGGATTGGGTTGGGAGCGTTTTATTTTCATCCGACGAATGGTGAGCCGACGCCGTCGGTGACGGTGTTTTCGCGGCAGGTGCGGGAGAAGATGCTGTCGATGGGGCAACTGCCACCAGCGTTTGAGGGTGACTTGATGCAGTGGGCTGCGCAGTTTCGCGTGCCGACGATTACGACGCGTTACTTCATCAGTGGTCTGAACAAGAGGATTTTGCTGGAGCATGATGAGGACTACTGCGCGGCTGCGCCGGGTGATCCACCCCCACCGCGCGATGTGTGTGAAGGGATGATGGCTAATGCTGCGGACTTAGATGTGACGGCGGCCTACTATCTGGACCAGATTCACTATGCGACGAATGGGACGGCGTGGATGATTGGTGCGGACCAGGTGGCGTGGATCCAGATGCGGGATGATACGTGCAGAGTGGGGCCGGACCCGCTGGGATGCAGGATTCGCATATCACGCGAACGGACGGATGTGATTATGCATCGGGGGCCAGTGGCGCACCCGCCTCACCGGTAGAGCGACGGTTGCGGGAGAGGTAGAAGGTGTATCCGATGATGTTGCTGATGAGGGTGGTGCCGACGATCTTCGCGGCGTAGGCGCGCGCGTCGACGACATCGACGAAGGGATAGGCGGAGATGAGGAGGCTGAAGAGGGTGGAGAGGAAGCCGGTGATGGAGGTCCAGCGAATCCAGCGGGGGAGGGTGGCGCGGAGGGCTTTGGCTCCGATGAGCGGGATGGCGAACATAGCGAGGTAGGCGATCTCGTAGTGGGTGATGGCGGCGTTGGTGAGGACCTGGAAGGCTTCCTGCGCGTGAACGCCGATGTTTGCCAGGAAGAGGAGTAGGAGGACGAGGGCGCAGGTGAAGGCGATGGAGTTTGTCGGGGTGCGGTGGCGCGGGTGGAGGCGGGTGAACCATGCAGGGATGAGGTGATCCCAGCCTGCAGCCATGGGGAGACGGGTGACTCCGGTGAAGATGAAGCTGGCGGCGGCGATGAGACGGAATTGCAGGAGGAGGATGGCGACCATGGCGAAGAGATTGCCGAGACCGGAGTTGCCGAGTGCGTAGCGGAGGGTCTGGGGGATGGGCGCGATGTAGTCGATGTGTCCGCGGGAGAAGGCGAGGACGGAGCTGGTGCCGGCGATGAACATGGCGCAGATGATGGGCGAGGCGAAGATGACGGATTGACCGATGGAGCGCGCGGCGTCGCGACTTTCGCCAGCGAGGATGGCGATGTATTCGAGGCCGCAGAGAGCGCCGAAGAGCATCTGGCCGAAGAGGGCGAGAGAGATCATATTGTGCTGCGGGAGTTGCATGGGCAGCGGTTCGTAGTGGATGGGTTGATGGCGTGCCATGGCCCAGAAGGGCAGGACGATGAGCGCGCAGTAGGCGATGAGGATGGAGATGCCGCCGATGTTGTGGATCCATTTGCCGAGTTCGAGGCCGCGGAGGGCTGCGGCGGTGATGGCGAGTACGACGGTGCCGACGATGGCGAAGGAGGCGAGGTGGTTCTCTGGAAGCCAGGCAGCGGAGGGGCCGATCAAGTAGGAGAGTTCGGTGGGGATGGCGTAGAGGATGGTGGCGGTGACGGCGAGGCCGTAGAACCAGAGGTTCCATGCGGTCATGAAGCCGCCGAGGTCGCCGAAGGCTTTGCGAGCCCAGACGTAGAGGCCGCCTTCGAGGGGCATCTCGCGATTGAGGTAGATGACGGAGACGGCCATGGGGAGGTAGAAGAGGACCATGGCGGCGATCCACGTAAGGGCCTGCGCGCGGCCTAGCCCGGCGGCGATGCCGACCCATGAGCTGCCGACGACGCAAAGGACTTGCGTGAGGACGAGATCGCGGAGGCGAAGCGGGCGGTGGAGCGCGTGGGAGGCGGCTTTGTCCGGAGGTCGGTGGGCGTCGATGTCGGGGACAGGCGCGGACGGGGGCATGTGCTGGGTATGGTCGCACAAAGTGGTGGAACGGGGATGAGTTTTCTTGGGGGGCTGAGGATTTCAGGTTGTCGGAATTTGGGTGAGGTTCGATTCGTTTTCGGAGGAGAGCAGGGAGTATCTTTTTACGCATGAAGACGAGATGGGTTGTGACGGTGATGGTTGCGGGCTTGCTCGCCAATGGCTTGCTTGCGGCGCAGAGCTCCTGCGCAGAGTTCTTTGCTGATTTTGTCGAAGCGTGGGCATACGCTGGCGATTGTTGATCCAACAAGTTTGAAGGTGTTGG
The DNA here is from genome assembly GCA_963754765.1 of uncultured Acidobacteriaceae bacterium. Classification (GTDB taxonomy): domain Bacteria; phylum Acidobacteriota; class Terriglobia; order Terriglobales; family Acidobacteriaceae; genus Edaphobacter. The sequence continues at coordinate 41,895 of CAVWHJ010000009.1, read as the reverse complement.
CGAAGGTACCGATCGGGGACGATCCGCATGAGGTGATTGCTTCGGAGGATGGGCGAACGGCGTGGGTTTCGAACTATGGCGGAGGGTCGCTGCATTCGTTGGCGGTGGTGGATCTGGTGGGGCAGAAGGCTATGCCTGCGATCGATATCGAGCCGCTGCATGGGCCGCATGGGTTGACCTTCGTTGGAGGGAAGATGTGGTTCACGGCTGAGGGCTCGAAGGTGATTGGGCGGCTTGATCCGGCGACGCAGAAGGTGGATTGGGTGCTGGGCACGGGGCAGGACAGGACGCATATGATCTGGGTTTCGCCGGATGAGAAGAAGATTGTTACGGCGAATGTGGCTTCGGGAACGATGAGCTTGATGGAGTTGGTGGAGAGGCGGCAAGGGCCGCCTCCTGGTGGTCCTGCTGCAGGTGGGCCGCCGCCAGCGGGTGCTGGTGGGCCTCCGATGGGGCCTCGCCCGCCGGACTGGGAGGAGACGGTGGTGAAGGTGGGGAGTGGGGCAGAAGGATTCGATGTGCTGGGCGATGGAAATACGATTTGGGTTGCGAATGCTCAGGATGGGACGGTGTCGATTGTCGACTTTGCCAGTAAGAAAGTGACGGAGACGCTGGCGCTCGATGTGAAGGGCGCGAACCGGTTGAAGTTCACGGTGGATGGGAAGGTGGCGTTGATCGCAAGCCTGAGCAGTCCGGACCTGGTGTTTGTGGATGTGGCGACAAGAAAGATTGTGAAGCGGTTGAAGATTGGATCTGGCGCGGCTGGAATCGAGGTGGAGCCGAATGGAGAGAGGGCGTTTGTGGCCTGCACGCCAGATAACTATGTTGCGGTGATCGATTTGAAGAAGATGGAAGTGGTGGGGAAGATCGATGCGGGCGCGGAGCCGGATGGGATGGCGTGGGCTGTGCGGAGATGAAGCGCTATGTCGGCGTGATGGGCGTGTTGAAGGCTTCGGCGATTATTGTGGCGTTGCTGGTGGGTTCGGTTGCTGTCTCGAGTGCGAGTGTCGCTCAAGTGAAGGCGTCGCAGCAAGAGACGGCGCGAACGTTCGACTTGCCGTTCGAGTTGGTGGATAACCGGATCATTGTTTCGGCGCGGATGAATGGGGTGGGGCCGCTTCGATTCATTCTGGATACGGGAGCGGACGAAGGGTATCTGACGCATGCGACTGCCGAGCGGCTGCATCTGAAGGTCGCCGGCGAAGAAGACGGGCACGGAACAGGAGCGACGACGCTGCGGATGGGGCGGGCGGAGGTGGGGGAGATACGGCTGGGCGAGGCTGTCTTTCACAACTGGCCGATGGCGTTGCTGATGTCGGACGAACCCGACAATGTGTTTGGATCGCGGGCGCCGGATGGAGTGATTGGCAAGCCGGTGTTTGATCGGTATGCGGTGAGGGTGGACTATCAGCGGAAGGTGCTGACGCTTACGCCTGCGGCGCAGTACGTGGCTCCGGCGGGCGCTGTGGTGGTGCGATTTGATTTGCCGCTGCAGATTCCAGTGATCGATGCGGAGTTGGATGGAGTGCGTGGGAGGTTTGGAGTGGATACCGGGGCGCGGTCGTCGCTGCTGGTGTACGGGCCGTTTGCGGCAGAGCATAAGTTGAAGGAGAAGTACGGCGCGAAGCTGGAGGGCGTGACGGGATGGGGACTCGGTGGTCCGATCCGCTCGCTGCTGGCGCGGTCGCAACACTTCCTGATCGGCGGGTTCGACGTGCAGGGGTCGGTGGTGAGGCTTTCAACGTTGACGACCGGACTGACGACGTCGAGTGAGATGGCGGGGTTGATTGGGCCGGATATTCTGGAGCGATTTGTGGTGACGTTCGATTATTCGCGGCGGCAGATGCTGCTGGAGAAGAGCAACGGATTTTGCGCGTGTGGATAGCTACGATCGAGCAGGTGTGTGGATGGGGCAGGATGGGCAGAACTTCTTTGCGGTGGATGTGATTGCGGGTGGGCCGGCGGATGAGGCGGGGATCAAGAAGGGCGATCGGATTCTGGAGATCGATGGGGTTGCGACGGCGAAGCTGATTCTGCCGGATGTGCGCGAGCGGATGAGGCGAGGCGAGCCCGGGAGTCGCGTGAAGATGGTGATCGAGCGTGATGGGGCGCGGCGAGTGGTGGAGGTTAGATTGCGCGATTTGGTTTGATTTCAAATGTCTGGTAGTGGGTCAGTTTGAATCTAGGGATCGGGACTGAAGATCATACGCAGCAGGAAAGAAAAGAAGCCGTAGTGGGCGATGTAGTACACGCTCCCGAGGACTGCGAAGACCCCGCAAATCAACCTTGCCCATGTTGGGAGTTTATCTATGGCCCTTGAAATCAATCCCATCATAGCCATACTTTCAGAAGTCAAACCGCTCTGCTACTTCTTTTTGCAGGGTCCGCGCTTCTTTGTCTCAGGCTCGCGCATCCAAACTGACCCACTACCAAATATCTGGTAGTGGGTCAGTTTGAAACGGGTGGCGTAGTAGCATGACGGCATGAGTGCCGTAAAAGATCAGCCTGAGAAGAAGCGATTGAGCCTCAAATTGGATCGCCGTAACACATATGGCGAAAACGATAAGGCGAGTCGCAAAAGCATTCCACGCGGTAAGCAGCGTCAGCATCAGAACGAGCGGCGGAGCGCGGCTCAGGCACTCCACACTATAAGCGGCAATATCTCCGAAGACGAAATAGTGGACGCCGAACTCCTTGCCAAGGTGAAAGTCACGGTCAGTAGGCGCAAAGGCTTCAAGAAGAAGCCGGATGAACCCCTCGGAATCGTCTTAGCAAAGAAAAAGGCAGGGAGACCAAAGTGGTCTCCCTCAAGATAACGGATAAATTTCAAACTGACTCACTACCAAATATGACGTTTCGTTGCCGGTTATGAGGGCGATGGATTAGGCTTCAGGGCATGAGAAAGATTAGTTTTGGAGCGATCCGGATGGCGGCCGGGATGGGCGTCGTCGCGATGATGTGTTGTGTTGCCAGCGCGCAGATGGGCGATATGCCGACGATGCATCATCACCACGATGAGGGCGAGAAGCTGGGTTCGGTTTCGTTTCCGGTGTCGTGCGACGCTGCAATTCGAAGGCTCCAATGGAGCGCGGGATTGCGCTGCTGCACTCGTTTGGATACGAGGAGGCGGGCGAGCAGTTTGAAGAGCTGACGAAGAGCGATCCGAAGTGCGCGATGGCCTATTGGGGCGTTGCGATGAGCCAGTTCCATGAGCTGTGGGGGCAGCCGGACAAGGCTGCGATGGCCAAGGGGTGGGCGGCGATTCAGCAGGCGCAGAAGCTGGAAACGGACACGACCGATCGCGAACAAAAATATATCGCGGCGCTGAGCAGCTTCTACGATCCGGCGAAGCCCAGCTACCAGGCTCGCGTGGATGCGTACACGGCGGGGATGCTGGCGCTGCATGAGGCGTATCCGGACGACGTGGAGACCTCGGCGTTCTATGCGTTGTCGCTGCTCGCTGATGTTGCGCCGGATGATACGAGCCTGGTGAAGGAGCGCAAGGCACTTGCGATTCTGGTGCCGCTGTTTGAGAAGCATCCGGATCATCCGGGGCTGGCGCACTACATCATCCATACCTGCGATACTCCGGCGCTGGCTTCGGATGGCCTGGAGGCCGCGCAGAAGTACGCGCAGATTGCGTCGTCCTCGCCGCATGCGCTGCACATGCCGGGACACATCTTTGCGCGGCTGGGGATGTGGCAGGAGGATATTGATTCGAACCTGGCGTCGGTGGCGGCGAGCCAGAAGGCTGAGGCTCAGGGAATGCCGGGCGCACATCATCAATATCATGCAGATGAGTTTCTGCTGTATGCGTATCTGCAGATTGGCGAGGATGGGAAGGCGAAGCAGCTGGTGGATGGGATAGGGCCGTTGGCGGATCGTCTGGATGCGATGCCGGGCATGGACGATATGAAGGACATGTCGGGGTATGCGCGGAATGAGTTTCCGGCGTTTTACGACCTGGAGATGCGGGACTGGCAGGCGGCGACGCAGTTGAAGATCTATCCGACGATGCCGCCGATCTACGCGATAGACACGGTGTGGGTAAGAGGGATTGCGAATGGGCGTCTGCATCATGCGAAGGAGGCTGCTGCGGATGTGGCGCTGATCGAGGAGCAGATTGCGGCGTTCCAGAAGTCGCAGGGTGGAACTCCGCAGCCGGGATTCATGGTCTATCGGGATGAGGTGCTGGCTTGGCAGAAGTACGCTGAAGGGAAGAACGACGAGGCGATTGCGACGATGACCAAGGCTGCGGATCAGCAGGACAAGCTTGGGCAGGGCGAGGTGGATATTCCGGCGCGCGAGATGCTGGGCGACATGCTGATGGAGTTGAAGCGTCCGAAGGAAGCGCTGGTGGAGTACAAGGTGGCGTTGAAGTTGAGCCCGAACCGGTTGAACGGGTTGTATGGGGCCGGGCGCGCTGCGGAGGCTCTGGGGATGAAGAAGGAAGCGGATGGTTACTATGAGACGATGCTGAAGAATACGCAGGATTCGAGCGCACTCGACGCGAGCTTCGCTGGCGCATGCGAAGGGTTTTGTCGTGCAGACAGGTTCGGTCGCTCGTGTTTGTAACTAAATTAGGAACGAAATATTTTGTGGAATGAGAAGAGGCGACCCGATTGGGCCGCCTCTTTTTTCTTTGCAATCGGAATTGTTATGAGGCGGGGTGGTCCGGGTGGAGGTATTTTGCGAGGAATTCGTAGACTTCTTTGCGGGACTGAAGGGCTAAGGGAGTGTCCATGCGGTTGAAGTAGTGGCCGCCAGGCGCGTTCTCGTAGACCTTGTAGTCGAACTTTTTGCCTTCGGCTTTGAGGGCCTGGATGAGGTGCTCGACTTCGAGGTAGTTGACGTCTTCGTCGTTGGTGTTGGTGTGGATGAGGAGCGGTGTGTCGAGCTCTTTGGCGTGGGTGACGGGAGAGCGCTGGCGGTATTCGGCGATGTTGTCGTGGACGTCTTCGCCGAGGTGATAGGGCGCGGAGTAGAGCTGGCGATAGGTGTCGGGCTCGTAGCCCATGCGGGCGACGAGGTCGCTGACGGGGACGCCGGCGTAGGCTGCGGCGTAGTCGTGGGGGTGGGCGAAGATGTTCATCAGGGTGATGAGGCCGCCGTGGCTCCAGCCGACGATGCCGACGCGTTTGGGATCGAGGAAGCTGTAGCGTTCGAGCATGAACTTCATGCCGAGATAGACGTCGTCGACTTCGCGGCCGCCGTAGTCGATGTCCTGGTAGAAGTCGTTGCCGTAGCCGGTGCTGCCGCGATAGTCGGTGGCGACGACGGGGTAGCCCTGCTGGATGAGTTCGCGGATGAGATGAGCGTCGATGGAGGTGTCGAGTGAGGCGTGGACGCCCTGGTGGACGAAGACGATGAGAGGCTGCTTATGGCTGCGATCGAGATTCTTCGGGATGAAGGTGTAGCAGTGGAGGAGGATGGGATTGGCCGCGCCGGGGGCTTTCTTGTTCTTGGCGTGCTCGTTGGGCGGGCCGGTGTACTCGTCTTTGTCGATCTCGGCGATGTCGCCGAGTTTTTGATACCAGAGGAGATCGTCGATGCGCTTGAGGACGATGTCGGAGTTGTTGCCGGCTTGAGGGGCTGGGGCTGCGGCTGGTGCGGGTGCGGCGGAAGCTGGGGCTGCGGACCTGGGCGGAGCGGCGTCTTGCGCCAGTGTGAGTGGGGTGAGGAGGAGCAGAGGGGCGAGAGTCTTAACGTCGTCAGAAGAGGGCGGCGAATGGCTAGGCTCAAGTGGAGCTCCTTTTTCGGAGGGGTATGAGCCGCAGTGTATCGCAGGTGAGGGGCAAGGCTATCGGTTTGAGCAAAAATAAGAGGGTCAGCCTGTGCGGCTGACCCTCTTATTTGTAACGGTGATGGTGGCTTATGCGCCTACGGGTTCGGCGACCTTGACGTTGACTGGGGTGAGCCAGTTGTGGCGGTCGGGGCGGGTGCCGTTGACGATGCCGAAGAACTCGTCGTGCAAGGCCTTGGTGATCGGGCCCATGGTGCCGTCGCCGACGAGGATGCGGTCGACGGAGCGGAGATGGGTGACCTCGGCGGCGGTGCCGGTGAAGAAGGCTTCGTCGGCGATGTAGAGCATCTCGCGCGGGAGAGCCTGTTCGACGACGTCGATGCCGAGCTGACGGGCGAGCGTGAGGATGGAGCTGCGCGTGATGCCGTTGAGCACGGAGTTCGCGAGAGGAGTGGTGTAGAGAACGCCGCCACGGACGAGGAATAGATTCTCGCCGGAGCCCTCGGAGAGGTAGCCGTTGGTGTCGAGGGCGATGCCTTCGACGTAGCCGTTGATCTCAGCTTCCATGCGGATGAGCTGCGAGTTCATGTAGTTGGCGCCGGCCTTGGCGAGCGAGGGCATGGTGTTGGGGGCGAGGCGCGACCAGCTGGAGACACAGACGTCGGCGCCCGTGTTGCCGGGGACGTATTTGCCCCAGGGGAAGTTGGCGATGTAGATCTCGACCGGCGACTTGAGGGGATTGACGCCCATCTCGCCGTATCCGCGGAAGCCGACGGGACGGATGTAGCAGGGGGCTACGCCGTTGGCTTCAACGACATCGACGACGGCAGAGGAGAGCTGCTCGACGGTGTAGCCGAGAGGCATGCGGTAGATCTTCGCGGAGTCGGCGAAGCGGGCCATGTGCTCTGGCAGGCGGAAGATGCCTGCGCCGTTGGGCTGGGTGTAACAGCGGATGCCCTCGAAGACGGACGAACCGTAGTGGACGACGTGGGACATGACGTGAATCTGCGCCTGATCCCAGGGGATGAGTTTTCCGTTGTGCCAGATGTTGGTGGTGGTCTGAATCGTCATTCGTTCGCTCCTGCGGGCTGAATCTTAATTATAGCGGTGCGGCGGGCATGGGAGAATGGAGAGTGATCTTTGATCCCCAAACTGTCAGTCGCCTCGCGGGGCTGGAGCACTCGCCGTACGTACGGTTCTCGGTGCTGGCGTTGAGCTCGATCTTTTTTCTGGTCGATCCATTTGCGGCGCTGCCGACGTTTCTCGCGGTGACGACGGGCGCGGATGCGGCGCGGCGGCGGAAGATGGCGTGGAAGGCGTCGGTGACGGCGCTGGTGGTGTTGTGCGCGTTTGCGGTGGCGGGGCAGTACATCTTCAAGATGTTCGGGATTACGCTGCCAGCCTTTGAGATTGCGGGCGGAGTGATTCTGCTGCTGATTGGGCTGGATATGCTGGAGGCGAAGCGGTCGCCGACGCAGGAGTCGAGCGAAGAGGCCGCGGAGGCAGCGCTGAAGGAAGATGCGGGGATTGTGCCGCTGGGGATTCCAATGCTGGCCGGGCCGGGCTCGATTACAAGCGTGATGGTGCTGGTGGGGCAGGCGCAGGGAGAGTGGAAGAAGATGGCGGCGATCCTGGGGTCGATCACCATTACGGCGGCGATCTGCTACCTGGTGCTGGGCAACTCGGACCGGGTGGCGAGGGCGATGGGCGAGACCGGGGTGAGGATTCTGGTGCGCATTATGGGGCTGCTGCTGGTGGCGTTGGCGGTGCAGTATTTTGTGAACGGCATGGTGGATTTGGGCGTGATTGCTAAGCCATAACAGGGGCAAGGGTCTTCTGGAAAGAGCATTGGAGTAAGATCGGGCCAATACGGTAACCTTTTCGGCAACGAAAGCGTCTTATCCGGCATCACATCTCAGTTCGGGATTTCCTGACCCAAGAGAAGACTATGCATCTGACTGCAGACGCTACCGCTGTACTTTCGCTGCTCGCCCGGTACAAGACGGCGAGACAGGCCACCCATCAACTTTGTAGTCCGTTGTCGCCGGAAGACATGATGGTGCAGTCGTGCGCTGAGGCGAGCCCGGTGAAGTGGCACCTGGCCCATACGAGCTGGTTCTTCGAGACGTTTGTTTTGCGTGAGTTTGCCGCGGGATACCAGCCGTTCCACCCTGAATTTCATTGGCTCTTCAACAGCTATTACAACTCACTGGGAGATATGCCGGAGAAGAAGCTGCGGGCTTCGTTTTCGCGGCCGCCGCTGGATGCGATTCTTGCGTATCGCGCGCATGTGGATGCGGCGATGATTGGGCTGATGCAGCATCCGCTGGAGGATGAGGCTGCGAGGCGGATTGCCCTTGGTTGGAGCATGAACAGCAGCATCAGGAGTTGATCGCGACCGATATCAAGCATGCACTGTTCACGAATCCGCTGCACCCGGCGTATCTTGAGGGGTCGAATGAGCGGAGAAGCGAGATTGTTGCGCCGCCGCTGGAATGGGTGGAGTTTGCTGCGGGAATGACGGAGATCGGGCTAACGCTTGATCCGGCTTCGACAGATACGTTTGCGTTCGATAACGAGACGCCGAGGCATCCGGTGTATCTGCCGGCGTTCGAACTGGCGACGCGGCTCGTGACGTGCGCGGAGTATCTCGCGTTCATGGATCAGAACGGGTATAACCGTCCGGAGCTGTGGCTCTCCGAGGGCTGGACGACGATGAGGGCGGAGGGCTGGCAGGCGCCGCTGTATTGGCAGCGCGACAACACTACGAACTCGGGCTGGTGTATCTACACGATGAATGGGTTCCGGTCGCTCGACGATCTGAGCGAGACGCCGGTGTGCCATCTGAGCTTCTTTGAGGCGGATGCGTATGCGCGGTGGGCGGGTCATCGTCTGCCGACGGAGTTTGAGTGGGAGCATGCGGCGAGCCGGCTGGGAGTGCTTCGAAAAGAGGTGAACTCGCAGCCAGCGCTGCTTACGTACCCGAAGGCTGCTGGTGCGAAGAAGGCAGGTGTTCTGCCGGCGACGACGGCGAACATGCTGGAGACCGGCAAGCTGCATCCGGCGCCGGCGATTGGGCTGTCTGGTCTGCAGCAGATGTTCGGCGACGTGTGGGAGTGGACGCAGTCGGGCTATACGGGCTATCCGGGGTACAAGCCGCTGCCGGGGGCGCTGGGTGAGTACAACGGCAAGTTCATGTCGTCGCAGGTGGTTTTGCGCGGCGGGTCGTGTGTGACCCCGGCTACGCATATTCGGGCTACTTATAGAAACTTCTTCGGACCGGCGACGCGGTGGCAGTTCTCCGGGCTGCGGCTGGCGCGGGACGCGTCAGAATAAGGGGCGACTCTTTGCTTGTGGTGTGAGGGCAGGCCTCCCACTCTTGTGACGTGGGAGGCTGTGCGGATGCGGACTTTGCTTATTTGCCGGGCTTCGGGGGGAAGCCTTTGAACATTCTTGCGATGTCGTTGTCGAGCGACTTTGTGTTCTTATCGGCGTTCGTGGAGAGATTCGCTGTGGCCAAGCCTCTCCAGAGCAGATTCTTTGTGTTGCTTTCGAAGAGGTCGATTGCGAGGTTTCCTACTGTCTGTTTCGTTGTCGAGGTTGTGGATACGCCAGTTCCTCCGATGGGATCGGCCCAGCCTCCGCCCCAACCCCAGCCGCCCCAGCCCCAGCCGCCGCCCCAACCGGGTCCCCAATCGCCGCCGAGGCCGTCGTAGAAGGTTTGGGTCTCCTTCTGGTTGTGCAGGTTATCGGAGGCGAAGATGGTGACGGAGCCGCCGGTGGGCACGAGTTGCCACCCTTTGGATTGGAGCTGCTGGTTGACGGCCTGCTTGATGCGATCGACGTAGAAAGGGTCAGTGGTTTTAACTTTGCCCCAACTGTAGGTGTGATATTGGCTGAAGTTCGCCTGATGGTTGTAGTCTGTCCTGACGTTGTCGCCCAGAGCGACCGCTGAAGAGCCTATCAACAGTAGGCCGGCGAGTAGAAGGTGCAAGCTACGTTTCATGCGGGTATCTCCCTTTCGGCTGAATGATGAGCAAGTTGTCTGTTCACAGATTTGTGGTAAAAAGAGGGTCCGATGTGTATGGCGCGGACTCTGTCTCGCGAAAAGTATCCGCTTCGTTTACGGTGAAAGCAAATCCAATCTGAACGGCTGAAGAGAATAATCTGCCACAAATTCGTTGAACATTGCATCCAATCGAGGCAGCGGATGAATTCTGGCCCGAGATGCATCTTCCGCTTTTCTTGATGCTGCATCCCTGGGGGAGTTCGCGTGTCTACATTCGCCGTCGCACCTGAGGTTATCGCAAACAGAACGACTGAAGCGGTTGCACGCGAGGCTCGCAAGGGTTTGAGCGCGACGCCGAAGACACTTTCGCCGTGGCTGTTTTACGACGAGGCGGGGTCGCATCTGTTTGAGGAGATTACTGAGCTTCCGGAGTACTACCTGACCCGCACGGAACGCGATATTTTTGCGGCGCATGCGGAAGAGATTTTGAGGGAGGCGGCGAGCGAGCATGGGTTGCACCCATCGGGAAAGCTGACTCTGATTGAGCTGGGGGCGGGGACGGCGACGAAGACAGGGATACTGCTGGCTGAGGCGGTGCGGCAACAGGGAAGTGTGGTGTATCAGCCGGTTGATGTTTCGGAGACTGCGCTTGCCGAGGCGAGCGAAAATATTCTGACCAACATTCCGGGTGTTACGGTGCGCTGCCAGGTGGCGGACTATACGCGCGAAGCACTGCCGGAGAATCGGCTGCCAAATACGCGGACGCTGGCGTTGTATATCGGGTCGAGCATCGGCAACTTTACGCCGACGGGGGCGAGAGAGGTGTTGCGGAATCTTCGGGCGCAGTTGCTGCCGGGCGATATGCTTCTGCTGGGTACGGATCTTGCTCCGAGTGGGGGTCGCGGGAAGAAGTCCCAGGCGATCCTGCTGGCTGCTTACGACGATGCGGCGGGGACTACTGCGGCGTTCAATCTGAATGTGCTGACTCGTTTGAATCGGGATTTAGGGGCTGATTTCGATACGGATAGCTTTAGGCATAAGGTGCTTTGGAATCCGGTGGAGTCGAGGATCGAGATGCATCTTGAGTCTTTGGTTGCACAACGGGTGAAGATTCCTGCGTATGGCGATGTAGACTCACTTGCGGTGGATCTCGCGGCGGGAGAGACAATACATACCGAAAATAGTTACAAATTCAGGGATGGGGCAGTCGATTTGCTGCTGGCGTCTGCGGGGTTTACGGCGACGAAAGCGTGGCAGGATCCTCAACACTTCTTTGCGGTAACGCTGGCTACGGCTGTTTAGTTTTCCGCGCTAGGTTATGTCGCGGCGGTACTCGCCGCTTTTGCCGCCGCTCTTGCTGAGCAGCATGACTTCGCGGATGCGGATGCCTTTGTCGAGGGCTTTGGTCATGTCGTAGACGGTGAGCGCGGCGATGGACGCGGCCGTCATGGCTTCCATCTCTACGCCGGTTCCGGCGACGGTTGCTGCGGTGGCCTCGATGGCCACCCCGCCTTCCACGAGGCGAAGCTGAACATCGACGAAGCTGAGCGGGAGCGGGTGACACATCGGAATGAGGTTGGAGGTTTGTTTTGCGGCCTGGATGCCGGCGAAGCGTGCGACCTCTAGGGGATTTCCCTTGGGATTGTTGGGGAGTGCGGCGAGCACTTCGTCGGATAGCTCGACGAAGGCTGAGGCTACGGCCTCGCGGCGGCGGGCGGCCTTGGCGCTGACGTCGACCATGCAGGCCTGGCCGGACTCGTCGTAGTGGGAGAGGGTCGGGGGCGTGGGATCGGGGAGACCGTCTGCGAGGTCGTCGACGATGAGCTCGGCAGAGTAGATCGAATCTTTCTTTTTCATGATTAAAGCCTACTCCCGCAGGAGAATTGTGATGATGTCGCCCGCTGCGAAACGTTCCGTTTCAGGCGGAAGGACCGCGTAGCAGTTAGCGCGGGCGTTCGCGGCGAGGTCGCCTGAGCCTTGCCAGGGGACTAATTTTACGGTTGGGCGTATGCGGTCGGGGGTGAGTCGGGCGGGAAGAATTTGCATGAGGCCGGGCTTGCCTGTGGCGTCTTCTGCGAGGGTTGCCTGGGCGAAGTGCGGCGCGGGTGCGGAGGCTCCCGCTATCGCTTGCAGCAAGGGCTGGACGAAACAGTGAAACGTGACCTGGGTTGAGACCGGGTTTCCGGGCAGGCCGAAGAAGAACTGGGCGGGGAGATCGTCCGCGGCGGGCAGGCGGCCGAAGACCACGGGTTTGCCGGGCTGCATTTTGACGCCGGTGAAGAGGAACTCTGCGCCGAGGGATTGAAGGACGTCTTCGACGAGGTCGTACTCGCCCATGGAGACGCCGCCGGAGAGGAGCATGAGGTCGCTGCGGCGCGCGGTGCGGATGATCTGCTCCAACTCGGGGCGGAGGTCTGGGGCGATTGGCAGCCTGATGGGCTGGCCGCCGGCGAGGTTTACGAGTGAGGCGAGGCCGTAGCTGTTCGAGTTGCGAATCTGCTGGAGACTGGGTGTTGTGTCGAGTTCGACGAGTTCATCGCCGGTTGCAATGATCGCTACCGTGGGCTTTCGGACCACATTGAGGGTGGAACGGCCGCAGGAGGCGGCGAGCGGCGATCTCTGCGCCTTTGATGAGGACGCCGGTGGGAAGTACGGTCTCGCTCTTGCGGGCTTCGCTGCCGCGGGGCACGATATTTTCGCGAGTGCGAATCGTGCGGCCGTTGAGGGCGCGGATTGCACCGTCGATTTTTTCTACGTGCTCGACCATCACGACTGCGTCGGCGCCGTCGGGGATTGGGGCGCCGGTCATGATCTGGATCGCGGTGCCGGGTTGCAGCGTGCCGCCTTGCCACAGTTCGCCGGCACGCAGCTGACCAGTGATGCGGAGCGGACTGGTGTTGAAGTCTGCGGCTCGAACGGCGAAGCCGTCGCGCGTGGAGCGGTCGAAGGGCGGTTGGTCGCGGTCGGCGAGGACGGGCTCGGCGAGGATGCGATTTGTGCAGTCGAGGAGGGCGAGCGACTCGGTTGCGGGGGGTATGAGATCTGCGGCGTGGGCGAGCACGATCTTGAGAGCCTCATCGAAGCCGACGACGCCAACTGCAGGCTTGCTCATCTGGTTCCTTTGGATTGTTTCAATTCGCAGATTGCTTATTCGCAGATGAAAAGGCCCCGAGCAACGTCGCCCGGGGCCTTCTTTGTTTCTCGCACGATTACTTCTTTGGAGCTTTGTAGCTCGACTTGACCTGCTCGCCGATGCCTTCGAGGATTCCCTTTACGTCAGCGGCGTGAGGACCATCGGGGGCCAGTTCCAGGTACTTCTGGTAAGCATCGACGCAACCCGGAGGGGCGACGATCTTCTGGGTCTTCGGATCGACGGTGGCTTGTGTGATGAGAGCCTGGCCCTTGATGTAGTAGGCCTCGGCCTTCTTGGGGTCCGCAGCGATTGCCTTATCCGCGGCAGCTTCGGCTTCGGGGAGCTTGCTGGCGTTGTAGAGCGTGGCGGCCTCGTTGAAGTAGTACATCGAGGCGTTGGCCGGCATGGCCTTCGCTGCCATCTCGTAGGCGTCGGCCGAATCCTTGGCGTTGCCAAGTTTGCCGTAGGTCTGTCCGAGCTGGTTGTAGCCTGCAGCGGCTGCTTCGGGGCTTGGTTTCTTGGAGGCGGCGTTCAGCTCGATGCCCTTCTTGTAGGAAGTAGCGGCGTCGTTGTACTTCGCTACGATGGCTGGGTCGGTGGGGGAAGTTCCCGCGGCCTTCGCAGCCTTGGCGGCTGCATCGGCGGCACCGAGTTGCGCGTCGCCGAGCGTGATCCAGAGAATGCCTTCGTCGGGCTTGGTGGTGGTTGCGTTCTGCATCGCTGTGATGGCGGCATCGTAGTTTCCGGCCTTGGTGTCGGCGCGTGCCTGGGTCAGCAGGGCGTTCAGGTTCTGAATCTTGCTGTTGTTGGCGACGATCTCAGCATTTTTTTTCTTGTATTCCTCGAGCGCCTTCCTGTCTTCCGGCGTCATGGAGGCCAGGTATTCCGGGCGCGTCATGTCGAAGTTGACGGTCTTGTCAGCGCCGCTGGTGAGGATGACACCTTCGTTGAAGTCGAGGCTCTTGTCTTCCTTGGGAGTGGCGCCGGTCTGAAAGACGAAGACGACGTAGTTGCCGGGCGCGACACCGGAGAGCTTGTAGTCTCCGTTCGCGTCGATCTTCGTCCTGTATTGATACTTCCTGTCGGCCGGCTGGGACGTTTTGTCAGTGGACAACCTGACCTCGCCTGAGGTGACAGGCTGCCCGATCGGGTTCAGGATGTGGCCGTGGATGGTAGCGTCTCCCACGCCCTTCTCATCTGTCTTCATCTGCGCCATGGAGCGGCCGGTCTGCACGATGGTCAGGGCGACCAACAGAGCGGCTGCCAAGATGTTGCTTGATTTCAATCCGATACGTTTCATGCTTTTATTTCTCCTGACCCACGACGCGGGGATAAGTCTTTGTTGCCAACCAGCTATGTTCCGTCAAAAATTTGATGCTTATTGCAGCCTTTACGCGAGAGCATACGGTATCGGATCGACCGCTCCGGCCTCGCGAAATGCCCGCAGTCGCAATATGCAGCTTTCGCAGACGCCGCAGGCCTCAGTCTCACCGGAATAGCATGACCAACTTACATGGAACGGTGCGCCCAATTCAACTCCCAGCCGAACGATCTCGTTTTTGCGCATGGCGATCAGGGGTGTTTCGACCCGGATATCGCCCTCTTTTGTACCCATTTTGATGAGTTGATTGAAGGCATCGTAGTAGGCGGGACGGCAGTCGGGATAGCCGGAGCTGTCCTGCTCGACTGCGCCGATAAAGACGACTTTTGCGCCCAAAACCTCGGCCCAGCTTACCGCGGCGGAGAGAAAATGCGCGTTGCGGAAGGGGACGTAGGTGACGGGAATCTCGGTGGCGGTTCTATGCCCGCCAGTGGCGGACTTCTCAGTGCCGGATTCTCCACTGAAGGATGGGTCAGCGGCAGCAGCCGGAACTGCAATCGCATGGTCGGTTAGCGCCGATCCGCCGATGTGGCGGAAGAGGTCAACGCGGAGAGGAAGCAGCTCGCGGACACCGACGCAGCCGGGAGATCTCCTGGGCGGAGCGCAGCTCGCGTGCCTCGGTTCGTTGGCCATAGCTGAAGTGGACGGCGTAGACGTCGTAGTCGCGTGCCGCCAGCGCGGCGCAGACGCAGGAGTCCATTCCGCCAGAGAGGCAGAGCACGGCTCTTGGGCGATCAAGCTTAGGGTTGGCCATCGCCGGCCTCCAACTCCCACTGCTCTTCTGCCGAGAGCTCGTCTCCTTCGCTGCCGAGCAGCTGGCGAGCGGCGGCTTCGTCCTGCTTGTGCACGAGGAGGCGTGCGCGGAAGGCCAGGGCGAGGAGGCTGTTGGCGTTCTCTCCCTGGAGAAAGCATTCGATACCCGCGGATTCGAGCATCCCCTTTGCCATCTGGGCGTTGGTGGGCTCGAGGAATTTGCCTACGCTGACGAATTTATCGGGATCGATGATGGAATCGGGCTTTACGTCTGTCATGAGTTGCTTTCTTGTCCGCGCTACTTCTCTGCCTTCTCTGTCGGGGTGCTTGATTCATAGGATTGCAGGTGAGCGGTAATGGTTCCCCAGAAGAGCTGCGCCTGGATCTGTACTGGAACGTGGCGGGCGTCGTCGGTGTACCAGACCCAGATGCGGCCTCGGTTCTTTACGATGCCCTCGTCGGCTGTCGGCTCGACTTTGATCGTCTGGAAGGTGCCGGCTGGGGTTTTGATCTCTTCCTTGGATTCGACCTTCATGGTCACGGTGACGGTGCGCATGGAGTCGGCCAGGGGAAACCGGATGGTCTGGCCGACGACCATGGGCTGTGATGCTGCGTAGAAGATCGCTGAGAGGGAGTCTGTGACGCAGGCTGGAATCGACGCTATCTGCTCCTTGGATGTTCCCTTGACGAGATTTCTTTCAACCTGCTTCTGCTTGCCCTGGGAGTAGTCGAAGCTGAGGTCGCTCGAGACCTTGCGGCGGCCCTCCTGCAATTGCTTGCTGAAGCCGGTGGAGCAGCCGGTTTTGGTGTCAAAGCCTGCCTGGAATTTGTCGGAGACGGGGAAGAGCATTGTGACCGCGCCGATGGAGCCTCCTGAGGCGCTGATCTTCTGGACGGTGCCCTCTTGCTCGAGTTGGAAGACTGCGGTGCCTGCGGTAAAGACTCGCCAGTCCACGGTGAAGGTAATGGTTTGTTTGGCGGGATAGATGAAGTCGGGGTGCGGGGCCTGCAGGGTGGGAATGACGACCGGGGCGGGTTTGGAGCCGAGTCCGAGGAGCTGCGCTCTTGATGGCGTTGGGCTGGCGCACCATAAGATCAAGAGAATCAATGCGGAAAAACGGACTAGCTTCGGCAAAGGGCAGCGCTCGCGAGTTGAAGTGTTGGGCGGCTTTCGCCCCAGCTTCCACGCCTTGTGCGTAGACCCCTCATCACCTGCGGTGATTGAGAAAAAGCCGGACCGCCAGCG
Organism: uncultured Acidobacteriaceae bacterium; assembly: GCA_963754765.1. Classification (GTDB taxonomy): domain Bacteria; phylum Acidobacteriota; class Terriglobia; order Terriglobales; family Acidobacteriaceae; genus Edaphobacter. The sequence continues at coordinate 25,630 of CAVWHJ010000009.1, read as the reverse complement.
CCAGATAGATGGCGCCGGCACCCATAAGAGCATTGTACTCGCGGTGGTGTCGCCATTGCTCGGCAGAGAAGCGGCCCCGGCTGGCGTTTTCGCTGGCGGGAAAGGCGGCTGGCGTGAAGCGGGGAAGCAGCCGGGGAACCTTCGCGGCGTACTCGTCGAAGCCCGCAAAGTGCTCTCGCAGATAGCTTTCTTCGCTCTGAATGGTGGGGATGTAGATGATCGCGAATAGCGCGGCGAGCGCCACAAGAATGACCCAGCTTGCGGCCGCCGCGGCAAAGCCGAAGGCGATCATCATGGAGCCGAGGTAGAGCGGGTTCCTGGTATAGGCGTAGGGTCCGGTGCGGGTTAGCTCGGCGTTTTTGCGCACGTATCCCGCGGCATAAGCACGCAGCCAAAGACCGGGAACGACGAGCAGGAGGCTGAGTAGCATCGTCGTAATGGTTGGTTGCGCGAGCCACAGAAATACTGCCGCAAAGACGAATCCCAGTGGCACGCGGATGCGCCGTGCGATCTTCTGCCACGTTGTTCTTTCGCTCACACCTTCAGCTTATCCTGTTCGGCGCGCAGAAGACCGAGCGCAGCGTCGACGACCTCATCGACCGTGATCTGCATCAAGCCTTTCTCCGTCTCTTGAATCCGCGAATGATCTATCTGGCTTGAGCTGTGGCGGAGGACACGCGCGGCGGTGCCATAGGGTCCGGTGCGTGCCGGGTCGGTTGGGCCGAAGAGTCCGACGACGGGTCTTTCGAGCGCGGCGGCCAGATGGAGCGGTCCGGTGTCGCCGGCGATGACGACGCTTGCGCGCCGCACCAGCGCGATCATCTGCCCGACGGAGCAGGGAACCAGGGTTGCGGCTCCGCCGCTTGCTTCGACGACGTGGATGCCTGCTTTGTCGTTAGGCGACGAAGCGTTGACGAGGGTGCGGACCCCGGCTTGCGCTAGCGCTGTTGCCACGGCAGCGTACCGCTCTGCGGGCCACTGCTTGGCTCCCCACCCTGCTGTGGGTGCGATGAATGCAAAGGGCTGCGGGGTGTCGGCGAGCAGTGTGTCGCACCAGCGCTCTGCGGCGGGATCGACCGGCAGCGTTACCCTGACGGGCTGCAGGGTCTCTCCGACCGCCGCGCCCAGGAGTTCGCACCCCTGCTCGAAGACGTGGGTCGCTGTGAGTTCGATCTTCTGCTTGTAGAACATGGCAGCGGGCGTCTCCCTCGGCTTTGCGGATCCGGCGAAGATGTTCGCCTCGGCCATTCGCCCGACGATAGCGGAGCGTATCGATCCCTGCATGTCGACGCAGATGTCGTAGCGGTCCTCGCGCAGATGCCGGCGCAGATTGGCGAAGTCGCGTGCCGTGCTGAGCGAGAGGGGATGGCGCTTCCATTCACGGGTTCGAACTGGCACGGTAGCATCGACCAACGGGCGGCTTGGGTTTATGCCGGAGGATGGCTTGAAGGGTTGCGTGCTTCGTTCTGCGCCTGAAGCAGCTCCATCCATGCGGGCTCGATCGCCCAGTTGATCACCCAGTCGGGATGCAGGGTCCGGAGTGCGGTGACCGCGGGCATGGCGTGCAGGATATCCCCCATGGCGCCGATGCGGACGATGAGGACGCGGCGAGGACGATCGCTAGTGGAAGCGGAAGTGCCATGCTGGAGATTGGGTTCGGTTGCCAAGGGTCAATTTTCTCACGCAGTCTGTGCGACGTAGATAGATCAACGCTTGCGGCGGTCCAGCCGACCGACCATCGTGACCAGGCGCGACAGGGACTCCTGCTCGTCGATCAACTCCACGTTCAGGCGCGCGATGACGATGGGTCCTACGGTCTCCAGATGGTCGCGCAGAATCGGCGTCAGCTTTACGGCGTCTTTTTCTGTCGTGACGAATCCGTTCGCCTCGACTTGCCGCGCGCGCGCTAAGAGGTGATGCACGTCAGCGCTTGCGTAGGCGTGGTGGTCGGGGAAGATCACCGTGTCCATTGGCTCGTAACCGTGCGCGGCGAGCATCTTGATGAAGTTTTCCGGGCGGGCGATGCCGCAGAAGGCCAGCGGCTTTGTGGGAAGGGCCACTTCGCCACCTTCACCCAGGCTCAGAGTGCGGCGAATCACCCAGATTGCGGGTGCTTTGCCGGGGTGGGCTAATCCGGCGACTACGGTGCGGAGCGAGTCAGCCTCCTCCTCGCGCAGGACGACCACGTCCGCATCGGCGATAGCCGACAAGGGCTCACGCAGATTGCCTGCGGGAAGCAGCGTGTCCTCAACGTCGGCCTGAGTCAGCAGAACGATGTCGACGTCGCGAGCCAGCTTTCGATGTTGAAACCCGTCATCGAGCAGATGCACAACCTGCTTCTCTGAGGGCTCGCCGTGTTCGGCCATCACGCCAGCCATGTACCGGTCGGCGCCTACAAACACAGGCACGCCCGAGCGCTGTGCCAATAGCACCGGCTCGTCTCCCTGCCACGCTGCGTCATCGAAGGGTTCCACCCGCATGGTGGTACTGGAGCTTCGCTTGTAACCACGCGTGAGGATCCGCACGGCATAGCCGCGATGACGGAGGATTCTGGCCAGCATCAACACCATCGGCGTCTTTCCTGCGCCGCCGGCCGAGACGCTGCCTATGCTGATCACAGTGCTCTCAAGACGGTTCTGCTTCAACCATCCCCGCTGAAAGAATTGCTTTTTTAGGGCGAGCGCCGCCGCATAAAGGGGCGTTAGCGGGAGTAGCAGAGGCCTTCGGGCACTCATTGTCTTGTCACCGGCATCTCCTTGAGCAACGTCGTCAGCTCTAGTATGGTTCGCGATGTTGCTCCCGCCTGTGCCTCAAATACCTTACGCCCTCGCTCGCCGATTGCGGCTGCACTTTCGTACTCTTTAGTAATCGGACCAAGACTGGTTCCAGTTCCGCCGCACTTTTTACAATCTCGATGCCGTCTGCCTGCCGCATTCGCTCCACAATTTCGCGGAAATTTTCGTAGGACAGGCCCCATCACGACAGGTACACCGAACTGCGCCGGCTCCAGTGGATTGTGACCGCCCTTGCGCACCAGACTTCCACCCGACGAAGGCGACGGAGGCGAGTTCATAGACCGCGGCGAGGTCTCCGATCGTGTCGAGCAGGATGTTTCCTCCGGCCGCTATCGGCGCGGCCGTTCCCGCGAGCAACTCTGTCGCTCTCACGGTGCCGAAGTCTTTCATCGCGTAGTACGCCGCGGCGAACCGCTCAGGATGTCTCGGAGCGACGACGATTACAGCATCAGGAACCTCTTTTAGCACATTCGGCCAGCACTGCATCAGAAGGATCTCTTCCTTGGCTTCGCCTTCCTCGACGGTGCTTCCGGCTACTACGACCGGGCGATTGCCAACGGCGCTCCGGATCAGCTCTGCAACGCGGCTCTGTTTTGGGGCTCGAACGTCGTATTTCAGGTTTCCTCGCCACTTGTATCGTCTCTTTGCGAGCTCCCATCTGGACGAGCCGTCGTGCGTCTTCCTCGCTCTGCACGAGAAACTGTGACACCCGACGCAGCATCCGGCCCCAGAGTGCACGCACGCGAACTCCACGGGCAAACGAGCGGTCGCTTACTCGAGCGTTGACCACTACGACCGGAATGTGACGGCGCTCACACTCAACCAACATTCGCGGCCACAACTCGCTCTCCATCAAAACAAGCATCTTTGGGCGCAGAGCCTTGAGATACGCCTTGACGGCCCAGCCCAGGTCGAGGGGATAGAAGAAGACTCGGTCGGCGCCGAAGCGCTCGCGGGCCAAGGTCTGTCCTGTTGCAGTGGTTGTCGAGATTACGACGAGCCATTCCTTGCCCAGCGCGGCCTCCAGTTCTGCGACCAGGCGCGTCGCGGCGAGCACTTCGCCTACGGAAACCGCATGCACCCAAACTACTTCGCGCCCGGCTACTGCTTCCCGCAGAGTCCTTTGGAACCGTGCCCATTCGTCCGGCGAGCCCCGCTCGATACCGCCCGCTGGTGGCCATGCGAAACAGCCAGTAGGGCGCGCCTAGAATGAGGGCTGCCAGCAGCAGCGGCTGTACGCGATCATCACTGTTGCTTCCCCTCGCTTTACCTTGTGTGCCAGCGAAGATGATAATCAACTTGGCCATGAAGTCCCACCGATTCCCACAGATTCCGCTCTTAGTAGTAACTACAACCTGTCTTCTCGCGGTGACTGCGATTGCCGGAGATAAACCGAGAAAGGCCCCTCCAGCGAAGCCCGCCAACCAATACGCAGCCTTCGATGCGCACCCAAAAGAACAGGTGACAGTCGCGGCAGAGCCGTGCGATGACCGCAGAGATTGCGACTTTTTTCGGCTGCCGTACATTCAGCACGGCTTTATTCCGGTGCGCGTCATCTTCACCAACGATAGCGACAGCGCGCTTTCTCTCGACGACGCCCGCATCCAGTTCATCTCCGTCAACAACGACAAGATTCCCGCGGCGACGGACGACGACATTCAGCGCCGGCTCTTTTCCACCCAGAACATCAAAGGCCGCAAAGTGCCTCTGCCCGCGCCGCTGCCGCCCATCACGCTGCACGACAAGCCCGTCGACAAGCAGATCACTGAGGATGAGAAGGACTTCGGCTTCAGTGGAACCACAGTCAACGCCCACAGCACACTTGCTGGCTACCTCTTCTACGATGTTCGCCAGCTCGACGACTATCCTCTCAAGGGGGCCGAGCTGTTCGTGAAGATGGTTTATACCGTTCCCGGCAAAGAGGCGGCGGAAAGAAAGAGCTCTTCGACTTCAACATCCCCTTCGACAAATGGCTCGCCGCGCAGTCCGGCGAAAAGCCGTCCGACAAGCCCGCCGACAAACCAACTGACAAGGCCCCCGACGCCACGCCCAAAAACTGAATTCAAACAAGTCAAGCGAAAGAAGCAACGATGACCCAGACTCTACAGCCAAACGCCACGCTCAACCTGCGCCCCGCGACCCCAGCCGACGTTCCGCAGATTCTGCAGTTCATCCGCGATCTGGCCACATACGAACGCGAGCCCGACGCCGTGCTCGCCACTGAGGCCGACCTGCTCCGCGACGGCTTTGGCCCGGAGAAGCGATTCCATTGCCTGATGGCAGACTATGACGGCGTTCCCGCGGGCTTTGCCCTCTACTTCTACAACTACTCCACCTGGGCAGGGCACGCGGGCATCTACCTTGAAGACCTTTACGTTGACCCGGCGCTGCGCGGCAAAGGCATCGGCAAATCGCTGCTCTCCGGCGTCGCGGCGATTGCGGTCGCCGAAGGCTGCCCCAGCCTCGAATGGAGTGTCCTCGACTGGAACCAGCCGTCCATCGACTTCTACCATCAGATGGGAGCGGTCATGAAGACCGAGTGGAAGGGCATGCGCGTATCCGGCGACGCCCTCCCAGCTCTCGCCAACTCAGGCAAGTGAGCAGCGAACCTGTTGCCGCCTACCAGTAGCACCCGCGATGTCCATACCAGTATCCGGGGTATCGCGCCCGCCAGTAAGGATCGTACGGAGTGTACGACCCATACGGGGTGTATGAGCCATACGGATAGTACGGGTAAGGTCTGTAATAGTAGGGATGGTATCCGTAACCCCACCAGCAGCGGCGGCTCAAGAAGAGGACGAGTAGAATCAGGCAAAGCATGATGTCCCTCGTGTCAGGCGCGTAATCAGCAGCGCCCGGATAAAGAATACGCCCGCAACCCCGCGCCGGTTCCCCAAAATCGCATTGAGCAGGACGGGATATGATGATCCTCGCGGCGATGCGGGGGTCTACGGGGAGATCTACGGGGGGATCTGCGGAATGAGCGTCTGGTATTCACGTCCGGTTTTCTTCGTCGAAAGCGTAGAGCGGTCGATCGCGTTCTACACCCAAAAGCTCGGCTTCACCCGGGGGTTCAACTACGAGGAGGAAGGGAAGATCCTCGTCAGTCAGGTCAATCGCGAGGATTGCGAGATCATCCTGAACTGCCAGCAGCCCCAGAAGAACGGCCGCAGCCGCATCTTCATCTCGATCGACCTGGAGCCGCTCCAGGCGCTGAGGGTCGAATTCGAAAACCGGGGCGCGCCGATCCGGGACGGCTGGTGGGGCTATGACACCATGATCATCGAAGACCCCGACGGCAACGAGCTGTTCTTCCCCTATCCAAAGCGAGCGGAAGAGGAATCACATCCCTGAGCGTTTCGCCTGGGGCTAAAGGCGGAGTAGGGATCTCCGCCAGTTTCGGTCCGTGGCTCAGATGTGCGCTCATGCCGCGCTCGGTAGCGCCACGATGCCATTTCTCGCTTCAATCGCCTTAATGCTGTTTACGAATGCCTTCTCCAGAACGCTCCTGCCAACGGTTTCGAGGACGAAGCCGAGGAGATATCCTTTGAGGTTCTTACCCTCGCGTGTGACCACAACGTCAATGTCGGTCGTACCGTCGGAATGACGAATAAATGTGTATTCGTGGCCAGAGGCGCCGCCCCATATGTTGGAGTCTGTGGTGGTGAGGACGACATGGTTCAAATCGGACCAGTCGTAATGCAGCCGCTCCCATATGCCTCCGGAGCCTTCGGTGACGTCAGCTTCCGCACGGCCAAGCTGATGCACCTTGAGATATTCGTCGGCGCTGTTTCCGAAAAGCGCTGATCGCCCGGGCCCGAAATCGGTAAGGCCGGCAATGTACTGCTCGGGGGTAAGAGATGTGGTCTGGTGAAGGTGGATGGTAGCCATGTTTCCTCCCTGTGCCCATCTATGATGAGCGTCATACACTGTTATATGACTATCGTCATGAATAAGAGATTCAGAAAAGATGCGTCACCCAGCGAAAAGATCGTCGCCAGGAATGAACTTTCCGTTTATTAAAATTGTTTGGAACCAATTAGGTGGATATCAACATGCCAATCCAGCATTCTGAGAGGCCTTTTCAGTGGCCCCTGCAAAAGGTAATGCTGCAGGGCCATTCGGTTCGCCTTGTTCCCGTCGACTACTCACACCTCGATCAGCTTTCTCGTTGGTCAGGCGAGGAGGAGATCTGGCGGTACATGACGTTCGCCTACCTCGCATCGAAGGACGAATTGCAGACTTGGATTGGCAGCGCCATGAACGCCAATGAACGTGGCACGGAACTGAACTTCGCCATCATCGACGAAGCCAGTCAATCCGCGGTGGGTACAACAAGCTTTTACCGGGTCGTGCCGGAACACAAGAGGCTCGAACTGGGAAAGACCTGGCTCGGAGCACCCTATCGGAGGACACGGATCAATACGGCAGCGAAGTATCTGATGCTCAACCACGCTTTCGAAACGATCGTAGCGAACAGAGTTGAGTTGAATACGGATGCAAGAAATCTCCGTTCGCAACGCGCCATAGAGCGGCTCGGCGCTGTGCGCGACGGAGTTTTGCGCTGTCACACAATCATGCGGGATGGTTTTGTTCGCGACACCATGAATTACTCCTTTACGATGAAGGACTGGCCAACCACAAAAATCCTGCTTGAACGGCTCCTGCTTGAACGGCTCCCGGAAGAGCGCTCATGACTCGGATTCGCGCGCTGAGGGCTTGACGGTGCCGCTATAATTGAAAGCAGGGGGCAAGACCAAATCCAAGTCACTTTACCCTGCGATATGGCAGGTAAGTCCCATGGATGGAAGACTTTGCGCGTGCGCTGCCTTGAAACCAAGGACTTGCGCTGTCGGTCCAGACGTAAGTCATTTCGTTGGAAGACTTTGACACAAAACAGGGGAGGAGGGGGAGGCGTGGCAACCAGACGGATCAGGATCATCGGCGGCGGTCTCGCTGGCCCCGAAGCGGCTCTCCAGGCGGCAAAAAGAGGGTGCGAGGTCGATCTCTACGAGATGCGTCCGGTGCGGTCGACCGAAGCGCATCAGACGTCAGACTTCGCGGAACTCGTCTGCTCCAATTCGCTCAAGTCGGAGTCCGAGAATACCGCTCCCTGGCTGCTGAAGCAGGAGATGCGGCGAGCCGGCTCGATCCTCCTCGCCGAGGCGGATGCCACGGCCGTTCCGGCTGGTCATGCACTCGCGGTCGATCGTGTTGAGTTTTCGAAACGTATTGCGGAGCGGATTGCGGCTGAGCCGCGGATCACTGTGCATCGTGAAGAGGTAACGCGGCTGGACGAGAACGACGCCGATACGCTGACTATTTTCGCCAGCGGCCCGCTGACCAGTCCGGCGCTGGCCGCGGAGTTACAGCGGCTAACCGGTTCCGATCATCTCGCCTTCTACGACTCGATCTCGCCGATCGTCGATGCCACGAGCATCGATATGACGAAGGTGTATTTCGCCGCGCGCTATGACAAGGGCACGGCCGACTACATCAACTGCCCGTTCACCAAGGACGAGTACGAGCGCTTCATGGAGGCACTGACCACGGCTGAGGCTGTAGAGGCAAAAGACTGGGAGAAATTTCCGGCGACGGGCACGCCAGAGAAGCTGCAATATTTCGAGGGCTGCCTGCCGATCGAAGAGACTGCACGGCGCGGTCGCGACACGCTGCGCTTCGGTCCGATGAAGCCGGTTGGGCCTGACAGATCCGAAGACCGGCCGCTGGCCTTACGCGGTTGTGCAGCTGCGGCAGGAGAATCTTCGCGCCGACAGCTACAACCTTGTCGGATTTCAAAATCACCTGAAGTTCGGCGAGCAAAAGCGGGTTTTGAAACTGATCCCCGGGCTTGAAAACGCGACGTTCCTGCGCTTTGGTCAGATTCATCGCAACACGTACATCCACGCGCCGTCGCTTCTCAACGAAACACTCCAGCTCAAGGCTCATTCGAGCATCATGATCGCGGGCCAACTGAGCGGTGTTGAAGGCTACACGGAGTCCATCGCGAGTGGCATGTTGGCTGGCATCTACGCTGCCGCCATCGCGAAGGGCAAGCTCCCACACCCGCGCCACGCCTCAGCGCAAACGGCTCGCTTACGCACTACATCACGCATGCTGAAACCAAAAAATTCCAGCCTGCGAACATCACGTTCGACCTCCTGCCGCCGCTTGAAGAAGAGTTGCGAAAAAAGATGCGAGATAAAAAGGAACGGCACAAGCTCCAGTGCGACCGCGCCCTGAGCGCCTGGGACGCGTGGCTTGAAACAGCGTAATTTGCTGTTCGAACGAAACGAGTTGCGGTACTCTCATCGCACCCACCATGAGAACCTCTAACCGCCAGTGAAGCGATCAGCCCGGCCATCGATCGGACTAAAGCCGTCCTCTTCCAGCCGTTTCAGAAAGGCAGGTCGTGGAAGCTTGCCGCAACCGCCTATCTGGCTGTGATGGGAAACTTCTTTCTGCCAACCCACCTGGCGGTTCTCGGTATGCCGCACCAGGCGGCCGTTGCGGGTGTCGGCTTTCTTATCTTTTCTGTCGTCTTCGGCGTCGTGGGGACTCTTGTGATGTTCGCGTTTTTTTACGTGGGCGCACGGCTGCAGTTTGCGCGCTTCGACATCGTAGTCAGCAAGGCCCAGATGGTTGCGCCTCTGTGGAGGAAGTACGGCTCCCGCACCTGGCGCTGGATCGGCTTCAAACTCGCAATATGTGCCATCTTCCTTATCGTCTGCGGTGTGCCGTTAGTCAGCGGGTTTCGGTTTCTCCTGACGCATGTTCCGACGCCAGGCCAGTTGCCGCCACCGGAGTTTATGCGAAGCCTTTTCATTGCTTACTCAGGCTTGATGCTGGCCTTCTGGACTCTGATGCTCGTCACGTCTCTCTTCAACGACTTCGTGCTCCCGCCGGTTGCGCTCGAAGATGTTTCTGTGTCCGAAGGACTTCGCCGCTTCATCGAACTGATTCGCCGAGAGCCGGGGCAGATACTCTCTTACATCTTCTTCAAGGTGGTACTTGGGATTGCAGCGGCAGTCGCGATGGAGATTTGTATTCTCCTGGTCGAGTTCATTGCAATGATTCCGCTCGGAATGATCGGTTTTCTTGGGTACTTTGCGCTCCATTCCATGGGACCGGTCGGACAGATTCTGCTCGTTGTCGGCGGAGTGGTTCTGCTGCTCGTATTTCTTGTTTTTCTCTTCTACACAACGATTTTTTCCTGCGGTTGCTTTGTCATCTTTTTTCAGGCGTATGCGGTGTACTTCCTTGGCGGCCGGTATCCCATGCTGGGCGATCTGTTGGAGCCGATTCCTTCTGGTCCGGCGTTTGCCGCTCCGCTTCCGCCTCCAATTCCACCGCCAGCACCCATAGCGGCTTCATAGGCGCAGTGAGGGACTCATGCTGAAACTGTGGTCTCTCTTTGAGCCGGAGGCGGCGCGACTCCACGCAGTTTGCGATTCATTGGTTCAGAGAAGAACTTCGCTACGAGCCAGCCTAGCGGCGCTGTAAGCAACAGAATTCCGAAGAACCAAAGCGACAAGGGACCTCGCCGTATCTTGATGTAGAGCATCGTGCCCCAGACAACGATGAACTCATGGGTGAGATACACCTCGTAACTGTGGCGACCGAACCATCGCACGGGCGCGATCCATCGACCTCCGGCGCGCCCGCGCACGACAGAGCCGACCATTACCAGGCATGCTCCAACGGCCAGCACCGTTCCATCGATTCCGCTGCGCCCGATAAAGCGCATCCAATGCCAGGGCGGCCATATCGCAATCAATAGGATCATCGCAGTGCCTATAACTTGTAAGGCGACCAGGTACTTCGACCAGCGTGTTCGCCAGGCGTCACTTTGTCGCAGCAGGCGATCTGTGACTAGAGCGCACAGGCAGCCGAGTGCGATCCCGTCCATGCCGCCGAGGTAGGTCTTCTCTTGCCAGATTGGATTAGTGGTCCACACGGTGCGCGCGAATGGTCCCATCGCGGCAAACACAAGCAGGAGCGTGACGAACAGCGGCATTCCTCGCCGTGTCCGTAAGACGATAACGCAGAGCAGTGGAAAGAAGAGATAAAACATCTCTTCAACCGACAGCGACCACAGCACGTCCCAGTTCGCCGGCAGATATCCGTGCACCGCCTCGAGCCAATTCAAATGGAAGGTTAGCGCGGCGAAGAGAGCGCGGGGCAGCGTGGTGGTCTTCGCAGGAATGCGGAAGCCTTCTGCGTGGATGAGATGCAAGATGCTAAGAACTGCAAGCAAGAGCAGGAGCAGCGGAGCGATGCGTGCAAAGCGGATGCGGTAAAACCTGAGCGGCTGCATCTGCGTGAGTGAGCCGAAGCGTCGCAACGATGTCAGGGTAATCAGAAATCCGGAGACCGCGAAGAAGACCGTGACGCCATTGTCTCCATTTCGAAGAAGAAGGTGAGCGAGCCATCCCCGCATCACCTGGTTTACCGGAGACCCCGGAAAGTGCATTCGGATCCACGTATGCAGCAGCACTACGGAGATGATCGAAAACCCGCGCAGCACATCGACGCCGTCGAACCGGGGTGTTACGGCCTGCTGCTCACGGATCTCCGTAGGAATAGATCGTACTGGCTTCGGCATTCTCTCCTGGCTATGCTTCCTTCTTCTTGTTGCGCGCCCTGATTTTGAACCAGATGGGGCTGCCGATAAATCCGAAGGTCTCGCGGATCTGGTTGGCGAGAAAGCGCTCGAAGGAGAAGTGCAGCTTGATGTCCTTGTCGGTGAAGAGGACGAAGGTAGGCGGAGCAACCGCGGCCTGCGTCATGTAGTAGATCCGCACGCGGTTGTTCATCGGCACCGAGGCCTTCTGGAAGTCGACCTTTTCGAGGAACTGTTCATCTGCCCGGTGGTGACGCGCTTGCGCCGTTCGCGTGCGACAAGCTCGACCTTCTTGAATACCGCTCGATGTTTTTTCCGTCGGCTGCCGAGATGAAGACCAGCGGCGCGTAGTCCAGGTACTTCAGCTTGTCGCGGACCTGCTGCTCGTAGAGCTTCTGATCGGCGGGCGGCTTGCCGTCGAACAGGCGCATTCCATCCTTGCCGGTTCGCGTCATCAGATCCCACTTGTTGACGACGATGATCACAGAGCGGCCGGACTCATGCGCATAGCCGCCGATGTTCGCGTCGAGCGCGGCGACGCCTTCGGTCGCATCGAGGATCAGCAGCGAAACATCCGCCGCCTCCAGATGCTTGCGCGCCATGATGACGGAGAGCTTCTCCGCCATCAGCTTGGTCTTGCCCTTCCGGCGAATGCCGGCTGTGTCGACGAAGCGGAAGGCGTGTCCGTCGCGCTCGACGACTTCGTCCACTGCGTCGCGCGTCGTTCCGGCGATCGGGCTGACGATGGCGCGCTGCGGTACCTGTCAGCGCGTTCAGCAGGGTGGTCTTGCCCACGTTCGGGCGGCCGATGATGGCGATCTTGGTCTCGCGCTCTCGAACTCGCCGTGCGACGCGCAGCTTCCGAACACGCTTCGGCTGCGCGGGTCGATGGAATAGGTCCGGGCCGGCTTCTATCTTCTTCCGCCTCTCGTTCTCGGTGAGCATGACCTCGCGGCTCTTCGATGACTTCTTTTGGCTCGGGCAATACAGCGAAGACCTCGTCGAGCAGGTCGCCGATGCCGCTTCCGTGCTCGGCGGAGATCGGGAGAACATTGCTGAAGCCGAGGCGGCGGAAGTTCTCTGCGCCTGCATTCATCGCATCGGTGTCCATCTTGTTGACGGCGAGAAAGACGGGCTTGCCGCCACGCAGCAGCAGGCGGGCGAGTTCGAGATCGGGCGAAGCAAGCTCGGTGCGCCCATCGACGACCATGACGATCGCGTTGGCTTCTTCGAGCGCCACCTGCGCCTGGCGGAAGATCTCCGCTGGGATCAGCGCCTCATCGTCGGGAACGACGCCGCCGGTATCGACGATGCGCGCTTCGCGCGCCCATCCACTCGATCTCGCCGTAGATGCGGTCGCGGGTGATTCCGGGCTCGTCTCCGACGATCGATCGGCGCGAGCCTGTGAGCCGGTTGAATAGCGTGCACTTGCCGACGTTGGGGCGGCCGCAGACCGCGATGAGCGGCAGTTCACGCGCATCGGCGCTCTCGGTTTCGGTGACCATCTGCGAGGCGAGCAACTCAATATCGCGCCAGTCTTCCTCGCGTCCGTCCATGTTGGATGATCGCGGCGTTTGCCGTCCTACGATTCCATCTGCAGGCCGAGCAGGCTGCGACCTCGGTGGCGTACCCTTCGGCGTGCGCGCCGGAGCGTCTCCGCGAATGGCTTTGCGTTTCTCCTTCTCGGGAGACTGCTTGGTGATTCGCTGAAGCTTTATCAACCGCTGCGCGCTTGGTCGAAAGAATCTTTCGCTTACGAGGATCGACTGCCCCGGTCGTCGGCGTCGACTCTCGGGGCGCGCCCCTTCTTCGGCCGCGTGCTCGCCTGCCGGTGCTTCTTGCCTAATCGCTTCTTGCCGTCTTGCTTGGCCACGGAAATGTCCAACTTTCTCTCGCGCACCTTCAAGGCGGCCAGGTTCTTACGCTAATTCTTCGCTATCTTCTCTATTATAGAAATTGCACTGCATTCGTGCCGCAAGAACTACAAGCAATCCACACATTGTCCACTACTGCCCCCATCTCGATTGCGCCTGTTCCAGCCGGAGAATCTGCCGAATCTCCATGACTTTTTCGCGCCCGGAGGCATGCTTTCACGCTCCAGCCTGGCTTTCGAGCATCGCAAAGGGCAGTACGAGATGGCCCGCGCCATCGAGTAGGCTTTCGAGGAGAAGCGCCACCTGATCGTCGAGGCCGGCACCGGAACGGGCAAAACGCTCGCGTATCTGCTGCCCGCGCTGCGGCTCGCGCGAGAGCGCCAGCAGCGCGTGATCATCTCCACCGGCACCAAGAATCTGCAGGAGCAGCTCTTCTTCAAGGATGTGCCATTTCTCGAATTGCTCCTCGGCCCGCTGAAGGTCTGTTACATGAAGGGCCGCGGCAACTATCTGTGCAAGCACAAGCTGTACGCGCTGCGCGACTATCCGCTGCTGCTCGGGCCTCGAAGAGATTGATCGCAGTTTCACCACGATCGCGCATGGGAGAAGACCACGGAGACGGGCGACCGCGCGGAGATCGATGCGCTGCCGGAGAACTCCGCCGCTGTGGCAGAAGCTCGACGCGCGCGGCGAGGCCTGCCTCGGCCAGACCTGCCCCGACTGGGAGCGGCTGCTTCATCACGATCGATGCGGCGCAAGGCGCTTGAGTCCGACATCGTCATCGTCAATCATCACCTATTCTTCGCCGACATGGCGATCAAGCTGCAAGCGGCGGGCGCCGCCGACGCAGGCATTTTGCCAGAGGCGGGCGCGGTCATCTTCGACGAGGCGCACGAGCTGGAAGAGATCGCCTCGAACTACTTCGGCATCGGCCTGAGCAACGCAGCGCTGTCGACGAACTCACTCGCGATGTCGAGATGATGCTGCAGGCGAAGAAGGCCTCGACAGCGGCGATCGAGAGCGCGAGCGCAATCGCTGCAGCGATCGCGCGCGGATGTTCTTCGCGGCGCTTCCGATGGAGACATCGGGACTGCAGGCGGCGGCGGGCCGCATGCCGTTTCGAGCAGCGCGCAGCATTCCTGGAAGAGAGCGGCGACACCTACAGTGGCGCGCTTAATGCGCTCGACTCGACTCGAGGGCGAACTCGAGCGGCTGAAGAATGTCGAAGAGTCGCCGGGCCTGCGCAAACGCACCGCGGACATTCGCGCGCATCTGAATTTTCTGCTGGAATCGCACGATCCGAATACCGTCTTCTGGATCGAGCGCCGCGCAGCAGGAGGAGTTCGCAACCTTGCGCGCGGCGTGCGGCCAACGCGAGCTATCACACGCATCTGCAGGCGACGCCCATCGACGTCTCGCGACTGCTGGCGGCGACGCTGTTCGAGGAGTACAGCTCGGTGGTGCTGACCTCGGCTACGCTGACCGGTCGTCCGGCGGCGTTCGACACATCTCGCCGAATCGTCTCGGCCTGGACTACGCTGCACGCGAGCTGGTCGTCCCTTCGCACTTCAACTACGAGAACAGGCGCTGCTGTATCTGCCACCGAATATGCCCGACCCGCGCGAGCCTGACTTTCTTGAGCAAGCCGCCGAGCGCATCCGCCGCGTGCTCGAGATCACCCGCGGCCGCGCCTTCTGCCTGTTTACCAGCTATGCGCAGATGCGCGCCATGCACGAGCGGCTCATCGCAGAGCTGCCCTATCCGCTGCTGCTGCAGGGCACCGCTCCACGCACATGTGCTGCTGCAGCAGTTTCGCGATACGCCCGGCGCCGTGCTCTTTGGGACTTCGAGCTTCTGGCAGGGAGTGGACGTGCAGGGCGAGCAACTCAGCTGCGTCATCATCGACCGGCTGCCCGTTCGCCGTCCCGTCCGACCCGGTTGTGAAGGCGCGCATGGACGCGATCGAGGCCGGTGGCAATCCGTTCTTCGACTACCAGGTGCCGAACGCCGTGATTACGCTGAAGCAGGGTTTCGGCCGGCTGATCCGCTCGCTGAACGACCGCGGCGTACTGATGCTGCTCGATCCGCGCATTCAGCGGCAACGCTATGGCCGCATCTTCCTCGACTCGCTTCCGCCTTACCGCCTGACGCAAGAGATCACCGATGTCGAGAAGTTCTTCGAAAAGCGTTCTTAGCAATTTGTCGGGATTCCGAGGCAACCCGCAGCGACTTGAGATATGTGCGATACGGAACAACTCCGTTGTCAACTTTCACATCAGATTTCGACAGACTGCGCTCGCGGGACCGAGCAACTGAGACTCGCATTTGACGGCCCGGCAGCTTGGAAACTCCTGTTTCCGTAGAAAGGTTCTGCTCTATGAAATTCTCACGTTTTACCCTTGTGGCCTCGGCCGCAATCGCGCTCTCGTGCTTGCCTAACGCTCTCACAGGCGGTCAAGCGCTGGCGCAGACAGGGACCACGCAAACCGCTCCGGACAACTCGAATCAAAATAAGAATCACGCGAACACTGCGGATAACCAAGCAAACGCGCAGTCCGACCGGCAGACCACCCAAGCGATTCGCAAAGCCATTATGGCCGACAAGTCGCTTTCGACCTATGCCCACAACGTCAAGATCATCACTGTCGGTGGCGCGGTCACTCTGAAAGGCCCCGTCCAGACTGAGGATGAGAAGCAGAAGGTTGCTTCGGAGGCGGCCAACGTTGTGAGCCCCGACAAGATCACGAACGAACTTACCGTGAAGCAGTAGCCGTTACAACGCAACCCAAATCTCGCTGCAGCAGCAGCCAAGGAGCACCACAATGTCCAGCAAAAACGTCGCCGTCTTCGGCATCTACGCAACACCCGGCACTGCAGAAGCTGCAGTCGATCATCTGTTAGCGAACGGTTTTACGAACTCCGCCATCTCCGTTCTTCTTCCCGACGACGAGAGTACGCGTGCCTTTGCTCATGAAAAGTCAACCAAAGCTCCTGAGGGCACAGCTACCGGTGTCGCGACTGGCGGTGTGATCGGTGGAACGATCGGCCTGCTCGCGGGCATCGGAGCTCTTGCGATTCCTGGCGTCGGTCCGCTCATCGCAGCCGGCCCGATCATGGCGACGCTTGCCGGAGTAGGCGCAGGCGGAGCGGTAGGCGGTATCGTCGGAGCCCTCGTTGGTATGGGCATCCCTGAGTATGAAGCGAAGCGGTATGAGGGCGCCGTCAAGGGCGGAGGCACTCTGCTGTCGGTTCACTGCGATACGTCGGAGCAGATCGATGCCGCCAAGAAATCTTTGCGAGACACCGGCGCGCGCGATATCTCGTCCTCTAGCGAAGCAGGGTCGAAGGACACCTCGGGAGGCCGCGGAACCTTCGGAAACATCTCCGATGGCGAGAAGATCGTAACAGCTACGGAACGCGACAGAGTCATCGAGCAAGAGGATTTGGTCACGGCCGACCGCACGACAACGAGGTACTAATGAACCGATGCAGTTGCCGCATTGTCACATTGGGTCCGCTCTGTCGAAGAGCGGACTCTCTTTTTGTGACTGACTTCAACGTGGAGAAATCCATCGGCCGTAAAATAGAAATATCAGCATGGGCCGTAACCTTTACATCCTCGCCGGCAGCCTTATTCTCTTTGCACTGATCTCCTGCGGCATTGCCTATACGAACATTGCGCGGCAACCTGGTTCGCCGGGAGACGTCTCGCTGTGGCGCACCATGGGCTTCGGTCTGCTGGTCGTCGGCCTCTTTGTCGCGCTGGCGGGAATACTGTCGTCTTTGTTCGAGCAGGCGGAGCGCCGCGCTGAAGAAGCTCGCCGAGCCAAGCGCAAACGCTAGGAATCGACAATAAACAGTACAATCAAAGTACGGAACAGGCTGAAGCCGCGCCCCCTCAGCTCCCATCTAAATTCCAGACGCGGCAATTGAAGGGATCCCAGAGTCATGTTTGAAGTAACCGTAGAAGCCGGCTTTTCTTCCGGCCACTACCTGCGCAACTACCGAGGCAAGTGCGAGAACCCGCACGGCCACAACTACAAGGTTTTCATCACCTTACAAGGCAAGGATTTGGACGAGGCCGGCCTTTTGCTCGACTTCAAGCTGCTGAAGCAGGTGATGCGTCCTGTCGTCGACTATCTCGATCACCAGATGATCAACGAACTCGAGCCTTTTACTACGGTCAACCCGTCCGCGGAAAATCTGGCTCGGTATTTTTACGACAAGACCAAACTCCAACTTCGAGAGATGACTGATGGCCGCGTCACCGTAAAGGACTGCACCCTCTACGAAACCGACACCAGCTTCGCCCGGTACTACGAGTAAGCCTTCCCACAATGCATCTGATCGAGCTCTACAAATCCGTTCAGGGCGAATCTTCTTTCGCCGGCCTGCCCTGCATCTTCGTCCGGCTCGCCGGCTGCAATCTGCGTTGCGCATGGTGCGACTCCGAGTACACATTCACCGGAGGCAAACCCTTCACGCTTGACGAGATCGAACAGCAGATCAAGGCCCTCGCGCCTTGTACGCTTGTTGAGTTCACGGGGGGCGAACCCATGTTGCAGGCCAAGGAGCTTCTGCCGCTGATGGATCGCTTGCTCGCCCAGAATTTCACGCTGATGATCGAGACCAGCGGAGAGCGCCCCTTGGCCGATGTTCCAAAAGCGGTTCACAAGATCGTCGACGTCAAATGCCCTGGCGCCGGGAGCGCAGCGAACAGCTTCAGGCTAGAAAACCTTGAGAGCGCTGACGAAGAATGACGAAGTAAAGTTTGTGATCTCCAATCGCGAAGATTATGACTTTGCTCGCGACTTCATTCGCGCACACGCTCTTCACGAGACGGCAGGGCAGATTCTACTCAGCCCAGCGTTCGTACAGACGCCAAGCCCGCAACGCACCGCCGACAACATGGCTCTTGACCCTCGCAAGCTTGTCGAATGGATGCTCGCAGACGGCCTTCCAGGTCGACTCTCGCTCCAGATACACAAATTTATCTGGGAGCCAATGAAGAAGGGCGTGTAGCCGCTCGTTTTTCAGATGTTCGCGCTGCACGCTTCTTGATAAACTTCGGCACGAATGCCTGCTCTGGCTGAAGCTGTCGTCGTCAAACCTGCACGCCTGGAATCGGTCGATGTCGTTCGCGGCGTCATCATGATCATCATGGCGCTCGATCACACGCGCGACTTCTTTGGCATTCCGGGTTCACCGACCAACCTCGCCACCGCATCTGTCGCGCTCTTCTTTACGCGTTGGATTACGAACATTTGCGCGCCGGTCTTCTTCCTGCTTACGGGCACTGGCGCGTGGCTCTCGCTTCGCAAACGGTCCAAATCTGAGTTATCTCGATTCCTCTTCACGCGTGGCCTGTGGCTGATCTTTCTTGATCTCGTTCTATTCCGCTGCCTCGCCGTTGCAGTTCAACTTCGACTACCGACCCCACCGTGATCACCGTACTGTGGGCGCTGGGCTGGGCGATGATCGTGCTCTCCGTGCTTGTTCACTTTCCACCTGCCATGGTCACCGCATTTGGCGTCGTCCATGATTGCGACGCATAACCTGCTTGATCCGATCCGTTCTGCCAATCCGGTGTGGTCGATTCTGCACTCTCCGAATATCATCTTCGCCACTCCAGGCCACATGGTGTTTCTTGCCTACCCTCTCATTCCGTGGGTCGGAGTCACGGCCGCAGGTTACGGCCTCGGGCAGATATATTCGTGGGACGCCGCTCGCCGTAAAACCTTTCTCGTGCGTCTCGGCGTTGGCCTTATCGTTGGCTTTGTTGTACTTCGAGCTATCAACATCTACGGCGATCCATCGCGTTGGATGGTTCAACGCAATCGCCGTTTACACCGCGCTCTCCTTCCTGAACACAACGAAATACCCGCCGTCGTTGCTGTTTCTGCTGATGACGCTCGGCCCGGCGCTGTTGCTTCTGTGGGCGGTTGATGGTCGCACGCCGAGTTCGTTGCGCCCAGCGGTCATCATAGGCAAAGTGCCGATGTTCTACTACCTGCTGCACTTTATGCTCATCCATTTGCTTGCTGTCATTATTTGCTACGTGCGCTATGGACACGTCCACTGGATGTTTGAGTCGCCAGACCTCGGTCACTATCCTGTTACTTTCCCTCCTGATTGGGGGCTCACCCTGCCTCTCGTCTATTCATTTGGGTCTTCGTCGTCATCGCGATGTATCCGCTCTGCCGATGGTTCGCCGGAGTGAAGCAGCGGCGCAACGATCCATGGCTTAGTTATCTCTGATTTGGGTAGAACCTATCCTTGCAATCCCTGCTTTAGAAATCCCTTTATCCAAGTCTTTTGCTTGCATCAGGTTCGCAAATTGCTACCTCAGCTTCGGCTCAAACTATAGCCAAATTCGCGATAACATCATTTATGCGCCAACTTTTCGCTCTATCTCTGCTCCTTACGTTCTCTTGCGCTGTCGCGCAGCCCGCGCAGAAGCCGATCGAAATCAAGGTAGTCGTTATCAACATGTTCGAGGTCGGCGAAGACACAGGGGACGCACCCGGCGAGTATCAGTACTGGGTTGAGCGCGAACATCTCGACACCGTTCTGCCCTTTGCCGCTGGATACCACGACCTCCGTCTTTAACCAGCACACTGGAGTTCTCGGCGTCCTCACCGGAGTCGGAACTGCGCGCGCGACGGCGACTATCATGGCGCTCGGTCTCGATCCTCGCTTCGACCTAACCCACGCGTACTTTCTGGTTGCGGGAATCGGTGGCATCGATCCGCAGATGGGTTCGCTAGGCTCCGCCGTTTGGTCCGACTATGTTGTCGACGGCGACCTCGCACACGAGATTGACGCGCGCGAGATTCCAAAGACTGGAAGACCGGCTACGTTCCGCTGGGCAAGTCCACTCCATACGAACAGCCCCGCGCTGCGCGCTTTGGCGACGACGGGAATGTCTACCATCTCAATACCGCACTGGTTGACTGGGCCTTCACCTCACCAAGGACACGCCGCTTCCGGACACTCGCTCAGATGAAGGAGCGCCGTATGCAGTACGCAGAAGAAGCCGCTCATCGACCCCCCGTTCGTCCTTTGGGGCGACAATCTTCCGCTGCACTTTCTGGCATGGCAAGTTGTTGAACCAGTGGGCACGCGACGGGTAAAGTACCAGACCGACGGCCACGGTACCTACGCCATTTGCGGCATGGAAGACACGGCACCATGCAGTCCCTTACGTGGCTTGCACGCGCGAACAAGGTCGACATCAACCGCGTGCTTGTGCTGCGCACTGCGTCGAACTTCGACCAACAGCGCGTCGGCGCCACTGCTGCCGAGAGTCTCGCCGAGACAAAGGTGAGACAATATAGCGCCTACTGCCATCGCTGACTCCTGCTTACCGCGTTGGTCACATCGTTGTCGACAACCTCGTCGCCAACTGGTCGCAGACGAAAGATCACGCCCCGGTTCTCAGTCCCATAAAATAGCTTGCGTCAGCCTCGGAGCACATCCTGAAGATTCTCATCCTCTCCCCGCACCGCGACGACGCAGCTAATTCGCTGTCGTTCGCCATCACGAACTGGCTCAACGCGCACCACACGGTTACGCTGATGAACATCTTCACGCGCAGCCGATACGCACCTTCTCCGACGCCGCGTTCGTTCACGAAAACGATGAGCTCTCTTACGTCACGGCTATGCGCCTGCGCGAAGATGAACTCTTCGTTCGCCGCATCAAAGAGAGCCTTCCCAAGGGGCTCAAGAAAAATCTCAACATGGTTGACTGAACCTCAAGGACGCTCCGATTCGTCTCCGCATCCCTCGCGAAGAGTTGAGCGGCGCCGCCGAGTGAATCCGGCCGACTCCGCGATCGACAAGATCCGCAAAGCCCTCGCCAAACAATCTGAGGCGGGCATGTTGGAAGCATTGGTTTTGCCCGCCGCGCTGGGCAACGAGGTCGACCATCTTACGGTTCGCGACGCAGCTCTGCCGCTCGCCATCAGCATTCCCTGTGCGTTCTACGAAGATCTACCCTTTGCCGCGACTCACCCCACTGCAACTGCTGATCTCGATGCACTCCGCACTGCCGCTGTCGAGCGCAACGACCCTCTCACAGAAGTCTTGTATGGCATCGGAGAACCCGGTGAGGCTGCCATCTTCCGCAAGCGAAAGCTAGTCCTCACTTACGCCAGTCAAGTCGATGGTGAGGCCGGGGCTCTCATCGCCAACCATGCCGCGCGCCACAACGGAGCCGAACGCCTCTGGGCTAACCAGCGATGGCTCGATGCCTTCTCTTCCGTCTGATGCGGCCTACCTGAGCATCTTCCTCACCACTCGCCGCACCGTCTCGGTCACAACGCCATACACCACGAGCGTGGCCATCTCGCTGGTCCGCTCTCGGAGAGTCTGGTCCTCGGGGTCTGCCGTGAGCCCCATCGCCGGCAAAACAGTTCCATGAGTCAACGAGCTCAGCGCCATGCCGAAACCGGCGCCGTCCTTCGCAGTGGCGGCGGGATAGTACTCTGCCAGTGCCCCGTACGCCGCTCCAGTCGCCGCGCCGAATCCCCAGTGGATTGCTTCTCCAGCCGCGAGCGCCTTCACTTTGTCGAGCTTATGCCCGGCGATTTTTTCCGCCAACCGAATCGGACGCTCGGATTCGTCCTGGGGTCGTGGCGGAAAGAGCCTCTCCGCATACGTCTTGGCCGCCGTTGCGACTAACCCGCCGATCAATCCCGCCAGCAGACCCTTCGCCAGCGACCGCTCCTGTATCACTGCCAACTCGTGGTGCGTGTTCTTCAGTTTCTTGCTCATCTATACCGCCTCATCGAACGTTATCTTGACGTGAGATGCAGCGCAGCGCGATGGGGCTGTGTCGCATCTCCAGCTTTACCCGACATAAGCAGTCGCGTCGGTTACATCGCTTCCGCCGTTCACCTTCGCCATACGAAAGACTACAGTCAGAACAGCTGAAACCGCCAGATTCAACGCCAGCGCAGGCACAGCCGCATACATCGCATACGTGCCGCCCAGGAATGTTGGCAAGTGCATCGGATAGACCGAACTTTTTAGCCCTAGCGACAACGCCATCGCTGTTCCGCTTGTCATTCCAGCCATCCATCCAGCGAAGAACGCTCACGGATGCATCCAGCGCGTAAACGCACCGATTACAACCGCAGGGAACAATTGGCCCATCCATATCCCGCCGAGCAACTGCATCTCAATGGCGTATGTCGCAGGCAGTTTCAGCACAAACAATAGCGCGCCAAACTTTATCACCAGCGAGACTACCTTCGCCATCTGCGACTCTTCTTTTGGCAGCATCTTCCGCCGCACGACGGCGCCATACAGATTCCGCGTGAACAGATTCGACGCCGCGATGGACATGATCGCCGCCGGCACTAACGCTCCGATTGCCACTGCGGCGAGGCAGAATCCCGCGAACCACTCCGGAAACATCTTCAGGAACAGCAGCGGCACGGCCATGTTTGGATCCTTCGTCACGACGCCGGCTGCCAGCGCGACATACCCCAGCAGCGCAATCAGCCCAAGCAGAAAACTATACGCCGGGAGCATCGCGGCATTTCGGCGAACTACATTTGCGTTGTTTGCGCTGAGACGGCGGTCGCAGTATGCGGATACAGCATCAGCGCCACGGCCGACCCAATGGCCAGCGTCGCGTAGGGGAGAAACTGCCCCTGCTTCAAATAGACCGTAGCTGCCGGCGTGTGGTGCGAGAGCGTCGTTCGCAATCTGGAAGACTCGCGCATAGCCGCCCAGCTTAAACGGAATATAGATCAGCGCCGTCAGCACCATGACGTACAGCATGAAGTCCTTCACGATTGCGATGACCGCCGGGGCGCGCAGCCCGCTCGAGTAGGTGTACGCGGCCAGAATGACAAAGGCTGCGGCCAGCGGCCACTCGCCCTGTACCCCCATGGCGCCGATGACGACCCGGATACCAACGAGTTGCAGCGCGATATACGGCATGAGCGCCAGCACGCCGGTCAAGGCAATGGCTATCGTCAACCAGCGGTTTCCATAACGCCCGGCTACAAAATCTGCAAATGTTATGTAACCATGACGATGACATATCGTCCACAGCCGCGGCAGCACCATCATCATGTACGGGTACGTGATCACGGCGTATGGGACTGCAAAGAATCCAAGGGCACCACTGCCATAGAGTAGGCCGGAACCGCGATTACCGTATAGGCGGTGTAGAGGTCGCCGCCGATCAGAAACCATGTAACCCATGTCCCGAAGCTTCGCCCCGCCAGTCCCCACTCTTCGAGCGAACCCATGCCCGCCTTCGGTCTTCGCCATCGAGCAGCCCAGAAACCGGCCAGCGTTACCAACAGCAAAGAAGAAACAGAAGACCACCAACGCCGTCGTATGCAGTTGCAATCAGTCACCCGAGGTTCAGAGATTTATCGCACGCAGAAGTACGAGCATCTTAGCGCAAGACGCGCAGCGCCCTGCAATTTCAGATTATGAAACCGGATCAGCTCCGACCGTTATCGCTCCACTCATACACCACCACACCCAGATCATTCAGCGTCTTTATCACTGTTTCCATGTTGCGCCGAACCTCAGGCCGTGCGCTCACCGGAACCTCATGCGCCTCTTCCACGGCAACGACGCGCCATACGGCCAGTAGTTCTGCGGGGATCGAATTTAATGCTGTCGGCAGATCGCTGACGCGCACATTCAGGTCCTGTCGCCGGGCTCCAATGGGCCGCAGCATTCCGCCTACGCCCAGTCCGCTGGTATTCGCATCGGCCTGCACCACGTGGAGAGTTACCATGCCGCCCTGCACGGTCAGGTAGGGATTTTCCCAAAGCGTCAAACTCTTTACGGCCATGTAGCGCGTCTTCGAGGGCGGCGGAATCAGTTCCATCTGTTGCCGCGCCAGGTTTGTTTCCTGCTGCTCTTGAGCAGCAATGGCCTTGGCCTCGGCGACGCTGGGAGCAGGCGTGCGGGTACAACCAATCAGAGTGAGAGGAAGCAAAAGGGCAGGACGGAAAATAGCAGTGATCTACGCACGATCACCAGCATATCAAGATCGCCATTCGAATGCCAAAATTCGGTAATCCCGCGGCCTTACCCGCCCTGCCCAAACCGGTGCCCGCTTTTCCAGAAAGGCCTTTGTCCCCTCGGTTTTATCCGCCGTTCCACACAGCCGTCCAAAGACCTCAGCTTCAACATCCAGCGCCGCTTCCAAGCCGAGTTCGCTCCCCAGCGACGGCCTCCATGCATCCTGCAATGGCCAGGGGAGCCATCCCGATGATTGTCCGGGCCAGTGCCTCTGCGCGTTCCATTAACCGATCTGCGGGAACAACTTCATCGACCAATCTGATCCGCAGGGCCTCTGGCGCACCAATCATCTCCCCTGTTAGCAATAGGTTCAGCGCCATGGGCTGCCCAACCAACCTGGGAAGCCGTTGGGTCCCCCCGTATCCCGGAATAACCCGAGCTTCACTTCGGGCTGCCCTAGTCGAGCTGTCTCGCTGGCAAGCCGCATGGTGCAGGCCATCGCCAGCTCGCAACCTCCACCCAACGCAAAACCGTTGATACAGGCGATCACAGGCTTCCGCAGGTCTCGATAAATCGAAATACCTCCTGGCCCCGACGAGCTTTCGCCTCCCCGGTCGCGGAATCGGTTCGGGCGATCACTGATGTCCGCCCTGCAGCAAACGCCTTCTCCCCAGCGCCGGTTAGAAGAATGACTCGCACGTCAACGTCAGCCGCCAGCGCGAAGAACACCGCCTCCAACTCGTCGAAGACCTGCTCGTTCAGCGCATTCAGAACCTGAGGGCGGTTCAGCGTAACGCGGGCTATCCGGTCTTTCACTTCACACAGCAACGTCTCGTAGTTCACGGTCATCTCCCATTGGCAAGCGGCTAAAGCAAGCTCGTGAGGCTCTCCCAGACGATACAATCGAATCTATGATTTAGGGAATTACGCTTATCAGCGCCGTTGCCTCTGGCAGCACGCCGGGCGTGGCCGTCCCGAGTTTGACCGGCTCACCAGCCTATTCTCGGCGCTTGGTTTCGAGCAGGGAAAAGGTTGGCAAGACGCTCAGGGCCGGGGTGCGGCCTTCCTCGCGCCCATCGGAAACATCGAATTCGTCGCCGGACGCGCTCCTGCAGTCCCGCCCGTTCTGGTTGAAGTCACGCAGCTCGACCACATCCACCAACTCGTAGAGAAGTGGATCCTCGCCAACCATCGCACGGAAGAGATTGCCACGCTCCTCTCAGACTCCGGACCTAACACACTGGAACAGTCGTCTCTTCACCTGTGCAACTGACGCCCAGACCTGAAGGTAGGCTTCTGGCAGTCGGAGAATCCTCTCCACAACCAGCCACCCGCCAT
>CAVWHJ010000008.1:0-133383 GCA_963754765.1 uncultured Acidobacteriaceae bacterium | reverse complement strand
GTGGAGGCGGTGGGAGTCGAACCCACGTCCGAAAAAACTTCCAACAGAGAGCCTTCATGCTTTTTCCGTATCATTTTTGTCTCGTCATCGACGCTTAGAACGGACGAAGATGCGGCGACGACCAGTCTGATCAGTCTCGTCCGACCCGCTCAGACGGAGCAGGGAAGACCAGCCTACTGTGCGACGATCGGTACAGGCCCGTAGGCGAAGCTTGAGCGATCGGCTACTTAATTATTAAGCAGCAAGAGCCAGGTTGTTATCGGCACTTATAGTTTTGTGAGCGATTACGGGTGTCCACACCCCGGCATGCCTCTCTGCCACAAGCAATCCCGTCGAAGCCGTGACGCCCCCATATGGAGCTGGCACCAACATTGCATTGGCACTCAAAGAACTATTTCGATTATAGCTCCCTGGCAGCAACTAATATAGTGATCGCAAGATGTTCAAAGGGGCGGGATTGACGTGATGGCCCGTTGAGCGTAAACAGTTTCAATGTCGAAACTTTCCCCTACACGCGCTCTCTCGCGCACGAACCTGCAGTCGGTTTCTCGTTCCTCTCTTCATCTGCGCTACCGTCGTTGCCGTCGCTCAGGATCCTGCCAAATCCGCGCCGATGGAGGGTTCCACGACGGACCCGGCGACCCACGCGAAGATCGGTCTCAAACCACCAGCAGACCTGAAGCTTCCCACACTTTTCCTGGTAGGCGACTCTACGGTCCGCAACGGCCACGCCGACGGGGCTGGCGGTCAATGGGGTTGGGGCGAACCTCTCGTTGATTTCTTCGATACCAGCAAGATCAACGTTGACAACCGTGCCATCGGCGGGCGCAGCAGTCGATCCTACATCATGGAAAACCAGTGGGCGGAGACGTTAGCCTTTGTAAAGCCCGGTGACATCATCCTGTTTCAGTGGGGACACAACGATGACGGCCCGCTCGATGATCCAGCTCGAGCCCGCGGAACAATCCATGGCACTGGCGATGAGACCAAAGAGGTCGATAATCCGATTCTCAAGATCCACGAGACGGTACATACGTATGGCTGGTATTTGCGAAAGTACGTCGCAGACACAAAGGCGAAAGGAGCCGTGCCGATCATCTGCTCTCCAATTCCTCGGAAGGCTTGGAAGGACGGCAAGGTCGTTCGGAATGCTGATAATTATGGTGGCTGGGCGCGGGAGGTAGCTGGGCAGGAGCACGTCGGCTTTATCGACCTGAACGAAATCATTGCTCGGCGTTACGACGCGCTAGGGGAGGCTGCGGTGGATCCACTCTTCGCCGATCCGCATACACACCCCAGCCGGGCCGGAGCAGAACTCAATGCAGAGAGCGTCGTTGCGGGCCTGAAGGCACTTCCGCACGATCCGGTCTCTAACTACTTTTCAGCAAAAGGCAAAGCCGTACCGCCCTACGTCGAGTGAGGAGCTAGAGAGCAGCCTTCTCCAAGTCGACGTTCTGCCAATCTCCCCGCTCGATTGATGCGCGAATCTGTGCCGGTGTTCGTCCCAGCTTCGTCTGCTGGTAGGCGTAGATCGTCTCTTTCATGCAGGTCGAACAGGTAGCCCCGTGGGTTCCCTCGAAGCAGCTATGCAGGCTGTTATGCCCCAATACCTTGTCACAGTGGCAGTAGCAGGGTTGCTGGTGAAGCACGGCTGGGATAGCCGCCGCCATCTTGTATGCAATCACCTGATAGGGATGGGTGAAGTAGATCCCTGAGAGTTGATCGCCGCTAAGTACGGGGGGCAGAGCCTTCACGGGAGCTGATGCGTTATAGGCCGGTAGGTCGTCGGAAGGATTTGTCCATTGTGCCGACGCGGCCAAGGTCGCTAATCCCAAAGCAACGCATCCGATTATCCGTTTCATAGACCTATCCTAAACCCATCGTCGGGCACGCACGAAACCGAGGCACCGATCTATCCGATATTGTTCAAATTTGAGAAAAAGCCAAGCCGTGATGGGCAAAAAAAGGCGGCACGAACGGTAGTTTGCTCGTGCCGGGAGGCCAGTGACGCAACTTGTATCAGCCGTGTCGTGCGGGTGCGGCTGAAGAACTTTTACGGGCGGCGACTCACGCTTCCGTTGAAATGAATATACCACAATATGGAGATGAAAAAATGAAAATATGTCCAATCATAGAAAATCTCGGATTATGAGCTCTGCTGGAGGAGGCCCGAGATATCGAATATCAGAGGTAAATGAGTCTCTATCAGGTATTTGTAGCGCTATGACTGATTTGACGGACGAAGCTTGCATTTAGTTTCAGGCTTTGTCAAGCTTGCCGGCCATATCAGCATCCCGTTTGGTGATTCCGCCGGCGTCATGGGATACGAGGCCGAGAAGGACGCGGTTATACCGAATGTCGATGTCTGGATGATGTCCGGCGGACTCGGCGATGGTGGCAACCCTGTTCACGAATGCCATTGCTTCGAGAAAGTCCTTGAATTCCCATTCGCGGACGAGTTTTCCACCGTGTTGCTTCCATTTTGGATGGGCTTGCAGAATTTCGTTGATCTCTGCTGCGTTCAGCGCCTTGCTCATGGGTTATACCTCGCGTCTGAATGCTAGCTGCGTTGTTTGCTCTGCGCAACTGATGGGCGGCAGAGGCTTACCGATTGAGCCGAAGGCGAGAGCTTCCCGATCTCGGTGCGCAGGTCGGACCAGGTCTCTTTCGGCATGGAGAGAAAGAGGTCGACGATGGCGGGATCGAACTGTGTTCCGGAACAGCGAACGATCTCTTCGGTGGCTGCGGCGAAGGTCGTGCCTTTGCGGTAGGGGCGGTCGGAGGTTATGGCGTCGAGGGAGTCGGCGATGGCGAAGATGCGTGCGCCGAGGGGGATGTCTTCTCCCCGGAGGCCTCGGGGGTAGCCGGTGCCGTCGAAGCGCTCCTGGTGAGCGTGGACGATCTCTGCGGCATCGCGCAGAAAGGGGATTTTGCTGACCATTTCGTAGCCGCGTTCGCAGTGTTGCTTCATGATCGAAATCTCCCGGTCGGTCAATCTGCCGGGTTTGAGGAGGATGCTGTCGGGGGTGGCGATCTTGCCGATGTCGTGGAGAAATGCGCCCCGCGCGATGGTTCTCAGTTCGTCGGAGTCGAGGCCCATGGCCTGCGCGAGGGCGATGGTATAGGCCGTGACTCGCCGGGAGTGGCCTTCGGTTTCTTCGTCGCGCAGGTCGAGCGCATCGCCCATAGCTTCAAGCGTGACGTCGTAGCTGCGCTCGAGATCCTGCATGGTGGAGCGGAGGCGGCCGGTTCGCTTGGTGACGATGGACTCGAGGTTCTGGCGGTAGACGGTGTTCTGTTTTCGCAGGCGTCCGTGTTCGACTGCGCGCATGACGATGCTCTCCAACTCGGCATGTTCAAAGGGTTTTAGCAGATAGTCGATGGCTCCGCGGCGAAAGGCGCTGGTGACTACGTGGAAGTCGCTGACGGCGGAGAACATGACGACGGGCATGCCGGGATAGTCGGTGCAGAGCTGGTCCAGGAGGGTGAGGCCGTCGATGCGGGGCATCATGATGTCGGACAGGACGAGGTCGTAGTCGGGGTCCTGCTGGAGGCGGAGGAGGGCGTTTTCCGCGCTTTCCGTGGTGGTTGCGGCGTATCCGCTGCGTTCGAGCAGGGCGGCGGTTACGCTGCGGACTGGTTCTTCGTCGTCGACGATAAGGATTCGTTCCTGCGGCATGGCGGGCACTTTCGCGGGTGACTTTGTCTGTCTATCGGCGGGGATTTTTGGGGGATTAGTTGGAGAGATTTTTTTGGGGAGGGATTGAGTGGTTTTTGTTGTGATTTGCGGGCGTTTTTGAGGGGGGTGCTGGGAAAAGGGGTGTTTTTTGGATGGTAAATCGTGGTGATTGTGTGGTGGATTGCTGGTGGAAGCGTGGTGAATCGATGGTGGGTTTTGGTGGTCGAAAAACACGCCAACTTTAGAAGTTAATTTTTGGGGTGGGGTTGCTGGAAGACTCCGGCACGATACCCGAGGGGCTTTCTCAGCTGGGAGTGAGCCAGTCCGGTGAGGCGAGAGCGATAGGTTCGACTCATCGAAAGCTTTTCGCCACCGACCAGGACGACTGAGTATTCTCCGTCATCTCCGGTTCGGACCTCCTTGACATGTTCGAGGTTCACGATGGAGCAACGATGAACGCGCAGGAACATTTCGGGGTCGAGCTTTTCTTCCAGGTTGGACATGGTTTCACGAAGGAGATGGCTCTCGTTCTTGGTATTGAGGCGGACGTAGTTTTCCTCGGCCTGGATGGATCGAATGTCTGAAACGGGGAGGAAGATGATTCTTCCGCGTGACTTCAGAACGATGCGACTGGTATAGCCGCTTCCGTTTTGAATCGCAGAAGCGCCTTTGGGGGCTTGCCCGGGTTGCAATATTTCTTTGCGAGCGCGTTCGACTGCAGCGGAGAGCCGCTCCTGCGTGAATGGCTTTAGAAGATAGTCGGTCGCGTCAATCTCGAAGGCGCGCAGAGCATACTGGTCGTGGGCAGTTGTAAAGATGATGTGCGGCATTGGCAGGAGCCTGGAGTTACGCAGCTCCGAGGCGAGGTCGAAGCCATTCATGCCGGGCATCTGGATGTCGAGAAAGAGAAGCAGAGGTTTGGTGGCGTGCACCAACTCGATTGTTTCGCGCGCTGTTGCGCCTTCGCCGACAACTTCGATATCTGGCTCGTTCCGCAGGAGCTGACGCAACTTCTGCCTGGCGAGCACCTCATCATCTGCCAAAACCGTATGAATCATCGCACACCGTATTCTGCAAGCTTCATCGTTGGATGTTCGGAGAACTGCAATGGGAGCGATATTGTGACGCGGACTTTACCTTGTGCGAGTTCCTCTATGGTGAAGGCCTGATCCTCCCCGTAGTGCAACTGCAAGCGGTTCTTTACGTTGGCGAGTCCGACACACTGCCGGGTTTCGCCAGGCTGGGTTTCACGAATCTGGGATTTGGGATTCTGGGATTTGAGTTGGAGGCCCAATCCGCTGTTGGTCACGCTGATGCGAAGCATTGAATGCTCGCGGCGCGCATCGATCGCGATCAAACCACCGCTGTCGATCTTCGAAAGACCGTGAGTGTAGGCGTTTTCTACAATCGGCTGAAGAATCATGGCTGGAACTAATGCATCCCACAGACCCGGTTCGACAGAGGTTTCCTGACGCACACGGCCGGTGAATCGACGGTCCTGCATTGAGAGATACATCTCTATAAATTCCATTTCGTCGCTTAGCGGGATCAATTGCACATCGCCGCGTTCCAACGTCATACGCAGAAGGCTGCTGAGTTGTTCCAGCATTTTGTCGGCAGCGTCAATGTCGGTCTGCATGAGGCTGGAGATCGCGTTCATCGTATTGAAAAGAAAGTGTGGATTCAGCTGCATGCGGAGTGCCCGTAATTGGGCATTGGCAAATTGTGTTTCGAGTTTGGCGCTAGCGAACTCCCTCTCTCGATAGAGCTCGTAGTAGCCGATGCCGCGAAACAGAAAGAAGACCACCCACAGGAGAACGAGGGAATTCGCGAGTTCTGCGTCGAGGTGAAAGAGGAGGCGGCGCCAGTAGGGCATTTGGGGCAGGCCGAGGGGTAGGTGAGGGAAGACCGCGACCCAGATCATCTCTTCGATGATGCTCACGGCTATCGTGAGCGGCAGGATGCGCGTCAACATGAAGGTCAAGTTTGCTTTCTGGATGTGCTGTCCCCACAACCGCCACAGTATCCAGCAGAAGCTTCCGAGGAGAAAATAGTGCGTGCACCATGCTGCCAGGACGAGACGAAATGTGATGGCGATATGGGTGTTCCACGATTGCAGGCTGACCCAATTCTGCAGGGCGAACAACATCCCCAGCAGCGTGAATGCGCCGATGAAGACGACCGGGTTGAATAAGGGGAGCGCTGGACGGGCTCTCCCCGTTTCATTCAGTTTCAGTGGGCACCATTCGCTTTCTGTCTATTCCTGCGCGGGGCCGTGTGGGGCCCTGCGTGGTTAGGTCGCCTTATGAACTGGAGAGGGGAAGCAACTGACCCGCGAACGATCCATCAGGGGCAGAGGCCACCCCGGCCGTCGGAAAATCGGTTTTAGTTCCGCTTCTATAGACGAAGACAAACTGTAAAGGGTGATGTTCGAACCATCCATTTGCGGCGAGTTCGGCTGTTCGGCGCTCTTCGGTCCCGAGTTTCGTGGCGAGCACATCCATGTCTCGCTTGAGTAAGCGCTTGGCCGGCTCGCCGCCCTGGAGAACGGCGGTGGAGAAGTGATAATAGGCATCTTTTGCATCCATTGGCACTCCGCGGCCATCGCGCGAGAGGATGCCGAGGACGATTGAGGCTTTCCAGCTTCCTGCATTCGCGGCGGCGTCGAGAAGGGTTCGAGCTTGTTGATCGTCTTGCTTGAGGCTGGGGTTATTGATGAGTAGAAGTCCAAGGGAATGCATTGCCGGTACGTATCCTGCGTCGGCTGCCAGACGGAGCAGATCTGCGGCTCGGGATAAGTCCTTAGGATGGTCAGGGGTGACCGAGTAGAGCGAGCCAAGATTGAAGGCAGCCAAAGGATCGTGCAGCTTCAGGCCGGACTCGAACCATTTTTCTGCGGCAACCTTGTCTTCCGTTCCAACGATGCCGAAGTAGGAGATTATTCCCAGGTACGTTGCGGCTGTGCCATTGCCAGCGTCGAATGCCTGCTTCAGGTACTGGAGGGCGAGATCGGTATTCTTTCGAGTGCCCACGCCATAGAGGTAGGTGATGGCGAGATTGACTTTGGCTTTGGCAAAACCCGATGCGGCTGCGAGTTGATACCAGTGAAAGGCGCGCTCGGAGTTTTGCGGCACGCCTATGCCAGCTTGATAGAAGTAGCCGATCTGGTTCTGTGCCGCGGGGTCTCCGTGACCGGCGGCCTTCTCGTACCAGTAGGCTGCTTTGGTTGAATCTTGATTCACGCCCTTTCCGGTGAAGTAGTCTCCGGCGAGCGCGATCTCGTCGGTGATGGATCCTTTTTCGGCGAGGCGGCGAGTCTCGTTGAGGTCTGCTGGTGCTCCGGCGCGGGCAAGAGCGGGAGTAAGGAGGAGAAGAGATAGGAGCCAGCTGGAGTTTTTCCACGTCATGAGCATCGAAGTCACCTCGAGATGTCACTGTGGCTTTATCGGGGACCCGTTAGCGACGACAGAGGCGTCGCCGGTGCCACCTAGACGTGGACCGTTACGCAAGGGTGATCAAGGTGGTTCTGCAGGTGGCGGGTGGTTAGAGGGTGAAAGCGACGGTTGAGCGTAGCTCTCAAGCCATTGGCCGAGGCTATCCGCTTGTTCGTCACAAATGCTGATTGTGTGATTTGGGGGATGCTTTCTATCTGGCGCTAGCTGCTCTTTTTCGCTTGTTGGGAGGCTTTGCGCGCAGCGGCCCAGCCGGGTTTTGTGACCTGGCGGCTTCGGCCGAGGGCGAGGGCGCCGTCGGGGACGTCTTCGGTGATGCTGCTGCCGGCGGCGATGTAAGCGCCGGCGCCGATGGTGATGGGGGCGACGAGGGTGGAGTCGGAGCCGACGAAGGCGCCGTCGCCGATGGTGGTGAGGTGCTTGTGGACGCCGTCGTAGTTGCAGGTGATGGCGCCGGCGCCGATGTTTACGTTGGCTCCGATGACGGTGTCGCCGAGGTAGTTGAGGTGGTTGGCCTTTGAATTTTTGCCGATGGTGGCTTTTTTGGTTTCGACGAAGTTGCCGATGTGGGCTCCGTCGCCGATGCGGCTCTCGGGGCGGAGGTGGGCGTAGGGGCCGAGGATGGCGTTGTCGGCGACTTCGGCGGTGTCGAGGATGCAGCCGTTGCGGACGAGTGACGTTGTCGCCGAGTTGTGAGTTTTGGATGACGGAGTAGGAGCGGATGCGGGAGTCGCTGCCGATGTGCGTGTTGCCGAGGAGTTGGACGTAGGGCTCGATGACGGTGTCGGGGCCGACGGTGACTTCGGAGTCGATGACGCAGGTTTCGGGACGGAAGATGGTGACGCCGGAGGCCATGAGGCGGCGTGCGGTGGCGAGGCGCATGGCGGCGTCGAGGTGCATCATCTCGGCGATGGTGTTGGCGCCGAGGACCTCGTCGACGGAGTCGGCTTTGATGGCGACGACGCGTTGGCCGTCGGCGACGAGCATGGCGGCGACGTCGGTGAGGTAGAACTCGCCGTGGGCGTTGTTGGTGTCGAGGGCGTCGAGTTTGGAGAAGAGGGCGTGGGTTTCGAAGCAGTAGATGCCGGAGTTGATTTCGAGGGTGCTGAGTTGGTCGGGGGCGAGGGATTTTTGTTCGATGATGGCGGTGACTTCGGGGCTGTTGGGTTTGAGGCGCAGGACGCGGCCGTAGCCGGTGGGGTCGAAGGGGACGGCGGTGAGGATGGTCATGGCGGCGTGCTCGGCGAGATGGAGGTCGCGGACGGCGGCGATGGTTTCGGGGCGGATGAGGGGGACGTCGCCGGAGAGGACGAGGAGGTGCTTGGGGAGCGGGGCTTCGTTGAGGGTGAAGAAGGCCTTGAGCATCTGCATGGCGTGGCCGGTGCCGCGCTGTTCGGCCTGGAGGACGAACTTGACGCCGGTGTGTTCGACGGCGGCTTTTACGCGGTCGGACTCGTGGCCGATGATGCAGAAGATGTGGTCGGCGGAGACGATCTTCTTTGCGGCGGCGATGACGTGGAGGAGGAGGGCGCTGCCTCCGATCTCGTGGAGGACCTTGGGGCGTTTGCTTTTGAGCCGCGTGCCTTTTCCTGCGGCCATGATGGCGATGGCGAAGTTTGGGGTGTTCATACAGAGATATGGTCTCATGGTCGTGATGCGAGTCATTGGGTTAGGGGTGTGGGTTCGGTGCAAATGCGGATCGCGCCCTCGGCGCGATGGTCCACTCATGCGATGAGACTGCATGAATGGGGACCGGATGTGTGGCGCTAATTGGTTAGCTGCGGTGATGAGGGTGTTTGTGTTTGGGGGCGGGCTTGGGGGGTGGGGGTGGGAGGGGTGGGAGACCTGCTACGGCAAGGAGGAGCTTGTTTGCGGCGTTGAAGAGGTTGACGTGGGTGTCGATGGAGCCGTCGGTTGCGGCGAGGAAGATGGCGGTGTGGCGCGCGTGGTTGATGGCGATGTAGGTTTGAAAGCCTGCGCCGCCGCCGGTCTTTTCGACGATGTGGGAAGGGGAGTCGATTGGCAGGATGTGAATCCAGCCGAGGCCTACGCCGGTGGGTTCGCCGGCGTGGTCGAGTCCTTTTTGGCTGACGAGATTTGAGGGAAGGATGTAGACGGCTTGAGCGGCGGCGTCCTGCGCGGGGATGGCTGGAGCAGCGGTACCGAGGAGGTACTTGAGCCAGAGCGTCATGTCGGCGGCTGTGGAGTAGAGGCCGGAGCTTCCGGCAGTGGCTTCTGTGGCGGCGCAGAGTCCGTCATCGTGGACGCTGATTAGGAGGTGTGCGCATTGCTCGGTGCTGGGGAAGAAGGTGGTGTGTTGCATGTGGAGCGGATTAAGAGTGCGGTCGGCGAGGAGCGCGGCGTATTGCTTGTGTGTCGCGGACTGGAGAGCATCGGAGAGGAAATCGAAGGCTATGTTCGAGTAGAGGGCGGCGGTACCGGGAGTGCTGCGGAGACGTTGATTGGGCAGCCAGCGCCAGCGGGTGCGGTAGTCGGGGAAGGTGAAGTGTGCGGTGTCGCGTGGAGCGTTGCCTAGTTCTCGCGGGAGGCCTGAGGTGTGGGTTGCTAGATCGAAGAGGGTGATGGGGCTGACGCGTTTAGGGACGTGGGTGTGGGCGGAGGCGTAGCGCTGGAGCGGATCTTCGAGTCGGACGGTTTTGTCGGCGACGAGTTTGGTGAGGACGTCGGTGGTGAAGATCTTTGTGAGCGAGCAGAGGCGCAGCAGGGAGTTCTGGGTGGGGAGTTGATTGGAGTTGGGGGAGGTTTGGCCGTATCCGTGGAAGAAGACCTGGTCGTCGCGAACCACGACGAGGACCATACCGGTGGAGCCGGACTGGAGGAAGAGGTCGGTGCCGAGGGCGACGATGGATTGAGTTTCGGGGAGTGATGTTGGTGGTTGCGTCTGCGCGACAGCAGGAATGAGGGAAAGCAGGAATAAAAAGGCAAGCAGAGAGGGTGGGAGTTTTGCGTGGCTCATTCTTGTTTGGAGTTCCCTTGATTTCGATTCTCTGTGTGCAGTTCTTTCGTTTGTAGTTCTAAGGGTACAGAACTGGGCAGATCGTTGAAGAGGCTCTGGCCAAATTGCCCCAACGGTCGTTGGATTTTCGCTGCCGCGAAAATGGCCCACCTTATCGAAGATAAAACCGTCGCGAAGATGGGGCACCCAGGGTGGTGGCAGTGACTTACTTCTGTGATGAGACTAGTTGGGGGATGGCGGAGGTGCTGCGGGTAGATTCGTAGTTCGGTGTTTGTGTTTCCAAAAATCGTATTCGTGGTGGAGGGCTTGGCTCCAAATCTGTTTGCTTGCCGGCTCGTCCAATATGTTCCTGATCATTCGCGATCGGGTTAACGTGTCTTCGAGGTAGTCATACCAGACATTTGAAGCAGTCCTGTTCCTGACGGCTGGTTTGGGTACCTCGTTCACTATGATCTCGAACATATTCAGGTGAAGATGGGCGAAGGCTCTCAGCTTGGCGTGCTGGATCGGATCGTTGGCGTGATAGATCGAATTCTTACGCAGCGGCTCATCATCGTACAAGCACCACAGGACGGGTTCAGAGACTAACTGCTTGCACACTTCGATTAAGAATTTCTGGCCGTCGACATAGATGGAACGGTCTGCGTTGCTCCTGGCTAGCTCCGTATTACGCTTCGCTAATTCGACGTTGGTCTTCGCCATTTGAGTGTTCTTCCAGGCAAAGAACAGAGCTACCACGGAGACTGCGGCGGCAGCGACGGAGACAATTGGACCGATTACATCTTTTGGCTCAAGTCCGTAGGGTAGGAGCATATTCCAGAAAGTTTATTCCTGAATGCTGCCTGAATTTGGAATTTTCGCGTTAGATGTTGGGTAATTTGCGCGGCCGCTGGATTTTCGCTGCCGCGAAAATGGCCCACCTTAGCGACGATAAGACCGTCGCGAAGATGGGGCACCCGTTGGTGGTGGCGGTGCGGGGAGTTAGTGCTTCGTCCAGCCGTGCATTCCTGCTTCGAAGCTGCGGCGGTCGAGGCGGGGTAGTCTGTGCGCGATCTTGTCGGGGAAGAGTGTGTAGTGTCTCGCTGCGATAAGGGCTTCTGCTACGCACCAGACGTTCTTCTCTGAGGTCATCCAGTGCTGGTCGTCTAAACGCTCGAGGTTCACGGGGCCGGCGTACGTGCGCAGGGTGCGTTCGCCGCGCAGGTTGTAGTAGTGATCGAAGTAGCTGAGGGCTAGTTCGCGGAGAGTGCGGTAGACGGGGCTGCGGAAGCGGAGTCCGGAGAAGTTTGATTTGGCGATGCCTCCCCAGAGGCCGTGTTCGCGGTAGAGAGCGACGACGTGGTCGTCGTCCTGCACGGATTCGAGATCCATCAGGAGCGGCGGATGACCGTTGACACGAAGGGCGGCAGCGGCGACGAGTGCTCCCTCCATGCAGTGTCCTTTGCGTTCGACCAAGACGTGCTGTGGAGACCACGCGGTGTTTGCGTATTGGTATGGGAGCGCGTCGATGAACCTTTGAATTTGTGCGGGTGTTTTTAGCGCACGGAGTGTGCGGAGATTCTGCGGCGAAAGGCCGAAGGTTTCGTGCGTGGCTCGCCGAATCCTGTTTTTTGATAGTGCGCGATTGTTCAAAGGTTGCTGCAACTCTCTTGAAAGGAAGTTGTGCAAAGTATACAGAAGTGAGTTGCGGCGACGGATTGATGGTTCAGGCCCGGGGCTAAAGCCCCTCTTCTCCTCGCAGACTTTTCGTAGGGCTAAAGCCCTACGCTAATCCCAAAGGCAGTTCGAGGGGTGGGCTAGCTCGTGGACTCTTCGTGGGGCTAAAGTCCATCGCTAATCCCATAACGAGTTCGAGTGGCGGGTTAGCGCTTGTTCACGGCTAGCCAGGGGATGTCGCGGTAGGAGTCTGCGACGACCCAGGCGCCGGCGGTGAGCGCGAAAGAGAGGATGGTCTCGCTCCGTTGGTAGGCGTCTTTGGAGCCTGCGGCGATGATGGGCATCCATACGAGCAGCGTGAAGAGGCCTATCTGCAAGGTTGAGAGCGCGGCTGCGAGTCGAGCACACACGCCGATGAGAATTGCTGCGGCGGCGGCGAGGAATGCGCCGCCGGTGAAGTATGCCCAGGCAAGGTGAGATGGCAGCCAGTTGGGTACCATTGCGGCGGTCTCTTTGAGATAGACGAAGTGGCCGAGGCCGAAGGGAATTAAGGCGAGACCGAAGAGGACTCTCGCGATGCGGAGGCCTGTGGGTCCGGTGGGGAGGCCGAAGTGCTGATTGTCCCGGTTGGCGGCGAACCAGGCGTAGAGCACCCATGCGCCTGCGACCATGACGGCGGTTTCACCGCAGCCGTACCAGGCACCCATCGTGGGCGCGCGGAAGATGTCAGGGATTCTGAAGAGCAGCCACCAAAGCAGGATAAACGCGAGCAGTATGCGGGCCGCGGGGGCGGCGGTGCGTTTGAAGAGCAGGCCGATGCCGGTCGCAAGAGAGATGAAGGCGGAGAGGTAGACGAGGAGTTCGCGTGCGGGGACGCCTTTGGGCACGGGATCCCAGACGGGGGTGAGGTTGCCTTTGATGAGGCCGTAGATTCCGAGGGCGATCATGGTTATCGCAAAGGCTGCGTGACCTACGCTTGCGATGCGCATCCGCTGTCCTCCAGTGGTTATCATGTTCGACACGATTCGCTGCAAATTTAGCTTCTAGGACGGTTAAATCGAGAAAACGTACCTCAGCGGCTAAAGCCGCAGTCTTTCGTTCTCTACGGCACGGCTAAAGCCGTGCCCTTAAGCAAAACCACCACTCCGTGACGTCAGGGAGCTTTAGCTACTGTTTTCTGGCCGGCGAGATATTGCTGGGCGTGGGCCATCTCTGATGCTTCGGGGTCGCTGTGCTTCCAGGCGTCCATGAATCTGGCGTACTCGGCTCGTGCGGTTGCGGAGTCACCGGCTGCTTCACTGCTGCGGGCCATGCCGTAGAGAGGGAATCCTGAATTGGGGCGTTCGACGAGAGCGGCTTCGTAGGCTTTGTGGGCTCCGGCGAAGTCTCCTGCGGTGAGGAGAGCGAGGCCTTCGGTTTCGCCGACAGGGCGGATGTAGGCGGGAGGTTCGCGATAGCCTAGTTTGCTTTCTTCGAGGGCTGCCTCGGCGAAGAGCGACTTGGCTTCGGGTAGCTTCTTTTGCGCGACGAGAATGGATGCGCGCAGCTCGAGCGACATGATGGAGAGGGTGGAGAGCAGAGGTGATGGGTTGGCGTCGGGCATGATGGGAACTATGACGGGAGTGGCGGTGTCCGGTTTTTTCGTCGGTGTGTCCTTAAACTTTTTGGGACATGTGCCAGAGCTCGGCGTCGAGTCGAGAGGAGGCGGTTTGTGCGGTGGCGATGTCACCGGTCTGGAGGGCCTGCATGCCGGTGGCGAATTCCTTTAGCTGGCCGGCGAGGAATCGCAGATTTTCGAGTCGATCGGATGGTTTGGCGGTGTCGAGCATCTTGATGACGGCGGGCCAGTCGCCGATGCGGAGCGCGACGGGAAGCTCGGGATCGAGACGGGAGATGCCGTCGCGGGAAGAGCCGAGGTAGAGGGTTGGGGATAGCTGGCCGCGGCCGCCGCTGATCTTTTCGGAGAGCTTGGTGGCCTGGGCGAGCTTGCCCTCTTCCATAAGGTTGGCGACGCCGTACATGAGGTTGTGGATGTAGTTCCAGTCGTCGTCGACGGAGACGTGCTGGTCGCGCATGTAGGCTTCGTCGACGGCGGTGGATTCGGCGAACCAGTGTTCGGCGTGGGCGTAGTCGCCGGTGCGGTAGAAGATGTGGCCGGGCATGTGGACCATGTGTCCGGAGGCGGGAGCGAGGCTGGCGAGGGTGGTTGCGCTATTGAGCGCCTTCTCGGGATGATTGCTGGGTTCCATTGCGTGGATCCAGTAGTGATTTGCGGCGGAGTCGTTGGGTGCGGCCTTGAGGACTTCCTGAAGGAGGGCTATGGATTCTTTGGTGCCTTTTTTGGGCTCGCCTGTGTCGTCGTAACCGTCGTGAACGGCGTTGGAGAGGAAGATCTTTGCCTGGAGATCGTTGGGATACTGCTTCACGAGATCTCGCCAGATGGCTAGCTCTTTGGTGTTGTCGGGCTTTCCTTCGGGGCCGGCGGCTTTGTCGGCGGCGCTGGCGGCAACGGCTGCGTCGATGTAGAGGCGCTCTTGTTTGCTGGCGTGATCTTTGAGGCGGACGGCGTTTGCGAGGGCTTGGGGTGCGTAGCCGGAGTCGCCGCTGTGGCGGAAGATGAGGACTTGATAAACGCCCCAGTAGCACATGGCGCATTGCGAGTCGGCGCGGATGGACTGCTCGAAGGCGCGGGCGGCTTCATAGTCCCAGAAGTCGTGGAGGAGGTTGAGGCCTTGGGTGAACCACATCTGGGATTCGGGATTTGCGGTGATGGTGAGGCGGCTGTTGCCGATGCCGGTCATCTTGATTGGGGCGGGGAGTGTTTCAGGAGGGGGAATCTCCTTCATTTGCATGCTGTGGCCCATAGCGCCCATGTCGTGGCCGGCGGTGCATGTTTGTGCGAAGGATGTGCGCGGGGCTGCGAGGGCGAAGGCTGTGGCGAAGAAGGTCGCTGCGGCTAATTGAAGGAGTTTTGTATTGCGCTTCGTCGAACTGTTCTTAGAAGAGTCGTTGGAACAGTTATTGGAACTGTGGATACGTTCGAGCTTACGTTGACGCAACGTTCTGCCTCCGAAGTTGATTCGGCCGACCTGCAGACGCTAGTTTCTCATGATCTTGTGACGTTGGCGGTGAGGAATCGTAACTGGGGGAACAACTTGTGACTGATAAGGGGACTCTAACTTGAAGGTATTGTGTTTCAAATCTAGGAGGAATTATGTCCCGCTGGAAGATGATTGTTTTTTCAGCTCTCGTAGTTGCATTGATGAGTGGTTTGTCGGTAGCGCCTGCACAGGTTTCCATCAGTATTGGCGCAGCGCCGATATGCCCGTATGGGTACTTTGACTATGCGCCGTATGATTGTGCTCCGTATGGTTTCTACGGGCCCGATTGGTTTACGGGAGGGGTGTTTATCGGAGCCGGTCCCTGGTATCACGGGCATTCGGGATGGTATGGGCACGTGGACAATCGGTACGACCCTCACCATGGCTACGTTGGACCGTTGCCGCCGAAGGGTTCGAAGCCGTTTAACCACTTCGAGGCGAACGAGGGGCGCGATGGAGGGGGCCACGTGGGTACGCCGGACCATGCTCCAACCGCGGAACACAGCGCCGGATATCAGGGATATCACGGTGGCGGCGGCGGCGGCGGCAGTCACAGCGGGGGCGGTCACAGCGGTGGCGGTCACCAGTAGGAGTTGTTATAGCCGTTGTACCCGGAGTAAGAGCAAGCAACAGCGAAATGCGGGGATCCTTCACTCCGTTCCGGATGACGACCTCGTTACTGGATGACGATCTTCTTACTGGGTAATCAAGGTTGATTTCGGTCTAGAGAGTAGTTCCGCGGTTGGAGTGTTTCGTGCAAAGCATAAGGGCGAGTTCTCTTTCGAGGACTCGCCCTTGCTTTCCGATTTTCGAAGACCTGGTTCGGGAGTCCAGATCACAACTGATTGCTCCTTCAGAGTCGTTCGGTACCTGCGAGCGGAGCCCGCGAGTTCCAGCCCTCTTCTGCCTTCGCATTCGCTGTAAGAGCTTTCTCGGTTCCATCCGTTGGCACCCAGTTGCCTGAATGCCTCGCGAGTCTCGTTGCCGAGTCTCTAATAGCCCTTGTGTGCTCTCTCCTACTGGAGGATTGCTCCTCCGTTGATTCGTAAGGTAGTCCTAATCTCGGCTGAAAGGGAAGAGGGTTTAGAGCTATATTTTTGTGGAAATACGGCGGGTTTTGTGGAGAAGGAGACTAAGTGATTGCCGAGATGATGTTGCGCAGAGGGTAGTGACTGCGGGTGAATTTGGGCGATGAATTCTCGCGTGCAAAAGCGAAGGGGCGAGCTCCCTTTCGAGATCTCGCCCCTTACTCTCCGATTTTTCGAAGACCCGGTTCGGTACCCGGGTCGCAGCTGATTTGCTGTTTCAGAATCGTTCGGTTCCTGCGAGCGGAGCCCGCGAGTCCCATCCCTCTTCCGTTATCGCATTCGCGCTGCAAGAGCTTTCTTGGTTCCATCCGTTGCACCCAGTTGCCTGAATGCCTCGTGAGTCTCGTTGCCGAGCCTCTTGATGAGTCCTTGTCTTCTCTCTCCTACTGGAGGATTGCTCCTCCGTTGATTCGTAAAGTACTCGCTATTGCGGCTGAAAGGGAAGAGGGTTTTGAGCCATATTTTTGTGGAAATACGGCGGGTTTTGTGGAAATGCGGCCTAAGTGATTGCGGGCCGCGACTCACGGGGAGTCGTCATTGTGGATCAGATGTTTTTTTCGAGAACGACGAAGTGGAGGTCGTCGCGAAGTGGCTTGCCGATGCGTTCGTCGCCGTAAGGGAAGGGACGAGTTTCGGCGGTGAGGGTGTAGCCGCGGCGTTCGTACCATGCGATCAGGATGTCTCGCACATTGATGACGGTCATCTGAATGCGATGGGCGCCGTGTTGTTTTGCGAAGTCTTCCGCGGCTGCGAGCAGAGTGCGGCCTAGTTGTTTCTGTTGA
Organism: uncultured Acidobacteriaceae bacterium; assembly: GCA_963754765.1. GTDB lineage: Bacteria > Acidobacteriota > Terriglobia > Terriglobales > Acidobacteriaceae > Edaphobacter. The sequence continues at coordinate 116,648 of CAVWHJ010000008.1, read as the reverse complement.
ACGTCGGGGTGGATGGTGAGGAGTCCGAGATACCAGACGCCGTCTTTGCCGGGGTCGAGCCAGACGGTTCCGAGGAGGGGACTGGCTGGATTGTCCGGGTCTTCCCGGTCTTCGCGATAGGTGAGGAGATGGGCTTGAGGCTTTGCGGCGAGGTCTTCACGGAGGAGGGAATCGGTGAGGCGTTGGCCTTCGATGAAGCTTTCTGTGTTCCAGCCGGCTGAGCTTGCCGCGGTAGGCGAGGTTTGCGAGATCGATGATTGCGGGGTAGTCGGTTTCAACTGCGGGCTTGAGCAACATTGCTCTTCAGTTTAAACCGACTCCCTTGCTTTGTGCGTTGAGTGTCGTGCGCTAGTCGGCGGGTTTGCCGGGTGGGGGTGGGATGGTGATGTCGAGGTTGGTGACTTTGCCGAGGGTGTCGAGCTTTGGCGTGATCTGAGATTCGTTGCCCACGACGACGATGGCGAGTTTGGATGGGTCGATGTATTTGTTCGCTACGCGAGAGACGTCGGCGGCGGTGACCTTCTCGATGCCGGTCTTATATTTTTCGAGCGTGTCGGCGGGATAACCGTAGAAGGCGAGAGTGATCTGTTCGTTGAGGGTTTTGTCGGGTGAGTCGTAGTGGAAGATGAAGGAGTTGAGGACCTGGTCCTTGGCTTTGCTGAGCTCTGCGGGCGTGGGTGGGTCGGTTTTGAGGCGGCCGATCTCGGCGAGCATGGCCTGGGTTGCGGGTACGGTGGATACGCTCTTGGTTGCGGCTTCGACGTAGAAGATGCCGGGGTGATCGTAGGATGCGCCGAAGCTGCCGCCGACGCTGTAGGCGAGGCCGAGCTTGGTGCGGACGTTCTGGACGACGCGTGATCCGAAGCCGCCGGAGAAGATCTCGTTCATGACGCTGAGCGCGTAGTAGTCGGGGTTGCTGCGCTCGGTGCCGAGGCCGACGATGAGCACGTTGGATTGGTTGACGTCGGACTTTTCGGCGAAGTTGACGCCGGGTTTGGGGTCGGTGAAGGTGACTTTGGCGGATTCGAACTTTTCGCCGCGAGGCAGAGGCTCGAAGGCTGCGCGCAGTTTGGCCTCCATGGCGGCGCTGTCGAAGTCTCCGGAGACGCCGATGATGATGTTGTTGGGGACGACGGTGCGGTCGTGCCATGCCTTGAGGTCGTCGAGCGTGACGGCGGCGACGGTGGCGTATTCGGTCTGGCGGGCGTAGGGACTTGTCTTCGCCGTAGGCGATTTCGATGGCTTCGCGGATTGCGATGCCGGAGGCGTCGTCGTTGCGGCGCGAGATGGCGGTGTATTGCTGCTGCTTCGCGAGCTCGAGCTTGTCGGCCTTGAAGGTTGGGTGGAGCAGGAGATCGAGTGTGTCGGCGAAGACGGTATCGAAGTCGCCCTTGAGGCTCGACCAGCTTACGGAGGTTGAGGCAGAGCCGCCGGAGGTTTCGACGGATGCGGCTTTGGCTTCGAGCTGATCGTCGAGCTTGTCGCCGTCGATGGTTGCGGTGCCGCTGGTTCGCCAGGTGTCGCCGTAGAGCGAGACGAGGCCGGTCTTTGCGGCTGGTTCGTCACGGCTGCCGCCGCGAATGAGGATGGTGCCGTTGATGAAGGGGAGCTCGTGGTCTTCCTGAAGGAAGATGACGAGGCCGTTGGCTAGCTCGATGCGTTTGGGTTGCGGTGGTTTGAAGGCGTGCAGCGGCGGGATGGGAATTTGCTTCCATGGTTGTGCGGCTGCGGCGGGTTTTGTTGTGGCTTCAGGCTTGGCGGTTGCGGTTTGGGCGTTGCCGGTAAGTGTGGAGAACACGATAGCGGGTAACAGGGTAGCTACGAGGCGGACCTTCGAAGGGCTATTCATTTCGCACCTCCGACGGTCTGTTCGGTCTGCGTCGGGGGCTGTGCTGGAGGTTGCGTGAGCATGGCGGTTCCGGAGGGTCTTGCAGGGGCTTTCTGTTGGGGTGGGACGAACTCGATGCGCGCGCTGGTGCGATTGCTGTCGGTGAAGATTTTGTTGGCTACGCGGCGAACGTCCGCTTTGCTGACGGCGTCGATCTTGTTGAGTTGTCGGAATAGCTGTCGCCAGTCGCCGTAGCGAGTTTGATATTCGGCGAGTTGGTGGGCGAGGCCCTGGTTGTCGGCGAGGCCGCGCAGGAGGTCGGCGCGGGCGCGGGTCTTGAAGCGCGCGAGTTCTTCGTCGGTGACGTCCTCGTTCTTCAGGCGGTCGAGCTCCTTGTGGATTGAGGTGCGCATCTCTTCGGGTGTGTGGCCGGGAAGAGGCACGGCGTAGACGGCGAAGAGGCCGGGATATTTTTCGCCGGGGAAGCCGCTGAAGCCCTGGGCCTCGGCGGCGATTTGCTGGTCGCGAACGAGCGAGCGGTAGAGGCGGGCGGTGCGGCCGTTGGAGAAGATGTCGGTGATGGCGTCGTAGACGGAGTCGTCGGGGTCGCGGTAGTCGGGGCGATGGTAGCCCTCGATGTAGAAGGGCTGGGTGGCTTCGCGGATGGTGACGAACTTCTCGGCGTTCTGCGGGGGCTCGACGGTAGTCATGGGTTCGGGCTTGGGGCCGGCGGGGATGGGCGCGAAGTAGCGCTCGAGGATGGGCATGGCTTCGGAGGCTTTGATGTCGCCTACGACAGCGATGACGATGTTGGAGGGGACGTAGAACTTCGCGTGGAAGTCGGTGGCTTCGGTGGCGGAGACCTGGCTGATCTCGCTCTCCCAACCGACGCCGGGGATGCGGTAGGGATGGGCGACGTAGGCGGTGGCGAGGAACTGCTCGACCATGCGGCCGATGGGGGAGGAGTCGACGCGCATGCGACGCTCTTCCTGAACGACGTTGCGCTCTTTGTAGAACTCGCGCTCGACGGGATGGCCGATGCGCTGGCTCTCGAGGTAGGCCCAGAGTTGGAGGCGGTTCGAGGGCATGCTCCAGAAGTATTGCGTGGAGTCTTCGGCGGTGGATGCGTTCATGCCGACTTCGCCGTTCTCGTCTGCGATTGAGGAGAACTCATTGGGGATGACGTATTTCTGGGCTTCGGCCTGAGCGTCCTGGAAGGCTTTGAGGAGTTGGGCGAGTTTTTCGGGGCTTTGGCCGACGCGCTTGCGGTACTCGGCATCGTAGGCGGCGTAGGCGACTTCGACTTTGGCGAGCGCGATCTTTTCGGCGGGGTAGTTGGTGGTGCCGATCTCGGTGGAGCCCTTGAAGGCCATGTGCTCGAACATGTGGGCGAGGCCGCTGGCGCCTTGCGGGTCGTCGGCTGAGCCGGCGTCGACGAGGGTGTAGAAGCTGAAGACGGGAGCTTCGGGACGCTCGCAGACGATGAGGGTGAGGCCGTTGGGAAGGACTTTTACGGTGGTTCGTTTTTCGAAGCTCGCGAGATCCTGTGCGTTTGCCGCGAAACCAAAGGCAAGCACACAGAGAAACATTGCTGCAATTGCACGCTTTATTGAGGCCAAACTGTCCTCCGAGGACTTTTCAGTCGAGAATCCAACTATACCGAAGCGCGGAGGGGTCTCCTAACGGCTTCGGCCGAAGATGTTGTCAGCTATATGACGTATGCGAGCCAGATTCGTGAAAGCCAACCTTCGGCCTCTGCTGTGATGGTGCCGACGACTGCGCTAAGGAACTGATTTCGGGTCCAGTTGTTGCGTGCCGCGCTGGGGCCGCGACGGATGCAGTGTTCGGCGGCCTGCGCCCAGGCTCCGGCCTGAACGGCTGCGACGAGATGGGGGAAGCCTTTGAAGAGGCCGGCGGGGCCGAGGTTGTAGATCATGTCGAGGAGGGCGAGCTTTACTGGGTCGGGAATGGTGTCGTAGTGGGGGAACTCGGTGCGGAGATCGGACTCGAAGTTTTGAAGGACGGTGATGAGTTTTGCGTCGATGGTTTGCTGGGTGAGTTGGAGGGAGGTTGGAGTTTTGTAGAACGCGGAGGCTCGGCCGAGAGGTAGGGCGTCGACGCGGGCGAACTCTGCGGCGATTTGTTCTGGTGTTGCGGGCTGCGGGCCGGAGAGGAAGGGAAGGGCTTGAGCCGCTTTGGCGTCGGGCAACATGAGGCCGACGCCGACGGTGATTTGCCTACTGTGTCGCGATACATCCACGGGACACAGCCTTCAAACTCTTTCAGTTTTGTGAGCGATTGCTCTAGATATGTCGCCACAATATTGAGGCTAGCATGGCTAGATGTGGACTTTCAAAGTAGCTGAGCAATCGACGGCAGGGCTTTCAATGCGAGGTCCCGCTGGTGTCACGCGTTTTGAGCAGTTTTGAGAGCTTCGAAGTAGTGGTTTTGGCCTCGATCCTCGTATTCGCTTGTGACGGTGAGACCAACTGCCGAGAGTTGTGTGCGGTATTCCTCGGCTCCCAGCGAAATTGACTTCATGTCTGTCATCACATCGTTCCACACGTGAGGTTTGACGGTTGAGGTGAATAGCAGGCGACCGCCCGGGACCATGGCGTCGGCGAATCTGCGTATCAGGTGATGCTGCTCTTCCGCGCTGAGGAGGAAGATTAGTCCGATTGACAGGACGGCATCGAAGGTTCGATTAAGAATTTCGACTCGAGGACAGATTCGCAAACAATGGGCGTGCCGGGTAGGTTGTGTCGGAATGCGGCAACGAACGATGGCGATGCATCTACCCCGAAGACTTGAAGACCTTCTTCGACCAGCACTACTGTGAGGGGAAAGCCGGGGCCGCAACCAAGATCAATCACGCTGCTTCCAGGTGGCAGTGTTTTCGCCCACTTCCGCACCTCCTGCACGCCGATTGCATTCGCACGTGTCTTAGGATTGCCGCGGTGTGCAAGCCATTCTGCGGCGATTGATTCGTATCCATTGGATGAGTCCATGATGTGACTCACAGTATCAAAGCGCGGTTGGTTGCAACACCGTTCCTTATGGGGTGGCGAGATCGAATAGCGGTTGCCAGATGAGGCAATTTGACTGGGATTTTGCGTCGAAACTCGCAATAATTCAAAGCATCTACAAAATGTCCAACTCCAGTGATATAAAGACTCGTCACGAAAGATGCCAAGAAACTGTGTGCTTATCCGCCGAGCCGTTGTACGTAGGCCAGCCTGGAAAGTGATTGCATCGATTGTTATGAGACTGGAAATTTAAACATGTCCACTCCACAAGCTTCACGGTTTACGTTTACCCGGCGGCAGAGCGCATCGAACAAGACGCCGCGCCAGATTAATCGGAACCTGGTGTTCAATCTGATTCGAACGCGCCAACCTCTATCGCGCGCTGATCTTGCCCGCGTCTCCGGCCTGCAGCGCAGCACTGTTTCGCTGATCGTCGAAGACCTGATCAAGGAGAGATGGATACTTGAAGGGTCGACGGGAAGGCCGCCTCGCGGACGCAGGCCGACGTTTCTTGAATTGAATCACCAGCGGGCGGTGATCGCGCTGGATATTCATCCGTCGCAGACGACGGTTGCGGTGACGGATCTTGGCGGCAAGATTGTTGCGCAGAATGTCGTTGCGCTGCCGGATGATCCGAATAAGGCGATTCAGTCGATTATCAATGCGATTCGCAAGCTGATGGCTGCGCACAGTGAAAAATCCTTCGACGGCATTGGCATCAGCCTTCCGGGTCGCGCCGATCCGGTTCTGGAAAAGCTTATCTTCGCGCCGAATCTGAACTGGCCGGTGTCGAGCATCAAGTCGCGCATTCAACGAGCCACGGGGTTGCATGTGGAGATGGACAACGTGGCGAATGCCTGTGCGCTCTCGGAGGTCTGGTTCGGCGACAGCGACGGGCTGCATGATCTGGTGGTGGTGAATGTATCAGAGGGAATCGGGACGGGAATTTTTGCCAATGGGCAGCTGCTTCGAGGAGCCAACGGAATGGCTGGGCGAGTTTGGCCATGTGCAGATGGAAGCGAACGGGCCGCTTTGCGGATGCGGCGGGCGTGGCTGCTGGGAGACGGTCGGCTCGAATCGCGCGGGGCTTCGGTACTACGAGGACTTGAGCGGGCTTGCGGCTCCTCCGAGTTTTGCTGCGCTGGTGAAGATGGCGCAGGCAGATGATGTCCACGCCAAAAGGGCGCTGGAGAAGATGTCGTCGTTCCTGGGGCGCGGGCTGCGGATGATCGCGTCTGCGCTGGCGCCGAGCGAGATTGTGATCGTTGGTGATATCACGACTGCCTGGTACATGTTCGGCCCGATTGTCGAGGCGGAGCTGAGGCAGAATGCTCTTTCGAAGGAGCCGAGACTGCGGCCTTCGTTTGAGGGAAATACGGCGCGACTGCGGAGTGCGGTTGCGTTAGTGATGAATGGAAGTCTCGTTTAAAAAAAAGGAAGAGGACTGTGAACTTTACAAAGCTATTGTCGTTTCGAAGCGTTGCGTTTGTTGTGATTTTTTCCGCGGGCTGTTTCAGTTCTTACGGGCAGACTGCGCCAGCGGCCCAGTCTGCCACGGCTGCGGCGGTCGAGCGCGCGCATGTGGGAGATGCGCCGGATGATCCCGGGCCGCTTGCGACGGATCTTTCGGCTGAGTTGAAGCCGAAGGCGATTGATGCTGCGATGAAAAAGGTCGGCGACTGGCAGGTGAAGGTGGCGGAGCCGAACTTCAATAAGCAGTGGACGTTCGCGGCGCTTTACGACGGGCTGCTTGCGGCATCGAAGACCACGGGCGATCCGAAGTATCACGACGCCGTGCTGCATTTTGCCGAGCGGTCGACTGGACGCTGATTGGCGATCGCTTTCCGCATGCGGACGATCAGGCTTTTGGGCAGGCGTATCTCGATCTCTATCTGGAGAACAAACAGGCGGTACGGATGGCGGATACGAAGGCGACGATGGATCGGCTGATGGTTCGCGCGGATGATCCGGACAAGCTGCTGTGGTGGTGGTGCGATGCGCTGTTCATGTCGCCGCCGGTGCTGCTGCGGATGTACGAGATTACGCATGACAAGAAGTATCTCGACTACATGGACCATGAGTGGTGGCTGACTTCGGCGAGCCTGTACAACCAAGAGAACCATCTTTACTTTCGCGACAGCCGCTACTTCACGCAGAAACAGGCGAACGGCAAGCCGATCTTCTGGTCGCGCGGGAATGGCTGGGTGATGGGGGCTCTGGTGAATGTGCTGCAGATTATGCCGACGGATTATCCTTCACGGCCGAAGTATGTTGCGCAGTTTCGCGAGATGGCGGCGGAGATTGCCGCGATTCAGAGTGCTGATGGATTGTGGCGTTCGGGGCTGCTTGATCCGGGCGCGTACGATCTGCCGGAGGTTTCGGGTTCGGCGTTCTTCACGTTTGGGATCGCGTATGGGATCAACGAGAAGATTCTTGATCGCAAGACCTATCTGCCGGTCGTCGAGAAATCGTGGAAGGGAATGCTCGCGCACATCTACGCGGATGGACGACTGGGTTCGATTCAGCCGATCGATGGGCAGCCGGGCAAGTTCAAGCCATCGGCGAGTTATGTGTATGGCGTTGGTGGATTTCTTCTGGCGGGGTCGGAGATGCATCGGCTCGCGGAAGGGAAGCACTAACTATCTTTGCGAGCGTCCGGGCTTCTCCATCCATAGCAAAGGCTGACGGATGGGGAAGTTTCGGATGACCTCGGGCACGGTGGGATCGGCGTTCAACGTCTTCCACAAGGCGATGTAGTCGTTCTGCCGAAAGCGACGCCGGCGAAGAGAAGGCTCGGCTGGCGATTGGGGAAGTCGTCCCAGTGTTCGACATCGTGCTTGTAGGGCCATGTGGCCTTGTCCTTGATGAAGGGCACCATGAAGGACAGGAGCTTGCGCATGCCGCGGCCGTCTGGTGTGGTGAAGGTCCAGAGGTTGTCTTTTTCGGTTGAGAGCGTCTGGCAGATGGTGGCCATGACGTCGAGATCGAAGAGGCAGTAGCTGTAGGGCTTGGTGCGCGCGAGTTCGAGCGGCAGGCTGCCGTCGGGGGCGATCTGTTCGGGGACGAGCGCAGACTTGAAACGCTCGCGGCACCAGGCCATGACTTCTTCGTTGCCGGTGAATCTCGCGAACTCGGCGGCCTGCATGACCCAGCAGCTGCCGTGGTTGTTCTTCGCGTCGCGCTCTTCCTGGCCGTTCTTCGAGGTGCGCATCCAGTTGAGATATTCGGCGAACCAGGCCTTGATGGCTGATGCGCCCTCGAGGACTCCGGCGTTCGCGAGGACCTGTCGCTGCGCGGGCGGGTTCGACGAGGTGGAGCGTGTCGATAATTCCTATGCCGCGGCCGTTGTTGAGATTGAAGATGGCTTGCGCGTACTCGAGGTTCGCGTTCATCTTTGTGGCGGGGTCGACGAACCAGGCGCGCAGATGTTTCGCAGCATGATCGGCGTACTTCTTTTCGGCGGTCAGCTCCCATGCGGCTGCGAGCGCCGGAACGATGAGGCTGAGTCGCACCATGGCTTTGCGATGGTCGTCGAAGTTTGCGGGATTGGTGAAGCCGTCGCGGCGGATGTAGGGACCGCTGGGATTTTTTTCATCGGGCCACCAGTAGTCGCCCTCGGAGAAGTAGTCGTGCTGGCCGCCTTTGCTGCGTTCGCTGCGTGAGGCCGTGACGGTGACGGGTTGCTCGGAGAGGTAGCGGTTGGCGGCGGCGAGGATTCGCGTTCGGTCGGTGGTGGCGACGAGATCGTAGGAGGTGGGCACTGCATCCTTTTCCGTGGCTGGGGCCCAGGCGGGAAAAGTCGCAGAAAAGGCTGTCGTTCCAACTGCCAAGGCAAAAAACTCTCGTCGCGTCGTCGTTCCCATCTTGCGGAGGCCCCTTTGTTCGCACAAATTTCGCTTGGTTCATGATACCCAGAGCTGGACGCGGCGGGTGGTTGCGGTCTTAGAATCAGCGGTTTGGAAAATTGACCCTGCGTTCACTTGACGAAATGAATGGTCATTCAGTATGCTTCGCATCGTTCGGGTAAATAGCCCGCCGGAGCCTGCACGATGCCCCCCAGCACCACCGCCGCACCCTCGACCAGGCCCTCGGCCGGTCATCGACAGATCAAAAAAGTAGCCGTCCTCGGAGCTGGAACTATGGGCTCTCGCATTGCGGCGCACATCACTAACGCGGGTCTTCCAGTGGTGATGCTCGACATCGTTCCACCGGGAACCGACGCCGCTGCGCCGAAGCAGGAGCGCAACAAGATCGTTCTCGCTGCGCTTGATGGGTTGAAGAAGTCGAAGCCTGCGGCGTTTTATTCGCCTGACAATGCACGCCTGATTACGATCGGAAACTTTGACGATGATCTTGCGCTGATCGCGGACTGCGACTGGATCATCGAAGTCGTAGCAGAGAATATGGAGATCAAGCGGGCGCTGCTGAACAAGGTGCTGCAGCATCGGCATGCGGACTCGATTGTGACGAGCAATACGAGCGGTCTGCCGATCCACGAGATCGTCGAAGGTATGCCGATGGAGTTGCGACGCCACTGGTTCGGCACGCACTTCTTCAATCCGCCACGCTATATGCGGCTGCTTGAGATTATTGCTACGCCAGACTCTGATCCGGCGGACATGGCGGCGGTGGAGCACTTCTGCGATCTGCGGCTTGGGCAAGGCGATCGTCCATGCGCACGATACGCCGAACTTTATTGCGAATCGCATCGGAACGTTTTCGATGAGCAATGCGATTCGGCTGATGCAGGAGCAGAGCCTTTCGATCGAAGAGGTCGATACGCTGACCGGCTCGGCGCTCGGATGGCCGAAGACGGGAACGTTTCGCCTGGGCGATATGGTGGGCGTGGACGTGATGGCGCATGTGGCGAAGAACTTTGCCGCGCAGGCGGCAAAGATCAAGGATGAGCGCGCGGATGTGGGGCTTGCGCCGTTCATCGACAAGATGCTGGAGAAGAAGTGGCTGGGCGATAAGTCGAAGCAGGGCTTCTACAAGAAAGAGGGCAAAGACGCGGAAGGCCGCGATCTGCGGCATGTTCTCGACTGGCAGACGCTCGACTACAAGCCCAGCATGCGGCCGAAGTTTCCTGCGATCGAGATGGCGAAGAACGTGGAGTCTTCGCACGCGCGGATCGCGCAGCTTCTGCATGGCGATGCGAGCAAGGATAAGGCTGCTGCGTTTTACTGGCCGTTTCTCACGGAGCTTTTTACCTATAGCGCGAATCGCGTGCCTGAGATCGCAGACAACATCGTCGAGATCGATCAGGCGATGAAGGCCGGGTACAACTGGGAGCTTGGGCCGTTCGAGATGTTTGATGCGGCTGGTGTTCGCGCTACGACGGAGAAGATGCGGGCGGCGGGGCGAGCCGATTTCGGCGAATGTGGAGAAGCTGCTTGCGTATGCGGACAAGCATGGCGAGGCGAATCCGACCTGGTACAAGGATGATGCTTCGGTGCCTTCGGGGCGACTGTTCTTTGATCCGGTGACCGGTGCATACAAGCCTGTTGTTGACGGCGGATGGCGTGACTTCGCTGGCTGTGATCAAGAAGGCGAAGGGCGTTGTGAAGAAGAATCCGGGCGCTTCCGTTGTCGATCTGGGCGATGGAGTTGCGGCGATTGAGCTGCACTCGAAGATGAATGCGCTCGGCGATGACATCGTCAATCTGATTACGCAGACGCTGAAGCCTTCGAGTGAGAGCGTCGGGAACTTTGAGGCGTTCGTCATCACGGGTGACTCGGCGAATTTCTCGGTTGGCGCGAATCTGATGCAGTTGCTGCTCGGGATTCAGGAAGAGGAGTGGGATGAGGTTGAGATGGCGGTCCGCGCGTTCCAGAATATGACGCAGGCGATCAAGTTCTGCCCGCGGCCGGTGGTGGTTGCGCCGTATGGGATGTGTCTTGGGGGTGGCGTTGAGATCTCGCTTCATGCGGCTGCGCGTCAGCCTCATGCGGAGCTTTATATGGGGCTGGTGGAGGCGGGTGTTGGGTTGATTCCGGGCGGCGGTGGATGTAAGGAGATGACGATTCGCAGCGTTGAGGCGGGTTCGAGCATTCGGCCTGATGCGCGCGGCGAAGGCGTCGAGATATTCGAGGCGCTGAAGAAGAACTTTGAGACGATTGCGATGGCGAAGGTTTCGACCTCGGCTGCGGAGGCTCGGTCGATGGGCTTCTTCAGGCCGTCGGACGCGATTACGATGAATCGCGAGCGGTTGCTGACGGATGCGAAGACGAAGGCTCGGGCTATTGCTGATGCGGGCTATAGTGCGCCGACGCCGCGCACGGATATTGCGGCTCCCGGTGAGAACGCACTGGCTACGTTGAAGCTGGCGGTGTGGACGATGCGGGAGGGTCAGTACATCTCCGATCACGATGTGAAGATTGCGAACTGGGTTGCGTATGCGCTGTGCGGAGGCAAGGTGACGCCGGGTACGCCGGTTACGGAGCAGTATCTGCTTGATCTTGAGCGCGAGGCGTTTTTGTGCTTGTGCGGCGAGAAGAAGACGCAGGAGCGGATTGCGTTTACGTTGAAGACGGGAAAGCCGTTGAGGAACTAGGTTGCAGTTCGTCCGTTGCTCAGTTGTCAGTTTATGGCGAAGTCGGATTTGAGGGGTGTTATGAAAGAAGTGATTATTGCATCGGCGGTGCGTACGGCAGTGGGCAAGGCTCCGCGTGGGACGCTTCGGGCAACGCGCCCGGATGATCTTGCGGCGTTCGCCATCAATGGCGCGCTGGAGCGTGTTCCGCAGCTGGATAAGTCGGAGATTGAGGATGTGATTCTGGGCTGCGCGATGCCAGAGGCAGAGCAGGGAATGAATGTTGCGCGCGTCGCCAGCTTTCGTGCGGGTCTGCCGATTACGGTCTCGGGGATGACGATCAACCGTTACTGCGCGTCGGGGCTGCAGTCGATTGCGCTGGCGGCGGAGCGGATTCGTGGCGGCGGTGCGGATGTGATTGTGGCGGGTGGGACGGAGAGCATGTCGTATGTGCCGTTCGGCGGGAACAAGATCTCGGTGAATCCGTGGCTGGTGGATAACTATCCGGGGTCGTATATGTCGATGGGGCTTACGGCGGAGCGGGTTGCGACGCACTACGGGATCACGCGCGAGCAGATGGATCAGTTCTCGTATGAGAGCCATCAGAAGGCGCTTGCCGCGATCGCGGCAGGGAAGTTTGAGGATGAGATTGTTCCGATTACGGTTACAAATACGACGCCGAATGGGAAGGGCAAGGCAAAGTCGGTGGAGTCGATCTTCAAGCAGGATGAGGGGCCGCGTGCCGATACTTCGCTGGAGGCGCTGGCGAAGCTGAAGGCGGTCTTTCATGCGAAGGGAACGGTGACGGCGGGGAACTCCAGCCAGACTTCGGATGGAGCGGCGGCTGCTGTTGTGATGTCGGCTGAGCGCGCGGCGCAGCTGGGGATTCAGGCGATGGCGAAGTTTGTGGCGTTTGCGTATGCGGGTTGCGATCCGGAAGAGATGGGCATCGGGCCGATTCATGCGATTCCGAAGGTGTTGAAGATGGCTGGGCTGTCGCTTGAGGATATCGATCTGTTTGAGTTGAATGAGGCGTTTGCGGCGCAGTCGCTGGCGGTGTTGAAGGTGCTGGGGATCGATCCGGCGAAGGTGAATGTGAACGGCGGGGCGATTGCGCTTGGGCATCCGCTGGGTTGTACGGGAGCGAAGCTGACGGCGACGCTGTTGCGGGAGATGCCGCGGCGGAAGGCGAAGTATGGGATTGTGACGATGTGTGTTGGTGGAGGGATGGGAGCGGCTGGGATTTATGAGGCTGTGAGTTAGGCCATGAGTCGTTACTCCATGTCGGACCGAGAGGCTGCGAAAGAGATTCTTCCGAAAAGCCGACAGGATCGAATAGACGCTCTGGACGATGGTCGGATACTTGGCGACTGATTATTGTTTTTGTGGTGGCTGTTCTATTTTTCAAACATCGCAGTCAGCGAAGAGATCGACAGACGCTGGCAGAGCGCCACAGCCACGATTGAGGATGTTCGACCAGTGATTGAGTCCAGGTGAACAGCCAGTTGGCGGAGCGATGCTCTATCAAGTGATCAATTCTGGCGAATTACGTTTCAGATGGATGTGGAACATGAGACGATGGATCAGGATTGAACAACCGACCGGTATCTCTCGCAGAAGTTGAATTGAGACGTTTCGCTGGAAGGGCCAACAGTTGTGTCGTTCGGTGGAAAGCTTCTCGAACCGGATCAAGTTGATCGCTGAAGCTGAATTAAGTGCAATTGAGAGTTCAGATTTGAGAAGGAGTAACACCATGGCAACGATGACCGCACCAATCGCAGACACGAAACGCATTCCGGGTGGAGTTTTCTCATCAGCGATCCGACGCCTGCGGACTGTTTCTTTCCTGAGGATTTCACCGATGAGCAGAAGCAGATTGCGGAGACGACCGCGAACTTCGCCATCAACGAGATTATGCCGGCGTCCGATCCGATTGAGGCGAAGGACTTCTCGGTTACGCGGCGGCTGCTGAAGGAGGCGGCGGAGCTTGGGCTGACGGCGATCGATATTCCGGAGGAGTACGGCGGGCTGGAGATGGACAAGGCCACGTCGGCGATTGTGGCGGAGAATATCTCGAAGCAGGCCAGCTTCTCGGTGGCGTTCTCTGCGCATACCGGCATCGGGACGCTGCCGCTGGTGTGGTACGGCAACGCCGGAGCAGAAGAAGAAGTATCTGCCGAAGATTGCGTCGGGCGAGATCGTGTCGGCGTATGCGCTGTCGGAGTCGACGAGCGGATCGGATGCGGTGAATGCGAAGACGAAGGCGGTGCTGTCGGCGGATGGAAAGACCTACACGCTGAACGGCGAGAAGATGTGGATCTCGAATGCGGGCTTTGCGGATCTGTTCACCGTGTTCGCGAAGTGTGCGATTCCGGATGGGCCGGATGCAGGGAAGGAGAAGCTGACGGCGTTTTTGATCGAGCGCGGGACGCCGGGCTTTACGCAGGGCAAGGAGGAGCACAAGCTTGGCATTCGCGGCAGCTCGACCTGTCCGCTGATTCTGACGGACTGCGTGATTCCGGCGGAGAATCTGCTGGGCGAGGTGGGCAAGGGGCACCACATCGCGTTCAATATTTTGAATGTCGGGCGCTACAAGCTGGGCAATGCGGCGATTGGCGGCGGCCGCATGGCGCTGAACAATGGGATTCGCTATGCGATCGATCGGAAGGCGTTCGGCAAGTCGATCTCGGAGTTCGGGCTGATCCAGGAGAAGATTGCGAACTGCGCGACGGGGATCTTTGTTGGCGGGGCGGTGTGCTATCGGACGGTCGGGCTGATCGACAAGGCGCTTGCGGGCGTCGACAAGAACGATACGAAGGAGATTCAGAAGCGCATTGAGGACTATGCGGTCGAGTGCTCGATCGTGAAGGTGTGGGCGAGCGAGATGCTCGACATGGTGGTCGATGAGGTGCTGCAGATCTTCGCCGGCTATGGCTATGTGGAGGAGTATCCGGCGGAGCGGCGTATCGCGATGCGCGGATCAACCGGATCTTCGAGGGCACGAACGAGATCAACCGGCTGATCATCACGGGCTGGCTGATGAAGTCCGCGATGTCGGGCAAGCTGGCGCTGATGCCGGCGATCAAGAAGCTGATGGACGAGGTGATGTCGGGGCCGAGCGAGAAGGTGGAGCGCGAAGGTCCGCTGGCTGACGAGCTGCAACTTGCTGGCGAATGCGAAGAAGCTGACGCTGTTTGTCGCGGGAGCGGCCACGCAGAAGTACATGCAGCAGATCGCCGATGAGCAGGAGGTGATGGGAGCCATCGCCGACATGATCATCGAGGTCTTTGCGATGGAGACTGCGATTCTGCGCGCGGAGAAGATTGCGGCGGGGCAGGGCAGTGAAGCGTCGGCGATTCCCGTGGCCATGGCGCGCATCTATGCCGACAAGGCGATGTCGGTGATTGAGCTGGCGGCGCGCAAGGTGATCGCGGCGGCGGCGGAAGGCGACATGCTGCGGACGCAACTGACGATTCTGCGGCGGCTGTCGAAGCATGATTCGGCAGACACGATCAGCCTGCGCCGTCAAGTCGCTCGACACGTGATCAAGGCCGGGAAGTACAGCCTATAGCACAGATTTAATCGCATCGGCGTCGCGAGGCGCATCCCACAAAAGGACCAGCCAGATCACCCCCTTGGCGGGTCCTTTTCCATTGCCTTTGATGGTGCCTTCTGTAACCATCATGCCGATACTATGTGCATTAGATCGACATTGCATTTCAGACGCCATATCAGTTTGGCACGATCGCTGGCGACTTTTTTTCTGCTAGTTCTCGCTCTACCTGTCGCTCTCCAGGCGCAGCGTGTGCTGCTTGCCACTGGGGTTGCGGGCGATACCACCGCGGCGGTCGATGCCGGGACTGTACCTGCTTCCCAGCCAATTCAAATTACGGTTCGTCTTGCGATGCCAGCGGATCGGAGCGCCGCTCTTGATCAACTGCTGACAACCAGACTACGGCGAAATCTTCTTCTTACCATCAGTGGCTCACGCCGCAGCAGTTTGCTGTGCAGTTCGGCGCGACGGATGACCAGATCGCCGCGACAACGGCGTGGCTGCAATCGCAGGGTCTTACGGCCGGAGCTGTCTCGCCCTCCGGAACGCGCATGACTGTTACAGGAACTGTGTCTGCAGGTTGAGAGCGCGTTTGGGGTTACGCTTCGCCGCTACCAGGTTGCGAACGCGCTCTACGTTGCCAATTCGACTCAGCCGTCGATTCCGGCAGAGGTTTCGTCGACTGATCGCGGGAGTTTCCGGGCCTGAACGAGATGCCGATCGCTGCGCCTGCCACCGTGGCGGCGGTTACGAGCGCTGGACCGCGAGTGATCGCTGCGCCTACCACCGCGAACCAGAGTGTCGATCCGTTCGTTGTCGACCGCATCTGCGATCGATTCGAATGCAGCTCCGATTTTGACGTTTAGCACGGGTGAATGCTCTTCGGATCTGGCGCAGTCGGACTACGATGCGTATCACGATCTCTTTCGCCAGGCCAACGCGCAGGGGATTACGATTCTTGCCACCAGTGGCTGCGGTGCGCGTGGCACGGGAAGTTTTCCGGCGAGTCTTGCCGAGGTGACTGCCCTTACGGTCAGCCCGACAGCGGCGCCATTTCGTTCCGATCGAGGCACGACCCTCATGGCAAGTTGCTCCTGGCTTGCCCGACGACGCCGAGCCGCTACGAGCCCGACCTTACGACGACATCGATTGCGGCGTTTGCCCAGACGATCAGCACGATCGTGCAGCAGACGGGCGTGCGCCAAGGCAATATCAACGGGATTCTTTACTCGCTGGCATCGACGCCGGACCTCTACACTCAGCCCGACGCTACACCGTTGACGGTCCCTGGATCGTGGGAGAAGGCGAGCGGCCTTGGCGTTGTCGATCTTGCGACGCTGCTTAAGGTGTACCCGCGTGCGAGCGGCGCCATTGCGACCACGACCTCTCTTATCTCTTCGACCTATGCCGTTGGTTACGGTACTCCCATCACGCTCACGTCAACGGTAACGCCATCGTCTTATGCCAGCGCCAATCCGACTGGAGTTGTGACATTTACCAGCACGTCACAGGGAACGATTGGCTCCAGTCCTCTCAACGGCGGCACGGCTACATTTACGGTCAGCAACCTGGGTGTCGGGACGTATAACCTGACGGCGAACTACTCCGGCGACTCCAACTACGCAGGCGAGCGGCAGCACCAGCAGCGTTGTCATCACGGTCAGCATTGTCAACGCGACTCTCACGGGTTCTATTGCGCCGAGTCAGAACGTGCCTTATGGCAGTACCGCTACGGTGACGGCCACAGTCGCTCTGCCAAACTCCTCGGCGTCTCCAAGCGGCACGGTTTCCTCTCAAATTGAGGGCATCACCGGCGCCCTTTACACTGCAACGCTCTCGCCGAATCCTGGCGGCAACACTGCAACGGCGAATATCAATATCGACGCGCCCCCGCCGAGCACGACGCCCTATACGGTTCAGACGACCTGCGCGGGCAACCAGAACTTCCAGTGCCAGAGTCCGCTGAACCTGACGTTTACGACGACCAAGGGAAACACCAGCACGACCGTTAGTGTTACTCCAACGGCTCCGCTGGCAGGACAGCCCATAGTGATTACGGCCACGATCAACAACAACGGCAACGGCAAGCTGACCTACACGTTCTCGGGCAACGTCATCTTCTACGACAACGGGAAGCAGATCGCCTCGGCTGCGGTGGGCAGCAACCAGGCCACGCTCACTACCAGCCTCTCCGGCGCGATAGCACACAATATCACCGCAAGCTACAGCGGAGACGCAAACTGGAACGCGAGCACTTCAACACCGGCGACAGTCACTCCTACTCTGCTACCGTCAACGCTCACGCTCAGTTCGAATGTCACAAATACGTCAGGTCCTCTGGCGGGCATGAACGTCGTGCTGACTGCGACCGTGTTTACCATCGCCGTGAACTCCGTTGGTCCCACTGGCACCGTTACCTTCTACGACACGTATAACGGCGGCATTATTACGCTGGGGGTTGGCACGCTGACGCCCAATGGCCCTAATGCGTCGATCGCGGTGATCTCCACGACGAACTTTGCCGGCGGAACGCATAGCATCTACGCTGTGTATAACGGAGACGGCACATTCAGCCCCGCGACCTCCTCCACCCTTCCACTCACTTTTGCGGACTATAACCTAACGATGATTCCGCAGACCCTGACGATCAATCGGGGTCAAAATGGCCAGGTGGTCATGTTGCTTGGCGCGATCGCGGGATTCAACGGGACGGTGACGTTTGGCTGCACACCGCCGCCGAGTACTGAGACCTCATGCTCGTTTAGCCCTGTATCGTTGATTGGCGGCGGCTCGACGACGATGACGATTACGACGACTGCGCCTACCAGTTCTACGACGACGACTACGGGATCGATCAACGTGCGGCCCTGCGGAGCAACTGGAATCTGGCAGCGGGGGCGACCTTTGCGATGCTCTTCTTCTTTGTGCCTCGCCGAAGACGAGCGCTCCCGGCGCTTCTTCTTCTGCTATGCGCGGCTTGTCTCACCGCAAACCTGGGTTGTGGGACTGTGACGACTGATCCAAGCGGACCCACCGATCCTGGCAGCCCGCTTGGTACCCAGATCTTTACGATCACTGCGGCGGGTAGTAACGGCGTCAGTACGACGCGTCACAACTACCAATATCAAGTGACCATCCAGTAGTCCGAGCGCTCCATCAGCCAGGTGAGCGTCTCTCTCGGGGTGGGCGGAGGGTCTCGCTATAACTGGCTGAAGGACGGGCAGTTTAAATTGGGACTTTCGGCTTCAGTCGCAAAACCGCGGGTGGGTCTTCCGCTAAAATAACCTGAAACAATCTCTTTGCTGATGTAGGCGCAACCTTTTCCCTGAACGTCTGTCTAAGCATAGGTCAACGCTCCGGGTTGGTTTTGATCAGACCCGCCTGGATATAGTGGATCAGGATCCAGCACCCGCAGCCAAGAAGCCGTATTTCAGGTAGTAAGGTAGACATTATCCATGCGTAGCCGTCTCGTTGTCTCTCGCCTCCTGCTTCTCCGCCTCCATTCTGTTCACCGCATTATCCGCACAAGCAGCCGTGCAGAATCGCATTGCGGGCTCTGTCGATGGCAGCAGCCGGGTTGCGCTACCGGGTACGGTCAGCGGTCACGCGAAAAACTCTGTCGATCTGGGGCCGGCGTCAGGGGACCGCAAGCTCGAGTCCCTTGCCCTGCGCTTTAGCATGACGGACGCCCAGCAGGCCGCCCTCAATCAACTGCTTGCGGCGCAGATAAATCCGAGTTCGCCGAGCTATCACCAGTGGCTTACTCCGGAGCAGTTTGGCGCGAGTTTTGGCCTTAGCGCCAGCGATCTGGCGAAAGTTTCGGCCTGGCTGACCAGTCAGGGCTTTACTATTACCAGCGTTGCGCGCAGCTCGACCTTTATCACCTTCTCCGGCACCGTTGCGCAAGCGGAGCAGGCCTTCGGCACTATCGATCCATAATGTTTCGCTGAACGGCGAAGAGCACATCGCCAACCTCACCGATCCGGTGCTTCCAGCCGCCATCGCCAGCGTGGTGGTTGACGTTAATGGCCTCAGCGATTTCAAGCTGAAACCGCGGTCTCGTGCACGCAGCCTTACAACGGAGCCTTTGCCAGCCTTTACGAACACGTCTGGCGGGGTAACGAGCCACTACATCGCGCCCGGTGATCTCTATACCATTTATGACTTCCCGCCGTCGTCAAGTAACATCAATGGCTCTGGCGTAACCATTGCCGTGATGGGGCAGACGGATCTGACCTCGGGCAATGTATTGCCGGATCCGAATATCGCTGCGTTTCGGACTGCCGCTGGTCTTTCTGCGATCAACCTCAAGATTCAGCTCGCGACGGGGTCCAAGGATCCTGGCGTCTCGACGAACGATATCGATGAGGCTCATCTCGACCTTGAGTGGTCGGGCGCTGCCGCTCCCTCGGCGGCAATTTTGTTTGTCAACAGCACGGATGTCATCAATCTTTCGCTGCCCTATGCGGTCGACAACAATGTGGCTCCAATCGTTACGGCCAGTTATGGGTTGTGCGAGCCGGGATGGGGTTCTGCCTCGATCGCCTCTACCACTCAGATCCTGCAGCAGGCGAACGCCCAGGGAATGACCTTCTTCAGCTCGGCCGGCGATGCGGGCGCGGCGGACTGCGACAGCACGGGGCTCGCGACCGAGGGACTGTCTGTCGACTTCCCCGCCAGTTCTCCCTACTCAGTCTCCTCAGGCGGCACGATGTTCACTGGAGATGTGAGCAATGCTTGAGCCTACTGGAACAGTTCGAACGCTGCAAACAATAGCTCCGCTACTCCAGTACATTCCGGAGCAACCGTGGAACGAGACGACGGCTACCGGGGGCCTTACCGCAGGTGGAGCGGGTGGAGGAGGTGTAAGCGGCTTACTTCTCCAAACCCGCATGGCAAATGGCCACGGGTGTCCCCAATGACTCCTCGCGCGACGTTCCGGACGTCTCGATGAACGCAGGCGCCATTCATGATGGCTATGTCGTCTGTAGCCAGGGATCGTGCACCAATGGATTTCTGGGACGAGCGGACAGCCCAACGTCTTCGGAGGTACTTCGTTTGTTGCGCCCACGCTTGCCGGTGTTCTTGCCCTGGTGGAGCAGAAGCTTGGCAACGCACCGGGAGTGGGACTGGGCAATATCGGTCCTGTTCTGTACGGATTGTCGAGTATTTCCCGCGTCTACCATGACATCATTACGGGCAATAACATCGTCGAGTGCTCGCAGGGAACGCTGAATTGCCCGACTGGCACGTTTGGCTACGATGCTGCCACCGGTTACGATCTGGCGTCCGGTCTGGGCACGCTCGATGTGAATATGCTGGTCACGAACTGGGCCAACGCAACTCCGACAGGCGGCGGCAGCACAATCGGGACCGCGCTGACGACCACGACGGTGACGACAAGCAACGCACTCTGCGCGGTCTCGTCCGGGACGAAAGTCCCGTTCGACCATTACAGTGACCGGCACGACGACCCCGTCCGGGATGGTCCTGATCATGGTTGATAATGTCAGTGTCGGAACGGCGACTCTGGCCGCCGGTGCGTCGACTGGGCACAGCGACTGCAAGCTATATGCTGGATACTACTTCGCTCACTTCTGGTGGGCATAACATCAGCGCGGTCTACTCCGGCGACTCGGCGCATGCGGGCTCGAAGGGAACGCTGCTCGGACCTGCGACAACCCCGGTTTACTATCCGAATGGCGCGTTTGCCTCGTTCGATATCGTCTCTTCGACCAAGGCCGACTTCGCCCTTACTCCGTGCACCGGAAGCGCGACGGCAGTTTCGGTAGCGCCCGGCGCGACTTCGGCTGGCATCACGTTTACTGTCACTCCGGCAGCAGGATTTACCGGTACGGTCACGCTGATCATGACCAATAACGACAGCATGACCGCAACCCCAAGCTTTAGTCCCACGACGCTCACCTTTACGTCTGCAACGGCTCAGACGACCTCATTTGTCGTGAAGGCGTCGCAGACGACCGCGCAGCTTGTGAAACCGGATCTCCGTCAGCGTCCGTCGAGCAGGGCTCCGTGGTACGCCGCCGGTTCCGGGGCGACGCTCGCCTGTGTTCTGTTGATCACGCTTCCACGCCGTCGGCGTTGGCCGGCGCTATTGGCATTGGTCTTATCCGTCGCCGCTCTATCGGCCGTTGGCTGCGGTGGAAACACCTCGACGACGGGTGGTGGCGGCGGAGGCGGCGGTGGTGGCACGACGACCCCTGCCTCTGCAGGCGTCTACACCTTCACAATTACCGCAACCTCTGGCACCCTGGTTCATAGCACGCAGGTCACTGTAACGGTTCCGTAGCCGAAGCTCGTTTCTCAAGGAACGGGTCCGCGTCTATGGCGCGGCCCATTTCCTTTAACGGGACAATCCCCCGGATGTGTCACGCCACTTTGATAACTATTCTTGACGCGCTCCCGTGATCACGAAAGAATCACATCTGCTGTAACTGCTTCAATTTGCCTGCTTAGAGCTAAGTCCTTTCTCAGCAGCAGGAATCGAACGAATGCCTCGGATTCTCAGACGTGTACTCCCGGTCCTGACGACCATCGTTCTGCTTCTCGTCGCCGCGGTTTCGGCGTCCTCGCAATCTCCGCTACCTACGCCTCGCTCCCGCATCGTCCAGCCAGTGGACGACGCCCGCGTTACAACGCTATCCGGCAACACCCATCCTCTGGCACGTCCTGAGTTCGATCAGGGTGCGCTGGCCGACGACACACCGCTCGGCCGCATCGTGCTCATCCTTCAACGTAGTCCGGAACAAGAGACTGCGCTGCAGGAACTCATCGATCAGCAGCAGGACAAATCCACCTCGGCGTATCACCAGTGGCTCACACCCGAGGGCTTCGGCGCAGCCTTCGGTCCAACCGATCGCGACCTCTCAACCGTCACCGCGTGGCTTGCCGGGCATGGCTTCTCGGGCATCAAGGTGAACGCCGCGCGCACACTCATTGAGTTCAGCGGAACCGCCGGAATGGTGCACGCCGCGTTTCATACCAGCATGCATCGTTATACCGTTCAGGGCGAGCAGCACATTGCCAACGCGTCCGACCCCGCCGTTCCGACTGCGATTGCTTCTGTCGTCACTGGCATCGCATCGCTCAACAACTTTCCTCGCAGGGCAGCGAGCCATAAGGTCGGTAACTTCCGCCACGACGTCACTACTAACCGCACGACGCGCATCGCTGACCAGGGCTCCACAGGATTGTTGCCAGACTTCACGATGGATGAAGGCACGCCCGCTTACGGCCTGACCCCGTACGACTTTGCCACCATCTATAACGTGCTGCCTCTTTGGAATGCGATTAGTGCGATCGACGGTACCGGCCAGACCATCGCGATCGTGGGCCAGACCGACATCAATCCCGCGGACTTCGTCAACTTCCGCAAACTGTTCGGCCTTCCGCTTGGCAACACGGCGACGCCGACCGGCACGCAGTACCTCAACATCATTTACAACGGTCCTAACCCCGGAGTCACCAGCGACGAAGGTGAGGCTGACATTGATACGCAGTGGTCCGGCGCTGTCGCGAAGGGCGCTACGATCGACTACGTCGTCTCCGAGGGCACGGAGGTCACGCAGGGCACTGACCTGTCTGCCATCTACATCGTCGACAATAATCTGGCTCCTGTGATGAGCTACAGCTACGGCCAGTGCGAACTCTTTCTCGGCACGTCGGGCAATGCGTTTCTACAAGACTCTCTGGCAGCAGGCCGCAGCGGAGGGCATCACCGTGCTGCTTTCGGCGGGAGACTCCGGTTCCGCCGGTTGCGACAACGCCGGTGTAACAGCGGCGAGCGACGGACTCGCGGTCAACGGTCTGGGCAGCACGCCGTACAACATCTCCGTCGGCGGCACCGACTTCTACATGCCCAACGGCGGCACTGCCTTTTGGAACGCCACCAATAACGCCACGACGCAAGCCTCGGCTAAGGGCTATATCCCCGAGACTCCGTGGAATGAGAGCTGCACCAACTCGGTCTTCACCTCCAGTACGTTCGCCGGCCAGACACCCGAACAGGTTTGCAACAGCGCGACCGCAGTCTCCGATGGCCTTCTCTCGGTCGTGGGCGGCGGTGGTGGACCGAGCGCATGCACGCAGTCCAATGGCTCCTCGCTCTCCAGTTGCAGAGGCGGTTATTCAAAGCCTTCCTGGCAGACCGGGCTTGGGAGTTCCCGCAGATGGTGTTCGCGATACTCCGGACGTCTCGCTCTTCGCCAGCGCGGGCTTTTTCGGGGCGTTCTATATCGTTTGCCAGCAGAGCACCAATGCAGACGGCCAGCCCTGCAGTATCGCAGCACCGGCGTACGACTTCGCAGGCTACGGTGGAACGTCCGTCTCCTCTCCTGCCTTTGCCGGCATTCTATCGCTGGTCAACCAGAAGACCGGCAGCCGGCAAGGTAACGCGAACTATGTGCTCTACAATCTGGCCAGTCAACAGAACAAGGCCGGCACAGCATGCAGCGCCATCACCGGAACTCCTGCTGCGGGATGTGTCTTCAACGACGTCACGACAGACACAATCTCCATGCCCTGCCTCAAGGGCACGCCCAACTGCACTGTGACTAACTCAGAACGATCGTACGGCGTCCTCTCGGGTTACAGCGCGAGTGCGGGATACGATCTTGCGACCGGCCTGGGCAGCGTCAACGCTGCCAACCTTGTCAATAACTGGTCGAACGCCGACTTCGTCGCCACTTCCACGACGCTCACGCTCTCGCCTGCGACCATCACCCACGGCAGCGCGGTCTCGGCCAACGTCAAGGTCACCTCAACGTCCGGCACTCCTACGGGCAGCGTCTCGATCAACGCGCTCGCGTCCAATGGTTCTGTCCAGAGCGGTACGCTTCAGGGCGGCAGCTATAGTGCCTCACTCAGTAACTTTCCCGGCGGCACCTACTCGGTTCAGGCTCACTACGCCGGGGATGGCACTTTCGCGCCGAGTGACTCGAATCCCCAGACACTGACCGTGACCCCGGAGGCCAGCACAACCACGCTTCAGGCGCTGCTCTACAACCCTTCTACTGGCACGACGACGACAGCGAACAGCGGCGCATCCTTTTCCTATGGCGGATTCTTTCTTCTCCGTGCGGATGTCGCTGGAGTCTCCGGGCAGGGAAGTGCAACGGGCGATATCCTCCTTACCGATTCCGGGACCCCGGTCGATGGGGGCACCTTCCGGCTCAACTCTACGTCGAACACTGAAGATCAGACCCGTTCGCTGGCTCCAGGCACGCACGTCCTCGCAGCGGCTTACTTCGGCGACGCTAGTTTCAATCCCAGCACGTCATCGGCTGTTGTCGTCACAATCACCAAGGGCCAGACCACCAGTATTCTGCAGGCCACACCATCGGTCCTCTCTGCGGCGTCAACTCTGACAGTAACGGCGCAAGTGAACGCCCGCGGCTTCGGCACGGGAGGACAGAAGGGCTTCGGAGCCAGTGCTCCTACTGGCCTCATTTCCTTTAGCTCCGGAGGGGTGACGCTGGGCAGCGCGGTGTTGCTGCAAAACTTCTACCCTGCGTCTTCGACGGACTCCGGAACTGTCACACTTGCGATTCCCGCGAGCCTGCTTCCGGTGGGCAGCAACGACATCACGTTCACTTACTCGGGCGATTCGAACTACGCGGCCTCCACGTCATCGGGAGTTGCCGTTACGGTTACGGGTTCGACGCAAGCCACGAGCACCACCACACTGCGTCTGTCGTCGGCCACGGTAACTCTGGGACAAAGCTACAGCTTCAGCGCGGCGAGTCGCCTCCAGCAGCCTCCACGGCCCGGCTCCTACCGGTACTGTCACCTTCACCAGCGACGGCCAGTCAATCGGATCGGCGCAACTCTCGTCCGGCGTAGCCAGTGTATCCAGTGGCTCGCTCACAATAGCGCCGGGTATTCACACCATCACGGCGCTGTACTCGGGCGACACCAACTACCAGGCATCAGTCTCTGCTCCCGCGTCCTTCACCATCAGCGCCGCTGCCGTTCCGGGTGCCAGTACCACCATTTCAATCAACCCCAGCGCAGTAGTGCAGGGAACAGCGGTCACGGTGGTGACAAGTATTTCGCCATCGACTCCGGTTCCGACGGGCGCCGCCCAGATTGTACTGGACGGCACTCAGTACGGTCCGGGCATTGCGCTCACAGGCGCAACTACCAACCTTCCTCTTCTCACCAATACTCTTCAGGCGGGCCCACATGTGGTGCAGGTGATCTACTCGGGTGACAGCAATCACCAGAGTGGCATCTCGCCTGCGGCGACTCTCACTATCCTCAACCCGGTCGGCACCTTCACGCTGTCACCCTCCACAACATCTGCGACCGCGGCCACGGGCAATGCGTCGAGCCCTGTGACTCTCACGGTGAATCCGATAGGCGGCTTTCACTCCACCATCACCTTCGCGTGCACCGGTGGCCTGCCTTCGGGCGCGACGTGTCTCTTCACGCCATCGAGTCTCACTCCCAGCGGCCCAATCTCTGAGACTACCGTGCTTACCATCTATCCCGCCGTCGAGCTCTCTTCAGGCCACCGCACCTTCTACCCCGAATTTCAAGCGGGGTCTGGGAGTCGCGCTGGCAGGTCTCCTTGTAATCTTCGTTCCGCGTCGAGCCCGTCGATGGAGCGTCTTCACTTTTCTGCTCGCAATGACGACTCTGGGTGTTCTCAGCGGCTGCGGAAGCGGCGGGGTTGACCCCAGTGGCCTGAACGCCGGTAACCTGGCCGCAGGTTCGTACGCAGTTACCGTGACGGCCATTGGCGGATCGACCATCCAGGGCGCGACGATCAATCTCACGATCAAATAACCCGCGATCAAAGACCTTACCTTGGGGTCTGCCCCTCAGTGCTTCACGGGCTCGGGCACTTTCTCATCCGATCCCTCGGCTCTCCGCATTAGGTAGTCCTGCGCGCTGAATGCCGCTCCTACCCGTGGTGCGCGAATGTATTCTCCATCGGGGCGCAACAACCGAGCCTTCGAATTGTCTGCCAGATACGCCGCAAGGATCTCCGTGCGCAGCCTCTTTTGGAGATCGGGTTGCGTCACTGGAAAAAGAACCTCGCATCGTTCAACGAGGTTGCGGGGCATCCAGTCTGCGCTGCCACAGTAGATCTCCGGCTCGCCGCCATTGGCGAAGTTGAAGATGCGGCTATGTTCGAGGAAGCGCCACACGATGCTGCGCACCCGAATTCGTTCGCTCAGCCCCTTCACTCCGGGCCGCAGCGAACACATTCCCCTGATGATCAGGTCGATCTCGACCCCCGCACACGAGGCCGCATAGAGCGCCTCCACGGTGCGCCGGTCGATCAGGCCATTCATCTTCGCCACAATCGCCGCCGGCCTTCCCGCCTTCGCGTGCGCTGCTTCGCGGTCGATGAGCGCCACAAGGCGGTCTGCCAGCGTCAGCGGAGCGACCAATAGCGGAGCATATGAGTCCGACTCCGTCTCCGCCGTCAGGTAGTTGAACACTTTCTGCACTGCGGCGGTCAGATCCGGACTCGACGTCAGTAGGCTGATGTCGGTATAAAACCGCGCCGTAACCGGGTTGTAGTTTCCGGTACCGAGGTGAGCGTATCGTCGGACCACGCCGTCGGGATCGCGCCGCACCAGCAGAGCCAGTTTGCAATGCGTCTTCAATCCGAAGATGCCGTGAAAGACTCCGACTCCTGCGTCTTCAAGCTCTCTCGCCCAGCGGATGTTCGAGTCCTCGTCGAACCGGGCCATCAACTCGACGACTACAGTGACCTCTTTGTTTTGACCTGCATCAATCAATGCCTTGAAGATGGGCGAATCGCTGCTCGTCCGGTAAAGCGTCTGCTTCATCGAGATCACGTTCGGGTCCTGTGACCCTGCCTCGATAAACTCTTCAATCGCCTTGTACGAATCGTACGGATGATGCAGCATCAGATCGCGCTTCCGCAGCTCATCGAAGATATCGGTCGACTTCGCACTCAGTTTGAAGTTCCCTGGCGGCAAACGCCGGATACTTGAGGGCCTGTTGCTTCACCCCTGAGTAGAGATTCATCAGCCTCGACAGATTGACCGGCCCATCCGTGCGGAACACCTGCATCGGTTCCAACTCGAAGTTGATACGCAGCCGTTCGATCATCTCTTCGTCAGCCGAACTTTCGATCTCCATCCTGACCGCATCGCCCTTGCGCCGATTATGTAACTCTGCCCGCACACTTTCGAGAACCGAGCGAGACTCCTCCTCCTGCATGTAGAGATTGCTGTTTCGCGTTACCCGAAACGCCGAACGCGACAGCACCTCATACCCGCGAAACATCCGATCCACCTGTGACTCTACCAATTCATGCAGAAGGATGAAGTCACAACCCTCTTTACTCCTCAGCGGTACGAGCCGTGGCAATGCGCGGGGAACCGTAACAACGCCCAGCGATGGTGCAGCCTTCGGTCCGCGTCGTTTGTGCCGTAAGAGTAGGCCGATACAGAGGGCCTTATTCAAGACACGCGGAAAGGGATGGGAGGGATCGATCGTGACCGGCGTCAGCAGCGGATCGACTTCGGTGTCGTAGAAGTCCAGCGCCTGTGCCCGCGCATCTTCACTCAGGTCATTCCACCGGAGCACGCGAATCTTTTGCGCTTGCATCGCGGGCAGTAGTTGCTCATTCCAGCATTTGTACTGGGCATCGACAAAGCTACGGATGCGCTCCATCAGGCCATCCAGCCGCTCCTGCGGAGTCAGCCCACCCTCATCGGGTGGTTGCGCGAGATTGTAACCGTCTTCGATCCTCTGCAGAAATCCGGCGACTCGGATCTCCACAAACTCATCCAGATTGCTGGCGGTGATTGCCAGAAACTTCACCCGCTCCAGCAGCGGATTCGTCTCGTCCTGCGCCTCTTCCAACACTCGTTGGTTGAAACGCATCCAGGACTCATCCCGGCTGAAAAACAGGTTCTCAACCGGTGGAGCCGTCGGCGTTCTTTGCACTTGTGCTCTTTCGGGAGCTTCGCTTTGTCGCACTCATAGAGGTCTAAAGCTTATCGCACTCCCGTGAATCTCAAGTATGAAGAGCCCGCAAAATTCTATCTTGTGCTTCCGAAGCTACTTACCCCTATTTGCCGGCAAGCGTCTGCGTCGCGCTCTTCAGCAGGGTGGCCTCCCGCTCCACCGCAGCCGCAGTCCGTGCGATCTGTGTATCGGCGTCCTTCCACTGCTTCTGCTCGATGGTCTCGCGAGCTGCCGGCAGTGTCTTGACGCCGTAACCCGTGTAAAAACCAGGCGCATACATCATGTTTTGGAACCAGGGGCGATTTGGCAGACCCGCAGGATCGAGAAAAACGCGCTCGGTCTGGATGAGCTCGAGATTCAAAGCGGCAGGGGCTTTCTGGGCGTTCGCGGTGAAGGCTTTGTCGTAGTCCGCGGCGGCTGTCGTCAGATCGTCCATCGCCTGGTCGAGCGGAGCGAAGTTGAGATACGGTGGCAGAGCCTCTACGCTGGGGCGATACGTTTCTTCTTCGGATCTTCCAGTGCCTTGTAGACGCCGTCGGCGATCTCCGTATTGCGCTCCTTGATCTCGGCGCGCATGGTGTCGGTCAGCTGCTTCACTCCGGTGACGTAGGTGCGAAGTGTGTCGGCAAGGTCGCCGAACTGGAAGGGAATCACATCGGCATCCGCCATCCGCATCATCATCGTTCCGGCCGTTTGTGCCAGCGCGCGTCCGTAGGCGAAGTCAGTGTCCTGGAAGTGGGTGTACCAGTAAAAATCGTCGTAGACGGAGTGATACTGCCCTCCGCCCTGATCTTCGCCGCCGTAACCGAGGTTGATGCTCGCGATTCCGAGATGATGGATGAACGCGGTGTAGTCCGAGCCTGAGCCGAGCGCTTCCATACGAATATCCGCGCGGTTGCGAAGTTCGGTTCGAGCCTCCGCCGGTTGCGCGAGAGATCGCAACGAGGCGCTGACGCTTCCACACCGGCATCTTCGTCTCTGGATCGTCGATGTCTTTCGTCACGCTGTTGACGAAGCTCTCGAGTTCGCTTGAACCTTCTGCACGGAAGTATCCGCGGCCGTTGCCATCGGAGTTGAAGTACGCCACGGCATGCTGGGTCAGCTCCGGTGCGTGCGCCTCAACCCATTCGGTCGAACCCAGCAGCGCCGGCTCCTCGCCATCCCAGAAGCAATAGATGATGGTGCGCTGCGGATGCCAGCCCTGCTTCAGCAGTTCGCCCAGTCCACGGGCCTCTTCGAGCTCTGCGCTGGCGCCAGACAGAGGATCGCCCGCACCGTTTACCCATGCATCGTGGTGGTTGCCGCGAATCACCCACTGATCGGGAAACGTCGAGCCGGGAATGGTCGCGACGACATCGTAGAGCGGCTTGCGATCCCAGTTGAAGCTGACGGCAAGATGCGCCATTGCGACGCTCGGACCGACTTTATAGGCGAATGGCAGTCCACCGCGCCAGGCCTCGGGAACCAGTTCGCCACGCAACGACTTCAAAAACGGTGTCGCGTCGGCATACGAGATCGGCAGCACCGGAATCTTCGTAATCGTCTGCACCTGATCCAGCGGAATCAGCTTCGCTCCGGCTACAGCGCCGATACCCGGCGTCTGCGGATCGCCCGGATATACCGGCATATCCATCACGCTGCCACGCTGTGCACCCTCAGGTGGCCGCATGGGGCCATCAGGGTAGGTGTCGCCACGGAAGTAGCCATCGTCACGCGGATCGGAGTAGATGATGCAGCCGACGGCACCATGCTCCGCCGCGACCTTCGGCTTGATGCCGCGCCAGGTCTGGCCGTAGCGCGCGATCACGATCGCGCCCTTCACGGAGACGCCCATCGCCGCCAGCTCTTCATAGTCAGCCGGTGCGCCGTAGTTCACATACACCAACGGAGCCGTGACGTCACCGTCGCGGGAGTACGCGTTGTACGTGGGAAGTTGCTCTTTCTTCTGATCAGAGGTTGGATCGACCTTGACCACTGGCTCGTCGAGCGTCGCCTCAAACTTGTCAGGCCCCAGCAACTCCAGCTTGCGCGATTTTGGAGTCGGGAACAGCGCCTCAAACTGCTCGATCTTCGCATCGAGCCCATACGATTTCAGCTGGGCCACCAGCCACTCCGCGTTGTCCTTGTCGTAAGGCGATCCCACATGGTGCGGCCGCGCGGACATCCGGCGCATGTTCTCGCGAACCTTCGCGGGATCAGGCATCTCGCGGAATTTCTGCTCCCACTGCACTTCGGCTGCGGCGTGTTCAGGGGTGTAGCCGCGAAGAGAAACCTCTCCGGTATTCACAGCATAGGCGGTGCTGGCAAGCAACGTAAAACAGGCGACGGCTCTGCGCATGATGGCTGGACTCCTTTAGATGAAGGCTTTGAGACATCCTACCATTCTCATTCCCGGGCGCTTCCGATTTCTCCAAACAAATCGGCGGGACTCGTAAAATATTCTTCCGCCTCAACCGTCTACACCTGCAGATGAATGAAATTCCGAGCGATTGGACGATTCTCGAGCAGGACAAGCTGCTCTCCCAGGCCATGGAGAGGGATCGACCCAGGCTGCGAAGTTTCATTCGTAAGTATGTAGCGGACTCAGGAGAAGCCGAGGACATCCTGCAGGACGTCTTCTACGAACTACTCGAAGCGTACCGCTTTATGAAACCCGTTGAGCATGTGACTGCATGGCTCTATCGAGTAGCACGCAATCGAATTACCGACCTCTTCCGCAAGAGGAAGCCGAGTTCGCTCAACAATCCCGTCTCGGCAGATGAGGGCGGTGACACGCTGGAAGATCTGCTGCCCTCCGGAGGACGCCGGTCCCGAAGCAGCCTACGCAAGGAGCCTGCTGCTTGACGCATTGGACGAGGCCCTTGAAGAGTTGCCTGAGGCTCAGCGCGAAGTCTTCATCGCTCATGAGTTGATGGGCCGAAGTTTCAAAGACATCTCCGCCGAAACCGGATCGAGCGTGAACACGCTTCTGTCGCGAAAGCATTACGCAGTGCTGCATCTGCGCCAAAGTCTGCAATCGATCTACGAAAATTATGCAAAGAAATAAGGAGTTCAACATGGGGCACCATCCAATACTCAAAGGAATTCGAATCGCGCTGTTTGTCATCGTCGCTGCGATAGCGTTTGGTTTTCTCGTCAAAATTCTATGGAACTACTCTTGTGCCGCCAATCTTCGGTTGGCACACGATTACTTTCTGGCAAGGCCTCGGCCTGCTGCTTCTCAGTAAGATTCTCTTTGGCGGGTTCCATCGCCACGCTGGAGGCGGCGGTAGTCGCTGGAAACAACGTATGAAAGATCGCTGGGAGCAGATGACCCCCGAAGAGCGCGAGAAGTTTCGCAACGGAATGCGCTGCGGCCGCGCTCCCTTCACCTCAACTGCGGAGCCTCAACGATGAATCAATCTCGACGCAATCTCGCAGAGCACCGGCGAACAGAAGTGAGCACAGCAATTCCTCTCAGTCGAGATACCTTCCGGGCCACTCAAGGCCGGTCTACGACGACCGTCTCGCTGAACTTGAGATCGAGAACTCTCGGCTCCATCGACTGGTCGCGGAGCTTTTGATCAAGAATGAGCAGCTTCGCAAAACGGATTAACGCAGCGATCCTCGCTAGCGGTGCCAGTGCATCTTCCAGCCGAGATATTTGCTGGCGGCTTCATATACCGGTGCGGCGGTTGTGGAGAAGTTGGCGGCGACGTGATGCTCGAAGCCGTTCTCGCAGATGTAGCGCAGAAGCTCCTGCATCTTCGGAATCTCCACCACGCCCGCGCCGCCGAAGGTATGGAGCGGATCGTTGGTGAATGCTCCCTCGCCGACGTAGCCGGTGATCTGCCCGGCGAAGTCGTCCGTCGAGAAACGCGCAAAGCTCATCGCGCCGGCCTTCACGGTGCCGTCTAGCGTGCCGTGGGTATTCTCCTTGCCCACAGTGCCGGCGATGATCTGCTGGAAGTCCATCTTCACGCCCTCGTTGAAGAAGTGCTTCGGCAAGTTCGAGCAGTGGAAGCATACCGCCTTATCGGGATTGTCTCCGTAGTTGTTGTTCCAGTCGAGCAGCGCGCTCGGCGTCTCGCTGGCCAGCGTCAAGGCATACATGCTGAGCGTGCCCAGGATATCGACCTCGCATGCCGAGGGAATCAGGTTCTCGCTCATCATGCTCATCACAGTGCACGGCACGACACCGAGGAACTCTTCAATCGACGTCCAGCATTGCACCGCGCTTACGGTCAGTTCGCTTGCCGTCATCCAGTGGTCGATAACCGCGCCGAGCTTCGCCATCTTCATCAGTGCCGCATCCGGCGTGTCGCCGACGGGGATATATTTCTTGATCGCCGCCATCTTCGCCTGCGCCGCATCGTCGCTGTCTTTCATCAAGCCGATGCGCCCCATCACCTCGCTGAGATCGAGCGTCTCTACCGTGATTCCTGATCTCTCCAGCAGCTTCTCGGAGTAGCGAACCGTATTGAATGCCGTTGGCCGCGCGCCAATCGCGCCGAAGCGCACGTTCCTCAGTCCACGCACCACGCGGCAGATGCCCGAGAACCACTCGAGGTCCGCCTTGAACTCGAGCGAGTCGGGCGCCTCTGTATGCAGCCGCGTCAGCGAGTAGGGGATTCCATACTGCTTCAGGTTGTTGCAGATCGACATCTTGCCGCAGAAGCTGTCGCGGCGGAACGCAATCGTCATCTTCCCGGCGTGGTCGGGCGTCGCCTGAATCAGCACCGGCACCTGCAGATTTGCAAGACGCAGCGTATCCGCAAGCCCGCGCTCTTCGCCGAAGTTCGGCAGCGTGATGATGATGCCGTCAATCTCTTTGGCGTGCTTCTTGAAGAGAGCGGCACACTTCTTTGCGTCCTCGTATGTCTCGACGGCGCCGTGAGCGGTCTCTTCCGGCGTCAGCACGATCGGCTTGATCCCTACGGCTTCAAGCGCCGCGATCATCTCCAGTCGTCCGCTGGTGGCCAGGTGGCTGGGAAAGAATCCACGGTTGCCTACAATTACGCCCATCGTCATCTGCTTCGCCATATCGCACCTGATTTCCTGCCCGTCCGGGGTCTTAGTCGTGGAGGTTCATTACTGATCGTTGCGCGAGTTTCACGCAGCGTATCGTTTCAATAATTTTAGGGCCGGCCTGGACGAAAACGAATCGAGTAGAATGCGCCAAATACCGTCAGTACCAGCACCCCACCACAACGTCGGATGCAATGCTTCCAGCCACGGTAACAGCACCTCATTCGGCGGCGGATGATTGAACTCTGAAATTCCCGTGATCACCAACACCACGCCGTACGCCAGCATCAGGATGCCGCAGAAAAACCAGATCGACAGCTCGGCAGATTCAATTTCCTTCTCGTGTTTATCCATGCCGCCCACCTCTTACCAGAAGATCAGATTCAAAATAAAGAAGACAACAATCACCACGATGGCCCAGAAGATCGGCTTCTGCCAGATGGTCGTCGACCCATCGTCGCGGGATCGGCGTTACCCCGTACACCAGGCCGGAGAGCTGTTCCTCCGGAACCGGTTTTGTCACCAGGCTAACCACCACCGTCACGAGCACGCAGATGATCCAACTCCACAAAGCGCGATAAAGATTCTCCGCCATCGGCTTCGCGTCGGCTGAGAGAGCGACCCGCGACAGTGCGTAGGCCTTGTGCTCGACCGTGCCGAAGGTCGTATAGACCCACATGCCGATGGAAGAAGCGGTTCCCGCGAGCAGCCCAAGAAATCCGCCCCAGTGCGTTGCCCGCTTCCACAGCATGCCCAGAACGACGGTTCCGAAGAGCGGTGCAATGAAGAAGCTGAACAAGGCCTGCACATAATCCATGATGCCGGCCGCATTCATCACCAGGTACGCCGCGCCGATCGACACGAGCATGCCAATCACCGTCGACGCACGGCCCATGGCAACGTAGTGCTTATCGCTGGCCGTCTTGTTCATGAACGCGCCGTAGATGTCGTAGGTCCACACGGTCGAAAACGCGCTGACGTTGCCCGCCATGCCGCTCATAAATCCGGCGACGAGCGCGGTAATTCCCAGCCCCAGCAGCCCTGGCCCGCAGTAGCGAATCAGCATCAGCGGCAGCACTTCGTTATAGCTATGTTGTCCTGTGCTGGCCGCGAGGCTCTCCGGCACAAGGTGCATGATCGAGCCGTCGGGGTTCTTCAGCACCGCCAGTGCGAGCAGCCCGGGCACGATCACGATGAATGGCACGGCCATCTTGAACGCGGCTCCGATCACCGGAGCCATCTTCGCCGCACGCAGGTTGTTTGCGCTCAACACGCGCTGGACGACGAGAAAGTCGGTGGTCCAATATCCGAAGCTGATCACAAAGCCCAGGCCAAAGACGATGCCCGTCCAATGGACGCCCATCGGATTGTCCTTGAAGCTGCCCAGCGTGCTCCACATGTGCCCGTAATCGTTTGTGCCGAGATTCACCGCCATCTGCGCCTTCAGCTTCGTCCAGCCTCCGGCTTCGATAAGTCCAAGAATCGGGATCATCGCCGCGCCCGCCCAGATCAGAACGAACTGCAGCACCTCGTTGATGATCGCCGACCGCAGTCCGCCAAGCATCACGTACAGCGCCACTGTCCCCGCGCCTACCCAGATGCTGAACGTTATGTTCCATCCAAGCACTGTCTTCATCACAAGCGCCATGGCGAACATGTTCACGCCGCTCATTAGGATCGTCATCAACGCGAACGATATGGCTGATAATCCGCGCGCTCCCTCGCCAAATCGCAGATTGAGGTATCCGGGCACCGAGTGCGTCTTCGAGATGTAGTAGAACGGCATCATCACGATGCCGAGGAACAGCATCGCCGGAATCGCGCCGATCCAGTACCAGTGGGCCGCCAGAATTCCATACTGGTACGCCGCGCCGGCCCACCCCATCAGCTCCAGAGAGCCAAGGTTGGCCGAAACGAAGCTCAGGCCTGCGATCCAGGCCGTCATCTCCCGGCCTGCGAGGAAGAAATCCTCGCTGGTGTTCGCCTTCCCCTTCGCATAAAACCCGATAAAGACCACGAGCGCGAAATAAAGCACCAGGATGAGAATGTCCACCGGCGCCAATTTTGTTAGCTGCTCGTTCATCAGTAGAAGCGCCGCCAAAGCCTGCATTGATTACCTCAGAAAGTAAACGTTATCCACGGTGACTCGTGGACGAAATCGTGTCTACCCCTCTCCTATCGGATCTTAATATTCGGTACCACAAGTATTTCGATAAGCCAGCCAGTCGGAAGCAATGGCTGGACGCCGGAAATCGCCCATGTCGAACGTTGTCAATATACAACAACGAATTCATAACAAGACAGCGACAAATTCAGCCGGCGACACCTTTTCTGACGCCTTTGCTTTTTTTCGCACCCTGCGCCCGTGTTCAACGATAAATCTCGGCGCTTCTTGCAACGCCAACCTCGCTGCCGCGAGTCTATCTAGCAGGGCTTGATTCCGACCCAAGGAGTTCCAATGCAAATTCGTAAACCATCGGCGACCATTCTTGCGGCAGCCTTCCCATCTTCCTGTCGTCTGGGATTGTTCTCGGGCAGGACACCCCAAGCAGGATATGAAAGCCGCCGGCACCGACACCAAGAATGCAACGAAAGATACCGGACATGCCGTCTCCAGCGGAACGAAGACGGCCTACAATAAGACCGCAAACGGTACGAAGACCGCTGCGGACAAGACGGCTGACGGCACAAAGACTGCTTACCATAAGACCGCTGATGGTACCGAGACCGTCGGCAAAGATATCGGTCACGGCACCAAGGTTGCGGCACAGGATACCGCTCATGGGACCGAAAAAGTCGGCGACAAGATCGTAGGAAAACCCGCTCCGCAATAGTCTCTAATTTCCACGCCTCTACAATCCCTGCAATGCGCGACGGCAGCGGTTATCCGACCCCCTCTCGCCCGGCATCGGCGCCGGCCAGATAACGTACGCCGCCAGTGTTACCAGAGCCACCCAGTATAGATCCGCTCCCAGTAGATGCACGATCTGCATCCACACCGGCGCCAGAAACAATACGTCTGCCACACCAAGCCCGAACTGGAAGCCCAGCAACGCGAGAACCGCGGCAGCAAGCGTGCCCGCTCCGGCGCGTCTGGCCTGCGCCACGAGCCAAAGCACGAAGACTCCCGCGATCACCGCGCTCATCGGATGCACGCCGCGCAACCGCAGCAGCCAAGGCGACCCCACGGCAAAGTCCTGCGCGAACGCCGCACGCAATGAAGAAGCAGGGAACAGCGTATCCCCCAGTGCGGCCAGCGATCCGCTCACTCCAACCACCAGCGTCGCAGCCAACCCTACAAAGGCCCAGAACTTCTTCGCTCCGCCCACACCAAGCTCGCCGCCACATCTGTCCCGTACCCAGCAATCTCGCGGTCAACGTCAGCGCCGCCAAGCAGCAGCAGCGTGTTGCTGAGTGAATCGACAGCATCACGACGCGCCCCATCGACTGATTGCCGGTGACGTAACCCAGCTTGACCAGCAGCGCACCGAGAAACGCCTCATTCAGCAGCAACACCGTCGAAACAACCGCCAGCACGCGAGCCGCCTGCCCCTTCACCGTCCCGCGAAACGTCCACACCAGCAACCCGATCACAAAAAAGAGCGATGCGCCCGTCATGCACCGATGCGTAAACTCAATCACTGTATGTACGCCTGGAGAAAGTGGAATCACCTGGCCATTGCACAGCGGCCAATGGTTGCCGCACCCGGCGCCCGATCCCGTAGCCCGCACCAGCGCTCCCCACAGGATCACCAGCACGTTATACCCCACCACCACCCAAGCGAACCGCACCAGCGCCCGGGAAGTTCTATTCGCCGTTACTGCCGCAACCGTGGCCATTCCCTTATTCTACGCGGCTTCGACGGCGCTGTTTCGCCGCGACCGTCGAAGTGGTTCCGCACAAAGCCTAGCCGTTCGCCAGCTCCTTCGCCCGCTGCGTCGCCCGCTTCACCGCCTTGATCAGCGTCACCCGCAAACCACCCTCTTCGAGCTCCAGAATGCCGTCGACCGTGCATCCTGCCGGAGTCGTCACTGCATCCTTCAGCAGCGCCGGGTGATATCCCGTCTCCAGCACCATCCTCGCCGAACCAAGCGTCGTCTGTGCCGCCAGCAGCGTAGCGACGTCGCGCGGCAGTCCAACATTCACGCCCGCCTCTGCCAGCGCTTCGATGATGATGTACAGAAACGCCGGTCCCGATCCAGACAGCCCTGTCACCGCATCCATATGCTTTTCATCGACGACGACTGTCTTCCCGACGGTCTGAAAGATCTTCTGCGCGACTCCCATCTGTTCCGCGGAAACAAAACGCCCGCCACAGAGCGCCGTAATTCCCGCAGCCAGCATTGCCGGCGTATTCGGCATCGCTCGAATCACAGCGAGCTCGCACCCCGCGCCATCTTCGATGCTCCGCGTCTTCACCGACGCTGCAAACGAGAGCACCAGCTTCTTCGGCGTTAGCGCACTCTTGATCTCATCGATCAGCGCCGGCACCTGTGTCGGTTTCACTCCAAGAAGGATGACATCCGCCTGTTGTGCTGCGGCCAGATTATCTGTCGTGACCTCAACGCCGAACTGCGCCGACAAAGCTTGCGCCCGCTCGGCATGTTGCACTGTGGCGAATATCTGGTCCGCGGAAAGCAGGTTATTTTTCAGAAACGCCTGCAGCAGAATGCCGCCCATCTTGCCTGCGCCCAGCACCGCGACCCGTAGCCCCGGCATCACCGGAGCGGCGGTTGGAATCGGAACTTCGAAGCTTTCACTCATTCTCAAAGGCTATCAGACCTCTAACTACTTCTGAGCCGCAGTCTGGGAGGCAATCCAGGCGTCCACCCGGTGCTCCAGCACATCCATCGGGAGCGCGCCGGAATCGAGCACTTCGTCATGAAACGCCTTGATGTCGAACTTCGGCCCGAGCGCTGTCTTCGCCTTGTCCCGCAGTTCCAGAATCTTTAGCTGTCCCATCTTGTACCCCAACGCCTGCGCCGGCCACGCAATGTACCGATCGACCTCCGACTGCACGTTGGTCTCGTCGAGCGAAGAGTGATCGTGGAAGTAGTCCACCATCTGCTGCCGCGTCCAGTGCTTGGAATGCACGCCGGTATCGACGACCAGCCGAATCGCCCGCCACATGTCGTTATCCAGCCGCCCGTAGTCGCTGTAGGGATCCTTGTAGAATCCGATCTCCTTGCCCAGGCGCTCGCTGTACAGCGCCCAGCCCTCGACGAACGCGGTGTAGTCCTGATACTTGCGGAACTCCGGCATCCCAGTCATCTCCTGCGCGATCGAGAGCTGCAGATGGTGGCCCGGAATGCCCTCGTGATACGCCACGCTCTCCACCGTCGCTAGCGAGCGTTCGGCAAAGTTGTACAGATTCACATCCACGCGTCCCGGGCGGCTTCCGTCCGCCGTGCCCTGGTCGTAATAGGCCATCGGAGAGTTCTT
Source organism: uncultured Acidobacteriaceae bacterium (assembly GCA_963754765.1). Classification (GTDB taxonomy): domain Bacteria; phylum Acidobacteriota; class Terriglobia; order Terriglobales; family Acidobacteriaceae; genus Edaphobacter. The sequence continues at coordinate 78,283 of CAVWHJ010000008.1, read as the reverse complement.
CTCCGCGAACGACGGCATCGCAACCACCTCGAGCGGCGCCTTTGGCAACCGGCCAAAGAGCTCCGGCAACCGCGGCTGCATCTGCGCGATATAACCCTTGTACGCGCCCATCAGCGCCTCTGTCGACTGGGGATGCTCCTTGGGATTCGCCGCCAGCGCAGTACGGAAGCTCTTCAGATCCGCAAACCCGAGCTGATGCACGATCGCCAGCATCTCGGCTTCGTCTTTCTTCACCTCATCGAGCCCGATCTGATGAATCTGATCCGCGGTTTTGTCCAGCGTCGTTACCTGGCGTATGCGAAACGCATAGTACGCATCGCCGTTCGGCAACGCCCACACGCCGGGGTCTTTTCTACCGTAAGGCACATACTGCACCTTCATAAACTTCGCGAATCGTTGATACGTTGGCAGAACCTGCCCTGAATCACCGCCATCAGATCCGTCGCAATGCGCTTCTGATCTGCTGCCGAAATCGTCTTCGGAAACTTCTTCAGCGGCTCGGCAAAGACACTCTCCTCCGGCTTCTGATCGGCGATGCCCTGCGTCTGCGCCAGTGCTTTCTCCAGCGAGATCCTTCGGCGGCATGCGCCCTTCATCCACGCCAAGCTGCAGGTTCGTCATCACCTGCGAGAACTGTGCCGGAACCTTCTTCAACCGCGAGATGTAGTCGTCGTAGTCCTTCACTGAATCGAACGAGAGCTGGCCAACCAGGTCCGCCAGACTTGTTTGGAATCCAAAGATCGGGCTGATCGGCATCTCCCACTCTTTGAACTTCGCGCCCTGCTGGTCATCGATCAGCGAATGCAGCATCAGCTCGGAGGACAACTTCTCCTGATCGGTCAATCCTGTCGTGTCGATCGCGCCTAACCGCTGAATGTAATCCAGTCCGCGCTGAAGGGATGCATTCACCTCCTTGGCCGAATAATCCGTCAGTTGATCGTTGTAGCGCTTGTCTCCGATCTGCGAAGCAAACTCGGGCGAGTGTTTCAGGTGATCCTGCCAGATATCCGCCAGCAGAGTCGAAAAGCCTTGCTTCGAGCCGCAACCGAAGCGTCCCCCGGTGCCGCAGCACCGATCTGAGCCTGCAGGCTCAACGAACCAAGGGTCAAGCACCCAACCATCACGAAACGACCCAACCGACGCAGCGAAAATCCTGTCATATCCATCCTCAACTCACTTGCAAGTCTACAGTGATTTCGAGGGCGAACTCAGGAACGCCACAGCCGGCGAAGCGTCGAAAGCCACTTACCTCACGCAAAATGCCCGTCGAAGCTGCGGCTTCGAGCATCCTGTAGAGCGTAGACCGGCTGATTCCCAGCGCCTCCGCAGCACGTAGTTTGTTTCCGCCACAGTCCTTCAACACCCGGAGCACGTGCTGGTCCACGACATCCTGTAACCGCAGGCTCACCTCCGCCCATCCATCGTCTTTCCCGGATCGTGGCAGCCCGCCGAACACCGGCAGATGGCGGCACTCAAGCACTTCGCCTTCGCACTGAACCGCGCCGACTCGCAACACACTCTCCAATTCGCTCGTATTCCCGGGCCAGCGGTATCCCTGCATTCGCTCCATCGCTTCGTCTGCAATCTCGGCTGCGCGTCTTCCATTCACGAACGCAAACTGGCAAAGAAAACGCCGCGACAACTCCGGAAGATCCTCCACCCGCTCACGCAGCGGAGGAACCACAATCTCCACCGTGGCGAGCCGCTGATAAAGCTCCTGCCGAAACAGTCCAGTCGATACCAGAACCCTGAGATCCTCAGAGGTAGACGCGATCATCCGCATCTCCCTCCTGCGCGCCCCATCCAGGCTCTGTGCCGACTCTGCTCTTTCAGCCTCCGAAGAAGCCGGTCCTGGATCTCCAACGGGCATCTCGTTGACGCCTTCCAGAAAGAGATTGGACGGGAAAGCGCCCTCATTCGGCCTTGCCACTCCGCCAGAGCATCCTCAAACTTAGCCGCGTGGCCGACCACGATAGGGCCATCTGCGCCGGAGCTCAACCCATGCAGCGCGTGCGCCACCAGCCGCTTTTCGGTCCCCGCCTCTCCTCGTATCAGAGCGGTGCGGAAGTGCGGCCCAATTCGTCGCACCTGCAGGCGGAGACGCTGCATCGCCGCACTGCTGCCAACGATCTCGCTCTTCATCTCGATTGGCTGACGCTAAGACAGAAGGCTCTTGTAGAGAAGCGACGAATAGGGAAGAAGCGGATCGTGAGATAGACATGGATTCTCACTAGATCGGCAAAACGATCCGCCAGTTGAGCCGAAGATGCAAAAAAAAGCCGGAGACCGCGCAATCATGCGGCTCCGGCTTCTGATTCGAATTTTGTCTTACGGGTTAAGCAGTCGTCGGCGCGCAGTACGTATCGAACGCACGAGCCAGTTCCTGAGCGATCGCCGGTGCGGTCGATGTCTCGATCGCCGAGCGCTGCATCAGGTAGACAAGCTGCCCATCGCGCAGAAGCGCAATCGCAGGCGAGGTCGGCGGGTGTCCGCCGAAGTAGCTGCGTGCCTTCTCGGTCGCTTCGCGGTCCTGCCCTGCGAACACGGTTACCGAATGATCCGGCTTGGCCGCATGCTGCATCGCGAGGCGAACCCCCGGACGCATCTTGCCTGCGGCGCATCCGCAGATCGAGTTCACGACGACCATCGTCGTCCCAGGCTGTGCCAGCGCCTTATCAACATCGGCCGCTGTACGGGCCTCCGCAATGCCAGCGCGCGTCAGCTCCTCGCGCATCGGAATCACCATAATCTCTGGATACATTTGCATCTCCCTTGGTCGCGGGTGAAAGCCGCGCCTGTTTCGATTCTACGGGGTACCGCTGAAGCTATCCACTCCCCTACCCGGAAAAAGTGTGCAAAGTCTTCGCAACAGGGCACATAAGTCCGGACTTTCAGTGGGCCAAGGCCAAACGGAAGACCTTATGACCGTCCGAGCTTGGGTCAGCCCTCAAGTTAAAGGCTATCAGTTGTGTCAATAGTTCATCGAGCGTTTACGGAAGCGGATTTCAATGGCCTCATGCTTCAGTGGGCCAAGTCGATGATGTACTCTCAAGCCGTGCCGCATCCCGCCTTGAAGTTTCAGGAGTCCATCCCGCTTGCCCCTTACACAACGCTTGGGATCGGCGGCCCGGCGCGCTTCTTCTGCGAGGTTGAAGACGAGGCCGGGGTCGCAGAGGCAGTGCAATTCGCCCACGAGCGCAAACTCCCCCTCTTCGTCCTGGGCGGCGGCAGCAATCTATTGGTCAGCGACGCCGGATTCGACGGCCTCGTGATGCGCGTCGGCGCACACGCCGCGAAACGCGAGCATCAGGAAGGGAACTGCGTTCAGTTGGAGGTTGGCGCGGGCGAGAACTGGGACAGCCTCGTGCTCCACGCCGTCGATCGCGGCTACGCCGGTATCGAGTGCCTGGCCGGCATTCCGGGAGACGTAGGCGGAACTCCCGTACAAAACGTCGGCGCCTACGGGCAGGAGGTAGCCGAGACCATCGTCCGAGTGCGCGCCTACGATCTCGAGACCAGTAAACTTCGTCGATCTCGACCATGAAGCCTGCCGCTTCGGCTACCGCCGCAGCCTCTTCAACACGGAAGCCCGCGGGCGCTACATCGTCACCTCTGTGACTTACAAACTGCGGCCGGGCGGAGAGCCCGCTCTGCGATACGCCGACGTCAAACAGCACTTCGCCGCGCAGCTTGAACGAGGGGAGCATCCCACGCTGCGCCAGGTCTACGATGCCGTGCGATCGATTCGCGAACAGAAAGGAATGCTCGCTGGCCAGGGCGGTCCGGACGGGCGCAGCGCCGGATCCTTCTTCAAAAACCCCATAGTCCCGTCTTCATCGCTCGCCCCAGATAGCCCTTGAGGCGGGATACCGCACCGAAGAAATCCCGCAGTATCGAGCAGGGGAGGGAATGGTGAAGCTCGCCGCCGCATGGCTGGTGGAACAGGCCGGCTTCCACAAAGGCTTCGCCATGGGACGCGCGGCGATCTCCTCCCGCCACACCCTCGCGCTCGTGAACCTCGGCGACGCAACAGCTGCTGAGCTGATTGCTCTACGCGACGCCGTCGTGTCCGCAGTGCAGGACAAGTTCTCCATTCACCTCGAGCAGGAGCCCGTCATGCTGGGCTTTTCTTCGCGGCGTTGAGTTGATCCAGCAACCGCTCGCGATCTCCAGCGAGCACGGTCGTCGACCGGACCTTGCTGCACGACGCAGCCATCCGCAATCTTGATGACCTCCGCGCCAAGCTGAAAGGCTTCGCCGATGTCATGCGTCACAGAAAGCACCGGAGTCTTCCAGCGTCGGAGATACTCTCGCAGCGCTACCAGCAGGTCGTCGCGCATGGCATTGTCCAGTCCGGAGAACGGCTCATCCAGAAGCAACAACGCCGTGCCCGGCCCTTCAAACGTAATCGCCGAGACGACTGCTCGCGCCACCGAAGCGCGCTGTTTCTCTCCTCCGCTCAGAGCGCGCGGCATCCGGTCGGCGATCTTTGTCAGGCCGAAGAGCCGCAGCACTTCGTCGGCAACCTCTGTCGCCTCTGCGGGCTTCGATCTCCATCCGTTTCCATACATCGCGTTTCCGCGAACTGTCGCGTGAGGAAACAACCGAGCCGTTTGTCCTGCGCTGCGTATCGGCCGCTGATGCGCGGGAACAAACACATGCGCAGCTGCTATCCAGCAACACTCTCTTCCCCCGCGCAATCAATCCTGAATCCGGGCGCACAAAGCCCGCAATCGTTCGCAGCACCGTAGTCTTGCCGCTGCCTGAGGGCCCAAATAACACGGTCCATGGCTCAGCCAGCGCGAATCTGCACGTCGAGCGAAACCGCTCCGACACGATGCTCGATCCGCACCGTCAGCAGATCTTCCCGCAGCGCTATCGGACAATGTCCGCCTGCCTTCCATCCGTCTTCCTCATTCCCGGCAGAAGATAGATCACAAGCAGCGCCGCCATCGCAAAACCACCAGCACGAAAGCCGTTCGGTTCGCCGCCTCATAGTTGCCATCCTGCACCAGGTCATAGAGCGAGATCGACAGCGTCCGGGTCGCGCCCGGAATGTTTCCGCCCAGCATCAGCACCACGCCGAACTCGCCCACGGTATGGGTGAACGCCAGCACCGCGCTCGTCAACACCGAGAGACGCGCCATCGGCAGCACGACGGAGAAAAATACCTTCCACGGTCTCGCGCCCAGCCCAGCCGCAGCCTCCACATACCCTCGATCCACTGCGGAAAAACCCGCCACCAGAGGCTGCACCGCAAAGGGAAAGCTATACAGCACCGAACCCACCAGCAAGCCCGTAAAACTGAACGCCAGCGGATGTCCCAGCGCCCGAATCAGCATGCGTCCTGGCGCACTCAACGGCCCCAGCATGATCAGCAGATAAAACCCCAGCACCGTAGGCGGCAGAACCAGCGGCAGCGCCACTACTGCCTGCACCAACGCCCGCCCCACGCCATGGCCCGCAGCGATCCACCACGCCAGCGGCAACGCCACCACCAGCAGGATCGCGGTCGTCCCCACCGCCAGCCGCAACGTCAACCATAGCGCCTGGAAATCCATACAGAGCCAGTCTATGACACCTGCGACGCTCATGACTCGAGCCGTACAAATACGCTTACTTCACCGCGCCCAGCCCCAGCTTCGCCAGATTCCCCTGCACCGCCGGCGTCAGCAGCCAATCCAGAAAAGCATGCGCATCCGCCTTCCGATCGGAGTTCTTCATAATCACCGCGCACTGGCGAATCTCCGGATACTGCGACGTCGGGATCAGCACATACGTCCCAATCTCCTTGAAGTGCTCCGTACTCGCCGCCGTCAGCGAGATCAGCCCGAGCTGCGCATTCCCCGACTCCACAAACTGCGCTGTCTGCGCGATATTCTCCCCCACGACAAAGTGCGGAGACACCGTGTCGTACAGCTTCATCTTCCGCAGCGCCTCCGCCGCCGCTCGCCCATACGGAGCATGCAGTTCATTCGCAATCGCCACCGTCTTCACCCGCGGATCCGTCAGCGACTCGAGGCTCAGCGGCAGCAGTCCCGAATCCTTCCGCGCCCACAGCACCAGCGTCCCCTTCGCATACGCCGTCGGAGCCGTCCCATCCGCCAGTCCCGCCGCCACAACCTTCTCCGGATAGACAAAGTCCGCGCCCAGAAAGATATCCATCGGCGCGCCGTCGAGGATCTGCGTCGCCAGCGTCGACGACGACCCGAAGCTCACCACCAGCTTCACTCCGGTCGCATGTTGATAGGCATCTGCGCAGCACCGGCATCACCGGCTGCAGATCCGCCGCCGCCGCCACCCGCAGCTCTTTTTGCCCCCAGGCGCGCGGCCCTGCAGTCAGTAACGCAAGCACAGCACAGGCAACAGCACGGCAGACGCGCTGCGCCCTTTACGATAGGCTAGAGAAAACCATGAAAGTAGCGACACACCACCTTAGATGCACCGAATGCGCCTCCGTCATCACGAAGGATGAGGTGAGCAGCAACTTCCGCTGCCCGCAGTGCAATGGTCTCTACGAAGTCGTCTATCCATGGTCGGATTTCAAGCCCGATTCAAAGCCCGGTGACCCGACTACCCCGACGCCAGGCGCGCCGGTCACCCGCGAGCCTGCTTCCGAACCCCAGCGCCCTCCGCTGGCTCTGGCAGGAGCGCCGGTCGTCTTCGATGGCGGTCGATCAATCCGGCGTCTGGCGCTTCCGCGACCTGCTTCCCATCGTCGACGACCTCGAAAAAGTCGTCACCCTGCGCGAAGGCAACACCCCGCTCTACGATCTTCCCCGCTGCGCCAAAGCCGCCGGCATCGACTGGCTCCTCGCCAAGCACCAGGGCATGAACCCCACCGGCTCCTTCAAGGACACCGGCATGACCGCCGCGCTCTCGGTCGCCGCCCAGCGCGGCTTCGAGTGGGTCGCCTGCGCGTCCACGGGAAACACCTCTGCCGCCATGGCTGCCTACGCCGCCCGCGCCGGCCTCCGCAGCATCGTCTTCATCCCCGAAGGCAAGATCGCCTGGGGCAAGCTCTCGCAGGCGATGGACTACGGCGCCCTCACCATCCAGCTCAAGACCGACTTCGACGGCTGCGTCAAAATCCTCGGCGAACTCGTGCAGAAGCTTCCCGATCTACCTCCTGAACTCCGTCAACCCCTATCGTCTCGAAGGCCAGAAGACGCCTGCCTTCGAGATGGTCGAGCAGATGGACTGGCAGGTTCCCGAGCACATCGTCGTTCCCGGCGGCAACCTCGCCAACTCCGCCGCGCTCGGCAAAGGGCTTCATGGAGATGCATCAGCTCGGCCTCATCCCGCGCATGCCGAAGATCAGCATCATCCAGGCCGAAGGCGCCAACCCGCTCTACCGCTGGTTCATCGACACCAACCGCGTCATGAAGCCCGTCACCGCCGACACCCGCGCCACCGCCATCCGCATCGGCAACCCCGCCTCCTGGCGCAAGGCCGCCGCCGTCATCGACGACCTCGGCGGCTGGTGCGAGCAGGTCTCCGAGCAGGAGATCGCCCTCGCCAAGGCCGAGATCGGCGCCGAAGGCGTCGGCTGCGAACCCGCCTCCGCCGTCACCCTCGCCGGCCTCAAGAAGCTCGTCGCCCTCGGCAAGATCACCCCTGAGGAGCGCGTCGTGCTTATCCTCACCGGCCACACCCTGAAGGACTCGCAGTACACCATCGACTACCACCGCGACGAACTCTTCACCGACGCCGAAAAGGCCGCGCTCACCCCGGCCGACGCAAGCCCGCCACGCATCCCTGCGCAAGCCCCCCATCGTCCTCGAGGCCGACTCCAGCCTGGTCCTCCGCACGCTCGAGTCCCACATGAACCAGCCCCAACCCGCATGACCTCCCGCTGCCCGATCCCAGCCGAGACCAAGCCCCTTCACCTGCGCCTGCCCGCAACCTCCGCCAACCTCGGCCCCGGCTTCGACGCCCTCGGTCTGGCCATGGCGCTCTACCTCACCATCGACGCCACCGCCGCCGAAGACTTCCACATCGACGCTACCGGCCGCAACGCCGACCTCTGCGCGCGAGCTCGAACACAATCTCATCCTCACCACCTACATGGATGTTCTTGCCAACGCCGGCATCCTCGCCCCGCGCCTCCACCTTCAGATCCACAACGAGATCCCCCTCGGCATGGGCTGCGGCTCCAGCGCCGCCGCTCTTCTGGCTGGCGTTCTGCTCGCCAACCACTTCGGCAATCTCAATTGGACCTCCCAGCAGATCCTCGAAGAAGCCTGCCGCCGCGAAGGCCACCCCGATAACGTAGCCGCCTGCTATCTGGGCGGCATGACCGTCTCGGCGATGAGAAAAATCAGTTATTTACAGCTACTTGCGGACAAGACCTAACCTGGAACTTGCTGTTAGCCCTGCCCTCCGCCAGCCTCTCCACCGCCAAGGCCCGCGCCCTGCTTCCCGCCCATTACTCCCGGGAAGACGCCGTCGCGAACATCCAGTGCACCGCCCTTCTCGTCGCCGCATTCTGCCCAGGGACGCGGCGATCTCCTCCGCACCGCCATGCAGGACCGCATCCACCAGCCCTATCGCCTGAAGGCCTGTCCGCTCCTGCCTCTGCTTCTGCCCTTGACGGAAAACCCCGCCGTTCTTGGGGTCGCCCTTAGTGGCGCAGGTCCCTCTGTTCTGCTGATCGCGGAAAACCCCGCGCCATCCGCACTTGACGCCATCATCCGTCAAGCGGCCCATGATCCAGCACTCGAAATTATCCACACCAGGATCTCTGGAGGCGTACTTCAGGCCTGAAACGCCTATCTTCAACACCTGTAAGGGCTTATTGCAAAAATAACAACCGGTAACATTTCTGCGTATTACCTAAGATTTCTTTACGTCATGAACATTGTTGCGTACCTTAGCACTCGTGGGCAGTTCTGGGGAGGGCTGCTACGCCGCCCGTTGACCTCTTCAATAGAGGTCCGGGCGTTTGCTTTTTAAGGCTCACGATCTTTCGGTTCTGAATCTCACTGCCTAACGCTAAAAGCATCTATTATTGTGAAGACTGCGCCACACCGCATGGGTGTACAAGGGGCAGAGCGATCTGGAGGAAGTTAAATGGCAGGACAGCACGTCACCGAAGTAAACGATGCAAACTTTGAAAAAGATGTTCTACAGTCGGCAGAGCCAGTACTTGTAGATTTTTGGGCCGCCTGGTGTGGTCCTTGCCGCGCCTTGCCCCGGTTGTCGATGAGGTCGCTAATCAGTATCACGGCAAGCTCAAAGTTATGAAGATGGATGTCGACTCCAACACCGCTACGCCGATGCGCTATGGCATTCGCGGCATTCCCGCCCTTCTCCTCTTCAAGGATGGTAAGGTCGCTGACCAGATCGTCGGCTTTGTCCCCAAGGACACCATCGACAAATCCGTCAACAAAGTTTTGGCGTAAGCCGAGCGGCAGAAGTTCAAGCGATACCGGCTTCAGTTGAGAGATGGCCTTGCGGCTCCGGTCGCAAGGCCATTGTTTCGTTCCTGCGCCGCGACGACGCAAATCCCATCGCTCTTGCCGTCTATGTATGTTATGTTTCTATCGTTTCGATATGAAATTTGACGCGAAGGACAAATGCCTGTGGGACTCCTGAGCCACCTTTTCTATCCGTGGGGCCTCATCCTCCAGGGTCTGGCAGATCATCCATTTCATCCGGCGCCGGCCCGACACCTACTGGATCTACGTCATCCTGTTTCTCGGCCCCATCGGCGCACTCGTCTATCTCGTTCGCCGAAGCCCTTCCCGACATCGGCCTCGCTCGCCACTCCTTCCAGGGGTTCTCCCGCCGCAAACGCATCGGACAACTTCAAGTCGCGATTCGCGACAACCCATCCTCAGGAAACTACGAAGAGTTGGGCGACCTCTACCTTGAGGAAGAACAAACTCCAGCCGGCACGCGATGCCTACGATAAGGCCGTTGCCGCCCGCCCCAGTACCATCGATCCGTTCTACGGGCGCGGCCTCTGCGCCATCCTCTTAGGCGACGCCGCAGCCGCGATGCCCGATCTCGAACAGGTCGTCGCCAAGGATCCCGGCCACGATTTTCATCGCGCGGCCGGACTGCTCGCTCAGCCTATGCACTGACCGGGCAAAAAGAAAAAGCCGAAGCACTCTTTCGAACGCGCCACGTCAATATCGACCTTTTCCGAAACCTACCTCAACTATCGCAAGTCTGCTGGCCTCCGAAGGACGCAACGCCGAAGCACGCGAGTGGATCCAGAAAGTGCTCGACAAGAAGCCGACGATGCCCGGCTACCAACGCCGTCGCGAGCGGCCATGGTTCCGCAGCGCGAGCGCGATGCTGAAGCGGCTCCCCGCGTAACGTCTGCATCGCGTTCCGTCTGCTCCGTTACACTTGCACTGAATGCTCGAATGGATGCTCTTCCGCTTGATCATGGTGGCCTTCTTCATCCTGGCCAGCAGCTTCTTCGTGGCTGCGGAGTTCGCCCTCGTCAGCGTCCGCGAGACCCGCATCCAGCAGCTCATCGCCCTCGGCCGTCCCGGCGCCCGCACCGCCCTCAAACTCAAGCACTCCATCGACGAGTTCCTCCCCGCAGTCCAGCTCGGCGTCACCGTCGCCGGTCTCGCCCTCGGCTGGATCGGCGAACCCGCCGTCGCCGAGATCATCCTCGCTCTCGCCGCGAACTCGCTCCACGCGCTTCCAGCCCACGCCGTCCTCTACGCCCACACCATCGCGGTCATCATCGCCTTCTCGCTCATCACCTACTTCGAAGTCCTCCTCGGCGAACTCGTCCCCAAATCCCTCGCCCTCCAGCGCGCCGAACGCATCGCCCTCGCCGTCGCCGGGCCCATGGACGTCTTCATCCGCATCACCCGCCCCGTCGTGAAGCTGATGAACACCTCCGCGGCCGTCGTGCTCCACCTCTTCCGCGCCCCACTGCGCGGCGAAGGCGCCGTCCACTCGCCCGAAGAACTGAAGCTCATCGCCACCGCGACCCGCCGCATGGGCCTGCTGCCCGTCTTTCAGGAAGAGATCATCCACCGCGCCATCGAGCTCAACCACGTCACCGTGCGCGAGATCATGACCCCCCGCGGCAACATCTTCTCCCTCCCCGCCGACATGCCCCTCCAGCAAGCCTCCGCCCGCATCGTCGAAGAGCAGCACTCCCGCGTCCCCGTCTACGAACCCCGCGAGCGGCCCCGAGCACATCATCGGCATCGTCTACTCCAAGGACATCTCCCGCCTCATGCACTTCCGCGCCGTCGCCCTCTCGCTCGGCGGCAAAGGCGAATCCGGCCTCACCCTCCGCCAGGTCATGCGCGAACTCATCCGTCGTCCCCGAGACCAAGCTCGCCATCGAGCTTCTGCAGGAGTTCCAGGAGCGCCGCCGCCAGATCGCCATCGTCGTCGACGAGTTCGGCTCCACCGTCGGCCTCGTCACCGCCGAAGACGTCCTCGAGCAGATCGTCGGCGAGCTCGAAGACGAGTTCGACATCAGCAAATCCCCGCTCCTCAGCACCACCGGAGCCATGTCGCTCGACGGCAGCACCACCCTCCGCGACCTCGGCACCCAGCTCCACTGGACCTTCCCCCGCGAGGCCGGCGTCGAAACCCTCGCCGGCTTTCTCCTCGCGCACCTCGGCCACATCCCCACCGTCGGCGAAAGCTTCGAGTACGAAGGCCGCCGCTACCGTGTCGCCGAGATGGCCGGCCATCGCATCAGCCGCGTCGTCGTCGAAGACATCGCGCCGCCACGCAGGAACCCGTCGACGAAACCGACAAGCACGGAAGTCAACCCAATGAGCCGCACCACAGCTCTCTGGAAACCCCTCCGCCGCATCCTCGTCACCCTCCCGGTCCTCTGGGTCGTCGTCTCGGTCGTCTTCCTCCTGATCCACCTCGTCCCCGGCGACCCCATCGTCCAGATGCTCGGCGAAGGCGCCACCGCCTCCGACATCGACGCCCTCCGCCACTCCTACGGCCTCGACGCTCCGCTCAGCCAGCAGTACACCCACTACTGGCACGGCATCCTCCACGCCGACCTCGGCCAATCCCTCCGCCTCCACGACTCCGTCACCCACCTCGTCCTGCAGCGCTACCCCTACACCCTCGCGCTCACCATCGCCGCGCTCCTCATCGGCATCGCCCTCTCCATCCCCGCCGGCATCTGGTCCGCGCTCCATCGCAGCCGCTGGCAAGACCGCACCCTCGGCGTCGTCTCCCTCGTCGGCCTCTCGTTCCCCAACTTCGCCCTCGGCCCCATCCTCATCCTGCTCTTCTCCATCCAACTCGGCTGGCTTCCCGTCTCCGGAGCAGGCGACGGCAGCCCCACCAGCTTCCTCCTCCACCTCATCCTCCCCGCCGTCACCCTCGGCCTCGGCCTCGCCGCCATCCTCACCCGCATGGTCCGCACCGCCATGCTCGAAGAGCTCAACCAGGACTACATCCGCACCGCCCGCGCCAAAGGCCTGACAGAGAACGCCGTCGTCTACCGCCACGCCCTGCGCAACGCGTTGATTCCCGTCCTCACGGTCATCGGCCTCCAGTTTGGCAGCCTTCTTGCGGGCGCCATCGTAACTGAAACAATCTTCAGCTGGCCCGGCATCGGCCGCCTCACCCTATCCGCCATCTCCAACCGCGACTACGCCCTCGTCCAGGGCTGCATCCTCGCCGTGGGTCTCACTTATGTGGGAGTGAATCTCCTCACCGACATCGCCTACACTGTAGCCAACCCGCGCATGCGCAGCGAGTAGCCGCCGCCGGAAAAGGAAGCATGAAACCCCCCAAGATTCTCACCCGCTCCGCCGCTCGTCGCCCTGCTGACAGCTCTGCCTGCCCTCGCGCAATCTACGCCGCAGCCCAATTCCCGGCAAGCCCGAAGCCGTTCCACCCCTCCTCCAGGGCAAGCCTCCGGCCCCCGAACCCAACACCCCCCCGGCGCGTCCCTTCCACGACTCCCGCTACGGCGTCTCCTTCACCATTCCGCCGCCTGGAACATCACCCACAAGGACGGCGAAGTCAGCACCTTCAACCTCGACGCCCGCAACGCCGCCCACACCGCCCAGCTCCGCGCCGTCGCCACCATCAGCTTCAACCCCCACCCCTACTCCACCTTCAGCGGAGCCCTCTTCTACTTCAGCGTCACCCCCCACGTCACCGCCAATCAGTGCGCCGCGCAGGCCTCCGCCCGCGCGCCGCACACCGCCGGCACCATCCAGATCGCCGGCATCCCCTTCACACATGGCTACGACGAGCACGGCGGCATCTGCACCGAATCCCGCGACGAGATCTACACCACCGCACGCAACGACGCCTGCTACCGCTTCGACGCCGTCATCAACAACTTCTGCGGCGGCGACGTCAGCGGCGTCCAGGACATCACCGAACGCGAACTCGACGACGTCCGCAAACGCATGCAATCCATCCTCAACACCGTCCGCTTCGACAACTAACTCCACGGCAGCTCGCGCATTAGTTCGCCGTTCCGTTGCTTTTCGTCGTCATCCTGACCGCTGCGAGTCGGTAGTCGAACGTGCAGTGAAGGATCCCTGCATTTGCCTTTGCTTGTTCTCTTTCCACGGCATAGCGATCTACGAGTGCTATGATCCTGCGGTAGCCATGAAGAGACCCAAGGCTCCCGTATGCGACGCTGCACTCTTTTCCTACTTCTAATCCTCTCGACAGCCCTGCACGCCCAGAATTTCAGTGGCGTTGCGATCTCTGCGCTTCCTGGTATGCCCTTCACAGGCCAGGAAACGATCGTCTGGACCCATCAGGTCAGCGATAAGACAGTTACCAGCCGACTCGTTGGAACGGTTGCCCGCGACAGCCAGGGGCGCACCTATCGCGAGGGCCACAGCTTCACCGTCGACTCAGTGATCCGCAAACCACTCTCCTGCGTATCACACTGCGGGACCCAGTCGCAGGCATCACCACTGATTGCGTTCTCGCCACGACATGTTTGCACGGCTCACTGCCTTCCCCGCAGCGACAGTTGCTAAAACGGCTCCCGTCACCGCGAACACAGTGAAGGAAGACCTCGGATCGCAGGTCATCGACGGCCTCACCGTGACTGGCACCGGATCACTCAAACTCCACTTCCCAAGGCTCTGGACCTTTCCCAACCTTTGGAGAAGGAAGAGCCTTCGATCGTCGAACTTTGGCGCTCCGCAGATCTCAAAGTCGATCTGTCCGAACTCCGCAAGTATCCGCATGGCGAAGTAGTAGATCTTCATCTAGCGATCACCTCGCGTGAAGAGCCCGACCCAAAGATCTTCTCCATCCCCGCGGGCTTCTCTATCAGGGACGATCGCGCTCTCCGACGTATCGGTGGTGACGTGTCCGCACCCGTGCTCATCCACAGTGTTGAACCTCAGTACTCCCAGTTAGCGAGGCGAACAAGAAGATCGCGGCAATGTGTTGGTCAACCTGATGGTTGACTCAGAATGGCATTCCAACGAATGTGCGCGTTGTGCGCGGAATCGGGTTACGGTCTCGACGAGGAAGCGATCGAGGCGGTCAACAAGTACAGATTCAAGCCGGCTATGGAGCATGGCCATGCCGGTTTCCGTGGAGACTCAACATGGAGAAGAAATTTATTACTCATGCGGCATTCTACGAAATTATTCTGAGAGAAAGTTCGCAGCGGCAATCCGCCGCACTGCATGTCGCGCAACAGCATCCTCGACAAGCTAAACTGTCCGCGGAGAGCTTTTGACCGCTCCTAAGAATCTCGAGGTGTCTTAATGAAGCGTAGCGCTCTCCTTCCACCCGCCGCACCTTTCTCAAAACCGGAGGAGTCGCCGCCGCGGCTCTGCTGACCACCGGCGCAAACGCCGCTGCACCCCGCTACCCTCCCGCCTCTCCCCGCCAACCCCAACACCCGCACCGCGATGCCCACGCGCAATCTCGGCAAGACCGGCTACAAGGTCGGCATCTTCTCGCTCGGCGGCCAGGCCGCACTCGAGAAAGCCAACAACTTCGACGTCGCCGTTCCCATCATCGAGCGCGCACTCGATCTCGGCGTCAACTACATCGACACCTCCTCCATCTACGGCGGACCCGAGCGCTGGAGCGAGCAGTACGTCGGCCGCGTCATGAAGACCCGCCGCAACGACGCCTTCCTCGCCACCAAGACCAAGGAGCGCACCCGCGACGGCTCCCTCCGCATGATCGAAAAGTCCCTCCAACTCCTCAACACCGACCACGTCGATCTCTGGCAACTCCACGACGTCGGCCTGCCCGAAGACGTCGACGCCATCTTCGCCAAGGGCGGAGCGATGGAAGCCCTCATCGAGATGCAGAACCAGAAGGTCGTGCGCTTCCTCGGAGTCACCGGCCACTACCGCCCCGAAGCCCTCATCGACGCCGTCAACCGCTACAACTTCGACACCATCCTCATGGCGATGAACGCCGCCGACACCCACATCCACAGCTTCACCGACAAGCTCCTCCCGCTCGTCGTCGAAAAGCAGATGGGCATCATCGGCATGAAGGTCCCCTCGCGCGGCCGTCTCCTCGCCTCATGGACTCCGCCGTCGCTCGACGCCCAGCGCCACTCCTGGGAGGGCTCAGCCATCGCCACTCGCCCCGGCGTCATGACCATGCAGAGACGCGATGCACTTCACGCTCACCCATCCCGTCAGCACGGTCATCATCGGCTGCGACAACATCGCCCAGCTCGAAGAAAACGTCAAGATCGCCCGCGACTTCACGCCGCTCTCCAACGCACAGATGGCGGCGCTCAACGAACTCGCCGCCCCCGTAGCCAACAGTCCCTCTTCTTCCGCTTCACCGACCGCAGCAAAGGCTGATACGCGCCGCAAACTGGCCGCGACTAATTTTTCCAGTGGTTGTGATTGACCTGGTAGTCGTGGAGCCGGGTGAGATCGTCGCTCAACACAGCGCGATCGCGAGGCGACCAGTCGCTCGATCGTCAGACGATTTTTTGATCGAATCAATGACGTCGTTCAGAAGGCCGTTGTCGAAACGCCCCTGATCAAGGTCAGCCTGCATTTTGGTGAGTTCTTCCTTGGTCTTCTCAAGCCGCGTATTTTCCTTTTCGCTCGCGCCTTGAGCACTCCAGATATGGTCAAGATCCGACCTGACCTGAGCGAAGACCTGGCCCCGCCACTGGTCGCCCTGGTAGCGTGCATCCCGATCGTGGTACCAGTCGTCCTGCGCGAAGGCCATCGTTGTCATGGACGCAAGAATCAGAACTGGGCAAGCAAGCAATTTCAATTTTAATGGGGACATAAATCCCTCCTCTATTTGCCATTTAGAGTCCTGAAGAAGAGCTGCGGGTTGTCATAGGGCGGGGATCGGAAAGTTCGGACATCGGGGCAACCTTTACGCCACCACCAACTCCATCACACTAGCCTCCACCCCATCCTCCACCGTCACAAATCCCACCGTCACCGGCAACGAAAACCTCCGCGGCCCCGCGCTCCCCGGATTGAAGTACAAAACCCCACCCTGCATCTCCACCGAAGCCTTATGCGAGTGCCCACTCACCACTACCGACACCCCAGCCGCCACAGGATTGATATCCAGATCATGCACCGAGTGCACCAGATAAAACAGCTGCCCACCTAACTCCACCACATCCGTAGCAGGCAACTCCGCACAAGCACCCTCAACATCCACATTCCCGCGAATCGCCGTCACCGGCGCAATCTCCCGCAGCGCATCGAGGATCGCAATATCCCCCACATCCCCGGCATGCAGAATATGCTCAACACCACGCAGCGCAGCCAAAGCCTCCGGCCGCAACAACCCATGCGTATCCGAAATCACCCCGATCAACATAGCGCGTTACGCCAGCTTCAGGCTCTGCAGCGAAGCATAGTGTTGGCTCTGCTTCGGATCATGGCTGCGGTCCGGATCGATCCGCAACTCCAGCGTCGTAATCCCGCTCAGGTTCACCGTGTAGTCTTCAAGCTCCTCGGTCGAACCATGCGGGCTGAAGCTCCACTGCTGCCGCACAACTTCCTTCAGCTCCGAGCCCGCACCGGCATACACCGCAAACTCCTGCGACCGCTCCGCCGCCTTGTCGACGAAGTGGAGCTGCAACCGCTTGATGTTCAGCGGCTCATCGAAGTGCAGACGAATCAACTGCGGCCCCGTCGCCTCCGCACGCCATCCGGTCGTTACTTTCTTACCCAGCGCATGCTCAATCGGAAACTGCGGATCCTCGGAACTGATCTCCACCCGTGCAATCCGCTCCAGCTCACGCCATAGATCGCTGATTGGAGTTTGTGCCACAGCCGAAGGCGAAACGATACTCTTGCGCATGTAATCTACCTCACACGTCCATCGCCAAGCATATCCGATAACCCAGCGCCCCGCTTGACCCCCCATCTGCAACCTGTTGCCAGCGAACGCCCAATCGGGAACAATACGGAGAATCACCAACACGGGAGCGGCTAATGCTCTTCAGACTCCTCCTCGTCATCTCCGCCCTGATCATCGCTGTTCTCCTCTTCGCCGCGACCAAACCGGACACCATCCGCATCCAGCGTTCAATCACAATCAATGCTGGCCCTGAGAAAATCTTCCCGCTCATCAATGACTTTCACAACTGGCCTCGCTGGGCGCCTCAGGACAGGGAAGACCCCACCATCAAGAGAACATACAGCGGCTCCTCAGGCGGCGAGGGCGCCGTCTCCGACTGGTCCGGCTCCGGAAACACCGGCACGGGACACATGTCGATCACGAAATCCGTCCCACCGACCAACGTCTCCGTCATGGTCGATTGGGTCAAGCCGTTTCAAGCCCACAACCTCAATGAGTTCACCCTCGAACCGCAAGGCGAATCAACCATCGTCACCTGGACCATGCAGGGAACAAATGTTTTCATGATGAAACTCATGAGCGTCTTCACGAACGCTGATCGCTTCATGGGCAAACACTTCGAAACCGGTCTCGCCAACCTGAAGACCGCAGCAGAAGAATCCGGAGGCCACTGATGGGACGCGAAGCGATCTGCGAATGCACCATGGGCGACACCACCGCTAAAGTAAAGGCCCTCCTCGAAACCCAGGAACTCATCCTTCGCGGAGACATCCATCTGCGCGCTCCGCTTCACGCGCTTCACCATTCAGGGTCGAGTCCGAGTCCCTCTGCTTCAACGTCGACGCTGGTCCCGTGCGGCTCGATCTCGGGGCCGCTGCAGCGAAGAGCTGGGCGAAAAAAATCAAGTCACTCGCCTCCCTCGCTCGCCGACAAACTTGGAATTACCAACAAAATCGTTCGCACCATCGGCCCCGTCTCCGATCGAGCGCTCGATTCCGCCCTCACGTCAGCCGCACAAATCCGAGCAGAGAACCCCGACCTGATCATCGCCTGTGTCGATACGATTGAAAGCCTCTCCACCGCCCTGCGCGACGCAAAGAAACAACTCGCCCGCGGAGTTCCCATCTGGTTCGTCTACCGCAAAGGCCCCGGCCACCCAATCAACGAATCCGCCATCCGCACCACCCTGCGCGACCTCGGCTTCATGGACACGAAGGTAGCCTCCGTCTCGACAGAGCTGACCGCTCTCCGCTTCAACCTTCCAAGATCAACGTAGCTTTTATTCTCAAAAGGCTCGAGAAAAAACACGATCAGATCTCTTATCAGCCTTTATCCCTCTTATCACTGTTACGCCTTCGCTAAAGCCCCGCACTCATCCGCGTCCGCGGGTCCATCCAATCCCTCAACGCATCCCCAATAAAATTAAACGACAGCACACAAAGCATCACCGCCACCGCCGGAAAGAACACCAGATGCGGCGAGTCAAAAAGATGCGACCGCGCATCATTCAACATCGATCCCCAGCTAGCCGCCGGCGGAGGAACTCCCAGCCCAAGAAAGCTCAGCGTCGCCTCCGCCAGCACAGCCCCCGCCATGCCAATCGCCGCCTGCACAATCAGCGGCTGCAGAATATTCGGCAGAATATGCCGCGTCATCACGCGCAGATCGCTCGCCCCCAGCGCCCGCGCCGCCTCCACAAACTCGCGCTCCTTTACCGCCATCACCTGCGCCCTTACCAGCCGCGCATACCCCACCCACCCCGAGATCGCCAGCGCCAGAATCACATTCCCCAGCCCCGGCCCCATGAACGCGACAAACGCAATCGCCAGCAGAATTCCCGGCAGCGCCATAAACGCATTCGTCACGTAAACGTTCACAACCGTATCGGTCCACCCACCATAGAATCCCGCCAGTCCACCCGCCACCAACCCCACCGCCAGCGAAAGCCCCACCACACTCACCGCAACAATCAACGAAATCCTCGCCCCAAACAACGTGCGCGAAAGAATATCCCTCCCCAGCTCATCGGTCCCAAACCAGTGCGCCCACGAAGGCCCCGCCAACCTCCCCGTCAGATCCAACTGCGCCGGATCCTGCGGAGCCAGCCACGGCGCAAACACCGCGCACAACACAAACACCACCAGCAGCGACACTCCAGCCGCAGCCAGCGGCTGTCTCCGTATCACCGCAATGATCCTCGCACCACCCACCGCTCTCTCCACTCCTGAATCCTACATCCAGCCGCGAATCCCGAAATCAGTTATGCTTCGAAAGATGGAATTCACCTGCGGATGCAGCACGCTTTCAATCAGCGACGAGCAATCCAAAACGCACTTCCCATCCCTCCTGCTCTATCCGCAGCACATCGCCCGAGACCGAACAGAAGTTCGGCGAGTTCACCCTCCAAGCCGCATCGAACGGCGACTTCGCACCCGGAAGATTTCCCCTCGTCGTCATCTCGCACGGTGGCGGCGGTTCCCATCTGCTCTATCGCAACCTCGCCGCGCACCTGGCTCGAAATAGCTTCATCGTCGTCTGCCCGGAGCACTCCGGCAACAACCGCAACAACAACGAACTCGCCAACACCGAACGCCTCCTCGCAGAGCGTCCGCGACAACTGCGACTCGTCATCGACTTCATCTCCAACGAAGGAATCTTCGTCGAACATCTTCGCCCCAACGATGTCGCGATCATCGGCCACTCCATAGGCGGCTACACGGCACTCGCCTGCGCCGGCGGGCGCTTCACCGCCTTCCCTCATGAGAAAACCGAGAAGCCCGAAAGCACCGAAGACTGCTCACCATCCCAATCCTTCAAAGACGCCCGCGTCAAAGCCTTAGTCCTCCTCGCCCCCGCAACAGGCTGGCTCAGAAAGAGCAACGCTCTCGACGATGTCGACACACCCATCCTCATGTTGACCGGCGAGCGAGACGAGATCACTCCACCCTTTCACGCCGAAATCCTACAGCGGGGCCTTCCCGAGACGACATTTCTCGAACACCACATCATCCCGAACGCAGGACACTTTTCATTCCTTGCCCAGTTCCCACCGTCACGCATCAGCCCGCAGTTTGCTCCCTCGCAGGATCCACCAGGCTTCGACCGCGAGCAATTTCACCGCCAGTTGTACCCGCAGATCCTGCGTTTCCTCAAGCAGCACCTCTAAGCAACAGGCCCTGCGTGGTTCGACGAAAACAGTTTCGTCAGATTCGTCAACCGAAGCAGTTCCTGAATCCGCGGCGAGATATTCTCAAGCGTCAGCGTGCAATACCCTTCATTGATCGCTGACACCTTGAGCCCCACCAGCGTGCCCAGTCCCAGGCTGTCCAGAAACGTCACGTCCTTCAGGTCGATTACAATCGACCCTCCCTGCGCGATCAACGGCTTCACAATATCCTTCACCTCTCCAGCCGTCTGGTGAACCAACCGCCCATGGCACCGCACCGTGGTTACGTTGACTCCATCTTCAACCGACTTCTCAACCTCGCAATGAAACGAAACATCTGGTGTCTGAGCCACGGGATCTCCTGCATCGCCGAGAGAACAAACGTTGGTATAACGGAAAGGTACCGCTGAAGCCACGCGCCAAAAATTAATTTCAGGTTACGAAACGAAACCTCCTAACTAGCCCACATTCAAAGACGTTTCAGGGATGCACGAGGCAACCCCTCCGAACCCGCTCAAAATCTCTGCTTTAGCCTTTGAAACCCCGTCCCCGACCGTGTAGGGTTGAACCATGAAGGTTCTTCGCAACTTGGCCATCGTAGTACCCGCAGCCCTCCTCGTTCTCTGCCTCGCCGGCGTCTTGTTGACCCGCGGTTCCATGAGTCATATGCCCTTCCTCCGAGGCAAAGGCGGCGCGTCGGCCCCGAACACGCTCGTCGATCAGCGCCCATGGCAGACCATCGAGTCCCTCGCCCCACTCGCCGTCTCTTCCGAAGAGCAATCCCTCGCACGCGAAGCCGAGCGACTCGCCGACCACGAAGTAGATCAGGCCTTCGCCCTCGCTCTTCGCCAGGCCGCCCTTAAGCAGCGTACCCTCACCGGCGACGCTCTCGCCATCCAGCAGAAGGCCAAGCAGCTCCAGGACGTCGTCAAAGATGACCAGGCCCACGTCGACGCCCTCACCGCCTCCCTCAAGCAACCCAACGGCACCATCGCCGACTCCGACGATCTCGACGTCGCCAAGGCCCAGCTCCAACTCGACAACGACGAACTCGACGATGCCAACGAACAGCTCGCCCGCGTCAGTGGCGACAATCGCGCTCAGATCCAGCAGGAACTCACCGCGCGCCAAGCCGCCATGAAGAAGTACGACTCCCAGGCCAGCGGCGGCCAGATCGCCATCATCTCGACAAAGCGCTACGGCACACTCGCCGGCCGCGTCTCCGCCTGGTTCGATCAGCGCAGCCGCATGGCTCTCATCCAGCAGGCCAAGGACGAAACCGACGCCGACGTCGCCACGCTCACCGCAAAACACGCCGAGATCGAAAAGCAGGCCGCTGCTGCCTCTGCGTCCGCCAGCACCCAGCCCGACGCCGCAACATCAGACGTCAGAAGTCGGGTAGCCCGCATGGACCAGGCCCACGCCTTCGCACAGATGCACAGCATCGTCGAGGACCAGCTCGACACCCAGAAGCAGCTCTCCGCCGTCTACGCCAAGTGGCACGCCCAGGTGAAGCTCCAGCACAGCATCGTCACCATCTCGCGCTTCAGTCGCTCTCCTGGATCGCATTCTTCGTCCTCTGCGGCGTCCTCCTCGCCTATGCGGCCCGCGCTCTCCTCGATCGCGTCACCACCGACCGCCGCCGCCTCCACACGCTTCGCACCATCACCATCCTCGGCATTCAATTCGTAACGCTCATTCTCGTCCTGCTCGTCGTCTTCGGAGCGCCCAATCAGGTCCCCACCATCCTCGGTCTCGGCGCCGCCGGCCTCACCGTCGTCTTTCAGGACTTCATCCTCGCCTTCTTCGGCTGGTTCATCCTCATGGGCAAAAACGGCATCCGCGTCGGCGACTGGGTTGAGATCAACGGCGTCGGCGGCGAGGTCGTCGAGATCGGCCTCTTCCGCACCGCCCTCCTCGAAACCGGCAACTGGACCGACAAGGGCCATCCCACCGGCCGCCGCGTCACCTTCATCAACAACTTCGCCATCACCGGCCAGTACTTCAACTTCTCCACCAGCGGCCAATGGATGTGGGACGAGATCACCGTCAACATTCCCCCCGGCGTCGACTCCAGCCAAGACCATCCAGGCCATCCACGACACCGTCGTCAAAGAAACGCGAAGAAGACTCCAAGCTCGCCGAGCAGGAGTGGCAGAGAAGCCACCAGCCAAAACGGCCTCAGCCAGTTCAAGGCCACGCCCTCGGTCGACATGCGCCCCGCCGCATCTGGCGTCGACATCGTCGTCCGCTACGTCATCCGCGCCGGCGACCGCTTCGAGATGCGCAACCGCCTCTACCAATCCGTCATCGACCTGCTCCGCAAGCCCACCGCCGAACCCGCAACGCCCGAGGAGCCTGAACCCGCAACCTCGGCCCGATAATTCCGATGACTTGAAGAATCAGCGAACCTCAACATCACGGAGACTACGCACAAGCCTCACCGACGCAAACACCAGCGCCACCGCCACAACGAACCACACCCCATACAGCACATCCACCGCCCACAGCGGAGCCGCACCCACATGCCGCAGCAGCGACGGCAGAAAATTCCACGCCAGTAATGTGCACCGCATCCCACGGATCGGCAAACATCGTCGGCGTATTCAAGCCCCACGCTGCGCGCTTGCCCAGCGCGAACGCCGCAATATTCTTGAATCGCAAAAACACAACCAGGGTGTGCCGTCCAAGCACATCCATCTGGTAGATCTCCAGCGGCAACCAGAACGCCAGCGACGCACACTGGATCGCCACGCTCGCCCCTGTAATCGCCAGCCCAAGAGCCCAGATCTTTCGCCCCAGAACCTCCCGATAACGAAGCAACAGCGGAATCGCGAGCAGCGTATTCAGTTCAACCGCGCTCGAAATATACCGATCACCCCACGCAAAATCTCCCGCCCACCAGTTGTACCGCGCATAGAACGCAACGTAAGCCGCAAGCAGCATCAGCCCCGCCACAAAAAATGCTCTAACCGCGGGCGTCAACCGCTTCCACAACAAAAACGTCACCAGCAGCGCAAGCAGAAACATCGGATCAAACAAAAACACACTCTTCGCCGGCGCAAAAAACGGCCCCACGACACCCGAATCAATCCCTCCCCGAAACCACCCGCCATTGAAAGGGAAGTTTGCCGGCAGCGTCGGATTCATCTGCATCTGCTCCCTCGCAAACACATCAACATACGTATTCGTCCACGACCCAAACCGCACAAACTGATACACCCGGTCGAGCACCACGAACACGCCATAGATCGGAAGAGCCGTCATCAGATAAGTCCGAACGCTCCGACCATCCGGCATCGCATCCGCCACCCCCGCATTCGCCGTCCCTGAAGACGCACGCGTCGTGAAATACCCATCGCGCCGCGCAAACAACGCAGCCAGCAAAACAAAGCACCCCGCTCCCACCACATCCAGCGCCGTAGTAATCCGCGTCAGCAGATTCAGCCCAAGCGCCATCGATCCCCAAACCAGCGCCCGCCTGTCTCCCGTCGTCAGCCACTTGTACTGCAGCGCGAACCCGGTGATCGTCAGCAGAAAGATATAGTTGTTCTCCGCCATATTCTGCGAGTAGTGCAGATGCGTCGTCGCCAACAACAACGCCAGCGTTCCCCACACACTCTCCCGCGTCGAGAACCCCAGCATCCCAAGCAGCCGAAACGCTGCCAGCGCCGTCAGCACGCTGATCAACACATTCGTGCTGATGCTCACCACGATGCTCCGTATCGTCGGGTCCTCGTCGCTCCGCGCATAGGCGCTCCAGATCGGCAGATGACTTATCGCCGAACCCACCAGATCCGCCGGCAGCATCAGCACCGACTGCCCGATCCCGTACCACGCATACAGCCGACCCTCGCGCCCGTGCAATCCAAACTCCGGATACTCATTCGGAAAGACCTGCGGCTCATCCGTCCAGAAAGAGTGCGACACCTGCAGCCGATGCGTTGTATCTGCCGTTCCCAACTCGCCCGACTGAATCAGAAAAGTGAAGAGCGCGGTGACCAGCAGAAGAAGCGAAAGCGGACGAGAGGGAACCATGCGGGACATTAATCCCATCCTACAAGGGCAGAGGAATCAGCCGGCGCAACCCTTGTGACCTCCGTCACTTAATGACCCTCAAAGAAGGTGCGGCGCTATCGCTCACCAAAGCAGCAATTTAGCAGGACCGACGTTACCTGAGTTACCGCCTATATCCCCCAAAAGGACCAGAAGAAAACATTCCTTCACCCAGATATACTTGAGATAGTTGTAGATGGGGGTCCCCCGAACTGGTCATATAGTTCGGTTCTTTCGGATAACCCCAATTCGTTCTTCAGCTTCACAACAAGAGACACTCAAAAAAGGAGCCCTCCCCCCGAATGACGCTCAAAGGAGAAAAAGCGGTAGTCTGCGGAGCCGGTGGTTTCATCGGCGGACATCTCGTGCAGAGCCTGCTCGCGAACGGCGTCGACGTCGTCCGCGCCGTGGATATCAAGCCCCTCGACGACTGGTACCAGGTCTCGAACGACGTCGAAAGCCTCTCGCTCGACCTCAAAGACAAAGACAACTGCCTCAAAGCCGCCGACGGCGTCGACGTAGTCTTCCAGCTCGCCGCCGACATGGGTGGCATGGGCTTCATCGAAAACAACAAAGCCCTGTGTATGTTGAGCGTACTCACCAACACCCACATGCTCATGGCCGCCCGCGACAAGGGCGTCGAGCGCTTCTTCTTCTCCTCCTCCGCCTGCGTCTACAACGCCGAAAAACAGACCAATCCCAACGTCGTCGCCCTCAAGGAAGAGGACGCCTACCCAGCCCTCCCCGAAGACGGCTACGGCTGGGAAAAGCTCTTCTCCGAGCGCATGTGCCGCCACTTCGAAGAGGACTACGGCCTCCAGACCCGCGTCGCCCGCTATCACAACGTCTACGGCCCTCTCGGCACCTGGACCGGAGGCCGCGAAAAGGCTCCCGCCGCCATCTGCCGCAAAGTCCTCGAAGCCAAGCACTCCGGCTCCAACCAGATCGAGATCTGGGGCGACGGCAAACAGACCCGCTCCTTCATGTACATCGACGACTGCACCAAGGGCACGCAGATGATCGCCGAGAGCGACATCCACGAGCCTCTCAACCTCGGCTCCAACGAACTCGTCACCATCAACCAACTCGTCGACATCGTCGAAGAGATCGCCGGCGTCAAGCTCAAGCGCAACTACAATCTCGACGCGCCCCAGCGGCGTCAACGGCCGCAACAGCGACAACACCAAAATCCTTCAAGAACTCAACTGGGAGCCCTCCATCCGACTCCGCGAAGGCCTCGCCAAGACCTACGCCTGGATCGAACAGGAGATGCTCGACAACCCGATCCCCTCGTCGGAGCCGCAAAATAGGCTATTCTGGCTCCCTGCACAGTTTCGCAGTACGACTCTGCAGCAGAAATCTAAGGAGCCTGAATCGCTGTGATGATCTCAAAGAGAAGGGCGCTGGCCGCAGTCATCGCCCTTCTCATCACCCAGGCTGTCCTCGTAGCCTTCATCGTCCATCGCGAATCGCTCACCTTCGACGAAGACGATCACATCTTCGCCGGCTACATGATGCATAAGACCGGCGACTACGGTCTCAACCCCGAACATCCTCCCCTCGTCAAACTTCTCGCCACCGTCCCTCTTCTCGGCCGAAACCTTTGGACCCCGCCCCTGCAAGGCCGCATGTTCAAAACCGAGGCCTATCTCGATGGCCGCGACTTCCTCGCCCGCAACGACGGCGGATCCCAACACCTCGTCTTCCAGATGCGCCTCTTCACGGGTCTCCTTGCACTGGGTCTCTCCCTCGT
The DNA here is from genome assembly GCA_963754765.1 of uncultured Acidobacteriaceae bacterium. GTDB lineage: Bacteria > Acidobacteriota > Terriglobia > Terriglobales > Acidobacteriaceae > Edaphobacter. The sequence continues at coordinate 52,049 of CAVWHJ010000008.1, read as the reverse complement.
CGTTTTCTTCGCCGCGCAAGAGTGGTTCGGCACCGGCGCCGGTCTCATCGCCTTGCTCCTCGTCGTCTTCGACCCCAATCTCCTCGCCAACTCCGCACTCGTCACCACGGACATCGGCGTCTCGCTCTTCTTCCTCCTCGGCGTCTACACCTTCTATCGCTACATAAAAAATCCAACCGCTCTCCGCCTGCTCCTCGCCGGCATCGCTGCCGGTCTTCTCCTCGCAACCAAGCACTCCGGAATCCTGCTCGCCCCCATGCTGCTGCTGCTGATCGGCTGGGAACTCTTCACCGCTCCTAAAGCCACGCGCGCAAAACTTGCACTTCGCTACACCGGAGCCTTCGCCGCCATCGTAGTCATCGCTGTCCTAGTGCTGTGGAGCTTCTACGGATTTCGCTACGCCGCACGCCCCGCGGGCCTTCAGCTCAGCACCTCGCTCCATGATTACGCCGCTCCACTCAGCAACTTCAGCCGCTCCGGTGTCCTCACCGTCGCACGCCTTCATCTCTTGCCCGAGTCTTATCTCATGGGACTCGTCGACGTAAAACTAATGGCCCAGTCCTACCCCACCTACATCCTCGGCAAGGTCTATCCGCACGGCCAATGGTGGTACTTCCCCTTCGTCATCCTCGTCAAAACCACCCTCGGCATGTTGGCGCTCGTAGCCCTCGCACTCTTCGCCATCGTCACCGGTCGTCTTCGCAAGGGGAGAGAACTGGCCTTCATCCTCATCCCGTGGTTTGTCTATCTCGCGGTAGCCATCCTCGCAGGGATGAACATCGGCTCTCGCCACATCCTCCCGCTCTATGCGCTCGCCGCCATTCTCGCCGCCGCAGGAATCGTCGCGCTGGCCTCGCCGACTCAGTCAACCGATCCAGCCGCAGCCCGAAGCTGGGCCTGGGTCGCAGCCGTCCTCGTCTTCGCCCACATCGCTTCATCGCTCGCCGTCTTTCCCAACTTCATCCCCTACGCCAACGAGGCCGCCGGTGGCCCACAAAACGTCCGCAATCTCCTCAGCGACGCCAACGTCGACTGGGGCCAGCAACTCATCTCAGTCAAGAAGTGGCAGGACAAGCATCCCGACGAGGAGTGCTGGTTCGCCTACTTCGTGCGTCCCGAAGTGGACCCCGCCACCTACGGCATCCACTGCCACGCTCTTCCCACCATCGACACCTTTTGGCTAGGCGGCGCCGACATCATTCCGCCCGAAATCACCGGCACCGTCCTCATCAGCGCCGGCGACCTCAGCGGCTGCGAGTGGCCCAGCAGCGTCATGAATCCCTATCGCGACTTCGAACACCTCAAGCCGGCCGAAACCATCGACCACGGTGTCCTCGTCTATCGCGGAACCTTCTCCGTCCGCCATGCCGCAGCCCTTAGCCGCGGCCAGCGCGCCTTCCAGCTATTCATCGCGGGCAAACCCGATCAGGCCCTTCCGCTCGCCCGCGAAGCCGTAGCCATCGACCCCGACGAGATCATCAGCCAGACAGCACTCGGCGACATCACCGCCGCTCTCGGCAAGAAGGACGAAGCGCGCCAGGCATGGCAGTCCGCCATCGCCTCCGCCCAACGCCTCGAACCCGCCGCTCAAGACAGCTACATCCCCGACCTCGAAGCAAAACTACGCAAACTCTGACCAGAACCCGCAGCGTGCTAAATCGATTAAATACCTGCGGATCGTTCTCCCGTGAAAGTTCTGACTGACCAACCCCTGTGGTATTCTCCGCCTGTGCCCGCCGACAGTTCATCCCGCAATCCGGAAGCTTCCCGGCACAGTGCGCTCGTCCGAGTGACCCACTGGATCACGGTCATCGCCTTCCTCGCCTTGCTCGTCACCGGCGTAGAGATCGTCATCTCTCACCCGCGATTCTACTGGGGCGAGATCGGCAACCCAAACGTAACTCCGCTCTTCAAGCTGCCAATCCCCGCATCCAGAGACACCGTCCCTACCGGCTACAACTACGTCCTTCCCGACCAGAATGGCTGGAGCCGCTACCTCCACTTTGAAGCCGCATGGGTCGCCGTGATCACCGGCCTGGTCTACGTCATCGCCGGTCTATACACTCGCCACTTCCGCAACGATCTGCTCCCAACTCGAGCCGACCGCTCCTGGCGCGCATTTCGTGCAGTCCTCTCGAGATCTCTACGTCTCGCACCCACCGCCGGAAGCAGAATCTCACTCCTACAACCCCGTTCAGCGAATCACGTATCTGACTGTGATCTTCGTCCTCTTTCCCCTCATAATATGGACAGGGCTCGCGATGTCTCCCGCCTTCGCCGGCGTATTTCCCGCAGCCGTCAGCCGCGCTCGGTGGCCGGCAATCCGCGCGCACCCTGCACTTCTTCATCACCGGAGCTCTCGTACTCTTCCTCGTGGTTCACGTCGCAATGGTGGTTCACGCAGGATTCAAAAGCCGCATGCGGGCCATGATCACCGGGCAATCCAGCACGCCACAGGCCCAGCTAGAAGTTCCGGAGGAGGTCTCATGAGTCCCATCTCTCGACGAAAACTCCTTACCACCGGCCTCGCCACCACCGCGGGCCTCGCCGGTCTCGGCGCTGCCGCCAAAATCGCCCAGCGTTACGGACTCATCCCGCCCGACAACGTCGGATTCTTCGGCCCCGGTGAAACCCTCACCTACGCTGCCCAGCGCATCCTCACCACTCACTCCCTCGCCCGCGAATTTCCCCGCAGCATGATCTCGAAGTCCCCCTTCGCCAACCCTGTCTCACCTTTCGCCGACACCTTCAAACGCCATCAGGCCAACGGTTTCTCCGACTGGCGACTCTCAATCGACGGACTCGTTGCCCACTCTGCATCGCTTTCACTCTCCGATCTCAAGAGCATCCCCCTCCGCAGCCACATCACCGAAGTAGCCTGCGAAGAAGGCTGGTCCTATATCGCCGAATGGATCGGAACCCCTCTCGTCGATGTCCTCACCGCCGTCGGTACTCTTCCGCACGCACGCTACGTCGTATACCGCTCCATGGAAAAAGGCTGGTGGGAGAGCATCGACATGGCCGACGCCCTGCATCCTCAGACCCTCCTCACCTGGGGAATGAACGACGGCGATCTTCCCGTCTCCTTCGGCGGCCCACTCCGTATGCGTGTCCCTCGCCAACTCGGCTATAAGAGCGTGAAGTTCATCACCCACCTCACCGTAACCGACTCGCTCAAGAGCTTCGGCGAAGGCCTCGGCTCAGCTTCGCCCGAAGCTGGCTACGCCTGGTACGCGGGAATCTAAACGAGCAGCACACATTAAACTCAACGAGTGCATTATCGCTAATGCACTCGTTGAGAAATTACAGATACCTGCAGTTTTCTTTTTACCGATCGCGAATCACTTCGCGACTTCGAATCACGCTTACAGGTTGTTCCCCGCAAACAGAGCGTCCCGCTTCCAGACCAGCGCCCCTCCCATAATCCCAACCAGCATCAATGTCCATGCCGAGGGTTCAGGCGTGGGAGCCGCGGCCGAATTGTCCACGACACTGATGTCATCCAGCAGGAAGTACCCAACATCGTTTCCGAGAGTCAGGTCCAGCGCAGTAGACGCAGACGTTGCAGTCTCAGTGAACGAATACTTGGTGTAACCCTCGACACCGATGCCGTTTTGCGTGAGCCCCGATCCGCCGAACAAAACAGAGAATTCATTGGAATAGGGCGTCACAGTCGGAGTGTCCTGAGCAAGCCAGAAGGAGATCGTATACGTGCTGCCCGCAGTCGTCGCGATATTCTGCGCCAACGTCGTGGCATTCGCTACCAGGTCGCCGATAAATACCTGGTAGCTTCCTCCGTGCGGGTTGTTGCCGTCGGGATCTTGACCCATCTCAACGCCATACAGGTTATCCTGTGCGGCCGGAACATCATTTCCCGTGAGGGTCCACGACGTAAAATCCCCGGTTTCAAATCCACAGTTCGCTACCAGATTACCTGCGACGCCGCAGGTATCGGCTTTGCTCTGCGCGGCTGCCACAAAGAGGCAAAAGGCGGTGCATAGTACAGCAAGGGTCCTTCTCATGATTCATTCCTCCGATTTTGTTAAAGAGCATCAATTAGCAAAGCGGTAGCAGAAGAGTCCGTTATGGTGCTGTGGTCCACGTAGGACTCATCACCAGGTTGTAGGCGTTGACCGATCCCAGCCCAGTGGGGAAGTCCCAACCGCTGGTGGTCGAATATGCTGGTTCCGAAACTGTGTTTGAGACCGAAAGAATCCCGTACGTATCCCCCGTTGGCCGGTAGCAATTGCGCAGAGTAGCCGAGCCTGAGCCGCTGCCCTTGCAAACGCCAACGTTGTCGCCCTGCGTAACGTCATAAAACACGCAGGTGTTCGAGGTCTTATTCACCGTAGTCGAGTTGCACGCCGGTGAACCCGCAACGCCATACTCAGTATTGGCAATCGAGTAGTAGACGGTGTTTGGATTCCCCCAGCGGCTGCCAGTCTTTTGATCGACCAGTGCCTGGATTGCAGCCATGATCGGCGACGAAACCGAAGTCCCGCCGAAGCCGGCCCATGTGCTCGGAGCGCCCGTGCAGGTGGCGCCGCCGCCAACGTTCGTGTCCGGGTTAGACCAGCACACGGCGTAATACGCGTCCCATATGCCGTTGGAGGCGAACAGCGCAACGTCGGGGATATCGCGAACGCCATCGCTCGGATTGCCGAAGACGCCCGACTGATACGAAGGCTTCGGATACCCTGTGCACGTTCCACTCACCACGCCACGCGTCGAGGCAGTGCCGGTAGCGCATCCGCTCGGTCCGCCGCTGCCGCCAAACGCGTTCAGGAAGTAGTGCAAGCGAGCCGGTCGTGCTCGTAACCGCGGCATTGTTGCAAATCGAAACGGGCGTGAGTCCAAAGTAATTCGCAAAGAGCGACGAGGCGCACGAACCGTTCCAGGGAATCTCCTGGATGTACGACAACGCAGAGCTATACGTGCTCGTGTTGGTCGAATTCCAGTAGGTCGAGGGATCGACACCGAGAGCCGTGTAGCCGAAGTCCGTACCGCCGACCGCGACGTTGTACGGCGTAGAAGCGAAGCCGCTGATGCCGATGCCGTGGGTTGATGGGTTGCCGTCGTCATCGCTGGCCGCGTCTTCGTCGCCCGAGGACACAAAGATCGAAACACCCTCCGCAACGCCCTGTGCGTACGCGTTGTAGTATGCCAGGTTTGCTGCGGCGCCATTGGCGGCCTCTGCTTCACCATAGCTGATGCTCACCACCGAAGGCAGACTCGCCGCCGGTCCGTTCAGCGTGTTCTCGAGCGCGATCAGCCCACCGAAGGCAGACGTATCCTCGCAGGCAGCCAGGATGATGGCAGCATTCGGCGCTGCCGCCGTCGCCCACTCAACATCGATCGCCGCTTCGCCATCGTCACCGTAGCCGGGGTCGGTGCTGCTGCCCTGGAATCCGGGGTTCGTGCACGTAAGCGCGCCAGTGGGGCTCACCTGGGAAAGAGTTCCGTACGGATACGGCCGCGTCAGACCGAAGGTCTTGCGGAAGACATTCCAGTCTCCGGTGGAGTACAGATACGTATCTTCCACAACCATGATCGACTGGCCCTTGCCCGAGAATCCGGCGCTGAAGAGCGGAGTCAGATTATAGATAGTCGCAAGGTCGCCGGCGACAATCGCGTGAGAAGTGCCGTTAGAAGTCGTAAAGGTGTACTGCGGGCTCACATTCTTGTGAATCATCTGAGCCTTAGGACGGAAGTCGTGCAACGAGACAACTCCGGCGACAGCCGGCTCCAGCGCCGCGGGAATCTCCGGATTGCTCATATTGGCGAAGTGGGCCGCGCCATTGACGTTCAGGTGGTGAATCTCGGTGTGGAAGGCGCTGTGCACCTGGCCGGCGGTTCCGCTGAAATCAATCATCAGACCGCTGGGCTGAACTCCATTGACCGTAAATCCACGCGACTGAAGCCACGCGCTGACGGTTTCGACGTCTCCACTCGCTACGCCATAGCTCGCGGCGAACTGGGCGGGGGTGAGCCACTTGTGAAAGTTCGGCGACTTGCTGTCCTGCACTTCTTCGATAAATTGCTTCAACGCCGCTTCGCTGGCTGGTGACCGCTTCAACTGAAGCAGCATGTGATTCATCGCAAAGTCAGCGGAAACGGCGCCGCGATCGTTTGCTGCAGTCGCCTCGGGCCTCATATTGCCCTCGAGAGTGGTCAGCTTGTTTTCGTTGATCGCCTCATGAATCGTACGGTTGAGGTTACCCGACGGTTGGGCGACAACTGGGTAAGTTGAACCCAGAAGCCCCAGACCGACACACAGACATCCAGTTCTCAGCGATAGCTTCATTTGAGATCCTTCAAATTGCAGAGATGTGGCGATTAGCCCACACCATTGCACGTGATCGTCCAAAAGCATTTCTATCCGAAATAGCCCATTTCTGATGATGTAGGTAGGGTTAGCGGTATGTAATATGCACTACATTGCAGTTCGAGTGGATAACCATTACAGTTACAAATTCTGGCGGACCCGTTGTCGCGGATGTCAAGACAAAAAAACGATCTTTGCGTGTGACGAACATCGGCCTCCATAGCTTGAACTGCCCCCCCGGAGCAGACTAGAAGTTTTGCTAGTGGAAGAGCAGGAGCGCCGCTAATAAGCTCTCCTGTGGGCGCGTCCGTTGCGTGCATCGCACTTCAACCATTTGAGGTTCCCATGCAAAATAGTCGACTCGTACTGCGTCCACTCGGCTGTGTCACCGCCGTCGCCCTCATAGTGACCATCGGCTGCAACGACAAGTCTGCGCCCTCGTCTGCTACGACCCAGACCCCGCCGAAGATGAAGATGACGACGCCCATCCCGGCGTCTATCACCACGCCTGACTCCGTGGACACGCGCATCGGCACCCTCAAGTTCAACGGACGGCTTCCCCGACGACGCCACCGTCCAAAAGGTCTATGACAACCTAGATTTTTCGCGCGGAGTGCAGACGTTTTTGACCGGGATGCCGGGAGCTTCGCTGGCCGCGATGCGCGCAGGTTTCCAGAAACTAGGCATTATCAATAGCACCGTTTTGCTCTACGCGGACCGTCTCGACTCCAAATCGCTCTTTCTCACTGGGAACACCGACTCTGTGTACTTCAGTACGTGGCTCAATCTGAAGGACGGGCCGATGGTGATTGAATCGCCTCCCAACGTGCTCGCGTTTCTCGACGATTCATGGTTCCAGTACGTCACCGATATTGGCAACGCCGGTCGAGACAAAGGTAAGGGAGGCAAATACCTCGTTCTACCGCCGGGTTACAAAGGCGAAATTCCGACAGGGTACCTCGTCGCCCAGTCGCGCACTTATAACCTCTGGCTAATGGGTCGGGGATTTCCGGTGAACGGTGACATCAAACCAGCGGTAGAGGGCATTAAGAAGTATCTGCGTATCTATCCCCTGGCGCAGTCGAAGAATCCGCCCGAAACTAAGTTCATCAATACCTCCGGAGTCGAACTCAATACTGTTCACTCCAACGACTTTGGCTATTTTGAAGAGCTGAATGAGGTCGTACAAGAGGAGCCCAGCGAAGCGTTAGATCCTGAAAGGCTGGGGTTGTTCGCCTCCATCGGCATTGAGAAAGGGAAGCCCTTTGCACCGGATGAGCGAATGAAGAAAATTCTCACAGATGCGGCGGCGGTGGGGAACGCAACCTCACGAGCCATCCTCTTCCGAACCCGATCGAACGATTCCCATTTCTTTCCAAACAGTGCGTGGGTGACAACCTTTGCAGGCGGCTACGAGTTCTTGTCTCAACCCGGCGTGCGCAATCTCGATGCACGAACGATGTTTCACTACTACGCCACGGGTATCACCCCGGCGATGGCTTTGAAGATGGTGGGCGTGGGTTCACAATATGCCGCCGCGTTCGTAGACTCCGAAGGCAACCCGCTAGATGGCGGCAAGACCTACAAAATCCATCTGCCACCCAACATTCCGGCAAATAATTTCTGGTCGTTCGTCGTCTATGACAATCAAACTCGCTCCGAGTTGCAGACCGATCAGCAGTTTCCAAGCATAGGCAGCCAAGTAAAGGGTCTTGTCGTGAATTCCGACACCTCAGTCGATGTCTGGTTCGGTCCCACCCCGCCTGCTGGGCATGAATCGAACTGGGTACAAACCGTACCTGGAAAAGGCTGGAATGTCCTCCTGCGCCTCTACGGCCCGTTGCAGCCATGGTTCGACAAGTCATGGAAGCCCGGCGAATTCGAGTTGGTGAAGTAACACTCCAAAGGATCGAACATGGTCCGTCCGCCGAATACAAGTCTGGTCGCCAGCCGGAAAGGAAACGAACGTATGAAGCCGACTACACAAAGGATCTTCGCCATCGCCGCCGCAGTTCTCTTGGCGTTGCAGTTCGATTCATTGAGGGCTCAGACGGGTATCACCCCTGCTGAGGCGCGAACCATTGCAAAGGAGGCGTATATCTACGGCTTCCCCATGGTCGACGGCTACCGTATTCAATACGACTACTTCCAGGATAGGAAGAATCCAGAGTTCAAAGCTCCCTGGAACCACATCGCAAACATCCCGCGCGTGTCCACCGCGGCGGATACGACAGCCCAGACCCCGAACGCCGATACACCGTATTCATGGATGGGGCTGGATCTGCGGGCGGAGCCGATCGTCCTCACCATGCCGGTAATTCCAAAGGACCGTTACTCACGGTCCAACTGATCGACGCTTACACTTTTAACTTTGCCTACATCGGCAGTCGCGCCACCGGGAATGACGGCGGCAGTTTTCTGATCGCGGGACCAAGTTGGAAAGGCGAGACGCCCAAGGGTGTGAAAAAGGTGATCCGAGCTGACACGGAGTTCATCTTCGCCTTTTATCGCACGCAGCTTTTCGAACCCAGCGATATGGATAACGTAAAGAAGGTGCAGGCAGGGTACAAGGTTCAGACGCTCTCAGCTTTTACCGGAACGCCACCGAAGACAGCTCCGCCGGTCGATTTCTTCAAGCCGATTAGCCGTGACGCAGAGAAGACCTCACTGGAGTTTTTCAACGTCCTGAACTTCGTGCTGACTTTCTGTCCCATCGATCCATCCGAAGTAGACCTCATGGCCCGCTTCGCGAAGATCGGAGTGGGGCCCGGTAAGCATCTGGATGTGAGCAAGCTATCTCCCGAGATGAAGAAGGCGATGGAAGAGGGTATGGCTGACGCATGGGTGGCTTTTGGTGGGGTGCTCAAGGAGTTCAACGAAGGGAAAGTCACATCAGGTGACGTATTCGGAACTCGAGCGTACTTGAAGAACAATTACCTCTATCGGATGGCTGCCGCCGTCCTCGGCATCTATGGCAATTCCAAAGAGGAAGCGATGTATCCGATGTATGGCGTTGACTCTGCCGGCCAAAAATTGAGTGGGGCCAACAACTACACGCTGCACTTCGCGAACGGGAGTCTTCCGCCCGTCAACGCGTTTTGGTCGCTAACGATGTATAAGATGCCGGAAAGTCTTCTGGTAGCAAATCCGATCAATCGCTACCTCATCAACTCTCCGATGCTTCCTCAACTTTAAGAAAGACTCCGATGGTGGCCTAACTCTCTACATTCAGAACGAGTCCCCTGGTAAGGACAAGGAATCCAACTGGCTGCCCGCGCCCAAAGGCCCTTTTGTGATGTATCTGCGCCTCTATTGGCCGAAAGAAGAAGCCTTGGATGGAAAGTGGAAGTCACCACCGCTGAAGCGCGAATAGAAATTTGGCCGATCGTATTTTTTCGATTGGTGTTAAGTTGCCGGGTCACGGAGATCGCCTCTTCCGTCAGCTGGAAAGGCTTCCGATAACCGATCGCACCAAATGTATAGTGCTTCCAGGAGAGCATTTTGAGAGAGGGCTTTCTTTCCGGAACGCACGAGATCGTCATTCAATGCGTCTTTTTCGCCTTGATGCTACTCGCCGTCGAGGTGGGTTTCCGACTGGGACGCAGAGCTGAATCCAGTACGAAACCTGCTACTAAGTCTCAGATCGCTATTGTTGAAGCTGCTCTGCTCGGCATACTCGCACTCCTGCTGGGATTCACAATGTCGATGGCTGTATCTCGGTTTGATGCTCGGAAGCAACTTGTGCTCGCCGAGGCCAACGCCATCGGTACATCCTATCTTCGTACGCGACTCCTGCCCGCACCCGATGGCCCCGAGATAGCGAGTCTCCTCCGACAGTACATTCAGGTCCGGGTCCAGTATGGAAACTCAGGTGACGGTCTCGCCCCGCTTGACGATTTGCACACCCAAACCACTCACTTGCAGACGGAAATTTGGACCCGGGCGGCCGCTTACGCGCAAAAGGATCCAAACCCGGTAAAGGCGGGATTGCTGCTGCAATCGTTGAATGAGGCTATTGATATGGAGACGGCCCGGTGGACGGCGGTCCAAAATCACGTTCCGCCCAACGTCATCTATATAAATGCCATCGTAGCTTTGCTGGCATCGATGCTGGTCGGATACGCCTACGGTCTGGACGGACGAAGAAATCCGTTTTCCATGTGCGTTTTGGTCTTGGCCATCACGATGGTTCTGGCAGTAATCGTGGATCTTGACCGCCCGCGCTCCGGATTTATTCGCGCAAGCCAGCAACCCATGACTGATTTGCTGAATCAATATTGATGACTCACCTACTGAGCCTCTGCTCAATTCAATCGACTCTTCCCGAGAAACTGTGAAAAAATAGCTATAGCATGAGCACTCAAGCGGCTACCTCCCCAAGTCACCGCATCCTCGGCATCGACTTCTTCGATGGCTCGGCCGCCGAGGCCATCGACATCATGCGCGATGGTGGCCTCCTCGTCATTCCGGCCGCCCCAGCCCTCAAAGACCTCGGCAGTAACCTCGACTATCGCGAATCCCTCCTCAACGCCGACCTCGCCATCACCGACTCCGCCTTCATGGTCCTCATCTGGAACTGCCTCCAGGGCACACAGATCAAGCGCCTTTCAGGTCTCGAATACCTCCGCGAACTTCTCCTCGAGCCCGAAGTCCGCCGGCCCGGCAACACCCTCTGGATCATGGCCAGCCCCATCAGCGCCAGGCGCAATCTTGCCTGGCTGGCAGAGCAGGGAATCGACGTCCCCGAAGACCTTATCTACATGGCGCCCATGTACGGCAACGCCCCAATCTCCGACCCCGCTCTTCTCGAGCGCCTCAACCGGCTCCGCCCACACAACCTCATCGTCACCATCGGCGGAGGAACCCAGGAGCGCCTCGGCCTATATCTCAAACGCAACCTCTCCTACCGCCCCGCCATTCACTGCGTCGGCGCCGCCATCGCCTTCCTCTCCGGCGACCAGGTCTACATCCCCGTCTGGGCCGACCGCTTCTACCTCGGCTGGCTCTTCCGCTCCCTCGCCGAGCCGAAACGTTACATGCCCCGCTACTGGTCCGCCCGCAAACTTCTCGCCCTGATGCTCCGCAATCGCGACCGCCTCCCCGAACTCGAGGCCTGATTCCCAGAACGGGAAAATCAAAAAATAAAGTTGAAGAAGTTGGCGTGTTTTCCCGCCACCGAAAAACACCATACAAACACCACACCTTCACCACGAATCCACCACAAATTCACCACGATTTACCATCGCGAAAACACCCAAAAATCGCAAAACCCCCTGCAAAAACGCACTTCTTCCTCCCAAAAATAAATCCCCGCAAAACCGCAACCTCCACAGCCTCCTGACCGTTAAAGAGGTCAAATTGGGAGCCCTCGCTCCCGCGAAAGTTGTATTACTTTCCATGGACCCCATACCTAGAATCACGTCCATGCAGTCCCCTCGCATATTCGTAGCGAAACCCTTGATTTCATTGAGCCAACTGCTGCCGATTGCTGCCTTGGTTCTCCTCGCGCTAGCTGCCAAACTCCCCGCACAAAACGCCTTCGGATCCCAGAACAGACTCACAGTGGCCGAACAGTATTTGCTCGCCGCCGCCAACGAAGCCCGCGCCAATCAAGGACTTCCGCCGCTCCGCTACGTCCCGTCCTCAGCGAAGCCTCGGCCGTCCACGCCCGCGAGATGGCAATTCACGACGCAATCTCCCACCAGTTCGAAGGCGAACCCGAACTCGCAACGCGCGCAGCCAATACTGGCGCACACTTTAGCCTCATCGCCGAAAATGTCGGCGAAGCTCCATCCTCCCCCATCATCCATGATCTCTGGATGCACTCCCCCCATCACCGCGAAAATCTGCTTGATCCGAACGTAGATTCCATCGGCATTGCCATCGTCTCGCGGAACCAGCAACTCTACGCAGTCGAAGACTTCGCCAGAACCGTACAGGTCCTCACCATCAACCAGCAGGAGCACGCTGTAGCCGGCGTCCTCAAACAAACCGGTCTGCGTGTCGCAGAAACCACAGAAGATGCGCGCCAGACCTGCACAATGAGCACTGGATATGCAGGTTCGCGCCAGCCATGGTTCATCATGCGCTACACCGCAGCCAGTCTGAATGAGATACCAAGCCAGCTGAAAAGCCGCCTCAGCACCGGCAAATACCACCAGGCCATCGTCGGTGCGTGCACTCCTTCTAACAAAACGCCCTTCACCGCCTACAACATCGCCGTCCTGCTTTACCCCTAAACAGGCGACACCTACCCGAACTCTTCTAAACTCTTTCGCGACTTCGCCTTTGACCCACATATCCGCATTTGCTATAACTATAGAGGCGCGTCGCGCGTGTGTATCTCGCGTTCCAGCACACTCCTGAGTAGCTCAATGGCAGAGCATTCGGCTGTTAACCGAAGGGTTGTAGGTTCGAGTCCTACCTCAGGAGCCATAAAATCAACAACTTAAAAGCATTCCCTAATAAACCTAGCCGATTCCTTCCGGACCCATGTCTTTGATCGGCGCGCCGAATCTTAGCGCCGAATTAAACATGTTCGTCAGGTTGTGAGCCAAACTTTGCTAGTTGGCGCAGACGGTCATCACCGGACACTCCGCATCTGCCAGAACACGACCAACCACTCCCTCTACGATGTGAGCCAACCATGAAGAACTGCGCTTGGCTCCCATAATAATAAGGTCGGCCCCGACTTTATTTGCGAGCCGCAGCACATGTGACGCTGCGTCTCCTTGTTCCACGACGCACTCGGGGGTGCACCAGTCGTATGCCGATTGCGGAATGAGCCTCGGGAGTGCAGCTTCGAATTTCAATTGCAATTCGCGTCTCTCAGAGATATCTCTGCCCGGTTGATCCAGAACATGGCAGAGATAGATTTTTGCGGCATTATCCTGAGCGAAAGCTAGCGCAATCGAGGCGTTTTCGGCTGCGTCGGAATCGAAGTCTGTCGCAAACACAATGGTGTTGAAAGAAAGCGGCCCTTTCAAGGGTGATTTTGCGTTTGGTCCGACAGTCAGGACTGGACATCTGGCATGTCGGATAATGCCTTCCGAACATGAACCTAGGATTGCCTTGCTCAGTCCGTGACGCGAGTGAGTCCCTTCGACAATCAGATCGACGTTAAGCTGTTCCGAGAGACCGACGATAGCTGCTGCTGAGTTGTGAGCCTCCAAAGTTTGAGCCGTCGCTCGAACCACTGCGAGGGCTAAGTCGTTGAGAAGCTGCTCCAGGTGTTCAGTACTGTTGCGACGCATATCATCGAGCGGAATCCCAACCACCGCTTTTTCCGATCGCGCCGCAACCGAAAGATCCACCACATGCACGAGTGTTAGATTTGCGGAGAAGTGCGCCGCCAATTCTCTCGCGTAGGCAGTCGCCATCTCTGATACCGACGACATATCCGTCGCTAAAGCAATACGTTTGATTCCTAATCCGACCCGGGTTTCAATCACAGGCATATGGAACCTCAAAGCAGCCGCGAAGAGCGAACTGAGGGAAGGCAATCGTTTCCATTCCACTGTCCCTAAACCTAGGTGATCAGAATCACATTGAAATCGCATCATCTCTGCAACACTTCAATCTAGATTTGAAAGCAAGAGGCACATTCAAAATGCTAATGATCGAAGATCAAGAGCCCAGAAAAGTGATATTGATTGCGGATGACAGGCAGAGCAACCGTGAACTCCTGCGTGCGATCCTGGAACGTTCCAGATATAACGTCGTCGAAGCTGCTGACGGGGACGAGGCGATTCTGCTGGCATCGGAGTCTAGCCCGCATCTGATAATTCTTGACATTCACATGCCGAAGAGGGATGGCTTTGGCGTGATAGCGGAATTGCGAAAAAAACCCGATCTTCATGCTTTGCCAATCATGGCTCTTACAGCGAGCGCATCACTCGATGAGCAAGAGCGGATTATTGGTTCCGGCTTTGATGCTTGTCTCGTCAAACCGATTGGGTCTACAAAGCTTCGCGATGCAGTGGCTTCCTTATTGCAATCTGGGTCAGTTGCCTGATGTGTCGGCTTGCAAAGCCTGGCTAAGTCCATGCTTTTTCATCTTGTACCGGAGCGCATCCCGACCAATTCCTAAGCGTTTTGCCGCGTGAGACTGGTTCCAATCGGTTTCGGAGAGGGCACGGACAACTATCTCTCGTTCTTGGTCAACCAGCCCACGAGAGTCTTCGCTTGTATCGGCATATATCTTGGTAGAAGAATCGTGGCTTCCGACAGCGGCTTCGTTCTGATGGGCCGTTTCCTGGTCATGGACTGTGTACATAAGTCGCTTCGGAAAATCCTGCACATCGATCATGTCGCTTGTTGCCATCATGCAAGCGTGTCCGATTGCATGCTCCAGTTCACGCACATTACCGGGCCAGGTATGGCGATCTAAAAAGATCATTGCTCGTGGGGTTACCCCGTGAATGGTTTTGCCATACTCTTCAGAAAAACGTTGCACGAAGTGACGGATGAGAAGCGGAAGATCTTCAGTACGTTCCCTCAGACTGGGGGCATCAATCTCCACCATCGTTAGTCGATAGAATAGGTCCTCGCGAAATAGACCTTCCCGGATAGCCTTTGCCAGGTTCTTATGGGTTGCCGCGATAATCCGTACATTGACGCGACGTCCAGCGACTGATCCGACTCGAGTGATCTCCTGACTCTGCAGAGCCCGTAACAATTTCGCTTGAGTGGACAAGGGCATGTCGCCAATTTCGTCGAGAAACAGAGTACCCTCATCGGCCAGCTCAAAGAGCCCGGCTTTGTCGCGGTCCGCGCCTGTGAATGCACCCTTTACATGCCCGAACAACTCACTCTCGAAGAGAGTTTCCACAACCGCAGAGCAGTTAAGCACCACATACTTTCCCTTCACGCCGCTGAGACGGTGCAAAGCTTGTGCCAGCAAATCTTTACCCGATCCAGTTGGACCGGTGATCAGAAGAGAACGGTAATGGGGAGCAACCCTTTGGAGCCTTGAAAAGACCTCCCACATCTTAGGGCTGCGAGCAATCAAACCCTCGAACGGCACGGAATCTGAGCCATAGGAATCAGAATTGAGCGCACGTTGACGTCGCAGCGCCGCATCTAAAAGAAGGCTCACGCGCTGCCGAAGAAGAGGAAGTTTTACTGGCTTCTCGAGATAGTCGGCTGCCCCCTTCTGTATAGACTGAACCGCCGTCTCAGTCGTATAGTGCGCGGTCATCAGGATGACATCGATAGAAGAGTCAATTTTCATTACCTGATCTAATACCTGCAATCCGCTCAGATGAGGCATAACGAGGTCTGTTATGACGAGTTGCGGGCGGAACTGACGCACTAGGGTCAGACCAGCTTCCGGATCGCTGGCGGTACGGATCCGGATTCCATCTCGTCCCAATGCGGTCGACAGCAGTTCGAGACTCCGAACGTTGTCGTCGATAACCACAATCTCTATCGCGTCTGTCATCGTCCAAGCCCTACGAATGCACCAATCTTATATCTCTTCCAGGCCGAATTGCGCTATCGGACGCAAGGAGTGCGTCTTTTGGCGCAGTTACATGGATCTCTACTCACATCCAATTAACTAGGTCTTTGAAAATAGACCAAAACTTCTGATTATTTGATTGGCCAGAGGAATGCTTTAGAGGAGGTATCGCAATCTTGCGATGGAGATGCGGATATGAAAAATTGTCTCGACTGCGCTCAGAGAAATCAACATGCATTTTGCCATCTCGGCGAAGAGGCGATGGCTTTTATGGAAACTGTTTCGATATCAGCCGACTGCCCGCGTGGCGCTATCTTCTTTCGCCAGGGGGATCAGTGCGATGCAGTCTACATCCTCTGCTCAGGCCGCGTGAAGCTCTCGACAACGTCAAGTGAAGGCAGGACGATGATCTTACGGATTGCAGATGCTGGCTACGTTCTGGGCCTCAGCGCAATTTTGTCTGACGGCATCCACGAGGTCACTGTAGAAGCTTTGGAGCCTTGCCAGGTCAAAGTGATCAATCGGCGACCTTTTCTTGAGATGCTCGAGAAATACAGAGACGCAAGTGTAGGCGCAGCAAGAACACTTGCGCTCGAATGCTGCAGCGGGTTTAACGAAGTTCGCCGGATCGCACTCCCTGGTTCCCCGGCCGGCCGGGTTGCTCGCCTGCTGCTCGATTGGTCCGCGGAAAAATCGCACTCCCAGAGCGCAAGGGGAGTTGCCCTGCCGTTGACACACGAGGAAATGGCGTCGATGACTTCGACTTCTCGGGAGACGGTTACCCGTACGTTGGGCCGTTTCCGGCGCGACAAACTGATCTCAATCAAGGGTGTACTTATGACCGTGCTGCAGCCGGATGCGTTGGAGCATCTTTCCGCTTACTAAGCTTGTCAAACCCCCTGTCAACTACGTTTCAGCCAAAACCTGATCAGAATGCTGTGGTCAACCGGGCATGGAGCATAGGTGACAATTTGATAGGCAAGATGGGCGGGAACATGAGAAGCCATCATCGAAGCTCGACCAACCCCAAGTACGATCAGTTTCGCTCGCGCCTGCCTGGCATAGTCAACAATCACCCTGAGATATCGTTTCCATGGGTAGTCACCGTATGCGCAATCAATAGTTGAAAAAGGTGCTTCCAGTCGGGGGGTATAGCAACACTTCTCTTCGATCTGCTCACTCGCGAGGAGGAAGTAATCGATGGCACGTCGGGATTTCCGGTTTGATATCGGACTCTTGCCAGCCCTAAGGTCGCTCGAATATCTCGAGATCTACTCACGGAGCAACTCCCGAACCGGAAGATAGAGCACGCTCGAAGGCAATCCCCTCGCACTTTAGGCAGTCATAAAGCAATGGGGAGGAGGTCAATCACAGTTGCGTTTCCTTATCTTTCTCAAAGGGCTTCACCAGCGATCAGCGCAGCGCACTCGAACTCATGTTGAGTCTCCTTGGTTGATTGGTTGCCCACTCTAGCAACATTCTGAGTTGGTCTTGAGCGGAGGAAGTCCGCCCCTAACGGCCCACACGAAAGCTTTCACCGATGATCTTCAATAACGAGAGAGAGTGTCAAATGAGGTAAAGTTGCTCGAACCGTTTGCGGAGCTCCAATTGGAGCTTTACGCCGCAGACGAATCCAGGGAGAGCGACTTGGCGAATCAAAAGTACATTCTTGCATTGGATCAGGGAACGACAAGTTCCCGGGCGATGGTGGTCAGATGGAGCGGGCGAAATAGTATCGGTAGCGCAACGTCCCTTCTCACAGATTTTCCCGAAACCCGGATGGGTAGAGCATTCGCCCACCGAGATTTGGGCCTCCCAGAGTGGAGTCACAACCGAGGCCCTGGCAGCGGTTGACCTGACCGAGAGCGACATCGCCGCCATTGGGATCACAAATCAGCGTGAGACTACTATCGTGTGGGACCGGGAAACCGGAGAGCCCGTCTACAACGCCATCGTTTGGCAGGATCGCCGAACGGCGGAGTTCTGTGACGCTCTTCGCGATCGAGGCGACGGAGAGTCGATTCAATCGAGAACAGGATTGCTTCCGGACGCCTATTTTTCGGGAAGTAAGCTCAACTGGATACTGAACAATGTGGAAGGCGCGCGAGCAAGAGCCAACGCAGGAAAGCTGGCTTTTGGGACAGTCGACAGTTGGTTGATATGGAAACTAACGCACGGCGAGAGGCATGTGACGGATGTGACCAACGCCTCGCGCACCATGCTCTTCAACATTCATAGCCTAGAGTGGGATGAAGA
The DNA here is from genome assembly GCA_963754765.1 of uncultured Acidobacteriaceae bacterium. Taxonomy (GTDB): domain Bacteria; phylum Acidobacteriota; class Terriglobia; order Terriglobales; family Acidobacteriaceae; genus Edaphobacter. The sequence goes on along the minus strand of CAVWHJ010000008.1, from coordinate 34,008 downwards.
GCTGTTGCAGATGTTGGATGTTCCGCGATCGATGCTACCGGAGGTTGTCGCTTCCAGCGGCGTGTGCGCCACCTCGCGGGGAATCTACAACGGAATTCCTATCGCTGGAATCGCCGGCGACCAACAGGCGGCGTTGTTTGGACAGATGTGCACTTCGCCCGGAATGGCAAAGTGTACTTTCGGCACGGGCGCTTTCATGTTGCTTCACACCGGCACGCAGGCCACTACCTCAAAAAATCGCTTGCTCACAACGATCGCCTGGAAGATCGGCGATAAGGTCGACTACGCCCTTGAGGGAAGTATGCTGATGGCTGGGGCGGTTGTGCAGTGGCTCCGAGATGACCTTCAAATGATTCGCACATCGGCAGAAATTGAGGAGCTGGCGGCTTCCGTGGCAAGCTCGGATGGAGTCGTCCTGGTACCAGCGTTTGCTGGCCTCGGTGCTCCTTACTGGGACCCCTACGCAAGAGGTGCGCTGTTAGGTTTGACGCGTGGGACGACGAGGGCGCATATTGCGCGAGCGGCGCTGGAGGGGATTGCACTTCAGGTGACGGATGTTCTTGGGAGCGATGCAGGCGGACTCGGGATTGCCTCTTGCGGAGTTGCGAGTTGATGGCGGAGCGTCCGGAAATGGGCTTCTGATGCAGATTCAGGCGGATGTGCTGGGGATCGAGGTTGTGCGGCCGAAGAATGCCGAGGCTACGGTTATGGGAGCGGCTTATCTGGCTGGCATCGCTGTGGGATATTGGCCTGACAAAGAAGCCATAGCAAGGCAGTGGCAAATTGATCGCGTGTTCAAGCCGAAGATGGACGCCAACACGCGGAGCAAGGTGCGCGAGACGTGGCGTAAGGCGTTGGGTCGAGCGAGAGGGTGGACTCAAGAAGAGGAGACGCAAGGGTGACGAGGCGCTCAGAGATATTGCAGGACTCGGGAAAGAACCAAGCCTTGGGATGTCCTGGTGATTGGTGGAGGAGCGAGCGGGTTTGGCGCAGCAGTGGAGGCCGCTGCGCGCGGATATCGTACTCTGCTCGTTGAGCGCTTTGACTTTGCCAAGGGTACTTCAAGCCGGAGCACGAAGCTGGTGCATGGCGGTGTCCGATATCTCGAGCAGATGAATATTACGCTGGTGCTGGATGCATTGCGCGAGCGAGGCCACATGCTGCGCAACGCGCCACACCTCGTGCACGATCTTTCGTTTGTTGTTCCGGCGTTCAGCTATCTAACGCTTCCGTACTACGGATTCGGTTTGAAGGTTTATGAGGAGCTCTCCGGCCGGCTTTCGTTTGGAGCTTCGAAGCTGCTCTCGCGCGAGACAGACGACTAGCGATGCTTCCAGGAATTGTGAGTGAACGGGTTGCGTGGGGGTGTGCTCTATCACGATGGGCAGTTTGATGATGCACGATATATCGTTGCCTTGCTTCGGACATTTCAGGAGCTTGGCGGAACGGCAATCAATTATGTCGAGGCTACGGGGCTGTTGCAGCGAAACGGAAAGACCATAGGGGTCAAGGCTCGAGACTCTGAAGAGCGACACGACTTTGAGTTGCAGGCCAAAGTGGTGGTCAATGCGACAGGGGTGTTTTCAGAGGACATTCTGGCGATGGATGGTGCGGCGCGCGGATCGCTGCTGGCTATGAGTCAGGGGACGCATTTTGTTTTGCCGCATTCGTTCTTGCCAGGCGGTGCAGCTTTGATGGTTCCGAAGACAGCGGACGGGCGGGTCTTGTTTGCTATTCCGTGGCATGGGGCAACGGTTGTCGGAACTACCGATGAGGCTGTGGATCAGGCTTCCGTCGGAACCGCATTCGATAGCTATCGGAGAGAAGTTTTCTGTTGGATCATATTGATCGATACTTTGGGCGCAGGCCCGGGCCGCAGGAGATCCTTAGCGTGTGGTCGGGACTTAGGCCGCTGGTGAGCAAGGGCAATGGCAGAGACGTCGAAGCTGTCGCGAGACCACACGATTCTGGTTTCGAAGTCGGGACTGGTTACGGTGACGGGTGGCAAGTGGACGACGTACCGACGGATGGGGCAGGACGCGATCGACCATGCTGCGGATGTTGCGGGATTGCCGAAGGTGGCTTCGCGGACGCTCGACTTGAAGTTGCACGGGTGGACAGATCAGGTCGGCGGCGTCGCTGAGTCAGAGCAGAGTGTACGGGGCTGATCTGCCAATGTTTCAGCAGTTATCAGACGGAGATCCGTCGCTTGATGAAGTTGCTGCATCCTCGGCTCCCCTATCGTCTGCGAGAGGTGGTCTGGGCCGCACGATTTGAGATGGCACGAACAGTTGAAGATGTGCTGGCGCGCCGGACGCGCGCGCTATTTTTGGATGCCCGGGCCGCAATTGAGGCTGCACCTGCGGTGGCCGCTCTGCTGGCTAAGGAACTTGGCAGAAGCGATGCTTGGCGCGAAAGTGATTTGCAGAATTTCTTAACGGTTGCGCAAGGCTATGTTTACCTTGGAGAGTGATTCGCTATGGTTGATCTGTCACCGGTTGTCGGTGAGTTTGTCGGAACGTTCGTGCTAATTGTGCTGGGCAATGGTGTCGTCGCCGGCGCATTGCTGAATCGGTCGAAAGCGCAGAATGCCGGCTGGATTTCGATCACGGCCGGCTGGGCGGTGGCTGTCTTTTCCGGAGTTGCAGTTAGTGCGGCTCTGGGTGATGCCGACGGGCATCTCAATCCGGCGTTTACACTGGCTTCGGTGCTGATGACCGGCAACCCCTCGCGACTGGCAACTTATATTCCAGCGCAGATTCTCGGCGCATTGTGTGGGGCTATCGCTGTGTGGCTGCAATATAAGCCGCATTGGGAACTAACTGAAGACGCAGACACGAAATTCGCATGCTTCGCCACCGCTCCCGCTATCTATCGACCTGTTTGGAATTTCTTCAGCGAGGTGCTGGGAACCTTCGTCCTCGTCCTCGTTGCTACCGCTCTATTCTCAAAACGTGTGGCTCCGGCTGGGGTAGCGGCGGGTTTGGGACCGATTCTGGTCGGAGCGTTGGTGTGGGGCATAGGTCTTTCCCTGGGTGGCTCGACCGGGTACGCAATCAATCCTGCTCGTGATCTTGGGCCGCGAATCGCACACGCTTTGTTGCCGATTGCCGGTAAGGGTGCATCGGGCTGGCGGTATTCGTGGGTACCTATCTTGGGTCCTATAGTTGGGGCTGCTTTGGCCGCCGCAACTGTGAAAATTTTGAATATGAGTTGAGACATAAGAAGGAGTGGCCTCGGTTGTGTTGACAGTAGTTTCTACGGCATATAGGGTGTAGGCCTAAGTCACCGCTTACGGAAGCAATGTTTTGAGGGCAGGCAGTATGAGTATCAAGAAACAGATAAAGGCGATTTCTACCGATAGCCACTTCCTGGTGCCCCTCTTTGTGTTGTTGGCCGGTATAGCTCTTTTGGTGGTTTTGCACTAAGGCCGCAAGGCGCCGCGCAACGTCTAGGGAGTGGAACGAGGAGAGTAAATGGCAAGCGTGGTGCAGCGGATAGAAAAAACGAAATTGTCGCTGCATGGCCTGGGTGTGATCTGCGGTTTGACGGCGGGTGTCTGGCTTGGTGCGGCAGAGGCTCCCACGAAGCTTGTTAACTCGGGTTTTTCTCCTTTCGCAATATCGTTGTGCATGGTCGCTGGAGTCTTTACCGCTCGCTGGACCTTTCCAACTCTCTTGAAGGGAACCAGCTATGTTTTTGCCGATCTCTTGGAAAAGAAACATTTGATTGTGTGGGCTCTCCTCGCTGGGGCGTTATGGGCTGTGGCAAATACGCTGACTGTCTTCGCGATTAGGGACGTCGGTTTGGCGGTAGCATTTCCGATGTGGAATGCGAATTCGTTGATTGGGCTGTTATGGGGACGAGTGCTGTTTCGTGAACTTGACGGCGCAAGCGGAAAGAATATCGGCAAGGTTGTAGTGGGCGCTGATCGCGATTGTCATTGCCGCTGTAATGCTTGGCTTCAGCACGATGCATGGCGGATCCATGGGGCAGCACGCATTTCGTGGGATCGTCGCAGCGTTGGGCGCGAGCCTGATGTGGGGAACAATGTATGTTCCTTATCGCAAGGCCTATTTGAGTGGGATGAATCCGCTGTCGTTTGTGACGGCATTTACGGTAGGAGAGCTTGGCACAGTATTGGCATTGACCTTGTCACTGGATGGCGGGCTGCACTCTTCGGCATTCCAACTGTTTCACATGCCGGGAGTGTTGTTCTGGCTTTTCCTCGGAGGGTTCGTCTGGGTAATCGGCGACCTGTTTCAGCAGTTCGCTGCCAAGTACCTTGGAATCGGACGAGGAATTCCGCTCTCCAATACCAATCAGCTTTGGGGGCTGGCGTGGGGAGCTCTCGTATTCGGCGAACTGGCAGGAGCGGATCGGCAGCATATGTTGCTCGTCATCGGTGGATCGGTGCTGATGATTCTCGGTGCGCTTGCAATCAGCACGGCGGTCGCTTCAGCCAAGGAGCATAGCTCGACGAACGAGGCGGTGCTGCGAGAGTGCAATCGATACGGTTTGGATTACCACCGGACAATCATGGCACAGGCGGGGGATGAGTTCGGTGGACGAGATGAGCGGAGACGTTGGTGGGATTACGCGATCGTGCTAACGGCTACCGGAGTTTTTGTTGTGCTTGGCCTTCATGCCGTGGTTCCTCCCTTGGCGATGAATCTGAAATGGGTCGCTTGTCTGGGAGTTGTGTTGCTTCTGAGTTTGGTTGCCGGCAGTCTGAGCCTCTGGCGGCGCACTCGATTTTGTTAGATCACATCGCCGCAGTCAGCACCATGCATCGTTTGTAATGAACATGTGGGATCATCATTGAGGAGCATGTATGGCTGTCAGGCTGAAAGATATTGCACGTGATCTGGGGTTTCGGTTGTCACAGTCTCAAAGGTGTTGCGTGGAAACGCCGACATTGGCGAAGAGACTCGGCGCCGCGTTCTGAAGAGGATGAAGGAGCTCAACTACCAGCCCAATATGATGGCGCGAGGGCTGGCAAGCGGACGCACCTATACGATTGGCCTCGTGGTTCCGGACTTGGTGCATCCCTTTTTCGCGGAGTTCGCAAAATCGCTGGGCGGCGTTCTTAGAAAGAGTAATCGTGCACTGATTCTTGCTTCTTCAGAAGAAGATCCCGAGATCGAGCGACAAGAGATTCGTACGTTGCTCAGCCGCGGAGTGGATGTTCTGCTCATTGCTTCCTGTCAGGCTAATCTGCGGAACTTCTACGAACTGGGCGACGACAGGACTCCGTATCTTCTCTTCGATCGCAACTTCCCCCATCTGGCGGCGCACTTTGTTGGGTCTGATGACGTGAAAGTTGGAGAGATGGCGACCAACCATCTGATTGAGATTGGGCGGAAACGAATCGCTCATATCGGAGGCAAGAACACGAGTCCATCCTTCGACAGATTGCGAGGCTATCGCAATGCCTTGGCAGAGGGCAGGCTGTCAGTTCCAGAGACCTACATCGTCGTCAGGGAGCGAGTGGAGGAGACCGGCGATGCTGTCGGATTTCAGGCGATGCAGGAGCTGCTGAAGCTGGAGCCAAGGCCGGATGCAGTGTTCTGCTATAACGATCTGACCGCAATCGGCGCAATCGAAGCCACCTTGCAGGCTGGGCTTCGTGTTCCTGACGACATCGCGTTTATCGGTTGCGGGAACCTTCGTTACGCAGATTATCTTCGCGTTCCTTTGAGCTCGATCGACCACGGGACCATGGAACTGGGACGGATCGCCGGGGAGTTTGTTCTCGAACTCTCAGCCAATCCGGAGCAGGCTCCAAAGAATATCTACGTTCCGTCGACGCTCGTGAAGCGGGAGTCAACGATCGGCGGTGCAAGGAGTCGATAACAAAGTGTCAGCCTCTTTAGTTCCCCTTTGCGATTCAACCACTTCCGCGCCACACACTCACAACTACCTTAGGCGTGCGGACTAATGAAGGCAGAAATGATTTGCTATTCCATATCTCATTCCGTATAGTGCAATCTTAGTTAGCGGTAACGCAAATCGTCGGCTAACGACGAGGAGATGACCCCGTGGCTACTACATGCAATCACGTCAAACGCCCCCCTGAAAGACATCGATGAATGGGACGAATTTCTAACTGGCCGCTACCGTGAAGGGAAGAGCGAAGTCCGAGTTTCGTCAGTATGACGAGAAGGCAACACCAGGGGTCGCAGAGTTCTATCGCTTGAACCATCAATACCAGACCTTCGACTACGTGATGGCGAAAGAGAAGGAATACTTCGGCTTGAATAAAGGGGAGAAGAGCATCTGGGAGGCGGCAGAATTTCTCAACACGCTGGTAGACGACAGCGACCCCGACACTGATCTCACGCAGATCGAGCATCTGCTCCAGACCTCGGAGGCCATTCGGGAAGATGGTCATCCACGGTGGTTCGTGCTCACAGGATTCATCCACGATCTCGGTAAAGTGCTCTGTCTCTGGGGGGAGCCGCAGTGGGGCGTTGTTGGCGACACATTCCCGGTGGGCTGCGCATACTCGAAGGACATCGTGTTTCCGGAGTACTTCAACTCGAATCCCGATATCAAGAATCCGCTTTATCAGACCAAGTACGGGGTCTATGAACCGAACTGCGGCTTGAGCAAAGTGCATATGTCTTTTGGCCATGACGGATACATCGGCGAAGTCATGAAGAACTACATGCCGGAGGAGTCACTCTATATGCTGCGATATCACTCGTTCTACTCGGCGCACCGGCATGGCGCGTATCGGCACTTGATGAACGCACACGATCTGGAGATGTTGGAGTGGGTGAACAAATTCAACGTGTACGACCTCTACTCGAAAGCGCACACGAAGCCGAACCTCAAAGAGTTGAAGCCGTACTACGACGATCTCTTCGCGGAGTTTTTTCCTGCAAAGATCGCGTGGTAGCAATCCCACCGAATCGTCGACAAAAAGCCCAGAGAAGCGATCCTCGTCTCTGGGCTTTCTCTATCAACTGACCGTTCGCAAATGCTCGTAGGACGTGTACGGAATGCTGAGCCATTCCGCCTCTGCTCGCTGTAAATTGGAATCGTAAAAAGCGTAGGGAAGTGGCCGAGTCGGAGAAGGTCAGCCCCAGAAAAAATGCGGTCAGCGTGGGAGACTTAGCATACATTGGTAGGCATGCTTTGGAAGCTGCCCTTCGCGATTCGAATCATCATCATCGTTCTCATCCCCTTCGCTACGGCACAAGCAGACAGTCCAACAGCATCAGCAGAGGGCGTGCTTCGGCGTCTGATGCCTCACCTCGTCTCCCAGTTTCAGCTTGTCCTCCTCTCCAAACCTGACCACAAGGATTACTTTCGCATCACAGGCACGCGTGGCCACATCCGCGTAGAAGCAGCCACTCAGCCCACTCTCCTCTTTGGAGTCAACTGGTACCTGAAGTACGTCGCGCACTTGCAGGTGTCGCCCAATTATCTTCAGCTTGGCTCAGGTGGCCTGATGCTCCCAGCCCCCGGAACTCCCTTCGAAAAGCCAGCCATTTATCCCTGGCGCTACGCTCTCAACGAGAACGTAGATGGCTACTCCACGCCTTATTGGGACGAGGAGCGCTGGCAGCACGAGATCGATATCCTCGCGATGAGTGGTACGAATGCGATCCTCATCGAACGCGGGATGGATCTCGTGCTCTACGAGACCTTCCGTGATGCGGGATACAGCGACGAGGCCATTCGCAACTGGATCGTCCAACCGGCGCACCAGAACTGGCAGTTAATGGGCAACATGTGCTGCTTCCAATCTCCCATCTCTATAGAACTTCTCAAGAAGAGATCTGAGTCTGCAAAGAAACTTATACAGATGCTTCGCAGTCTTGGCATTACACCCGTGCTGCCCGGATACTACGGAATCGTGCCCGCCGACTTTTCCTCCATTAATCGCGGAGCCAAGGTCATCACTCAGGGAGATTGGAACGGGTTCACGCGGCCTGGCTGGCTCGATCCCCGAGATCCCTACTTCGACAAGCTTGCTGCGTCCTTTTATCAGCATCAGCACGCACTCTATGGCGACTCAGCAATCTACGACATGGAAGTTTTTCAGGAGGGCGGCGCCGCGGGAGATGTTCCAGTTCCGGAGGCAGCAAGAAAGATTCAACAGGCCCTGATGCGAGCGCATCCCGACGCGCTTTGGATGCTGATGGCCTGGCAGCAAAACCCGACTCAGGAGTTGCTCTCGTCGATTGATACCAGCCATGTCCTCATCGCAGATATAGAGCAGGGACGGATTCCACGCGAGGACAGGGATCATGAGTTTCGAGGTGCATCCTGGCTCTACGGCGCACTCTGGGAGTTTGGCGGACGCACCACTATGGGAGCGCCGCTCTATGACTACGCCGTTCGGCTTCCGTTGATGGCCAAACGTCCCGGCAGCCACATCGTCGGTACCGCCATCTTTCCCGAAGGGCTCGATACGAATCCCTTCGCCTTTGATCTCTACACCGAAATGGCGTGGCGCAACGATCCTGTAGATCTCGTTTCGTGGACCGACGCATATACCATCCGCCGCTACGGAGTGGACGACCCTCATGCGCGCCACGCATGGCAGATTCTTCTCAAGACCGCCTACGGCTACCGAGCCGACGGAAATATGCAGCACGGTGAGCGGGACGCCGCGCATGATTCCGTCTTCAACTCACAGCCATCTCTAACGTCGACACGTGCTGCGACCTGGTCTCCCGACGTGTTGCGATACAACCCCGTCGAGTTCGCCCCCGCACTCACGGAACTCCTCCAGGTTGCGCCCGCAATGCGTTCCGCGGAAACCTACCGTTACGACTTGGTTGATGTTGCGAGGCAGGTCATGGCAAACGAAGGTCGCCGCTTGCTCCCACTTATCAAACAAGCCTACGATTCAAGGGACAAGATCGCGTTCGCCAAACTGACAAGAGAATGGATGAGCGATATGCAGCTGCAAGACAACCTGCTACGCACCAATTCGTTCTTTCTGCTCGGCAAGTGGCTCTCATTCGTTCCACCGTGGGCCTCGTCTCCTGCGGAACTCGACAGCCTCAACTACGATGCCCGCTCAATCCTTACAACATGGGGAGATCGCAAAGCCAGTGAATTCGGCCTTCATGAATACGGCAACCGCGACTGGGCCGGTCTGACGAGCGACTACTATATGCCCCGATGGCAGATGTACTTCGATTCTCTGTCCAATGCACTCGAAACGGGCACACAACCCAAGAGCATCGATTGGTATGCCTTTGGCGATCAATGGAACCACAGCGGAAAGGTCTACGACGCCCGACCGCAAGGTGACTCCTATGCCGCCGCACTTGCTATTGCGCGCGCCCTAAGTCTCCTACCCGACCCAACACCTAAGGCAAAGGACTGACGATGCTATCGACAACGCAACCCCTGTCTACGATTGCGCCACCCTCCAACGCCCTGCGACCCGGCCGACTGCTCTCCCTCGACGTCTTACGCGGGTTAACCATCGGCTTTATGATCCTCGTTAATAACAACGGCAACGAGGCCGTAGCCTATTGGCCGCTCAAGCACGCCGCGTGGAATGGTTTCACCCCCACAGATCTCGTCTTCCCAACCTTCCTGTTTCTCGTTGGTATCTCAACAGTGTTCTCTACCGCGTCTCGGCTTGCGCAGGGCGCCACAAAGCAATCGCTCTTCTTTCACGTACTTCGCCGGTCGGTCATCTTGTACCTGCTTGGCCTGGTGGTCAACAGCTTTCCTTATTTCCACCTGCATACCATGCGCTTCTATGGAGTGCTTCCTCGCATCGCCATCTGTTATTTCCTTGTCGCGTCGCTCTACTTGGTCAGCCCCGGTTGGCGCAATAAGTTGGCTTTGGCTGTGGCGGCACTTGTCGGGTATTGGATACTGATGCGCTTCGTGCCAGTTCCCGGATACGGTATTCCGGGCCGCGATATTCCCCTGCTGGACCACGACGCCAATCTCACCGCTTGGCTCGACCGTCAGATATTCTCCGCCTCACACCTCTACGAGCGCACTCGTGACCCGGAGGGCCTCATCAGCACTATTCCCGCACTTGCCACCACGCTTTTCGGCCTCCTGACGGGTATCTGGCTGCGCACGGAGCGCACATTTGCCATGAAAGTTCGCGGAATCGCGATTACCGGTCTGTCAGGAGTTCTTCTGGGAGGTCTTTGGAACCTCTCATTTCCCATCAATAAGAAGCTTTGGACTAGCTCCTACGCTCTCTTCGCTGGCGGCCTCAGCCTCTTGTTGCTCGCTCTCTGTCTTCTAATAGTCGATCGGCCAGAGAAGAATCTGAACCGTCCCGGCAATCGCAGATTCTTAGTCCCGTTCTTTGTCTTTGGGACAAATGCTATCGCCGCCTACGTCTTTTCAGAACTATTGGCTTCAACATTCGACAGCATCCATCCACGGCCAGGTGTTAACCTGCAAAAGGTTCTCTATTGGTCGATTGAGAGCGTTGTTCCGAACCCGGCGTTTGCCTCTTTCCTATACTCAATCGCCTTCGTCGCCGTCTGCTGGGTATTCGTCTCTATGCTCTACCGACGTAATATCTTCATCAGGATTTGATTTGCCTCAATTGGCACAGCAAACAGGAAACTGCTAAAAGTAAGAGGTGCCTCTATTTCTATTAATGCAGCTGACATATTTGCGATTTCACATGCCAGTACTCGCCAGCAGATCCGGGGTCGAAATCATTGACATTGGGAACAGACCGACGTATAACTCTCACCTAACAAGACTCTGACAGTTTCCTGGAAGCTAAACCTCGAGAAATATTCGAGATATCACCTAGCGCCATACAGTTTCTGAACTAATCGATCATCCCCTGATCGCGGGCCATGGCTGAAAAGAATAACTCTGGGAGTTTCGCTATGAGAGAGCAAAGACCGGCGGCACGAATTCTGATTGCCGATGATCATCAACTTCTGGCAGATGCATGCAAGAGTCTATTAGAACCGGAGTTTTCGGTGGTGGGCATAGTGACGGATGGCCGTCATGTGGCAGATGCAGTCGCCGAACTTTAAGCCTGACATCATCATCCTTGACATTTACATGCCCCGATTGAATGGCCTGGATGCGGGCGAGCAAGTGAAACAGAAGTCGCCAGGCATCAAGTTGATATTTCTTACGATGACACTGGCTGCCGACGTAGCAGCGGAAGCTTTCCATCGCGGTGCATCTGGCTATGTCCTCAAACAATCCGCTGGGGAAGAGCTTTTGCTTGCCGTCCGGAAAGTTAATCGGGGCGAGTCTTACCTTTCACCCCTCATTGCTAAGGAAACGGTGACATTCCTTCTTAATAGGAGAGAGCCCTTTAACGAAGAAAAGAGAATTACCAAGAGGCAAAGCGAAGTTCTGCAGTTGCTTGCCGAAGGCCTGTCGATGAAGCAGGTAGCCAATATCATCGATGTGAAGCCTGGCACCGTCGCTTTTCATAAATATCGGATGATGGAGACGTTAAATATCAGCACGAACGCTGAACTCCTGGGATACGCGATTAAGCATCAGATGATCGTCTCCTGATCCCAATTAGTGTCGAATATACGCTTGTCTTCGCAGCTATTGGCTGCCGATGGATTTCGTTCCCGAGGTCCATCGCCCCATATCGGCCCTCATATCGCCAAAATTCAATTTCTGATCCAATATTCGACTTGTTCCGATGCACTTGGATCGGGACTCGGCGCTGTGCCATCAGCGCCATTCGCTACTGGTAACTTTTGGTGCTGCAACTGTCAGATTTGATAGTTCCTGCGAAGGCCGTGTGCCTCAATAATGGTCGTGGTATGCGCGTTGTCATCGATCCTAAGATGCCAAACGAGCCGCGATGAAAGCTGGCCACAGATGAGGCTTAAACAGACGATAAGCACCAAGATCAAAGCTGCCCAATCGCTGCTCGTTCTTTTCTTTTTTGCGGTCATTAGTTTTGGTCAAACTCAAGAAGCTCCTACGCATGACAAGGCCGCACGTCCAAAGCTTGGCCTTGTCCTCGAAGGCGGCGGCGCGCTTGGTCTCGCCCATATCGGAGTCATAACTTGGATGGAAGAGCATCGCATTCCTGTAGGCTATGTCGTCGGGACCAGTATGGGAGGCCTGGTTGGCGGCATGTACGCGACCGGCCGATCGCCTGCCGAGGTCAGAGAAATCATTAACGGCATCAATTGGGACGAGGTACTCAGCGGAGTCACTCCATTTCGGGACCTGTCCTATCGTCGCAAACAGGACGCCCACGAGGTTCCAGGTCAACTTGAATTTGGTTTGCGCGGCGGCCTGCGCTTTCCTTCGGGGTTCAACACAGGCCAGGAAGTCAATCTGGTTCTCGATAATGTTGCACTTCCTTATTCAGAGGTCAAAAGCTTCAACGATCTTCCGATTCCGTTTGCCTGCGTGTCCACAGATCTTGTCTCCGGTAAACCACATGTCTTCCGCGACGGCTCTCTTGCGCTGGCCATGAGATCGACGATGTCGTTACCTGGAATCTTCACGCCTGTCCGGTCTGGAAAAAGCCTCTACGCCGATGGTTTCTTGCTCGACAATCTCCCCGTAGACGTTGGCAAAGAGATGGGACCCGAGATCACACTCGCGATCCATCTGGAAACTGCTCCAATGGATCCAAACACGGACCTGTCGAGTTTTGGCGTGCTTGGTCAATCCATCTCCGTCATGTCTGCTGTAAACGAACGTCGTTCGATGGAGATGGCCGACATACTTGTATCGGTTCAACTGCAGAAATACACCGCTCTGGACTACGACAAAGCGGACGCCATCATCAAGCTCGGATACGAAGCGGCGGCCTCTAAAGCCGCAGTTCTGTCTACTTATTCAGTAAGTGAAGCTGAGTGGGAAGAGTATCTTGCGGCTCGAAAAGCACGACGAAGGGACGCGCCAATACCAAAGTTTGTCCAGGTCGTGGGCGCCACTAATCCCGAGATGGCAAAGGCGATGGAGAAACAGATGGCCTCACTAGTGGGTCAACCTGTAGAACCGAAAACCATCGACCAGGACATGATGACCATCGTTGGTCAGGGGCGGTTTGCCACCGCAACCTATTCGATGACTGAGAAAAACGGTGAACAGGGCCTGCTGGTTCAAGCAGACCAGAAGGCCTACGCGCCTCCCATCGTTCGCCCTCTCATTCTGATCGATGGCTCCGACTACAACAACGTCTTGTTTAGCATTGGAGCCAGAGTCACATTTCTGGATGTAGGCAGCTATCGCTCAGAACTGCGTACCGATGTTGTCGTCGGGTCGCAATATCTTTTAGACGGAGAGTACTTCCATCCGTTCACGACAACCAGCAGTTGGTTCGTAGCACCTAGAGGTGGAATTAACAGCCAACAATTCAACGTTTATTCAGGCAACACCATACTGGCAAGCTACCGGTTGCGTCAGGCGCTCGGCGGTCTCGATACCGGTTATAGCTTTGGTCGGATCGCCGAATTCAGGTTGGGATATGAGGGCGGCTGGGAGCGGCTTTCGCCCGAGATCGGAAACATTCCTGACCTCCCGACGACGTCTGGAACGACTGGTGACGCGAGGATTCAGATTCAGATAAACACGCTCGACAATCCCGTAATTCCTCGCTCAGGCACGAACCTTACGGCGTACACGAAGGGGTTCACCACAAACCCTGCCGCCCCGGGGCCCTTTCCGCTTACTGAGATTCAGGCCCAACAATTTTTCCGTTTGAGCCAGCCCTCCTCTGTGTTTGTAGGCGCCTTTGGGGGAAGCAGCTATGGCTACAAGACCGGAATACCCACGTTTTCCCTGGGCGGTTCGCAGCGCTTAGTCGCCTGGAGCACGAATGAGTTGTTAACCGACCAATACTTTCTTGGGCAGGCAGGCTACATCCGCGAGCTATTGAAACTGCCACCCTTCCTGGGAAGTACGCTGGACCTCATCGCACTGTTCGAGGTGGGAAAAACGTATGCGCTTCCATTGGGTCCGAAGCCGCCGAATCTCCCGCTGGACGGTGCGGCCGGATTTATAGTCAACACGATCTTCGGCCCAGTCGAGCTCGCCGGTGCCGTTGGTGACTATGGCCACGCTAGATTCTTCTTCCGCATAGGGCGCACCTTTTGACTGCCCGGCGTATCTGTTCAACCGCTTTACGTGGATCATGCTTCCTGGTGAACTAATGCGGCAGTCGTGAATTGATAGAGGCAAACCGTCCACCATGGAAGACAACGTCGATCGCTTTTGTTAGATCCGCACTGATTCGAGATTTGAAGACGTAGCCGGATGCGCCTAAATCAAAAGCAGCATTTACGAAATCGATGTCTTCATGCACCGTCAAAAAAATGATCTTGGCGGAGCACCCAGCATCTTTCAAACGTTTTGCCACTTCGAAGCCGGTCAGATCACCCAGCGAAACATCGAGGATGATGATGTCGGGAGCAAGCGACATAAACCGTTCAAGTACCGACCTGCCGTTATTCATCGCGGCGGCCACTTGATAGTTGGGTTGAAGTAGCTCGACAAGAGTTTCGAGCAAAGCGGCATTATCATCCGCCAACAGAAGCGATGGTAGGGCAATGGACTCCGATTCCATCTCATTCAGCTCGTGCATTCTGCTTCGCCTGATTGTTCTGTCGCGAGACTACCCATATTCAGAAAGGAAATCTGCTGGCAAAAGTATCTGTTTGCGCACTGGTGATTTACCTGCACGGATATTCGGGTGCTTAAAGTTCTTTGGAGGAATTGGCGGCCCCGGCTCTTTCGTTTTATTTTTTTCGCACCTGCCGACCCCGAAGCGGTCGACTCAATAATCGTAAAAATTGTCTTCTTGCAAGACGTGAGATGGAAGGGAGACCGATTACGGGACTCAAGTCGGCCTCAATAAAATGAACCTAGAGTCAATCAATTAGCTCTGCTACTAGCAGAACTTCTAGTCGATTTGTGAAAAACTCGTAGCGACTATTATCGGCACGTGGAACCATCCGAACTTCTCTTTCCCTCGCGCTGGTCCTCCGACTAAAAGATTCCAACTTCCGAAGTCGAAGGCGGCCGCGTGCCTTGGCTTGATTAGCATGCGCGAGCGGGTGCATCTGATTCGCGGCGAATTTGCGACCGATTCCGTGCTCGGCGAAGGCACTCTCGCGTATTGGTGGCTCAACCCTCGCTGGTACCGGCCAATGTCGCTCCAGTCGAGCGCGTGATCTCCGAATCTTCGATTAGTCTCGCTCCCCAATCAAGCGCGCTATTCCATGCTTAATTTGATTATCGAAAAATTGTGATCATCACTCCGGTTATCCCCCTTCCCGGTTGACACAACAGACTTTTCCGTCAAGCGACGATCGTGAAAC
This sequence comes from uncultured Acidobacteriaceae bacterium, assembly GCA_963754765.1. Lineage (GTDB taxonomy): Bacteria > Acidobacteriota > Terriglobia > Terriglobales > Acidobacteriaceae > Edaphobacter. The sequence continues at coordinate 18,730 of CAVWHJ010000008.1, read as the reverse complement.
CGCCTTCCATCGTGGTATTTTTCGAGTTTTCCATAGATTTGTAGACGACTTATGTGGATTTCCGTAGACCCTCAAATCGCTGATACCTGACTACGTTAGCCGGTCCCTAGGTACGAATTCTTTCCTTGACAGTTTTATTTCCAACCGTATAAAGTTCGCGACGCATAGAAAATACGCTATGAGTACCGCGCTGCTTAGGGGCATTCAACCTGAGACAGGAGACGCAGAGTACTCAGCCCGTGGTCTTGTACAACTGGAGGAGTGGTATGACGCAGATCGGCAACTTAGTTCGCCCCAAGGTAAGTACAGCGGCTCTGAAGGTTGTTTTTGGAATCGCCTTGTGCTTGAGTCTTATCCTGGCACCTAACGCCAGCGCGCAAGTGATCTATGGGTCCCTGACTGGAAACGTCCAGGACAAGGCAGGCGCAACGATCCCTAATGCCACGGTCGTGGTAACGAATCAGGCCACTCAGGAAACCCGCACTACCACGACGAACTCTTCCGGCGAGTACCACGTCGTAGACCTTGCGCCTGGGTCTTATACGGTGTCTATCAAGGCATCCAGCTCGTTCGCGGCTTTCTTAGAAAAAAACGTCCCGATTGACGTGACCCGGGAGTCGCGCGTTGATGCGACGCTCCCAGCATCGACTGTTACGACAGAGGTAACGGTTGACACAGCTGCACCCATGCTCGAGACGGACTCTGCCGAAGTAACCCACGAGATCTCGGAAGAGCAGATCTCCCAGCTTCCAATCACCTCGTCGCAGGGTCGGAACTTCCAGACTCTCTACACCCTGATCCCCGGCGCGGCGGCCGTTCAGGAGCAGAACTCCATCGGCGGCAACCCAGCGCGCGCCTTCTCGGTTAATTTGAATGGCACTAGCTACAACACCAACACCACACGCCTCGATGGCGCAGTGAATGACTATGGCTGGCTGCCCTACCTGCTCGCCTATCTGCCGCCGGCGGACTCGATCCAAAGCGTCAACGTCGTCACAAACTCTTTCAATGCAGACCAAGGCGTAGCTGGCGGCGCCTCAGTCGCCATCACGATGAAGGGTGGCACAAGCCAGTACCACGGTAGTGCGTGGTGGTACTACCAGGACGCGCTCTTCAACGCCCGGGCCTACACGGCAACCCAGGCATCCTTGATTTCCCCCGCAAATCCTACCGGGTCGGTTCCGAAGAACGTCTTCAATGAGTTCGGAGGCAACTTCGGCGGCCCCGTCTATATCCCAAAGATCTACAATGGCAAAACCAAGTTGTTCTTCTTTGATGGCTATGAGCGCACATCCCGCCGCACTTTAGCTACCCCGCAGGCGACCGTGCCGACCACCGCAATGATCGGCGGCGACTTTTCGGCGGCTAGTTCCGTTGCTACTCTCTACGATCCCCAGCCAGGTGGCGTAGGCCCAATCCGTGCCATCGGCGCGCGTCCTACCTTCCTCTCGGAGTACGGATGCAACTGCATCCCTCCCTCGCGTCAGTCAGCTCCTGCCGTGAAGATGCTGTCTTATCTTCAGCCCTTCGCGGCGGCGGTCGGAACACCGTCCGCCTCGCAGATCTCGAGTCAGTTGGCAAACGACTACACGGGTGTCGGCACCATCGCCTATACCCGGATCACAAACGACGCGAAGATTACCTACAATCCCACCGACAAGACGAATATCTTCGGACGGTACAGCATTGAGCCGTACACCCTTACCGACCCACAGATATTTGGGAACGCCGCGGGCAACGGGGGTGCTGGGGGCGCTGCTGTCGACGGTGGCCAGCCCGGTAAGGCTTCCGGCCGCATCCAGAATGTTGGACTTGGCGTCAGCCACGTCATCACATCTACGATGGTTATCGACTGGGACTTTGGCTACACCCGCCAGGTCACTGGCGCGCAATCTCTCATCGATCTTGCATATGGTGACTTTGGTCTGAACCAGCTCGGCATCCCCGGCACCAACGGAGTAGGGTCTCTCTATGAAGGCCAGCCGATTTTTGCGTTCACCGGCTTTTCCACCCTTGGCAATGCGTCCGGTGCAAACCCGTTCCTGTTCCGCGACAACCAGTTCACCTCCGACATCAACTTCAGCTGGACCAAGGGCAGGCACGCTACCAAGTATGGCGCCACCTGGTACCACTTCGACCTCAATCACTTTCAGCCATCCGTCGGTTCTGGCGTCAGTAACCCGCGCGGAGGCTTCATGTTCCAGGGAAGCATGACGAGCAACACCAGTACCGTCACCGCCTACAACGCGCTCGCTGACATGCTTCTAGGTCTCCCCAATTTCGGCACCGGCATAGCCGTAGCCAAGAACGAACAGTTGTACAACCCGAACTCCTTGCGCTGGACCGAATGGGCCGGTTATGCGCAGGACACATGGTCCGCGACTCCCAAGCTCACAATTAACTACGGCATCCGGTACGAGTTCTATCCGGCGCCCTACACTGACAAGCACGGCGTCTTCCGCCTCGATCCCACCCTGCCTCAGACGGCCAACATCGAAGTCGGCGGTGTCGGCGGCAACCCCAGAAACGCAGGGATCAATGTTGGATGGGGGCAAATCACTCCGCGGCTAGGTCTGTCCTATCGCATAGACGGACAGACGGTCATCCGCGCCGGCGGCGGAATCACCACAGATCCCGAGAGTTATCGCTTTCTGCGCGATCAGTACCCCAGCGAAATCGCCCAGGCCTATGTCGGACCCGGATCGGGAACCTTGTCATTAGATCCGAACGCGAACCCCATTACGCTGACGACGGGCATCCCCATTGCAGCCACCCCGATTATCACCAACGGCTTTGCGTCGCTTCCTGTAACCATTGGAACAAATACAACCCCCGCAAACATACATCGTGGATACATTGAAAGCTGGAACGTGTTTCTTCAGCACGATTTCGGCCGCAACTACGTGGCCAACATCGGTTACGTCGGGACTCACGCGGTTCGCCAGTTCTCCGGTGTCACGCAGAATGCGGCTCCCCTGCCCAGCGGCGCCACCACTTGCATGCCGAATGGCCAGTACAACCCGTCCACCGGCCTCACCGGAGCCTGCTCGTTCAACGCCAACCAGCTCATCAACCAGGAGCACTGCACGGCTGCCACCGGATATGTCTGCTACAACACCGGCGGCATCACCATGAACGAGCCGATCTTCGACGCAGAGTACAACGCCCTGCAGGCGCAACTCGCGCGCAATGCAGGTACTTCGCTTCAGTACGGCCTGAGCTATACCTGGTCGCATGCATTTGACGATGCAGATAATGGGGCGGGTTCGGGTTCCACCGGCCCAGCCTACGCGTATCCCGGCTACTTCAACCTGAACCGGGCACAGTCCGGCTACGATCGCACCAACAACCTCCAGTTCTGGGGAATCTACCAGCTGCCATTCGGCCACGGTCAGATGTGGCTAACCCACGGCATCGCCGGCGCGATCTTTGGCGGCTTCCAGCTGACAGGGCAGATTAGCCACATCAGCGGAGCGCCGTTCACAGTGAGCCCGTCGTCCACAGCTATCAACGCGCCTGGCGAAAACGAGTATGCCCAGCTTATCGCTCCGTACCATCAGCTTGGCGGCCATGCTCGCACGACGAACAACACCAGTCCCGTGTCCGGCGGCATGCCCTGGTTCGACCCCACCTCCTTCGCCAACCCCGTAGAGCCCCAATACACCAACCCCAGCGCGCCTGGTTACGTCAATTGCTCAGTGCCCTCTTGCATGGTCTCGCCAAACTTTGGCAACACTCGCCGCAACGAATTCCGCGGACCGGGCGTCACCAACATAAACTCGAGCATCACTCGCAACTTCAAGATCTACCGGGAAAGCGAGTTCCAGATTCGAGTCGAAGCATTCAATCTGCTCAACCACGCCGAGCTCGTCAGCAATCCCAACGTAACCGTTACTCCAGCCGGCGGAACCTTCGGATACATCACCAGTTTCGCCTTGGGCAACAACGCCAGTCCCACGCGCACCGTTCAGTTCAGCGGTCGCTTCAACTTCTAATCGCAATCCTACGGCAGAGCGAAAGACCCGGCACAAGCGTGCCGGGTCTTCCGCATTTGCGATCAGACGACCTGCGGAATTTACTGGACTGATGCGTCGAACGTCCCTGTCTCCACCGTCGTTCCATGCTTCATCTGGATAAAGATTCGGTATCGCCCAGGTGACGGAAATCCATAAGGAAACTCGACCGTATTAGAGAGCGGTTCGGTGTGTGCCGCCATCTCACCGGCCATCGGCATATCCATCTTCATCCCCTCGTGCGCCATTGCACCGCCACTGTCCTTGTCATTTGCGAGCATCAGCGCAGCCATGGCAGCGGAACCATCCGGATGAGTGTGAGCGAAGACAGTACCATCGGTCTTGACGAAGGCCGCGTGTCCAGCCATGCCCATGTAGGGCTGAACATCGCTCGCAGGCTTGCCAGTGGCGTCCAGCAGGCGGAAGCGGAAGGAATAAGCAGTATTTGCAGTCAGAACTGCAGGCCGATCCCACACCATTACGTAGCCATCCGGAAGCGCGTAGGAGCTACCCAGCATGCCGGCACTGAGCGGTTGCGGATGCGAGGATGCGTCGTCCGGGCCCAGACTACCGCCGGCCATGTTCGCTGGAACGACGAGTTTTGAGATGAGCGTCTCAGGAAAGCCCGAAGCATGAACGACATCGCCATAGAGCGTGTAGTCGCCGGCAGGCATCCCTGGCAGCGAGATACGGAAGTCGCCTGGGCTTACCAACTCAGGATGAAGATGGAAGACGGCATCCATCTCCGGTTCGCGGATGGCATAGAGGTGCATCAGGTGTCCGTGGTCAGGAAGAAAGTCGTTGTTGGAGCGCGCTCGCCGTTCGCTGTCCGGATGAAAGGCGAGGACGTTGAGGTCGAGCACGTTGCCCGTTAGCACCGGATCGACCTTCAAAGGATGGTAGACATCGAGGGAGTAGCTTGCCGCCTCAGCGTTCCACCAGGCCGCTCCGCCCCAAACTACAAGCGCCATGATCACAATGCTGCCGATGGTTGCGAGAGTAGCTCGTCGTTTGCGATCTGGCGTCGGAATTATCCCCGGTTGGAGGCGCGCGTCACGAACAGCCGCAGCTACGATGCCGGCCATGCTCACCAGCAGAAACAGGCCCAGAATCCCGAGCGTGATCCCAAGTCCGCGCTGCATCTTGAGCGTCGATAGAGCAACGGCAGGAACCGGAACGGAAGCAGTCTGCTCTCCTCCGTCTCCTGTAACTTCGAACCGCACCTCCCACGATCCTGAGGCCATCATCCAAAGGTTGCCGGTGAAGAATGCAGGATCGACTGCAGAGGGTTTCATCGGGTCAGACGTTGGAGGATGTTTCGATGCCTCGCCGGTGATGGGAAGGGGCGTGATGTGGATCCCGTTGACGTTAGCCCCGCTCGATCGCACCTCGACGGTTGCGACGCCGGGAATGACGGTAGGCATGCGGATCGTAACGTAAAGCTTATATGGTCCGGCGTTGATGGTCTCGAAGACATCTTTGCTGCCGACGTGAGCGAACGCTGCCGTCGGGATCGTGAGAAGGCAGAACAGCAGCAGAAGAACGGAACGAGAGCGCGCGAAGAGAGGCTTCACCGTTGCACGCCTCGCATCCAGCGTCCGAAGCTCAAGCCGATCCAGGTGCTGATGGAGGCGTAGATTGAGGCGCGCAACAGGCCGAGGTAAAGGGTCGAGCCGTGGTCAGGGTTGAAGAAGAGTCTCATCCGGTCGTATCCGTTTGGCCGCGAGTTGTAGTCGAAGTAGATGGTGCCGAAGAAGCGGTTCTCGGACGCTTTCGAGAGGAGGAAGCTTGCGAAGGGCCATTCCACGATGGTCAGCACTGCGATGAAGAGAAAGCCCGAGATCAGTGCGACCTTCCATGGCTCCCAGGCCTTGCTCTTTTGCCAGAACAGATCGAGTGCAAGTGCGGGAACGATGATGAGGATCGGAAACTTTGCAGGGATCAGGTGAGTGACTGGATTGAAGACTGGTCCGAGCTTGGGCTGTGCGGGAAAGAGCGGAAAGATGAGAATTTCTGAGATCGCGAAGATCATGTAGACAGCGGCAGTGGTGGTAGCGGCCCATTTGTATCTCGATGCCTGTGAGAGGACCGCGAAGGCGAGCGGTACGGCGATCCCCATGGCGACGTAGGCGATCACCGAGTGAAGTTGAACATCCCATGTGTACTCGATCAGGAAGAACATCTGACCGGAGACGATGAGGCCGCCGACGTAGAGGAAGAGGCGTTGCAGTTTCTTGAACGTCTGTTCGCCAGTAAGTGTGGCTTCGCTTGAGGCGCGATTCATTGCAGCGAGGATCAGGAAGAGGACGCCCAGCGCTACCGCGCGCATACCGAGAATCAGGAGGGTATGGGGCGGGCTCACGATCTTGACGTCGAGTCCGTAAGCGGCATGCCACCAGTTATCGAAGGGGGCAGAGGTGATCATCGCGATGCCACCCCACGCCGCGATGAACGCTCCAAGCGGCGCGCGGAATCCAAGGACTTTTACCGATGCTGCTCTCGACTCCGCGGAGCGCCCGAATGTGTCGGCCAGGATCAGGTAGCCGCAGATGATGGCAGCGATTACACCGCAGGCCTGGATGGCCAGATGCGCAGGCGTCCAAAAGGTGTCGCGGCCGATGGAGCGATGCCACGCGACGTCCCACGCGCCACCGATGGAGGCTGAGGTGATGGCGAGTGCGCCGCACCACAAGTACCAGGGAACGCCTATCGACTTTGACGAGACTTTCGTGACGTCTTTAGCGCTAATTTGATGAGCAGAGAGCGGGATGCTGGACATAAGACCTCGCTGGATTATGGCGCTATCTTATAACGGCTGGATGCCCCCACCCCTCCCCCAACGTAGATGCCATTTTCTCTTTGAATCGATAATTTACGCGACGGGCCTCTTTGTCAAAATCTTCATAGCAAAGGGGTTATGGTAAAAATTCCTCTTTCTAAACGAGTTAGGGGCTTCTTCTTTTTGATCTAATATCTCCCGTATAGCGGCTTGGGCATAACTCCTACGCCAACGCTATTTGCTGCTAATTCAAGCAGTTAGGCCGCTTAGGGGTTGACATGCAATTTTTTGGGCGGAACATGGCAAAAGAGAATTACAAGCGGTTGAAATGGCTTAATCCAGATCAATGCGCGCCGGTTGATTTGGCCGGGGCCTTGAAGGATTTGGTGAGCAGGACCACAGGGGCGGCGATCAGGGTGATGACGCCGATGATGTGGAAGCAGTCCATGAAGGCCAGGAGTTGGGTCTGGGCGTGCAGTTGATCGTAGACGCGTCCGTAGGCTGCAGTGAGGGCGTCGGCGGCAGACCAGCCGTGGGTTTGCAGATACGCAGCGGTCTGGTGGATGTTCTCTTGCAATGCGGGTGAGGATGCGGCGATGTTGCCGCCGACGGTTGCCTGGTGAAAGTTCTGCCGGCGTTCGCTGACGGTTGTGATGAAGGCGATGCCGAAGCTGCCGCCCCAGTTGCGGAAGAAGTTGGTTAGCGAAGAGGCTTTGTTGTTTTGCGCGGGGGTGAGTTGCGAGTACGCAATGACGGAGAGGGGAACGAAGAAGAAGGCGTAGCCGAGCCCCTGCAGACCGCGGGCGAGTGCGTAGTGGCGATAGTCGGTGTCGAGGTTGAAGTGGCTGAAGTGGAGGAAGGACATGCCGACGACCATAACTGCTCCGAAGAGGAGGAGACGCGGCTTGATGATGTTGCGTTGAACGAGTTGCGCGCCGACGGGGGCTAAGAACGTGATGACGAGCGCGCCGGGCCCAAGAACGAGGCCTGCGTCGATGGCGCGGTAGCCGTAAAGGGATTGGAGAAGCTGCGGGATCATGGTTGTCGACGCAAAGAGGCCAAAGCCGAAGACGAAGTAAAAGAAGTTAGCGATGGCGAAGTTGCGAACCTTGAGCATGCGGAAGTCGATGACGGGATCGGGGACGTGTAGCTCCCAGAAGATTGCCGTGACGATGCAGCCGACCCCGATAATGAACATCCAGATGATGAAGCGTGATCCGAACCAGTCGTCGATCTGGCCACGGTCGAGGAGAACTTCGAGAGCTGCGGAGCCGAGGCCGATGAGGGCGATGCCGATGCCGTCGACGCTGAGTTTGCCGTTTTTGCGGACGGTCTTGCGCTCTTCGGCGTAGGACTCGGGATCGTGGACGTAGCGGTTGGTGAGGAAGATAGAGAGGATGCCGATGGGGATGTTGATGAGGAAGACCCAACGCCAGTTGTAGTTGTCTGTGATCCAGCCGCCGAGGACGGGCCCGATTGCCGGTGCGGTGACGATGGCGACGGTATAGAGCGCGAAGGCAGAGGCGCGTTTTGCTGGAGGGAAGGTGTCGACCAGGATCGCTTGCTCGACTGGAGCGAGCCCGCCGCCGCCGATGCCCTGAAGGACGCGCGAGATGAGCATGATGCCGAGGGTGGGGGCGATGCCGCAGAAGAACGATGTGATGGTGAAGAGGGCGACGCAGGCCATGTAGTAGTTTTTGCGGCCGAAGACGCGGGAGAGCCACGCGGACATGGGGAGAACGACAGCGTTTGCGACGAGGTAGGTGGTGAGGATCCAGGTGACTTCGTCGTAGGAACGGCCAAGGCCGCCGGCGATGTAGGGCAGGGAGACGTTGGCGATGGAGGTGTCGAGCAGCTCCATGAAGGTGGCGAGTGTGACGGTGAGGGCGACGACCCAGGGATTGATGATGGGGCGGCCTTTGGGCCGCGCTGCGGACTTCGGTTCTGGAGTGGGGGAGCTGGGTGGGAGATCAAGGCCTGATTCGATCTCCAGTACTGGCATCTCTTGCTCTTCCGTCAATACCGCCTGGCTTGCCAAGGGTGGCCGTCCCTTTCTTCAACCGCGAATAGATAGTTGGAGGGAAGAACGCCAGGGATTTATATATGACGATCATCCTTTATCCTGAAATTGGATGATTGAGATAGGACGAGAGTTTCAAGATTCAGATTTTTTTGGAGAGGGAAGTTTCTACGGTGATTATTTTGCCGAAACGATTCTTCGTGTTCTTGGAGAAGAGGAAGCGTGTTTCACGCTCGGAGATTTCTTCGCAGAGATTCGGCGTGGGGCGGAAGAAGTTTTGAGTCGATCGCGCTCAACTTCTTTATCGCGCATGGAGTTGGCGACCGCGGCGAGAATTTCATCGGAGAGGTCTGGATCGTCTACTGCGCGCGAGATAATGAGAGCGCCGACGAGGCTTGCGAAGGTTGCGAGCGCCTTCTGCCGGCGTCGATTGTTTGAGGTTCCTTGAACGATTGTGGATAGAGTAGTCGAAGAAGGGACGAAGCTCGTCGGTGAAGGCGCGTCGAACGGTGTGTCCCTGTCGTGCGATTTCAGATCCGAGCGCTGCCATGGGGCAGCCGCGGCCGGCACTGTCGCGATGTTTTGGCGTGAGGTAGGTCGCGGCGAGTGCGTTCGAGGGGATCGCCGGTCGACTGGTCGACGACGTTAGTCCAGTTCTGGCGCATCCTCGTGACAGCGCGGGCGCAGGCTTGCGCTACCAGGTCTTCCTTCGATTTGAAGTGGCCGTAGAAGCCGCCATGGGTGAGGCCGGCGGCCTTCATGAGGTCATCGACGCCGATGCCGTCGATTCCGCGCTCGCGAAATAGCCGGGTGGCTACGTCGAGGATTCGTTCGCGATTTTCGGCTGCCTGAATGCGGCTTACTCTCATGGTTTTAACTGACCCCGGACGCGCTTGCTGAAGCGCCCACTATTATATGACGTCCGTCATGATTAAAGGTTGCAGGCAACTAATTCCTGCGCTGGTGAGATTAGGGTTATCGACGGCGAGGGTTTTGCGATAGAGTAGACGTAATCTAACAATTTCCAATTTTTGCAGTTTCAAGATGTGCGGTCCCGCAATGTCTTTGGCGGAGCTTCATCGAAGGCAGCGGCGTAGTCCTCGTTGGTGTTTCTTCTGGTTTGGGTTCGAAATGCTTTAATTCACAGAAAAGAGAGGTATCTTCCATGGGTATTTCCCGCCGCGATTTTCTGATGCGTGTAGGGCAGGTTGGTGGCTACAGCGCGGCTTTTGCAACGATGCAGTCGCTGGGGTTGATGCCGATGAAGGGGGAGCAGGTGGCGCCGATTCAGGCGGCTGCCGGGCTCGGGTAAGGGCGTGAAGGTGGTGGTGCTGGGCGGGGGAATTGGGGGCCTGGTTTCCGCCTATGAGCTGAAGAAGCTTGGCTACGATGTGACGCTGCTGGAGGCGCGGGAGCGGCCGGGTGGGCGCAACTGGACGCGGGCGCAATGGGACGAAGGTGAAGTTCGTCGATGGGACCGAAGCAGACGATCAGCTGGGAAGAAGGGAACTATCAGAACCTTGGGCCGGCGCGGCTGCCGAGTACGCACTGGACGATGCTGGGATATTGTCGCGAGCTTGGCGTGGCGCTGGAGGTGGAGATCAATACTTCGCGCTCGACGTTTCTGCAGAACGATAAGGCGAATGGCGGGAAGCCGGTGGTGCAGCGGAAGGCGATCAACGATACGCGGGGGCATGTGTCGGAGCTGCTTTCGAAGTGTATTGCGAATGGGGCGCTGGACTCGGAGTTGACGAAGGAAGACCGGGAACGGATGATGGCGTTTCTGAAGATCTATGGGCCGCTGAATGAGAAGAGCGCGTATGTGGGGTCGGAGAGGGCGGGGTATAAGACGCCGCCGGGCGCGGGGTCGCAGGTGGGTGTCGACGACACGCCGATGGATATGCGGATCCTGCTGGATGAGAACTTCTGGTACGATCTTGTTTGTGGAGGAGGCGTGGGACTGGCAGGCGACGATGATGCAGCCGGTGGGCGGGATGGACCGGATTCCGTATGCGTTTGCCAAGGCGCTGGGGCCGGTTGTGCAGTTCAGTTCGCCGGTGACGGAGATTCGGAAGACGGCGAACGGGTGTTCGCGTGTCGTATACGCAGGGCGGCGCGACGAAGCAGGTGGAGGCTGCGTACTGCATTGCGGCGCTGCCGTTTTCGATGCTGAAGAAGATTCCGAATGATCTGTCGCCGCCGTTCAAGAAGGTGGTGGACGAGAGCACGATGGGGGGAGCGTACAAGATCGCGTGGGAGAGCAGGCGGTTCTGGGAGCAGGACTACAACATCTATGGAGGGCTGTCGTATCTGAGGCAGGGGCCGAGTCCGATGTGGTATCCGTCGTCGCGGCTGATGCATCCGACGGGAGTTGTGGTGTCGGGGTATACGGATGAGCTGGGATCGCCGTTTTATAAGCTGACGCTGGCGGAGAAGTTTGAGGCTTCGCGGGCGTCGATTGAGAAGATCCATCCGGGGCATGGGAAGGAGTTGAAGAATCCTGTGTTCTGCGGATGGAGCCGGGTGCCGTGGAACGAGGGCTCGTGGATTCGCAGCTATGGCGGCGGCCAGAGTGGGTATGACGTCGATCATCCAGGCGGATGGGCCGATTTATTTTGCGGGCGATACGGCGAGCCACATTGTGGGATGGCAGGAGGGTGCGGCGTTGAGTGCGCGCCGGGCTGTGGGGATGATTTGCGGACAAAGTGAAGGCGGCGAAGTTGTCTGGTGTTGCAAGTGGATCTGTGCAGGGCTAACGATTTTTTTACGAGGGAGAGAGCGATGACGATCAAGAGTGGTTTGATGGCGGCGGTGTTGATGGCTGCTGCGTGTGCGATGCAGGCTCAGGTTGTGGTGAAGCATCTGCAGCCGAATGAGAAGTCGCCGATTGCGAATGGAGTGTGGGCGGGGGACACGCTTTATTTGAGCGGGCAACTGGCTTCGCCGGTGACGCCTGCCGATGCGGCGAAGGGAACGGCTGCGGTTATGGGGACACCAAGACGCAGGCGACTGAGCGCGTTGAATAAGATTCAGGCTCTGCTGAAAGAGCAAGGGCTGGATATGAAGGATGTGGTGAAGATGACGGTGTTTCTGGCGGGCGATCCGGCTAAGGACAATAAGCTGGATTTTGCGGGATTGCAGGCGGCTTATACGCAGTTCTTCGGGACGAAGGATCAGCCGAATAAGCCGGCGAGGAGTGCGATGCAGGTGGCGGCGTTGGCTGCTCCGTGGGCGCTGGTTGAGATTGAAGTGATTGCGGTGAAGGGCAAGTAAATTTTTTCGATTGTGCTGAGTGCGTTCTTCGATCTGAGGAAAATCGAGGGCTCCGGTGATTGCCGGGGCCTTTTTTGTCTCGTGAGTGAATTGTGGCAGTCTGGCTGCGACTCTATCTTTCGGTTGGATACGTGTGATAGAAAAGTGCATTCGTGGACTGGACCACTTTTGCGGCTGAGCGAGTGTGGCAAGTCACGTGTTTGGCGATGCCCCTGACGGGGTCGCTTTGGAGATTGAGATGGCAGAAGGAACTTGCGATATCGGCTTGATTGGGCTGGCGGTGATGGGCCAGAACCTGGTGCTTAACATGAACGACCATGGATACAAGGTTGCGGTGTTCAACCGCACCACGTCGAAGGTCGATGAGTTTCTCGCACGATGAGGCCAAGGGGACGCAGGTGGTGGGGACGCACTCGGCGAAGGAGCTGTGTGCCGCGTTGAAGCTGCCGCGGCGCGTGATGTTGATGGTGAAGGCGGGCGAGGTTGTCGATCAGACGATTGAGCATGTGCTGCCGTATCTGGAGAAGGGCGACATTTTGATCGATGGCGGGAACTCGCTGTTCACGGATACGAACCGGCGGACGAAGGAGCTGGCGGAGAAGGGGATTCTGTTTATCGGCACTGGTGTTTCGGGTGGAGAAGAGGGTGCGCGGTTTGGTCCGTCGATTATGCCGGGGGGAAATCCGGCTGCGTGGCCGCATGTGAAGGAGATCTTCCAGGCGATTGCGGCGAAGGTGGAGGGCGGTGTTCCGTGCTGCGACTGGGTGGGCGAGGATGGCGCGGGGCACTACGTGAAGATGGTGCACAACGGGATTGAGTATGGCGATATTCAGTTGATCTGCGAGGCGTACCAGTTGATGAAGGATGGGCTGGGGCTGACGGCGGATGAGTTGCATGATGTGTTTGCGGAGTGGAACAAAGGCGAGCTCGATAGCTATCTGATCGAGATTTCGGCGGACGATCTTTGCGAAGAAGGACGAAGATGGAAAGCCGATGGTGGACAAGATTCTGGATACGGCGGGGCAGAAGGGGACGGGGAAGTGGACGGCGATCTCTGCGCTGGACCTGGGGATGCCGGTGACGCTGATTGGAGAGAGCGTGTTTGCGCGATGCCTGTCGGCGCTGAAGGAGGAGCGGGTTGCGGCTTCGAAGGTGCTTGCAGGGGCCGAAGAAGACTCTGACGGTTTCGGAGAAGAAGGAGTTTATCGAGGATGTTCGGCGGGCGCTGTATTGCTCGAAGATGATCAGCTATGCGCAGGGGTACATGTTGCTGCGGGCGGTCGAGAAGGAGATGAAGTGGAATCTGAATATGGGCGGCATCGCGCTGATGTGGCGCGGCGGCTGCATTATTCGCAGCGTGTTCCTGGGAGATATCAAGGCGGCGTTCGATAAGAATCCGAAGCTGCAGAATCTGCTGATGGATGACTTCTTCTCGAGCGCGTTGAACAAGTATCAGGCGTCGTGGCGGAAGGCGATCATCCATGCGATTGAGATTGGCGTGCCGATGCCGGCGTTTTCTACGGCGCTGGCGTTCTATGACGGCTATCGCTGCGAGCGGCTGCCGGCGAATCTGTTGCAGGCGCAGCGGGACTTCTTTGGAGCGCATACGTATGAGCGGGTCGATAAGCCGCGGGGCGAGTTCTTCCATACGAACTGGACCGGGCGTGGCGGGAAGGTCTCTTCGTCGACGTATAACGCTTAGGTTTGAGGGCGAATGATAAAGAGCCAGAGGCGCACAGGCCTCTGGCTCTTTTGTTTTGGCGGTCGATGGCTCAGACCAAGGTCAGACCTTCGATGGCTTACTTCAGGTGCTGCCAGGCGTCGTAGGTGAAGATGCCGATGATGCCGGCGGTCATGACGGCCGCGGCGACGCCAAATACGCGGACAAACGGCTGAATCTTTGTGACTTTGCGAATGATTTCGGTTTGAAGTTGTTGCTCGTGGGAGACAGTCTTCGCTGAGGAAGAGCTGGTCTTCTTCGTAGCGGGTCAGCTGTCCCTTATAGGCGAGCAGGCCGAGAAAACAGGCTAGAATTGCTGCCCAAATAATCAGCAAGAACGGGTATTGCATCCATAGCGGTCATAGCTGTTCCTCCGCCCTATGACAGGGCCGACGTTTTAGGAAGGTCCTAATACCTGATGGGCTGCAGCTTGCGCCGCGATGGGTATTAGGACGTCCGCCGCAATGATACGCCATTCAAACAACGGTGAAACAGCCTTTTTGAGGGGGAGAGTGCAGGTTGTAACGGGGGTTGATTTCGGTGATGAAGCGCGAGTTTTCAGTGATGAGAGGCCCAGTGGATGGCCACGATGCGATGGTGGCGACGGCTGCAAGCACAGCGGCGAGCATGATGACGATGAACCAGGCGGCGCGGTTGGCGGCCTGCGGGCGAGGGCTGGGTGATCCCCATGGTGTTGATGAAGGCGTTCGCGATGAACTGGATGAACTTCATGTCTCTTCGATGGAGAATTGGATGAGATAGTAGCAGGAATCGGTGATAGGCCGATGTTTCTGGAATGGCTGAATCGAAAGGGTCTGGCGGTGCATCTATTGAGTCAGGATTATGGTAGGGCTTGCCGGAGCGGGGGCAGGCGCATACACTTAAAGATGTCTGAAAGAGACAAGGAGATTTGCCGATGTCTACTGCTGCTGTTACCCCTGAAGTCGTTGTTGGCGCGCCCGCTTCGACTACGCCTGTAACCCTTACGCCGGCTGCGATTGCGAAGGTTCGGGAGATTATGGCGACGCAGAATCCCAGTTCCTGCTGGACTGCGGATTGGTGTGGTTGGCGGTGGATGTTCGGGTTTCCAGTACTCCATGTCGTTTGAGAACCAGAGCGGGATGATGGATAAGGTCTATAAGTTCGAGGATCTAAAGGTGTTTGTGGACGCGACCTCGGCGATGTACCTGCAGAACTGCACGGTGGATTATGTGGAGACGCTGGAGGCTGCTGGGCTTCAAGTTTGAGAATGCCGCGGTGAAGAGCACCTGCGGTTGCGGATCGAGCTTCAGCGTTTAATTTTTTGATTTTGTCAGGAAAAAAGTCCCGGCGGTGGCCGGGGCTTTTTTTTGCTTTTTTATGGGCTTTTTTGAGGGGGGTTTGGGAAAGTGTGTGTTTTTGGGTGGTGTTTTTGTGGTGAGATTGTGGTGGATTCGTGGTGAATTGTGGTGGTTTGTGTGGTGGGATTTTGGGTGGCTAAAAACACGCCACGGTTTAAGGATTTATTTTTCTGTTTTCCCGTTTTGGGAATGATGACGGCGAGTTGTCCGTCGTTAGCGATCAGTCGATGGTGAGTTGGTACAACGAAAGGGCTCACCAAGTTCCTCTGTGGGCCAAAACCTACTCCTGCCACGTTCACTCGCGAAGGTGTTGCTGCGGGTGGCCTCGGAACATAGCTGTTACAGGGCTAGGGCAGTGAGATTCGATAGAGGTTCCGGTGTACCGTCGTGTTCACCCAGGCATAGTGCTCCGGGTCCTTGCCGGGCACCAGCTCTTCACGGCTCACGGATATGGCACCTCGAACGACATTTGATTCGACGAATGGAGATATCCCGTTCGCAGGAAGAACCGGCAAGTTTTCCCCCCGCCCAGGGGGATCGCCAAACTGCGACCCGGGCTTGTACGTGATGACTCTTCTACTGGAACGAAAAGGAATTTTCCGTCCGTCGACCATCTTGGAAAGCAGTAGCTTGGGGAAATCCGCCGCGTCACTCCGCCGGCCAGCGGAATCGCTGTGACTGCGAAAATTTTGCTTTCGGGTGTCGCGGGAACGAATGCGATCACCCATCGCCGCCCAGGTGAAACGCTCTGGAATTCCAGAATGGGAAACGGTACGACCTTGGAACGGTGTGTCCCGTCGGCGTCAACCTGCTCCAGGTAGTTTTTGTTCCCTTCCGGGTGTTGGAACAGGACTCGGCCCTCCGCGCCAAAGTGTGGCGACTGCGCGCCCGTAACATTCAATTTTCGGGGGGGATTGCTGCCACCCACCGGTGCCAGCCACAACTGCGTCGTCCCCCCCGCCGCGGCGGTCGTATATACCACCTGTTTGCCATCTGGCGATAGATCGAAAGCGATCATCGAAATTCCGGGTAGCACTACTTCGCTCTTTCCCGACTCGACGACTGTGCGCCTCCTCTCCGCACCCGAGTTCTGCCCCTGCCGCAGAAGGTAATAAAGAGCAGAGGCGTCGGGGCTGAAAACGGGATGAGACAGTCCGCCCACCACTTCACCCTCAGAAGAGAGCGGCCGCTCGATGTTCCCGTCGTGCATCCAGAGTGCGCTCTCGTGCACACCCACGGAGGTAATCAGCGCTGGCGCCTGCGGTTCCACCGCCAGTCCATCCTCCTCGGTCGGTCCGAAGGTGATTTGCTCCGGCTCTCCGTCTGGAAAGTGCTGCCGCCAGATGTGGCTCTGCCCATCCACGGTCACGGCGAAATACATCCATCTGCCATTTGGGGACCAACCCGCGGAGGTACACGCACCAAGGGGCCAATCGGTCGCGAGGAGGCCTGGCCCTCCAGGTCCACCAGTCGGCACGGCGCCCAATCGCCGTTCTCGTTCATCTCTACCACGAGAGCCCAGTGCCGATCCGGAGAGGCATACGAGTAGTGGGCCATACCGCGCTCGTGCGCTGGAAAGTAAATTTCGCGCGAACCGGCACGCGTCACTGTTGCCGTCACCACTCCCAGATGGATTGCCTCGCCCGATCGGATTTCGGAAAAGAGCAGATGATCACGGTCGAGCCACGCCAGTCCCGCCGCGTTCTGCATCCATAGATGCGGCTCACCTCCCAGCGCTGATACGGTGTAGGTGGAGAACCGGGGACCCTCCAACACCGTGTACGCAATCTCCGCCCCATCCGGCGAGAACGCCAGCCCGTATTTCGGCCGGTGGTCGTCCGTCACCCGCCTTGCTTCTCCGTTCGGCAGCATCTTCACATAGATCTCATCAGAGCTAAGAAAGGCATTGTTGCCACGGATAAAGGCCACCATATGTCCATCCGGCGATAGCGCCGGAGCCACGGCAGAATCGGTGAATTCGGTGAGCTGCATGAACCGGGCTTCTGGAGGGCGATGGCGGGATCGATAAAGGGCCATCGCGAAGAACCCTAGGGCGCAGGCCGCCACAGAAGCGGCAAGTAGAATCCATCGTGCCAGTCGGTTTCCGGCGATCCGGCCGCCAGGCGGGAGGGCCGGGTCAGTCGGCGGCACGAAGGTTCCTGTTTCTGACGGCAGTTCCACGCTTCCTCTCGCCTCATTGGGGAGGGCAATGAAGCGGTATCCGATCCGCGGAATGGTTTCGATGTAACGGGGAGAGCCTGCCGAATCTCCCAGAGTGTCGCGCAATTTCTGGATGGATTTATTCAGCCCGTGGTCGAAATCGACAAACACATCGGACGCCCAGAGGCGTCGCCTGAATTCTTCCCGCGTGACAATCTCGCCGGGAACTTCCAGGAGCACCAGCAGGACCTGAATCGGCTGCTGCGATAACCGGATCTTCGCGCCGTTCTTAGTGAGCTGGCGCGTCCTCAGATCCAGCTCAAACTGGTCAAACCGAACCGTCCCTTCAGTGAGTGAAAGGGGCATTCCACACCCGCCAGACCGCGAGCGCCAAGTTTACCACTCGAAGGTTTGTCGGGGACAACTCTTCCAACTGATTACTGCAGAAAGGTTTGTTCGGGGAGAAACAATTGCTGCGTAGGCATTGCTTCCGGAAGGGCAGTCATGGGAACTTCGGACGCATCACTGTCACATCGCGTACCAGAAAAGAGAATAACCGCCGAAGAGGAAACTGCCCGCCGAAGTTCCGGCTGCGATTTTCGCAAACGGAGTGAAGACAAACAAACAGGCGCGTTGAAAACGACAACTGCGCCACAAAATCAGAGGGAGACGGATATGAAATCGACATTCAGGAAGAAGTACACACGTTCTATTGGTACTGCTAGCTGTCGGCACTATCGCGGCGATAGGAGTCGCCCATGCAGATGGTTGGTGGGACAATTACGAACGACTGGCCCAAATGACTGAACTGGAACAGCTTCACGCAACCTTTCATGCGTCAATCAGCGTGCACGATCCCGTGAACGGCGATTCGCCTACAGTGATAACTCAACGAACCCGCGACATACTCGCGCTCTGGTCCAAAGACGCCGAACTCACCGTTATCGGCACTACTGCCACTGCAGGAAATTACATCGGCAACGGCGATCCGGAGGATCCACGGGACTTTGCCCTATACCCTCGGGCGACACATCCGCCGCCGGGAAACAGGGCACGCTGTGCACGTTCTTCAAGTATGTTGCCGGCGGCTTGCAGCCAGCCAATAGGTGGGTGTCGCTTTCCCCGGTCCTACAAAACGAAGTATGTTCCTGCAAAAGACGGTGACAGCCAATGGAAATCGTCGGTGTATTTCGAATGCCATTACTTCGACGTGTCATTGAATCCGGCGACTGCCCAGCCGTTTTGGACGGCCAAGAGCCACGTATACCTTAGCGGTGAAAACCAAAAAGATCAACGGGAAGTGGTTGTTGACGAAGGTCGACCTCGGCTGCGGTTGGAATTCCGATTCCGTAGAAGCCTGCCTTCTGAGGAAGGGATGCAGGGACAGCATACTTATCCCTGGAGGGATGCGATAGGTGTGCTGTC
>CAVWHJ010000007.1:0-70408 GCA_963754765.1 uncultured Acidobacteriaceae bacterium | reverse complement strand
CGGCGCTGGAAGCTGAAGGCGAGTGCGAGTGTGGTGATGAAGGCGCAGGCGAAGGCGAAGAGATCGCCGTATTTGGCGTAGAAGGTGAGGTAGGTTTCGTACGCGAAGTGGACGCGGATGCTGGTTCGCTGGTGACGCGGTGCGGCGGCGGTGACTCGGCCGTAGGGGTTGATCGCTGCAGTGACACCGGTGTTGGTGGCGCGAAGGATCCAGCGGTGATTTTCGATGGCACGCATGCGCACCATGTTGAGGTGCTGCCAGGCGGCGCTGGTGTTGCCGTACCAGCCGTCGTTAGAGATGTTGACGAGGACGTCGGCTCCGAGCTGGGCGTAGTGGCGCATCTCGTCGCCGAAGATGGACTCGTAGCAGATGAAGGTGCCGTAGTTGTGGCCGCCTGTGCTGAAGACAGTGCGTTCTGCACCGGGTTCGAAGGCGCCGACTTCGTTGAGGAGATTCTTGGCAAAGAAGAAGAGGTCTTTGTAGGGAACGTACTCGCCGAAGGGGACGAGGTGCATCTTGTCGTAGTGGCCGTCGAAGGTGCCGTCGGGCCTGATGAACGAGGCGCGATTGTAGAGCGTGTAGCCGGATTTTGCGGCTGTGTTTGGGTCGAAGCCGGTGTTGCCGACGATGACTGGCGTTTTTGTGGTGCGAGCGAGAGCTGACATGGCGGCGCGGAACTGTGGGTCGATGTCTTCAAAGGGTGCGGGGGACTCGGGCCAGACGATGAGGTCGGTTGGCGTGGGGGGATTGGCGCTGGCGTCGCCGCCTTCCGCCACGGGGGATGGCTGGCGTATGAGATAGACCGAGGGTGTGTCAGGCAGTTCGGGGATGCCGAGGAGGAATCTCGAGGAGGGATAACGGCTGAGATAAGAGAAGGAGTCGAGGAACTGCTGCAGCGTGGGCTGGGGGCCGGTGTTGGCGGCGCCGACTTCGAGGTTCTCCTGAACGAGGGTCGCAGTCGCCGATGTGGGGGAGGCCTGAGGATTTGCGATGAGTCGGAGACCTGCGAAGTACATGACGATGATCACAACTCCCGCAGCGGTAAGGGCTGGGCGAGTGTAGCGGTGGTCGCGAATGCGAATGCGGATGAGCCAGAGGGCGTTGACCACAGCGATGATAAAGGAGAGACCATAGACGCCGGTGATGGGCGCGAGGCGCGTCAACAGGGGGTTGTCGACCTGGGCGTAGCCGAGCAGATCCCAGGGAAGGCCGGTTATACGCGCGCGGGCGAGTTCCACGGCGACCCAGGCGAATGGGACCAATAGGAGAGCGCCCTGGCGGCCGAATCGTTTGCGGAAGGCCGCAATCAGCGTTCCAAAGAGGGCGTGGTAGAGACCGAGATAGAGACAGAAGAGAACGAGTATTCCGGCGGCTACTGGCTTGGCGAGGGCGCCGTAGAGGTACATGGTCTGGTAGATCCAGTAACAGTTACCCATGTACCAGATAAAGCCGCAGAGATAGCCCAGAAGCGCTCCCTGACGGAGGGTAAGTGGGTTGCCTGTCTTGGTGTTACCAAGGAGCGCCCAAAGAAGAGGTAGAAGTGCGATCCAGCAAAAGGCGGTACGCCAAAGAGGCGTTGGTCCTGCGATGGGAAATGGAAGAACCTGAAGGACGCCGGAGAGTCCGGCCATGGCCCAAAGTCGCAGCGGGATTCGTCGCACGTCTGAAGTCTAACATTGA
Organism: uncultured Acidobacteriaceae bacterium; assembly: GCA_963754765.1. Lineage (GTDB taxonomy): Bacteria > Acidobacteriota > Terriglobia > Terriglobales > Acidobacteriaceae > Edaphobacter. The sequence continues at coordinate 68,728 of CAVWHJ010000007.1, read as the reverse complement.
GCTATCAATTTTCAGGCACTTGGGAGATACAATCAACAGGCATGGAATTTGTGATTCATCTCGTTGCGATGATCGTTGTGCCACTGTTCTTTATTGGAATGGCAGGGTCTGCGGTTGTGATCGTAGTGAGTTTTGCAGAAGATCTGAAGGAGTTGCTGGGAGACGAAGATTAAGTGCCAACTGGAGGCAGGAAGCTGGTTATTCCCTACCCTCTGGTCGCGGCATCTTTCAATCGACGACCGCGTATTCATCGCAGGGTGATGAGATGATTCGATGCCGCCGTTGGAACACGCTCTTCAACAACAAACATAATGGCCTCAAAAACTACTATCAATAAGCCGCAATCGAACCGCGTAAGACTGGTTGTGGCCTCGTCAGTCATGCTCACCTTTATTTCTTTCTGGCGAGCAGCGGCGATTGTGCTGAACGATCTTGGGTCTTCGGCGTTTTATGCCGGCGGCATTGCCGAAGAAGCGGTGGGCAAGGCCGCACCGTGGTTCATCCTGGGCGTGATGTTGTTCAGTTTTGCGGTGCGTGCGGTCTACGTCGAAAGCTGCAGCATGTTTACGCGCGGCGGCGTCTACCGGATCGTGAAGGAGGCGCTGGGTGGAACGTTCGCGAAGCTGAGCGTCTCAGCGCTGATGTTCGATTACATTCTGACGGGGCCAATCTCGGGGGTGTCGGCCGGGCAGTACATCGTTGGCCTGCTGAATGAACTGTTGCGATTGTGCGTGACTCATCGCTGGATGACGATGCTGGTGATGCATCCTAATGGGTCTGCACGGCAGTTTCCGGTGGATGGTACATCGGCCTGCATTGCGGGGTTGGTGACGATTTACTTCTGGTGGCAAAATACCAAGGGCATCGAGGAGTCCAGCGACAAGGCGCTGAAGGTGATGAAGATCACAACTGTGATGGTTGTGATTCTGCTTTCGTGGGGATTCTTTTCGGTGATCCACCTGGGGGCGCATCTTCCGCCGTTGCCCACACCGAACAATCTTCACTTCAGTGAGGATGCGCTTGGATTTCTGAAACACACCGGTTTCATCAAGTCGCTGGGGCTGTTCGGCGTGCTGATGGCGTTTGGGCATTCGGTTCTGGCGATGAGCGGCGAAGAGTCGCTGGCGCAGGTGAATCGTGAGATTCAGCATCCGAAGCTAAAGAATCTGAAGCGCGCTGCGATCGTAATTGCGATTTATAGCTTCATCTTTACCGGCGTTGGGACGATGCTTGCGGTGATGCTGATCCCGGACTCGGTGCGAGTTCCACTGTATCGGGACAACCTGATCGCGGGCATGGCGATGTACATGGTGGGGCCGCTTGCGCTGCGGATCGGGTTCCGCATCTTTGTCGTTATTGTCGGATTCCTGATTCTGGGTGGCGCGGTGAATACTGCAATTGTTGGTTCTACCGGCGTGCTGATGAGGGTCGCGGAAGATGGTGTGCTGTCGGATTGGTTCCGCAAACCGCAACGCAAGTATGGAACGAGTTATCGCATCGTGAACCTGGTTGCAGGGCTGCAGATGTTCACGATTATCGCGGCCCGCGGTAATGTGATTATGCTTGGCGAGGCCTATGCGTTCGGAGTGATCTGGAGCTTTACCTTCAATGCGCTCGCGATGCTGGTGCTGCGGTGGAAGTATAAGGGAGAACGGGGCTGGAAGGTTCCGCTGAACATACGGCTGGGTAAGACAGAAATTCCTCTTGGACTGTTTTCTGTGTTCCTGGTTCTGCTGACTACTGCGATCGTGAATTTGTTGACGAAGTCCGTAGCTACGGTAAGTGGAATTATCTTTGCCGCCGCGTTTTTTGTGATTTTTTCTCTTTCGGAGCGGGATAATAAGCGCCGCCATGACATTACGGCGAGACAGATGAAGGAACACTTTCAGCTTGAACATCAGGATACTGTCGGGTGCGAGGCGCTGGAGATTCGGTCTGGCGCCGTGGTCGTAACGATGCGCGATTCGACATCGCCCTTTGCGTTGAAGTGGGCTTTGACCCATACGAATACTGACGATCAAGATATTGTTGTGCTGGCCGCGCGAATGATGGGCGCCGGCGGTCCGGAGTATGTAGATGCCTCGGAGCAGTTATTCAGTGAGCACGAGCAGATGCTGTTTACCAAGGCGGTCTCGGTCGCGGAGAGCTTCGGAAAACATATTTCCTTGCTGGTAGTTCCTGCGGGCGATATTTTTTCTGCGCTTGTGCAAACGGCTAACTCGCTCGACGCAGCGGCCGTTGTGTCTGGACTATCGACAAAGCTCACTGCTCAGGAGCAGGCTTACCACGTTGGACAAGCGTGGGAAGCTCTGCCGGAGCCGAAACGTCAATTTACGTTCTATGTCATCAAACCGGATGGAGCGTCGCTGAGCTTCCACATTGGGCCGCACGCGCCGACGATTGAACCGCATGAAGTACAGCTTGTGCATCGCCTATGGCTCAATCTGCGGCGTGCTCCGGATATGCAGGATCTTCACCACAGCGATATTCTGACTTACGCGTTGACCCGCGTGGCGTCTGAGTATGCGCGCGATAAACAAGGGACCCTGAGAGACCTGCAGAAGTGTATTGAAGAAGGTCATCATCGTCATCGCGTGGGGGAGTTGCGGTATGACGAGGTGGATAATGCCGGACCAGGATATGCGATTCAGGCCCCGCGATCTGAGATAAAAGCGGAAGACAATGGCGTAGCTCCAATCAAAACAAAGTAGCTGACGAGTTACATCTATTTGCCTAGCGTAAATTGGTTCTGTATTGTCTTAGTGAAGCACTAAAAGGTTTGAGCCATGGTCTCTAGACGCCGAGCTGATTAGACCTAAGCATCGCCGACTGGAGGAATACATGGAAGTAGGTCGTATTATTGCTGAGCTGGATGCTCAGATTTCGAAGTTACAACAGGCGCGCGCTCTGCTGGCTGGCACCACTCCGCCGGCAGTACCAGCCGGGCGAGGACGTCCTAAGGGCAGCAAGAACGCTGTAGTCGCGGCGAAGGTATCTACGCCACGCAAAAAGAGGAAGCTGAGCCCTGAGGGACGGAAGCGAATCGCCGACGCGATGAAGAAGCGATGGGCAGAGCGACGAAAGCAGAACGCTAAGGGCTAGTTAATGTGCTCGCAGATGAAAAAGGTCGGCGCCTCGAGTTGAGGCGCCGACCTTTTTAGGCTTGGGTGATGTTTGATGAGCCACCGCAATTACCGGGTGATGATGACCTCGCGGAGACTGTCCTTTGCAAGGAAGAACCGGTAGTTGCTGAACTCCGATAACATATTTTCGATCTTGCGATTGCTGAAGATGTGCAGCAAGGGGTAGTTCCCTGCGTGCTGCATTTCGACGACGTCGGTATCCGTGAGGTGGTAACGACAGAACGCGTTATCCGGTCCCGTTGTGGCGTGGAAGAAGGCGAGCATGAGACCGCCGGATTGCAACACCTCATGAATTCGCGCGAAGACCGGTGCGAGAAGAGCTTCGGGCAGATAGTCCGCCGTATCCCAAAGAATGACGACATCGAACTTGCGCCCGGAAAAATTGAGGTTGGACTGGAGGAAGCCTTCTACATTGAACTGCGGCTCCGCTCCTGGCTCGCCCGGGATGAGCCACTCTGGCTTGGATGCTTCTTCCACAACGTTCGCCATGTAGATGCTGTGGCCGAGGTTGGTGATGTAGTTGATGTTGGTTGAGGAGGTAGGCCCGATGTCGAGGATACGCAGGGACTCCTGCCCTCGAAGGTACTTCAATAACTCGTTCCATCCGCTTGAGTGACGAGGGGTGCGTCCAGCTTCACTCCCTCGCGCACTGCTCTTGGTATCGCCACCGCCGAAAAGGTTGCGCATGTATCCGCTTCCCTTTCTGGTCTAAGCCTTTGGTTGAGAAAAAAGAGCCGCGGTCGTTTCGGCCGGCACGGGAATAACGGCTGCAGGAGTCGACGGCTTGGGTACTTCGGAGGTGATCTTGAGTTCGACACGACCTGCCAGAACAGCGCTCTCTTCAATGGAGAGTCTGCCGGCAAGGATGTCTCCCTTGACGACGGCGGACTGACGCAGATCGACACGACCTGTGGCTTGAATGTTGCCGGTGAGCTGACCGAAGACGATGACATCGCGAACACTAAGATCGGCGCGAACGCGTGCATTGGGCCCAATGGTGAGGCGGCTTTCAGGGAGTGTAACGGTTCCTTCGACATCACCGTCGATGTAAAGGTCCTCATTACCGGAGAGCTCTCCCCGGATGATGACCGACTTGCCGATGACGGTGGAACCTTCTGCTGGCTTCATAGGTTTTTTCTTCTCCGTTGTGTTGCTTGTACTGCGGATGCGCCTTGCCCGAACTATACCCAAGCTCATGCGATGAGGCAAACTGCCTTAACCTTTGGCGCGGATTCGGCGTCTTACGTAAGATGAGGAGAGCGGGGATATTTTGCGCGGGAGAGGTGCGGGTTGGTAAGAATTGCAGCAAGAGTGCATAGCCCCGCTTCATTCTATGTGTGCCGATTGAGAGTGTTTGCACGGCGTCCTCGATTTGGGCGCTGGCTGGGTGTTGGATCTCTCATCCTGTTGATTGCAGTGGTGGGTGTGACCCCGTGCAAGGCGCAAGGTGGGGCTGCGCCAAAGGACGCGGGGGATGCATCGGTTTTGTCTGTGCCGCCGCGCTCCTGGGCCGTGGACGCGGCGGCCAACGAATTGATCGCACTACATCACAAGAACTCCTATCTGCGGTATCGCATGGATTCGGTGAATGAGAAGGGCGAACAGGTTCGAGATGTGATCGAAAGTAAAGATGGGACCGTAGCCCGTCTGATCATGAAGGATGGGAAGCCACTGACCCCTGAGATGGACAAAGCTGAGCGTGAACGATTGAACGATATGGTGGCTTCGCCAAGCGCCTACTTCAAACATGTGAAAAGCGGTGAGTCCGAGCGGAAGATGGCGGATCAGTTGGTGCCGATGATGCCGGATGCCGCGATTTTTTCCTATACGCCGGGACAGCCGCAGACTGGGAAAAATCCCGGAATGCTTGAGGTGGTGCTGGACTACAAGGCGAATCCGAAGTTTGTTCCACCGAACACCGAGGCTGAAGCGCTGACTGGACTTGAGGGAAGAATCTGGGTCGATTCCAAGAGCCACTATCTGGTTCGGATGGAAGGAACGATCTCTCGCCCGGTCAATTTTGGATGGGGAATGCTGGCTCACATCTATCCCGGCGGGAAGCTGCAGATGGACCAGACGGACGCCGGCGGCAATCGCTGGATCTTTACTGATTTCTCGATGCAGTTGAGCGTCCGAGCGCTGATGGTAAAAAACGTCAACGTGCACTCCCGCGCGACCGCGAGCGGCTTTCAGACGCTTGGTCCGATGAGCTATCAGGATGCGATTCACCTGTTGCTGGCGACCCCGCTACCGACTCAGTAGAAACATAGCTTCAGGCTGTTACGCGGGCCTTCGCTTTCAACGTTTGACGGCGAACAGTCAGCGCTTCGATGCGATCAAGCTGCACTTCGAAGCCACGTCCGATTGTCGTGGGGACGACGATCTCCCCTTTGGGGCTTACGGTGACGGCGGGTTCGATGATGTCCTGGGTCCAGTAACGGCTGGAGGCTGAGACATCGCCAGGGAGCGAGAAGTTTTGCAGCGAGGACAGGGCAATGTTATGAGATCGGCCGATGCCGGTCTCCAGCATGCCGCCGCACCAGACCGGAATGCCACGCTCTTCGGCAGCGTTGTGGACAGCGATGGCCTCGCTGAAACCGCCGACGCGGCCAACCTTGATGTTGATGATGCGGCAGGATTCCATATCGATTGCGGCGAGAGCATCGCGGCGGTTGCGGATGGATTCGTCGAGACAGATTGGCGTGTCGAGGCGTTTCTGCAGCATGGAATGGAAGTAGAAGTCGTCGTACCAGAGCGGCTGCTCGATCATGAGCAGGTTGAACTCGTCCCAGCTGGCGATGTGTTCGATATCTTTCAGCCGGTAGGCAGAGTTGGCGTCACAGCTTAAGGTGATGTCGGGCCAGCGCTTGCGCACGGCTTCGAAGATGGTGGTGTCCCAGCCGGGCTTGCACTTGAGCTTGATGCGCTGATAGCCGGCCGCGAGCTCGGTCGCGATCTTGTTCATCAACTGAGCAACGGAAGGCTGAATGCCGATAGATACGCCGCACGGGATGGTGGTGCGTGTACCACCGAGGAGCTCGGCCAGGGAGATTCGCTCAACTTGAGCTTCGAGGTCCCAGACAGCATTTTCCAGAGCGGCTTTAGCCATACGATGGCCTCGCACCTGGCGAAAAATATCCGGGCAGCTTCCGCCGCGTTCCACGTCAGCTTCGAGCAGTTTGGGAGCCAATTCGCTTTCGATCATCAACCAGGCCGTATCTATGGTCTCGTCGCTGAAGTAGGGATGTTCCCCGGCGACGCATTCGCCCCAGGCGGTGAGACCGTCGGCTTCGAGCTCGATCAGGAGAATGCGGCGGCCAGTGGTGAGGCCGAAGCTGGTCTCAAACGGATACGCCAGCGGCATATTGATTTCGCGCATGTGGATAGCGTCGATATTGAGCATCTGCGGTTTCTATCCTTCCATTGATACGAATGATCCGGAATGAGAATCTTTGAGATTGGATGCAGCAGAGTTCATTCTGAGTCTTTGCCGGTATCGCTAGGACCTTGTTCCTTTGGTTTCTTCCCATGGGCCGAGAAGAAAACTACCGTTGCCCTGCGGATCGCGTTCATAGCCGACGACGGCAAGACCACGGTGGAACGCGGATTCCAACGCCTCCCGATTGCTGGTTTGCAGGGCTCGCGCCAAACTTCTCTGCTGGGCGTCCTGCTTCCACTGGTAGATGGTGTGCGGGACGGTGACTCGTTCGACTACTTCGATTGGTTGGGCTTCACCGCGCAGTATACCTACTACGCGGTCGGAGCGCAGCCACCACTCCGCGTATAGCCTATCCGTCGGGAGGCCTCCCTGCAACGGGGAGGATGAGGGACCGTAAAAATCGGGCTGGTAACGGCGGACGATGACGCCGAGCCGGGCGATATTGAGATGCGCGTTGCGGATCTCAAGGGGGTCGAAGGTCCACTCCATCAATTCAAAGCCTCGAGCGACGGCGTCGTCGCGCTGGGCCAGCTTGAGGCGTCGTCCGATACCCAAGTTGCGGTACTGATGGAGTACCGCGAGCATGTGCGAGTGAAGGTACGGCTTTCGGTCGCGATAGCCGGGCAAAGACATGGCGAAACCAATCAGGTTGTTGCCGTCGAATGCGCCGACGACCTGGCCGCCGATGCGTTGTGCCACAACGAAGACGCGCCGGGGGATGACATCGCCATCGCTATAGCCCCAAACCTCGAGCTGCAGGACGACGCAACGCTCGAAGTGTTCGAGGGTGGTAAGAGGTTGGATGTGAATCTCGGGGTGAGAGTGTTCGCTCATGACCTTGGCGGCTCGCTGGCAGCGTTCTTCGCCAGATTCCATAGTAAGTCCAGCTCTGACGGTGTCGAGGCCGCCAAGGCGTCGCTGCTCCCAGCGGCGGACTCCATTGCAGCGAAGCGACGGCGGAACTTTGCGTTGGCACCCCGGAGGGCAGATTCGGGATCAACTTTGAGATGGCGAGCAAGGTTGATAGCGGTGAAGAGAAGATCGCCCATCTCCGCTTCGATTGCCGAGGGGGTCTGGTCTGCGGAAGAGGGCGCTAACTCGGCCTTCAACTCGCCGATCTCCTCCTGCAGCTTTTCGAAGAGTCCGTTTGCGTCCGGCCAGTCGAAACCAACCTTCGCGGCACGGGAGCCTAGCTTTCCAGCCTCGAGCATCGCCGGCATGGAGCGGGGAATATCTTCGAGCATCGAGGATCGGGGACTCGCAGAGGCTTTCTTTTCGGACTGCTTGATCTGCTCCCAGTTGCGCAGGACATCGGCTGAGTCCGACGCGACAACGTCGCCAAAGATATGGGGATGTCGGCGGATGAGTTTGGCGTTTAGATTGGCGGCAACATCTTCGATGTCGAAATAACCTGCCTCTGAGGCCATCTGGGCGTAGAAGAGGACCTGAAGCAGGAGGTCGCCAAGCTCGTCTTTGAGATCGGGCCACGCGCGGCGCTCAATGGCGTCGAAGACCTCGTAGGTCTCCTCGAGGGTGTGGCGCTTGATGGTGTCGAAGGTCTGTTCGCGGTCCCAGGGACAGCCGTCCGGTGCGCGCAGACGAGCCATGATCGCAATGGCTTCCGCAAGTGCAGGCGCGGCAGAGCGGTGCAGGTTCCAAGGGGGGATTCTTCGGTATGGGCGTGGCCATACTTTCAACTTTACCCGATCGGAGTGGCTTCACGGTGTGAGCGCAAATGGATTATGCTTTGCAGCATATGGTGTCTGAGTCCGCAGGAAACTCCAAAACAAAACGCCCCTTCAGCCGGTGGGTTCTGCTGCTCGCGCTGCCGTATCTGGGTCTGTGTTTTCCGCAAATCTACGCGCGGGCAACGCCAACGCTGTGGGGATTTCCGTTCTTTTACTGGTATCAGCTTGCCTGTGTGATCACCACGTCGGCGGTGTTGGCGATTGTGTACCGAAAGTTGAAAACTTAGAGCCGAACGCCAATTTAAAAAGATGCAACGCGTCGTAAAAGTACCGACGCGTTGCATAGGGAGGGCCTGGCTTGTAGATTGTCGTGCGGATGTTACCGTGCAGCCGGAGTGGCGTTCGATGCGGTGGTTGGGAGATCGGTCATGTTGGACATCAGCTTGATCTCGACGCGGCGGTTCTTGGCGCGGCCAGCAGCCGTGCTGTCGCTTGCCACCTGCTGATCCTTGCCGATACCGACCAGGTAGAACTTGTGCGGCGGGATGTTGTACTTGGATTGCAAGTAGTTTGCTACGGCGTCAGCCCGGCGCTGGCTGAGCTGGTAGTTGTACGAAGCATCGCCAACGGAGTCTGTTCCGCCGGTCACTTCGAGAATGTAGCCGCGGGCACTGGTGAGGTTTGCAGCCATATCGTCGAGCTGCTGCTTGTCGGCGGCGGTGAGCACGTATTTATCGAACGCAAAGGTGACGCTTACATCGGATAGCTGCTTGTAGTTATCCAGATTGGCTACGACGCCGCTCAGGCTGTCGACACGGTTGTAGGCTTCCTGCGCGGAATGATTGGCGGCGTCTGCAGACTGACCGGCAGCAAGAGCATGCTGGTCGGCGGTGTTAGCCGCGCTCTGAGCACCGGCGATTCCCGTCTTGGCGCGCTCGTCGGTGTCCTGAATGTTGCGGTGATCGGCGGCGGTCTTGGTGTCGAGGTCGTTGGTCTGCTGGATTATGGGAGCGGTCTGGGAACGAACGTAGTTCTTGGTCGAACAACCGACCGTGAAAGCAATGACGAATGCACTGGCGATGGCAACTGTACAGGCAGACTTTATTTTTGTGTCATATGGAGTGGTCGAGCGCATGGGTTCATTCTCCTGGTTGGACGTACATAAACAAAACTGATACAGCAATCAGAATGCCAAAGAGTTGAGCGACGCAACGTGTTTCTTTAGAGATGTTTGCGAGGGAACGCTGTGAGTTAACACGTTCCGGAAGGCACTTCAACCTGGAACTTTTGATCGGATGACGCGTCAAATCTTCTGAGCAAATGTCTGCACAGTGCCGCTAAGTCCGGCGACTAAACTGAGATACAGGCTCCCCGAACAAACCAAGCATGGATCTCCAACAGAAAATTCGGACGCTCCCCACGCAGCCAGGGTGTTACCTCTACAAAAACGCTGAGGGAGAGGTGATCTACGTCGGGAAGGCGAAGAACCTTCGCGCGCGGGTGCGGTCGTATTTTCTGGAGGCGTCGCAGGCGAATGCGAAGACGGGTTCGCTGATGCGCGAGGCCGTGGATGTGGAGTACATCACGGTCGCGAACGAACACGAGGCGCTGGCGCTTGAGAACAACCTGATCAAGCAGAAGAAGCCGCGGTTCAACATCTTGCTTCGCGATGATAAGACGTACCCATACATCAAGCTCACGATGAACGATCGCTATCCCAAGGTCTTTGTGACGCGGAGATTGCGCAAGGATGGCAGCGCGTACTTCGGACCATACTTTCCTGGGAATCTGGCGTATCGGCTGGTCGATCTGATTCACCGAAGCTTTCTGATTCCAAGTTGCAAAGTCGATCTGTCGCGGTATCATCCGCGCGCGTGCCTGCAGTACTACATCAAGCGCTGTCTGGGACCTTGCCTGGAGGGATTGACTACGCCAGAGAGTTATCGGCAGACCATTCACGATGTGCAGTTGTTTCTTGAGGGGCGTCCGAGTGAGTTGGAGCAGTCGCTGACGCAGCGAATGGAAGCGGCGGCGGAGGCGGAGCAATTTGAGCTAGCCGCTCGGCTGCGCGACCAGATCGTGACTGTGCACCAGATGCAAGACAAGCAGCGCATGGCGACGACAGACAACGAAGACGCGGATGTCTTCGGCTATCACTTCGAGAACGAGATGCTGGCGGTGAATCTGTTCCATATGCGCAGCGGAAAGATCGTTGATCGTCGCGATTTGTTTTGGGAGGATCTGCCGGAGTCGCTGGTGGATACGCTGACAGAAGTTGTTTCCGAGACGGATGAAGCGGAGGCGATTGCGCGTATCGAACCTGATCCTGCTGCGTCCGCGCCGGAGATTGGAGAGGGCATACCTGTGGTGCAGCACACTCCGGTATCGGAGCCCGGCGCTGCGTTTAGCGCCGCGGCGTTCTTCTCCGCGTTGCTGAAACAGATCTACCTTGATCAGAGTTATGTGCCGCGATCGATCCTTGTGCCGGTTGAGTTTCCAGATCGTGCGTTGCTTGCGGAGATGTTGTCGGAGCGGACTGGCAGGCGGGTTGAAATTCTGGCGCCGCAGCGGGGCGAGAAGCGTTCATTAGTCGACTTGGTATCCCAGAACGCAAAGCAATCCTACGATCAGCGATTTCGCGTGTTGCAGCCGGGTATGAAGGCGATTCAGGAAGCGTTGCAGGATGCGCTCACGCTCGAAGAACTTCCGCGCCGAATCGAGTGCTTCGATATCTCGCATATCCAAGGAGCCGAAACGGTGGCTTCCATGGTGGTTTGGGAAGATGGCGCGATGAAGAAGTCCGACTATCGTAAGTTCCAAGTGAAGACAGTCACAGGCGTCGACGACTTTGCCAGCATGCGCGAGGTGATCCAGCGGCGTTACAAGCGACTTCAAGAGGACAAGAAGCCATTCCCTTCCCTCATACTGATCGACGGCGGACTCGGACAGTTGCATGCGGCATACTCGGCGCTGGAGGAGATTGGCGTTACGCTGCAGCCGCTCGCGTCGATTGCAAAGCGCGAGGAGATTATCTACGTGTATGGGCAGGAGAATGAACCCGTGGTGCTGGACCGGCGGTCTCCGGTGCTTCACCTGATACAGAAGATTCGTGATGAGAGCCACCGGTTTGCCGTGACCTACCATCGCAAGCGGAGACAGATGCGCGACCGCGATAGTGAGTTGCTATCGATACCCGGCGTGGGGCCGAGGACGCGCCAGAGATTGATTGAACATTTCGGAAGCGTGCGAGGCATCAAGCAGGCCGGACCGGATGCACTCACTGCCGTCGTCAATGCAGCGACTGCGGAGAAGATCCGCAAATATTTTGCGACCGAAGAAGCGAATGGTGCGGCGCTGCCGGTACTGAATTAGGTCATCAGCTTTTTTATTGATTGCTGTAGTCAGCGTCAGGAACCGCGCCACCTGTCTTGAACGTGTTGCAGGCCGCGATCGTTCCCTGCTGCAAGCCGCGTTTGAACCACCCGACGCGCTGCGCGGAAGACCCATGCGTGAAGCTCTCCGGACTCACCGAACCACGTTGCATTCGCTGTATATGGTCGTCGCCAACGGCAGCGGCGGCCTGCATTCCGGCAGCAATGTCGGCATCGTGAACGATCTGACGCTGTTCGGTGCTGTGGGCCCAGACGCCTGCGAGACAGTCTGCCTGCAACTCAAGATCGACAGAGAGAGGATTTCGTTGTGAGGGGTCCTGACTGGAGAACTGCCTGACCTTTTGCTCGATGCCGAGGATGTTCTGCACATGATGGCCGAGTTCGTGGGCGACGACGTAGGCCTGTGCGAAGTCAGCGTTGCTGCCGCCGAGGCGTCTGAGTTGATCCCAGAAGCTCAGGTCGATGTAGACCGTTTCGTCGGCGGGGCAGTAGAACGGACCAGTCTGTGACTGCGCGACGCCGCAATCGGAGTGGGTGTAGTCGTTGAAAAGCACGAGCTTTGCGCGCCGGTAGTTTCTTCCTGTCTGCTCGGGCAGCAGCGTCTGCCAAGTGTGTTGGACATCGTCGAGAGTCCACGAGACAAGATGGGCTGAACGGTCTTCGGCAGGCGAAGCGATGTGTTGTGAGTTGTGCGAAGGCGCTGCTCCGCCTCCAGACAGATAGCTGCCAATATAATTCCGTCCGGTCACCAGGCTGATGACAAGCAGGATGAGGAAGCCGACGATGCCAAGGCCTCCGCCGCCGAAGCCTCCGCCACCTGAGGAGCCACGTCGGTCTTCGATATCGCTACTTAAATCTCCAGAGGTCCAGTCCATGGCTCGCTCCTGTCCGATGCGCTTTTATCTTACTAAGGTGTATCCGGCTCTTACTAAGTTGTATCCGGCTCTCAGCAAGCAAGGCGCTCACTGGGACAGCGATGTGCTACTCTCCGAAAACCGATGCCGAAGACTCAATCTGAACTGCCTCGCGTTCTGAACGCATCCCACGCGACCTCTATCGTCGTGGGGATCATTATCGGCAGCGGTATCTTTCTCGTGCCAAGAGAGATGATGGCTGCGGTGGGCTCGTCCCGCGGAGTCTATGCTGTGTGGATTGTTGGGGGACTTCTGTCGCTGTTTGGGGCGATGACGTATGCGGAGATTACGGCCGCACGGCCACGATACGGCGGGGAGTACGCGTTTCTTCGGGATGCCTATGGCGACCTCGCCGGCTTCCTGTACATGTGGACGCAGATTACAGTTGCGAAGCCTGCTTCGCTCGCGACGATCGCCGCAGGGTTGGCACGCGTTCTGGGAACGTTTGCCGTCTTTGATTTCTTTGCGCAGCCGGCCTTTGCGCACTTGTTCTGGGGGCAGATCTTTGCTATTGCGATGACTTGGTTGATCGCGGGACTCAACATCATCGGAACGAGAAAGTCTGCCAATGTGCAGCTTTCGCTGACGTGGTTGAAGGGTTTGTTGATTCTTGTGATTGCCGGCTTCTGTTTCGGTGCTGCGGGTCACCACGGCTCGTGGCACAACTACGCGACTGTCTTTACGGGAGCGCGTGGTGGCTTCTCCGGGTTCATGATTGCGCTCGTCGCGGCGCTTTGGGCGTATGACGGATGGAGCGACGTTGTAACGATGGCGGGCGAGGTGAAACAGCCTCAGCGCAGCATGCCTCTGGCGCTCGTGGGAGGGGTTACGATCGTGGGCCTGCTGTACATGCTGACGAATGCGGCCATTCAATATGTCCTGCCTGCGTCGGCGATCGCCGCAGCGGATCGCCCGGCAGCCGATGCTATGCGTATCGTTGCAGGCCAGTGGGGGGCGACGCTGGTGTCGGTAGGGATGGCCGTCAGCATCTGCGCGACCTTTGTCGGGTCTTCACTTTCGGGGGCGCGAGTGCCGTTCGCGGCTGCTCGTGATGGTTTGTTCTTTAAGCAGTTGGCGCATGTGAATTCGCGTTTTCATACACCTTCGGCGGCGCTTATCCTTCAAGCAGTTCTGAGTTCCCTGCTGCTACTGGCCATCGGAAGATTTCAAGCGCTGTTCTCGCTTGCGATCTTCAGCGAATGGCTCTTCTACGCGCTGACTGCGAGCACCATCTTCGTCTTTCGCCATCGAGAGGCAGCAGCGACGCGTCCCTATAGCATCTGGGGCTATCCGGTGCTGCCAGCTCTGTTTATCCTTGCGGCGGCAGTGCTTCTGGTGTTTTCGTTCGCGGACCAGCCGCGAAATTCACTGATCGGTACGGCCATCATCCTGCTTGGTATCCCGCTGTATTTTGTGATGCGGCGCAACAGAGTCGCTTAGCTGCGGTTTTGAATGACCCGCTCGTATACTCGGACGTACTCTTTTGCCGGAGCGTCCCAGGAGAAGTCCTCCGACATGCCGCGCTTCATCATGCCTGTCCACTCGTCTTTGTTACGGAAGGTCCCGAGAGCACGCTGTAGTGCATCCATCAATGCCCACGGACTATAGCCCCAGAACTTGAAGCCGTTGCCGCCTCCGAACGGCTGCTCGTCAATGGTGTCGTCGAGACCTCCGGTGGCGCGAACGATGGGAATGGTGCCGTACTTCAGGCTGTAGATCTGGTTCAGGCCCCCGGGCTCGTACCGTGAAGGCATCAAGAACATGTCGGCGCCCGCTTCGATCTTGTGAGCGATCACGTTGTCGAACTTTACCTGCACCCGCACTTTTTCGGGGTGACGGCCGGCCATCTCAACCAAGAGGCGTTCGTAATATTCTTCGCCGTTGCCGAGGATGACGAGGACCAGATCTTCCTCGACCAACTTGTCCATGATTTCGACGATGAAGTCGAAGCCCTTCTGGGTGGCGAAGCGAGAGACGATACCGATGACTGCGGTTTCGTCGCTCACGTTCTCGAAGCCGAAGGCGTGCAGCAAGTCCCTTCTGCACTCTTTCTTTCCTGCGAGATTTTCCGCGGAATAGTGCGCCGCAATGTGCGAATCCGTCGCCGGATTCCACTCGCCGTAGTCAACGCCGTTGAGAATGCCGAAGAGGTCACCTCTGCGCTTGCGCAGAACGTCCTCGAGGCCGTTGCCGAACTCGGCCGTTTGAATCTCCTCCGCATATCTGCGACTAACGGTGGTGATGGCGTCGGCGTACACGATGCCGCCCTTAAGGAAATCCACGGTGTCGTAGTGCTCAAGCTTGTCGAAGGTGAACATGTCCCACGGCAGGAGCAGCTTCTCCATCGTCTGTGGCGGAAACCAGCCTTGATATCCGGCGTTGTGAATGGTGAGGACTGCAGGGACGTGGCGAAAGACCGGATCGAAGAAATAGATCGAACGCAGCATGACGGCTATCATTGCCGTCTGCCAGTCGTGCACATGGAAGACATCGGGAACGCCGATGACCTTCGAGGCTTCGATGACTGCGCGGCTCAGCAGACCGAAGCGCTCTGCATTGTCGGGATAGTCGCCTGAGGGTGTAGCGTAGAAGCTTTCGCGGTCGAACAGCTCCGGACAATCGACGAAGTAGTTTTGCACGCCTTCGACCACGCCGCCATCGAGAATCCGGACGAAACGGTTGTAGGACGGGAACGGAATGGTCACGCTCTGAATGACGACTGGGGGATTCGGTACAGCTTTGGCGACCTGCCGGTAGTACGGGATGTAGACGCTCGTCTTGTGGCCAAGCTTTGCCAGCGTGCGCGGCAGTGCGCTCACAACATCTGCGAGTCCGCCAGTTTTGGCCCATGGAGCGCATTCCGATGCTGCAAATACGATATGCATACTTGTCGTCCTTTTCCTTCCAACCAAGACGTTAGTCTATAAGAGGTCTCACACGATTAGATGCATGAAACATAAACCAAAATTCGGACAAAACTTTCTTGTGGACGATGCGGCTCGTCATGCCATCGTCGATGCTCTTGGCGACCCTGGCAAGCGGACGGTAATCGAGATCGGGCCGGGACATGGGGCGATCACTGAAATACTTGCCGGGCGATGCCACAGGCTGGCTGCATTGGAACTTGACCCGGCTCTTGCAGCCGAACTAAGCTTTCGATTTCGCGATCAGCCACAGGTACAGATTATTGAAGGCGACGTTCTCAAAACGGACTTTCGAGAGCTTGTGCCCGAAGGGGAGACGGCGGATGTGATCGGCAACCTGCCGTACTACATCACGTCAGATATTTTGTTGCAACTGTTTGCAGCCGGCAGTTCAGGCTTGATCGCGCGGGCCGTCCTGATGATGCAGCGCGAGGTTGCCGAGCGTGTTTCGGCAGAACCGGGCGTTCGGGACTATGGTCTGCTGTCGGCCACTGCCCAGATGAATGCGCGGGTCGATTCTCTCTTCACGCTGCCACCGTCTGCGTTCTCGCCGCCACCGGATGTCTACTCGACTGTGCTGCGGTTGCAGTTCGCTCCGCGATTTGAGGAACTCGGCGTCGATGCGGTGGGATTCAATGGCTTTTTGAGAAAGTGCTTCGCGCAGAAGCGAAAGACATTGCAAAATAATCTTCGTGCCGCTGGATATTCCGCCGAAGAGATTGCTTCGGCGTGGCCGGGCAGCATTCCTGCACAAGCGAGGGCTGAATCGTTGGCGTTGGAACCAATGGCGGAGTTGTACCGCTCATTGAGAGTCGAGGCCCATGATAGGTCTGCAACACGCTAGATCAATAGCTATTATTTAGGCGTGGCGGAAGCAGCCGGGGCTGCGCGAGGAGCTGGCGGCGGCGAGGGCGGAGGCGCCGGACGAGGCGTATATGCCGGGGGTGGGCGCGGTGCGGAGTACGTACTTGGCGATGGCGTCTGATAGCTGGGTCGCTGCGATGCTGGCGGTTCGGAGCGCACGGGGAGCGGCTGTGCGACTCCGGTGGTGGAGGCAGGCGCACTGACCGTTGGCTGCGGTAGAGATCTAAATTCAGCTCGAGGTGCGGGAGTCGAGGTGGAACTCCCTGTGCCTGATACGGGTTGCCAACTGTAGCGGTCGATTGCGAAGTCATTGCGGAGAGCAGCGCCGGTGACGTTGCGGCTCTTTGATGTGGTTTCGTTTCCAATCGGAGGTAGCGGCTGGGCGGGGACGCCTGCGATCATACGAGGCTCCTGCGACGGTCGCGGAGCAGTGCCGAGTGGGTGAGGAGGATGCCCTACCGAAATGATATGAAGCACGCCCGGACCCGGACCCGGCCCCGGCCTGGTCGGAGGGTGATAGGTCAAGGGTGGGTGATGGATATTGATGGGGTAGATGCCATGGCCGCAACCGACAACCGGAGACCAACCCCAGCCGAAGCCGTTCCAGTAAGACCAGCTTCCACAGCGAAAGGGCGTCCAGCCCCATGGGTATCCCGAGGCCCAGACGTAGCCCACGTCGGGATACGGCACCCAACTGCCATAGCCGTAGGGATCGAAGTCCGCTTCCAGCGCAAGGGAAGGCTGCCAGATCTGACCTTCTCCGGGAACGTCGTACCACGTGCCGTTGGCGTCGAGATCGCCCCAACCGTAGCCTTGGTCAGCGGCAAAGCTGTCGCGTGCGATCGTCCGGCTCGATGCTGCTTCGGCGACAGCTTGATCGCGGCTCTGATTCCATTCATCCCACGTATCGGCCTCGATGCTTTGTAGGGCGAAGAAACGACCGCCTGCGGAGGCGTCGCCGGCGAGAGCTTCTCCGGCGTGCACGTCCGTCTTGAACCCGTCTGTCTCTGCCGAGCTGGGATGCTCGACGTGTACGGTTCCATCAAATACAGCGATGAGTGCGGGAGGCTGATCGAGGTTGATGCGAATCGTCGCGTTCGTAACGGGCGAGATCAATTGTCCGTTTGCATTGACGCTATAGGTGAATTTCTGCGCCGCGCGCAGTTCGGCGTACACAAGGCCGTGGAGGACCATCACTTGTGTATGGAAGTTTCCCGCCGCATCCACGCTCAGGAGGCTTAGCCCGACGGAGCTGTTGGGCGTGACTCGAACGACGCTGCCATCCTCAAACTCCACCTCTGCCTGGCCGTTTTCGCTTGTCGTCAAGCGCGAGCCTTCGACCAGAGGCATGTTGATCTGGGCCGGATCGCCCTCAGTGTTATCGAAGTGATCGACCGTGACATTGCCCTGCAGATAACTGAGTCGGGCCGAACGAATGGCGGGAGCGTTGTCAGCTCGGGCACTCAGGGTCCAGGACAGAGCGAAAAATAGGAGCGCCAGTCCGACACCGAGACGTCTTCTTGACCGACTCCTCAACCCACGCCTCCCGTGGACGCCAGCCGGCAGCAAATCCCACTCAAACTTTAGACGTTTGTCACTATCGAGAGGCTCAATGATTTTCCGCCGAAAGCTGATCCAGCATCTTCGTCGCGCGTAATCGTACTCGCTGGATCACTGCCGAGTCATCTGCGATCGCAGCCAGAACAGGCGAGATCGTTCCCAGCTCCAGGGCGCGCCCGGCCTCTATTTCTTCCCCGAAAGAGATCATCTCCGCGTCGAGCCCGAGACGGTCGTAACGATGCAGAAACTCCAGCCTGCGGCCTTCGTCGAGCGTGTAGGCGATGGCTAGAAAGGTGTCGGTCAGTGAGCTGACGGTCTTGTTTTCGGAGTAGTTGTAGGTGCAGGAGCCGGAACCATCAGTTCCGCTGTAGCTCAACGTCTTCTTCCCGGTATCGGCAATATTCTTCGCCTTCGACGCGCACTCGCCGTTGAAGTAATTCGCTGAACGGGCGCCTTTGAATATCTTCGCAACGGTTCCGCTTGTTAGATTAATTGGACGATCGATGTGCTGCGCTGCCTGACCACGCATCGCTGTTCCCGTCGCTGGAATCTCAACCTGGTCCGCTTGATAGGTACCGGTACCGTCCTCGCGGATCCGCAGAGTGTAGCGCGGAACTGGGAGCCCGGTGCGGTCAAACTGGAAACTCACCTCGGCGGGTTTGGCGGATGCAGCGACTGGCGAGGCGGCTCCCTGGGCGAAGGCGAGAGTGGCACTGATGGCGAGGGCGCTTCCGGTCACAGTCCGCGAGACGAGCTTCCGGGAGACACGGATCATCGACGCGCGCCCTGAAGTTCAAGCGTCTGCGCTGTATGGATGTGGCAGATCGCGATGGCCAACGCATCGGCGGCGTCCGGCGAATCGAAGGCATTTTCGTTCTCGAGCAGACGCCTCACCATGAACTGCACCTGCTCTTTGCCTGCGAGTCCGTAGCCAACCACTGAGCTTTTGATCGACAGCGGTGCGTACTCTGCGACAGGCAAACCACTCGTAGCTGCGGCCAGCATGGCGACGCCACGGACCTGTCCAAGTTTTAGCGCTGACTTCGCATTCGCCGAGAAGAAGACCTCTTCAATCGCGACGATCTCCGGCTGGTGGAGGGCCATAAGTGCGGTCAACTCTGCGTATATCTGAGCGAGTCGTTGCGGGGTCTTATCTTTTTTGCTGAGGCGGATCGTGCCTGCAGCGAGGTGAACCAGCCGAGGCATGCGTGCGTCGCAATCTACTTCGACCACTCCGTAGCCCGTGAACTCTGTTCCGCAGTCGATTCCGAAGACGCGCATGGGCGAAGTTTACTGCATTTTCCTTTGCTTTCCGACTGTCAAGATTGAGTCCGGCATTGAGCCCACCTGAAGAGAGGCTAACGCGATATCCCTTCAAGTGGAGAGCTTGCCGTCGCATAAAGCTTGCGCTGCATTCTGCCGGCGAGGAACGCCTGCCTGCCCGCAAGGACCGCATGCTGCATCGCCTCGGCCATGAGGAGCGGATCTTTCGCTGCGGCGATCGCAGTATTCATGAGCACGGCATCGAAGCCAAGCTCCATCGCGACGGCTGCATCGGAAGCCGTTCCGACGCCTGCGTCCACAATCAGCGGGACCTCTGTGATCAGCTCGCGGAGAATCCGGAGATTCGCTGTATTTTGCAGACCAAGGCCACTGCCGATCGGCGCGCCAAGCGGCATCACAGCCGCCGCTCCCGCATCGATGAGGCGCTTTGCGAAGACGATGTCGTCCGAGGTGTAAGGCAGAACAGTGAAACCCTCTTTGACCAGGACACGCGTCGCCTCGAGTGTCGCCTGGATATCAGGGTAGAGCGTCTGCTGATCGCCGATCACCTCGATCTTCACCCAATCCGACAATCCCACTTCGCGGCCGAGCCGTGCAGCGCGAATCGCCTCTTCAGCGGTGTAGCAACCTGCTGTATTCGGCAGTAAGAAGTAGCGCCGCGGGTCGATGAAGTCCAGTAACGACTCGTGCGAACGATCCAGGTTGACTCGCCGCACCGCGACCGTGACCATCTCTGCGCCCGAGGCTTCGATGGCAGCCTGCGTCTCAGGACCGTCCTTGTACTTTCCCGTACCAACGATAAGCCGCGATTGAAAGGCTCTTCCGGCGATGACCAAGGGTTGCATGGTTAATATCCTAACCTTCCGAGGCGTGTAAAACGCAAACGGCCCGCGCTCAAGAAGAGCAGCAGGCCGTCTGGCGGTGAACTGTTGAGATTGACCTGAGGCGTCCATAGTCGGACTGGGCCTCGGCGTGGACTTTCTAACTACAAAGACCGCCAGGACTAGAGCTATGGACGCTCTAAGCCTCAGTCACCTCACGTATTGTTGTGCAACTATTACTGTCAATTTTCATAGGCTGGACCATCCTCCTTTCCCGTGTAAAGGCAGATTACTCCTGATTCGAATTACCGACAAGTGCCGGCAGAATCATTTTCGCGGATACATCTGACATCCGCGTAATCTGCATCACACTGCAAGTTGCGCACACATGCCGCGCGGAAAGGCTTCGACCTCATGAAGGCAGCCACGATCATCGGAGTTATTCTCATTGCGCTCGGCATCATCGGATATGCGACCGGCGGAATCTCTTTCACGCACGAGAAGAAGGATGTCGATCTTGGTCCGGTTCAGATCTCGCATAAGACGCAAGACACGCTTCCCCTTTCGCCGATTCTGAGCACTGTCTCGCTCGTCGCCGGCCTCGGCCTGGTCGTTGTCGGTGTGAAGGCGAGGTAAGTCGCCTTTCTATTTCAGGTAAGCACGCACCAGGTCGATCAGATCTTCTCCCAACTCTGGCGTTAAAGGCGCGTGGCCGTCCTGCAAGAGATGCAGCCGAATATGATCTTCTAGAACTTCAGCCATCAATCCGTTGATCCCCCCTCGCGCCGCAGCTAGCAGCATCAGCACATCTGCGCAGTCAAGATCTTCTGATGACAATGTGCGTTCGACCTTGTCAATCTGTCCACGAATTTTCTTCACTCTGTTGAGAAGCTTGATATTTTCCGTTTTTCCATGTGCCATTGGGATCTCCGCAATGTACCCTACCGGGGTATACTATCCTAGTTATCAGCCCGCCGTAAGAAGTGTCCCACAATCGGGTCGCTTCGCGCGCAGAAAGGAGGAGTCAGCCAATGATCCAAACGATTTTGCGGATTCGAAATCCCAATCGAATTACGGCACCTGCCAACAATCGTCAACGCGGCGAGGTAATTCGGCGCTGGATCGAAACTGCCGATGAGCGTTGCCCGCTCGCCTGCGTCTGGTTCGCCCTGCCTGAGATCGCTTCCACTCAGGACGACGAGCCCGAACCACGATGGCCTGCCTTCTCCCGGTTTTCACGGAAGGCAGGCCATTTGCATTCCCTTAACATTCGTCCTGCACCATCTAGTCTGGCTCAATCCTTGAAAATCCTCGTACATACCATAGCGGCGCTCCTGCTTGTGACGTTCTCTGTCGTCGCGAACGCCCAGGAAAAGGAACTGATAGACGATGATCGGCCCGGGCATACCGTAAAGCTTCCTGAGGCGCCCTCTGCGGCTGACGAAGCGGCGCCGACTATGTTCCCCCACTCGGAAACGTCCCGCTGGTACATCGCTGGGCAGGCGAACATTATCTTCCAGGCTGATGGGCCGTTTCATTCCCCGTATGAAGGTACTAACAGCTTTATCAGTCGCGGTGAATACAAGACCTCTCTGCTGGGAACGCTCTATCTCGGAGCGCAACTGCGGACTGATCCCAAGACGGAGACCGAAGCTCTCTTCAACCTGGAGTCCGCCGGAGGGCGCGGTCTTAGCGAGGCGCTTGGTCTCGCCGGATTTACCAACCTGGACGTAGTGCGCAATCCTAATTTGGGGTCGGTGCCATACATGGCCCGCGTGCAGGTTCATCAGACGATCGGTTTCACCGACAAGATGGTTGAGAGTTCGAGGACGCCGTTTTCCCTTGCAACCGAGGTGCCAGAACGCCGGTTGGAGTTTTATGTCGGCAAGATGAGTCTGCCCGACTACCTCGACATCAACAGCATTGGCTCGGATAGCCATCTGCAGTTTATGAACTGGACTGTCGACAACAATGGAGCATGGGACTACGCCGCCGACACGCGCGGCTACACGTACGCCGCCGTTACTGAGTATGACGATAAGGTCTGGTCTGCGCGTTACGCTGTCGCGCTAATGCCAACTGTCGCCAATGGAATCGACCTTGTCTGGAACCTGCGTCAGGCCAGCGGGCAGAACTGGGAGTTTGAGCTGCGAAAGTCGCTGCTTGGTAACCTGCTGCCGCAGGACCGTAAAGGGGTTGTCCGCGTTCTCAGCTATGTGAACCATGCGCACATGGGGCTCTATCGCGTTGCGAACCAGGCCTATCTCTCGGGTGAAGATCCAACGCCGGAGATTACGAAGCACGAGACCTACGGCGCGGTGAAGTACGGCTTCACCTTGAATGCGGAGCAGGAACTGACAGACAAAATGCGCGTCTTTGGCCGCTTCGGCTGGAACGAAGGTCAGCATGAGTCCTTCGCATACACCGAAGTCGACCAAACATTCGAGCTTGGCGCCGACTACTCCGGCAGAGCATGGTCTCGCCCCAACGACAAGATCGGTCTCACATTCGTCTCCAATGCAATCAAGAAGGATCACCAGGATTATCTGAAGCTGGGCGGTCTTGGATTTCTGCTCGGTGATGGCAAACTGAACTACGCTCGCGAAGACATCATCGAGAGCTACTACAACCTGCACGCGTGGCGCGGAGTCTACTACGCGCTCGATCTTCAATTCATCGATCACCCGGGTTATAACCAGGACCGCGGTCCGGTGCTGGTCGAATCTGTGCGGATGCACGTCGATTTCTAGGCGAGACACCCACTGGTACTTTTTTGCGCAAAGTCTTCGATCGATGTGAGTTAGGTTTGGACTTCTGTCTTTAGGCCTCACCTAGGGATGGCAGCCGAAACCGTATACTTCAATCGTGACCCAGTTCATCCTTTACGAAGCGATCGGCTTCATCCTCGGCCTTCTCTTCGGAAGCTTTCTGAACGTCTGTATCTCGCGGCTTCCACAACACAAATCAATCGTTCATCCACGGTCGCACTGCCCAAAATGTGAAGCACCAATCCGCTGGTACGACAACGTTCCAGTCCTAAGTTGGCTACTGCTTCGTGGACGTTGTCGCGATTGCGGCCGTGAAATTTCATTGCGGTATCCGCTGGTTGAATTTGCTTCGGGCCTGTGGTTTTCGATCGTTGTTTTCGAGGTGTTGGCCTCTTCCTTGATAGGAATTTATGTTCAGCTCTCTAGCGGATGGTGGACAAACCACGTTTTGACCGGTCTCGGCCTCGCCATCCTAGGTTTCCTGCTGATCGGTCTGCTGGTGATGGATTGGCAGACGATGATTCTGCCTAACGCGTTCACCCTCGGCGGTATTGCCATCGGGATGTTTCTCGTCTGCATGCAGGCGATCTTTCTTGGCCCAGGTGAGAATGAAGTCCACCTGACCAAGCACAGTCTTCATCTCACCAGTCCGGGCGGCGTCACGGACCACGGCAATCTCTTTCTCACGGGCCCGGAGAATCTGATCATGGGCCGAGTCGCTGCCATCTGCGGAGCGGCGCTTCTGCTGCTCGCGTTGCGCTGGCTCTACAAAGCGATTCGCCATCGCGAAGGCATGGGTTTGGGAGACGTCAAACTCCTCGCGATGATCGCGGCATTCCTTGGCTTCTGGTTGGCGATCCTCTCGCTTTTTATCGGCACACTTGCGGCTGGTGTCTATGGTGCTGTTCTGCTGGCACGCGGGAAGGCAGGAGCGACCTCAAAACTAGCCTTCGGCAGCTTTCTTTGCGTGGGTGGACTCGTTGCTGCAGTGTACGGTAATCGCCTGATCGATATGTACATAGCATTACTTCGATAGCGCTTACAAGCAGCCTTCGTTCGCTTGACACTTGCCAACCGTAATCTTAGAGTCGAAGATGGCCATGCACAGTTACCCCCCATATATCTGGAACTACGTTCCGCTCGTGCTTCAGGTTCTCGTCGCTCTGGGACTGGCCTGCGGAATGGTGGCGGCATCATTCTTCATCGGCAAGCATAAAAACTCACGCACCAAAGCCAGCGCCTATGAGTGCGGCATGGATGTGATCGGCGACGCGCGCGGGCGGTTCACGGTCCGTTTCTACATGGTCGCGATGCTCTTCATCCTCTTCGACGTTGAAGCAGTCTTCATGCTTCCGTGGGCGGTCATCTTCCGACGGCTTCCGGCGATCACCGGCTCCCGCATGTTCGGCTTTTACGAGATGCTGGTCTACCTTGGCTTTGTCGCTGTCGGTCTGTTTTATGTCTGGAAGAAGGGCATCCTGAACTGGGCGAACGACAAGGGAGACCTCTGATGTACGACCCCTCCTCTGCCCTCAAGGGCAAGCAAGCTGTCTTCGAAGCGCATCCCGAAAACGCCGCAGTCAAAGCACTGGCCGATCTCGCAACCGACGCGAAGTTCGACCGCGCAGAGCTGACCATCACCGTCGCAAGAGAGAGTATCGTCGCGGCCACTCAGGCCGTGAAGCAGGCCGGGTATAACTTCCTCGAAGATGTCACAGCCGTCGACTGGTACCCCTCTGAGCCGCGCTTTCAGATCACGTACCACATCCTTTCTATGTCACTGAAAGAGCGTCTGCGCCTCGTCGTTCGTCTCGACAGCGGCGATGCAGCGCTCGACAGCATCACCCCAGTGTGGCCTGCCGCCAACTTCTACGAGCGCGAGATCTTCGATCTCTTCGGCGTTCACTTCGGAAATCACCCCAATTTACGTCGAATCATGATGCCAGAAGACTGGAATGGGCATCCATTACGCAAGGACTACCCCGTGGAGGGCTACCGCTAATGTCATCCACCGTTGAAGAACTGACCGGCGCCGCAGCGATCGACCCCGGCATTGAAGATGTAATCGGAAATTCTGCACGTAACCGGCAGAATCCGCCGAGCAAAGACCAGACCATGGTGATCAACATGGGTCCGCAGCATCCGTCGACCCATGGCGTACTGCGGCTTGTCATCGAGGTCGATGGCGAGACGATTGTGGGGCTTGCTCCTGACATCGGCTACCTGCACACGGGCATCGAGAAGACTTGCGAGGCGAAGTTCTACCAGCAGGTGGTCCCTCTTACAGATCGCATCGACTATCTCTGCCCGATGACCAATAACCTCGCCTACTGTCTCGCAGTGGAGAAGTTGCTGGGGCTTGAGATTCCCGAGCGTGCGCAATACCTGCGTGTGCTGTTCAATGAACTGACACGCATCCAGTCGCACCTGGTGTGGCTCGGCACGCACGCGATGGACATCGGCGCGCTGACGGTGTTCCTCTATTGTTTCCGCGAGCGCGAACAGTTGCTTCGCATCTTTGAAGCCGTGGCTGGACAACGGATGATGACGAGTTACGTCCGTGTCGGCGGCCTCAGCCTGGAACCACCGCGCGATCTTTATGACAAGATCCGCACCTTCCTCAAAGACTTTCCCGCGCATATTGACGAGTACGAAGGGCTGTTGCAGACAAATCCCATCTGGATGAACCGCCTCAAGGGAGTTGGCTATCTTTCGGCTGAAGACGCGATAGCGCTGGGCGTGACTGGGCCGCCTCTGCGTGCCTCCGGCGTGGATTTTGATGTGCGCCGCGACATGCCCTACTCCGGGTACGAGAAGTTCCAGTTCAACGTCCCCACTTCGACCATCGGCGATGTCTGGGCACGCTACATCGTTCGCATGCAGGAGTTCCGCGAGTCGGTGAAGATCTGCCTGCAGGCGCTCGATGGCCTGCCGGAGGGTTCCATCGTCGCCGATGCGCCTAAGATCATCCTGCCGAACCGCGAGCAGATGAAGACTCAGATGGAATCCCTCATCCATCACTTTAAGATTGTGACGGAAGGATTTGGTGTACCTGCCGGTGAGGCAACCAGCTCCGTCGAGGCGCCTCACGGCATGATGAACTACTACGTCGTCTCCGATGGCACTGCTAAGCCTTATCGGGTTCACATGCGTAACCCGGGATTTGCGACGTTGCAGGCGCTGGAAACCATGTGCAAAGGGCGACTGCTGGCTGACGTTGTAGCAGTAATCGGTTCGATCGATATTGTTCTCGGAGAGATCGATCGCTAATGACACCTTCTGAGGCAGCAATGGATCCACGCCTCAGGACTGAACTTTGGACCTCCTGGGCGTCGCTGCTTCGCTCTTATGCTGCGGCCCACGGACTTAACAGCCGGCATCATGCAGTCGTCGAGGTCGGCGCAGACGAGATTACGCTCCGTGTCGCGAGCCGTTGGCTTCGCTTCACGCACGAGACGCTTCAAGATAGTGAAGGCCACCAGTTCCCTTTCAACATGGAAGAAGATGGAACGGTTAAACTGAACGGTATCGCCGAAGAGATGGACCTTGCCGCCGAGAGGCTGGCGCGGGAGATGATGCAGAGTGAGTGAACTAGCCAATACGATCTTTTCGCCGGAGCTGGCGGCCCGCTTCCACAAACTCGTCACCATCTACCCGCTCAAGCGCTCAGCGCTGGTGCCGATGCTGCTCTATGCGCAGGACGAGGTCGGCTACATCTCCGATGCTGTGGTTACCGAGATCGCCGAGCGGCTTGATCTTCTCGAGTTGGACGTGCGCAATGTCCTCAGCTACTACTCGATGCTTCGCACCCAGCCAGCGGGCAAGTACAACGTGCAGGTGTGCACGAATATCTCCTGCATGCTGCGCGGGGGTTACGAGATCCTCGACCACTGCAAGCATAAACTCGGCATCGGCCATAAAGAGACGACAAAGGACGGCATGTTCTCGCTGGAAGAGGTCGAGTGCATCGGTGCCTGCTGCTGGGCGCCAGCGATCCAGATCAACTATGACTTCCACGAAAATCTAACGCCGCAGAAAGTCGACGCCTTGTTCCAGATATACCGCGACGGCAAGGGAAAGGACGAAAAATAATGCCGACCCTCGTCAGTCATCCCGATGAAGTACGAGTGCTCTCCCGCCGCTTCGGCCAGGGCGCTGCCAATATTGATAAGTACATCGAGCTCGACGGATACAAGGCTGTTCAGAACGCCATTGCCCAAGGGCCCGAGAAGATGGCAGGTTGGATCATCGACACTATGAAGGCG
Source organism: uncultured Acidobacteriaceae bacterium (assembly GCA_963754765.1). Classification (GTDB taxonomy): domain Bacteria; phylum Acidobacteriota; class Terriglobia; order Terriglobales; family Acidobacteriaceae; genus Edaphobacter. The sequence continues at coordinate 41,666 of CAVWHJ010000007.1, read as the reverse complement.
AGCGGCCTGCGCGGACGCGGCGGCGCCGGCTTCCCGACAGGCATGAAGTGGTCGTTTGTTCCGAAGACCTCGGAGAAGCCGAAGTATGTCCTGGTCAATGGGGATGAGTCCGAGCCGGGCACTTGTAAAGACCACGTCATCTTTCTCGAAGATCCGCACGCTGTGATTGAAGGCACGATGATTGCGGGGCTTGCGATCGGTTCCAAACTTGGCTTTATCTATCTGCGCGGGGAGTACCGATACCTGCTGAAGATCGTCGAGAAGGCAGTCGCTGATGCTTACGCGAAGGGCTTTCTGGGCAAGAACATCTTCGGCTCCGGAATCGACTTCGACGTGATCACCCAGACTGGCGCAGGCGCTTATGAGGTCGGCGAAGAGTCGGCCCTGATGGAGTCGCTTGAAGGTAAACGTGGCGTTCCACGAATCAAGCCGCCCTTCCCTGCTGTTGTCGGACTTTACGGCGGACCCACCGTCATCAATAACGCGGAGACAATTGCTTCGGCGCCCCCAATCCTATTGATGGGCGGCGAGGCATACGCCAAACTTGGAAGCGAACGCAATGGTGGTACTCGACTTTTTGGCATCAGTGGACATGTCGAACGCCCAGGCGTCTACGAGCTTCCGATGGGCTACTCGCTTCGCAAGGCCATCTACGAGGTGGCTGGAGGCGTGAAGGACGGCAAAAAACTTAAGGCTGTCGTTCCCGGTGGCTCTTCGTGCCCGGTCCTTACTGCGGATGAGATTGACGTGGGCCTCGACTTCGACCAAATGGGCAAGGCAGGGACGATGTTGGGTTCGGGAGGAATCGTCGTCCTTGACGAGACCGTCTCGATCGTCGAGTTTGCCCTCCGGACAATCTCTTTCTATCAGCACGAGAGCTGCGGATGGTGTATCCCGTGCCGCGAGGGAACGGATTGGATCAAGAAGACTCTCACGCGGGTCTATAACGGCGGCGGCAGTAAGAAGGACGTCGACAACGTCCAGTATCTCGCCGAAAACATGATGGGCCGGACGTTCTGCCCACTTGGCGATGCGGCCGCAATGCCCACGCTCGGCTTCGTCAAGAAGTTCCGCAAAGAATTTGAAGACTATATTGCCGGCAACAAAGCCGGAACACCGATTATCACCGTCGAGCAACTCGTCGGAGCAGGACACTAAATGGCAGACGTCAAATTCACCGTAGACGGCAAACAGATCACCGCGCCAGCAGGCACGCTGCTCATTGAGGCCTGCAAGAGCGCCGGCATCGAAGTTCCCGCCTTCTGCTACTATCCCGGTCTCTCGCTCAAGGCAGCCTGTCGGATGTGCGTTGTCCGCATCGAAAAGATGCCGAAGCTGCAGACCGCGTGCACGACCCCGGTCACTGAGGGCATGGTTGTGCAAACCGAAACCCCGGAGATTGCGCAGGCGCGTAAGTCCAATCTCCAACTCCTCCTTGGCAACCACCCTCTTGACTGTCCTGTCTGCGACGCGGGCGGTGAGTGCGAGTTGCAGGACATGACCTTCAAGTACGGCGCCGCCGACAGCTTCTACGCTGAGCCAAAGCACCATCGCGAAGAGCAGAAGTGGTCCCCGGTCGTCTACTACGACCGCCCCCGCTGCATCCTCTGCTACCGCTGTATCAGCATGTGCGGCGAGGGCATGGACGTCTTCGCGCTCGGCATCCAGAATCGTGGCTCATCCTCGGTTATCGCTCCCAACGTCACCCCTGACATCTCTCCCGATCAACTCGCCCATGTCGACTGCGAACAATGCGGCATGTGCATCGACGCCTGTCCCGTGGGCGCGCTTACGTCGGGCACATATCGTTACAAGACGCGCCCGTGGGAGATGAATCACGTCAGCACGATCTGTACGCACTGCGGCGACGGATGCAAGACCACCCTTGGCGTGCGCTCGACCTCCGACGGCAGCGAGATCGTTCGCGGCGATAACCGCGACAAGTCGGGCATCAACGGCGACTTCCTCTGCAACAAGGGCCGTTATGCCTTCGACTTCGCCAACAACGAGACCCGCATCACTCAGCCGCTCGTCCGCCAGGCCAACGGCGAGATGAAGCCCGTTAGCTGGGAGGTCGCGCTCGACCACGTCGGCAAGAAGTTCCGCGAACTTCGCGACACCCGTGGCGGTAAATCCATCGGAGTCATCGGATCGAACCGCATTACCAACGAAGAAGCTTACCTGCTGCAAAAGTTCGCTCGCACCGTCCTCGGCACCAACAACATTGACCACCATCGGACCGCCGACTATACCGCCTTCGCTCAATCGCTTGCAGGAATCACGGGCCGTACGGCATCGCTGAACGACACACTGACTGCTCCAGCGATCATGATCCTCGGGGGCGACCCAACCATTCAGGCCCCGGCAACCGCGTGGAACATACGCACCAATGTTCGCAACAACCGCGGCCGCCTTTACGTCGCCAACTCGGCTGAGATCAAGCTCCGCCGCCAGGCGAAGGCGTTTGCGCACATCGCTCCATTCAGCTACGGAGCGCTTGTAAGCTTCCTTACCGGAGAGGACTCTGCTGTAGAAGCCCTCACCCATGCGGGTGCTGACGCCGCATCGTTCCACAACTTCCGCAACGCCATCCGCGCCGAAGAGCATCTTCTTGTTCTCCTTGGCTCTGAGTTCCGCGGCGCCGATCTGAAGAAGCTTCTGGCCTTTGGCGCTACGCTGCCGAACAGAAAGTTTGCGCTGATCTCCGACTACGCCAACTCGCGCGGCGCGGCGGACATGGGCCTGCTCCCCGACATGCTGCCGGGCTATACTCCGCTCGGAAGCGCATCGTTCAACGAGTACAACGCGCCTGCGGAACCGGGTCTCGACATGCTCGAGATCTTCGAAGCTGCCGGACGCGGCGAACTCTCCGCTCTCTATGTCGTTGGCTCGAACCCGATATCGCGTTTCGGTGTCGACCCTGTGGCACTCAAGAACACCTTTGTCGTCGTGCAGGAGATGTTCCTAACCGAGACTGCCGCGATCGCCGACGTCATCCTCCCCGCTGCGAACCTCTACGAGAAATCGGGCTCGATCACAAACAGCTACGGCGACCTGCAACTCGTCAGCAAGGCTGCCGACCGTGCCGGCGTTCGCTCGGACTTCGAGATGATCGTTCGCATCGCCGACAAGATGGGCGCGAACATGAAGGAGCTTGTTCCGTTTGGCAAGGGCACTCGCGCCGATATGGGCCAGTCTCGGGGCGCGCAATCGGGAGAAGCCGATCGCCACGCCGTCTGGCTCACCGCAAATAATCTCGAACCCAAACTCAGCCCGTTCGATCCCTTCGCGATTCTGGACGAGATTCAGCGGCTCGTTCCGGGCTATAACCTGCTGCGGCTCCAACTCCTCAGCGGAAACGATCAGCACCTGGAGCCAGCTGTTTCAACGGGCAATTTGATTCAAATCGGTAATCGCCGCGACCTCGTCCTGCCCGCGAACGACTCTCTCTTCACCTCGGGCACCCTGGGCCGCTACTCCGCCATGCTCTCTGACCTGCAACGCAACGAGAGCCTTCGTCCGCCAACCGGACTCACCCAAATCGAAACCGCAGCAGACTAAAGAAGCCAAGTTCAAAATGAGCCAAGTCAAAAATCTAATCCCTCAAAGCTCAGAGTTGAAAGCGACCGAATGATCCACCTCAGCGAGTTTCAGACATTTCTGCTGCTCAGCATCCTCAAGGTCGTGGTCGTCCTCGTCATTACCCTGTCGGCGGTTGCCTACACGGTATTGCTCGAGCGGAAGGTGCTGGGCCGGATCCAGAACCGCTGGGGCCCCTCGCGCGTCGGACCCTTCGGCCTGCTTCAGCCGCTCGCGGACGGGATCAAGCTCTTCCTCAAGGAAGACCTGATGCCGATTGCCGCCGAGCGCCCGTTATTCCTTATTGCGCCGATCATTGCGCTCACATGTGCCCTGATCTCCATCGCGGTGGTGCCGTTCGGCGGGATGCAGACAGTGAAGGGCGTCGAGATGTTTCAGATCGCGGACCTGAATATTGGTCTGCTGGTCATCCTCGGAATCACTTCGATTGGAGTCTACGGCATCGCTCTGTCCGGGTGGTCGTCGAATAACAAGTTCGCCCTTCTGGGCAGCCTTCGCGCCACATCGCAGATGATCAGCTATGAGCTGGCCCTTGGGCTCTCGCTCGTCGGAGTGGTCCTCCGCGCTCAGTCACTGAGCCTGCGCGATATCGTGAACAGCCAGTCCGCCCACGGCATGCTGAGCTGGAACGTCTTCGGGGGATTTCAGTTTGTCGCGTTCTTCATCTATCTCATGGCAGCCTACGCCGAGACCAACCGCGCTCCCTTCGACCTTCCCGAGGCTGAGTCCGAACTCGTCGCCGGGTACCACACGGAGTACAGTTCCATGAAGTTCGCCATGTTCTTCATGGCGGAATACGCCAATATGATTACGGTAAGCTGTGTTGCCACGCTGCTGTTCTTTGGCGGAGCGTCCAGCCCTCTCGGTCATCTTCTACCCGCAGACTTTGGCGGGCCCATTTTGACGGCCATCTTTCCGATTCTCTGGTTCGTTGTCAAAGTTCTCTTTTTTCTTCTGCTCTATATATGGGTGCGCGGCACGCTGCCTCGCTTCCGTTATGACCAACTCATGAGCTTCGGCTGGAAGTTTCTCCTACCCGTAGCCATGGCCAACATCATCGTTACGAGCCTGGTGATTGCTTTGCGCAGTTAGCAAGCAGAAATACGGTAACAAGCTGTTCTACAATCAGCAGATAGCGGCACAATCTGCTAGGTCCACGGGTTCGAAGACACAACAGACTTACGAAAGAACTAGCCGAACATCATGCAACTGGCACTCTTCATTATCTTTGGCGCGCTGGCCGTCGCAGGAGCCCTCAACCTCCTGCTGCAGCGTCACCCCATCAACAGCGCTCTGTCGCTGGTCGTGGTCATGATGTCCCTCGCTGTCCTCTACTGGTCGCTCGGTGCCGAGTTCCTCGCGGCTGCCCAGGTCATCGTCTACTCGGGCGCCATCATGGTGTTTTTCGTCTTCGTCATCATGCTGCTGAACGCGGGCGAAGAGGAGCGTACCACCGGCAGCCGCGCGGCGTATATCGTCGGCTTCCCCGGCGCCGCGGCCATCTTCTGCCTGCTCAGCTTTGTGTTCCTGTCCGAGCGCCACGCCCTCGGCAGCGCCAACGTCGGCGGATACCTGAACCACTTCACCAGCAATATCTCCGAGCTCAGCACCATCCTTTTCACGAAGTTGCTGTTACCCTTCGAAGTCACTTCCGTTCTCATTCTGGTCGCGATCCTCGGAGCCGTCGTGCTCGCGCGAAAGGAGCAGTAGCTGATGTCCGCTCAGGTTCCCATCGCCGCTTACCTCATCCTTGCCGCGATCCTCTTCTCCATCGGAGTCGCCGCCTTCCTGATCAAGCGCAACCTCATCACCATCTTTATGTCGATTGAGCTGATGCTCAACGCCGTCAACCTTACCTTCGTCGCCTTCGCGCACATGTGGCACCAGGTCTCCGGCCAGATCTTTGTCTTCTTTGTGATGGTTGTCGCCGCGGCCGAGGCCGCTGTCGGCCTTGCCATCATTATTGCCATCTTCCGCACGCGCGAAACGCTGAACGTCGACTCGATCGACCTGATGAAATCGTGACCTCTATGCCTTCTGACTACCTCTGGCTCATTCCGCTGATCCCCTTCGCCGGCTTCCTCATTAATGGAACCCTTGGCCGGAGGCTGCCTCGCGCCCTCATCAGTGCCGTTGCTCTCATCTGCACCGCTATTCCTGCCGCTATCGTCGCCTGGCTCTGGGTAGCCATGAAGGCCGTGGGTGCCCCCGAGGTCATTCAAATCGTCGGTCGGCCGTGGATTCAGATCACGGGACTTCAGATCGACTTCGCCTTCACCGTCGACCATCTCACCCTGATCATGCTGGGTGTCGTAACGGGCGTTGGCTTTCTCATTCACATTTACTCCGTCGGCTACATGGCGCACGAAGAGGGATACTGGCGATTCTTTGCCTATCTCAATCTCTTCATGTTCTTCATGTTGGTCCTGGTGCTGGCCGAGAGCTTCCTGCTCATGTTCGTCGGCTGGGAGGGCGTCGGTCTCGCCTCCTACCTTCTGATCGGCTTCTACTTCAAGAAGGATTCCGCTGCCAACGCTGGCAAGAAAGCCTTCATCGTCAACCGCATCGGCGACTTCGGCTTCCTGCTGGCGATGTTCCTGATCGTTCGCGAGTTTGGCTCGCTCGACTTTACGCACGTGTTCAACGCCATCAGCGTGAATCCCGAATGGCATGGCGGCGTTCTCACAGCTATCGCGCTGCTGCTTGTCCTTGGCGCAGTCGGCAAATCCGCACAGATTCCCCTCTACGTCTGGCTTCCCGACGCCATGGAAGGCCCCACTCCAGTCTCAGCCCTGATTCACGCGGCGACGATGGTGACGGCGGGCATCTATATGGTCGCGCGCTGCCACACGTTGTTTGACAGGTCTCCCTATGCTCTCGGCGTAGTGGCCATCATCGGAGCTGCGACGGCGATCTTCGCCGCAAGCATCGGCATCGTGCAGCACGACATCAAGCGCGTCCTTGCCTACTCGACCGTCTCTCAACTCGGCTATATGTTCCTTGCCTGCGGAGTCGGGGCCTATACCGCCGGTATCTTCCACCTCCTCACCCACGCGTTCTTCAAGGCGCTGCTCTTCCTCGCGGCGGGTTCCGTGATTCACGCGCTCTCCGGCGAGCAAGACATGCGCAAGATGGGCGGGCTCCGCAAGCGCATCCCCATTACCTTCTGGACGATGACGATGGGTGTCTTCGCGATCTCTGGAATTCCCCCGCTCGCCGGCTTCTTCTCCAAGGACGAGATCCTCTACCAGAGCTACGTTTCGACGAACCCCCTCGGCAAGCTCCTGTGGCTCGTTGGCCTGGTGACCGCAGGCATGACCTCGTTCTACATGTTCCGTCTATGGTTCAAAACCTTCTGGGGTCCAGAACACTTTGAAGAGCACACGGACCTTCACGATCACGGAGCCGCAGTCCACAGCCACTCGGGCAGCCATGCTGTCCTGGTCGCCGATCCTGAAGAAAGCCAGACGCATGGCGTGCACGAATCGCCGTGGATCATGCTCTTCCCGCTCGTCGTTCTCGCCATCCTATCCTTCATCGGCGGATGGGTCGGCGTGTCGGCTGCTATGGGTGGACATGATGAGATTGGGCACTTCCTCGATCCCGTCTTCGCGGTCACCGGCACGGCTGAGGCAGCGACCGCAGCATCGAGCCGCGGCCTCGAATTAGGCCTCGCCGCCACCTCTGTCGTAGTTGTGCTGATCGGCTTCTACTTTGCCTACCTCTTCTACTGCAAGAAGCCGGGCACCGCCGCCGCTATTGCCCGTAAAGCTCCCTCTCTCTACCGTCTGGTCGCGAACAAGTTCTACATCGACGAGGTCTACAGCGCCGTTATCGTCACGCCCTTGCTGATGTTCAGCCGAATCTTCCTTGGCGGCCTCATCGACGCGGGCATCGTGAACGGCTCCGGCGCTGCCGCCGGGGCAGGGGCAAAGGGTCTCGGCTCACTCGTACGCCGCGTTCAATCCGGCAACATTCGCTCCTACGCCGGCTGGCTCGCAATCGGAGCTGCAGCCGTTCTTCTCGTCATGATCTTCGGCCGCTCTATCTGGATGCACTAAAGATTCGCACTTGCTGTATTGAGGACAGGTTTTGCCCGGCAAAATAGAAACGATGAACCCGCGATGAACATAGACCACAACATTCTGACCCTCATCACCTTCTTCCCGCTCGCGGGAGCGGTCGTACTGGCCCTGTTACCGGATAAGGGCAGGCTCATGCAGTGGGGTGCACTCGCCGTCACCCTCATCACCTTCGTTCTTACGCTGCATCTTCCCATTCGCTACGACTACACGGCTGTCGCGGGAAGCTTCCAGTTCGAACGGAACAGCGATTGGATTAGTTCACCCTCCATCCGCTACCACCTCGGTGTCGATGGTCTTTCGATGTGGCTCGTCGTTCTCACAGGCTTCCTGGCGCCGCTCGGCGTGCTCATCTCCTGGAACACCATCAGTGAGCGCAGGAAACTCTTCTACACGCTCTTCCTGCTTCAACAGGTTGCGATGCTCGGCATCTTCGTCTCGCTCGACCTGTTCCTGTACTACGCTTTCTGGGAGCTCTCGCTCGTACCGATGACGCTGCTGATCGCAACCTTTGGTCGCACCGTCAATCGCCGCCGCGCCGCTATCAAGTACTTCCTCTACACCTTCATCCCTTCGGCCATCCTGCTCGTCGGCATGCTCTGGGTCTACGCGCGAACCGGAACCTTCCAGCTTCCAGAACTCGCCAAGCTTGCCACAGCCCATAACATCTCCGGCAACTCCGCCGCGCTCTGGTTCGCCTCACTGGCATTTCTGGTCGCCTTCGCGGTCAAGGTTCCTGTCTTCCCTCTTCACGGTTGGCTCTCCGACGCCATCGCTGAAGCCCCCACAGCCGCAGTCATGGTTCTCGCCGGAAAACTCGGCCTCTACTCCATCCTGCGTTTCTCCTTCAGCATCTTCCCCGAGCAATCGCGTCACATCGCCCCGCTGATGATCGCGCTCGGCGCCATCGGCATCGTCTATGGCGCGCTCATCGCCCTCGTTCAGAAAGACCTCAAACAACTGGCCGCATACGGCACCCTCGGGCACGTTAGCGTCGTCATTCTGGGCATCTTTACCTTCACCATCGCCGGCGTGGACGGCGGCATCTACGCCACGCTCAACGAAGGCATCGGCGGCGGCGCACTCTTCATGCTTCTTGGGATCCTCTACGAGCGTTACGGCACCTACGATATGCGTGACTACGGTGGCCTGGCAGCAAAGCTTCCGTGGATGGTCACCTTCTTCGTCATCACAACGTTGTCGGTCGTAGGTCTTCCCATGCTGAACGGATTCGTCGGCGAGTTCCTGGTCCTCACCGGTGGAATGCAGTCGGCCATCACGCATCACACCCGCTGGACCGTCCTCGCCACAACCGGTGTCATCTTCACCGCCTCCTACATGCTCTGGATGATTCAGCGGGTCTTCTATGGTGATCTGAACTTCAACACGGCCGACGTACCAGCCCCCGATCTCGACGCCCGCGAGCACTTCGCCTTATGGCCGATGGTCGCTCTGATGCTCCTGATGGGCGTTGCTTCCCCAATCTGGATGCGCGCAATCGACACTGCCGGCACCTATCTCACCCAGGAATCGGAAAAGGCTCAGCCAGCAACTGTGACAGTGGATACCCCTGCCCAAGTGACAGCCTCCGAAGCCGACCTCGACGCAAAGGTGACTGAGATTCCCGGTACCAATCTTAAAGCCGACCGCACAGCCCAGCTCAACTTGATTCCCGCAGCCGCCGATGCGACAAAGAAGGAATCAGCGATTCGGAACATTTCAACAAAATGGAGTTCTTCCACTCTGAAGGCGAATTCCCAGAGCCCCACGGAGGTGAGGAAGTAAATGTCCACTAACATTCTGGCCCTCCTTCCCGAGCTCATCCTCACCCTGACTGGCGTCCTTGTCATGATGGCCGAGCCATGCCTCGCCCCTGGCACCAGTCGCAAGTCGCTCGGCTGGATCGCAATCGCCGGCACAGTTGGCGCTCTCTCAGCAAGCTGGTATCAGCTCCAGTACGGAACCCTCCACGCCTTCTCCAATACGATTCAAGTCGACGCCTTCTCCGTCCTCTTTCACTTCATTATCGGAGCCGTCGTTCTCGTCACCCTGCTCGGCTCACTTGATTACTTCGAAGGCAGTGCGTCGCATGCCGGCGAGTACTTCGCCCTCCTCTGCTTCGGCGCCGTCGGCATGATGTTGATGACCTGTTCGGTCGAGCTCCTCATGGTTTTTGTTGGCCTTGAGATCTCCTCCATCTCAACATACATCCTGTGCGGCTTCCGCAAGGGGATAGCCACCGGCTCTGAATCTTCGATCAAATACTTCCTGCTCGGCTCCTTCGCTACCGCTTTCTTCCTCTATGGCGTAGCGCTCGCCTTTGGAGCTACCGGCTCGACCGACATCTACGCCATCGCCCACGGTCTCCAGACCACCACCACTCCCGCGCTTGCCTTGACCGCACTGGCCCTGATCCTTATCGGCCTCGGCTTCAAGGTCTCCGCCGCTCCCTTTCATGTCTGGACTCCCGATGTCTATCAGGGCGCTCCCGCTCCGGTCGTCGGCCTGATGTCCACCGCGCCCAAGGTTGCCGCGTTCGCCGTCCTGCTGCGCATCACGTTCACCGGCTTCCCCATCTACCAGCACCGCTGGGCCATTCTGATGTGGATCCTCGCCGCCTTGTCGATGACCGTCGGCAATCTTGGCGCGTTACAGCAACGAGACGTGAAGCGCCTGCTTGCCTACTCCAGCATCGCTAACGCTGGGTACCTGCTGGTAGCCTTTACCGCATTCCCCTTCGACGGCATCGCAGCAGCCTGCTTCTACAGCGCCACCTATGCCGCGATGAACGTCGGCGCCTTCGCCGTCATTACCCAGATCGGCGGCTACGACGAGCGTGCGCGAACCATCGAGGACTATACGGGCCTCGGTCAGAAGCGCCCCTATCTCGCCGCCCTGCTTGGTTTCTTCCTACTCTCTTTAATTGGCATCCCCTTCACCGGCGGCTTCTTCGGCAAGTTCTACGTCTTCTCTGCGGCCATCCACGGTGGGAACGTCTGGTTGGCGATAATCGGCCTGCTCAACAGCGGCGTCGCCTGCTTCTACTATCTCCGCCTGCTGGCCGCGGTCTACACCAAGCCCGGCACGGAGAGCGCCCGCCTCAACCAGCTTCGCCCCATCAGCGTCCCCGCTGGTGTCGGCCTTGCTTTGGCATTGATCGCGACCCTCACCCTCGGCATACTGCCCAGCGGAGCCGTCTCGTTCGCTGAGTATGCCAGCCACTCCACCCTGATCGAGCAAGCCCGCCAGGAGTGCGCCGCCCATCCCGGAGACTGCCACATCCAGCTGCAATTCGACGTCCACTAGTTTCACCCCTGCTACCCCGCCGTCCATGAAAGTTGCTGAGGACAGCCTGCGCCTCTTTGTGTATCCTTCGTGCAAGCCGACTCCCAGGCCGATCGATTTGCTGCACTGTAGTAACCCATAGCTCGTCCGCCAGATGAGGCGAGCAGCGGAAGGATCATTTTTTTTGACAGACCTTCGCACAATCCACGTCACGGCCGTCATCTTCGCCTGCCTTTGCCTCTATATGCTGCTGATACACCGCAGCACGCCCGGTCTCCGCGGCGTAAGGCTCATCACCATCGGCTATGCCGCCTCCGCTATCGGGATGGAGCTCATAGCCCGGCACGAAAGCATCCCTGTATTCTTCTCGGTCACCGTAGCTAACTGCCTGCTCGTGCTAATCAACGTCCTCCTCTATTGGGGCTTTGCGGACATGTTGCATCTGAGGCGACAACACTGGCTCCTTCCCGTTTCGATGTTTCTAACCGCAGGCATCAGCCTCTATTTCAGTTACGTGCAACCCGATGTCTCCGCCCGCATCATCGGGATCAGTGCGATAGCCGTTCTGCAATATGCTCTGATCGTGAATTTGTTATCGGGCCGTCCCGGACCGGAACGTATCCACATGCCGCGGCTTGGCCTTTCCGTTCTCGTCACTCTCTATGCTGGGATCAACATCTATCGCGCATGGGTGGCCCACCTGCACGATCCGCGCAGCCTGCTGACGTCCACCAGCACCTTCTCTTTCCTCACTCCAATCCTTATCGCCGTCATGACCGCCCTGGGCGTCATCTGGCTGGCCATGGCTCAACTCCAACATGAGTTGGAAGCACAGTCCCAGACCGACTCCCTCACCGGCCTGCTCAACCGTCGTGCGCTGGAGCAGATCGGGGCGCAAGCCATACGCCGCGCCCGCCACCAGGGCATTCCCCTGTCCCTCATCATGCTCGATCTTGACCACTTCAAATCCATCAACGATGAGCACGGTCACGACGGCGGAGACGAGGTCCTCCTCCACGCCGCACGCTGCCTTCGCCATAACCTCCGCAAGGAAGATCATGTCGCCCGTCTCGGGGGCGAAGAGTTCGTCGCCGTCCTGCCCGGCATCGGTCAATCCAGCGCCGCGGAGATCGCCGACGATCTCCGCCGATGCCTTGCACGCCTTACCGTCGAACATCAACGTCAGCAGATTCACATCTCAGCCAGCTTTGGAGTCGCCACCCTGCTCCCCACCGACGCCAGCTGGCTCGAGATCCTGCGCCGCGGCGATCGTGCGCTCTATCTTGCCAAAGAGCAGGGACGCGATCGCGTCGAGGTTCTTTAGCTCCCGAAAACAGCAAGCCAAATGAAAAAGCCTCCGCAGTCGGCGGAGGCTTTTCCTTGCCACAAACTCCAATGGCCAAACCTTACAGGGGCTTGACCTTGAGGAAGATGATGACGAACGTGAACAGTGCGAGCGACTCGATAAACGCGAGACCGAGAATCAGGAAGATAAAGATTCCGGGACGTGCGCCCGGGTTGCGCGCGAGCGCTTCGGTGGCCGAAGCGGTCGCCTTACCCTGACCGAGACCGCAGAGACCAGCAGCGATGGCCATGCCCAGAGCGGCAGCCAGTGGAATCCACTGGTTCTCCGGGTGTGCGCCTGCAGCGTCCTGCGCAAAAGCCGGCGTTGCAAGCAGCAACGCGGCCAACGACATAAACAGATATTGCAGCTTCTTCATTGTGTTACTCCTGCCTCCGTCAGATACGCCGCCAGTGGGTGGTTGATGCTCACCGTGCTGGCACCCTCACGCTATGCGGCGTTTGTTGCACGCTGCGAGAGGAGGCCCCAGCGCAGCGAAACTAAAAATTAATGGTCGTGCGCAACCGCCAGCGAAAGATAGATCGCTGCCAGCAGAAAGAACACATACGCCTGGACCACGGCCACACCCAGATGCAGCCCCAGGAAGATCAGCGGAATACCGACTGGCACCAGCGAGAAGAAGGCGATCGTCACCAGGTCGCCGGCAAACATGTTCGCATAAAGACGGACAGTCAACGAAAGCACACGGGCGCAGTGCGAGATGATCTCGATCGGCAACAAAAGCGGGTACAACCACCACACCGGCCCAAGAAACTGCTTGACGTAGGCGAACCCATTCGACCGAACGCCATGGTAGTGGTAGTAAGCAAAGGTCACCAGCGCAAAGCCCAGTGGCACAACGGCATTCGCTGTCGGCGACTCGAGCCCCGGAATAATTCCCATCAGGTTCGCGAGCAGAATAAACAGCAGCAGACGCCGTCAGATAAGTGACGAATCGTTCCGAGCCGTGTCCGATGATCTGTTCGCCCTGCTCCGAAACAAACTCGTGCGTCATCTCCGCGAGATGCTGCACTGCTGCTGGCCTTTCGATGTTCAGCGAAACCCGGACCAGGATGAAGTAAGCGATGAGCACCACAAACACCAGAAGCTCCATCGAAAACGCATTCGTGATCGGCGCCTCAGGCGAGGTCGGATGCACATGCAACGCATTCAGGAGCGCCGTCACAGGCGCGGCGAAGTGCTCGTTCAATAATCGGGTAAACAACAATTGTGTTGGCATATAAAAAAATAAACGAAGTCTTCTGTTCTTGCAGTTGCTCTTAGAACCCTGAAACGCCGGTCAAACAGTCCACGCCTTCATCAGCCTCAAACCCTCAACCGACAAGGCAAACACACCCAGAGCGAGGCCAGCGGCAAGCGCGTACACCGAACCATTCAGTAGCTTAAGGCTAACATAAAGAAGCACAACGGTCAGCCCCAGGCGCAGGAAGAATCCCGTCAGAACCATGCCCATCGGGCGCGCCTTTCCGCCGGCATCCATCCTCACCATCACCGCCGTCATCAGGCGCAGCCACTCCCACAACCCGGACCCCGAGATCACCGCCCCCACCAGAAGCAGCGCCGCGGACGGCCACCCCATCTTCCACCACACCAGCGGAGCCGCCACAACCGTAATCACCACCAATAAACGCAACGCTCTCAGCATCGTCTGCTTGAAGTCCGCGTCAGTGAAGCTGTCCATCGTCCTCAAAATCCCATCCTCCCGCTCCCTCACGAGCGGTCGTTCTTCAAATACCGCGACGCCGTCCGAAATATCTGGATGAACCCAGCCAGCGCTCCCAGGAGAATCCCTACAATCGACATCCATTCCTGATGAAAGTGCCGATCGAGCCAACTCCCCACCAGCCAACCAATGACGCACCCGGCCGGCAGAGCAATCGCCAACTGGACCATCGACTCCGCCTTGACCAGTTCACCAAGCGCACCTTTGCCACCAGCGCCCGCTGTTTTGTCGTCGTTTCCTGTTCCGTCATCCGCCATAGCAGCACCATTACACCACGCACGCTCTTAACTGACACCATCACGCGCACCGCTATACTGAAGTGACAACCACATCCAGCCAGAGGAATCACCGTGCAAGAGTCGGAGTTCGAGAAAAATCTCTACCAGCAGCGCCGCGACAAGCTCGAGCAGATCGCTGCCATCGGTCAGCGCAACGGCCTCACTTACGCCGAAGCCACCTACCCAAACACCTACGCCGCCACCTGCACCATTCCTCAGCTCCGCAAGGCCTTCGACTCCTATTCTGCCGAGCAACTCGCAGAGGCGCCCATCCCGATTGAGGTCAGCGTTGCCGGACGCATCATGGCCATCCGCGTCCAGGGCAAGGCAGGCTTCGCGCAGCTTCAGCAGGGCGGCCAGCGCTTCCAGATCTACGTCCGAAAAGACGACGTCGGCGAAGATGCCTTCGCCCTCTACAAACTCCTCGACCTCGGAGACCACATCGGCGTCCGCGGCCATCTCTTCCGCACCCGCACCGGCGAGCTCACCGTCCACGTCGCACCCAGCTGCGGCAAACCCGCGATCACCTTCCTCACCAAGGCCATGCTCGCCCTGCCCGACAAGTACCACGGACTAGAAGACACCGAGCTGCGCTATCGTCAGCGCTACGTCGACCTCTTCATGAACACCGGCGCAGCGAAGCCAGCTACAGAAGAAGCGACAGCACCCGAGACGGAGGAGTCTGAAACGCCAAACGTTCGCGAGGTCTTCGTCAAACGCGCCGCCGTTCTTCGCGCCATTCGCAAGTTCTTCGATGATCTCGGCTACCTCGAAGTTGAAACTCCGATGATGCATCAGGTCGCAGGAGGCGCAGCCGCGCAGCCGTTCACCACCCATCACAACGCGCTCGACCTCGATCTCTTCCTGCGCATCGCGCCTGAGTTGTACCTCAAGCGGCTTGTCGTAGGCGGACTCGACCGCGTCTACGAGATCAACCGCAACTTCCGCAACGAAGGCATCAGCACCCGCCATAACCCCGAGTTCACCATGCTCGAGTTCTACCAGGCCTACGCCAACTACCACGACCTGATGAAGCTCAGTGAAGAGCTCATTATCTTCGTCGCGAAGGAAGTTAACGGCACCTGCATCACCCACTTCAACGGCCACGAGATCAACCTCGGCAAGTGGCATCGTTACTCCATGCGCGAAGCGATTGTTCACTTCTGGCCAGAAATCGCAGGTAGCAAACCTGAATCCGCTGCCTTCGCCACAGAGGATTCCGTCGCCGGCCTCATCAGCCAGCTTCGTAGTGCCGGTATCCGGATCGAATACGATCCGAGCGAACCAATGGGCAAAACCATCGCAACGATATTCGAAACCGTCGCCGAGTCGCACCTCATCCAGCCCACGATCATCTACGACTTCCCCCTGGCCGTCAGCCCCCTCTCGAAGAAAAAGCCCGACGAACCTGACTGGGTCGAGCGATTCGAGTTCTATATCGGCGGCTTCGAAGTCGGCAACGCCTTCTCCGAGCTCAACGACCCCGTCGACCAGCTCGCCCGATTCGAACAGCAGATGACAGAAAAAGAGCGCGGCGACAGCGAAGCCCACCAGATGGACGAAGACTACGTCCGCGCCCTCGGCTACGGCCTTCCCCCCACAGCGGGTGAAGGCATCGGAATCGACCGACTTACCATGGTCCTGACCAACTCCAAATCCATCCGCGACGTCATCCTCTTCCCCCTCCTTCGCCCGCAAACCAAGCAAGGCGAAAACGGCGAGGGTAAACATGGAGAATCTGCGGAATAGGAGATTCTGCCAGCCGAATAGCGCCCGAACTGCGACGCTTCAGCCTGTCGCAGCATCATAAACACGATATCCTTATACCCTGTGGCTACCTCTGCGACATCCGATCACGTCCTCGCACCCGCGAAGTCACACTCGCTGCTAGCCGACTACGCCACGCTCTTCAAAGTTCGCATCTCCACCATGGTCATCATCACCGCGGGAGCCGGCTACTACCTTGGCAGCCTGCGCAGCGGAATCAGCCCCTTCCACGCCAGTCTCTTTCAAGCGCTCTTCGGAATCACCGTCGTCACCTGCGGCTCGAGCGCTTTGAACCAGGCGCTTGAGCGCAAATCAGACGCCCTGATGCATCGCACCGCGGACCGTCCGATGGCCGCCGGACGAATCTCGATTAACCCACGGTCTAATCCTGGGCTTCGCGGCCACCTTCCTCGGCTCCCTCTATCTCGCCTACACGACAAACCTCCTCACCGGGACGATCACCCTCCTCACCGCCATCGGCTACGTTGCGATCTACACCCCGCTTAAGCGCGTCACTACCATCAACACCTTCATCGGCGCCTTTCCCGGAGCGCTTCCGCCGCTGATCGGCTGGACTGCCGCTCGCGGAGTTATCGAGTGGCCGGGCATCGCCCTCTTCGCCATCCTCTTCGTCTGGCAGTTCCCCCACTTCATGGCCATCGGCTGGATGTATCGCGAGGACTACAGCCGCGGCGGCATCCGTCTTACAGCAAACCTGCCCAACACCCAATATGCGGCACTCAGCACCGTCATTCAGGCGCTTTTCTACGCCGCCGTCATGATTCCGGTCAGCCTGTGGCCTGCCACGCTCCACGTAACCGGAACGCCCTACGCGATCGCCGCAACCATCCTCGGTGTCGGCTACCTCTGGTACACGATCCGCTTCGCTCGCATCGTGCGTGACCCGGAATCCGCAGCCTCGCGCCTCGTCGCGCGCGATCTGCTCCGCGCCTCAGTGATCTACCTTCCCCTTCTTCTTGCTGCCATGATGCTCGACGCCAAAGGACGCCTCTTTTTCTAATGCAAGCGACTGTACCCAGTTCCAACCTCCGCACCCCGTTCTCAGTGATCGCCTCCATCATTGCAATCAGCGCCGTTGCATCGCTCTTCCTAGCGTGGCTCGTCTACTACCATCCGCCGGTCGACGTCGCAGGTACGCATCTGGCCTTCCTCCCGGCGCTCGATGCCGTCCTCAACGCGCTCTGCGCCATCTTCCTCGTCATCGGCTTTCGCTACATTCGTCGACGCGAGATCATCAAACACCGCAACAGCATGTTCGGCGCGTTCATCGTCTCGAGCGTCTTCCTCGTCGCATACATCGTCAACCATGTCCTGCACGGCGACATGCTGTTTCCACGCGCCTATCCCACAGCGCGCTTCATCTATCTCTGGCTTCTGCTGACGCCGCATATTCTTCTCGCCATCGTCTGCCTGCCCATGATCCTCATCACGTTCTTCCTCTCGCTGACAGGACGCTTCCCTGCCCATCGCCGCCTCGCCCGATGGACGTATCCCATCTGGCTTTACGTCTCGGTCTCCGGCGTCATCGTCTACGCCATGCTCGCAGCCTACCGCTAACGTAATCTTCGTAACCCGAAGCTCCGAATCGTCGCACCTATGCAACCAGACACACGCAAGCTACTCCGCACCGGCCTCCTGATCTTCGGCACCGGAGTCATTGCCGTCGCGCTGATGTTTAGCAGCTTCGGCGGCGTCTCGCGCCAAGGCCCGCACACCAACCTCGGTTGGCTCTCGCTGATGCTGGCGATGGGCTGCCTTCCTACTGGCTTCCTCACACTGCTCCTGGCGACGCTCAAGCTTATCGGCGATCGCCGCCGCTAAACTAATTTGGGGGCCACCTCTCCACAGTCCCGTATCTGCTATCCTCATCCTTCAAAACCGCAATAAACCGGAGCAATAGAACATGGCAAAGGGCGTCAACAAAGTTTTCCTTCTCGGCAACGTCGGCAAAGACCCCGAGATCCGTTCCACCGCCGGCGGCATGACCGTCGCCAGCTTCTCTCTCGCCACCGCTGACCGGCAGAAGGACGCCCAGGGCAACTGGGCCGACAAGACCGAATGGCACAATATCGTCTGCTTCCAGCGCACCGCCGAGGTCGTCCGCGACTACGTCAAGAAGGGCTCGCAGCTCTTGATCGAAGGCAAGATCCAGACGCGCTCCTGGGACGACAAGACCAGCGGCGAGAAGAAGTACAAGACCGAGATTCTGTGCAATGAACTCACCCTTCTCGGCGGAAAATCCGGCGGCGAAGGCACCGCCCCCGGCGGCTACTCCAAGTCGAACACCGCCAGCTACGACCAGCGCACTCCCGCCAATCCAGCCGACTACGCAGACGTAGGCATCACCGACGACGACATCCCATTCTAAAAATAGGCTATTCTGTTCTGTGTCCTTTTACAAATTGAATCGCATTGTCTGTAAATGGGTGTGGGGAAGCGGCAACCAGCCGCTTCCCCACTTTGCGCTTTAGGAGATCTTGCTTTCTTCTCTTCTCTCTAATCTCATCTCTGAGAAATCCTTCACTCTCCTCAAACCGCTTCACCTTTGCCCGTAACTCGTGAAGACGTAATCCTTCGTCTTCACTTTCGTGTGGCAGGTGTACCCGCACTTGGCGTCGTTCGCCTGCGGCGGCTTGTCACTTAAGTTGCCGATCCTGAAATTACCGGACGCGGGGTCAATCTCGAACACGCCGTAACCCCATCCGCCGCTGTCCGCGAACCTCTTGCTGTCCTTCACCATGAGATCAACGTCATGCTGGGTGCCTGGCACCGTCGGCGCACCGGGTTCACTAGTATCCACCTTCGCGTTCCAATGAACCTTCGCCATCTTGGCGCCATCCGGAAAGGGCTTGCCGTTACCGGGAATGCCCGCCTTATAGGCGTTGATCATCACAGGATTCCCGAGGATCGCGGCGACCGCACCTCCGTTATGGCTGATGGAGATCACCGGCCAGCTTTCGTATCCTCTGAACTCAGAGAACGCCAGACCATTCGGTACTTTCAGGGTGTACTTGTCCAGCGTGGAGGTGGGGAGAGGGGCCTCTGACTTCACTGCTGTAGAGGCGGAGCCAGCGCCGGCGTGAGGAATGTTGTGGATATAACGTGCAAGCTTCCAGGTGTCGTTGTCGGAGATGGTCGACTTCCAGGCAGGCATGCCTGTGAGACGAACTCCGTTCTGAATGATCCAAAACAGTTCCGCGTCGCTCCAGTGCTGCACGTGGGCTGAGCTTAGGTCCATGGCAGGCGGGGCCATATTGCGCCCGATGTTCGTGTCTCCCCGCGCATCCGCACCGTGGCATTGGGCGCAAGACCCAAGAAACACTTCCTGCCCCTGGCTCACGACCTCAGCACTCTCAGGCAGCGGGTTCGTCATCTTTCCCGCCTCCAATGGAATGGTGACGTCCTTAGCCGCATTGGCCAGACTGGTTTCGCCTTCGGAAGGAGCTTTGTTCGCTGAGCATCCCAGAATCAAAGCACCCAGCATCGCACTGACGAGGCCAACCATCAGCTTATGTTTTAGCGCCATGCGGCGATCACCTTCGGCCCACCCGCGAGCCTCCGGCTTCCGCCCAGACTCCCTCATAACTTCAGGCATGGCTCCTCCTTCACAAAGAAAGCTTTCTAAGCCCGATTTAACGTGCGTCTCGAACTGTTGTGATTAGGCCAGAGGCAGGGGAGCAAGACAATTGAACAATGGTATCGACCATACCTTCGTATCAGCGGCAGGAGGCCGTGATTTTATCAAGAGATAGCAGTGCACGCCAGAAGGCCAATATGCCGAGGTCGACTGGCCGCGTAAGGGTTCAGCCGATAACCTTTGTCCCACCCACAAGATAGGCAAAATAATGACTTTCTCGTGACAATACCCTGACAATTCCCCGCCCCGATCGCTCTACTCTTCGACCTAACCGGACGATGTACTCCCCGTCCAGCACATAGACTCTGCGCTCTATCGCCCTCCCCGTTTTACAAGTTTTTAGACGTCTTACCTCAGCCAGCCGCCTGCAACCTTTGGGGCGGCCTTTTTTGGCTGAACGCCAACAAGTTTCTCATCGCGAAAGGAAGAGACCCCCTATCCATCCGTCTTGCGAAAACCAAACTGTGCGTTTATCGTAGTGATAGTCCGTCTATCGAACATCCAGTTCGACAGTCGGCCCCGGAAAGGGATTTTCATGAGCCTTACTCCCCGCCAGCCTCTCCCAGTCTCAACCCCTCCCGTTATCCCCAATCCACCCAAAACGACTCCCGCCTCCGCTCTGGACGTCTACACCGGTGACCCTAACTTCATGACTTCGCTCGCCCGCGGGCTGATCGTCATTCAGGCATTCACCCAGCAATCGCCGCAGATGACCATCTCGCAGCTCAGTATCAAGACCGGTCTATCGCGCGCCGCTGTCCGCCGCTGCCTCTACACTCTTACGAAGCTCGGCTTTGCCGCCGCTGAAGACGGCTCGCGTTACTCCCTGCAGCCACGCATGCTCACTCTGTCCCACACCTACACCACGTCGAACACGCTCGCCACAGCGGCGCAGCCCATTCTCGAACGTATGTCGGCCGCACTCCGCGAATCCTTCTCTGTCGCCACTCTCGACGGCGAAGACATCGTCTACATCGCTCGCACCCAGGTCAATCGCGTCATGGCCGTCGACCTCCACATCGGCAGCCGCCTTCCCGCCTACTGCACGAGCATGGGCCGCATTCTTCTCGCCTATCTCCCACCAGATCAGCTTGAGCAATATCTCGCAAAGGTCGACCTCATCCCCCACACGACCCGCACCATCACTTCCATCGAAAAACTTCGCCTCGCGCTTCGCAATATACGCCGCAACGGCTACGCTCTCTGCGATCAGGAGTATGAAGTCGGCCTTCGGTCCCTCGCCGTGCCTGTCTTTTCCTCGTCCGGCCGCGTCGTCGCAACGCTCAATCTGAGCGGCAACGCCCCCCGTCTCTCCGTCCTCGAGATGCAGAGCCGATTCCTCAATCCACTCCGCAACGCCGCCAGCGAGCTAAGCGTCTTCCTCAACTAAACCGGAGCGAAGCATCGCATAAACGAAGCACCCGCACCGCCCTTTACCGTGACTGTGCCGTTTCTCATTGGCACGACAACAGCCCGTCCCGGTGTCAGTTCAACATCGACATCGCCGCTCTTCACAACAGCGCTACCAACCAAACCAACCAGGCATCCGGGTCCGTCGAATCGGACTTCCGTCTCGCATGCCTCATTCACATCGAAGCGGTCGACGACAAAATACTTCTGCTCAATCAGTCGTGTAAACCCATCAATCTTCTTCGGAGTCGTCTTCCCTGCACCGGTCTTTGACCGCATCACCTGCAGACCCTTTTCTAGATGCAGCTCCCGTGGCCGCCCATAGTCGTACAGGCGATACGTCACGTCACTCGTCTGCTGCGTCTCAAGCAGCACCACGCCGGGCCCGATCGCATGCACTGTTCCTGCATCCACGAACAACATATCGCCGACAGACACCGGCACCTGCAGCAAGAGCGACTCCATCGTGCCGTCAACAATCGCGGCTCTCAACACCGAAGCGTCGACCCCATCCTTCAACCCCAGCGCGACCGATGCCCCCGGCTCCGCCTCCAGCACGTACCAGCACTCCGTCTTTCCCCGCGTCTCCCCCAATGCCTTTGCCTGCGCATCATCGGGATGCACCTGCACCGACAGCTTCTCTGCAGGAAACAACAGCTTCACCAGTAGCGGAAACTCTCCGCCCATCTCTGTCGCAAGCGAAGCCAGCGTGCGACCCGCAAACGGCCCCGTTCGACCACGCACTGTGGTCCCGTCAACCAGGCCTCACCCACCGGCTCCGCTGTTCCGGTATCGGCGTACCAGGGCCGCAGATCTTTTTTGCCCCACACTCGTTCACTAAACCAGGGCTTCAAACCGAACGGCGCAATACTAGTCGTCATCATCATCCTTCTTGTGTCTTCTTCCGCCGAACCGTCAACTGGGCCGGCACAACTTTATCGCCCATCGCATCCTTCCACAGGATAACGTTCAGCTTCCTCGGATCGGCCCGGTCCTCATGCGTGAAGTCCATCTTCGAACTCTCGCGCGCTCCGGGCGCCGACCGCTGGTTCACCGCGTAGATCAGTCCATTATCCCGGTTGGAGATAGTCTGCACTGTAAGGCGCCTGATCTCCCGCGCCCTGTAAACAGCGTGCTGATCATCGAGCTCAACGCATCGTTGTTGTTCATCGGCGGAACTCCAAGCAGCGTCTCCATCGTTCGAATCACACTCACTGTGGAATAGAACCGGCTGTCCACAAACGGCGCTCCATCCGCTCCTCTCGGCGAATACTTGCTCACCACCAGCGCAAGGCTCCGGTGCGCGTCCACGTGGTCGGCTCCATTCTGCGCATCGTCTTCAAGAATGAAGAACGCCGTGTCGTCCCAGTACGGCGAGTGCGAGACCGCCTCCACCATCCGTCCGACTGCCAGATCATTATCCGCAACCGAAGACTTCGGCGTAGGCCCTCCCGGCGTCGTTCCGGCCGTATGATCGTTGCCAAGCCGCATCACGATCAGGTTCGGCATCGTGTCGTTGCCTGCCTCGCGATCGGCGATCCATCCCTTCAGATGCTTCAACATGATCTCCGCTCGAATCTGGTCCGGCACCCGCAGATTGAAGTCGGGAGACTCCGGCGCAAAGTGCCCCACAAGCTCCGGCTTGGTAGGCGTATTGCTCGCGAGCAGCGGAATCGCCCACTTCCACTTGTTCACGCCGCCGCCCCACTCCGCCGGTATCGCCTCGCCCGGCTGAATCATCCCGTGCCCACAGTGTGACCCTTCAAGCAGCGGTCCCTCCTGCGAGCTTCCGCTCATCTTTGCGTCGCAGAAGGTCGACGAGATGTATTCACCGAAGTTGTAGTGTGACTTACCATGCCGCTCCATGTTGCCCCACAGATATCCGCTGAACGGCTCGTTCACATCCGGAATCTTCTGCAGCAGCGGATATCCCTGCGCGACCACACCTTCAAAGTCATACGTCCGCTGTCCACCGCGATAGTTCTGCTGCCATGTCTTCTCCAGATAATCCGTACCGATCCCCGCCGTCGACCACACATGGCCATCACCCGAGACCTCGCCCGAGTCGTAGAAGTTATCCAGCACGCCGAACTGCAGCGCCAGCTTATGCTCATTCGGCGTCACGTCCTGCGCCATACATCGCGAGGCTCGCGATCTCCGTTCCCTACGGGCTTCCCGTTCTGCTTCAAATCGCCGAAGCACCTGATCGTACGTCCGGTTCTCCTTAATGATGTAGATCACGTGCTTGATGTGGTCCGTGCCTGCCGTCGGCAAACTGGATCTTCTCCTCCGCCGCCTTCATCCGGTTCGACTCCAGCACCTCGTCCGTCCACTTCGGCAGCTCGGATTCCATCCCCTTCACATCCAGCACAGCGAGCGACCCGTACAGCAGCGTTGCAATATAAGTGGAGCTGCCCTGTCTGCCGTCACGCTGTCCCGGCACCTGCCGCTGAGGAAAGTTATTCGGCCCCGTTCCCTTTCCCTTGGCCGTCGCGACGTATAGCTTGCCTCCCGTAAAGCGCCATCGACATCGGCATCCACTCCGTCGGAATAAACCCGATCGGCTCGACCATGCCCTCCTTCGCTGCCTTGCCTGTCAGCTTCGTCGTATCGATCACCGCAATTGCGTCTGAGATCGCATTCGCGACATACAGACGCGAGCCGTCCGGCGTCACTGCCAGCGCCTCAGGCTCCGCTCCGAAGAAGCTCTGTTGCGGCAGCCGCGTATCGAAGTATCCCTTCACCGAAAACTGTCCCGCACCCACATTGACCGCAGCCACCGCATCCCGGTTCGCCAGCGCGACATACATCGTCCGTCCGTCCGGCGAAATCTCCAGCGCACAAGGATGCGTCCCCGGCGCGATCGCGCTCTCCGGCTTCAGCAGCGCCAGCTTCGCGCCCCACCGTTCCCTTCTTCAAATCCAACTCAACCACTTCGCTCGCATTCCACAGCGCAACAAACGCCCGCGTCCCGTCCTTCGAAACGCCAAGCGCCACCGGATACGTCGAAGGCACCGCATCGCTCTCCGACAGATCGAATCGCGTCTCTATCTTTCCCGTCGCCGCATCCATCAGCAGCACATCGTCCGACAGATTTCCCGCGACCAGCAGCTTCTCCGCGCCCGCTCTGCCCATACACCGCGATCGCCGCCGGAAACGGCACCCCCTTATCTCCCGGTTTGCCGCCAATCAGCATTTGTCTTCCGCCCCGCAGCCAATTGCTGCAAAGGAATCTTCATCATCCGTTCCCGCTTGATCTTTCCCATCCGCGAAGCCATACACCACCACTCCGCTGCCCGTGTCGCCATCTGTCGTGCCCAGCGGATCGGCCTCCGAGCCCATGCTGGCGTACAGATGCTTGCCATCGCGACTAAACGCCAGCCCCGAGTACAGCGTCTGCTTCGCTCGCGGACCGGTCTCCGCGTCCGGAAAATCCGTCACCGCTCCCGTCTGCGTATCCATCACCGCCAGCGACTGCATGTACCCGGACTCGAACGTCCCATACCCCGCATTCACCGTCACCACGTAGCGCCCATCCGGCGACACCGCCATCGACATCGGCAGGCTGTTCAGCCGCTGCGGGCCTCCCGGCACCGGCCGCACAATCTGTTTACTCGTCGGTAAATCGATCGCCTGCCCGAATGCCGCAGCCGATCCCGACACTGCCAATAACCACACACACCACTCGACCCGAAAGTTCATCGCTACACCCTATCAATTTGGCGTCTTTCAGCGGCATTACAAAACTCTTACAGGCCTACTAACACCTTTGGGGAGCATTACAAAAGTCTTACACCACGCCTGGCACACCCCTGTTAGCGTTAGCCATAGTAGTTCGCAGTAGAAGTTCAAGGACACCGAGAAGAATATGACTCCCCTTACCACCATCGAAGAAGCCCCAGTAAAGACCGCACCCAAGCTGGCCGCCGTGGTCCCAGCCGTCGCCGAAGTCACCCAGAAGATCAAGCAAGACCTTCGCATGGGCCGCGAGCACCAGCAGGGCCGCATCAACTGGATCACGACCATCGCCATGGGGCTCTTCCACGTCGGAGCCATCGCCTCCCTCTTCTTCTTCTCCTGGACGAACCTGGCCGTCTTCGTCATCATGTACTTCTTCGCCATCAACGTCGGCATCGGCATGGCCTACCATCGCCTGCTGACGCACCGCGGCTACCGCACCCCCAAGTGGGTCGAGTACTTCGTCACCATGTGCGGCTGCCTCGCCCTTGAGGGCGGACCCATCTTCTGGGTTGCCACCCACCGCGTCCATCATCAGAACTCCGACCACGAAGGCGACCCCCACACCCCGCACGACGGCACCTGGTGGGCTCACGCCGGCTGGATCCTCTCCGGCCGCGCCCTGCACTCCGAGACCGCTCTCCTCGGCCGTTACGCCCCCGACCTGACCAAGGACCCCGTCCACGTCTGGCTCAGCAAATACCACTGGATTCCCGCTGGTCGCCACTGGCCTTCTCCAAGTCGCTCATCGGCGCGGCTCTCGCCGGCCCCGGCCACCACATCGTCGGCGCACTTGGCATGGTTCTCTGGGGAACCTTCCTCCGCGTCACCATCGGCCTTCACGCCACCTGGCTCGTCAACTCCGCGACGCACCTCTGGGGCAAGCGCCGCTTCGAGACCAAGGACGACTCCCGCAACAACTGGTGGGTCGCTCTGCTCACCGGCGGCGAAGGCTGGCACAACAACCACCACGCCCACCCCGTCAGCGCGCGTCACGGCCTCGCCTGGTACGAGTTCGACATCAACTACTACGGCATCTGGCTCCTCAGCAAGATCGGCCTCGCCGAAAAGATCCAGATCGCCAAGTTCGACCCCAAGAACCCCAAACCCGCCGGCGTCCTCTAACCGACCGGCACCAAGACATCCAAGCGGCCGTCTCCACAAAGGAGGACGGCCATTTTCTTTAACTTCAGCCTGAAACCCTCTCGACAAGCAACCCCCACCCGAATATCGCTCATCTTGCAAACAAGAACCTTCCTCGATCGGGCCCGTATCAGCGACAATCTTCATCTCGAAAGAGGCAAGATGACACGCATAACGAAGCTACTTCTGATCGCAGCCTTTGCTTCTCGGCGCCGCCTCCATCGCTACCTTCACCCGCACACGCAGCAGCCCGGCTACGGAACCAGACGATCACCTGCTCCTCGAACGACGGCAAGAGAAACTGGTGCGACATCGGCACCAATCGCGATGTTCAGCCTGACTCGTCAGATCAGCGGCTCGCCCTGCGTCCAGGGCCAGACCTGGGGCATAGATAACCGCGGCCTCTGGGTCGACCGCGGCTGCCGCGCAGAGTTCGTCATCGACGGCGGCCGGCCTGCCGCCGCCACCCGCGGTCCAAACCATCACCTGCTCCTCCAACGACGGCAAACAGAAACTGGTGCGCCATCGGCACCAGCCGCGACGTTCAACTCGTCCGCCAGATCAGCGGCTCGCCCTGCGTCCAGGGCCAGACCTGGGGCATCGACAATCGCGGCCTCTGGGTCGACCGCGGCTGCCGCGCCGACTTCGCTATCGGCGGCGGCGGATACCGCCCGCCTCCACCCCCACCACCGCAGATCATCACCTGCTCGTCCAACGACGGCCGCAGAAACTGGTGTGACACCGGCGGCCGCCGCGACATCCAATTCAACCGCCAGATCAGCGGCTCAGCCTGCATTCAGGGCCAGACCTGGGGCATCGACCATCGCGGCCTCTGGGTCGACCGCGGCTGCCGCGCCGAGTTCCGCGTCCGCTAACATCCACCTGCAGGAGCCACTTCCCTCGAAGTGGCTCCTGCTTCATTTAACCAGACCTCAAACCACCGGAGAAAAATCCGTCAGCGTCATAAACGTAATGTCGTGCTTCTCCACAAACGCCCCATTCGCCTCGGACTCCGCCTTCAGCTTCACCCACTCCGGATCCTTGCCGAACTCCGCCCAGCTCTCTGTCGCCGCCGCACGACTCTTATGCCTCAGCATATACACCAGCGTCCGGCCCTTCAAAGGCTCATCGTCCGGCGTCCAGTAGCCGACCCCATGCATTCCCAGACCGCTCGAAGATCTTCGTCTCCTGCTCGCGAAACCGCTTCAGCAGCGGCTCCAGCTTGCCTTCATACGTGTGATAAATCCGCAGCTCATAGACAACTCCCGTACCCTCGCCTGCAGCTCTGAGCCGCAAGCCCGCTCGCCGACGACATCATCATCGCCGCGCCCATCCCCTGCAATAAAGCTCGTCGATCCATATTCCCTCCTCTGCCAACTGCGCCCACTTCATTTACTCCACGGTAATCGAAAATTTGACGGTCTTTGCGGCAGGAGCAGTCTTCTCCCATGGCCTGCGATATTCAAACTGCAACAGCTCTTTCCCTGCCCTTAGAGCTCTGAATCGCCATACCTCTACGCCCCCGACTCCAACCTTGTTTTCTGTAGAGTCCTCCAGATACTGGACCTTCCCCTCACTCGCCAAAACAGCATGAGACGCAGGAACAGAATCAGCCATAGGCGCAAGCACCCAGCTATAGCCCGTGGTGTGGTTCGCATCCAATCGAACCTCCATCACTTCGCCAACCTTCAAATTCGCCGTTCCTCCACCCATGCCACCGTGGAAAGCCGCCGCCGGCACCAGCTTCAACGTATGCGGCACACTCGCTGGAAGCTCGTTGAGGCTTCCATCCAGCATGTGCAGTTCGTTCCCTTGACTTCCACTGACCCTCAAAAAACTCGTCACCGCAGTCGATCCAGCAGGATGAAGCTGATACACCGTAGCGCTCTTATCCGCTGCATCTCCATGCACAATCGTCCACGACCCGTTTGTCTTCAAAGTCCCTGCGGCCGGCCTCCCAATGTAGACCTCAGACATCGCATATCCACTCGGCGCGCCCTTTACGTCCCGGTTCAGCGTTAGAGTCGTCCTGATACCAGGGCAGTCCGCGCAAAGCAACGTCCCGGCATAGCTTTCGGAGGCAGAACCCGCTTCGGGCTGACACATTGCCGTCACACCAAACACCGCGAAAACAACAAGGCACAGACACCGCACTACCGATCGCAACATGAACACCTCCGGTTTCAGCGCAAATGATATCCCACCCGACGGCCACCCCCTTCGTGCCCAACCTCACCAAAATTCCCCGCTATACTTCCTCCAAGGCCATGAACATCACCCGACGACGCGGAGCTATCGCCTTCTTCATCACCCTCGGCGTGCTCACCGTCGGCCTCGCCATAACCCTCAACATCACGTGGATCATCCGCAACGAAGGCCATCTCGCCTTGCTCGTCCTCGGAGTCATCCTCTTCGCCATCCTGGTCGCCGGTGTGGTGCTCAACACCATCTTTCTGGTCCGCGAGGTCCGCCGCAACGAGCGTCAGGACTCCTTCCTTAATGCCGTCACCCACGAGCTCAAAACCCCCATCGCCAGCATCCGCCTCTACCTTGAAACCCTGCAGCGCCGCTCCAACGTCATCGACGAGTCCCAGAAACAAGAGTTCTACCGGATCATGATCTCCGACTCCGACCGGCTCCTCGCCACGGTCGAACAAGTCCTCAAGGCCGGACAACTTGGCCAGCGACACCGCCAGCAAAACCGGACCCTCCTCAACATCGAATCGCTCGTCGCCGATTGCATCGCGATCACGCTCCAGCGACACAATCTTTCTCCCGAAAGCATCGTCCTCGAGCCCACACCCGGCGCCGTCCGCCTCAACACCGTGGGCATCGCCGAGGACCTCCGCACCGCCGTACTCAACGTCCTCGACAACGCCGTCAAATACTCTCCCGAAGGCGTACACATTCGCTGCTCGTTAGCCATAACCCGCTACACCTGGGTCGCCCTCACGATCACCGATAGCGGCGTCGGTCTTGATTCGAAGCAGTTCAAGCGCATCTTCAACCGCTTCTACCGCGTACCCGGGCGCTCCCTGGCAAAGATCAAGGGCACTGGCCTGGGTCTCTTCCTCGTGCGCAACATCGCCCGCCAACACGGCGGTGATGCCACGGCTACCAGCCCTGGCCCCGGTCGAGGCACGTCGATCACAATTACTCTCCCGCTGGCGGTGAGCACCGAAAAAGCCCCCGAATCCGCTGTCTCCGAGCCGACATTGAATTGATCAGGTAAACAACTCTTCAGTCAAATCGAAGAAAAATTCCGGTCCTCTATTCGCAACCTCGTTCATCCAAGGCACTCAGAAATCCCAGTAGAATCAAACATATCGAGAGAGATAGTCAAAGGTACCCATATAGTTACCTAAAGATTTTCACCGACAAGTTACACTGTTTACCCCCTTACCACTTCCGATTCCGCGCATCTCATGGTTTACTGAGTCCCAAGCATCTAAGTTCGCGGGAGGAATTTTATGTACAGGCGCTTACTACAATTGTCTCTGGCAGCCGCCGTAGCATCAGCCCCGCTCGCTCTTCACGCGGATTCGATGACCGGCCAGTTTGCGATCACTGGAACAGTTCAGAACTCGGGCACAACCTTGGTGCTTGGTACCGGAGCCGTAGTAGGAACCGGCACCCAAACCGGAACTTTCCTGACGCTTCTCAGCGCTGGCCAAGCTGTCACCGCGCCAACCGCGGATATCCCGTACAGCCCTTACTCCGCAAATAGCTTTTACTTCGGAATAGGCCCCGTAACCGGGACTCTGGAAACGCTGACCGAAACCACAGTCGGGTCCACACTCGATTTCTCCGGTGTCGCCAACCTTGCCTCAAGCGGCTTTACAGATACCCTCGCTGACTACTCCTTCAGCGTGCCTTCCTCGGGAACCGCGCAGTTCACAGCAACTTTTGTCGCGCTGGCCCCGCCGTCGGCTGTTCCCGAGCCGTCTTCGATCGCACTCCTCGGTAGCGGTATGCTCGGTCTCGTAGGTTCGACCGTTAGAAAATTCCGCAGCGCAAAAGCCTGACACACAATTTCATTGAGCTTAACCCGAGAACGTCAGCTGCCTTCCAGCTCTGACGTTCTCTTCCTTTTGCCCGACGTGCCGTGAGCGCTCCTCCCTCTTTTGTCCGTGATCTCCTCATAGCCTCCGCCACTTTGGTTCTCCGGTACAATCTGCTTTAAGTTCGCAGCTATCTTAAGCGCCGTACCTCGAGAATCTATGTTCCTGGTCTGGAAATACTTTGCTCTGGGATTCAGCGCGCTTCTCCCCCTCGTCAATCCGCTTGGCTCCGCGCTCATCTTCCTCGGCCTTGTCGGCAACGCGCCAATCGACACCTATCGCGCCCTCGCCCGCAGAATCGCCATCAACACTGCAATCTTCTTCGCCGTCATCGAGCTGGTCGGCTCGTCGCTTCTCGGCTTTTTTGGTATCTCTCTTCCCATCATGCAGGTCTCCGGAGGAATCGTCATCGCAATGATCGGTTGGTCGCTGTTAAACCAGCAGGACAGCGCCCCCAGCCACGACAAGACCGACGCAGCCGCCGCAGCCACTCCTGCCATCACGACAGCCGAAATCAACAGTCTGCGAGACAAGGCTTTCTATCCGTTCACGTTTCCCATTACTGCCGGGCCGGGCTGCATCGTCGTCATGCTCACGCTGAGCGTCCACGCCGCTCAACCCTCGGTCACGCATACCGTTCTCGCCCACATCGGTCTTTTCTCAGCCGCGGTTGTACTTAGCGCCAGCATCTATTTCTGCTACGCATATGCGCCGCGAATCACCCGCGCCATCCGCCCCTCCACCGCGCACGGAATCCTTCGCGTGATCGCCTTTATCCTTCTCTGCATCGGCGTCCAGATTGCCTGGAACGGCCTGGACAGCCTGCTTGTCCCGCTGCTCCGACGCTGACGCATATCAGCACTCCGTCGTTTGGATTGAGAACAGATGAACGACCATGACTAAACCCGCTGCACCACTCATCGTCCTCGTCGAAGATGAAGAGCATCTCGCTCAGGGCCTCCTCTTCAATCTGCAGGCGGAAGGCTACCGCACTCATCACGAATCAGACGGCGACGCCGCACTTGCCTACCTGCTAGCCCCCGCCGAGCCAATCGCCGCTGTCATCCTCGACTGCATGCTCCCCGGCGCCGACGGCTTCACCATCGTGCGTGCCCTGCGCGAAGCGCAACGCTACACCCCGGTGCTCATGCTCACCGCCCGCTCCCGCCCAGACGAGATCCTCGAAGGCATCGAAGCGGGCGCAGACGACTACCTCGCCAAACCCTTCGACCTCAGCATCCTCCTCGTCCGTCTCAAGTCTCTCCTTCGTCGCACCGCCTGGCAAAGCGCTGCAACTCCCGAGACACCGCCCCCACCTCTCGTCGATCAAACCGATGAATACGCCTTCAACCACCGCACCATCCGCTTCGACGCTCTTGAATTGATCGCGCCCAATCGCACGACTCACCTCACCCTGATGGAAGCCGACCTCCTGCGTTATCTCACCGACCACGAGGGCCAGATCGTCTCCCGCAAACAGATTCTCGAGGAGGTCTGGCGCGTGCACGAAGATACCGACACACGCGCCATCGACAACTTCATCGTCCGGCTCCGCCGCTATATCGAAGATGACCCCTCCGACCCCCAGCACCTCGTCACGGTTCGCGGCATCGGCTATCGCTTCCTCGCCAACCCCTGAGACTCGCCATCGCCCTCAGTCACGCCGCCGTAACAACTCTCCCGTCGCAACTCCTTGCTGCGCCTCTCGCCATCGTCGCGCCTCCGCCGGCGCGAGAATCCGGTGTACCGCAGCCAGCAACTCAGGCAGTCGAAAAGGCTTCGCCAGAAAGCTCCAGCCCTCGGCCTTCAGACCCGCCTCTTGAGCCTCATCCATCACCCCGCCTGAAATCATCAGCACCGGAAGGTCGCTGCGTATCGCCTTTAGTTCGCGCCCAAGATCCATCCCCGACCGCCCCGGCATATATAGGTCCGTCACCAGCAGATCGACTTGGGGCACACTGCGGAAGATCTGTATCGCTCGCTCCGCGTCGCCCGAACTGAAGACGCCATAACCCTCATGTTCCAGAAACGTCCTGGTCAACGAGCGAATGTCAGGATCGTCGTCCACCAGCAAAATCACGCTCGGCGAAAGTCCTACCGGAACGTCGTTATCGGGAGAAGAGTGGAACGTCATTTGCGAATCTTTGTACGTGTTGCCGGTAAAAACTTCCATTGACCCAAACATTATTCGCCACAAATCGCAAAAGCGGCGTCACCTTCATCCAACTGACGTTCCCTAAGGATGGACTCCCCAAACCATCCCCGAGTTGCCTCGCAAAGATCATTCCCCAGGCACCACGCCTGACAATCTTCACCCCGGGATACACTTGAATTGGATTCACCACGCAGCAAAGAAAATGCGCATCCTTACCCGCTACATCCTCCGCGAAGTCACCTCCCACGCCTTGCTTGGCGGAGCCCTCTTCACCTTTATCATCTTTACTCGGGACCTGGGAAGAATCCTTGAATTCATTGTGCGCGACTCAGCCTCGTACTCCGACGTCGCCCGCATCATCGCCTATACCCTGCCGAACGCCCTCGTCGTCACAATCCCCATGGCGGTCCTTGTCGGCATTCTCCTCGGTCTCTCCCGGCTCGCCGCAGACAGCGAAATCACCGCCATGCGCGCCTCAGGCATGGGCGCAATCGACTTCGTGCGCATCGTCTCCATCGTCTCCACGGTCGCACTAGCTCTCGGCCTCTTCAACTCCCTCTATCTTGCGCCACGCGCGGCCGCCGGCCTAATCGCTCTGGGCGAATCTCTCAAGTCCTCCCAGGCGTCCTTCGAAGTCCAGCCTCGCGTCTTCTACGAAGAGTTCAAGGACCGCGTCCTCTACATTCAGGATGTCGCGCCCGCCGCAGGCGCTGCCGTCTGGCGCCACGTCTTCCTCGCCGACCTCACCGAGCCCGCCAACCCACACATCACCACCGCGGCCGAAGCCGTCGTCGTCAACGGAACTCCCAACACGCCGGACGCCCAGACCATCCGTCTCCATCTCCTCAACGGCGGCCAGCACGACACCACCGCGACCGATCCCAACCAGTACAACATCTCCACCTTCACCACCACCGACATCCCCATCGAAACCGAGACCCCCGAGGACACGCATCTGGGTCGCGTCAACACCCCCATTCAGGCTCTCTCGCTCGCCGAACTATGGCGACGCGGCAACGCCCAGGCCGCCACCAACGGCCGCGACGCTGCCATCTACCGCATCGAGTTCAATAAGCGTTTCTCCTATCCGTTCGCCTGTCTCGTTCTCATGCTCGTCGGCGTTCCGCTCGGCATCTCCTCCAAGCGCGGCGGAAAATCCACCGGCTTCGTCCTCACCATCCTGCTCGTCTTCATCTATTACTTCCTCTCCCTTGTAGGAACCGCCTTCGCTCAGTCCGGCAAGCTCTCGCCCTTCATCGGCGTCTGGGGCGCCAACCTCCTCTTCGCCGCAGCCGGCGCCATTCTTCTCTATCAAATGTCCCGCGGCGGCATCGCGCTCAGCATCTTCTCCTCCATCGGCGTCCGTCTCAACAAACTCGGCGCCCGGCTCATCAGTGGAAACGCAAACCCCAACGCGCGCTCAAAGCTACGACATCGCCACTCTTCTCCGACGCTTCCGCAGCGTCTCCCGCATCCAATTCCCCCTGCTGCTCGACGACTACGTCATGCGCGAGTACGCCACCAACTTCGCCATCGTCCTTATCTCGTTCATCCATCCTCTTTCTCATCTTCACCTTCTTCGAACTCATCGGTCCCATCTTCCGCAACCGCACGCCGCTCATCACCGTTGGCGAATACCTCATCAATCTCATTCCCTTCATCCTCTACAACGTCACACCGCTCTGTGCTCTTGTCGCGGTCCTCGTCACCTTCGGAACGCTGAACCGCACCTCCGAGCTCATCGCAATGAAGTCCAGCGGCATCAGCCTCTACCGCATCATCACGCCTGTGCTCGTAGTAACCGTCCTCATCTCCGCCGGCCTCTTCACATTCGATGAGTTCTATCTCCCCGCCGCCAATCGCCGCCAGGAAGCTCTCCTCTCCATCATCAAGGACAAGCCCGCACAGACATTCTCCCGCCCTGATCGCCAGTGGATCTCCGGCCAGACCAACAACGCCGGCGACCCCGCCCGCATCTTCTACTACCAGTACTTCAACGCCGAAAAGGACGCGTTCGACAACCTCACCGTCTTCGAATTCGACCCCACCACCTTCACCCTCCAACGCCGCATCTTCGCCGCATCAGCCCAGTGGGATCCAAAAGTCAACAACTGGGTCTTCGATAACGGCTGGCAACGCACCTTCTCCGGCGAAACCATCGCCAGCTACCAGCCCTTCACCGTCGCCACCTTCCCAGAAATAAAGGAGCAGCCCGGCTACTTCAAGAAGGAGTACATCCCCTCCCAGGAGATGAGCTACAACGAACTCTCCACCTACATCGCCGACCTGAAACAATCCGGCTTCGACACCAAACGGCTCAGCGTCCAGCTCAACAAGAAGATCGCCTATCCCCTCATCACTCTCGTCATGGCGATCCTCGCCATCCCTTTCGCTCTCTCCATGGGCAAAAAAGGCTCCCTCGCCGGCATCGCAACAGCCATCGGCCTCGCCATCACTTACTGGGTCGTCGCCCTCGTCTTCGAGTCCCTCGGTAACGTCAACACCCTTCCGGCGGTCCTCGCCGCCTGGACTCCGGACGTCCTCTTCGGCATTACGGGCGCTTACCTCCTCCTGCGTACCCCCACTTATCGCTTCTTACGTCGCCCAAATGAAGTTCCTAAAACGTCCTACTACTCAGAAGCACGATGATCTTTAAGTCCTCTTCGAATCTGCCCTCCTGGCCGCGCTCACCGACAGCAGCCACCGCCCAAACCACCCCGCCCGCCGCCCAAAGACTTCCACGCAACTACCGCCACCGCATCACACCGCTCTCGACCACTCTACACGCCTCACCAACATCCCCAAGGTCAGTCGGCCTGCCCAGGACGCTCTACTCTCTCCGGCTACGTCGACTCCGCAAGACCTCGGCCTCGAGCCCTCTCGCTCAGCTCGAGCCTACATCGACACCAAGTCGGCACCGGCCCACTCGCCGCACCGTCAAGTCTACACCGTCCACTACACCGGCTAGCTCACCGACGGCACCAAGTTCGACTCCTCCTACGATCATCCCGGCGCACGAACCCATCACCTTCCCTGCACGGCCGCACCGCGTCATCCCCGGCTGGGACACCGGCTTCCAGGGCATGCACGTCGGCGGCAAGCGTCGCCTCTTCATCCCCTATCAGCTCGCCTACGGCGAAGCCGGCAATCCGCCCCCATCCCCGCCAAAGCCGACCTCATCTTCGACATCGAATTCGTCATCCAGTCTCGACACGCCGCCCGCGCCCAAAGCACCACCGGCCGCCCCTGCAAATCCCAGCCGCAACTCCGGCAAACCCGCCAGCCGCACCGCCAGAATCCGCCAAACCCTGCAACCGCGCCACCGCCCACAGACCCAACGAAGCCTGAAACAACGCCGCATCCTCAGAGCCTCTAACCTCATCAGATCGCAGACCGCAAAACGAATCAATATGTTCGAGAAACTCCGACCACTCGTTCCCTACCTCAAGCGCTACTGGAAGAACCTCGCCTGGGGAGGCGTCGCGGTCATCCTCTACAACGTCGTCCGCGTCCTGCTCCCGCTCGTCGTCGGCCACGCCATCGACGACATGAAGCACGGCGTCACCGAAGCCAAGATCCTCCACCACGCGCTGCGCCTGCTGCTCGTCGCCGCGCTCTCCGCCATCTTCCTCTACATCACCCGCCAGGTCATCATCGGCGCCTCGCGCGAGATCGAGTTCGACCTCCGCAACGACCTCTTCGCCAACCTCGAACGCCAGTCGCCCAGCTTCTACCACACCCATCGCACCGGCGACATCATGGCGCGCACCACCAACGACCTGAACGCCGTTCGCAAGCTCCTCGGCCCGGCGATCATGTACAGCGCGAACTGCCTCGTCTTCACCGCGGCCGCGCTGCCCTTCATGATCCACATCAGCCCGAAGCTCACCTTCTGCGCCGTCGGCCCGCTGCCCTGGCGTCCGTCCTCGTGCAGTCCTTCGGCCACGCATCCACCGCCGCTTCGAGCGCATCCAGGCCATGTTCTCCGACATCTCCGCCAAGGCCCAGGAGAACTTCTCCGGCGCGCGCCTCATCCGCGCCTTCGCCCAGGAAGACGCCGAGATCGCCTCCTTCGAGACCGCCAACCGCGAGTACATCGAGCGCTGCCTCCACCTCGTCCGCCTGATGGCCATGCTCTGGCCCTCGCTCGAACTCGTCCTCGGCCTCGGGCTCATGATCACGCTGCTGGTCGGCGGCCACGAAGTCGTCCCCCACCGCATCTCCGTCGGCGACTTCGCCGCCTTCAACGTCTACATGGTGCAGCTCATCTGGCCCATGATCGCCATCGGCTGGGTCGTCAACCTCTTCCAGCGCGGCACCGCCTCCGTCGTCCGCATCGACGAACTCCTCAAGCAGCAACCCGACATCGCCGACGACCCCGACCGCATCCGACAGCGCCCCGTCACACGGCGACATCGAGTTCCGCAACCTCACCTTCACCTATCCCCGGCCGCCCCGCAGTCCTGCACAACATCAACCTGGACATCCCCGCCGGCTCCTCGCTCGCCATCGTCGGCCCCACCGGCTCCGGCAAATCCACGCTGGTCTCCCTGATCCCGCGCCTCCACGACGCCCCCCCAGGAACCATCCTCATCGACGGCCAACCCATCCGCAACTTCACGCTCGCCGAACTCTGCGCCAGAGCATCGGCTTCGTCCCGCAGGAGACCTTCCTCTTCTCCGACACCATCGCCAGAACATCGCCTTCGGCCGCCCCGACGCTCACCCGAGCAGATCCTCGAAGCCGCCACCATCGCCCACATCGCCACCGAAATCCTCGAATTCCCCCGCGGCTTCGAGACCATGGTCGGCGAGCGCGGCATCACGCTCTCCGGCGGCCAGAAGCAGCGCACCGCCATCGCCCGCGCCGTCATCCGCAACCCGCGCATCCTCATCCTCGACGACGCGCTCGCCTGCGTCGACACCTACACCGAAGAGCGCATCCTCTCCGGCCTCGCGAGGTCATGCGCGGCCGCACCACCATCTTCATCTCCCACCGCATCTCCACCGCGCGCAACGCCGACCAGATCGCCGTCCTGGTCAACGGCCGCATCGCCGAACTCGGCACCCACGACGAACTCCTCGCCCGCAACGGCTACTACACCGCCTCGCCGAAAAGCAGCAGCTCGAAGAAGAACTCTCGGTCGCGACCTAGCATCTTCTACGCAAGCCAGCGTGACACCACAGCCCCATCCCCAGCCGCATTCTGTCACAGTAGGAGCCACAAACTTCTCCTCGCGCGTCCGCAACTCTCGCGGCAACACCCTTCCAGCCTCAGGATCGCGAGCCACCACCGCCCAGGCTTCGCGAACATTGCGCACAAACGAGATCACCTCTTCAAACTGCTCCTTCGAATCGAGTGCGACGCTTCCAGCGTCATCGTGAACATCGTCGCGTAGAAGTCGGCAAGAGTAGCCGCAACCTTTCCACCAAGATCCGGCCGCAATCGCGCCGAAAATACATCAGAATATCGAGCACCTTCTTCACCGCAATCCGCCGCCCATGAACATCTCCTCCTCCACGCACTGCATCGCCCGATACAGAAAACGGATCGCACCATCGTAGAGCGCGACAACGAGTTCCACCCCGGTCGCACCAACCAGAACCTGCTGCTGATAGCTCGTCTCGCTCATGCGTTTACCCGTTCCCTGTGTTGTTACCCGTAATTGCGCTATACATCTCATTCACTTCATTCAGTTGGCTGGGAATGGATTGCAGAATCTGGTTTGCGGTATTCAGCTCATCCGTAAGTTGTGTCTTCTGCGTAGCGAGTGTCGAATTCTCATTTGTAATATCTGCGCCTTCGCTGCGGGTTTTCAGCGTATTGCTGGCCGCCGCTCCGCGCACTTCCGCTTTAGCTGTCCTGGTCTCCGCTTTTCCGCTCTCTTGCAGCAGGCTGGCGGGGGCCAGCAATTTGTTCATATCCAGCAACACGATCAGCCGGCCCTCGAACTTTCCCCAATCCAGTAACGCAGTTCAGGCCACCTTCCTGAAAAACCGCGGGAGGCGCTTCCACATCTTCGCTGGGAATCTTCACTACTTCGGACGCCGAATCCACGATCAATCCCGCCAGCCTCCCCGAGTGCTCCACCACCAGAATGCGATTTCCTTTTTTTAGCGCGGCCTGCTTGATGCCAAAACGTTTGCGTAAATCCATGACCGAAACAATTTTTCCCCGCAGGTTAATCACGCCTTCCAGGTAATCCGGCGCATCGGGCACAGCCGTGATTTCGGGCACGCGCACGATTTCATGCAACGAAGTGATGGGCACGCCATAGGTCTCACGCCCGATCTGGAAGCCCACGATATGGAGTTCGCGACTCATCGCTTGCCCTGATTTCTCCCGATAACTCTTGTAACGCGCTAGTAGCGCGATCCCGCAGCCGCCCGGCGCGCATTGCGTTTTCTTCCTGGGCAGCGGCGCGCGCGGCTGCCTCGTCCAAAGTGAAGCGGTCCATAAAGTCGAGCAGACCGCGAGACATCTTCGACATCTGCTCGGCGGAAGCCGCCAGCTCGGTGGACCCTGAAGTGGACTGCTGCACCAGTTCGCGCATTCGTTCCATGGCTTTCACCACGGCCTGTGCACCGGATGCTTGCTCTTCTACGGCCGAATTGATTTCGTGAGTGATCTCGTTCAGACGCGTCGTGGCGCGCGCAATCTGTGACGAGCCGTGCGATTGTTCGTTAGTGGCGGCGCCGATCTCCTGGGCAAACTTGTAGACTTCCGTGACCACGTTCGAGATCTTGCGCAGCGCGCCGTTCAGTTCTCCGCCCAGATCCAGACCCTCATTCACAATGCCGGTCGAGCGATCCATATTCTCGACCGCCTTGCGCGCTTCTTTCTGAATGCTCTGGATCAGCTCAGAAATTTCCTTGGTAGACTGGGCCGATTTCTCCGCCAGCTTGCGAACTTCATCGGCTACCACGGCGAAGCCCAGGCCATGCTCACCCGCGCGTGCCGCTTCAATCGCGGCATTCAGCGCCAGCAAGTTCGTCTGCTCTGCCAGGTCGTCGATGACCTCGATGATCTTTCCGATATCGTCAGCCCGTTGTCCCAGAGCGCCAATGATTTCTCCGGAACTTGTAATCGTTGCGTTGATACGGTTCAGGCCATCGGTAGCCTTCTCCATGGTGGTAATGCCGCTGTGCACTTCTTCCCGCGAACGGTTGGAGATATCCAGCAGAACTTTGGCCGTGTCGGCCACGCGCTGAATCGATGCCACCATCTGATCGATCGATGCCGAAGTTTCGCTTACGCTCGAAGCCTGCACCTGCGTGCTCTTCACCATGTTCTGCACGTTGACACTCATCTCGTGCATGGTGCTGGTCACTTCATCAATCGCCGAAGAGGCCTGCAGGCCGATTTTTGCCGAATCATCCGACGCGTTCGCCACCTGTCCGGATGCGCTGGCGACTTGAGCCGAGGCGTCACGCACGCTGCGTACTAAGCGTCGCCAGACCCTCCACCATCCGGGCGAAAGCGTTTCCCAGCGTATCGTGCGGAGATCGCGGCTTCACATCGACCGTCAGGTCTCCGCCTGCGATCGATTCCGAAACTCCCGCCATCTCTTTGAGATAAGTAACCATCTTGGCGAAGGTTCGCGCCAGTTCGCCAATCTCATCTTGGCGAGTTACATCGATGTTGTGTTCCAGATCGCCGGTATCTCCGATTTGCCGGGACACCGTCATCAAATTCACCAGAGGTCCGGTGATCGATTTCGCGGTAGTGAATGCCACCACCCCACCCAAGCCAAGTGCCAGCAAGGTGCTTAGGATCGCAGCCATGATCGTCCACGTGCTCGCGGTTTCATCCGACTTGCGGCGCGCTTCTACCAGTTTGCGGTTCTCACCATCGGCCACATCCAGCGCGTCGGTGGAATTCTTCACCCACGATGAAGCGTCTTTCTGAAGGTAGTAAATCTGCAACTCCGCGACCGTCGCGTTGCCGGAGTCAACGTCCTTTCGCTTCTCGATCAGCGGTTGAGCAAACTCCTTGCTCCATGCCTGTTCTAGCTGATCCACTTTTTCGAGAGCCGCCCGCTCCTGTTCGGAATTCGCCAGCGACTTGCCTTGTTCCAGCTTTGAAGAAAGAGTCCGGAGACCCTCATTCATGCGGTCTACCTCGCGGCTATCGCCGCTGAGCAGGTAATTACTCAGGTAGAGGCGGTTCTGCATCATCTGGAAGCGCACTTCATTGGTGGCATCGGCCAACTCGAGCGACGCCGTGGCAGCCGCCTTTGCCGCGTGCTCCCGTTGTACGGCGAGCAGGTTCACAAGGAACAGCACCACCACCATGCTGAGGATGATTCCGAAATTTACATAAAGCTTTTTGCCGATCGTCATGCCGTTTCCTCCGGCCGCTTCGATGTCCGCCGTCCTACTGATGAGGTTCAAACTTGAAATCCACCACGCCGCTGCTTTCTACGGTCGACGGTTCGAAGCGCCACTTCTTCACCGCCTCCAGGGCCGCGTTGGCCAATACGGGATGTCCGCCTACCACCTTGGCGTCCTTCACGGTCCCATTTGGAAGCACCACGACTTGCACTTTCACCGTGCCCGTGATGTTCATCTTGCGTGCCAAGTCGGGATAGGCTGGCTGCACTTTGCTCTTGGCCCGGCGCACAATCTCGTTGTCCGACTCCTGGGCTCGAACCCACAGAGAGCCCGTTCCCGCCACCATCGCAACTGCCGCCAGCAAAACCCCAGCCCGTCGCAAAGACACAGTTCCTCCTTGGCAATAATCCTGGTGATCCATTTGGGAGCAACGACGGGGCCATGCGTCTGTTTCGGAAAAACCAAAGTCACGTGGCCGAAGTATCTGCAAACGCACGCACTTAGAGGACGGGCTTCGAGCCTCCTCGGTTCCTAACGGGAATTAAAACCGTCTCATCCGGGACGTGTCCGCATTTCTCGATTCTCAACTTGAGAGATATTCCTGTCGAAATCTCGGGATTTCACACTTCGGCACCTCTTCCCACCATTTCCCTTGACTCAAAATGAGATGACAGGGTAGTTTTCCATTAGATTCAATCACTTGTGAGAACTGACGAAATCACTGTCGGCTATCGGTGACGCTCTGAACAATGCCGAAGGCAATTCGAAGTCGTCGGGAGGTTCAGCCCACACCTCCGCCGATGATGCCTTTCAGGAACTCCTTCTGCAGATCGCGGGCAAGGCTGCCGAGCGCGCCGACTCCCCCGCGCTTATCCAACTTTTCTGCCGCGCCACCCGTGATTTTTTTCAGTGCTCCGGGGTTTATTTCTGGCGACGGCACGCCGGGGATGAACTCGTTGGGGAGCAAGCCGAGGGCAAGTTGGCCGCGCGTTTTGTTGGCTGCGCCCTCCCGCAACAAAGCACTGTTACCGTTGAAGCCGTTCGTTCCCGACGCACGACTTTCGCCAACC
>CAVWHJ010000006.1:0-33752 GCA_963754765.1 uncultured Acidobacteriaceae bacterium | reverse complement strand
AAGATGCAGGAGGCGTTTGATGTGGTGGCACAGAAGTACGGCCCTGACTATGCACACCTGCTGTGCGTGTCTAACCCGCTGGCGGCCTTTACGGGCAAGCCACTACAACTGCAGCCTGAACCGCTCAACCTCTATGACGACTTGAAGGAGAAGAGCTGGTGGCAGAGGCTGATCAGGCGGTAAATCTTCCACTCTAAAGGCCGAGGCCGCCGTCGACTGCGAGAAGTTGCCCGGTGATGAAGTGCGGTGCCGTAGCGAAGAAGATAGCCGCGGCCGCGACGTCCTGCGCCGTACCATTGCGCTGCATCGGAGTCTTGTGCGCGAAGTGCTCGTAGGCCTCTCCCACCTCGCCCTGGACGATCATGCCCGGAGCGATACAGTTGACGCTGATCTCTGGCGCCCAGGCCTTGGCCATGGTCTGCGAGAGCATGTGCAGCGCGGCCTTGGAGGTGCAGTAGTGCGCGTGCGTGGCCCAGGGGTGCAGACCGCCGAGCGAGCCTATGTTGAGGATGCGTCCGCGCGCCGCGCGCAGATGCGGGTGAGCGGCTTTGGCCATCAGGAATGGCGCGCGGGTATTGGTGGCGAACATCCCGTCCCACTGCTCGACGGAGATATTTTCGAGGGCTTCCGACTCGAAGATGCCGGCGTTGTTGACGAGGAGGTCGAGCCGGCCGAACTCGTCGATGACCGAGGCCACCGTCTGCTGGATGCTCTCGGGATCGCGCAGATCGCAGCGGATGGCCAAGGCATCGACGTCGTGGGCCGCCAGTGCGCGGACCGTCTCTTCCGCCTCGGTTGCGATCCAAGGTAGGTAATTGCCACATTCGCTCCGCGCTCCGCCATCGCGAGAGCGATCGCGCGGCCGATACGCTTGGCCGCTCCTGTGACAAGCACGGTCTTTCCTTTGAGCGCTTGTCCATTAGGTGCGAGGTGAGAGCGGTTACTGCTTTGGCGTGGTGGCTGAAGTGTTCGGGGGCTGCTGTGGAGTTGTTGGCGCGCGGAGCCGGTGCTGCTGGCTTGGCCGCTGGTTCGCTGGCCGGGTCGGCTCCTGCACGCCGGCCTTTCTTGTCGCTGCTTTTCCCTCGTTGTCCTGATAGGACGAGATCTGCTCCTGCGGGCGAAGCATGGAGACGGATATCTTTTGGCTTGGTTCGGTCACCACGTACTCCTCTGCATAGGTGGCGAAACCTGTAGCGATCACCTGGACGCGAACTGTGCTGCCGGTAGGAATGACGTCGATCGCCGCTTTGCCTTCAGGGTCGGTCTTGACCTCGAGATTTCCCTGGTCCTTGCCGTCCAGCGTCGCATCGAAGATGACAGCGGCGTTGCTGATGGGCTTGCCGTTGAACTTCTTCAGCACGGTGACTTCGATGTGGGAGGTCACGGGCGGGGCCTTGTACTTACGGCCGCGTTTTACCGTGGGGTCGTCCTGTGCCTTGACAGGCAGGCAGGAGGCAAAAGCCACGCTAAGAGAGACTGATACAGCTAGTGCGACACATAGTGTATTTTACGCTCTCAAAAATGTGCTATGTGCAGATGTAGACGAAAACGCATATAGAGGTGTGTACAAAAAATATTTTTAAAGTTGAGTTAGAGGGCGAGTTGGGAGATACGACGTAACTGCATGATGAATTCCATTCTACGACGTTCGCGATACGTTTTGTGGTCGCCGGAGGGTTGGCGCCGAGGGGTCAGGCTTGCGCGAGTTTCACTCACATTTCACACTGGCGATTTGACATACAGGCCTCGGATA
Organism: uncultured Acidobacteriaceae bacterium; assembly: GCA_963754765.1. Taxonomy (GTDB): domain Bacteria; phylum Acidobacteriota; class Terriglobia; order Terriglobales; family Acidobacteriaceae; genus Edaphobacter. The sequence goes on along the minus strand of CAVWHJ010000006.1, from coordinate 31,999 downwards.
GCTATCGTTAGCAATCGGGAGGCTTGAGTGCTAACGTCATTTTTGACGCTATTCAGCCGGGCCGGGCAAAGAGCCAATTCCAAACTATTTGCGGCGTTTCCACGGAGTCTCACTGGGCAATGTCGTGCAATACAACGCGGACGGCTCCCCGTTCGCCAAAAATCGTAACGAGAGATCGAACCAAGGAGATGGAAAGCAATGGCAAAAACATCGTTTACACCGCTGCACGACCGGATTCTGGTCAGGCGTATTGAAGAGGGCGAAAGCATTCGTGGCGGCATCATCATCCCCGATTCCGCAAAAGAGAAGCCGCAGCAGGGCGACGTGATCTCTGTCGGCAAAGGCAAATCGAACGACGAGGGCAAGGTATTTCCGCTCGACGTGAAGGCTGGCGACAGCATCCTGTTCGGCAAGTACTCGGGCACCGAGATCAAGATCGACGGCGAAGACCTGCTGATCATGCGCGAAGAAGAAGTCCTCGGCATCCTCAAGAAGTAAGTACTGCATACCGCGGCTTTGCCGCCTAATCGGCGCTTCGGGTGCCTCACTAAACAACTTTGATCGGCCATGAGCCGGTAACAGGAGTAACACAATGGCAAAACAGATTCTGCATGGAGAAGATTCGCGTCAGGCTATCCTGCGTGGGGTCAATATTTTGGCCGACGCAGTGAAGGTGACGCTTGGACCCAAGGGTCGCAACGTCGTTATCGAGAAGAAGTTCGGTTCGCCGACGATCACCAAGGACGGCGTGACCGTGGCCAAGGAGATCGAGCTGTCGAACTCGCTCGAAAACATGGGCGCGCAGATGGTGCGTGAGGTTGCGTCGAAGACCTCGGATGTGGCCGGCGACGGCACCACGACCGCGACGGTTCTCGCTCAGGCGATCTACCGCGAGGGCGTCAAGACGGTTGCTGCGGGTGCAAACCCGATGGCGCTGAAGCGCGGCATCGACAAGGCAGTTGAGGCCATCATCGGCAAGCGCGATGAGAACGGCCGCCAGTTGGTGGCGCTCTGAGCAAGCTGTCGAAGCCGGTTTCGGGCGACATGATTGCCCAGGTCGGAACCATCTCGGCGAACTCCGACTCGCAGATCGGCTTCATCATTGCCGAGGCGATGAAGAAGGTTGGCAAGGACGGCGTCATCACCGTAGAAGAGTCTCGCACGATGGAGACCCAGCTGGAGGTCGTCGAGGGCATGCAGTTTGATCGCGGCTACCTGTCGCCTTACTTCGTGACCGATGCAGAGCGGATGGAAGTTGCACTGGAGAACCCCTACATCCTGATCTACGAGAAGAAGATCTCGTCGATGAAGGACCTGCTTCCCCTGCTCGAGCAGATTGCACGGACGGCGAAGCCGCTCGTCATCATTGCTGAGGATGTGGACGGAGAGGCGCTCGCGACTCTCGTGGTCAACAAGCTGCGTGGCACGCTGAATGTCGCGGCCGTGAAGGCTCCTGGCTTCGGCGATCGTCGCAAGGCGATGCTGCAGGATATCGCGATTCTGACCGGCGGCAAGGCGATCACGGAAGACCTCGGCATCAAGCTCGAGGGCGTCAAGATCGAAGATCTCGGCACTGCGAAGCGCGTGACGATCGACAAGGACAACACCACCATCGTCGATGGCGGCGGCAAGGACGGCGATGTCGAAGGCCGCGTGAAGGAGATTCGCGCACAGATCGACAAGACCACCTCCGACTACGACCGTGAGAAGCTGCAGGAGCGTTTGGCCAAGCTGGTTGGCGGCGTTGCAGTGATCAAGGTGGGTGCGGCAACCGAGACCGAGATGAAGGAAAAGAAGGCTCGTGTTGAGGATGCGATGCATGCAACCCGCGCGGCTGTTGAGGAAGGTATCGTCCCGGGCGGCGGTGTGGCGTTGGTTCGCTGCACGGCTGCAGTTGAGGAAGTGATCAAGAGTCTCGAGGGCGATGAGAAGATCGGTGCAACGATCATTCGTCGTGCGATCGAAGAGCCGTTGCGCATGATCGTCTCGAACGCAGGCGAAGAGGGTGCGGTTGTGATCGGCAAGATCCATGAGTCGAAGGAGGCCAACTACGGCTACAACGCCGGACTGGTGTCTACGAGGACCTGGTGAAGGCTGGCGTCATCGATCCTACGAAGGTAACGCGGACTGCTCTGCAGAACGCGGCTTCGATCGCTGGATTGATGCTGACCACCGAAGCGATGATCGCCGATATCCCCGAGAAGAAGGAAGCTGCGGGCGGCGGACATCAGCATGGCGGCGGCGGTATGGACGGCATGTACTAAGACTTGATTCACAGAAAAAAGAGGAGCCCCGGAGCGAACCAATTGCTCCGGGGCTTTGTCTTGCGTGTTGCTGGTATTTTTGCCAAGAGGGGTTGGGATAAAGCGGTCGTTTTTTGGATGGTTTTTTGTAGTGAAGTTGTGGTGAACCACGTGGTGACACACTTGTGGCGTCAAAGTGACTTTTCCGAGGCGAAAAACCATCTACTTTCACGGATTTTGCAATTTTCCTGGGAAAACACAAAATAGTTGCCGATAACAGTTTTGCGGCCATGAACGGCGATGGATTTGATGGGATCGGTTTAGGATGGCTGTGAACTGAGAGGGTGGTGCATGGCGATTTCTCGGCGGGAGTTTTCGAGGCTTGGGGCGATGGGGTTGGCGGCGCGGATGCTGCCGTCGGTGGGTTGGCGGCTCAGAGTCGGCGAGCGGAAGGTTGGGTACTGCGTGATTGGGCTGGGGACGATTGCGGATCACTTTATGCGTGGGGTGCAGACGAGTCCGAACTCGAAGATCACCGGGGCTGGTGAGCGGGCATCGGGATAAGGCGGAGCGGATTGCGGCGCAGTATGGCGTGCCGAAGAGCTCGATCTACAGCTACGAGGATATGGACAAGTTTCGCGACAACAAGGCGATCGATGCGGTGTATGTGGCGCTGCCGAACAGCATGCATGCGGAGTATACGATCCGGTCGGCGAAGGCGGGCAAGCATGTGTTGTGCGAGAAGCCGATGTCGACGACGGTGAGCGAAGCAGAGGCGATGATTGCCGCGTGCAAGGCGACGAACGTGAAGCTGATGATTGCTTACCGGCTGCACTATGAGCCGCTGAACCTGAAGGCGGTGAAGCTGATTCGGGATGGGGCCTGGGGACGGTGCAGACGATCAATGGGGCGTTCGGCTTCAATGCGAACCCAGGCGGCGTGGAGACTGAACAAGGCGCTGGCGGGCGGCGGGTCCGCTGTTTGATGTAGGGATCTATGTGGTGAATGCCTGCCGCTACCTGACAGGAGAAGAGCCGGTGAAGTTTACCGGAGTGACGTCGACGATCGACCAGGATGGGCGGTTCAGCACGGTGGAGGAGAATGTGTCGTGGACGACTGAAGTTTCCTTCGGGTGTGGTGGCGACGGGCAGCAGCACGTATGGCGCGCAGATGCCGGGGTACTATCAAGGTGTTTGCGTCGAAGGGCTGGCTGGAGATGGGGCCGGCGTTCAGCTACGACGGATCTGAAGCTGCGGGCTGAGTATTGGGGCGGGACGAAGGGTGCGCCGTCTGTTGAGATCGACGAGGTGAATCACGGAGAAGGACCCGATGCAGTTCACGCGGGAGGCGGATCACTTTTCGGAGTGCGTGCTGGAGAACCAGACGCCGAAGAGCCGGGCGAGGAGGGTCTGCAGGATATGGAGTATATCGAGCAGATCTATGGGTCGGCGGGTGTGAGTACTTGAGCGCTTCGAGGTTGCTGGGCCCACGGAAGTAAGAACAGGCACCGGCGAGATGCGAGCCTTCACCCGTTCAGGATGACGACTTCTTGCTGTGCCGCAAATGAGCGCCTCGACTTGGCTTGGGGGTCAGGCGACGCTGCACTGCATGTGGAGTGATGCCTCCGCAGCACGCCCGTTGGGATGCTGAGATTTGGTGGGTCGTTATTGGGCAGGACGATGGTTCCGGGGCGGACCTGCTGGGGGCGTTGAGTTTGGTTTTGGGGAGCGTGGTGGAGAGCTTGAGGGAGACCATCTTCTTGTTGGCGTCGACGGGGAAGGTGGCGACGTAGGTTTCGGCGATGGCGCTCTGGAATTTCTTGAGGAATGGCGCGAGGGAGACGGGGTTGCCGGTGCCCTGGTAGTAGGCTGTGCCGCCGGTTCCCTGCGCGACCTGGAGGAGGTAGCTCTGGCCGCTGAAGCTGCCGCGGGCAGCGGCCGAAGCCTGCATCGCTGTAGTAGATGGAGTAGACGGGAACGCCGGCGCGCTGGGCGTCGGTGACGGCGGCGGCGACGTAGGGGCTGTCCTGGTTGGTGATGCTGGTGCTGCCGTTGTAGGGGTCGACGCCGTTGGTGATCATGAGGACGAAGCGGGCCTTGTGGGCGGGCTGCTGCGACTGCGTGCGGACTGATTTTCGGCGCTGGAGGGCCAGTTCTTGACGAAGTCGGAGAGGCAGAAGTAGGGGCTGGCGCTGGCGCCTCGCAGGCCCATGGGAGATGCAGAGCCCTGCGCGGCGGCGGCGCGATCGGTGGTGAAGCCTGGCGATGTCGCTGGCGGAGACGACGCGGCCGTTCTGCATGTAGCCGACGAAGACCTCGGTGCCCTGCGGGAGGCTGGTGAGGAAGGCGCGAAGGTTATTCAGCTCGCCGCCGATGCTGGTGCGGAGGCCGTCGTCGATGAGGAGGGCGACCTGGGCGCCGTTGGGCGGGACGGGAGCGAGGTTGAGGAGATTGGGTGCGCGGTTGTCGACCTTGACGGTGACGTCTTTTGCGGTGGGGTCTCGCGGGGATCTTTGGAGTCGAAGGCGACGAGCGCCTGGGTGGGCGTGGGGCCTTCCTGTTGCGCGAAGGCGAGTGAGGCTGGGAGGGCCAGAGCGAAGAGTGTAAGTGAGAGGATGCGTTTGTCATTTGATGCGTCCTTCCTTCTTTGGATTAGACGCTATGAAGCGCGTCCCGGCGCTGCAATGAATGCTGTCGCAAGTTACAGAAAAAAAAGAGATTTTCTGCGAGGATTCGGAGAGTGACTATCTGGTTAAACACAGGCAGGTTTGATGCGCGGATTTTGATGTGGCGGGTCAGTTGCCGCCGATGCGGATCTTCATGCCGGCGCGGATGGTGAAGGGCAGGCCGGGGTAGCCGATGGGGCCGATGTGCTGCTGGCTGAGGAGATTGTCGAGTTGGGTGAAGATGGTGACGTGGCTGGTGGCGGTGAAGATGGCGTTGAGGTCGAGTTTGGCGTAGGCGAAGTCGAGGTTGCGGTTGGGGAGGAGGAGGGTGTTGCCGCCGTTGCGGTCGTTGTTGAGCTGGAAGGTGGAGTCGTCGCTGCGGCTGGCTGAGGGCGCCTTTGATGGCGGCGGAGAATCGGTTTGATGGTGTATTCGGCGGCGAAGAAACCGGTGTTGGGTGGGCGGCGGAAGGGACGGCTGCCGACGAGAGGCGAGAGCGCTCCGATGGGGATGCCGGGGAGGTTGGGGTTGAAGGCGGGGGTGACGGTGTCGGAGGAGAAGGACTGCTGGACGAGAGAGTGCGAGGTAGGTGTAGCCGCCGCGGAGGAAGAGATGGTTGAGGGGTTGGTACTGGAGTTCGGCTTCGAGGCCCTGGGTGCGGTAGGCGAGTGAGTTGAGTGAGGCGGGGGGGAGTTGGTCGGCGATGTTGGCGGGGATGTTGAAGTAGTGTTCGAGGCCGTTGGCGCCGATGAATTCGAGTTGGTGGTTGAACTGGTTGTGGAAGTAGCCGGCTTTGAGGATGAGCTTCTGGTTGAGGATGTTCTGGTCGATGCCGAAGTCGTAGGTGCGGGAGCGCTCGGCGGTGATGGGGGCGACGTTGTAGGTGGCGTTGCCGGTTTGCTGGAGGAGGGTGTAGAGGCTGGTGAGTTGGGCGATGAGGGATGGCTCCTGCACGCCGGTGGCTAGCGTTGGCGCGGAGGAGGGTGCCGTGGAAGGGCTGTGGCGCCGGGGCGGACGGCGTCGTAGGTGAGGCCGAGGCGTGGGGTTCCGGTGATGCCGAAGAGCTCGTTTTGTCGATGGCTCCGCCGAAGGAGTAGAAGAGGCGGTGCTTGATGTCGCCCTGGATTTGGAGGGTGTAGAGGTAGTTGGTGCGCTTGATGATCTGGTCTGCTGGGATGGCGGGATTGAGGAGGCGGCCGCGTTCGTTTTCGTAGTGGAAGCTGAAGAGGGCGGCGATGCGCGAGGGGAAGGTGTAGTTGGATTGGTAGTAGAGCTCGTCGCGGTTGGAGACGGCGTCGTAGGCGGGGAGGATGAAGGCGGCCTGGCCGGTGGCGGTGTAGCCGTTGGCTCCGCGGAGGGTGACGGGGTTGCCGTAGTAGGTGGTTTGGGGATCGCCGTCGACGATGGTGGTGACGGGCTGGCCGGTGGGGGTGAACTGCTCGACTTGTTCGCGCTTGCGGGCGATGCCGTAGCGGGCGAGGTTGTGCCAGTTCCCTGCCAAGATGTTTTCGACGGTGAGGCCGGAGTAGAGGTCCTGGTCGGCTTGCTTGCCGGAGGAGGAGATGCCGTAGATGTCGTGCGCGCTGGGGAGGCCGGTGGCGGAGTCGGTGTTGCGGAGGGTGAAGCGGGCGGGGTGTTGGTGAGGATGCTGTAGCCGATGTTGGCGACTTCGTTGGTGGAGTGGTAGCTGGTCGAGCGGGAGGGCGTTGGAGGTGTTGAAGCGGCTGAAGGCGGCGAGGTAGTCGAGACGTTGAATGCGCCGGAGAGGATGGCTTCGTTGCGGTAGGTGTAGAAGTTGCCGGCGTCGCCGGTGTAGTTGAGGGCGGGGCGGAGGGCGGTGCTGCGGGTGGTGGCGAGGTTGACGATGCCGGCTTCGGCGCCGGTGCCGTGGAGGGCGCTGTTGGCGCCGCGGTAGAGCTCGGGGCCGGTGAGGGCGGTGGTGGAGACGGGGCTGTAGTTGAAGTAGCCGCCGATGTCGGCGGAGGGGATGCCGTCGGTGAGGACTTTGTTGGCGTCGGGGCTGCCGCCGCGGATGTAGAGAGCGACGGGGCCGCCGGCCTGGCCGGTCTGGACGACGTTGGTGCCGGGAGATTGGCGGAGGTCGTTGAGGATGCCGATTTGGGTGGCGAGGGCGGACTGCGGGATGAGGGTGATGGCGGAGGGGATTTGCTGGATGGGTGTGGGGATGCCGGTGGAGGTGATGGCGAGTTGCGGGGTGACGGTGGTGTACTGCATGACGATGTTGCGGGTGATGACGGCGGTGCGGCCGCCGTAGAAGTCCTGGCCGATGCTGGGGGTGTAGGGCGCGGCGGAGGTGAGGAGGAGGAAGCGGCCGGCGGCGGCGCTGCGGATCTCGTAGGTGCCGTCCATCTGGGTGAAGGTGAAGGCGGCGACTCTGCTGGCCCTGGATGAGTTGGACTCGGGCGTTGCCGAGGGGGACGCCGAAGGGAGTGGTGACGGTGCCTCGGACGATGACGGCTTGGGCGGGGAGGGTGAGGAGGGCCGCGGCGACGAGGGTGAGGAGGTGCAGGTCGCTTTGCGGTGGTGCGGGTTGCGCATGATTCGATTGTAAGGGTGCTGGGCGGATGATGGCGGGCGATGGTGAGCGAGATGCGAGTCCTGTCGACGTACGCGAATGCGATATGCGGTCAGCGATGAACGAGGTTCGTCGCTGTTGGCGGAGTCGAGATCGACGAATCACGTGGAACTGCAGCTCACGACTGACGACGTGCAAATGCGAAGTGCAGGATGCACGGCTAGTGCGGTGTCGGTCAGAATGACGGTGTCTGAAACGTGCTGACTCAGGGGATGAGGAGGAGTTTGCCGGTGGTTTTGCGGGATTCGAGGTCGCGGTGGGCGTGGGCGGCGTCGGTGAGGGGTAGATGTGTTCGAGGCGGAGCTTGAGGGTGCCGTTGGCGATGCCGTCGAAGACGTCTTTGGCGCGGGCTTCGAGGTCGGCGCGGGTGGCGATGTAGTCCTTCAGGTGGGGCGGGTGACGTAGAGCGAGCCCATGGTGGAGAGGCGGATGAGGTCGAAGGGCGGGACGGCTCCGCTGGCTCCGCCGAAGAGAACCAGGAGGCCGCGGGGGCGGAGGCACTGGAGGGATTGCTCGAAGGTGGTTTTGCCGACGGAGTCGTAGACGACGGGAAGGCCGCGGCCGGAGGTGAGTTCTTTGACCTTCGCGGCGAAGTCTTCGCGGGTGTAGAAGATGATCTCGTCGGCACCGGCGGCGCGGGCGAGGGCGGCTTTTTCTTCGGTGGAGACGGTGGTGAAGACGCGGGCTCCGAGGGCCTTGGCCATCTGGATGAAGAGGAGGCCGGTGCCGCCTGCGCCGGCGTGGATGAGGACCTCGTCGCCGCGCTGGATGGGGTAGGTGGAGTGAGTGAGGTAGTGGGCGGTCATGCCCTGGAGGATGGCGGCGGCGGCCTGTTGGAAGTGACGCCGTCGGGGATGGAGACGAGGCGGGCGGCGGGGGCGACGGCGAGTTGGGCGTAGGTGCCGGGGATGAGGCACCAGGCGACGCGGTCGCCGGGTTTGAAGGTGGTGACGTCGGAGGCGACGGCGACGACGGTGCCGGCGGCCTCCTGGCCGAGGGTGTAGGGGAGTTTGGCGGGGTAGCGGCCTTCGCGGAAGTAGGTGTCGATGAAGTTGACGCCGGAGGCTTCGATGCGGATGAGGGCTTCGCCGGGGCCGGGGGTTGGGGTGGGAAGATCGCGGAGGGTGAGGACGTCGGCGGAGCCGGTGGTGAGGATCTGGATGGCTTGCATGGCTGGATGTCAGGGTACAACAGCGCGGTTGATAATGTGGAGTTGCGAGGTCAAAGACGTAACGCTGAGGATGTTACCGTTTCGACAAAGGACGCGGACGATGATTGTGGAGCCTCCGGGTTGCGAGGTTCATCTAAACTTGAGATATCAGATTTGAGCGGATGCTGATCTGCCGGCATTCTGAGTTACTGTTTTGAGACGAATGATTTTCGATTCTGGAGATTAGAGGAAGAAGAGCCCTATGTCGAGCCGTCAGGATTTGCCGATCGCGATTTATTATGAGCAGCCGAACTGGTTCAAGCCGTTGTTTGCGGAGCTGGATCGGCGCGGGACGAACTATGTGAAGCTGAATGCGGTGGAGCATAGCTATGGGCCGGGGGATAAGCCGGAGGAGAAGTATGCGCTGGTGCTGAACAAGATGAGCCCTTCGGCGTGGAATCGCGGGCATGGGGATCAGATCTTTTACACGCTGGGTTTCCTGGAGCATCTGGAGAGCCGCGGGGTTCGCGTGGTGAATGGGGTGAAGGCGTACCGGAGCGAGTTGTCGAAGGCGACGCAGCTTGTCGATGCTGGAGGGGCTGGGGCTGGGGTATCCGAAGGCGCGGGTGATTCATCGGGCTTCGCAGGCGAGTGCGGCGGCGGAGGGGCTGCGCTTCCCTGTTGTGGTGAAGCCGAATATTGGCGGCAGCGGCGCGGGGTGGTGAAGTTCAATACGAAGGAGCATCTGGCGGAGGCTTCGGCGACTGAAGAACGGCCTGATGCTGGGGATGGATTCGACTGGGCTGGTGCAGGAGTTTGTGCCGGCGCGAGGGTCGTACATCGTTCGCGTTGAGGTGCTGGACGGGAAGTATTTGTACGCGATCAAGATACATATTACGGGCGAGACGTTTGATCTTTGCCCGGCGGATATCTGCAAGACGCCGCTGGGGGTGGAGTTGAATCGTGCGGCTTGCCCGGTCGATGCGCCGAAGACGGGGCTGACGGTGGAGGCGTTTGATACTCCGCCGGAGGTGATTGAAGAGGTGGAGCGGCTGATGGCTGCGGCGGGGATTGAGTTGGGCGGCGTGGAGTTTATGGTGGATGATCGCGATGGCGAGCGGAATTACTACGACATCAATGCGCTGTCGAACTTCGTCGCGGATGGACAGAAGGTTGTGGGGTTCGATCCGTTTGCGAAGCTGGCGGACTGGCTGGAGGCTGAGGCGAAGATTGTGAATGATCGCCGGGCTGGGGTGCCGGAGTTGGCGGGAGTGGGGCGTTGAGGCAGACAGCAAAGACGGGAATGCGATACGGATTCTGGTTGCCGGTGTTCGGCGGATGGCTGCGCAATGTGGATGACGAGCAGATGGAGGCGAGCTGGGAGTATGTTCGCGACCTGACGCAGAGGGCGGAGAAGATTGGGTACGATCTGACGCTGATTGCGGAGTTGAACCTGAACGATATCAAGGGTGTGGAGGCTCCTTCGCTGGATGCGTGGTCGACGACGGCGGCGCTGGCTGCGGTGACGGAGCGGCTGGAGTTGATGGTTGCGGTGCGGCCTACGTTTCATAATCCGGCGCTGCTGGCGAAGCAGGCGGCTTCGATCGATGTGATGTCGCATGGGCGGCTGACGCTGAATGTGGTTTCGAGCTGGTGGAAGGATGAGGCGACGAAGTATGGCGTTCACTTCGATGAGCATGATGACCGGTATGCGCGGACTTCGGAGTGGCTGGATGTTGTGGATGGATGCTGGAAGCAGCAGGGGTTTTCGTTCAAGGGCAGCTACTACGATGTGCGGGAGAATGTGCTTTCGCCGAAGCCGGTGAGCAAGCCGAGGCCGACGCTGTATGCGGGTGGAGAGTCGGAGACGGCGAAGAATCTGATTGCGGCGAAGTGCGATGCGTACCTGATGCATGGCGATGCTCCTGAGGCCGTGGGGGCGAAGATTGCCGATATGCGGGAGCGGCGAGAGAAGCTTGGGTTGGGGCCGATGACGTTTGGCGTGGCAGGATATGCGATTGTGCGGGACTCGGAGGCGGAGGCGCTGCGCGAGGTGGATCGGATTACGGATGTGAAGCAGTCGGCGCGCGGGTATGCGAACTATGAGCAGTGGGTGACGGGTTCGCAGCTGGAGACGAAGGTTTCGCTGAAGGATTATTCGGTGTCGAATCGCGGGCTGCGGAGCGGGTTTGTGGGGACGCCGGAGCAGGTGGCGGAGCGGATGGAGGAGTTCACTGCGGTGGGGGTGGATCTGGTGCTGCTGCAGTCGAGTCCGCAGGCGGAGGAGATGGAGCGGTTTGGGGCGCAGGTTATTCGGAGCAGCACCGCAGTTTAGCGGCTGGCCCGAGCTGGATCGGTCTTGGGGCGATCGGGGGGCGTGGGCTGCCACTTACGGGTGATGCGGAGCTGCGGGATTGGTGTTTTCGGGTGTTGACGCCAAGTGGTAGTCTTATCCAGATTTGCGGGACATGTAGCGCAGGATCACCTGCTCGATTTGGTGAGGAACTACTTGAACGTGCTTACCCGGGACCGGAAGACAGGAGCGATAAGCCGCGCGATGATTGGCGCGGTGGGGCTGTTTGTCGTTGTCGGATGCAATGGCAGACCGTCGGGCGGGGGCTCGACACTACTGAGAAGAATCTCCAATAGCGGGCGCGCGAAGGTGGTGGCGCCGGGGGAGCTTGCGGAAAAGGGGCGCGCGGCGATTGTTACGGAGTGCGAGAAGCAATCGTATGAGACGGCGCGAAAAGGGTTGATTGTGAGCGAGACGGGACTCCACGAAGACGTGTTCGCGCTGCGTGATCGCGTGTCGTATGCCGGAGATGGATATGGCCTGAGCGAGGCTCTGAGGCTGGAGGCTTTGCTGCGGGCGGAGGTGCAATCGGCGAGGCATCCGGCAGACCAGGCGAGCTGCATCGACGAATTTGCCGACCACCTGGAGTCGTTGAGTGATCCGCTGGTGGAGGCGGACGAGAGACAGAAGGAGCTGGACGCTTCGGCGTTCCGTGACGCTACCAAAGAGGCGGATGCGCAGGCTGACAAGAAGCTTCGCGACGCCGATAAGCTGGCCGCACCGGAGCTACAGTAGCCCGAACTGCCCGAGGATTATTGGAGCAGACTCTCTTCCGAGCGTAGGCGGAGGATGCGATCGACCGCATAGGGTGCGCGGTGCGAGGCGGTGTAGAAGTGGCGTACCTGGAGTTCGCCGAGGAGGCCGATTCCCATCATCTGGATTCCGGCGAGGATGAGAACGCCGGCGATGGCGAAGATGGGGCCGTGCACTTCCATGATGTGCTGGCCGGTAATGATCTTGAGAATCAGGAGCCACATCGCCATGCCTGTGCCGGCCAACATGCCAAGCGCGCCGACGGTGCCGAAGAAGTGCAGCGGGCGGGTCATGTAGCGGAGCAGGAAGCGGATGGTGAGCAGATCGAAGAAGACGCGGAAGGTGCGGGAGATGCCGTAGTGGGACTTCCCTGCCGTGCGGGCAGGATTGGAGATGGGGACTTCGCAGATGCTGGCGCCGTACCAGGAGGCGAGGGCGGGGATGAAGCGATGCATCTCACCGTAAAGGGGAATGTTCTGGATGACTTCGCGGCGGTAGGCTTTGAATGTAGTGCCGAAGTCGTGGATGTCGACGCCGCTGAGGGCTGCCATGAGCTGGTTGGCGATGCGGGAGGGGAGACGGCGGAGTAGAAAGTTGTCGCCGCGATGCTCGCGCCAGCCGCTGACGACGTCGTAGCCCTCTTCGAGTTTGGCGAGGAAGTTAGGGATTTCGCCGGGGTCGTGCTGAAGATCGCCGTCCATGGCGAGGATGAAATCGCCCTGGGAGTGGTCGAAACCAGCGGCAAGAGCGGAGGTCTGACCGAAGTTTCGGCGGAGCTTGATGACGAGGACGCGGCAGTCTACGGCAGCGATCTCTTCCAGGAGGCGGTAGGTGCGGTCTCGGGAGCCATCGTCGACGAAGACCAGCTCGAAGGTCTCGCCGACCTGCTCCATAACGGCTTTGAGACGGTCGTAGAGCGTGGTGACGCTCTCCTCTTCGTTATGGAAAGGGACGACGATGGAATATTTTGGCACCTTTTGATGATACTCCTGCGGGATTGATTTCCGGATAGAGGAAAACTGAAGTAGTTGACGTTTTGGCGGGACTTAAGTTGATTTGCTGGAAAAACGAGGAGACGCCAGTAACAAGATAGTAACGGGCGGCTCTTCCTTTTTATCGCCGAAACGGTCTATTGGGGCGATGATAAGGAGATAAATGGGACGGCGGGTAAGGTAGTTGTTTATGATGTAGTTCCGGGGGCGATTGCACCGTTGCTGAGTCAAGCCTGGCCGGGCGAGAAGGAAGTACAGGGGAACCATGGGACGACGCGTGATGGTTATCGTGATGGTGCTGGTGGTGGCGCTGTTCGTCTACCTCGGCTACAACTCGTACGACGCCAAACGCGCAGGGTTGAGTGGGGATGTGTTTCCGCACGATTCTTCGCTTTCGAGGACAAAGGCGGGGATGGTCCGCAGACGGTCGTTCCTGCGCCGGATCAGACGGTGGTGTATCCGGCACCAGTTGTGCAGACGGTTCCGGTTACACCGGATACGTCGCAGGTGCAGAACGATGCGCAGATTCCGCAGGGCCAGACGACGCAGGATGGAACGGCCGCGGGAACGCGGGCGATTCGATCAGCCCGAATCCGCCGAATGGGATGGTGTTTGCAGGCAAGGGCAAATATCAGCTTTACCGGCAAGGAAATCTAACGTGGCGGCTGAATACCGAGACCGGACAGAGCTGCATTATTTTTGCCACGGATGAAGAGTGGAAGAAGCCGAAGGTCTATCGCGCTGGGTGCGGGAGCCGCTAGATCGGCTAGAAGCGAAGGGTTAGAACGTAGTTCATCATCACGGGTTTGCCGAAGTAGGAACCGGGGACGAACTCAGCCTGCTGCGCGGCTGCGGTTGCGGCACTGACCAAGACGTCATTCCCTAACTCGGCTCTGATGTCTCCCGGTTTGCCGGTCTCGAGAACGTCGACGATTAAGCCGGACCTCGCCGTGAGCATTGTGACAGGGCTTCCCTGCCCCACAATCGGGCGTGGGAAGGCTGATCAGTCGCGGGGGAATAACGGGGGGTTTGCCCTGGGCACGGAGCGGGAGCAGAGGCGCTATCAGCGATAGCACGAGGGCGGCACAGGTCCGGCGCATGGCTCATAGTCTCACGAGTCGGCTGGAATCGGTTGATCATTTTTACCTGAATACGTGAAATTTGTGGCAGAACGATGTAAAAATTGCGGTGGCGGTATTCAGTAACTGCCGTCTAGTGCCTGAAATAGCTGATTTCTGCGAATTTGCGTAACGTTTTGATCTCCCTCGCTGAAGGAGGGGTTGAGATGGGCGTGGATGCCGGGACAACGGCTCGGATCAAGCTGTATGGAGCGTCGCGCGTAAGTCCGATCGAACTTTCCATCCTTGGAGTGTTCGCTCTGATCTCTTCGTTCGCGGTGTTGTATCTCTGTTTCCAGCAAGCTTCAGGGATTGGACTTGCGAGCCGCGATTACATCGCCTATTGGGCGACGGGTAAGCAACTGGTTCTTCATGGAAACCCCTACGACGCTGGGGCGATCCTGTCGATAGAGGAGACGGCTGGATATTTTGCGACAAATCAACCGTTGCTGATGCGAAACCCGCCGACGGCACTGTTTGTGGCGCTTCCGCTTGGCCTGGCGGGCGCGCGAACCGGGTGGCTGCTCTGGGTGCTGATTCTTCTCGGCTGCCTTGCAATCTCTGCTCGATCGCTCTGGATTCTGCATAAGAGACCACGGAATCATCTTCACTTTCTGACATTCTTTTTTGCGCCATGCGTGGCGTGCCTGCTGACTGGGCAGACCAGTATCTTTGCGCTTCTGGGCCTGACCCTCTTTCTCCGTTTTCATCGCGACAGACCTGCGATGGCGGGCGCATCTCTTGCGCTATGCGCGGTGAAACCACATCTCTTTTTGCCGTTCGTGGCGGGGATGCTGGTATGGGTTTTTGTTCAAAGATCCTATCGGATTCTCGCGGGCGCGATCACTTCGCTGAGTGCTTGCCTTGCGATCGCACTCTATTTCGATCACTCTGCTTTATCGCATTATGCGAGGATGTTGCGCACCGATGCGATTGGGAAAGAATTTATTCCGACGGTTGGCGTGTTGCTTCGAGTGGCCATCGATCGTAATGCGTTTTGGCTGCAATTTCTGCCAGCGATTGTTGCGTGTGTTTTGGCGGTTTGGTTTGCCTGGTTGCACAGGAATGACTGGGACTGGGTGAAGCACGGGTCCATCCTGATGCTGGTATCGGCGCTGGCTGCGCCTTACGCGTGGCTTACCGATCAGGCTGTGGTGTGGCCTGCTCTGCTGTACGGTTTCTATGTTGCGTCGAGAGGCTACCGGACGGCGTTGCTTGCGCTAATGAGCGCGACTACGGCAGAGATGCTCTCCGGGTTGTCTCTGCATTCCGCGCTTTTTATATGGCCGTGCATCGCGTGGCTCGCCTGGTATCTGTTCGCTGTCAGAGCGAGCAATAAGCTTGGCGCGGTGGAGAGGAAGATTCCTGAACTACGGACTATGCCGGCAGGAACCACTCAGAGTCACAGGTATGTCGCCTAGCGCGGTGGCGATCATGCATCTCGTAGTTCCTTGTTGCAATCGTTGGGCAAAACTGCTGAAATCTTTCGCATGTCCGACGTTCCTGACACCCCAAAAGACACCTATCCTGCTGAACGCCTCCAGAAGAAACAGAGTGACAGGATGGCACTTTGGATCCCGTTGGCTAGCACATTCGTTGCTGTGGTGGCTGCGCTCGCGGCTTTATGGTCAGGGTATGAAGCGCATCAAGCTCGGATACAGGACGAGCGTCCCTACGTTCGCGTGGAATACGCAGGCTATGGTAAGGAGCAGGTTCGGGAGTTTGGCACTGACAACATGACGAGTGAACCGTTTCCTCATGTTAAGCTGGACGTTTTTGGACGATCTCCCGCGGTAAAGATAAGGATATTGAGTTGGTGCGGGGCTAAAGAACAGGCTGAGTTCCCTATCGAGACCATGAACGCGAGCCAAAATGTTCTGTTTCCAGGTGAATCGAGAATTGATTACTGCCCATTCACCGAGAATGTGGCCGCCGTACCGATGACCCCAGTTCTCTATGGAGGAGTCGTCACCTATCAAGACGTCTCTGGGCATGAATTCAGAACACCATTCTGCTTCGCGAAGATGGCGAAAGACTCGACTTCGGCTGAGTATTGTTTCGCGAAAGAGAAGTTTGAGTGATTCGCGAACGATGGCGTAGGGTCACTCTCCGCTTATATTCGTGCGCGTTTCGTTCAGCTTGAACGGAAGAATGGTGGGCAGTGAGGGACTCGAACCCCCGACATCCTGCTTGTAAGGCAGGCGCTCTAACCAACTGAGCTAACCGCCCGTTCAGTTTCTATGGACCAGAGTTAGTGTATGGGAGCGGTGGCGCAGGACGCAATGTGCCTGGTCAGAATTTGTGGCGAACAGGGCTGCGGGCTCAGCAGATTACGAGTATATAGAAATAGTTGATACCCCTGGGGGGTATCTGGCATCCAATCCTGCAGGAAAGGAAAAGATGCAAATGAGAGCTTACGTTGTCGATTGAGGGAATGCATTGCGGGGCATGTGTTCGCAGAGTGACCACAGCGCTTGAAGGAGTTGAGGGAGTTGAAGTGGAGTCGGTTGAGGTTGGCTCGGCAAGACTGCAATTCGATCCGGTCAGACGAGCGCTGAAGAGATTCTGGCGCGCTCGAACGAATTGGTTTCTCTGCGCAGAATAAGGAGTCCTGAGATGGCGGTCAGTCGCACGTTGAAGATTGATGCGGGAGAGAATCCAGCTACCTCCTCGGTGTCGCAAGAGACGCGTGACGATTCCTGTTACAGGAATGACTTGCGCGGCGTGTCAGTCGTTTATCCAGCGGACGCTGGCAAGTCAGGCAGGAGTGCAGGACGCTGCAGTCAATCTGATGATGCATAATGCGACGGTTACGTTTGATCCGCGGTGCGACTTCGAGTTGCCGCGCTGGTGAATACGATCCGAGGCACTGGGTATGGCGCTGAGATTCCTGTTAGATGCGTCGATTCTTGCGGAGCAGGAAGCGCATGACGACGGAGCAACTGCGAGAGTACAAGGGCTGCGACTGAAGGCTGCGGTGAGCCTGGTCGCGGGATTTTTCGCCATGTTGCTGTCGATGCCGCTGATGAGCATGGGCAGCGCAGGCGGAATGGAGCGGATGAAGGATCCGCTGATGAGTTGGAATATGCGCGTGCTGGATCCAGTGCTGCGCAGAGTGTTGCCGTGGATGTATAGGTTGAGCGAGAACGCCATTCGGTGGTTTTTGTTTGCGGTTGCGGTGTTTGTTCTTGGCTGGGCGGGACGACGCTTTTATACGAAGGCATGGTCGGCGCTTTTGCATAAGACCGCGGATATGAATACGTTGGTGGCGCTGGGGACTGGGGCGGCTTTTCTTTACTCTGCAGCGATTACGATTGCGCCGGGTTTCTTTCTTGCTCATGGCATCGCTCCGGATGTTTATTTTGAGGCTTCATTCTGATCATCGGGTTGGTGCTGACGGGAAACGCTCTGGAGAGCAGAGCGAAGGGGCAGACGGCAAGCGCTTTGCGCAAGTTGGTGCAGCTTCAACCGAAGACAGCAACCATTCTGCGGGATGGTGTGGAGAATGATTGCCTGTTGAGTCGATACGGAAGGCGATGTTGTTTTGGTGCGACCGGGTGAGCGTATTCCTACTGATGGCGAGGTGATCTCGGGCAAGAGCAGTGTGGATGAGTCGATGCTTACGGGCGAGTCGTTGCCGGTTGAGAAGACGGCGCAGGACCGGGTGATGGGGGGAACGCTGAACCAGCGTGGGTCGCTGCAGTATCGCGCGAGCAGTCTGGGAGCGGGCAGCACGCTGGCGCAGATTGTGAAGTTGCTGCGTGATGCGCAGGGATCGCGCGCGCCTATTCAACGAGTTGCCGATCGGATCAGTGCGATCTTTGTGCCGATGGTGCTGGGTGTTGCGATCGTTACGTTCTGCGCGTGGAGGTTCTTTGCGCCGGGCATGGGAGTGATGCAGGCTTTGGCTGCTGCGGTGACGGTGCTGGTTATTGCGTGTCCGTGCGCGATGGGGCTGGCGGTGCCGACGGCGGTGATGGTTGCGACTGGGCGTGGAGCACGCTCGGAATTCTTATCAAGGGCGGAGAGGCGCTGCAGCGATTGGAGAAGATCGATACGGTCGTGCTGGATAAGACGGGCACGATCACGGCAGGGCGTCCGCAGGTGACTGATGTGGTGCTTGCGGCGCAGGCGGATGGAGATGCGGCGATGCGCACAGCGGAAGGCCGAGATGATTCGTGTTGCCGCGGCGCTGGAGCGAGCCAGCGAACATCCTCTCGCGGAGGCTGTGGTTCGTTATGCTCGGGAGCGCGGTCTGAGTCTTCCGCAGGCGGAGGAGTTTGAGTCGCTGACTGGCCTTGGCGTCGTGGGCATGTCGAAGGTGACGCTGACGCTGATCGGTAATCGGCTCTGATGGAGAAGTACGGCGTTTCGATCTGGCGCGCATGGAGGAGGCTGCTGAGCGATTCGCCGAGGAAGGCAAGACGCCGCTGTGGATTGCGGTTGATGGCAGCTTGCGGGCATCGTCGCGGTCGCCGACACGATCAAACCCACGTCGATCGCGGCTATTCGGAAGATGCATGCGCGAGGGACTTCGTGTGGTGATGCTGAGCGGCGACAACGAACACACGGCCAAAGCGATTGCACGCGAGGTGGAGTCGATGAGGTGATTGCTGGCGTGCTTCCGGCAGGTAAGGTCGATGCGGTCAAGCGACTTCAGGCAGCGAGAGCACGTGGTTGCGATGGTGGGGATGGCGTGAATGATGCCCCTGCGTTGGCACAGGCGGATGTGGGCATGACGATGGCGAGCGGCGCGGATATTGCGATGGAGGCCGGAGATGTGACTCTGATGCGCAGCGATTTGACGGGAGTTTCGGAGGCGATTGCGCTGTCGCGCGGAACGATGCGAGTGATGCGACAGAATCTGTTCTGGGCGTTCGTCTATAACGTGATCGGAATCCCGCTTGCGGCCGGAGTGCTGTATCCGGTCTTTGGTCTGCTGCTGAGCCCGTGTTGGCCAGTGCGGCGATGGCGCTGAGTTCTTTCAGTGTCGTCATGAACAGCCTGCGATTGCGGCGGGTAAAGCTCGGATAAGGAGAGATATGGCTACGAAGAAAAGTAACGCAGTAGATTGTCGCCGATCAGGGTTCCACCTGCGAGATGAGGCGAGTCGCGGATCGTAAGGCGGTCGGCGTTGATCCTGAGATTAAGGCGTCGAATCTCCGACGCCTGCGGCGTATCGAGGGCCAGGTCCGCGGCCTTCAGCGCATGGTTGAAGAAGATCGCTACTGCACCGAAATTCTGACGCAGGTGTCTTCTGCGCAAGAGGCTCTTCGAGCGGTTGCGCGAGCGCTGATGCGAAATCATCTCACTCACTGCGCAACCCATGCGATTCAGAGCGGGTCGGAGACAGAGAACGTAAGGCGATGTACGACGAGTTGCTGGAGATGATCTATAAGAATGCTCGATGATAAACGGATGCATTTGGGGAGCTTCTGTGTGGGTCTACGAATTATGTGGTTCGGGCGACACAATCCGTCGTGCTCGCGTGATAGATTAGGGTTTCTCCTTCCGCCGAGAATTAATTCAGGGCCGCGCTACATGGAAGGGTACTGATGAAGCTTGAAAATTCTATTGTTGCTGCCTGCGGCATTGGTGATCGTTGTCATCGCTGTATCCCTGGAAAAAGCCGCTAACTGATTGTGTCTCGCGAGAGAAGTTGATTGCGCGTGGAGGAGGAATGATTTTTTAGGGTAGGGTTAGGTTCAAATCCCTGTATGCAAAAGTTCGCCGATTCACTCGATACGTCGGTAGAATCGCCGCATGCCGACACAGGCGTCGCCACGTTTACGACTGAAGGCATTCGCTCGGTAATTGCTGTGGCGCTCCCCGAATTCTTTTCTACGCGATTCTTTCGTCAAGTGTCGGCTATCCCGATTTACCACTATTATCGGGCGCTGCTGGGTTTCGTAAACGAGATCACCAGCTTCAGACCGTCTCCGCAAAGGCCTCGTATTTCTTGACATCTCAGCACAACGCATACAAGCTCTTCTTCGAGCATGGACTGGTTTGTTACAGTTCTTGTTTTTGGCATCTTAATTGAAGCTGTTATGCGCCCTTGGTAATGGATTGTTTTATTGCTGGGGATACTGCTGTGGAAGATGTTCTGCCGAATGAGGAAGATGTCACAGCGCGGCAGATCTTTTTCATTTCCGTCTGTGGATGCTCTTCCAGCTTCAATACATAGAGACCTTAATTGGGCAATGGCCTCTCTGCAGAATCTTCCTGTGCTGTTCTTTTCGTTAGGCGCAATCTTTTTGCTGGTGCGCGTGAAGGGTTGGGATTCTTCGGGAGCCTCGCATTTCTCGCGTTGGCGATTGCTTCGTCGGTAATGGGTTTCTCGTGATCCGGTGGGAGTGCTGATTCTCGTTATTGACCGCAGGCTTGTGCAGGTCGTGATTTGGCTTGTGGTCTCCGCAATGTGTATCGCTGCGTATGCTTATCGCTACAACATCATGTCATCGCAGAGCCCGGTGCATCCTTCGATTCTGTCAACGCTGATGGGCCTGCGGCCACTGTTCGTGATTGCTTTTATCGGAAATGCAGCAGCGTATCCGATTAGAGCAGGGTTTCTCGGCGTTGGAGCGCTTCTCTGCCCTCTTGTGGGAGTCGTTGTCTGCGTGTTGCTTTTTTATTTTGCGCGACGAGGATATTGTCGAAGAAATCCGCTGGTCTGCTACTGTGTTCTGTTTATGTTGCTGACGGCGGTTGGCGTTGCTGGTCTTCGGTCGGATCTTGGCCTGATACAGAGTCTCGCATCACGCTATGGGATCTACTCTGCGTTGCTTCTGATCTTTGTGTGGTTTGCAATCGTTGAGGAGTTCCTACAGAACGAAAGAGTGGGAAGTCGTCACAACCGTGTTTTGTTTTCAGCTATCGTCGTTGTAGTCTTTTTCTCGCTGATCATGGACGTGGGGGGATGGCACTATTCGGTTTCGCGAAATCGCGAACTGGTTCGAGGGATGTGCGTTTTTCAGCATCCTGTTTCGCCAGACTCTACCGATGGCCCAATCCTTCCGTTGCCGAATGAACCAGCAAATTTGATCCTGGTTGATCAGCATGCGCGGGGGATTCTAATTCGGTCGATTGAGCTTGGGGTCTATCGACCGCCGACTTTGTAAGTGGGCATGTTATGAATGATCCCCTTTCCTGCATCGACAAAGCAGAAACTCAGGGCGCCTGGGTAGCAGGCAGGTAAGGTGAGGCTCTTGCAGGGTGTTCGTCCGGCTCGACGAGCCATACTGTGCGGTCTTTGTAGTAATGGATAAGCTCGCGATTGTTGGTTTCGTCCATCTCGCGCGCCCAGACGACTTTGGAGTTATCGATGTCAGCGGCGTTATAGACCCACTCGTTGAGGGGTTGATGGTTGGGGGAGTATCTGACAATCGACGAGTGACTTTCCGGGTTGCTGCGCGAGGTTGGCAGCAACCTTCGCGCGGGCGGCGCCCGAGTCGTCGCTCGGCCATACCATTCGGGCGTCGATCCTGCGGGCCAGACTGGAAGATCGAGACGGAGGGGCTCGGCAAATAGTCGCACGCCCGCCATGAGAATGCAGAGTGTTACTGTCAGTCGCACCAATGCCATGCCGACTGGCTGGCGGTCGGCGGTCCAGACGCGCAGATGGCGCATTGCCTGTAAGCCAATTGCATAGAAGGCAGCTGTAAAAGGCGCGAGATAGTGAGGGACGAGATAATTTCTATTAACTGGCCTGCGACCAGGACGAGCACGCATAACACCAGAAAGCGGATTCGGCGATCCAGGAAGATGCGGCGAACCATGATCAAGGGGATGAGTAACACGATGCCCGTGTAGAACAGAATTCCCCTTGCTGCTTTGAGCAGTGTCTGGGGTACGAAACCTGGAGGGCTGTGGATCTTTCGGTAGACGTCGAGTTCGTTCTGTTAGTAGAACTTTCGCATTACGTCATCTCGGTAGATCGGGTTCGGACCGCTGAGATTGCCAGACAAAGTAGGGAGCGACGGCGTACTGGGCGCGATCCAATGTGTAGGGCAGCGTTGTTGGGCTTCCGAAGACGCGGTAGTCGTAGTAACCCATCCAGGCGGCGCCGGCGATGATGAGTAATAACGGGACGGCCGTGCAGCGAATAAGTACGCGTGTGGGCGGACGATTTTTTCCGAAGAACATCCACCAGACGAGATAACCAGATACGGGAAGACAAAGAAGCATGCCTTCGTAGAGGCGAGAGATGCCGAGGAGAACGACTCCTGCCGCCATCAGCAGACCGTAGCGAAAGCGCGGCGTCTTCATGAATCGTGGAAGTGCGCCGAGCACGAGCGCGCCGCCGAGCGCGGCGATGGAGCCGGCGCCGTGAGTAGGTATTGATCCAATAGCTGAAGAGGCCGAGACGGAGGATAGCGAGCATGCCGCCGAGGAGAGCCCAGGTTGGCGGGAGCCATGCCTGGAGCATCCAGCAGATGGCGGCGCACATGAGGGCGGTGACGATGAGCACGCCGTACCAAGGATGGCCGAAGAGCACTTTGCCCGCAGCCAGCACCAGGCCCTGCGCGGGAAAGTACATCGACATATAGGTGGGCTTCATGGTGACGTGGATGGTTTCGAAATGCACCCACATAGCGGGAGTGGGGTTGGTGAGCTGCCGGAGGCGAAGGTGTCGGCCGCAAGCAGAAAGCTGAAGTCGTTCAGGAACGAACGGAAGAGGAATTGGGACAGAGGGAGGATTGCGAGGCGCAGAAGAAGGCGGTGAGGCCGACAACCACAACCGAAAGATCTTCCGGCGCGCGAGCTTGACGAAGGCGCTTTCGACGCGCGAGAACCAGCGGGAGCCGAGCCGTGGCCAGCAGAAAGCCAGCGATCGCTGATTACTGTGAGGCTGCCTTCGATCAAGATGCCAGTGAAGGCGCTGTGACCCGGAGCGGAAGACAGAATCATATACGAACGAGTTGCTCTCCTGAGCTTGAGCTAGGGCGGTTTTGTCGGCTCACGACCGTTGGTGCGACCTCCGAGTAGTACTGCTCGGTAACTTTTCTGCCGGTGGTATCGAATGCGGCGATTTGATGAGGCCCATCTTGTGCGCGACGAAGCGGGCGGTGGTGGCCAGGACGCCGAAGCCGTATTCGACGCTGCGCTTGAAATTGATGGAAGAGGCTTCTTCGAAGTATCTTGTCGGGCAGGAGATTTCGCCGATGTTGAAGCCGAACATGACGGCCTGGGCGATCATCTGGTTGTCGAAGACGAAGTCGTCGGAGTTTTCGAGCAGCGGCAGCGTCTGCAAGCAGTTCGCGGGAGAAGGCGCGGAAGCCGGTGTGGTACTCGGAGAGCTTGACGCCGAGGAAGAGGTTTTGAAATGCGGTGAGCAGGCGGTTGGCGATGTACTTGTAGAGCGGCATTCCGCCCTTGAGCGCGCCTGCGCCGAGAATGCGCGAGCCGAGGACCATGTCGTAGACGCCGCTGGCGACCATGCCGGCCATGGCGGAGACGAGGAGGGGCGTGTACTGGTAGTCGGGATGAACCATGACGACGATGTCGGCGCCGGCGGCGAGCGCTTCGCGATAGCAGGTCTGCTGATTGCGGCCGTAGCCGTAATTGGCGTCGTGGACGAAGGTCTGCACGCCGAGCTTTTCGGAGAGAGCGGCGGTCTCGTCCTTGCTGGAGTCGTCGACGAGGATCTTGATGTCGACGACGTCGGGCAGTTCGCGCACGGTCTTTTCCAGGGTCTTTTCGGCGTTGTAGGCCGGCATGACGACCGCGATTCGTTTTCCGTTGATCATTGTGTCACTTCTATTCCGTTCTACTTGCCAGGGTTAGCTTGAGATAGCTTGAAACTTCAGACCGAACGAGGGAGAGCACACCGCGAGTAGACTTCGTCTAACGTGCGCTCCCGAAGTCAATTGTTAGCTTTGATCCCTCCCGGCGATACTAGCTGACGTAGGAGGAGAGCGTCGTGCCGATGCCACCGAAGGCGTTGTTGATTGCAGTTGCCAACGAAGACATCCCAGCTGTGGCACTGAAACCAATCAGGGCCACTACGAGCGCATACTCGATAAGGTCCTGACCTGATTCGTCTAACAAAACTTGTAGCTTGATGAGGCGGTTTAATAGGTTTCGTTTCATGGGAGTCTCTCCCGAAAGTGGTTCTGTGCTTGCCAAGGGCTCGGGTTTGTTGCTATGGCGAGCAGAGAACCACTCTAACAAAGAGAGACAAGGGGCGTAAGGGCCTGGTTAAGCAGCTTCGCCCCGGCCAGACATGAAACTAGCTGATGTAGCTGCTGAGGGTGGTACCGATGCCACCGAAAGCGGCGTTGATCTTGGTGGCCAAGGTGCTCATGCCGGCAGTCGCGCTGAAAGCAATCAAGGCAACGACAAGCGCGTATTCGATCAGATCCTGACCTTCTTCGCTCATCAACAGGGTCTGCATCTTTACGGAAAGGTTCATCAATTTGTTCTTCATTTTTAATCTTCTCCCTTAGAGTTATTTAGTTTTCCAGCCACAGACTGGGGTTGACCCGAAAGTTGCAAGCTGATGGCCACTCGCGTCTTTAGAGGTAATTGCATATAAATAAGCAAGTTAGCTTCTAGGAGCACTGAGGTGGTGTGAACGACTGTATACAGGGGTGTTTGAGCAGGTAGTTACTCGTTTACATACTTGGGAAAGTAGATTCCACGCGATTGCTCGAAGTTACTTAAGATGCGGATTTTACGAGGGTTTTGAGGCATTTTTGGAGCAGCTATTGCTACAGTAATTGGGCGTGTTTTTCGCAAAAGATGCCGTGTAGCCCTGGGGCAGGACGGCGTTTCTAAGTCGATAGGTCGACGGACGAGAATTCCAAGATGTCTCCCGGTCGGGTCTGGGTTGTTTCTATCGTGCCCGAGGCGAGCTCGAGGATGGAGTGGGCCGAGAGACAGGCCGAGAGACGCCAAGGTGCGACAGAACTCCTGACCTTCTTGACCTTCTTGTTTCGGTCCAGATAGACGAGGTCTATCGGGAACTTCATGAAGAAGGTGTGTACTGACTCGCAGGGGACGATCCAGAGCCCTTCTCCGGCTGGGAGTGCGTTACGACCAAGCAGTCCCCTTCTGCGCGTGGCTCCGTGGTCTGCAACCTCAACCCAATCAGCGAGTATGACCTTCCGGGTGAGATTGGAGATCTTCATCCGCGGATTTGGCTTTGCCACCCTGCCGCTTGTTGAGAAGCGACTGGAGAGCTGGGAGATGAAATTCATGGATGCGTGGCTCCTTAACTAAAGCTAACTGAACGGACCTAATCGGAGTACGCTCTGGCAACTGCCAAGGAGAGCACGGCCACGGCTATGCCCCCGAGCACATCGCTGAAGTAGTGCCAGCCCGTCGTGAGCGTGGAGGCGATGATCATCGCGGAAAGGAGCGCGACTGGGATGCGTAAAAAACGATAGTCCCAGAGTGCTGCGGCAGACAGAATAGCCCAGATGACATGGAACGAAGGGAAACAGATGATGCCTGCCGCCTGATCCTGAAAGATATAAGGGCCGGGAAGCCGCAGCGCAAGAAGCTGCGCCCAGCAATTTGCCTGAGGGGTGTTGGCGGCAAGGTGGTAGTAGTACCAGGGTCCAACGGCGGGAAGAAGTGCGAACAGAGGTATCCCGATCGCAAAGGCGGCCAGATTCGCAACGAGGAACTCTCTCGCCCGTTTCAGATGACCCGTCAGTGCGGGAGCAAAGGCGGCCACCGCAAAGAGTGGAAGGAGGCGAGGATACGTGCTGCTGATGACCGTTCCGAGCCAATGGTGGTTGGCCCACTCCACGATGACAGGGACGCGCATTCCCAGCGCTTCATCGATTCGGCCGAAGAGCGTGTCTTGTAGAGGGAACCTCAAGCGTGCGGCGATTAACACCGGAAAAGAAAGGGTCGCAGCGAAGACCATCTCCCACGGAATGACGAGAGACGCTTCCCTTAAGTGGGTTCGTCCCTTTTCGTTCCAATAGAGTGGAAGAGGTGAAACCATAGCAAACATTGCGACGATGGCGATGACGCGCCCACTGACATTGGTATGAATCTGCGTGAGTTTGCAGCCAATGACTGAAATGGCGAGGACGACGAATAGTGCGTAGGTCTTGCGGCGATGAAAGGCCAGGTTAACGCTGGTTAGGATTCGTCTGATGACGCCGACGCTGTGTTTAAGCAGTGTGGAATCAGAAGGGCCAGCGATATCCAGTGAGTTCGCCTTGGCGCGATCGACATTTGCAAGACTAGACATGGTTCGACGGCTCTAACTCGTTTCGTTACCAGCACTGGCTGTTGGCGGGCCGCAGCAACTATATTTTGTCTGCGGCCCGGCCATCGTTTAGAACGCGATACTTCCTACAAAGAATCCGTTGTCACTGTGGGGGCGTCGAGGACGTGGACGAACCTGGGCTGTACGAACCTGGGCTGTATCCGGTTGGGCTCATTCCGCCCTGGTCGATCACGAGCGGCTTCTCCGGTTGCATACTCTGGATCAACTGCTCCACTGGAACGGCTGTTGGCGGCGTTTTGATGTCAGTGGTATGCGCGATCGGATTGGACATCGGTATGTTCGAGTTCGGCGGCAGGAACTTCTGCGGGAAGTTCAGCTGAGGAATAGGCTGACCGCGATCAATGGGAGTGACGATCTCGGGCGTGATGATCACGATGAGTTCGGTATTGGTACGGTTCTTAGAGATTGACTGGAAGAGCTTACCCAGAATTGGAATGCTTCCAATAAATGGGATCTTCGAGAATGTCTGGGTTTCGCGGTTGTCGAGAAGGCCACCGATGGCAAAGCTCTGCCCCTCGTTCAACTCAACCTCTGTCTTCACTCGGCGCACCGTGATTGCGGGGATAGTGAAGCCGGAGATGGTTACGGCGTCGGCGAAGTCGAGCGCGCTGACCTCTGGAGCTACCTGGAGGCGAATGGTGCCGCGAGGAGTGAAGGTTGGAATGAAGTTCAGGCGAACGCCATATTCTTTGAATTGGATCGTGACAGCTCCGGCGCCGCCTGCAGATGTTCCCTGTACGACCGGGTAGGGATACTCGCCGCCGGCAAGAAAGCTTGCCTGCTTGCCGTCCTCTGCAATGATGTTCGGTTCAGCCAGGACCTCAACTAATCCCTGCTGTTCCAACGCCGAAATTGTTGCGCCCAGGTTCAGATCCGGACGGAAAAAGAACAGATTCAATGCATTCGTTATGGTTGCTATCGCTGAGCTTCCAGAGCTGGGTGGTGTGACCGATGGTGGAGAGAATTGCCCCGTGGTGACTGCTCCAATGGTGTTGGCTGCCCCGAGACTGAATATGTTGATACCGAGCTGTGTGGTGACGTTCCGGTCCACGCTGGCGAAACGGACCTTCAACAGGATTTGCCGCGGCGGGGGCGGGACGGTGACGTACATCAGATTGACGACCTTGCCGGCACCGGAAGCAATCTGGACCGCACGATCGGAGCTGGCGAGGTCGTTTACCGTACCTCGCAGGAAGACGAGATTATTCTCGGCAACGACCGAGATATCCTGTCCCGGAAGAGCTGCCCTGAGCTCGCGGCGAAGCCCGGTCATGGCGTCATCCGCTGTGGCGTGGCTGGCGCGAACGGTCACGTTGAAGAACTGCCGCTCCCCGCCTTGTTCCCACACGATCAAGCTGGTATTGCCGGGTGTTTTGCCGTTGACCATGACCTCGGTTGGACTGACTGCAGTCGCTTCCGCGATTTCTCCCAGTCCGATCGCGACACGGGTGATGGGCCTGGTGAAGTCGACGAGGGCCGACTTTCCCACGACGACGGAGAGATCGTTGGTGAGGTCTCTGCTGGGGCCTGCTGGCGCCGGGGTTTGTGGCGCCGCCGCCGGGGTCTGAGCTTGAAAACTGCTTCCGCACCGGTCGCAAAAGAAAGGACCCAAAATAGAGCAATGAAAATTCCGCCGTCTCAGATTCACTGTTTTTCCTCGCCAGAGGCAAATTTAGTCTCGGTTTTCTTCGATCCATTGAAGACTTCGACCAGGTAAGAGCGCGAAGCAGGGGCGGCTTTCGGAGCTGAGGGGCGCTTGCGACAACGACAGGTTTTGGCGGCTTTTACGTCCGTGAATAACTGTGCCATGCCGCTCCCGGCCGGTTTATCGACCTTCTGGTCGAGGGGATTACGGAGGACGAGTTGGATGCGCGCTTCATTACTCGCCAGACTCAAGAGCTCTGCCTGATCGGGAGTGACAAGGAGGTTGACTACTTGGACCTGCTGCGGCTTTCCTTCGGCGTCGCGTTGAATGTCTGTGCCGGCAGAGAGGACCTCGATGTTCTGAAGGAGTGTCCTTACCACTGGGCCCATGCTTGCATTGCCGCCTGGTGGGGTACCGGCAATGAGGACATCAACGTGCATGCCGGGAGTTACAAATCCGGCGACACCGACGACATCGTTCACCTTAACGGCAGAGGCTCGCATTCCCTGAGGAATTGTGGCGGCTAGGCCGCCCCCCGAGCCGGGCGCTGCAAGACGGCTCTCCTGAATGGGTTCACCCAGGTAAAGATTGGAGACAACGCCTCGACCTACCGCGTCTTCACGGCCGAAGAATAGCGCCTTTCGGCACGGTGCCCGCGATTTCTATCGTGGTGAGGTCAGAGTCCCGAAGAACGGTTCCAAGCTTGATGTCAGTGGCGGCCGCTATGACATGGGTGGTGGTTTGCTGGGTGCCAGACAAGCGGCTCCCAACCAATCGAAAGACCAGGTAACTGCATCCGGCGGCTATGACGAATGCAATCAATAGGATATTAAGTCGCCTGCGGTTCATTCAGCGATCCCCTGGAGTCGTCTGCGCAGCCGACTCCATTCCTGCACCTCAGACATGGCAATTAAGATGCCAAAGCGGAAACTCGACTTTCATTGAGAATTAGGGGTTTAGCTATAAGATCGGGCTGCAAGTGTGAACACATGTATACCAAGTGGCGTCTGTATGTAGCTCCCCAGACACGCTTCGCTATGACAGGCTCCGACTTAGCAGCGAGTTGGACGCGGCTGGAGTTGGTCCGTAAATTGCTGGAGAGGTAGGGCTCCTAGATCGAAGGGGGAGCACTGTCCAGCAATCACGTCACATTCCGCTCGAGTGAAGAGCGACAGGTTACTCTGCTATGGCGTCTTCTCCCCTCATCTCGCTGTTTAACAATCCTCCTCCTGTGCGGAGGGGTCCTTCTTCCTTCTTTATCTCATTTGTGGTGCATTGCATCGTATTTGTACTTCTCTTCTTCGGACTCAATCAGCCGCATAAAGTTGACCCAAAGACTGACAGGCAGAGGTTTACGGTCCGGATCATGGATCTGGACAAACCGGAACCAAAACCATTGAAAGCCGGCGGAAGTCTTGCCGCACCTGGACAGGAGGCCAGTGCGGAGATAGCTAAATCCGGCGGCAGTCCAGACCAGGCGCCGGCTCCCCGGTTGCCACATAATTTCGTACCGACGAAGGACGCGCTGCGGACCCTGATTCAGCCGGTCGAGCACAACGCTGTCATTGCCAGAGAGGCGCCGCTCCCTCAGATTGTTCAATGGAATCCGCCAGATCCGACCATAAGCAAGATTGTGGCCCCGCCTCGCAGGTGTTGGTCAAGGTAGACGTAAAACCTACGCTTGATCTACCGAACCGCGAGATGCGCGTCGCCGATATGAAGTTATCTTCCAGCACATATGAGACGAAGGCCCCGCTGCCAGCCCCGAGCAAGACATCTCCTGTGAATGTGCAGGCGCCCCAACAACAGGCACAGAGATTCCGGAGACGACTTCGAAGAGCTCAACCCCTCCGGCGCCGGCGAGCGTGATTTCGCTCTCTGAGATTCAGCTGCAAAAAGGAACTGCAGTACTACCTATGGTGAATGAGATTGCACCTACGCCCTACACGGGGCCGCTGTCGCCTGGGCAGCCTAATAGCACTTCGGCGAACGGGACCGGAAGGACGGATACAAAGCAAACCGGAGCTTCCAGCGCTGGCCAGACGACCGGCAATCTGGCGGGCAATCAACCGGGTGCGAATGCCGGAAAGAGCGGGGCTGCTGGAGCAAGTGGCTCGAACGCTAGCGGAGCTGGAAAGGGCGGCACGAACGGGAGTGCAAATGGGGGCTCGGGCGGTGGCCTTGGACAGGGTGGTACGAACCTGGCGCTCGCGGGGGAAGCCGGCCTCAACTCTGACACCGGCGGTCCAAGCGTGGTGCATCTCGGCCTGCCAAGGAATGGGAAGTTTGGAGTCGTCGTGGTGGGAGCTGCGCTGGCGGAGGATTATCCGGAGACCGCCGAGCTGTGGCGCGGAAGATTGGCGTATACGGTCTATCTGCATGTTGGCGTCTCAAAAAATTGGATCTTGCAGTATTCCCTTCCCTCGGATGCGGCCGATGCGGCCGGCAAAGGCAGCCATCTGGAGGCGCCGTGGCCTTACGACATTACGCGGCCAAGCATCGATGCGGACGCTAATGCCGATGCAATCATGGTTCATGGTTTTGTTAATGCTTTGGGACGATTTGAAAAGCTGTCCATCATCTTCCCAACTGGGCTGGCGGAGACGAAGTTCCTCCTTCATGCTCTGCAGCAGTGGGAGTTTCAGACCAGCGATGGAGACCGGCAAGGCTACGCTGGTTGAGGTGCTGCTGATCATTCCGGCTGAGTCGGACTAGTCGATCCGAGTGGATGTGGGTTGGGCCGAAGCCGGGATCGTTACTGGGCGATGACCATCGCCGATTGACTCGTCATCGTATAGGTATGGTTTGGCACAACGAACGACTACCGGAAAGCTGTACTGGACTTTGACCGTAACTAAATTGCCGGGATTGTTGCAGGCGGCAGATGGAGTACAGGATGCTCCAGTTGGGTAGGCCGACCACGAAGGGGTCACCGTCATCCGTCCAGGATTGATTCCGGGGAATCCTAGATACTCCACGTAAGTCTGGATATCCGCAGTCTGCGCAATGCACGTCGGTGGCCCGGGAGCCGTGCAGTTTGCAGCGCCCGCAGAGGATCCACGCACGATCGCATAGCGAGTTCCCTCGCGCGCAGCCTCGGAGACGAAGTGATCAGAATACAGAGCCAGACCTACCTCCCAGACTCCGAACATGAAAGAGAGGAGGATGGTAAGGGACATCGCCATTTCGACGATGGATTGGCCTTCTTCATCGTGCAATCGACGGTGTCACATCGCAGGGTTCTGCGAGTAAATAAACCGCGGCCAAATTTAATTCTCGGTAGCATCACTGTTCGACCCTCATGATTGCGTATCCACGCAGGGTGATTGAACTTGGAATTCCCGGGAAATTGAACAGGGTGGGGACTACTGCCGAGGTTTGGACCTGAACATATTCGATGATACGGTTGGGACTGAGACAGAGTGTACCGGCATTAGCGCAGGTGATCGCGGTTCCGCTGGAGCACCAGCAGGCTTTGCGTGGCCACTGCCAGGAGGTCGGTCAAATCGGGGCCGTCCTGGGTTGCCGCCGTTTGAATCCCTGAGGTGTCGGAGGCTGTGGCGTGGTTTTGGGCGCCATCAGAGACGCCCGAGCGCGCTGCGTTAGAGACCTCGATGCTTGCGAAGGCGATCCGACCGACCTCGGCGGCGCCTACCAATAAGAGGATGAAAATTGGCAGAACAAGAGCAGACTCAACGAATG
Organism: uncultured Acidobacteriaceae bacterium; assembly: GCA_963754765.1. Taxonomy (GTDB): domain Bacteria; phylum Acidobacteriota; class Terriglobia; order Terriglobales; family Acidobacteriaceae; genus Edaphobacter. The sequence goes on along the minus strand of CAVWHJ010000006.1, from coordinate 532 downwards.
CCTGTCCTTTGTCGTCTCGGATTGAGCTGCGGTGGGAGCACACAGAAGGCCTCCTTTTCCGTGACGCCGATTGCGCCCTGCCGTTGGACATTTCGTTGCTCCTGCTCACTCGACCAGATGCACAGCTGTGAGAACAGAGTTGCCGTTGATCGAGGCATAGCTGTTGAGAGATGCGTTGCCGACGAGAGTTAGCGACTGCGAGACAAAATCGGTGTAGAGGGTCGAGCCGCTATTTCCGGTAAGAGCCCCAGCAGCACCCGGCGCATAGACAATGCCCTCGAAAGTCGAACCGGAGTTTCCAGTGAGTTGGAGAGCATTCGTATTCGTTGTCTGGCTGATAGATTACAACTCCGTTATACGTTCCGGAGGTAGGGGCGGTAAGGTCTAAAGCGACGTTACCGGGGATGCTCGTACTGCTAAGGAGATCAAGAGTGACGCCCGTTCCCCCCGTCAGTGACACATTCCCCAGTGAGATTGAGAGGCCCGTTCTGATGATGTAGAGGCCGGAGATAGAGTGAGGTTTATATTTCCA
>CAVWHJ010000005.1:0-212913 GCA_963754765.1 uncultured Acidobacteriaceae bacterium | reverse complement strand
CTCGCTTGCTGAGGCCGCCGGACTGAAGATTATGGAGGAGCAGTTTTCGCAGATCGGCGACGAGCCGCTTGAGCCTGCGGCTGATCGTTGCTTCGTGGACGTGCAGGATTCGCGCAATCTGCAGCAGGGTTTGGCGATCGAGAAAATAAGAGGAGAGTAGGAAGCGATCTTCGGGAGGAAGAGCCTGCAGGGTTCGCTCGACGGCGCGTGTAAGTAGTGCGAGCTCTGCAGGTAATGCGGCAGTCGAAGGATCGGGCGCGGGAACGTCGAGGGTGTCGAGCGGAGTTTCACGGTGGACGCGTCGGTGATGATCGACGTGGCGTTGCGCCAGAGTGGTGCGGAGCCAGCCAAGAAGCGATCCGCGGCCAGAGTAGGAGGCGAGCGGGGAACTGCGTTGGCCATCAACTTGTCTCAGGCCGTAGAGCTCGGAGTAGAGGGAGTCGGCGAGGTCGTGACCGAGCGTAGCAGAGCCGGTTATGGCGATGGCCGCCTGGGTGAGTGGTGCGCGGTAGAGGTCGAAGAAACGTTGCCAAGCGTCCTCGCGGCCCAGTGCGCAGGCCTGGGCCAGCGCGAACTCCGAGAGGCGGAGAGATCGGAAGAAGGCCGCTCTCTGCGTGGTATCGGCTGACGTGGCAGGGGGAAGGCCATGATTAAACTTTGTGCCGACCGAGGTAAGCGTGAAGCCGAACTCCTCTGGCGTCAGGCCGCAAGTCTCCGCTCCTGCTGCAACCCAAAGCTCCTGAAGAATGTTCGGATGAAGTCCTGTGATGTGAGTTTCGGGATGAGAGGACGTCGCGGATTGCTGCGCGGTTGGCAGTGGCAGGACGAGATCACCGGGCTGTGATGAGGCCGTGTCCACGATCTTCAAGATACTGCAAACGAAGGGCGAAGCGAATCTCGGCAGAACGATGGTTTTTTCCCAGATGTTGGATAGCGTTGCCACATCATGCTTTAGACCAACGATCTTTAGACCGACAATCCGTGCGAACGAGAGCAAATCATGTAGATGTCGTTGATTGCGAAGAGCCGCGCCAACACTCATCTTTCTCTCGGCAAGCTCTCTCATGTTACTTCGTGGATTACAGCCGTGAATCGCTCAGCGAACGATTGACAGTGCCAGATGGGGGATGCACAATTGATGCTCGATCCAGCTACGACAAAAGCTCGTCACTTTGAGAGGAGCAATATTCATGCGCAGATTAGCCTTCCTTCTGCTCGCAGCCATCGCGGTTGTGCCGGTCATTACAACTAACAATTCACAGGCGCAGCTCATGATGACGCATCATGTGCGTGACGCCGTGCGGAATGGTCAGGCGCAACCCATCGGACAGCTCCCGGCTGATCAGATCATGAATCTCAACATTGTTCTGCCTTTGAGCAACGAGGCAGGCCTTAAAAATTTTCTCAGCGAGCTCTACGATCCAAAGAGCGCGTCCTACCGGCACTTCCTTACGGTGCCGGAGTTTACCGCGAGATTCGGTCCCAGCCAGGCAGACTATGACGCCGTCGTCAACTTCGCGAAGCTGAATGGATTCACGGTCATCGGCGGCAGCCGCGATGGCATGAATGTGGAGATCAGAGGACCCGTTTCGGCCGTGGAGCATGCCTTTCATGTGAGCATGGGCACCTATCGCCATCCGACCGAAGGGCGCACATTTTATAGCCCGGACAGTGAGCCTACAGTGGACCTGCCGTTCAACCTCTGGCATGTCTCGGGTCTCGACAACTACTCCATCCCGCAACCTATGCTCGTCAAGAAGAGCGATTACGCGGCGGCGCACGGCATCTCTCCCGATGCGGTTGTGTCCCACGCCACCACCGGTTCCGGCCCTTCGGCTTCCTTTCTGGGGAGCGACATGCGTGCAGCCTACTACGGTGGAACGGCACTCACCGGTGCTGGCCAGAATCTTGGATTACTTGAGTATTACGGCACGGATCTTGCCGATCTCAACACCTATTTCAACAATGTAGGCCAGACCAACAATGTGCCAATCACGCTGCTCTCCACCGATGGCACCAGCACATCCTGCGTGGACAGCAGCGCCGGAGGGCATTGCGACGACACGGAACAGACGCTCGACATGACGCAGGCGATCGGAATGGCTCCCGGCCTTTCGAGTCTCGTGATGTACGTTGGTTCGACCGATACCGCGATCATAGGCGCGATGACAACGCACAACCCGCTGCCCACCACCATCGGCTGCTCGTGGGGTTGGACGCCTGCGGATCCGAGCACACTTGATCCTTACTTCGAGAAGATGGCGGCCCAGGGTCAGACGTTCTTTGCGGCATCGGGAGATAGTTCCACCTGGTCGAAGAAAGTTGAGGCGTGGCCGGCGGACGACGCTAACGTCGTCTCCGTCGGCGGCACCGATCTGATCACGTCCGGCGCGGCTGGTCCGTGGGCTTCGGAGACTGCATGGTCCGACAGCGGCGGCGGTATTTCGCCGGACAATATCGCGATCCCTTCGTGGCAGCAGCTCGCTGGCGTTATCAATTCCAGCAACAAAGGTTCGACCACACTTCGTAATGGTCCGGACGTATCGGCAAACGCGAACTTCACCTTCTACACCTGCGCGGATCAAACGGCCTGCCTCGCAAATGAGTATGGAGGTACCAGCTTTGCGGCTCCCATGTGGGCCGGCTATCTGGCACTCGTCAATCAACAGTTAGCAGCCAACAGCCAGGCTCCGGCCGGCTTCATCAATCCGACCATCTACGCGCAGAATGTGACGTCGAGCTATGGTGCTGACTTCCACGACATCACGAGCGGCACATCGGGCAGCTACTCGGCCGTGACGGGATACGACCTGGTCACTGGCTGGGGCAGTCCGAACGCCGGCCTGATCGCTGCGCTGACAGGTGGTGGCACGACGCAGACGCCGGCCTTCACGATCTCTGCTTCGCCGTCGTCGGTCTCCGTCGTGGCGGGCAGCAACGGAAGCTCCACGATCACCACCTCGGTCTCCGGTGGATTCAGCTCTGCCGTCGCGCTAACCTCTTCTGGTGCGCCGACTGGCGTGACGGTAAGCTTTAGCCCGAACTCGATCGTAGCTCCTGGATCGGGCTCATCCACTGTAACGTTTGCTGTGGGTGCAAGCACCGCGGCCGGCACCTACACCATCACTCTGACCGGTACCGGAGGCGGGCTGGTGGAGTCCACCACCGTTTCGCTGACGGTCACCTCTGGGGTATCGAGCGGCTTTACGGTCTCCGCCTCGCCGACTTCTCTGTCAGTAGCAAGAGGCTCGTCCGGCCACTCGACGATTACCACGGCGATCTCCGGCAGCTTCAACTCGGCAATTACGTTGTCGGCGTCCGGACAGGGAAACAATCAAACCGTCAGCTTTAGCCCTAGTTCCATAGCAGCACCGGGATCGGGTTCATCGACGATGACGGTCACGGTTGGAAATCGGGCGTCCGTAGGAACTCACACGATCACAATAACGGCAAAGGGCGGAGGGCTAACACATACGACTACGGTCACGCTCACCGTTGTCAGATAGACAAGAACGCTTAGAGTTCGCAGGACAAAGTGGCCCGGGCTTTTTGAGTCCGGGCCACTTTTGTATCTTGACCTCCCGGTGAGGATTTCACTTCGAACCTTGGTCGTGCCACTTCTTCGTGAGCGCCTTATCCGCTAGCGCTTTGATGAAAACGCCACCCACGACGCTTCGCGCCTGAAACCCGACCTGCTTGCCATTCTTCGTGTCGTACCAATCCGTCAGCGGCACGCGAGTGACCGTCTCGTTCGTCCAGCGATAGATGGGGTCTACCAGCGTATTGAAGTCGGCGTTATTGTCGGCCAGAGTCGCAGTCCACAACTCCCAATCCAGCTTCGTATAGTCCGCGCGGCTATCGAGTGGAAGCCCGTATAGGTTCAGTTTGGTTTTGTAGAACGCCACCTCGGCATCGCGCACACTCTTCGGGAAGAGGTTGTAGTCGAGCACCTTATCCCACACCAGGTTGTACTTTTGGCTCCACGTTCCGGGGCTGTTGAAGGCAAGTTTGTAGTGGTCGCCCTCGCTCGCCATCGCGATCCACTTATGCGCGTAGTCGTGCGCGATTGCGCTGTACTTCTTACCGTCAGCGTCGTGGTGCAGCAGGTTCGCGAGGTCGGCGTAGGCCTCCAACGCGTCGATTGCCTTGATCGACAAGTTAGCGTTATGCGCGACATGTCCCGCGAAATCGTCGGTTGTGAGCTGCGTCTCCGGATCGAGGCCGTGGTCGCGGAGGTACTCCGCCCATTGCGTCAGCAGCGGCCAGAAGCGTTGTGCGAGATCCGTGTTGCCCTCCATTCGCGCGAGAGCATCAACGAGGATGACCATGTTCCCGCTCTCTTCCACGGGCATCTGGTCGTCTTCCGACTCCTCGCCGCCGCCGTAGAGCTGGCCGTTTGCGAGTGGGTAAACGCCTAAATCATGCGGTGCGAAAGGAAATTTCCAACGCCCTGGAATCGCCGCGTACTGCAGCACCGGAAGCAACTGCGCTTCGAGCAACTTTGGATTCAGAAATAGAAAGAGCGGCGCTGAAGGATAGAGGACGTCAACCGTCGCAATGCTGCCGTTCGAGAAGTTTTCCTTGCCGAACAGCATCGCGGTTCCATTGGCATCAGCGGTTAGCTTATGAGCTGCGATTGCCTGCCGGTAGGCCAACGTGCAAATCCATGCATAATGCTCACCGGCGGCTCGGGTCAGATCATCGATCAACTCTTTATCAAACGCGCTGCCCCGCGCCTCGAGCGCCGCGTATTGCTGCTCTGCTTCATCCAGCATCGTTGCGACAGGTTTGTTGTTGCGCTGCCAATAGGGCCGCAGATTCTGGTGCAGGTACTGAATCGCATATCCCTCGGTATAACTCACAAGCAAATGTCGCGATACAGGCTGCGTGCCCACGGAGCCGAACGGAAGCGTGACGCCGATCTGCGGCGAGTGGCGGCCGGGGACCGCCGGACCATCCATCGTGTCGGCTTCATTCATGGTCCCTTCGTCTGCAAAGTCTCGCGCCGGGTGTTCGGTGATGGAGCTCTTCGAGGCTTCGTCCTTCGGAATTGCGACGTGGAAGTAGCCCCAGTCGATCCGGAGGTCGTCGCCCGCGCGATTCAGCACTGCTTGCTCGCGTGTCCCTACCGACAGCACCGTCGTCCTGGCGGTTTGATTGCGCGAAAATACGACCTGCTGTCCGTCGTAACTCGTGGCGATGTCTGCCTTCGCGCCGAAATAAACCACCACGTCGTGCTGTCCACCGTCCAGCGAGCGCGCGGTCCAGGTCAGATAGGTGACTGGACGGGAGAGCACGTCGAGATCATCTAAGAATGCCGGTGTAAAGAACGCGAGATCGATCCGCACCGCGCCGCTGCTAAACGTGTAGAGCGTGTGCGTAGGCGTAAGCAGCATGGACGTCTGCTTCATCGCCGGCACGCTGCCCGGGTCGTGGCTTATGATGCGGAACGCCTTGCCGTCGATCCGAACCAGCCCAAGCAGTGGCTGAGGAGCGCCGGTCCAGTGCTTTGTCGAAGAAGCCGCGAGCTCGTCAGTATTCGACCAGACGCTGAAGTAGGGGTCGTGCGTAATCAGGGGCGTCGCAGGAGGTCGGTGTATCTCCTGCGACAGCAGGGAAGCCGGAATGAAGCACAAGCAAAGAGCGCCGCGGCGCGAGAGTGCCAGCATCAATAAATCTCCGATCGTTCGTCAGAGGTTGACCGCATTCTATGCAATGAGCTCACGGTGCGGCCGGACGGCGGCGATGGATCGTCGGGCAAATTGCTATCGCGCCTGCTGCTCCGCGAAAGTTCCAATAAACGGAAGCTTGTAGCGCTCTCCCTTGCTTGCCTTGTACATCACAAAGATCCAGAGGAGGAGAAAACCGATGCTCACCGGGACCAGCAGAATCCATCCGAGGATCGGGATCAAGCCAAGGACAAAGTGTGTGATGATGACCACAAGTCCGAAGAAGATGGATTGCCATGCATGGAAGCGGACAAAGGAGCTATGGTTATATGGCTCCAAAGCCAAAAAGATGATCGCCGGAATAACAGTGATGTAAGCGACCACGCCGGCCGCGGTGTCGGACAATCCGCTCTGGGCTGGGAGCGCAGCGGCTGGGGCGCCAGTTGTCATATTCGCGCCGCACTTCGGGCAGAAGGCGGATTCTCCTGCCTCGGAATTGCATGATGGGCAAAGCATAGCGATGCTCCTTTGCAAAAAGTGATTTGCGGCGGCTTCGCGTCCGGTTCTGTTTTGAAGTCGCGGGCCTGGAGTTTGGGAAGAAATGCTCGGCTGAGGCTTCCCCGGTATCAATCCATCGTCGCCGGCTTCAATTCAGCAAAGGGTCCCGTCAGCCGGTGGCTGATAGCGTACCATCTTCGGTTGATTTTCAGGAATGCAAATTCCATCCGGCTTAACGCAGGTACACTGGTCCAACGCCGCGAGAACTGGCAGAAGTTGCAGGGGAGAGAACTCGCGTCTGAACGGAGAAAGTAACCGATGAAGAGCCCTCGCACTGTGAGGAATCTTGTTCTCATCCTGGCCTTCGTGGCCACATCTTCTGGACTGCTTCACGCGGACGGTAACCCCGACCTTCCGCGTTGGGAGCGGGAGGCGGCGAACGTCACCATCATTCGCGATGACTGGGGCATCGCGCACGTCTACGGCAAAACGGACGCCGACGCAGTCTTCGGCATGGAGTACGCCCAGGCGGAAGATGACTTCAATCGCATCGAGACTAACTATATTAACGCGATGGGCCGCCTGGCAGAGACGGAGGGTGAGTCCAAAATCTATCAGGACCTCCGAATGAAACTCTTCATCGATCCTGTTGCGTTGAAGAGAGAGTACGCTGAAAGTCCCGCATGGCTGAGGGCTCTGATGGACTCCTTCGCCGACGGCCTGAACTACTATCTCTACAAGCATCCTGAGGTGAAGCCGCGCGTCATTCAACACTTCGAGCCGTGGATGGCTCTGTCGTTTACCGAAGGCAGCATCGGCGGCGATATAGAGCGCGTCAATCTCAAACAGCTTGAGGCGTTCTACAGCAAGGCCCCTGCGACTCCTTCGGTGTCTGAGATCCATGCGAGCAACTCTTTCCCCGCGTACTTTCGAACCGCCTACGTCCACGACAGCGATCCTCCCGAGCCAACGGGATCGAATGGCATGGCCATTGCCCCTTCAAACACCACGAACCACCACGCTCTGCTGCTCATCAATCCGCACACGTCCTTCTTCTTCCGCTCGGAGTTGCAGATGGCTAGCGAGCAAGGACTGGACGCGTACGGCGCCGTTACCTGGGGCCAGTTCTTTGTCTACCAGGGCTTCAACGAAACCGCTGGATGGATGCACACCTCAAGCGGCGTCGATGCTGTCGATGAGTATCTCGAAACTGTCTTGAAAAAAGGGAACAGCTTCGTCTACAAGTACGGAGGCGAGGAGCGCCCGCTCGTTACAAAAGACATCACGGTCTCCTACAAGACAGACCAGGGTATGGCCGAGAAGAAGTTCACTGTCTACTTCACCCACCACGGCCCAATCATCCGCGAGCAGGATGGCAAGTGGATCAGTATTCGCCTCATGCAGGAACCCATCAAGGCGCTGACTCAGTCCTTCTACCGCACCAAAGCGAAGGATTACAAAGCATTCCGGCACACGATGGAGCTCAAAGCAAATTCGTCGAACAACACTATCTTCGCTGACTCCAATGGTGACATCGCTTACTTCCACGGCAACTTCATCCCGCGCCGAGACCCCACCTTCGACTTCACCAAACCCGTTGATGGCAGCACCCCTGCGACAGAGTGGAAGGGGCTTCTAAGCGTCGATGAACTCCCACAACTTCTGAATCCAAAAAGCGGCTGGTTGTATAACTCCAACAACTGGCCCTGGTCCGGCGCCGGCGAGAGCAGTCTGCGCAAAGAAGACTACCCCGCATATGTGGAGACCGGCACTGAAACCGCGCGTGGCCTGCACGCCGTTCGAGTCTTGCAGGACAAGAAGGATTTCACGATAGACTCTCTGATCGCCGCGGCGTACGACAGCTACCTCCCGTGGTTCGACAAGCCGCTCCCCGCGCTCACAAAAGCGTGGAACGACATCCCTCTCTCGGATCCGCTGAAGTTCAAGTTGGCCGACGAGGTCGGGCTTCTCTATGGATGGGATCATCGGTGGGGCGTTGACTCAGTCCCAACAACCATCGCGGTCTTCTGGGGTGAGGAAATTCGCCGCCGCACGCTCGACGACGCCCGAAAGGCGGGAGTCTCGGTCGAAGAGTACATTGCCACGCAGGCTCCTCCGCATCTCCTTCTCGATTCGCTCGACGCCGCCTCCGACCGACTCATCGCCGACTTCGGAAGCTGGAAGACGCCGTGGGGCGAGATCAATCGCTATCAGCGTCTCACCGGCGACATCGTCCAACCGTTCAACGACGCCGCGCCCAGCATTCCGGTCGGCTTCACCTCGTCGCTGTGGGGTTCGCTCGCATCATTCGGAGCGCGGCCGTATCCCGGCACAAAGAAGTGGTACGGCACCAGCGGAAACAGCTTCGTCGCCGTCGTCGAATTTGGTGAAAAGATTCACGCAAAGGCCGTGACCGCAGGCGGCGAGAGTGGCCATCCGTCTTCTCCTCACTTCAACGACCAGGCGAAGCGATACAGCATCGGCGATCTGCGCGAAATCTACTTTTACCGCTCGGATCTTAAGGATCACACCGAGCGGGAGTACCATCCCGGTAGCTGAATCTCTTCATGCGTAACGAGGCAAACTTAACCCGATCTTCCGCGCTTCAGGATCTCCGCATGCGGTATCCGGGATCGGTATCCACCGTTCTCGCCGGTCTTCTGGCGTGCCTTGTTCTGTTGCCTCTGCTTGGGCACAAGCCGCTCACGAACTGGGACGAGGGCATCTACGCTGAGATATCGCGAGAGATGCTCTCCCTCGGAGCCCTTGTTCCCCACTGGAACTATCAACCATGGTTCGAGAAGCCGCCGCTGATGTTCTGGATCACGGCGATCTTCTTCAAAATATTCGGCGTCAATGAGTTTTGGGCGCGCGCGGGCTCAGCGCTTTCAGGCGTCGCAATCGTTGTCGTTATCCAAGGATGGCTGGTAGGCCGAAGAGAAAACCTCGCTGCGTGGTTCAGCACTCTCATCCTCCTCGGCACCTTCGGTTTTCTCCACGTCTGCCGCGCCGGGGAGATGGACGTTCTCCTTTCGCTGGGCTGCTGCATCGCACTCTGCGGACTCGCGGCGCTACAAGATTGCAGACCTTCTGGCTGGTATCTCTTCTGGCTCGGGCTGGGAATCGCCCTCATGACGAAGGGCGCAGCATGCATCGTCCTCATCATCACTGCGATCCTATTTCTCGCGATCGAACGCGGAACTGAACAGGGAACCGCGTCCCGCTTCGGCAAATCTTTTTGGCTCGGGCTGGTTCTCTTCCTCGTCGCTGTTCTTCCCTGGCACATTTACATGTTCCACACATTCGGCCACAGCTTCCTTGCCGAGTACCTCGGCTTCCACGTTCTATCGCGCGCGACACACCAGATCGAAGAACATGTCACGCCCTGGTGGTACTACTTCCGGGTACTCCTCATCTCGGCCGCTCCCTTTGTTCTGCTCTATCCCTTCGCAATAGCGCATGCATTCCGACGCAAAGAGCTTCGCGTCTGGGCGATCTTTGTACTCGTCGTTGTCGGCTTTTTCAGCGTGATCCAGACTCGCCTGCCTCACTACATCGCTCCGGCCTACCCCGCGCTTGGCGTGATCACGTCGGTCTACCTCGCGGACAGGATCAGATATCTTCAACGAAGAAGCCGGCAATCGCCAACATCGTTCTGGACGACCGTCATCGTCACGGCGACTCTTATCTGCATCGCGAGCGCCTTCCTCACAAGTGGTCCGCGACGAAAGCTCCATGAGGCCAAAGTTGGCCCCGATATCGTCTCTGCGGAGAAAGAGTCCATCCAGCTTCTGCGCAATGTCTTCAGCCGACCTCAGCCGGTCTCGGGGCCGCTTCTCGTCTGGTGGGAGGGAAACCAGAGGTCCATTGCGACGAGCATCTTCTACTCCAGACGACCGGTCCAACAGGTCGAGTCCGGGCCGTCTGCTCTGGCTTTCCCAACCGATAAATACCTCTACCAGCCTCTCAGCCTTCCCGACGCCGTCTCCTCCGAACCGCGAATCATCCTGCTTGATAAATACCTCGTTCCGCAGATTCCCAGAGAATTCACCTATACCCCGATCCTCTCGGGACGGGCAATGGAAGTAGGCGTGATCGCTCGAAGATAACTGGACGATAATCGTTTGGCTTCCTTTCGCGCCTTATCCAGATCAATGGCTGAATGCAGCGGAAATAGCTGAAAACTCCTCAGAAACCGGATACGATACGCTCGCAGAAGGAACCGATTCATTCGAGTCGTGTAAAATCCACGAGACCTATATAGATCATGATTAAATTAGCGAAAGTCCCCAATCTCACTGAACTAACCTATCGCAGCATCAAGCAAAACCTGCTCGATGGAACCCTTGGCGAACTGTCTCGTCTCACCGAAGAGTCTCTCGCGACACAACTTGGAATCAGCAAGTCTCCCGTACGCGAAGCGCTCAATCGGCTGGAAGCGGAAGGCCTCGTCTGCATCGAACCGCGACGCGGTGCCTACGTGCGCCAGTTCTCCGCGAAGGAGATTCGCGACCTGTACGAACTTCGCGAGATCCTTGAAGTCCACTCCATTGAAGCGGCGAACGTCACGCCGAAGCTCCTTACCGATCTGGCTGCCAGCATCAACCGCACAAAGAAACATCTGAAGGATGGGAACAAGCTGGAGCACATCGAGGAGGATATGCGTTTTCACGGCATGATCACGGCCGCGACCGGCAATGAGGAGCTTTGCCGTGTGCTCGAAAATATTCAGCAGAAGGCTCTCCTCTGTCGATCTAAATCCTACGAGCTATCTGCCACGACAGCGCCAGTCGCGCACACGAAGATCTACCAAGCTTTGAAGAAGGACTCAAAGAAAGAGGCGCGCGCCGCCATGCGCGACCACATCGTCTTTGTGCGCGAACGGCTACTGGCTGCCGTCAAGGTTTAGGCTGACAGTTTGACTCCGGCCGCTGTGCCTCCAGCAACAGCGTGGGCGATAATACCTCTGTGCAACACTCCAGTCCTTCCCCGTCAGAGGAGTACAAGAAGCGCCAACAAGCTCGCGAGATGCAGGTTTCGCGCTTCGAAAAAGCGCACCTTCGCTTCGGAAACATCCGCCTTTTCGTTGTCATCGCGACGCTGATCGCCGGCTGGTTCTCCATCTATCGCGATGCGTTCTCGCCCTGGTGGCTGCTGTTCGCCCTGGTAGTCTTCCTCGTGATCGCCATCCTCCACGCAAGAGTATTGCGCAATCGCGCATGCGCCGAACGCGCCGTCGACTTCTATCGCAAGGGGCTCGCCCGCATCGAAGATCGCTGGATTCGTCCGGACCAACTCGGTAGAGACCAGCCCGGCGCGCGCATCGACACTCAATCCAGCCTCTACGCCACCGACCTCGATCTCTTCGGACCGGCAAGCCTCTTCGAACTCCTCTCTCTTGCCCGCACCCGGATGGGAGAAAACACACTCGCCGCGTGGCTCCTTTCGCCCTCTTCCGTCGAGCAACTTACGCAGCGTCACGCAGCCGTCGCCGAGCTCCGCACCCGTCTCGATCTCCGCGAGGACATCGCGATCCTCGGCGAAGAACTCAAGGTCGGCATCCATCCCGAGGCGCTCACGCAATGGGCGGAAGCGCCTAATCAACTCACCAGCAAATGGCTGCGCTGGCTCTCTCTTTTTCTCGCCATCGCGGCTATCGCTGCCGCGGTAGTCTGGGCTGAGCTTGGAACCAAAACTCCGTTCTTCGCGATCATCATCGTCGAAACCATCATCATCGCGTCCCTTCGCAAACGCACTGCGTCGATTCTCAACTCCACCGATCAAGCCTTTGAAGACCTGCAACTCCTCTCGTCGCTCCTGGCCCGCATCGAGCGCGAGCAGTTCGAAGCCCCGCGTCTGCAGGCCCTCAAAGTCGATCTCTCCTCCCACCATCTCGCTGCCTCAAGGGCCATAGCCCGCCTGCGCACCATCGTCGAATACATTCGTTCGCTCGACAACGTCTTCATGCGCATTCTCAATATTCCGTTGTTGTACGTCATCCAAGTCTCTTACGCAGCCGAGGCCTGGCGAACGGCTCACGGCGCATCCGTTCGATCCTGGCTGAGAGCGATCGGCGAAGTAGAGGCGCTCCTCTCCCTCTCTGGCTACAGCTATGAGCACCCAAGCGATCCCTTTCCGGAGTTCGTCGAAGGCCCACCCTGCTTCATAGCCGAGCAACTCGGTCACCCACTCATCCCCGCCGCGAAATGCGTTCGCAACAACGTCAGCGTCTGCGGAGAGACAAAAGTTCTTCTCGTCAGCGGCTCCAATATGTCCGGCAAGAGCACGCTCCTCCGCTCAGTTGGCATCAACACCGTCCTCGCGATGGCCGGCGCTCCGGTGCGCGCTTCTCATCTGAAACTGACTTCGCTGCGCCTTGGCGCAAGCATCCTAGTCAACGACTCCTTGCAGGAGGGAAGCTCTCGCTTTTACGCAGAGATCACGCGCCTACGCCACATCTGCGACCTTGCCGAAAATGACCCTCCGGTCCTTTTCCTGCTGGACGAACTGCTCCAAGGAACAAACTCGAAAGACCGCCTTGTCGGAGCCGAAGGCGTAGTCCGTGCCTTGCTCGCAAGCGGCGCCATCGGCCTCATCAGTACGCACGACCTCGCATTGACCCACATTGGCGGAGAGCAGGACAGCCGCCTCCAAAACGTTCATTTGGAGGATGAGATTGAAGACGGCAAGATGAAGTTCGACTTCAAGCTGCAAGACGGCGTCGTCACAAAGAGCAACGGCATTGAGCTGATGCGCCTCGTCGGGCTCAAAGTTTGAAAATCGGCAAAGGCTCTTGTGCCACACCTCCTCCATCCTGAGACAATCACGACATGAAGGAAGCACCCAAGCGCACTCACGAACCCTGGAAGGCCTTCCAGGCCCGACAGCGTAATCAGGACATCAAGCGCGATGCCGTATTGCAAACTGCAGCGCATATGTTTCTTGAGCAGGGGTATCGCCGCACTTCGATGAGCGAACTCGCACGACGCCTCAAGATCACCAAGCCTGCTCTCTATTATTACTTTCGCAACAAGGAAGAGATTCTCGTCGAGTGCTACCGCGCCGGCATCACCCTCATCGAAACCCTTCTCGACAAAGCTCTAGTCGGCCGCGGCACCGGCCTCGAAAAAGTTAAGGCTTACATCGAAGCCTACGCGCGATCCGTCGTTCTTTACGACTTTGGCCGTTGCGTCGCCATGCTCGACGAAAATGAACTCAGCCTCGAAACCCGCAAAGAGGTTCGCGCTCTCAAGCGCCGCATCGATGCCTCCATCCGGAGTTACATCGAAGACGGAATTGCGGACAAATCCATCGCTCCATGCGAACCAAAGCTCGCCTCTTTCGCCATGTCCGGCGCCATCAACTGGATCGGCACCTGGTACAAACCATCCGGACCCCTGACCGGCGTTGAAATCGCCAGCCACTTCACTCAACTTCTAACGGAAGGACTCCGCTCCCGAACTCTAATTCCAACCCGTGCAAGAGCAAACGCGCTCTCCACTTCACGCAAAACAGCAGCAGCAAAGAAATCAAAGTCGCCTCGTTGACTTTCTGACCGAGCGTTCAGTAAACTTCCTGCTGGAGTTGGCCGCTCTGGCACTTGCCAATCGCACTGGCCTACAACGCCGGAGAGCTTCCGGGAGTCAAACCACAGACAGCTATGAATGACGGAGCAAATACATGCGGATTCTGACCTATCTCCGCCAGGTTCTTGATGCAGAAGAGAGCGTACACGTCGCCAATGGCGCGGTCGCTCTCGAAAACAGCAAGCTGGTCATGGACACAATGGACGAGTACGGCGTCGAGGAAGCCCTTCGCCTGCGCGAGAGCGGCGTCGAAGCCGAGATCATCGCCGTCGCCGTCGGTCCGGCCCGCGTACAGGATGCCCTGCGCACCGCCCTAGCCATGGGTGTCGACCGCGCCATTCACGTTGAAACCGACGTCCGTCTTGACGCCGTCGCGCTTAGCAAAGTCCTCGCACAGATCGCCACGCAGGAAGGCGCAACTCTCATCTTCTCTGGAGGCCAACAGGCCGACTGGGACAGCCACGCTCTCGGCGCGGCCACGGCAGAGCACCTCAACTGGCCGCAATCCACCTGGACCTCCGCGCTCGAACTCAAAGGCAACACGCTCAGCGGAAAACACGATGCCGACGAAGGCAGCGAGACCTTCACTCTCGAACTCCCCGCCGTCATTACCACACAGCAGGGCCTCAACGAGCCGCGTTATCCCACTCTCCCGAACATCATGAAGTCGAAGAAAAAAGAGATGCGCAAAGAGTCGCTCGAACAATTCAACGTCTCGCCGAAGCTTAAGTTCGTCAGCGCCGAGATCCAGGTCAAGAATCGCCTGAACAAAATCATCGACGGCAAAGACGTTCCCGCAGCAGCAGCACAACTGGTCGATCTTCTCCGCAACGAAGCAAGGGTGATCGCATGATTCTCATCGTCGTGGAGCATGCCAACGGAAAAGTTAGCAAGAGCACGTGGGAGATGGTCACCGCCGCGCGTGAACTCGGCCGCGAAGCGCCCATCACCGCTCTCGTGCTCGGCAGCAACGTTGCGCCCATCGCCGCAGAGATCGCCCGCGCTGTCGATCAGGTTCTCGTCGCCGACCTTCCCGCACTCGTGCAGTACGACCCCGAACTCTGGTCCGCCGCCGTCGCCCAGATCGCCACCGAAGGCGAAGCCTCCGTCGTCCTCATCGGCGGCAGCCGCAGTGGCCGCGAGTACAGCCCACGTGTCGCGATTAAACTTGACGCTCCTCTACTCGAAGACGTCATCAGCCTCAAAGCTAGCGGCGAAACTATAACCGCCCAGAGCTACACCTACCTCGCCCGTGTCACGGAAACCGTAGAAGCCACGAGTCCCGTTACCGTCGTCACTATCAAGCCCGGCGTCTTCAATCCGGCGACGGCTCGTGCAGAAGCAGCCGAGCAGTTCGACGTCGACCTCAATCTCCCCACACCACGCCTCAAAGTCACAGGTAAAACCGCAGAGCGTAGCTCTCGCGTATCTCTCGCTGAAGCGGAGATTGTGGTCTCCGGCGGTCGCGGTGTTGGCAGTGCAGAGGGCTTTACTCAATACGTCGAGGCCCTCGCCGACCAGCTCGGCGCGGCGGTCGGCGCTACGCGCGCCATCGTCGACGCAGGCTGGCGCCCCTACTCGGAGCAAGTCGGCCAGACCGGAAAGACTGTTCAGCCCAAACTCTACATCGCTGTCGGCATCTCGGGAGCTGTCCAGCATCTTTCCGGAATGAACAAGAGCAAGACCATCGTCGCCATCAACCGAGACGCCGAAGCCCCTATCTTCAAGATCGCCGACTATGGCATCGTCGGAGACGTACCGCAGCTCGTGCCCGCGATTCTCGCCGAGTTGAAAAAATAAGTGCGCGAGAGATAATCACTCCAGTCCCGAAGAACCAACGCGAGCGGTGCCGGCCTCATGCTTCCACTTTCCCAGAAGATCGCCTTCCTTCTCTTCGCACTCATCACACTTGCGCTGGGTCTCGAAGGCTTTTACCGGCTTTATCTCCGTATCCGTCGCGGCACACCCGATCCCGAGCCGCGATCTAACCGTCTCCCTCGCCGTATCGGTTACGCCCTCGTCACCACGCTCACGCAGCAGCGCACCTTCAAAAAGCGCCCAACCATAGGCCTCTTCCACTCTTTCATCTTTTACGGCTTCGCCTTCTACGGCCTCGTCAATCTCGTCGATGCCATCGAAGGCTTCTTTCCGATCTCGATCACCTCCGCCAATCCCATAGGCGAAATTTACAACCTCTTCGCCGACATCTTGAGCTTCCTCGTTTTGCTCGGCGTCGTCGCATTGGTCATTCGCCGCTTCGCCCTTCCCAGTCGCCGGGACTTCCGCTTCAACCCTCGCACTCTCCTGCACAAAGACGTTCAGCAGAAAAAAATAACCCGCGACTCGCTCATCGTCTCCGCCTTCATCCTCTTCCACGTCGGCAGCCGCGCCATCGGAGCCGGAGCGAAGATCGCCGCCGAAGGCCCCGACGTCTTTCAACCCTTCGCGACATTCCTCTCGCACCTCTTTACTCCCGCCAACGCCGAAGCCTTCCGCATCTTCGGCTATTGGGGAGCGCTGGGCTCCGTCCTCGCCTTCCTCGCCTACTTCCCCTACTCCAAACACATTCACATCTTCATGGCCCCGGCGAAGTATCTCGTCGAACGGGAACCCACCTCAGGCGTCCTCCCGCCCGTAGCGCTGAACCTCGAAACCGAAGATGAGCACGAAGCCGAAACGCAAATCATCGGAGCGAGCAAGCTCGAAGACCTCGCCTGGCCGCGCCTCCTCGACGCCTATGCCTGCATCCAGTGCAACCGCTGCCAGGACGTCTGCCCCGCCACCGCCACCGGCAAATCGCTCTCGCCCGCCGCGCTCGAGATCAACAAGCGCATGGAGCTAAACGATCTCGCCGCGCAACAAAGTCCCTTCGTCTTCGTCCTAGCTCCTTTCGAAAAAAATCAGCCAAGTCCCCACCCGCTCCTGAAATTCGCGCTCTCCCCAGAGGCCGCATGGGCATGCACCACCTGCGGCGCCTGCATGGAGGTCTGCCCAACGCAAAATGAGCAGATGCTCGACATCATCGATATCCGCCGCAACCAGGTCATGATCGAAGGCGAATTCCCCTCGCAACTCCAAAGCGCCTTCCGCGGCATGGAGCGCGCCCAGAATCCCTGGGGCATCAACCACGAGCAGCGCCTCGCATGGGCCGACGGCCTTAACGTCAAAACCACCGACGAAAATCCCACCCCCGACGTCCTCTACTGGGTGGGCTGCGCCGCAAGCTACGACCCGCAGGCCCAGAAAACCGCGCGCGCCTTCGTCGAACTCCTCAATCACGCCGAAGTCAACTTCGCCGTCCTCGGAAAAAAGGAGTGCTGCACC
Source organism: uncultured Acidobacteriaceae bacterium (assembly GCA_963754765.1). GTDB lineage: Bacteria > Acidobacteriota > Terriglobia > Terriglobales > Acidobacteriaceae > Edaphobacter. The sequence continues at coordinate 195,836 of CAVWHJ010000005.1, read as the reverse complement.
GGCGACAGCGCCCGCCGCTCCGGCAACGAGTACCTCTACCGCCAGCTCGCCGACAAAAACGTCTCCACCCTCAACACCGTCCAGCCCAAACTGATTGTCGCCAGTTGCCCGCACTGCATGAACTCCATCGGCCACGAGTACAAACAGATCGGCGGCGACTACAAGGTCATGCACCACACCGAGTATCTCGAGAGTCTCGTCGCCAACAAAAAACTCACCCCCGCCTCGAGCGAAGCCACCATCACCTACCACGACCCCTGCTATCTCGGTCGCCACAACGGCGTCTACGACGCACCGCGCAACCTCCTGAACATCCTCAGCAACAACACCGCTACGGAACTCCCCCGCAACCGCGAAAACGCCTTCTGCTGCGGAGCCGGCGGAGCGCAGTTCTGGAAAGAAGAAGAGCCAGGCGACGAGCGCATCTCCGACAACCGCTTCCGCGAAGTCCAGCAAACCCTCGCCTCCGCTCCCGGAGAAAAAGTCCTCGCCGTCGGCTGTCCCTTCTGCAAGAGCATGCTCGGCAGCACACCCAGCAAAGCCGCCTCCGAAGACATCGCCATCAAAGACGTCGCCGAACTCCTCCTCGAAGGCGTCCGCCGCAGCAAAGGCCTCACGACACCAATCATCGATACCAAGCCAACCGCACCAGCCGAAACAGGAACCGCCGTCACCGCACCCGCCGCGCCACCACCTACCCAAGCCGTCGTCGAAATTGAATCATCTCCAACAATTTCTCCGACAACTCCGCAGACAACTCCACCAGCAACCTCTACAGTTGAACGAAAAAAATGGCAGCCAAAGGCCGTCGCTCCTGCCACGGAAAAAATACTGACCCAATCCGCGGCTCAAGAGATCGCGCAGCCCGAAGCACCAAAACCCGTCGAGACGCAGCCACCACCAGCCCCGCAACTCCCGAACGAAAAAAGTGGCAACCCAAAGCCACCGCCACAACTCAGCCAACCCAACCTGAAACTCCTACGACTGTTCCGAACAACACAGCATCTCACCCGAACCGGCCTCACAACCCCAAGCCCCCGCTCGCAAAAAGTGGCAACCCAAAAAAAAAGACTGAACCGTGGCCAAGCGCCAACAGCGCAACTCTGAGGTCGTCCGGTCTTCGATTTGGCTGTTGACCCGGCCGTTCATATGGCTCTATCGCGCTGCTGATCAGATCTTCGATCTGGATAAACGAGGTGCGGCGAGCAACCTGAGGCGACTCAGGGAAGAAGTTGAGTCCGAATGCGTTTATCTATTTGGCAAATATGGCGGTCGCGTTGTGCCGGAGCTCTCAAACGGTTCCCCCTATTTTGACTTCGCAATCGTTGTCGTTGAAGTGAGGTCTCTTCAAATACGCGCAACACGAGACCGCGGACTTACCGGTTGGGAGATTTCGGCTCCTGCGTCTGGTTATCCCTGGCAACCTCTTGGTCTCGTGTGTCAAAGATTCGCACCTGAGAATGGCTGGCCGCCTTCAACCTTCCGACTACTTGTCGATCATTTGCCGAAATTGAGCAGCTATTTGCAAACGACTCTTGGGTTTCGCCAATTCGTCCGTAGCTTGCAATCCCGATCTACCCTGCCATCCAGGTCGCAACGCTACGCAACAACTCTTTCGCCTGTGGCAAAAACGGAAACTCATTCGGAGAAGCCGCGAACCCATGATTCATCCCCTTGCCGAACACATGCGTCACATCCACTCCCTCAGCCTCCAGCCGCTTCGCATAGGCCTGCGCCTCATCGCGCAACACGTCATACTCCGCCGTCACCACAAACGCCTTTGGCAACCCACGCAGTGAAGACGCCATCAACGGAGCCGCGCGAAAATCCTTCGCCTCACTCTTGTCATTCAGATAGTGATCCCAGAACCAGATCATCCCCTTCCGCGTGAGCCCATACCCTTCGGCCATCTCCACATAAGAAGCCGTCGGCGGATCATAGTGCGCTGTCACCGGATACAACAGAATCTGCCCCGTCAGCCCAGTGATTCCTTTATCCCGAAGCAGCAACGCTACCACGGTTGCCAGCGTCGCGCCCGCACTATCTCCCGCAACAAACACCCGCGAACCATCCCCGCCCAACTCCCCCACATGCGCGAGCACCCACTCCGTCGCCGCGAGCGCATCCTCCACCCCCGCCGGAAACTTATGCTCGGGAGCCAGCCTGTAGTCCACCGAGACCACGATCGCCTTAGCCTCCTTGGCCAGCGCCCTGCAATAAGGATCGTGAGTCTCCAAGGTACAAACCACGAACCCGCCGCCGTGAAAGAAAACCACGACCGGCAGCGTCCCCTCGATTCCTGCCGGACGATACACCCGCAGCGCAATCACCCGTCCTGCCACAGCAATTGTCCGCTCTTCCACCTTCACATCGGCGTACTCCGGCATCGGCACAAACCGCGCCATCATCGCAGCGCGCTCGGCCCGCGCCTCTTCCACTGTCATCGTCTCCAGCCGAGGCAGGCCCAGCGCCTTCCCTGCATCGAGAATCGTCTGTAGCTTCGGATCTAGCGGCATACAACTCATACTATCGCTGGTCGGCGCAGCGCATTAGCGGCGATAATCCTTACCTATGCACATCTCAGGATCCTCGATCCTTCTGATCTTCCTCTTCGTTCTGACCGCTGTCATTCTGCTGGTGCTGCACCTTACGGAGATCGGCCGCATCGTCCACCAGAAGATCCCCGACCGGCCTCACCGCCGCCTCTTTCTCGCTTCCGTCAGCTTCTTCATTACCTTCCTCGCCGTGCGTCTTCTGGTCGCCTCCATCACCCATCACATCGGGCCATTCGGCTACGTCGAGATGGGCGGTCGCCACATTCACCATCTCGTCTGGGGAATCCTTCTTCTCCTCGTCACCGGCTACGCCACCCTCGCCGAAGCCGGCACCGGCGACACGCCCATCTCGATCCTCGTCAGTCGACTTCTAGCCGTCTCCTACGGAATCGGCGCCGCTCTCACCCTCGACGAGTTCGCTCTCTGGCTCAACCTCGACGCAGCCGCCTACTGGTCGCGCCAAGGCCGCGAGAGCATCGACGCCATCGTGCTCTTCGGCGCACTGCTCGCCATCGGGACATGGGGCGCGCCTCTCTTTCAGCGATTCGAAAATCCGAAGAACACAGACAACCAGCATAAGGAAGTAGCTTGATGACCAACAAAGGTGTCACCGTCCTGGGCAGTTACGTCGCAGACCTCGCCTTCCGCATCGACCGCCTCCCCACCTGGGGCGAGACCCGCATGGGTCAGTCCTTTCAACTCGGCCCCGGCGGCAAAGGCTCCAACCAGGCCGTCGCCGCTGCCCGCGCCGGAGCAAGCGTCAGCTTCATCAGCAAGCTTGGTCCAGACGCCTTCGGCGACATCGCCCGCAGCCTCTATCGCGCGGAGGGAATCGACACCCAGTACATCTTCTCCACCCCTAACCCCACCGGAGCCGCCGCCATCCTCATCGACGCCGCCCGCGGAGAGAATGCCATCGTTGTCGTTCCCGGCGCCTGCTTCGAACTCACCCCGGCCGAGGTGGGCCAGGCGACCGAGCGCATCGCCGCGTCAAGCGTCTTCGTCACGCAGCTCGAACTTTCCCTTCCCACCGTCGAGCATGGCCTCCGTCTCGCCCAGACCCACGGCGTCCCGACCATCCTCAACCCCGCCCCGGCAACCACGCTGCCCGACTCGATCTACCCGCTCTGCGACTACCTCACTCCCAACGAGACCGAGGCAGCCGCCCTCACTGGAATCCCTGTGACTGACCTCGCATCCGCCGAACAGGCAGCCGCCGCTCTCCTCGCACGCGGCGTCCGCAACGTGATCCTCACCCTCGGTGCCCAGGGAGCCCTCATCAAGAACCACACGCTTACCCGCCACGTCCCCGCCGTCGACGCAGGTGCCGTCGTCGAAACCACCGGGGCAGGCGACGCCTTCAACGGAGGCCTCGCCACCGCCTTGGCCGAGGGCATGGACCTCGTCCAGGCCACGCAGTTCGCCTGCGCTGTTGCCGCAATCTCCGTTACGCGCCCCGGCACCGCCCCCTCGATGCCTTACCGGGCCGAGATCGACGCGCTCATCACAGACAAAGCAAAGCGCTGAGGCAGGCAAAGCAAAGCCCTGAGAAGGGGAGGATTCTCAGGGCTTCACTCGTCGTTGATGCTCTCGTACTGGTTAGTTCTGGAAGCTCACCAACTCGAGGCGGACGGGATCGACGCCCATCTTGACCATCTGCAGCTGCTTCGCTGCCGCAAGGGAGAGGTCGATCACCCGCTCCGGGAATAACTCCCCACGGTCGGTAATGGTGACCACGACAGACCTCTTGTTCCGCAGATCGGTCACCTTCACCTTGCTGCCAAATGGCAGGGTGCGGTGCGCTGCGGTTAGTTCGTTCATATCAAAGCGCCGGCCGCTTGCCGTCCGGTGCCCCTGCAGCACCGAGCCATACCAGCTCGCCATGCCGCTCTTGATTCGGGTTAGGACCGTGGTCTTGGGTGCGGGCACGGTCGTGACGATCTCGGCCGAGGAGACATCGCTCTTCATCACCATGGTCGGATCAGTCTCTCGCGCGGATGCCGGAGTTGCGGTGTCCGTCGCAAAGGCCGACAGGACGACCAGTGCCGCCAGAGTTACAGCGGTCTTTGTCCTTCCTGTCAGAGTTGCCATACGTGCATTTCCGGGTAGCATCTTCATACCCTTAAGTATAAGAAATTCAAGGGCTATACGGTACTTTTTCAAGCATTAAAATGACCCTCGGTTCACCACACGCAAGGCCGCTTGTCAACCGATTTTGGGTTGCCTGAGAACCCTCAAAAAAGACTTCTAAAAGTTGTGTGCTGCCCCTAACTTCACGTTACAAAGGAGTTAATAACCCATTCGGGGCAATCCGTTAATCCGGGGGGTACCTACTACTTTGTTTTTTTAATTCTTTCGGTGGGTTTCACAGGCTCATGTAACGATGAGCTTGGAAAGAGGGAAGTACGAATTCTCCCCAAAAATAGCCTTTTCGGCCGTCAAGCGTCTCATCTGAGCCGGTCGGCCGGGAAGTCAGGAAAGCCTCTTTTCCAACCGATTCAGGATGGAGCTGCACGATGTCCCCGTTGAGCCCGGCATACTTCGCCTTCGCCGCGATCGTCATCACCCTCTACTGGGCCTGCTTCCGCTGGAAGCTGGCGCAGCTTTCTATCTTATTGCTGGCAAACGGCTTTTTCCTCGCCCGGCTCGCATGGTTCTATCCCGCGATCCTCCTCCTTGCCGCAACCATCGACTACCTCGTCGGCCTCGGCCTGCAAAACCTCCCGCGCGAACGATCGCGCCCACGCCTGGCTCTGGTCTCCGTCAGCGTCATATTAAACGTCGGCCTCCTCGCCGCGACCAAGCTCATCCCCGTCGCCCTGGGTGAGCTTTACCGCTGGGTCTTTCCTCTGAGCCTCTCATTTTACTGTTTCCAGTCAATGACTTACACGATCGATCTCTATCGTGGAACGAGACCGGGAACCCGCAGCTACCTCACCCACCTCACCTCCGCCTCACTCTTCACCGTCATCGTGGCTGGTCCTATCAACCGGATCTCCGACCTTATTAAGCAGCTCCAGCAGCCGTTCTCTCTAACCCCGACCCAGGGAGGCCGCGCCTTCCTCCTCATCTCCTCGGGCCTAGTCAAAAAGCTCATCATCGCCGACTTCCTCTCCAACAACGTCGTCAACCGCATCTTCGACACCCCCACCCTCTATAGCGGAGCCGAGGTCCTCGTCGGAGTCTACGCCTACGCTCTTCAGATCTACTTCGACTTCTCCGGCTACACCGATATCGCGATGGGCCTCTGTCTTCTTCTCGGCCTCAACGTCCCGGACAACTTCAACCGTCCCTACAAATCCATCAACATAGCCGACTTCTGGCGCCGCTGGCACATCACGTTCTCCAACTGGCTCCGCGACTACGTCTACTTCTCCCTCCCCAACGCCGCCCGCTGGAAAGGTGCGGGCTACGTCTATCCAATCATCGTCTTTCTCCTCGGCGGTCTCTGGCACGGTATCGGCTGGCCCTTTATTCTCTGGGGACTCCTCCATGGCGTCGGCCTCACCACCCTCCGCAGCTTCCAAACCCTCCGCCAGAAGATTCAAGGCAAACAACCCCAAACCCGATGGGGCAGGAACGTCAGCATCTTCGTCACCTTCCACTTCGTCTGCCTCACCTGGATCTTCTTTCGCTCGCCTGACGTCGCCACTGCGCTCGCCATCCTCGGCCGCCTAGGCTCGTTCACCTTCTCTGTCCAGAACGTCAGTCTCCAGATGATCGGCGTTATGCTCCTCGGCGTCGCGCTCCACGCCATCCCGCCTAAATGGTTTGATCGCACCGTAGAAATCTTCGGCCGCGCCCCCTTTGTCTTACAAGGAGCGGGCCTCGCCACAGTCGTCCTCCTCATCGAACTCCTCGCCGGACGCGGCGGGACATCCTTCGTCTACAGCAACTTCTAGCCATGCCAACCTTCCCCAAACAAACCCTCCTCGCCATCGCGACCTTCGCCGCGATCCTGCTCACCGTCCACTACGGCGTCAGCAGCACCAAGGGCCTCGACCCCGCAACCCTCCGTCCCATCACCGATTTTCCGTCAGACCGCGGGGCATTCTTCCCCATCGTCAAAGCCCCGCTCCCGCCACTCCCCGCCGCCCTCGCCATCCCCAATCCCATCGCACACGGCGTCAAAGCCGCCGCCAACTCCACCCTGGAATCCCAGTTCCTCTTCGACAACAACGGTGCCCTCGACCACTTCTACGCTGCCCTCCGCGATCTTCGCACCGGCCAGTCGTCACGCAGCATCGTCCGCATCGTCCACTATGGCGACTCCCCCACCACCGCCGACCTCATCACCGGCGACGCCCGCGACCTCCTGCAGGAGCGTTTCGGCAACGCCGGCACCGGCTTCATCCTCATCGCCAAGCCCTGGGCCTGGTACGGTCATCACGGCGTCGACGTCTCCGGCACCGGATGGAAGATCGACACCGCCGTCGGCTCCATGCGCGAAGCGAACTATGGACTCGGCGGAGCGATCTTCACCGGCCCTGTTGGCGCATTGAGTACCATCCATCTCTCCGCGCACGATTCCACCTCCATCGAAGTCCAATACCTCGAGGAGCCCGGCGGCGGCAATCTGGACATCACCGCCGACGGCACACCCATGGGTACAGTCAACACCGCCGGCGACGCCAAACAAAACGCCGCCACCTCCATCCCGCTGCCTCCCGGCACCCGAGTCGTCGAGCTTCGCGTCTCCGGCAATCCCGTTCAGGTCTTCGGCGTAGCCTTCGGAACCGGCGCCCGGGGTCTCACCTACGACAGCATCGGGCTCAACGGCGCCTCCACCACCGTCATGTCCCGCGCCTTCAATCCCCAAACCTTTGCCAGCTCCCTCGAGCACCGCAACCCTGACCTCGTCGTCATCAACTACGGCACCAACGAGTCCAGCTTCCCGACCTACGTCGAAAAGCAGTATGAGCCCGAGCTCATCCGCGCCATCGGCCGCGTCCGCTCCGCTCTCCCCGACGCCTCGATTCTCATCATGAGCCCCATGGACCGTGGCGAACGCAGCGGAGACACTATCACCACCATGCGCGCCATCCCCGAGATCGTCGCCATTCAGCAGCGTGTCGCCGAAAAAACCGGCTGCGGCTTCTTCAACACCTACCAGGCCATGGGCGGCAGCGGCACCATGGCCCTCTGGTACAACCGTCATCCCGCCATGGTCGGCGCCGACCTCATCCACCCCTCACCCCAGGGCGCACGCATCGTCGCCCAACTCCTCACCAGCCAACTCCTGATAGGCTACGAACGGTACATGGAAAATCATCCGGCCTCACCAAACCGGCTCTCCCCGCCGGCCATCTCCCAAACCTCCGACCCGTCAAACAAGGCCGCGAGACCCATGGGGGTGCAGTAAATGTTGCGACGAAGTCTAGCCACGGCTGCTGCTTCTCCTGGCCACTTCAGCCGGACCGGCGTCCTTCGCGCTTGAGACCGCCGCAACAGCCAAGAAACATCCCGCCAAGCCTGCCACAACAGCCAACGGCGAAATAAAGCGCGCCCCCGCGGCAAAGCCCTACAAGACCAAGCCCACCAAAGGCCGCAAGACCAAATCCTCGGCAACCGCAAAATCCTCAACCAAATCCGGCTCAACCAAGTCCGCATCAATAACCATCGCCACAACCCACGCAACGACCCACGCGACGACACACGCCGCTGCAGCCACACTTCGCCCCGCCTCGCTAACCTACATCAACACTCGTGAGGCCATCACCGATCGCGTGATGCACTCGCTTGCGAGCCCCAAGCCCGGCATCGAAAATCCCCACGCCCTTGATGCGTTCTTCGAGCAACTCCATCAGCTCGAACTCGACCCCAAATCCCAACTCGTCCGCGTCATTCAGTTCGGCGACTCCCACACCGCTGCCGACCTCTTCACCGGAGCCCTCCGCACGCTCTTCCAGTCCAAGTTCGGAGACGGCGGCGCCGGCTTCAGCTTCGCCGGCTATCCCTTCGCCGGATACCGTATCCACGGCACCCGCCGCGCCCAGTCCACTGGATGGACCGTCCTCGGCACTCATCTCAACGACATCGGCGACGGCATGGTCGGCATGGGCGGCGTCAGCCTCAGCACCGAAGCCCCAGGCAACTGGGTCTCACTCGACGCCGACGCCACCTCGCTCCAGGTCCAGTACCTCATCCAGCCAAACGGTGGTTCCTTCGAGATCCGCGACAACGACACCCTCATCGCCACCGTCTCCACCGCAAAGTCCGATCCCTCCGCGCCCGACGCCGCCGCCCAGTTCGGCGCACCTGTCGAACCCGGCCCGCATCACTTCGAAGTCCTCACCATCGATCAGGCTCCCGTCCGCCTCCTCGGCCTTGCCACGGAAAACTCCGCCGGCGTGACCTACGAAGCCGCCGGTATCAACGGCGCCGAAGCCTCTCTCTTCCTTCGCTGGAGCGAAACCCTGCAGCAGCCTCTGCTCGCCGCTGTCAACCCCGCGCTCGTCGTTCTCTCCTACGGCACCAACGAAGCGGGCGATCACAACTGGACTGAAGCAAGCTACGCCGCCATGTTCCAGCGCATCATCGAGCGCGTTCGCCGCCTCGCTCCCAACGCCTCCATCCTCGTCGTCGGCCCGCCCGACCGTGCCCTCCGCGCCGGCCGCAAAGGATGGGCGCCCTTCGCCGGCGTCGACCGCATCGTCGCCGCTCAGCGCAGCGTCTGCCGTCAGATGAACTGCGCCTACTGGGATCAGCGCTCCCGCATGGGTGGCTTTGGCTCCATGCGCGACTGGGTCACCATCAGCTGGGCCCAGCCCGACCACACCCACTTCACCGGCGAAGGCTACAACGAACTGGCCAGCGCTCTCTTCTCCGACATTGTTCAACAGTACGACGGCTACCAAACGCCCCTCATACGCGCAGAGGGCGAAACGAAATAAATATCCCTTCGTCAAAAGCTACGCAGACGGTTACAAATTGCGCAAAGCAGGTAAACATGAGCACCCAGGCAGGAATCCTCAAAGTCATCCACGCAGTCGCTGACATCCCCAACGACCCCGGCCCCGACGAAAGCCTCTTCGACTCCGGCACCCTCGACTCCTTCACCCTCCCCGACCTCGTCACCGGCCTCGAGCAGGAGTTCGCCGTCAAAATCCCCGACGCCGACCTCGTCCCCGAGCGCTTCGACACCGTCACCAAAATCGAAGCCTACCTCGACAGCCGAAAAAACTAACCCGGCCCCGCAGCACCCCAAACCCTTGTCATCCTTCGCCGCAGGCGGAGAATCTGCTTTTGCAGTTGCCGTCGCATTTGTTTGCCTGCCACGAAAAATTGTCATCCTGAGCGGAGTCGTTCGCGCACTTTGCGAACGACGAAGTCGAAGGACCTGCATTTGCCCCTGTAGTTGCCTTTGCCGTCGTTGTTGCATTTGCCCTTTTTGCCCGTCCTTCTGCGCAGCGCAGAATCTCCGTATTTGCCTTTACAGCCAGCCAACCCTCCGCAAGCACCAGGAGCGCACCATGTCCTACCTTCTAGCCTTCGGCCACCACCTCCCGCCAACGGTCGTAACCAACGCCGACCTCGAAGCCCGCACGGGCCGCGCAGCCGCCTCCATCGAAAAATCCTCCGGCATCCTCGAACGCCGCTACGCCGCCGAAGGCGTATCCGTCGCGGACCTCGGCCTCGCCGCCGCGAACGCCTGCCTCAAAAACGCCGGCCTCACCCCGCAGGACATCGGCCTCATCCTCTTCTCCAGCGGCTCCGCCGAACGCGCCTTCCCCGGCCCCGCCTCCGTCCTCGCCCAGAAACTCGGCCTCAACACCACTCCCGCGATCGACATTCCCGTCGCCAGCGCCGGCGCGCTCATCGCCATCGCCTTCGCCGCCGACCTCGCTCCCCGCTACGGCAATATCCTCGTCGTCGCCTCCGAGATCATGTCCCGCCGCATCTCCGACGCCGACCCCGACACCGCGATCCTCTTCGGCGACGGGGCCGGAGCCTGCATCGTCTCTCCAGACAAAGGCCCCCTCCGCATCGCCGACGTGTCTCTCTCCACCGACGGCAACTACGCCGAAGCCCTCCAGCTCCAGCACGGCGGCGCCATCCAGATGAAGGGTCTCGACGTCATCGTCCAGGCCTCGCGCAAGATCCCGCGCTCCATCGAAGACCTCCTCACAAAAAACAACCTCAAACCAACCGACGTCGGCCTCTTCCTCATGCACCAGGCCAACGTCAACCTCATCCGCAAAGTCGCCACCGCCCTCGCAGTCCCCGAAGTCCCGCTTCTTTCGCAACATCGATCGCTACGGCAACACCTCTTCCGCCTCGCTCCTTATCGCCGCCTCCGAGTGGCACGCCGCCAACCCCAACCCACCCACTACGCCGATCATCCTCGCCGTCTTCGGCGCGGGCTTCAACTGGGGCGCCATCCTCGCCCTTCCCGACTAACCTCAGCGCGCCATTCACGTCCGAAAACCGCGAGTTCGCTCCTCTTCCGAGTGAGAAAATCACTCTATGGAGCTACCCGGCAAAGAAGCCTGTTACCGCGCCCTGAAGAGCCGTGACGCACGTTTCGACGGCCTCCTCTTCGTGGGCGTCACCTCAACCGGAATCTACTGCCGGCCCGTCTGCCCAGCCCGCAGCGCGAAGTTCGAAAACTGCCGCTTCTTCGGTTCAGCCGCCGCCGCACAGGAGGCTGGCTTTCGCCCCTGCCTCCGTTGCCGCCCCGAGACCGCACCCGATCTCGCCTCCTGGCGCGGAACCTCGAACACCGTCTCCCGTGCCCTGGCTCTCATCACCGAAGGCGCCCTCGACGGCCCCGCCGCAACCGTAGAAAAACTCGCCGACCGCCTCGGTATCGGTGAGCGCCAGCTACGCCGCCTCTTCGTCCAGCATCTCGGAGCCTCGCCCATCGCCGTCGCGCAAACTCGCCGCGTCCTCTTCGCCAAGCAGCTTATTCACGAAACCCAGCTGCCCATGACCCAGGTCGCGCTCGCCGCCGGCTTCAGCAGTCTCCGCCGCTTCAACGAAACCTTCCACGATCTCTTTCGCCGCCCTCCCAGCGCCATCCGTCGCAAGACCTCTATCAGCGACGCGGATGCTCCCGCCACACTTCGCCTCCGCTACCGTCCGCCGTACGACTGGGATTCGATGCTTGCCTATCTCACAGTTCGTGCCATCTCCGGCGTTGAAGTCGTCGAGAACGGAATCTATCACCGCACCGTCGAAATCGACGGCTCCATCGGCACAGTCGAAGTAAAACACCTCCCCGAACGCCAGAGCCTCGGCGTTACCATCCGTTTTCCCAATGTCAAACATCTCCCCGCCATCGTCACTCGCGTCCGCCGTCTCTTCGACCTCGGCGCCGACATCCAAACCATCGACGAGCATCTCTCCCGCGACCCGTTCCTCGCACCTCTCGTTGCAGTGCGCCCCGGTCTCCGCGCACCCGGAGGATGGGACGGCTTCGAACTCGCCGTCCGCGCCATCCTCGGCCAGCAAATCACCGTCGTCGCAGCACGCCGCCTCGCCGCACAACTCGTCGCTCTTCACGGCCACAGGCTCCCGGTCGCTGCACAAAATCATCCCGGTCTCACTCACGCCTTTCCTTCGGCAAAACGCATCGCCAAAGCAGACTCACTCGGTCTCGGCATGCCGAAGGCGCGACAGCTATCGCTGCAAGCCCTCGCCAAAGCTTCCGCAGACGACCCGAATCTCTTCCACCCTTTCGGCACGATCGAAGAGGCCATCGCCCGCCTCAGTGCCATTCGAGGCGTCGGCGAATGGACTGCACACTATATTGCCCTTCGTGCTCTGCGCGAGACCGATGCCTTTCCCGCATCTGACATCGGCCTGCTCCGCTCCGCCACCAGGCTCGACGGCCACAGCGGTGTTCGATCCACTTCAACCAGTCTTCTTCATCGCGCGGAATCCTGGCGTCCATGGCGCGCCTATGCCGCACAACATCTCTGGGCGGCAGATTCCACCGCAAGCTCAATCCAAAGGAGCACCCATGTCTGAGACCCTCCATCTCCTCATCGATCGCATCGACACCCCCATCGGCGAGATGGTCATCATCGCCGACCACGAAGGAAACCTTCGCGCCGTCGATTGGACCGATCACGATCCACGCGCGGAAGACTTTCTTCGCCTGCACTACGGGCCACACAAGGGAAGACACGGGTTCACGCTCACTCGCGCTCGCAACCCCGGTGGCCTCTCGCAAGTCATCGGCAGCTACTTCGCCGGCGATCTCACCGCAATCGACAACCTGCCCACAAAAACCAACGGCACGGACTTTCAGCGTCAGGTATGGCAGGCTCTCCGCGAGATTCCAGTCGGTACCACCACCTCATATGGCGAACTCGCGAAACGAATTGGCCGCCCAAAAGCAGTCAGGGCCGTCGGTCTCGCCAACGGCTCCAATCCCGTCAGCGTCATCGTGCCCTGCCATCGCGTCATCGGTGGCAACGGCTCGCTCACCGGCTACGGCGGAGGACTCCACCGCAAACGCTGGCTCCTCGACCACGAGCGTGGCCATGTAGTGGCTTCCGCATCGCCACTGCTCTTCGACGGGGATAAGTCCAATTCTCTAAGCCACTTATAACTATTTTTCGTGTTTTCGGCCCAGAAACAGCATGTCAAGCCCCCAGAGCACCTAACTCCCCTAAACAAAACGACTTAGGCTTGGCGTATTAGTTTCACTCAACCCGCTATACTGGATATATAGATCAAAAACAAGCAAGCCCCGGCCACCCGCCGGGGCTAACTCGTTTAGAAAGAGTATTTTAGCTATAACCCTTTATTATGAATATTTTGCGATCATTCAAAAACTCGTAAGTCGATGAAAAATAAGGAAAATGGCGATTTTGCTACATAGGGGGGTACCCCCTCCCTAAGCAAACACCAGGCACTGCGGCCGGGACAACGGAAAGCTCTTACCCTCCGTCAACTGCCCGCTCTTGGGATCACGCCCAAGCACAGCAATATTGTCCGAAACCTGGTTCGCCACCAGCAACCACCGCCCGCTCGGATCGAGCGCGATATGCCGCGGCACCTTCCCGCCGCACGAGGTCCGATTGAGAAGAGTCAATCTGCCGCTCTCCGGCGATACCGCGAAACGTTGCGACGATGTCGTCGAAGCGGTCGGCGGCATAAACAAATCGTCCCGACGGATCGATCACAATCTCCGATCCAGCCGTGGTCCCGTGAAAATCCGGAGGCTCGCATAACCTCCTCCTGCACCGTCTCGAGCACACCCGCCTGCGCGTTCCACCGCAGCACCACCACCGCCGAGGCCATCTCCTCGACGCAGTAAGCGAACTTGCCGTTCGGATGAAACTGCAGCGCCCGCGGCCCGGCCCCCGCGGCCGACCGCCACGCAGGAGGATCGTTCAAAGTCAGCTTCGCCGTCCCCGCATCGAGCCGGTAAATGTGGATCGCATCGAGCCCGAGATCATTGACCAGCAGGAACCGGTTGTCCGGCGACACGGTGACGCGATGCGCGTGCGGCCCGTTCTGCTGCTCCTTGGGCCCCCGTCCGCTGTACTGAAAAAACGAAACCGCCGGACTCAACCGTCCATCTTCACCAACCGAAAACGAAGCCGCGCTTCCTCCACCGTAGTTCGCCGCAAACGCCGACCGGCCCGTATGGTCGAACGCCACATGACACGTCCCGCCCCCCTGCGACGCCACCTCATTCACCTTCGTCAACCGCGCCTTCGCCCGGTCCAACGAATAACTCGACACCGCGCCGCTGCTCTTACCCTCGTAGCTGTCGATCTCATTCGCAACCAGGACCGTCCTGCCATTCGGAGACAGCGCCAGAAACGTCGGACTATCCGCCTCAGCCGCCAATCCAACCAGCTTCAACTCCCCGGTCGCAGAGTCGAACGAGTAAGCATAGATCCCCTTGCTCGTCCCGGAGGTCTGCGTCCCAACCAGCAGCAGCCGCCCCCCGCCAAACTCCTTAGCCAGACCAAACCCCGCCCGCCCCGCTACCGAAAGAGCCGCTGAACCAAAAACAAATCCACGCCGTGTTATCCGCTTCAATTTCAGCTCCTTTTTTACCTCATCCACAATAGCGCGATTTGCAGGTAAGCTGTTCGCTACAGCGCGCGCGGAGAAACTTCGACTGCGGAATTGAAACACAGGGGAACGAAATGGCACTTGGAGTTGCAGGAGAAGGTCCGATCACAGTTGTTCAAGCTTCCAAGAGAAACTACACCGTTCCGCTGACGTTGATGGTCTCTCTCTACTTCGGCATCGGCTTCATCACCGCGCTCAACGACATCCTCGTTCCGCACTTCAAGGACCTCTTTCACCTCGCCAACGTCACCGCGCTGCTTGTCCAGTTCTGCTTCTTCGGCGCCTACTTCGTCATGTCGCTTCCTTCCGGTTGGATCGTCGGCAAGATCGGCTACAAGCGAGGCATCGTCGTCGCGCTCTCGGTCATGGGAATCGGACTGCTCCTCTTCCTTCCAGCCTCGATCATCATCTTCTACCCTCTCTTCCTCTTCGCCCTCTTCATCGTCGGCAGCGGACTTGCGCTCCTGCAAGTTGCGATCAATCCTTACGTCGGCGCTTTGGGAACGCCGGAAACCGCCGCGTCTCGCCTCAACCTCTGCGGCTTCGCCAACTCCTTCGCTGGCTGGCGAGCTCCGAAGATCGGAGCAGCCTTCATCTTCGTGGCCGCAAGCGCAAGCGCAGCGGAACTCGCCTACTCCGTGCGAATGCCATACATGATCCTCGCCGGTCTCGCCTTCCTCATGGCGATCGTCACTCACTTCGTCCACCTCCCCGACCTGATCGAAGCGCGGGAAAAGGATACGGTCAGCGACGGCAGCGCCTGGAACTTTCGCCACCTGCGCTTCGGCGCCATTGGCATCTTCGTCTACGTCGGTGCGGAAGTCGCGATCGGCAGCCTGATGATCAACTATCTCGGCCAGCCTTCGATGGGCAGCATGAGCCACGCAGCCGCCGCCGAATACGTCTCACTCTATTGGGGAGGCGCAATGATCGGCCGACTCATCGGCTTCTTCGCCCTCAAGTGGATCAGCGCGCCGAAAGCCCTGACATTTGTCTCAGTCCTCGCGTCGCTGTGTATCAGCGGCGCAATCTTTGGTCACGGCTCGGTCGCTCTCTGGGCCGTCGTCTCGTGTGGCCTCTTCAACTCGGTCATGTGGCCCTGCATCTTCCCCATGTCCGTTGCGGGACTCGGTAAGTTCACAAGCCAGGGCTCCGGAATCTTGATCACCATGGTCGTCGGCGGAGCCGTCATTCCGGAGATCCAGGGTCTTCTGGCCGATTCGTTCGGCTACCAGCGCAGCTTCGCCATCGTCCTGCTGTGCTATCTATATATCCTCTTCTTCGCGCTCAGTGGCCATCGCAATGTCAATGCGGCAGAGACGAACTCCCTCACTCCCGGGGTTGTCTCGTAGTCGGCTAAACGATCATCGCGCGGCCAGCCAGGAAAGTCTGGATGACTTCGGCGGACGGCGATAGAACGGTGATATTGGCTTCTCGACCGACGTCGAGGCTTCCCCAGTCATCTGCGATCCCCATTAGCTGCGAGGGGTTTCGCGAGGCTGCAGCCACTGCTATATTCAGGCCCACGCCGGTGAACTCCATCAGGTTACGCACTGCTCGATCCATGGTCAGTACGCTGCCCGCAAGCGTGCCGTTAGAGGTGCAGCGCCCGTCACGGACCTCGACCTTTATCCCGCCCAACATGTAAGTGCCATCTGGCATACCGGTGGCGCTCATTCCATCTGTAACCAGAATGGCATGGTGCTCACCCTTGGATCGAAGAAAGAGCCGCACCATCAAAGGATCGACATGAATGCCGTCGCAGATCAACTCCGCAAACAAGGACTGCTTATCGAGCACATAGGCCGCCAGACCGGGCTCGCGATGATCGATAGCACGCATCGCATTGAACGTATGAGTTGCCGAACGCGCTCCAGACCTGTAACCCGCCTCGGCCTGCGATACGCGCGCGTCACTGTGCCCCATGCTGCAACGCACGCCCAACGCGGTCGCATGCGCAATCAGTTCCAATGCACCGGGTAGCTCGGGGGCAATTGTCATCAGGCGGATCTTGCCTTCAGCGGCCTGCCAGAAGCGGTTGAACAAGGGAATCGAGGGCGCCTCCAGCAGCGCCTCCGAATGCACTCCCTTTTTCAGATGCGAGAGGAAGGGCCCTTCGAGATGTATTCCGAGCGGAGTGGCGCCCGAACCTGTAGCCTGATCATTCCTTCCGATCTCAGAGGCCAGCCCCGCAAGAGAACGTACCGTCTCGTCTCTTGGAGAGGTCACAGTCGTGGGAAAATATGCCCCGACGCCGCGGCTCGCCAGATACGATCCGATTGCACGAAGGGCATCGGGCGTTGCTTCCATCACATCGTGTCCAGCGCAGCCGTGTATGTGAATATCGACGTAGGCCGGAACGAGGGTTGCGCCTGAGTAGCGGTACGTCGCCGGTATCCGTTCGTAGTCCTCCGGGCTGAGTGTCGTGATCGAACAGATGCGCCCGTCTTCTATCCTTACAAGCGGATATTCCACAACGCCGGCTGGGCCCAGAAGCTTCCGTGCCGCTATCGTACTGATCATCCCTGACCTTTCTCGTTCGCCATTTTATAGAATCAGTCTAGTCGTCATAGCAGATACATGGGCGAGAGAGTGCTCGGGGCGTCCGAAGCTGCTACCATTTGCTGAGGTTTTACTCCCCTCGAGACGTTTGCACTGAAATGGCTAGTAGCTGCCATCAAGTGTGGACTCTAATCTGAAACAAGCAAAACTGCACGATGCAACGGATCTACTACAGCAAATGACCGAACCGAAGACCAGCATACCCGTCGCAAACTTCCCTCATGCGATGTTGCGTGAGATTTACGAGCAGCCTCAGGCGCTCAGCGAGACTATCGAACACTACGTTCCAGGCAAAGCGTCGACAGCTGAGATATTTCAACCCGCAGTCGATGCTCTTGGCAGGCGTGAGCGGCTGGTCATCGCGGCAAGTGGTTCTAGTCGGCATGCAGGTCTTGCCGGTGAGATTATGCTCGAGGACCTCGCTGGCATACCTGTTGATGTCGAATACGCCAGCGAATATACCTATCGTTCGACTCACTCTTTGCACAATCCTGGCGTTCTGGTCATCTCTCAATCGGGTGAGACGGCGGATACCCTCGCGGCCTTGCGCGAAGCCCAGGCTCGCGGACTTGCTACTGTTGCGATCACAAATAATGCTCGCTCCACCATGGCGGTGGAGGCAAACGCTTCGCTGCCGACCTTTGCCGGTATCGAAAAGGCTATTCCGGCGACCAAAAGCTTCACAACACAATTGGCGGTGCTTTACTCGCTCGCACTTCATCTGGCGAGATTTCGCGGTCGCATGACTCAGCAGGCAGCGGAGGTCCATGGACGTGAGTTGCGCGAGATTCCGCAGCTCATCGAGGCGGCGCTGCCTGGATGGCAAAGGCAGATCGAGACTCTCTCGCCAACGCTTGTGAGTTCCAGCACGCTTCTCTATCTAGGACGCGGGCCTCACTACGCAATTGCGCGGGAGGGCGCTCTCAAGCTTAAGGAGTCCGCCTATCTTAACGCTGAAGGATACCCTTCCGGCGAACTGAAGCACGGCCCCAATGCACTCGTCAGCAAAGAAGCACCGCTCATTATGATCGCCACCGCCGACGCAAACGATCCCGATTCGCTTCTACGTTATTCGAAGGTGCTTCAACTCATGAAGGACATGAGAGAGCAGGGAGCGCGGATCGTCGCTTTAGCGACGGAGGGTGACTCCGAAGCTCCTCTCTATAGCGATTCCTGTATCTTCATCCCCGCCAGCAATGACCTGTTGTCCACCATCCTTGAGGTCGTGCCCCTTCAACTGCTCGCATACACACTGGCAATCAGCCGCGGCATTGACGTCGATCGGCCACGAAATCTGGTGAAGGCAGTCATCGCGGAGTAGATTGCCACTGCTGCTGTGCACCGTCGATCCAGTCTGGGGCGTTTCCATCTAACTCTCAAAAATCATCTCCCGATCTTCGGCGCGGCGAAATGGCTTGACCTCTTCGCTCTTTAGCGGATCGTGTCTCGAATCTTCATATCCTCTTCGTTATCAGCAGCAAGTGCGGCCTTGTAATTCTAATGTCTGCGATCCGAGAACTCGTCTGTCTCTCGCTTATCGAACGCACATATCGAAGATGAGGGTACGGGTCGGTCGAAAGATAGGGTCGGTGCAACTTTCGTGTAATAGGTCGCCCCGCTCACGGGAGGTTACCGTGAGTACTAAAGTTCGGCCACCACAGCGAACCAAAAAGGGAACCTATGACACGCTTGTCCCACAGTTCACCTTATTCTTCGATCCTTTCTTCGATCGGTAATTCTTTCGCAAAGGTTTCCTTTGTCCTTGCGATGATGGCAATGGTTGTTTCCGCGGCCTTTGCTGCACCGGCCGCAACAACGACGACTTTGACGATATCGGCTACGTCCGTTCCCTATCAAACTCCGATCATACTGACTGCAACGGTCACGTCGGGCGGATCCCCGGGAACCCCGATCACGGCGGGCTTCGTCTTATTTTGCGATGCGACAGCAGTTTATTGCGAAAACAACTCCGCTCTGGGTATCGCGCAACTGACCTCTCCAGGAGCAACTGCGTCAGTAAAAGTGGGCAGCGGACCCATTGGCAGCCACAGTTACAAAGCGGTATTTCGGGCGAATAAGTCCTATGCGACAAGTGTGTCGAACACGGTTACGTATGCCGTCACGGGAACCTATTCTTCTTCCATCTCTTTGACCTCGACGGGTTCCATCGGGAACTACAACCTGACCGGGACCGTCGCCGGAGTTGGCTCACTCACCACCGGGCCGACGGGTGTTATCTCATTCGTCGATACCAGCGCCGGTAATAACGTGCTCGGCACAGAAAATCTCGTCGTCTCCACTCTCACCACTACTTTTTTGCAACAACCGCCATTTGCAATTGGTGGCCCCGGCGCAGACGAAGAGGTCAGTGGCCATCGCATCTGCCTACCTGAACGCGGATAATAATCTTGACGTCGTGACTGGCGACGCGACACCTCCTTCGCCGGGGCCGGACTCCTCCACGATCTCTGTGCTTCTGGGCAATGGCGATGGCACCTTTAAGCCAAAGGTGAATTACCCGGGATGCACGGTGGGAAGCGCTCTGCAGATTCTTCTTGCGGACTTCAATCGCGATGGCAACACCGATATCGCTCTTGGGTGTTCTGACGGAACCAATGGCGGCCTTGTCATCATTCTGGGCAACGGCGATGGCACATTTCAAACCCCGGTTCTCTATTCAACCGGAGATGTGGCCAGCATCTCAATGGGCGATTTCAATGGCGACGGCCTGCTCGATATAGCAGTCACCGACAACTCGCAACAGAATGTCATCTTCTTTACGGGCAATGGCGACGGAACTTTCACGAAGGATCCATTCACAATTTCTACCCACGCTAGCCACTCGCGGCGTTGTCGTTGCAGACTTCAATAAAGATGGCATCGACGACGTTGCGTATGCTGTTGCCAGTTCTGTTCCCAGCAGCACTCTGTTTGATCTCTATGTGGCTCTCAGCAACGGCGACGGCACCTTCAATGTGTCTACGACAGCAGCCGCAAGCCAGATTGGCGAATTTCTGACCACTGGTGACACCAACGCTGACAATAATCCCGATATCGTATCTGCGACGATCACTCGTCCGGGACCGGAAACCCTTAACGTTGGAAACAGCCTCTTTGTCCTTCTCGGAAATGGCGACGGGACCTTTCAGCCGCCTGTGACCTACGTTTCCGACATCCCCTCCGATCCCCATCTTGCAGACGTCAATGGCGACGGCGTTCCGGATATTATCGCGGGCGGAAGCACTGGCGCCCTCGTCTACATAGGAAATGGCGATGGCACTTTCCAGCCCTACCAAGAGCCGACCATAGGTGGCTTTACGCTTACCTACGCGGTCAATGCTGGAGACTACAACAACAAGGGCAACGCTGACCTGATCGGAACGGACGCAAATCACCCTCGGGCAGCTGTTTCGCTGAGTCAGGTTACGCAGACATCCACTGCGTCCGCCCTCACGAGCGTCGCTGTGTTTCCGCTGGGAAGCGGTATCCACAATGTCGATGCGAGTTACTCCGGTGACGGCATCTACATTCGGAAGCACTTCCAGCACGGTTCCGTTGACAGCCGCCCCAGTAAATACCTCACTTACGCTATCAGTGTCACCTAGCACATCGATTCTGAGTGGTCAACCTGAGACATTGACTGCCGTACTGTCTCCGTACACCGTCGGTCCTCCAACGACGACCACGAATACCGAACCCGTCAACTTCTTCAGCGGCACTACGTTGCTTGGTTCGGGCACGTTGTCGGGTGGAGTCGCCACATTGACTACTACCGCACTGCCAGTGGGAGCCGATTCCATCACGGCTGTCTATCCCTGGGGATGCCAACTACAATTCCAGCACCTCAAGCGCTGTTACGACAACAGTCTCTAACATTCTGCTTAGCTCTTCAGTCAACCCCTCCACTTACACGCAATCCGTGACCTTCACGGCGACGGTTCCGTCTGGGACAACTGGTTCGGTTACTTTTCTTCGATGGGGCCAACAATATTGGAACGGGCGTTATATCCGGAACTACGGCATCCCTGACTCTCTCTACTCTTTCTGTCGGCTCGCACAATATCACTGCGAAGTTTGGCACCGATTCCTCGAACTTGATCGTTCAGGTAGTCAATAAAGCAACTCCAACGGTGACCGTAACGACCTCCGGTCCAAGCACGTTCGGCGGTTCTGTCACGATTACGGCATCGGTTCCCGCCGGAGTCACTGGCACGATCACATTTACCAGCGGCTCGCTCTCGCTTGGTTCTGGAACGATTGCCTCAGGCGCTGTATCCGTCACCACCACCGTTCTCGCGCCTCCGAGCGATGTCATTACGGCGACCTACAGCGGAGACTCAAACTACAACTCTGCGACGGGAACTGTGACTCAAACCGTATCGAAGGCACTCCCCACTTCGACTCTCACCTCTTCCGTCAATCCCTCTGTTGTGAACACAGCGGTTACCTTCACCGATACGCTTTCCAGCAATGTAACCGGGACAGTCACATTCACCAGCGGTTCGACGACCCTGGGCACTGCAACCGTGACCAGTGGGGTCGCTACGGTGACCACATCGTCGCTTCCGGTTGGTGGCGATCCAATTACGGCAACGTACAGCGGGGATAACAATTACAACTCCTCCGTTGCGACTCTGACCCAGACCGTCAATAAGGCGTCTCCGACAGTGACGGTAACTACCTCTGGCGCAAGCATCTTTGGCCAGTCCGTTACAATCACCGCGTCTGTTCCCGTCGGCCCGACAGGAACCATCACATTTACGAGTGGGGGAGTAACCCTGGGAAGCGGGACCATCACCTCATCCAATGGGACAGTGGTGATTACCACGACGTTGTTGCCGTTCGGCTCAGACGTGATCACTGCAACTTATGGCGGGGATGCAACCAACAACTCTGCTACGGGAACGACGACACAGACGGTTGCGAAGGCGACCCCGACCGTAACTGTGACATCTTCTCTCAATCCCTCTACCTACGGCCAATCCGTTACGTTCACGGCCACGCTTCCAACCAATGCAACAGGCACGGTGACTTTCGTCAGTGGCTCAACCGCGCTCGGAACAGTTACTTTGACGAGCGGTGTGGCGACGGTCAGTACGTCGGCTCTACCCGCAGGCGCGGACCCAATTACAGCGACCTATAACGGAGATGCGAACGACAACTCCGCTACAGGCTCTCTTTCGCAGACAGTCAATAAAGCGACTCCCGTCGTTACGGTCACCACGCCGGGCGGTAGCTCCTTCGGCAACCCGGTGACCATCACGACGACACTTCCAATTGGCACAACTGGCACGGTGACCATCACGAGTGGCGGTGTGACGCTGGGTTCCGGTCCGGTGAACCCCGCCACTGGGACAGTAACCATCACCACAACAACCCTGCCAGTCGGTTCTGATCCCATTACTGCTTCCTACGGCGGCGACACAAACAACAATCCAGCTACCGGAACAACGACTCAGACAGTAACAAAAGCGCAGACAACCGTGGGCCTCGCCTCTTCACTCAATCCTTCCAACACCGGCCAGTCTGTAACGTTTACCGCAACCGTGCCGTCCGGTGTGACCGGAACCGTAACGTTCACGAGCGGCAGCACGGTGCTTGGAACATCCACTCTCGCCAGTGGTGTGGCGACGATAGCGACAACGTCGCTTCCCGCCGGCAGCGATCCGATTACGGCAACTTATAACGGAGATGGCAACTATAACTCTGCGACGGCAACGCTGACACAGACCGTGAACAAGTTGCAGCCAACCCTTACACTGACGTCGTCGTTGAATCCTGCCAATGTAGGCCAATCGGTAACCTTCACCGCGACCCTTCCGTCCAGTACGACCGGAACTGTGACATTCGCGAGCGGCGGTACGACGTTAGGCACACCCACACTGACGAACGGCGTCGCGACAACGACGACAGCAACGCTTCCTGCTGGCAGTGATCCGATTACAGCAACCTATAACGGCGATGCAAACAACAACACGGCAACCGGAACACTCACAGAGGTCGTCAATAAGGCGACGCCAACAATCTCTGTGACGACATCCGGCCCAAGCACCTATGGCGGCTCCGTTACGATCACGACAACTCTGCCCCCCGGAACAACCGGCACGGTGACCATCACAAGTGGTGGCGTAACCCTGGGCAGTGGACCTGTAAATCCAACTACGGGAACGGTCACGATTACTACGACGGTTTTGCCTGTGGGTAGCGATACGATTACCGCATCTTACGGTGGAGACACGAATAATAGTCCCACCACTGGAACAACTACTCAGACAGTGAGCAAGGCAACTCCGACGGTGTCGCTGACGTCTTCGCTGAATCCCTCAATCGTGAATCAGTCCGTCACCTTCACGGCAACAGTTTCCCCTGGAGCAACCGGCACTGTTACTTTCCTCAACGGATCGACAATACTTGGTACCGGAACGATCAGCAGCGGAACAGCGACCTTCACAACATCTACTCTGAGTGCCGGCGTTCAAACCATCACGGCAAGCTATGGCGGCGATACCAATAATAACTCCGCTGTTTCGACGCCTCTCTCACAGACGGTCAACAAAGCAACTCCGACCCTGCCTATACCGGTAGTATCGACCAGCAGTCCTACTGTTGGGAACCCGGTAACGATCACCGAAACTGTGCCTCCAGGCGTATCCGGACCGGTCACCTTCTCCAACGGCTCGACGGTAATCGGAACAGCGACGATCGTCGGTGGTGTCGCCACGATTACGGTCACAACGCTTCCGCTGGGGACTGATCAAATCACCGCCAGCACGCCTGGGGACAGTAATAACAATCCAGCAACCTCGCCTGCAGTTTCTGTCACAGTGGTGAAGACGGCTCCGACCGTCTCGGTCACGTCCTCCCTGAACCCATCGATCATCAATCAATCCGTGACCTTCACAGCCATCGCCCCCTCTGGTGCAACGGGAACGATCACGTTCCTCGATGGGACGACAATCCTGGGTACGGGCACTTTGACCAATGGTCAGGCAACCCTCACGACCAGTGCATTGAGTGTCGGATCTCACTCGATCACGGTGAGCTATGGCGGGGACACGAACAACAGTGCGGCCACTTCGGTACCTTTCACTCAGATTGTCAACAAGGCGACTCCTGTAATTCCGCCGCCAGTAGTATCGTCCTCTAACCTGCCCACAAACACGCCGGAGACGATTACTGAGACGGTTCCTCCGGGTGTGACGGGAACAGTCACGTTCTCTAACGGGTCTACCCCACTCGGTACAGCTACGATTGTTGGTGGTGTGGCGACGATTACCGTTCCCTCGCTGCCTGTTGGAACGGATCCGATTACGGCAACTACATCGGGCGATGCGAATAACAATCCAGCGACTTCTGCGGCTACAGTCGTAACAGTGACGGTGCCCAACCCCACGCTCGTTGCACCGATTGTGTCGTCAAACAATCCAACTCCGAACACGCCTGTGACGATCACCGAGCCCATTCCTCCGGGCGTAAGCGGACCGGTTTCGTTCTATGACGGTGGGACTCTTCTGGGAACCGCAACCGTCGTCAACGGTTCGGCTACGCTCACCGTCCCCTCGCTACCACTCGGTTCAAATCCGATAACTGCATCCGCCCCGAATGCCGTAACAAGCGTTCCTATCGTCTCTCCTCCCACGCAAGTGACCGTGGCCAAGGTAGCGTCTGTCGTGACGTTGACTTCCTCGGTAAATCCGTCGGCGCCTAATCAGGCAGTTACTTTTGCCGCCACCATACAAGCAGGCGCGACAGGCATGGTTACCTTCCTTGACGGTTCAACGGTCCTCGGTACAGGAACTATTAACCCGACAGGCGTAGCAACCATTAGTACATCGACGTTGACGATAGGATCTCATTCGATCACGGCGTCGTACGGTGGTGACTCTGGCCACAATGCTGCGACGTCCGCGATCCTGACGCAGGTGGTTAACAGAATCCCAACAGTAACTACGATCATTACAAGCGCACCGGCTCAACTGCTTCACTCTGGTGTTACCTTTACTGCAAACGTGACGGCTCCAAGTCCAAATGCCACGGGTACTGTGACCTTTATGGACGGTACGGTCGTGTTGGGAACCACCGCACTGAGTGCAAACGGAGGTGTTGTCGTTTCCCTCACGACCAATGCAAACGCAGCCTTCGCAACAACAAATCTCATAACTGGGCCGCATCAGATTGTGGCGGTTTATTCCGGCGACACTAACTTTGCTCCGAGCACATCTGCCCCTGCTGCTGACATGGTGGAAGATTTCACAAATACGAATACAGGCGCAGCGAGCCAGAATCTCTTCCCCGGCGCGACCACATCGTACACTTTCACCTTGGCACCGGTTGGAGCATCGACCTTCCTGAATGACGTAACGGTAGCGGTTGCGGGCTTGCCTCCTGGGTCGACTTACACGTTCACGCCATCCACGATTGCTGCGGGAAGCGGATCGACGCAGATTACTCTCAACGTTCAAACGAGCAGTTCGCTCAGTGCCCGGAATAGCATCCCGCAAAATGACCCCGCGCCTCGGAATGAGTTTCCGGTAGCCCTCGGAATGCTCGGTCTTGCTGGGCTCGGCGCAGCGAGAAAACTGAGGAATAAAATTCCTCGCACGTTGCTTCTGGCCCTGTTGACACTCGGGACTCTTCTGCCTATCGCCGCTCTCACCGGCTGCGCGGGCGGCTATTTCACCCTCAACCCAACGACGTATTCGCTGACCGTTACAGGCAGCGAAGGCGCTGTTCAGCACTCTGCATCCGCAACCTTGATTGTGCAGTAGGAGAGAAGAATGAGGCATCTTCGCAGCGCCGTGGTCCTGATATTCGTATTCGCGCTGACCTGGGCTCTCCACGCTCAGGCGATATCGATGGCAGGCGCGCGCGGCGACGTCGCCAGACTCGAACTTGCAGCTAACTATAACTACTTTCATGCGAATGCACCGCCGGGCCAGTGCGGTTGCTTCTCACTCAATGGAGGTAGTGGAACCGTGGTCTACAACATCACGTCAGCATGGGCAGGCGTAGCCGATTTGGCTGTCGGCCATGCGACGAATGTGGACCACAGCTTGCAGAACATCACCATCTTTAACTATCTTTTCGGCCCACGTTATACGTTTCGCAACCATACGCGCTGGGTTCCTTACGGCCAGACTCTTTTCGGGGGAGCGAAAGAGGATGTGAACTTCCAATTCACAATCAATCGCAATTCCTTTGGTCTACTCGCTGGTGGCGGAGTCAGCACGCACCTGAAGCATCGTTTCGGACTGACTCTCGGTGAAGTTGACTGGGTTTACACGCAGATTCCTAACGCACAAAACAATCGTCAGAACAATATTCGCGTTTCCACGGGTGTTACCTACCATTTCGGCAGCGAATAGACAGACCAACGGTTGCACCCGTGTCTCACTGCTTCAATAGCTTGGAAAGATATTCGAGCGCTCGCGGGTCATTGGACTGTCCGAGCCAGAAGACTGCCTGCTTGCGAACGGTGGGATCTTTACTTGAATCCGCCAACGCAATCAACTGAGTAGCAGCCTCGTCGCCGGGAAGTCGAGAGAGCGCAAAGACAGCGGACTTTCGAATTTGCTCATTCGGATCGTTGGTCGCGATGGTTCGAAGATCTTCGCTCACTTTTTTCCCACCCTTATTCGCCATCCAGAACTGCGCCTGCTTTCGCACCTGGGGCGAAGCATCTTCGTGCGCCATGCGAATGAGTTCGTTGAGAGCCTCCGGGTCTTTTGAGAGAGTAAGGTCAAAGGCAAGCTTCTCGCGGAACTTTGGATCGGCGTCCTCGCGAGCTAGCCGCTGAATCGCCTTAAAGCCATCGGAACCGCGTTGGTTAGCGAGCCAGAACGCTGCTTTCTCGCGGAGTTCAAGATCATTTGTCGGAGCGGTGAAACCGACCAGCGCTGTCGTCGCAGCATTTGTCTGGTGAATAGAGATCGCGAAAACAGCACTGTCTCGTAGATGCCGGTCCTCACCCTGACGGGCAAGTTCAGTCAAGACGCGTACGCTGTCATCGGCTTCAACCCCATTGAGCCAGACAAATCGCAACCCACCTGCATCCAGTTCGCGCTCAGGATTTTCGACACGAATCTTCATTACTGAGCCCTCTGCGATTCGCAGCAGAATTACAGCATGGTCGGACGGCTGTCGATTGCTTCCTTCCGATTCGTTGACGATTGCGTCGCCGTTGCCTTCGAGATAGTCGATTTGACTGAAGTTCCAGCCGGAAGAAAATTTGCTAATTACCGGAATAGAGTAGCCGACCCAAACCACATCCTTCTGCTGCTTCAAACCATCGATGGTTTTGCCGAGTCCGCGGCTTGCCGTTTCAGTCGTTACTTGGCTATGGACAACACTTGGCTGCTGCGCAAATACTGAAGCTGACTAACGACAGAACAACTGTAGCCGTAAGAGTACGCACGAAAGTTCGCATAAATCTCCTCCACGAAATAATGGATTGGGTGATGCATTGATCTTTGAGGTGGTCGAACAAACGTTACTTCAACAGCTCCATCATGTAGTCAGTTGCCGCTTTGTCATTCATTAGCGCAAGTTCCGAGACAATCCTCCGCTTCATTTCGAGGTCCTTTTCATTTCGCGCCATTTCCACCATCCGAGGCGCGTCCTTCGTGATAAACATGGCGGAGATAATTGACCTCTTGATCTTCGGATCGGTTGTCGTGCGGTAGACCTCCGCGAGCGTATCGTTGGCGCGCTTTCCTTGGAAGACGGCCATCGTCTGGATTGCCTGCTCTTGTAGTTGAGGGTCCAGCTTCCCAAGGGCAGCGTCGTGCATGATGCTTTCAGCGTCAGGCGATTTGCTTTGTGCAAGAACAAACAATGCATGCTTTTTCACTCTGGCAGGCTGATTGCCAGTCAAGATGCCGCGTAGCAGTGGAAGAGCGGTGACAGGATCCCGATTCATCAGCGAATTGAGAGCGAGCATCTTCAGGTCTTCATCGGATCCTCGCGCAACGTCGTTATCCATCCCGTCCATGTTGAGATTGAGAGGAGCAATCTTCACGACAGGGTGCACCTGATTCATGTTCATTTTCATTTGATCGGCAATAGCATGCGGATCAACGGAGACGTCTACGGAGATGACAGAGCAATCTCGATTCCAGGGACTATCTGCGAACTGCGCCTTGAGCTGACCGCAGGTAGCGATCGCGAGCGGGGTCTTGCCAAGTTTATTAAGTGAATAAGCCTTCCAGTAGAGAGCGGCATCGACACGCTTTCCTTTTTCGGCGATCACCTTATCAAATGCGGAAACGGCCTCGGGCCAGCGGTTTTCATCCATGGCGCGCGTACCTGCTGTGTAGGCATCGTCATCCGATACGACGATAAAAGTTACCGGAGATGAGACTGCGGTCACTAAGGCACGAAGAGGCGGTGCGGATGCAAGAAAAGTCAGAACAGTAGAGCAGAGTGTGGCGCGAACAAAGTTTGTCATTGTGAAACTCCTTGGGGTCGATCGTCGTTTTGGCGCAAGATTCTGAGGTCAAGTAGTAGGCCGCTCGTGTTCATCTCCAGCCGAAGACGCAGGGTGCTGTGTGGCGAAGGAGGTTCGTTGTCGAGCGTTGTAAGGACTCGTCCAAAGTTCTCGAGGACGGCAGCTTCCGCTAAATCGCCATTGTCCCTCGCGTTTCGAACGTAGAGGGCGTTCTTCAAGAGAAGATTGTGTGCCTGCTCCCGGGTTGTGTCGTCAAGCTCGCCGGACGAGTTATTGACCTCAGTCAACAATCGTTCAGCGGCCTCCAGATGGTTTGCAATGGCGGGGTCAATAGGTTGAGTCGTGAGCGGACCGTGGCCATTAACTGCGAAGTTCTGTCTCGGCTCATGGACGACATGGTGGTGTAATCCAAGTACCGCAAGGAGTACCAGGCTGGCTGCAGCCAAGCCGATCGCAGGCCATCCCCAACGCCAACGTGAAGGATCGAAGAACCGGTGCCTCTGAGGCGTAAGTACGCTCAAATTGCCTCGAAGCCGCTGCCAGTTTTTCTCCAGATCGGGCATCGGAACGGGGTCAGCGGAAAAGACGCGCAACGTCTCAGCGATAGACTCGGAAAGATTCGCGCACTCTGAACAGCCCTCGAGATGACGTGAGATAGCGACTTCGTCCGAGGACTCCTGGAGCTGATATGCGATCAGTTCTTCTTCAGAAAAGTGCTTCATCGAAGACCTCCTGCCATTGGAGTGAGCGACCGGCGAAGTTTACTGACAGCCCGAAAGACGGCTTGCTTTGCCGAGTTGCTCGTAATATTGAGCGCAGCCGCGATTTCAGCAATGGAGATGTCTTCCATATGCCTGAGAGTAAACGCTGTCCGTTCCATCGGAGTCAGTTCAGCCATTGCAGCTTGACGCAGACTGGCTGATTCGCGATTCAATAGACTTTGTTCAGGACCGGCGTGCTGATCCGCGACTCTGACCGAATCACTGGAAGTTGAGGGTTCGTCCTCCACGCGAGGCGCGTAGTACGACAGGTCGCGTTTGCGTCGTTCGACGAGATTGATAGCGGTGTTCATCGTGATTCTCATAATCCAGGTGGAAAAAGCCGAGTCCTGTCGAAAGCTAGGCAGCTTGTTGTAAGCACGAAGAAACGCCTCCTGTGCTACCTCTTCCGCGTCGGCCTCATTACCGGTAATGCGAAAAGCGACGCGCGTGACAGAGCAGAAGTGACGGTCCATCAATACGCGATAGGCGTCGCGGTTGCCATCGAGTACGTCTCGAATCGCTTCTGTCTCCGCCTTATCCATTCGCCGATTAGACAATGAATTTCGCCTCCGGTTAGGCTGCAAACGAAAGATTTCGTCCGCTCGTAGATTGCTGAATAAAAGGGAGATTTTGAACCTATTGAGGTGCTAGGGGCGCTTCCGCGGCCACGACCAAGTCAGCAATCTCAAGTAGCGGAGGCAGTAAACCACGGCTCCCGCCAACAGTAGGATTCCTGCCGTTCTCATCTCTCTAACAAAATTCGGCCGCGAAATCAGAATGAACGCAAAACCTCCTAGCGCAAGCAGCACTGGCAGGGGATAGAGGGGCATTCGAAATCCACGTAACTTCCGCTCCCGACGATGTTTCGGCAATAGCGCAGCGATTCCCTGTAACAGAAATTGGAACAGGATTCGGATCACAACGAGAGTTGTGATGACCTCTTGGAGACGAAAGATGCAGCAGACGAGTGTGATGCCACCGAGTGTGAGAAGCGAATGCAGCGGAATTCGATGCTTCGTGTGCAGCACTCCGAACCAAGCCGGGAAATTGCCATCCCTGGCTGCTGCGAAGGGAATGCGCGAATATCCCAACAAGAGAGCGATGACGGAGGCAAGCGCAGCCACGGCGATTAGCACGACGATCACCCCGGCGGCGGCATGACCATACAGCCGCTCCATGAATATGGCCATCGTGAACATCCGTGCCTGGCTGTCGGAAGTTTGCGCCATCTCCCGCCAGGGCAGCACTCCCAGGACGCTGACGTTCATCATCAGGTAAAGCGTAGCGACGATTGCGATCGCGCCAAGCACTGCTCGGGGAATGGTCTTTTGCGGGTCGCGGACCTCCGCTCCGAGAAAGCACACGTTGTAATAGCCCCAGTAGTCATATGCCGATATCAGCATGCCGGCCCCAAGTCCGGCAAAGAACGCTTCGTTCAGGTGGAATGCGCCTGGTGGGAAGTCAAACGCACGTTGCGCGTTAAAGTGGGTAAATCCCACAACAATGATCAACACCAGCGTAAGTCCAACCATCACTCCCAGCCATCGCACGATGCGATCGATGGCGAAGATACTTCGGTAAAGGACTAGAATCGCGATTGCGCATGCGGCCATCGCAATCAGAGACTGGCCGCTTAATACCACAGGAACCCCGAGCAACGTTGCTGAAATGGAGTGACTCGCATGCGGAAGGAAAAACGACAGATATTGTGAAAAGCCGATGCACCCTGAGGCGATGGACAGCGGCGCGCTGATCAGCAACTGCCACGCGTAGAGAAAAGAGAAAGGCCGCCCCAGAGTCTTCTCGCCGTAGAGGTGTTTGAGGTAGGTGTAGGAGCCGCCGGCCTCGGGGTAGGCTGTTCCTAACTCACTCCAGATCAGGCCATCGCATAGAGACAGGAGGGCTCCCATCAGCCATCCAAGGATCGCTTGCGGGCCGCCCATTACTCCGACAATGAGGGGTAAGGTGACGAATGGGCCGACTCCGACCATGTCGATCACATTCAGACCAAGCGCCGAGAAGGTGGAGAGGCCGCGCTGCAGCTCGGGCGCTGCCGGGCGTTGGGGGGCCGGAGGCGAGGGAATCTTGTCCTTGGAATGTACAGAATCGATTGGGGGATTGCTCATGAGCAGACCGGTACTCTAGCTCGAAGTGTAACGAATCTATGGTCGAGGCATGTTTGGGGTGCGTGGTATGACCAATCGCAGGTAATATTCCCCTGGGCATAGATGTGCCCGTGGAGAGGCGATGAACCCCCTGAAGATTCGGTTAGCGGTAATGGCAGCGGCGGGAGTGATGATGACTCTTCCCGCGATGGCAGCAGGCAAGGTATGCGACGCGCGTGCCCATGGAGCCAAGGGCGATGGAACGACCAAGGACACCAAGTCGATTCAGGCTGCGATCGATGACTGTGCGAGCTCCGGCGGGGGAACGGTCAAGTTGGCCGGGGGAACCTTTGTGTCTGGTCCTGTGGTGCTGAAGAGCAACATCACCCTCGACATTGGCAAGGGGACGACGCTTCTCGGATCACCTGACCATGCTGATTATCCTGCCAAGTTGGAGTTCCGCGCGCCTGGGACTCAATCCCTTGTGAGTGCTACCAATGCGGAGAAGATTGCTATTACTGGTGAGGGTGTTATCGACGGCAACGGCGAGAGTTGGTGGACCGAGGCGCGCGCCACGCGCGGCGCTGGAGTTGTCGGGACCATCCAGTTTCGACCGCGCCTCGTGGTGTTCGACCACTGCAAGCATGTTCGCATGGAGGGGGTTACGGTGCAGAACTCGCCAAGCTGGCAGATCGTGCCGTATTACACCGACGACATGACGATTCGTAACGTCCGTATTCTGGCTCCTCAGCACTCGCCGAATACGGACGCGATTGACCCGTTCAGCTCGTCGAATATGGTCATCGACCATGTGTATGCCGATGTGGGCGACGACAACATCGCGATCAAGAGCGGCATCATCAACTCTCCGGGTCCTGATGCGCCGAGCAAGAACATCACGATTACAGACTGCGAGTTCATGCACGGACATGGACTCTCGATCGGCAGCGAGATCGCTGGCGGAGCGCAGAATATCCATGCAGAGCGAATCCACTTCAAGGGAACTGATCAGGGCATTCGCATCAAGGCCAACCGAGACCGTGGCAACGACGTAAGCAACATCTCGTTCAAGGACATCACGATGGAGGATGTGAAGACCTCGATCCTCGTAAGCGAGTATTACCCGAAGGCGATGCCTGAGGGCGACGTGAAGGCTGAGCCAGTACAGCGTCTCACGCCGTTCTTTCACAACATCACGATTGAGAATGTGAAGTCGGTGAATAGCCCTTGGGCTGGAGTGATTGTTGGCTTGCCGGAGTCGCCGGTGAAGGACATTGTGTTGAAGAACGTCGATATCCAGGCGACGAAGGGATTGCAGATCGCGTATGCAGATGTCACGGCCACCAATTTGAAGGTGACTGCGACGGATGGCCAAAGCATCACGGTCGCTCCCAACGCGAAGCTGACGGTGAAATAGCGAGTCAGCAGGTCAGCGAGTCAGCAGGGCTTAGGAGCGAAGAGCGCGGCTGCGACTTCGGCTGCGCTCTTTCCGGTTATGCGGAGTGTCTTGTTGCGGCTGGAGACGCCGGCTACGAGTGCGATGCGTGCTCGCGGCAATCGGAGCGCTTCGGCGAGAAAGGCGATTAACATCTCGTTGGCCTTTCCGTCGACAGGCGGCGCTGTGAGTGCAATCTTCAGCGAGTCTGCGTGAATGCCGGTTACAGCGTTTTTTCGCGCGCCGGGATGGACTCGGATGGACAGGGTGCACCCGTCTGCGACGTCCCTGGCGAACGGGGAGTCCATTACTCCTCGGTCTTTCGTATGCGCTTGCCGAAGAGAGCCGTTCCTACGCGGACGCAGGTGCTGCCCTCTTCGATGGCGACGGTGAAGTCGTTCGACATCCCCATGGAGAGCTGGGTCAGGCGTGGGAATCGTACGACTGATTCGTCGCGGAGGCGGCGAAGTTCGCGGAAGTATGGGCGCGCTAGCTCGGGGTCTTCGGACCAGGGTGGAACGCTCATCAGGCCGAGTGCTGTGATCGACTCGAGTTCGTCTATCGCGGTGAGCAGGCTGGGCAGTTCTGCTGGAGCGAGTCCGTGCTTCGACTCTTCGTGGCTTAGCTTCACTTCGATCAGCACGGGAAGCTTCTTGTTGAGGGCTGCTGCGGCTGAGTTCAGGCGTTGCGCGATCTTCAGCGAGTCTACGGCGTCGATGGCATCGAATAACTCAGCTGCTTTGGTGGTCTTGTTTGACTGGAGGGGCCCGATGAGGTGGAAGTTTGCTCCGGACAGTTCTTTCACGCGCGGATATTTTTCCTGAAACTCCTGCACGCGGTTCTCACCGAAGAGTCGCTGGCCGGCGGCGTAGGCTTCGAGGATCATTTCGACGGGGTGGACTTTGCTGACGGCCATGAGGGCGATGTCGGTCTCGGGACGATTGGCGCGGCGGCAGGATTCAGCGATTTGTTCGTGGAGCTGAGCGAGGTTTTCAGCGATCGACATGCTGTTTGCATCTTATCTTTTTGGTATCTATTTGATTTTGGGAGACGCATTGTCCATGTGGACCATTCTGTTGCTAATCGGCTCGAATATTTTTATGACCTTCGCCTGGTATGGGCACCTGAAGTTTCGCGAGGTGCCGCTGTGGAAGGTGATCCTTGTGAGTTGGAGCATTGCCTTCTTTGAATACTGCCTACAGGTGCCGGCTAACCGGATCGGCTCGAAGACATTCTCGCCGGACCAGCTGAAGGTGATTCAGGAGGTGATTACGCTGACCGTCTTCGGTGTGTTTTCGACCTTCTATTTTGGCGATAAGCTGCACTGGAACCATTTTGCTGCGTTTGGCTGCCTGGTGGCCGGGGCGTTCTTTATGTTCCATAAGTTCTAGGTCGGTGGCGCCCCCGGGTAGCCTTTTTTGCGCAAAGTCTTCATAAGATGGACTTTACCTCCGGACTCTGCTGGTAAAGTGTGATAGATAAGGGCCAAAATTGCAAAGTCTTCTTTCTAAACAGATTAGCCCCGGACGCTGTCCGGGGCTAATCTGTTTTGATCTATCTCCAGTATACCGGTTTGGAACAAACTAACGTGCACGCCTATGCTGCTGGTTCGAAATGGGTTAGCGATTTTGGAGCTTGACAAGCGATTTTTGGGCGGAAAATGGCAAAAGAAAACAACTGTGATTTTAAATGCAATTGAATAAGTAGTTTAGCAATGCCTACACCATAGGCGATCTGGAAACGTCGAAGTTGCCGCCGACGCTAAGACAGACAATGGCAACGTGGCAATCCGAGGGAAGAAGGCAAACCCCAAGGGCTAAAGTCTGCTGTGAGTAGTGGGTTGGGGAGGACCAAGGCTAAAGCCTTGGCTTACCTAGAAGCAACCCCGTCTTAAGCGACTGCGACGTAGAGGCAAGAGCGACGGCCATATCGGGCTACTGTTCTTCAGTTCGAAACAAGGGTGCGGTTTCTTGGAATAACTCCTGAAGGAAGGTGTCTCGGTCGTTTACGAAGCGGCGCACGATCTGCATTGGAGCGGTCTGTTCGTAGTCGATCTGGTGGAGTTGGCCTTCATCGAAGGAGAGGATTTGAGCGCCGGGGTATCCGAGGAGGACGGGAGAGTGGGTGGAGATGATGAACTGCGCGTCCTTGTAGCGCCGGAGTGTGTCGTGGATGAGGATGAGGAAGGAGAGCTGGCGTTGCGGGGAGAGGGCGGCTTCGGGTTCATCGAGGAGGAAGAGGCCGTTGCGGGTGAATTTGTGCTCAAGGAGGGTGAAGAAGGTTTCTCCGTGAGAGCGGGTGTGGAGGCTGCGGCCGCCGTAGTACTGGAGCACTTCGGGGCCAAGTTCATCGAGTTCGGTCGCGGTGTTGAAGAAACTTTCTGCGCGGAGGAAGAAGCCGTGTCCAGTTCGTTTGTCGAAAGACAGGCGGAGAGCCTTCCGGAGCGGCTCTACGGATCGATTGCTTTCCGTCGTGTTGCTGGAGAAGTTGCGGTTACCGCCTTCGGGTGCGAAACCGTAGTGTGCGGCGATGGCTTCGAGGAGGGTGGATTTTCCTGAGCCGTTTTCTCCGGCGAAGAAGGCGATGCGGGAACGGATCTCGATCTCGGGCAGAGAGGCGATGGCGGGGACCGAAAACGGATAGAGGCTCCAGTCTTCGACTCGTTCGCGGAGGAGGGTTATCTTTTTGAGCATGGCAGGACTCGATCAGAGTTCGACTGATCAAGCATACTCGGCCAGCAGATGAGAGCGGTCCTTCCGGGTTCGCGCTTTCGGGCGAAGGGGGAATGCTCCCGGCGCCGTTCTGAATCGGGCTCTTTCGCAAAACATTTTTTTGGGTGATGGGTTTGAACCTATACTCCGTTCAATGCTTTTGGGAACTTTCCGATTTAATTCGACCTGTGGGGGACCTATTGTCGAGCAGTTGGGATTGTCGCTCCGTATTCGCTGAGTGGAGATGCGGGCGTTGTTTAGCCGGCAGCCCTCGCTTCTACTGTCTGGCCCTGCTGGCCGCCGGTTGCCTGCTTGGGGCTCCGGCACGCGGCCAAGAGACGCAGAACCCGGTGACGGCGAAAGCTCCGGCGGCGACCGACGTGATGGAAGAAACAGCGATTCCGCCGGCGTCAGACTCAGTGGTGGTACCGAAGACGGTCCCTGAGAAGCAGCCCGTGAGGAGCGAGATCGCCGTGATGGGGATGATTCCGTGGGGCGATTACAGGCTGTATAGCGCCACGGTACGCTGCACGGCGTGGACGGTGGGGGTGGAGTATGACCGTCATAGTTGGGGACATTTCCTGAAATCCGATATGGACTATGTTGTGGAGGTCCTGCCGCTGGTCATTCTGAGCCAACCGGCGGTCTCCGATTTTTGGGGTAATGCAAAGAGCCCTAATCAGCAGTATGTGCCAGGGCTGATGATTTCGCCGTTCGGCTTTCGTTGGGTGTGGCTGAGAGACAGAGCCGTGAAGCCCTACGTGGTTGGCAAGCTAGGGGCGATAGCCTTTACCGAGAAGGCGTTCTCGCCAAAGGCCAGTTATGTGAACTTCAACGTCCAGGCCGCGTTCGGCCTGCAGATCAAACTGAACGAGCGGATGGATCTGCGGGTCGAGCCGTTCCAGTTTTTTCATGTTTCGAACGGCTACCTGGCGGCGAGCAATCCCGGGATGGACCAGCTGGCGTCGCAGATTGGGATCAGCTACTACATTGGAAACAGACACGCGCGCTGACCTACCGTCCGTGTTCTTCGAGGTATTTTTCTACTTCGAGGGCGGCCATGCAGCCGGAGCCGGCAGCGGTGATGGCCTGGCGGTAGCGGCGGTCCTGGATGTCTCCGCAGGCGAAGACGCCGGGGATGATTTCGCCGTTGAGGGTGGGGTGGACGTTGCGCTGGGTGAGGATGTAGCCATCGGGGTCGAGGTCCATCATTCCCTTGAAGGCGAAGGCGTTGGGGATGTGGCCGATGCCGAGGAACATGAAGCTGACAGGCAGCACGGAGACCTCGCCGGAGACGGTGTTTTTGAGACGCAGACCTTTGACGTCCTTGTCTTCGACGCCGAGGACCTCTTCGACTGTGGTGCTGGTGAGGAATTTGATGTTGGGGTGGGCTATGGCGCGGTCGAGCATGATCTTCGACGCGCGGAACTTTTCCGTGCGATTGATGAGCGTGACCTTGGAGGCGAAGCGTGTGAGGAAGAGCGCTTCTTCCATGGCGGAATCGCCGCCGCCGATGACAGCGATCTCTTTGCCGGAGGCGAAGAAGCCGTCGCAGGTGGCGCAGGAGGAGACGCCGTGGCCGATGAGTGCCTGCTCAGAAGGTAGGTTGAGCCAGCGCGCGCTGGCGCCGGACGCGATGATGAGCGTTCGGGTGTGGATGGTGTCGTGGCCGGTGTTGAGTTCGAAGGGATGCCTGGTGAGATCGATGGAGCTGAGGTGAGCCATCTTGAGCTCGGCGCCGAAGCGGACGGCTTGCTTCTTCATGTTCTCGATGAGTTCGGGACCCTGGATGCCTTCGGGCCAGCCGGGAAAATTTTCGACCAGCGTGGTGATGGAGAGCTGGCCGCCGGGCTCGTGGCCTTCGAGGACGAGGGGCTTGAGATTGGAGCGGGCAGCATAGATGGCAGCGGTTAGTCCGGAGCATCCGGAACCGAGGATGACAGTGTCGCGTGTCGTATTTTCAGGCATATGGACTCCATTATTGTAAATGCGACGCAGAGGAAAAGGATTCAGATGCAGCTTTGGTGAAAGAATTGAGGCTATGGCAAATCTGACATTAGTGTATGGAATGAGACTGTTACCAGCGGACGAGATTAGCGCGGTTGGCGATGCTCCTGTGACTTTGAAGAATGGCAACGAAGCTCATGTGACGATGCATGTGCTGGAGGGCAGCCGCGAACAGATTGAGACGCAGCTGCGAATGAGCCTGGACGCGTTCTTCGACTTCTACCCGGAGATTTAGGGCGGAGGGCTGAGGGGATCTCGCGAGCCGCTCTTGCGCGAATGTGTGTCGAATCAGGTCAGTGCTCTCTGGCGCCCTTTCCATGACGAAAGACATGGAGAGGGCGGAGGGTGAGATGGGCCGGGTTCTGCGGAGTTTTGTCTGGTTGCGTGCGGCTGGGATCGCTGCGCTGCTGGTGGCGGATGGACGGGGTGTGCTGGTGGCGCAGGCTCAAAGTCAGCCGCAGACGGTTGTCGATGTGCTGCACCAGATCTCGGATAGCGCGGACGTCATCTTCGCCGGGCAGGTGCTGGCGATTCGCCAACCCAATACTGGAGTGGTTGAGGTTGAGTTTCGCGTCGACGAGGCGGTACGCGGTTGCAGTGCGGGGACGCCGTATGTTTTGAGGGAGTGGGCGGGGCTTTGGGGGGCGGGAGGTCAACGCTATCGTGTTGGGCAGCGGCTGCTGATGTTGCTGCATGCGCCGAGTGCGGCGGGGATGAGTTCGCCGGTCGGGGGCCTGGATGGGGCGATCCCGATTCGACTGGGTGGGACTTCATCTCCGCCAAGGACACGGGTGCAGGCGCCGTTTGTCGATCTGCGGTGGCTCGGGATGAGGGTGCCGAGGGCTGTGGATTATCGGAGTGAGAGTGTGCGGCCGGTGGTGGCAGGTGATCCGCGTGCGCCTGTTGCTGTGCCGGAGAGGGTGGGTGCGGTGGTTGGGGGGTCTATCGTCAGCGCCGCTCCGATCGTTGTGGCTTCGGGAGTGAACGCGAGCGAAGATTCTGTTCCTGCGCAGCAGGCATCGGTGAGCGCGGTGATGGAGATGTTGGGTTCGTGGGAGAAGGCGCGGCATGTCGCTCCGTAATCTTCGATTTGATTTTCGATTTGCTTGTTGGTTGCGATGCTCGCTCGTGCTCGGTGTCTGGTGGTTTGCGGCGACGACGTTGTGGGCGGGAGGGCCGCGGTGGGTTACGGGGGCGCCGTACTTTACTACGGCTGGGGTTCCGGTGGTTTGGTACACGAACCAGCCGCTCTACTTTACCGACCCCGGAGATTTGAGTGCGAGCGTGAATCACGCTGCGGCCGATGCGCTGGTCGCTGCGGCGGCGAACGTTTGGAATGTGCCGACGGCGAGTCTTGTGCTGTCGCAGGGTGGGGCGCTGGACGAGCACGTGAGTGGCGCGGATACATTTCTGGGGCCGTCGGGGATTGTCTTTCCGCCTGACGTCGAGAGCCGCAACTATGCCGCCAAGCAGATCGCGGTTGTCTATGACAGCGATGGATCGGTGACTGATTTGCTGTTGGGTAATGGCGCGAGCGATCCGACGAGCTGCCTGCAGAACGGAGCCACGGAGAGTGTGGATTCGATCGTGCCGTCGGGATTGATTCAGCACGCGATCCTGGTGCTCAACGGGCGCTGTACGGGTACTGATCCGGCGCAACAGATGCAGTTGCAATACCAGTTGATGCGCGCGTTCGGGCGCGTGCTCGGATTGGGCTGGTCGCAGACGAATGACAACGTGTTCACGGGCAGCCCGCAGGCGACGTACAACCAGGCGATGCACTGGCCGGTGATGCATCCGATCGATATCATCTGCGGTCCCTATACGTATCAGTGCATGCCAGAGCCGTTCACGTTGCGGCCGGATGATCTTGCGGCGATTGGACTGCTGTACTACATGCCTCAGGGGACGGCGCCGCCGGGAAAGACAGATACGCTGTTCAATGCGAGTCAAATGTACGGCCAGGTTCAGTTTCCTACGGGACAGGGGATGCAGGGAGTGAATGTGGTCGCGCGGCGCTGGCGACAGTACACGACTATCTCCGAGGCGGAGGATTGGTACACCACGTCGTCAGTGTCGGGTGCTACGTTTCGGCAGACGAACGGAAATCCCGTAGCAGGGGTCGATTCTTCGATGACGGGAAGTCAGGGGACTGGGAATAGCTGGTACGAGGGTTTCTACGATCTTCTGCGCGTGCCGATGCTTCCGGGAGATTGGCAGTTGATTATCGTGGAGACTGAGCCGGTCAACCCTTTGTATACGGGACAATATGCCGTTGGGCCATACACGGCGAATACGGTAGAACCTTCGGGCTCGGATCCTTCGTTGACGGAGGGTCTGTTCTCCAGCTACACCTCGGACTATGTCGCTATTGCAACTACCGATCCGGCGAACGCCTGCAACACGGCGTCGGATGGAACCGAAGCCGAGCCCGCGGCGGTCGCGTCGGAGGGATGGTGGTCGGGGCTTCTTTGCGGCTATGGACACAGCGCCTGGTCGACATTCTCGGTCAAAGGGAATCGCTCTGTAACGCTGGAAGTGACGGCGGAGGATGAGCAAGGACTTGCCACAGTCGCGAAGGCGATGCCGGTAATCGGGGTGTGGAACGCGACCGATCTGCTGGGATCGATGCCCGGAGTAGCCGGAGAGGATGAGGCCTTCAACGGAGAGACAACAGGGATGACTACGTTGACGACGAGCTTTATGCAACCGGATCAGTTACGAATAGCGATTGCCGATGAGCGCGGAGATGGGCGGCCGGATTTTAAGTATCAGGCGCGCGTGCTTTATGCCGACTCGGTGAGCCCTGCGACGGTGAGTGCGGCGGGCGGCACGGTCACGATTACGGGCATGGGCTTCCGCACGGGCAACGCAGTTTTTGTTAACGGGGTCGCTGCTACTGTGTTGGGCTGGACGGCAAATTCAATTGTGGCTACTGTGCCTTCACTGCGGACGCTTGGCGCCACCAGTGCTATGACGGCTGATGTTGCGGTAGAAGATCTGTCGACGGGTGGGACGACAGTGATGACTCAGGTGCTGGGCTATGCTGCGCCTACGACGACGCTATCCCTGCTGAGCGCGCCTTCCGGGGTACAGATTGTCGGGCAGCCCGCAGCGGCTGCCTTTGCGGTGCAGGTTTTGGAGGCTGATGGAATTACTCCTGTTGTCGGCGAGGCCGTGACGTTTACTGCTACGGCAGGCAGCGTCGAGTTTACAGGGTGTGGAGCGGCGAGTTGCACGCTGCAGACGAATGCGCAAGGCGTTGCGTCGACGCCGGTTACGCCGCAGGCGGCGGGTGCGGTTACTGTGCAGGCGACGGGGGTGAATGGCACAGCGACGGCGTCCTTTACCGCGATGATTCAGGTCCGGACTGCGACCGCGGTGCAGGCGGTGGAGTATGTCGCGGCTGGCGCGAGTGTGGCCTGGACTCCGCAGGTTGATGTCACCGACAACACCGCATCTACCGCCGGGGTGGTTGTGGATTGGCAGACAGTCTCCGGCCCAATCGCGGCTTCGCCGAATCAGTCTGAGGTGAATGCCGAGGGAGTGGCGCAGACTGTTGTGACGGCAGGGCCGCTCGCATTGGGAGCTCAGGCGGTTCTTTCGGGTTGTGCGTGGACGAATGTGTGCGCCACATTCACGACGCAGGCTGTGGACGCTGCGGATCTGCGTGTGGTCGCGGTAAGCGGAGCGGGGCAAATTGTCTCTGCGAGCGGAACGCTGGGTCCGGTTGTTCTGCAAGTCACGGATGTGTCGTCTCACCCAGTGGCGGGAGCGGCGGTGCAGATCTATCAGACCGTGGACGCGTGGGAGCCTGCTTGTCCGGATAGAGGCCGATGCCCCATTGCGCCGGTTCTTGCGTCGTCGGAGGTCTCCTCTGTTTCGGATGCCAATGGCCTTGTGACGATCGAACCTCAGCAGCTTACGGGGACCGCAGAGACTACAAATCTTGCGGCTGCCGCGGGCACGCAGGGATTTGTCTCGTTGACTTTCGAAAAGCAGCCCTGAGCGCCACAAAGCAGCTTGTTCGTGTAACGGAATCCAAATAAGAGAATCAAACAATTCAGGA
Source organism: uncultured Acidobacteriaceae bacterium (assembly GCA_963754765.1). Lineage (GTDB taxonomy): Bacteria > Acidobacteriota > Terriglobia > Terriglobales > Acidobacteriaceae > Edaphobacter. The sequence goes on along the minus strand of CAVWHJ010000005.1, from coordinate 154,146 downwards.
GTACTTCGCGCGTGTAAGGGGGATAAGCTGAAGGTGCGACGTGGGCCTACTACCTGCAGCGAGAGGGAACCGAGGACCCTGAACTATGAACGGAACAGAGACAGATCGAAGCGATAACCGGCGCAAGAGGGTCGTTATCATCGGCGGCGGCTTCGCAGGCATCAACGCGGCCATGGATATGGCGAAGCTGCCGGTTGATTTGACGGTGGTGGATCGCAAGAACTATCACCTGTTCCAGCCTCTGCTTTATCAGGTTGCGCTCGCCGTGTTGTCTCCTGCGGATATAGCGCAACCGATTCGCTCGCTGATGCGGGATCATCCGAACATCGACGTGCTGATGGACGAAGCGGTCCGTTTCGATCTTGCGGCGCAGCGAGTGCAGCTGAAGACCGGCGTTGAGTTGGAGTACGACTACCTCATCATCGCCACTGGATCTACGCACTCTTACTTCGGGAGGGATGAATGGGCGAAGCTTGCTCCGGGCCTGAAGACGATCGAAGATGCGACGGAGATTCGACGGCGCGTTCTGCTGGCGTTCGAGCTGGCGGAGCGCGAGATGATGGAGAAGGGTACGCATCCTGCACTCAACTTTGTGATTATCGGAGGGGGGCCTACCGGCGTAGAGTTGGCGGGGGCAATCAGCGACATCGCGAAGCTCTATATGGCGAAAGATTTTCGTCACATTGATCCGTCGATGGCGCAGGTTCTGATTCTGGAAGGGTCTCCGAATATTCTTGCGGCTTATCCTGAAGATCTTCGGCGAAAGGCGGGTGAACAACTGAGCGCGCTGGGGGTGAGGTATCGGACCAACTCTCATGTGACCGATGTACAGCCTGGGTACGTTATGGTTGGCGACGAACGGATCGATGCGGTTGTTACGTTATGGGCGGCGGGTGTTCAGGCTTCGCCGCTGGGCAAGCTGCTGGGAGCGGAGACGGACAGGCGCGGTTGCGTCATTGTTAATGAGCACCTCAACCCTACGGGCCATTCCGAGATATTTATTTGCGGCGATCTTGCGCACTTTGAGCAGGATGGGAAGCAGGTGCCAGGCGTTGCGCAGCCAGCGATGCAGATGGGGAAATACGCAGCGAAGCGCATAGGTCGTCTGATAGCGGAGGGCCTGGGGAGTGATGGCACCGGCAGGGATATACCGTTCCGATATTTCGACAAGGGCGACATGGCGACGATAGGGCGGAAAGCTGCGGTAGCCAATATTCAGTGGCCGTTCAAGGCGCACTGGAGCGGGTTTTCTGCGTGGATGACGTGGCTGCTCGTCCACATCTTTTTTCTTATCGGCTTTCGCAATCGGCTCTCGGTGTTTCGGCAGTGGGCGTGGACCTATTTGACGTTCCGAGATAGCGCGCGGCTGATTACCGGCTCGCAGGAGTTGCCGGGATGGAATGTCGAGGACTCGCCGCGTGGCGATCTGACAACGAAGCCTCTGGATATGGCCTCCCCGAAGACGTGACGACCCGGTTCGAGGCGTATCGTCCCGAGAAGGCGGGTGATACGATCAGACGCGGCGAAAGCGGATGGCCTGAAACGGTTTGCCGGAGAGCTTCAAAGTAGCGTTGCCGGAAAAGCTTCCGGCGATTGGGGTGATCGTCATCTGCCACGGATCGATCAGCTCCCCTCGATACGAAGCGCTGCCGAGCGGAACGGTATATTGAATCGGCTGGTGGAGATCGAAGTAGTAAAGAATCGCTGACGGCGGGAGCTTCGCTTCAATTCCTTGCGCGTCTCGTGCGGAAGAGACAGCGTTCAGGTAGTACGGCTCCGATGGTGCTTCGAGCCCAGTGTCCGTTGTTTCCTCGAGCAATTTGCGCAGGAAGCCGATTCGCGCGGGGCTGGTGCCGGAGAGTTTGCCTCCGTTTGACCACCAGATCTTGTCGTCTTCGTCTTCGCTGCCACCGGCGTTGAGATACGTCTCTCCATGTGTTACGTAGCAGCCGGAGACGACGCCGAGCCAGAACCGCCGCGTCATCTCTTCGCCGGATAGATTTCCCCAGCGCCGCGGCAGGTCGCCTTCATACATGACTTCGTCGTAGATGATCGGCTTATTCCACGTCTTGAGCCACGCGGGTGCTGCGGCGAAGTCGTAACTCTGCAGACTGGCGTGAGTCACAGCCGGACTTGCGTAGTCGTACATCACCTTCGAGTAGTGGATTGATCGCAGGTGCTGATAGGGATCGCACTGCTGCACGAGGTGGAGGAGCCGGTCGAAGTCCTGCGTGGTCTTGGCCTTCATCAGATCGAACTCATTCGCGAGCGACCACCAGACGTTGCGATAGGCGCCGAGCCGCGCGATGACGTATCGCAGATAGCGCTCATCGACATCGGCGGACATTGCTGCATAGCCCCAGCGATCGTAAGGATGAAACAGAATCAGGTCCGCTTCGATGTTTAGTTCGCGAAGTTCTCCGAGCCTCTTTTCGAAGTGCGCGAAGAATGCAGGATCGAATCGCGAATAATCGTTCGTGCCCATGGGGTTTTCGTGCGTGGCCTGAGCGGTTCTGGGAAAAAGATAGAACTCGGGCTCGTTGTGGTTGTACTCGTAGGACTTTGGAAACACACACATGCGGATCTTGTTGAAGGGACCTTGACGCAGCGTGGCGAGCGTCTGCTCCTCGTAAGGCTTGCCCTGATGAACCCAGGCGTAGCAGGTTGTACCGAAAGGGAAGTAAGGCGTTCCGTCCGCGTAGGCGAAGTGATGAGTGTGTCGAACCGAAACAGGGCCGTGATTGCCTGCTTCGGGCGGAGTGCAGACAAATTCTCCGCTCTGGCGATTCAGCGCGGATGTATTGCTGATGGTCGTGTAGCGCCACTCCCCTTGAGTATCCGGCATGAAACGTACTTTGTAAGTTCCGTTCCCGTCGTAGAAGCCTTCGACGGTGATGGTGCGATGCTCCAGTGAAAATGCAGCCTTCAATTGGATATCGAGAAAGGGATTGCCGGTGGAGGGTCCGGTGAGCGAGACCTCCAAGATGTCGTATTGGCTGACGGAGCGTTTTGTGCCTTCGGCGACGGCGTCCCCTGAGGTGAGTGCGGCCAGCGCGCTCGCAGTAGTGAGTTTCAACATGTCACGTCGATTCATGGTGATGAGAGTCTAGCAAGGCAGACGCGACGCTCGCATACATTCGAAGGATTCGCCGATGGGCCCCATGAAAAAAGAAGAGAGCCGCAGGTGCGGCCCTCTTTTCCGAAGATGCAAGATCAATTACTTCTGCTTCGCGGAGTCTTCGATCTCTTTCCACTCCGCATCCGTCAGCTTTACTTCAGCCGCGGCAATGTTTTCTTCAAGATGCTCGACTGAAGAGGTTCCGGGGATAGGCAGCATTACTGGACAGTGATGGAGGAGCCATGCGAGCGAGAGTTGCGAGACGGTAGCGCCGTACTTCTTTGCTGCCGCGTCGAGTTTGCCGCCGGGCTTTGCGAGTTTGCCCGCCGCCACGGGAAACCATGGGATGAATGCGATGTTGTGTTTTTCGCAATATACGAGGACGTCCTCATGCCGGCGGTCACCGATGTTGTACTGGTTCTGCACGCTGACGATGTCGACTATCTTGCGCGCCTGATCGATCTCGTGCGGCTTCACTTCGCTGAGACCGACGTGGCGGATCTTGCCCTGCTCCTGCAGTTTCTTGATCGCACCGAGTGACTCTTCTACGGGCACCTTGGGGTCGATGCGATGCAACTGCCAGAGGTCGATGCGGTCGGTCTTGAGATGCCGCAGGCTCATCTCGACTTGCTGGATGAGGTACTCGGGGCGGCCGACGGGCAGCCACTTGTTTGGGCCCTGCCGCGTGAGACCGGCCTTGGTTGCAATGACGATGCCCTTTGCGTAGGGAGATAACGCCTCGCCGATGAGCCGCTCGCTTACGACGGGACCGTAAGAGTCTGCCGTGTCGATAAAGTTGACGCCAAGTTCGACGGCGCGCCGCAAAACTTTTTTCGCGTTGTCACGATCTTTGGGTTCACCCCAGATTCCGTCACCGGTAATCCGCATCGCCCCGAAGCCCAGCCGGTTGACTGGCAGATCGCCGCCAATCGCAAAGGTTCCACTTGCACTTGCGTTTACTGCTGTCGTAGTAGCCATGACCTATGGGATGCGAGTTGCAGGGCAAAGGTGCATCGTTTCGCCCTCCTCCAGGACTTTTATCCGCTCTTTAATGCCGAGGCGAACTGCTTCGGCTTCGAGGCGCTGCAGGGGCTCATCCATAGGCTCGCGGCCGAGGCGGAAGGTGCCGTAGTGCATGGGGATCATCTGTTCGGCGCAAAGGTCGACGAATCCGCGGACGGCTTCTTCGGGACTGGTGTGCACCGAGCGATAACTGTCGGGAAAATAAGCGCCGATAGGCAGGAGGGCCACCTGTGGATGCAGGCGTTTGCCGATCTCGCGAAATCCCTCGAAGTAGGCTGTGTCGCCGGAGTGATAGACGGACTGGCCTTCGGCTTCGATAACGTATCCGCCGAAGCCGCGGTGAACATCACGAAACATGCGCGCGCCCCAATGTTTGCAGGGAGTCATTGTGACTCTAAGACCCTGAATTTTGATGTCTTGCCACCACTCGAGGCGGTGGACTCGGGAGAATCCGAGGCTTTCGACGAGGTCTTCCACGCCGCGGGGTACGACGACCTCAGGTGCTCTGCCCGTCAGGTTTCTCGTTGCGCGAATAACTCGCCGCAGGGAAGCCAGATCGAGGTGGTCCATGTGGGCGTGGGTGAGGAGGACAACGTCGATGGGCGGCAGCTCTCGGACGACGAGGCCGGGACGGCGTTGCCGGCGCAGCACGACCAGGCGCTTCGAGAAGACGGGGTCGATTAATACTTTGCGGCCAGCGATCTGGAGGAAGAACGACGAGTGTCCGATGAAGGTCACGCCGAGTTCCTCTCGATCGACGAGTGTTACGGGATGGGAGATCCCTGTCATGGGTCGCTCATGGCTCTCCCGCACCAGTCGCCAGAGTTGGCCTGCTTTCTTCATCGGGAACGGTCTGTTCTTCCACACTCTATGCATTTTTCGCACCATCAATTCGATGAGCAATATACCCCTGAAGGATCAAATCGCTGTGTAAATCGGTGAGATAAGCTGACAATCTCCGATATGCTCGCATCTACCTAGCTACCTGGCTCACGAGCGATAGGCTAACGAGGCCAGACCCCAACGCTAGTCCCAGCAGTGGAAGGAGCGCAACATCGCCGCCACGGATCCCATTCCCGACCGCACCGCCTCGCTGCAGCGCCGGCGCATCTGGGACCTGGTGTCGCGCTCTCCGTTGCGCTCGCTGTGGAACTTAGAGGGGATTCCTCTGCGGGTGATTGCGAAGCACACCTGGTCGTCGCTGCTCGAGGATAATCTGGTCGGGCGGGCGGCGGAACTCGGATTTTTCTTTCTCTTCGCGCTCTTTCCCAGCCTATATATGGCAACGTCGCTGCTTGGGTTAGCCGCGCGCTCCGCGTCGAAGTTCTATTATTCGCTGCTTGGGTACCTTGCGCTTGTGATTCCGCACGAAGCGTTGAGCACGGTTCTGGAGACGTTCAACCAGACGACTGTCTCTGCCACTAGCGGAAAACTGACCTTCGGTCTGGTCGCGGCGATCTGGACGGCTTCGGTAGGCTTCTCGGCTATTCAAGACAGCCTCAACGTTGTTTATAAGGTGAAGGAGACGCGTTCCTACATGGCTGCACGGTTTTCTGCGATCGGGGTGACCCTGATTTTGATGGTGCTGGTCACGCTAATGCTGTCGTGTTTTCTTGCCGCCGACTTCTTTGCGCGCTTGGCTTATCTGCGCATCTCGCACCGCATTCTCGCGGCCGCTGTAATGATTACCGTGAAAGACACTGGCTGGATCCTCGCGTTGATCTTTCTTTCTCTCTTCTTTGCGGTCATCTACTACTTCGCGCCGGACGTGAAGGCGAGTCACTGGCACTGGCTGACTCCGGGCTCTGCCGTCGGGATTGCCGGTTGGCTTCTGGCCTCGATTGGGTTGCGCGTTTACGTTCATTTCTTCAATGAAAACTACACAGTAGCGTATGGCGGATTGGGAGCCGTCATCGTTCTGCTGACGTGGTTTTATCTAACTGGGCTGATGCTTCTGATTGGTGCGGAGATTAATAGCGAAATAGAAGCCGTCGCTGCAGCAAAGCGTCTGCTCGTTCTTGAGCAGGACAGCCTTGCCAGAACGACGGCTCCAAATACTTCGGGATCGACAGCTTGATTTTATGTGGGGACTACTTCGCCTCCGGCTTCAGGATGTCGTCCAGCCGATCGGGCACACCTGACAGGCGCTCCAACTGGGGATAGCGTTCGCCGCCGTGATAGTCCACCCTGACGAGTTTGTAGAAGCCGGTGTTCTCGACGATCAACTCGATCGCCGGACCCGAGCCCGTCGCATCGTGGATGGCCGCTCTGAGCACATCCGGGGTATAAGCTCGTCCGTTGACTGCGACGATCTGCATGCCGGGTCCGATGGCGGCCTTATCCGCCACGCCATTCTTGAGCACGTCGGAGATTCGACCTGACTTGCCGGCGTGCAGGCCAACGGAGTACCAGAAGTCGAAGGTGCCGCTCTCCTGATCGTCCATTGCACTCCAGGCGTTCGGCTTATCGGAGTAGGTGAGCTTGTAGCCGCCATTGGCAAGGCCGCCGAGAGGAGCCTGGTAGGTGTTCGAATCCAGACGGGAACGCAGGAAGGTGGACCAATCGTTGGGGACTACTTTATTCAAGCCGGCTACGACATCGTCGAAGGTGTAGGGAACGACCTTTGGTCCGGTGTCGCCCTGTCCGTGAAATGCGGCCACGAAGTCGTTCAGCGATTTCTTGCCATCGGTCATCTTGCGAATCGTTGTGTCGACGTCGAGCCAGATCAACTCACCTTCGTCGTAGTAGTCGACGCTGAGCCGCCAGTTGTCCCATCCACCGCCTGCGGCGTAGAGGATTTGCGCTGCGGTGGCAGTGTCTTGGATGTCGCGCCACGTGCGGCCGGGACGGTTGTCGTATTCTGCGGCTATCGTCGATAACCGCTGTTTGTACTGCTCGGGGGTCCATATGCCGCAGCGCGCCGCGAGGACGTCGCCGAGATACTCGGTTAGGCCTTCGTACACCCAGAGCAGGTCGCCTTCCATGGACTTCTGGTAGTTGCTGGTTGCAAGACCCGCGGGGCGGCGGTACTTGCCGTTCCAGCTATGGGTGAACTCGTGAGGTAGGAGAAGTCCGGCGAGGGTAAATTGCTGATCGTCGGTGAAGGTCTTCGGCGGGACGCGGTCGTCGCTCGACTGATGATGCTCGAGGCCGAAGTGCGCGACTTCGTCGCTGAGCGTGACGAGGAAGTGGTAAGAGCCGTAGTGCCGACTCTTGTAGAGAGCGCCGGTTTCACGGACGAGGCGATCAAACTCTGCGATGTGTTCTTTCGAGATGTCGACTTCCTCGGGACCATCTGCGGCCATGTCGAGGTAGTGCTTTGGAGTGATCTCGGGCGCAAGGGGTACTTCGCGGAAGTATCGTCCGGCAAGGACGGGCGAGTCCACGAGTTGTTCGAGACTTACGGTCTTGAAGGTTGTTGTCTGGCCGGAGCCGCCATCTTTGTCGAGCGCAGTGCCGAACTTCCAGGTGGCGGGGACCGTGATGGAAGGAGTGAACATTACCGCGCTTGCGTCGGTGTCGGCGGGGTAGACGAGCAAAGTGTTCCAGCTGAGCAGGGCGAGGTTTTCGCTTGTCGAACCGCCGGCGGAGAATCCTGACAGCGCAGACGAGGCGAGGAAATCGATCCTCATCTCAATCTTTGTTACGCTCTGTGGGACGGTGAGGTGGTAGGCGAACATGTCCACCTTGTCGCGCTCCCACTTCACGGGCTGTCCGTTTGCGGTGATGAAAAACCCGGCCATGTTTTCAATGGGGCCTGTCGGTCCATGCTCGCCGGGGATCCACTTGGGATAGACCACAGTCAACGGACCCGGGGTTACGGGCATCACTTCGGTCGCGTGAAGGATCTTGCGCGGAGCGTCGGTGAGATCAACGCTCAACGTAATCGGCGGGGACTGCGCAACGGCCATGGCACTTCCAACGGCTGCAGCCAGAGCTGCACCGGCACACTTCATCCAGGAACTACTCATTCTTCAGTTTTCTCCAGAGCATGATTGAGGCACCGCATCAGTCTACCTCTGCCAGAGCAGCGCAAGTGGTTCGATTCCGGTTGTACTTGGCTTTGGCGGGGTATTTCCGGGTAGGATGGTGCAAACAGGAGAATCCATGCCTTCGAAGTTTCTGGTCGCCGCGGCGTCCGCTGCCGCTCTCTTTGTGCCAACGCTTTGTCTCTCCGCGCAACAACTTGCTCCGCAGCCGTTACAGGCGATGCCCTATTCGCCTTCGCTCGACGTCAGCAGCCTCGATCGATCGGTCGATCCCTGCGTGGACTTCTACAAGTTCTCTTGCGGCGGATGGATGAAGAACAATCCTATTCCAGCGGACCAATCAGGGTGGAGCGTCTACGCGAAGCTGGGCAACGAGAATCAGCAATTTCTTTGGGGGATTCTCGACGCCGATGCGAAGGCGAAGAACAGGACGCCCGTGCAGCAGAAGGTTGGCGACTACTTTGCTGCCTGCATGAATACAACTGCCATTGATGCGCTGGGCGCGAAGCCGGTGCAGCCCCTGCTTGCGCGGATCGATGGGCTGAAGACTCGGCCGGAACTGATTGCTGCGATTACAGATCTGCATCATAAGTATGCCGGCAGCTTTTTCTTTGGGTCGGGAACGGGACAGGATGCGCTCGATTCGACGCTGATGATCGTGGAACTCGGCGCGGGCGGGCTTGGTCTTCCGGATCGCGATTACTATTTGAAGTCAGACCCCAAGAGCGTAAAGCTGCGGGAGCAGTATGTGGCTTACATCGAGCAGTTGTTGACGCTTAGTGGAGAGTCGGCGGAACAGGCAAAAGCCGACGCGGATGCGACGCTACGGATTGAGACGACTCTGGCGAAGGCTTCGCTGACACGCGTGCAGAGGCGCGATCCGCACAACACGTATCACATGATGACGATCGCCGAACTGGAGCAGATTGCGCCGGCGTTCGACTGGGCAAGCTACTTTGCGGTGCAGGGTGCGCCGGGTGTCGCCAAGTTGAATGTGTCGCAGCCGGAGTTCATTAAGGCTGTTCAGGCGGAGCTTACGACGGAGCCGGTCGAGGCTCTGCGCGGATATCTGCGATTCCACTTCCTCACTGCTGCGGCGCCCTTTCTGTCACATCCCTTCGTGCAAGCAGAGTTTGATTTTTACTCTAAGACTCTACGCGGAGTTCTCGTTATGCCGCCACGGTGGAAGACTTGTACCCGCGCGGTGGATCGGAACCTCGGTGAGGCGCTGGGGCAAGAGTTTGTGAAGCGAACGTTCTCGGCGGACACGAAGGCCAAGACGCAGTTGATGACGGAGCAGATCGAGACTGCGATGCAGCATGAGATTGAGAATCTTGATTGGATGAGTCCGGAGACGAAGCAGGAAGCGCTGCGGAAGCTGCACGTTATTCGCAACAAGATTGGTTATCCGGAGACGTGGCGCGACTACACGACGCTTGAGATTAAGCCAGACGACTACATTGGAAATGCATCGCGTGCGTTTCGTTTTGAGGATGCGCGCCGGTGGAACAAGCTCGGCAAGCCGGTGGATCTAAATGAGTGGGGAATGACACCGCCGACGGTGAACGCGTATTTCAACCCACAGATGAACGATATCAATTTTCCGGCGGGGGTTCTGCAACCGCCGCTGTACGATCCGAAGCTCGACGACGCGCCGAACTATGGAAATACGGGTGCGACGATTGGCCACGAACTAACCCACGCGTTCGACGACGAAGGGCGGCAGTTCGACTCAAAGGCGAACCTTCGGGACTGGTGGACGCCAGCCGACGCGAAGGGGTTTGAGGAACGAATCAACTGCATCCGCGATCAGTATGCCGGCTATATTGTGGTCGACGACATTCATATCAACTCCAAGCTGACGAGTGGAGAAGATGTGGCGGACCTGGGTGGAACTCTGCTCGCGTATATCGCATGGAAGAAGCAGACGGAAGGGCAGAAGCTGGGAAATGTTGATGGCTTCACTCCGGATCAGCGGTTCTTTGTTGGTATGGCGCAGTGGGCGTGCGAGAACGAGCGGCCTGAGAACGAGCGCGTGAACGCGATTACGGACCCGCATTCGCCCGGTTTCGCGCGCATCAACGGAGTGGTGTCGAACATGCCGGAGTTCCAGCACGCTTTCAGTTGCAAGGCAGGTCAGGCGATGGTGCACGTTCCTGCCTGCAAGGTCTGGTAAAGCGTTGGCGGTGTGCCCCGAGCCGGCGGCGTTGCGGATAAAGTCGCGGCCGCCGTTACCGAAACGATATGCCAGCAAGTACACTTGACCCCAACGTTATGAATCCCTACGCAATCGTTCTTATTCTTATCGTTCTCACTCTGCTCGGTGTTTCGCTCGGGCGCCTGGGCAAGGTGAAGACGAAGGCGGACTATCTCGTCGCCGGCCGTTCGCTTTCAGCATTTGTCCTTGTCTTTACTCTTTTGTCTTCGTGGATCGGTTCCGGCTCGCTTCTTGCGGGCGCGGAAAATGCGTACAAGCATGGCTTTCCGGCTCTCTGGCAGGGATCAGGCGGTTGGGCGGGCCTTCTGTTGATCTACTTCATTGCTCCGCGGGCGCGCAAGTTCGCACAGTTCACGATTCCGGACCTTCTGGAGGCTCGATACAATCAGGCCGCGCGCGTGCTTGGTGTGATTGCAATCTTGTTCACCTACACCGCGATTACGAGCTATCAGCTGATCGGCGGCGGGGACATTCTGCACCTGATCTTTCCTACTGTGATCACACCGGACCTTGGCAAGTATCTGCTCGCTGCTTTCGTGATTGTGTTCACTGCGATTGCGGGGATGGGCTCGGTCGCGTATATGGACGTGGCAATCGGGCTGCTGGCTACCTTTGCGCTGCTTGTCTCGCTGCCGGTTTTGGCTCAGCAGGCGGGGGGATGGATGCATATTCGCGCTGCGCTGCCAGAGACGCATTTTCAGGTTCTTGGCGACTTCACGTTTCTTCAGGCGATGGAGTTGTTTCTTCCGACTTGTCTTCTGCTGCTGGGCAATCAGTCGATGTATCAAAAGTTTTTTTCGGCCAAGTCAGAGAAAGCTGCGAGCCGGGCTGTTGTTGGCTGGCTGGTCGGTACGGTGATTCTTGAGTCGGTGATTGTTGCGATTGCCGTAGTGGGCTCAGTTCTGTTCCCGAGGGTGAGGTTCATGACCGCCCGCGCGAGATTCTGGCATACACCGGGCTTCATGCGCTTACCGGAACGCCCGCGCTTACCTTGCTCGGCGCCATTCTGATGGGAGCGATCTTCGCCAAGGTGATTTCGACCGCGAACAACTATCTTTTCTCGCCGGCTACTAACCTGGTCAACGACGTCTTCGTACGCTACCTTGCGCCGACTGCGAGCAACAAGCGAATCCTCATCGTAAGTCGCCTGATGGTAGTGTTTTTGGGGCTCTGGGCGCTGTATCAGTCGCTTCATACTGATTCAGTCTTGAAGAAGGCTCTTGTATGCTTACACCATTTACTCAGCGGCTTTGACGCCTGTAATTCTCGCGGCCTTTTTCTGGAAGCGCGCCACCGCCGCCGCGGCTGTCACCAGTATTGCCGCAGGCACAATAATCACCATCTTCTGGGATACGCCGTTCATCCACCACAACGTGCCGGCAATCCTGAGCGAACGGGACGCGATCTTTCCGGCTTTGCTTGCCTCGCTGGTTTGCCTGGTTACGGTCAGCCTCGTCACTCCCGCACCCACGGAAAAGCAACTCCAGCCCTTTGCTGAAGCCGAAAGTACTTGATTCGACAGTCCATTCTTTTCCTATTAACAAAAGTGTTCAATAATTGAAAGTTCCCTCCGAGAAAGACTTGATTTCCTGTACGACCAGAATGCTTAGGGCCCCAAAGGATCGATGAATTACCTACTATTACCCGATCTCGCCGCAATGGCCATGCTCCTGAGCATCCTTTACTTTCTTCGGAGGCGTCATCCGCGCGAGACTGTAGATTTCTGGCTGATCGGTCTTGTCTTCATCTTCCTCGAGGCCATCATCCATGCAGCGTACCCGGCTGCCGGACCGTGGCGAACTGTCGCGCACGTGGCTGCGTTGAACTTTTTCTTTGTGGCGGGAGCGATTTTTCTCTGGGCTTCGGGCCGAGACCTCTTCCCGCGCAGGCCGGCGCTTAGCTATCTTCTGGTCAACTCGGTGCCTGTTGTCGCCCTGCTCACGGCCTACGGTCTTAATCTTCGCGACGCTCGCGTCTACCATGGGATCTCGGCGTGCGGATTGGCGCTTGGTATCGTAAGCGCTTTCGGGATGGCTCGGACGTGGAAGCTGGGGAGGGGATGGTCGCTTATCCTGGCGCAGGTCTGTACCTGGGCCCAGATCTGGCTCTTCGCCTCCGCGGGGTCCTTTCGCGATGCAACTTACTTTGTTCTCTTCGTGGTGTATTTCGCGACCGGTGTGGTCTTCTACATCAGCCTGCCCCGCAAGAGCCTCGGCAAGGTGGCGGTCGTCACTGGTTTCGTGGTCTGGTCGCTTGTGTTCCTGCTTCATTCCTGGGTTACGAACCATCCGGGATACGACGCGATTGCCGATGAGATATGGAACCTGCAAAAGTTCCTGGTGACTATCGGGATGCTCGTTGTCCTGCTCGAGCAACAGGTTACGACCAATGAGTGGCACGCCTTTCACGACCACCTTACCGGGCTTCCTAACCAGCGCCTGTTTGAGGATCGCCTGTCAGCAGCGATCGAGCAGTCCCGGCAGAATAAGACGCGGACGGCTCTGCTGATGGTCGACCTCGACGGCTTCAAGCTTATCAATGACTCCCATGGCCATGAGGTCGGCGACGAACTGCTTCGTCATATTTCGAGCAATCTTCGTGGCGCCATTCGGGCTCCCGACACCCTGGCACGCCTTGGCGGTGACGAGTTCATTATCATCGCCACCGACTTGCCTAATGACCAGCCGGCAGAGACTTTGGCGGAGGCCAGCGCGCTCGCGTATCATGTACGCTCTACGCAAGCCGCTGAGCATCAACGGCAATGCGGTCAATGTCACCGGAAGCATCGGAGTCGCCGTCTATCCGGATGATGCCACGGACGAGGTGCTTCTTCGCCGACTGGCCGACCAGCGAATGTATGAACAGAAGCGCCAGATACCCCTCAGCTTCTAAACTCACGCAAACATGCGATTTTTATACTCACTTTTTTCTCTTTGCCGCATCTATCCCAATACATATTTTGAAACAGGAGATCTCTTCATGACGCCCGACACGCAATCGATCGACTTCAATGCAGTCTGCCTCACTTTGGATCCGGGCGTCTCTCGGCCCTTCGAGAATCTTTTCGGCGATTCCGAATGTGCAGGCGGCGAAACCCTTTTTGCCGCGATCAAGCGGGTCGACCTCGATGATGATGATGATGATGAAGATGAGGAGGAGGAAGAGGACGACGACTTCGATGAAGATGGCGATGTGGATGGCGAGGACGAAGACGACGAGCTTGATGACGACGATGAGTACGAGGACGATGACGAAGAAGACGAAGACGAAGACGACGAGCTAGACGAGGATGACGATGAGGAAAAAGAAGATGATGACGAGGAACTCAACCTCATCTAGACATAAGGGCTTTGGTGGGCTTGCGCCGGTTCTATCGCGAAGGATCAGTAGCCGGCATCTGTGACCACGTTTTCCAGCTGTTTGTCTGCAATAAAACGTCGGACCTGCTCGACTCCAAATTTGAAGGCGCGATGGATGAACTGGGGAGTCGATCCGCCGACGTGGGGTGTGATCATGCAGTTGGGTGCCAGCCACAGGGGATGTGCGAAGGGCAGTGGTTCGGGGTCGGTGACGTCCAAAACTGCGCGCAGCCGATTCTGCCGCAATGCCGCGACGAGCGCATTGGTGTTGACCACCGGTCCTCTTGCGGCATTGATCAGGAGGGCGCCAGGTTTTAAGAGAGCGATCTCCGCAGCGCCGATCAGATCATTCGTCTCGGGAGTTAGTGGCACGATCGCGATGACGATATCGGCCTTTGGTAACAACGTGTGCAACTCAGTGATCGCGTGAACTTTGGGCTTGGTGCGAGCGCTCCGTGCGATGCGGATGACTTTCACGCCGAATGGCTTAAGGCGGGCTTCTATTGCGGCGCCGATCGATCCATAACCAATGATTAGTACGGTGCTGCCGGCAAGATCGTCGCCGAGGACTGCGTATTGCCCGACCTGTGCTCCGCCGACGTCCATGAAGCCATTCGGAATCGAAGCCTGCCCTTTCCACTCCTGGTGCGTCTGCATGTCGCGATAGTAGGGAAAGCGTTTCGTTGCGGTGAGGATCGCGGCCAGAACCCACTCCGACGTGGATATGTCGTGAAGTCCGCGACCGTCGCAGAGCGCCACATCCTTTGGCAGCCATGGAGTAATCCAGTCCACGCCTGCCATCATCGTCTGCACGACCTTCACGCCCCGCAGATGCTGAAAGGTCCTCTCTGCGCTCCTTCGTGCAAATACAATAATCCAGAAGTCGACGTCGAGAACGCCTGTGGGGTGGCGGGGAATACGTACGATCTCCGCTTCTGGCGGAAAACCGACCAATAGTTCCGGAGCGAGACTCTCATCCACACCGATACGGACCATTGTCCAAGTTTGCACGAAGGTCGCGCAAAAAAGAAAGCCCGGCCTTGAAAAGGCCGGACTGGAAAGCTTGTTTGAAAGGTTGGTTAGATGTCGAGGTTCTTGACGTCCAGCGCGTTCTCTTCGATGAACTTGCGCCGGCTCTCGACGTCTTCGCCCATGAGAGTGGTGAAGATTTCCTCGCAGGCGGCAATGTCTTCGAGCTTGACCTGTAGCAACGTCCGCCGCTCCGGGTCCATCGTTGTCTCCCAAAGCTGTGGCGCCGTCATTTCGCCAAGACCCTTGTAACGCTGGACCTGATACTCTTTGCGGCCCTGCTCGATGACGTATTCGAACACTTCGCGAGCGGTCTTCTTTTCGACGGGTTCGTGGGACGACTTGCTCGAACGCTTCGCTGCTTTTGTCTCGGCCACTGTGCCGGGAGCGGCGGCGATATCTGCAACGCCCTCTTCGGAGGCGATCTCCTCGGCTTCTTCGGCGGCCTCTGCAGCAGCTTCGGCCTTGGTCTTGGTGGCGTACTCGATCAAGAAGGGAGCGACGAGCTGTTCCCTGATCTGGGCGTGCTTGGCGAGCATCTGTCGGCTCTCTGGTGCTGAGGCGAGAGCCCAGTCGATGGTTCGAACGGCGCCCTGCGCGTCGGTGTAGCTCACCGAGTAGCTTCTGTGCTCTTCATCGAGCACTACGTCGCCGACGTTCTTGAACTGGTAGGTCTTCTGCATTGCCACCAAACGCTGACGCATTTTCTCGAGTTTTGCCGGAGACTCGAAGTCCACACGGCGCGCCGAGTCTTTGCCTTCCTGCGCGAAGAGTTCAGCGAAGGCCTGCGTCACTTCTTCGTTCCGAAGCCTCTTCTGCACCTTGTCGAAGAAACCGAGGTAGTCGTTCAACTGCCCCATGTACTTCGTCAGAGCTGCGCCCTCAAGCTTTGCGCCGCCCTCGCCGTAGCGAATGACCATGCCGTCGGAGGCGCGCTTGACCATCACGCTCACGTACTCGCGATCGTCCTTGATGTACTGCTCGAACTTGCCCTTCTTGATGCGATAGAGCGGCGGCTGCGCGATGTAGACGTGCCCGCGCTTGATCAGCTCCGTCATGTGACGGAAGAAGAAGGTCAGCAGCAGCGTGCGGATGTGCGATCCGTCGACGTCGGCGTCGGTCATGAGGATCAGCTTGCCGTAGCGGAGTTTGCTGGCGTCGAAGTCGTCTTTGCCGATGCCACAGCCGAGGGCGGTGATCATAGCGCGAATTTCTTCGTGGCCCAGCATCTTGTCATAGCGGGCCTTCTCGACGTTGAGGATCTTGCCCTTCAAGGGAAGGATCGCCTGGAACTTGCGGTCGCGGCCCTGCTTGGCGGTCCCGCCTGCGGACTCTCCTTCGACGAGATAGAGTTCGCAACGGTCTGGCTGGCGCTCGGAGCAATCTGCGAGCTTACCTGGCAATCCGCCGCCATCGAGAGCACCCTTGCGCCGGGTGAGGTCGCGAGCCTTGCGTGCGGCTTCGCGGGCGCGGGCGGCGTCGATGGCTTTGTTGATGATCTTCTTTGCGACGGATGGGTTCTGCTCCAGGAAGCCGCCGAGGCGTTCGTTCACAAATGCCTGGACTGTTCCTGCGATGTCGGAGTTCAGCTTGCCCTTGGTCTGGCCCTCGAACTGTGGCTGCGAGAGCTTGACGCTGATGACGACGACGAGACCTTCGCGGACGTCATCGCCGCTCAGGTTCTCCTTCACATCCTTGAAAAGTCCCAGAGACTGGCCGGCAGCGTTGATGGTGCGGGTCAGTGCGGTCTTGAAGCCGGAGAGATGGGTTCCGCCATCGACTGTGTTGATGTTGTTGGCAAATGTGAATACGGTTTCGGAGTAGGCGTCGTTGTACTGCAGCGCAATCTCCATGTTTACGCCATCACGTTCGGCCTCCATGTAGATCGGCTTCTCGTGGAGAACCTGCTTGCCCTTGTTGATGTGCTTGATGAACTCAGCGATTCCGCCGGCGTACTTGAACTCCTGGTGCTTGCTTTCACCGGTCTTTGTGTCGGTAGTGCGCTCGTCGGTCAGGTGAATCTCGAGGCCCTTATTCAGGAAGGCAAGTTCGCGCAGGCGCTGCGCCAGGGTGTCGTAGTTGAACTCGGTGACGGTGAAGATCGACTTGTCCGGGAGGAAGTGAACCTTTGTGCCCTTGCGTTTGCTCGGACCCATCTTGCGCAGCTTGCTGATGGGAGCGCCCTTGCTGTAGTCCTGCTCCCATGCGAAATCATCGCGCCAGATCTCGACGTCGAACTCTTCGGAGAGCGCGTTGACGCAGCTAACGCCGACGCCATGCAATCCGCCCGAGACTTTGTAGTTCGAAGCATCGAACTTACCGCCGGCGTGGAGCATGGTGAGCACGACCTGGACGGCGGGCATCTTCTCGCCGTTGATCACCTTGTCGTCGACGGGGATGCCGCGACCGTCATCGACCACGGTGATCGAGTTGTCTACATGGATCGTCACATCGATCCGTGTACGCATGGCCCCCGAGCGCCTCGTCGACCGAGTTATCGACGACCTCATAGACCAGGTGATGCAGTCCCATCTCGCCGGTTGACCCGATATACATCGCCGGACGGAGCCTGACGGCCGCCAGGCCTTCGAGAACGGTGATGTTCTCGGCCGAGTAGCCGCCGCCCTCTTTTTTCCGAGTGGGAGCGTCCTTGATTTTGCCAGCTTCAAGCTCTAAAAGAGCGCCTTCAGTAGGGATTGCCGTCGATGCCATGTATCTCCGTTCAGCGGTTGCTGAAGTTGCAGAATTCTCAGCTCGTCCCGTGTCCGCTCAATCTGCGAAAACCCGCGCCGTTACAGCGCTTTACACACGTTACAGGCTCATTCTCAGTGTCTTAAGTATAGCACGGGAATGCGGCCTTCAGGGTGTCTGTAACCCTCCTAGATTCATGCTCTCCCGGGGAGGCATTCAGGCCGCAGTTTCCCGCCGGGCATGCGCTCATTTTCAGGACCAAATTGATCGATCCTGCGGATCGCGGTTCTCACCCGAAAGTGTTACTGTGCTGGCCCATACGGCTTGCTATGCTGCACCAAGTTAGTAACGAGGTGACTTCCCCATGACGCTGAACCGCCTGATTGCTGTATCGATTGTTGGATTCTCATTGCTCACAACCTCAACCTCGGCCTTTGCCTGCGATCCGGGTAGCAGCAGCCACTCCTGGTCGTTCTTTGGCTGGTGCAGTCACGATGATAAGGACAAGGACCACAAAGACTGCGATCATGACCACAACAGCGGCGGCGGCCATGATTGCAACCATGGCGGTAGCTCCAGCGGTGGCGGTAGCGGTAGTTCTACCGGCAGTGGCGGTAGTTCGACTGGAAGCGGAAGCACTGGATCGGGCAGCAGCGGCAGCAGCTGTGGGCCGAAAGGCTGTAGCTAAGCGAACGCCTCTGCCTGGACAAACCTGGAAAGACCAGGAAAGACACCTTTAGAAAAAGAATGCTCGCCGGAGCAAGAACAGATGACCCTCTTCGGAGGGTCATTTCATTTGTCTGAAAGTAAAGACCTTGTTGCGATTAGCCGTGCAGATCGGTTGATTTTGCTGATTCGGCGGCCAAGATTCATATATACTCAATAAGTTGTCCAGAAACAGTCAGGAACACAAATGCCAAAGTTGAAGACACACAGCGGCGCCGCCAAGCGCTTCCATAAGACAGGCACGGGCAAGTTCAAACGCGGCCAGTCGAAGATGCGCCACATCCTTACCTCGAAGGCAACCAAGACCAAGCGCCATCTCGGTGGTTCGGTTCTGGTCTCTGAGGCGGATCAGGCAAAGGTCGCCCGGATGCTTCCTTACGCCTGATTTTCAGGCAGGGAATTGTCAGTTTTCAAGTCGAGCCGCTCTAACGAGCAAAGGGCCAGTAAAAGCGTTCCGGCCCCTGGAATCACGATAGCGATTCCATCGAGACTTGAAGTTGCATAGCGAGTGAAGAGGCCACCTTACCTCCAGCCGCTTAAACGATGTACGCAAAAGGAGAACGAAGATGCCCCGTGTAAAACGGAGTACAAAACGTAACGACCGCCGCAAAAAGATTCTCAAGCGCGCGAGTGGTTACTTCCTCACGAAATCCAAGCTGTACCAGGCTGCTCAAGAGGCAGTCGAGCGCGGACTCAAGTTCGCCTACACCGGTCGTAAGCAGAAGAAGCGCCAGTATCGCGCTCTGTGGATCGTCCGCATCAACGCTGCGTGCCGCAATAACGGCATGAGCTACTCGACCTTCATCAACGGCCTCAAGCTCGCCGGCAACGGTTTGGATCGCAAGATCCTCGCCGACATCGCCGCGAACGACGCCGCTGGCTTTACTGCCCTTGCCGTTCAGGCCAAGGCAGCACTGAAGGAAGCAGCCGACAAGCGCGCGAAGACCGCTGCATAAGCTGATTAGTATTCGTTTAGGGGCGCGGCTTCGGTCGCGCCTCTTCTTTTTGTATGCGGTTGCTTGGCTACATGCTTGGCGAAGCTACGATGCGTGCTTGAAACGATTGCAGGCAAGTTAACGGATATTACAGGAGCAATCGTCTATTCTGAAAGTATGCCGACTGCTTCACCCACTGCGATGCAGCTAAACCTTCCTGCGACGGAAGTGCCGCCGACGGGTCCGGCGCGCTTTGAATCGTGGGGCCGATACCCGAATTATGGAGCGAAGATTCTGCCGCTTCATTGGCAGAGCGATTTTCCCTCTGTCCTCGCTGGACTGCACAACGGCGCGCTCCCCGTGGGCATGGGACGGAGCTATGGCGATGTATGCCTGCTCAAAGACGGCAACCTTCTGCTGACTACGGGCATGAATCGGCTGATTGACTTCGATCCCGAGACCGGCTTGCTTACGGCCGAAGCGGGCGTAACCCTGGCGCAAATTCTCGACTTCGCTGTTCCCCGGGGATTTTTTCTTCCTGTGTCGCCAGGAACAAAATATGTAACTCTCGGTGGAGCGATTGCCAATGATATTCACGGCAAGAACCACCACGTTGCCGGAACCTTTGGCGCTCACATTACGCAGTTCGAGCTTGTCCGGTCCGACGGCTCTCGCATGCTTTGCACCCCGACAGAGAATCCGGACTTCTTCGCTGCAACGATCGGCGGACTCGGTCTGACCGGTCTTATCAGTTGGGCCACGCTGCGGCTGAAGCCGATCGTTTCGCGGATGATCGACTACGAAGGGATCCAGTTCCATGGAATCGACGAGTTCCTCGATCTGACGAACCAGAGTAAGGGTGTTGAGTACACCGTGAGTTGGGTCGATGTGACCTCGACGGGGCGCAACTTTGCTCGCGGCATCTTTATGCAGGGCGACCACTCGACGAAGAGAGACGATCTCAATCGATCTGCCAAGCCAAAGCTTGTGTTTCCGTTTGACGCCCCAGGCTTCGCGCTGAACGGAGTTAGCGTCAGCCTTTTCAATACGGCATTTTTCCATAAGCAGATCCACAAACGCGTGGTCTCGCTGCAGGACTACGAGCCGTTCTTTTATCCGCTGGACAAGGTGCTGCACTGGAACCGCATGTACGGCAAGCGCGGTCTGCTGCAGTTTCAGTATGTGATCCCGTGGGAGCATGCCAAAGAAGGTACGATCGCTATTCTGCGCGAGGTTGCGAAGTCAGGCCTGGCAAGCTTTCTCGCTGTGCTCAAAGCGTTTGGCGAGGTACCCTCTCCCGGCATGCTGAGTTTTCCGAAGCCGGGAATCACTCTGGCACTGGACTTTCCAATAAAGCCGGACAGGAGTTTTCCGCTCTTCGCTCACCTTGCGGACATGACGCTCGAGTTCGGCGGCCGCCTTTATCCCGCGAAGGATGCAGCGATGACGGCGCAACAGTTCCAGTGCTTCTACCCGCAGTGGGAGCAGTTCGCCCGCTACCGCGATCCCATGTTTACCTCCAGTTTCTGGGAGCGCGTTACACCAAATTTGTGACACTGGAATGACCAAGACTATGAGTTCGACGACACGATCCATCGATTCTTTGAGCCAGACGCCGCGAAAGATTCTCGTTCTCGGCGCTACGTCCGGCATTGCCGAAGCTACCTGCCGCATCTGGGCTTCGCAGGGTGCGAGCATCTTCCTGGTGGCGCGCAACGCCGAAAAACTTGCTGCCGTCGCGCAGGATCTCAAGATTCGCGGCGCCAGCTATGTCGACACGGCGGTCGCAGACCTCGACGACACGGACAAGCATCCCGCGCTGCTTGCGCACGCGGTGAACTCGCTGACCGGAATGGATATCGCTTATCTCGCGCACGGGGTGCTTGGCGACCAGGAAGAGGCTGAGCAGGACTTCAACGCTGCGGCACAGATTCTCTACACGAATCTGATGGCGCCGGTTTCGCTTTTGACCTGGCTAGCCAACTTCTGCGTGCAGCGTCATGCCGGCACGCTCGCCGTGATCTCGTCGGTGGCTGGAGACCGCGGTCGCAAGTCGAACTATTTATATGGAGCGTCGAAGGCGGGACTGTCGGCTTTTCTTGGCGGCCTTCGCAACCGTGTTGACCGCGAGGGTGTCACTGTTCTGACAATAAAGCCCGGACCCACGCGAACGGCCATGACCGCTGCAATGCCGAAGAGTGAGAAGTTTGCCGATGTCGATTCCGTCGCAGAGTCTATCGTGCGCGCCATTGACAAGGGGAAAGACAACCTCTATGTCCCGTTCCAGTGGCAACCGATCATGTTTGTGATCCGCAACATTCCGGAACGGATTTTCAAGAAGCTGAATCTCTAACAATTCGTAGTTTTTGTAGAAGACCTAAACCGCAGAGCTGCCGCCGTCGGTGTCCTGCTGTTGCTGTGCCATCTGCTGCTGCCGGGTTGGTGGCGGAGGCTGCTCGGGTAAACGCGTTGCCTTCTCGACCAGCGTGGACCAGTCTTCCGGCACGGGCAGTTCCTGGTCAAACGCCGGAGTGCCAAGGCTCGGCGTCACGCGCACGGCCACGGTCAACTCACTATTTGCGCGGCCGCGAAAGATGCCGTGGGTTGGTGGGACGTCGGCGTAGTCGCGGCCGATCGCGGTGCGGATATGCCGGTCGCCCGCCACGAGCCAGTTCGTCGGATCGAATCCTACCCACCCGAGCGGAGGAATCAACACTTCGATCCACGCGTGCGTCGCCGAACTAATCGAGCGATCCATATCGCTCTCGCCATGGAACAGATAACCGCTGACGTAGCGGCAGGGAATCTTCAGCTTCGACCGTATGAGCGCAATCATGATATGCGCGAAGTCCTGGCAGACTCCTGCCTTGTTACCGAGCGCCAGATCGATAGGGGAATCTACCTTTGTCGATTTGGGCTTGTAATCGAAGTACTCGTACATCTGCTGATTCAGATGATGCAAAACCATCAAGGGGTCGTCTCTGCGGCGAACCTCGAACTTTGCGGCGAGTTCATCGAGCGCCGGTGTCGGCTCGGCGAACTCGCTCGGAAGAAGCATCTCCCAATAGTCGCCCCGCTCTACCATCGCATCGAGATCTCTCCATGCGTCGGGCGCGAGAAATGCGGGAACCTGGGGCGCGGGCTGGACCTCGACTAGCGATTCGGCGACGATCACCAACTGTCCGTGCATTCCCGGAATGTCGAAGTGATGCACGTTGTTGGCGAGATGATCGCGATAACTGAAGACCCTGCAGCGCGGGCTCACCGATAGATGGAAGGTGAGGCAGCGCTGGTTCTGGTCGCTCCGCGGATGCATCCGCGTCTCCATCATGCTTTCGCTGACCTGGTTGCTGTAGAGAAACTTCGTCAGATGGCGAATCGAATAATACATAGGTCCGTCCCTTCTGGAAGTTATCCTGCGAGCGCAGCCTGAATGGAGTAGTCAACGTACAGCTCGTAGATGGTCTCGTGAATGGCGCGGCACTGGGCCTGAATACCACGCAGATAGGCAACCACATCCTGACTGAGAATCTCCTCGACGCTGCTATAGCTTAGGGACGCTTTCAACTTTCCGCTCAGTCGCTGCAGGGCTTCCGCGCGGCTTCTTCCGCTGTCTCCCTGAATCTTCTCGAGCGCACACTGCACACTGTCGATCGAAAATCGAACCGAATGCGGAAACTCTTCATCGAGGAGAAGGAACTCGAATATCTGGTCCGGTGTCAGGTCTGCGGTATAGACCTTGCAGTACGCCTCGAAGGCAGTCGCGGAGCGCAGGAGGCCCATCCAGTCCAGATACTCATTGCCCTCGCCAACGCGCTCGGGATGTTCCCAGAGGTCGATGTGATAAGCCTCCAGCAGCAACGCCGTCGCCGATGCGCGTTCGAGATACCGCCCCACCTGGATGAATTGCCAGCCCTCGCCGTGATTCATCGTCGAGTCGGTGACTCCCTGGAACTGATGCACAGCCTCCAGGACGGACTGCAGAAACTCGCTGGGCTGTGTAATTCCCGCCGCCATCGCCTCGGCCTGTCGTGCGATCTGCATGTTGGCGCCTGTCACCTGAAGATACAGGCTGTTCAGGCGGTGCCACTGTTCGGTTGAGATCTGTTCTCTTACGTGTCGCGAGTTTTCGCGTGCAGCGATGATGCAGGAAACGATCGAAGCTTTATTTCCGGTGTCGAAGGTTAAGGCTTGTGTCAACGCATATGGCTCTCCTGTCCATTTGATGTCCTTCGGCTTGCCGAGCGCCTGCAACACCCGTTGCCAACGTCTTTCGGCGCTCTCTGCAGTCTCATCCAGCATCAGGTTGAGATTCACATCGAGCAGGCGTGTCGTATGCTCGGCGCGCTCGAGATACCGGCTCATCCAGTACAAACTATCGGCAACGCGAGAAAGCATCGGCATCTCCTTTACTGGCTTAGCACCCAGGTATCTTTGCTGCCGCCGCCCTGCGATGAGTTCACTACCAGCGACCCACGGGTTAAGGCCACACGAGTCAGACCGCCCGGTACGATCGTCACCTTATCGCCAAAGAGAACATAGGGCCGTAGATCAACATGTCGTGACTCCAACTCGTCGCCAATCAAGCACGGGGCACGCGAAAAAGAGATTGTCGGTTGCGCGATGTAGTTTCGCGGATCGGCCTCTATCTTCCGTGCAAACTCGTCACGCTGCGCTTTGGTCGACTGGGGGCCGATCAACATTCCGTAGCCGCCACTCTCTCCAACAGCCTTCACAACCAGCTTGTCGAGATTTTCGAGAATGTGCTGTCGCTCTTTTGGTCGCGTCGGCAGATAGGTTTCCACATTCTTCAGCACTGGATCTTCGCTCAGGTAGTACTTGATGATATCGGGAACGTACGCATAGAGGGCTTTGTCATCGGCGACTCCGGTACCAAATGCATTTGCCAGCGTGACGTTTCCTGCGCGATACGCGTTGAATAGCCCGGCCACGCCGAGGATTGAGTCTCCACGAAATGCCAGCGGATCGATGAAGTCGTCGTCCACGCGCCGGTAGATCACGTCGACGCGTCGGAGGCCATTGGTTGTTCGCATATAGACGACGTTGTCGTGCGTGACGAGATCGCGGCCTTCCACGAGCTCGATGCCCATCTGGCGCGCGAGATACGCGTGCTCAAAGTAAGCCGAGTTGAATACGCCTGGCGAGAGCAGCACGATGTTCGGCTCCGGCCGTCCCTCGGGTGCGAGCGAACGTAAGGTGCCCAGCAGCAGTTGCGTGTATTGCTCGATGGGACGCACATTATAGCCGCGAAAAAGCTCGGGAAAGATTCGCTTCATCACCCTGCGGTTGGTCAGCATGTAACTGACGCCGCTAGGCACGCGGAGATTGTCTTCGAGCACAACGAACTCGCCATTCTCGAGTCGAATCAGGTCGGTGCCGCACACGGCGATGTAGACGTTGCGCGGTACTTGCAGCCCGGCCATCTGTCTGCGGTAGTGCTTGCAGCTGTAGACCATCTCGCGCGGAACGATTCCATCCTCGAGAATCCGGCCCTCGTTGTAGATGTCCTTGAGGAAGAGGTTGAGCGCGGTGATTCGTTGGGTGAGTCCAAGCTCGACTGTTGCCCACTCCGCGGCAGTGATGATGCGCGGCACGAGATCATACGGAAAGATCTTCTCTGTACCCTCTTCGCGCCCATATACGGTGAAGGTAATGCCTTGGTTGAGGAAGCTGAGATCGGCTGCCTGTTTCCGCCGTTGCAGCTCTTCGATCGGCAGGGAAATGAAGTGTTCGAGGAGGGGCTCGCAGTGGCGATGCAGTTCGCCCGAACCAAGAAACATCTCATCGTAGGCATGGTCCAGCAAATAGTTTTTCAGTGCCGCGTGCTCGAACTGGGGAGACTGGGTTGGCAGCATTGGGAGCCTTGAGTATAGCGGTAGAGAGAAGAGCAACCAAACGCATTCTGCAACTGGCCTTATCTGCCACCGGTTCTTCTGGGCCGCCCATGAGCGGTGGCTGGCTCAGGTCTGCCACCTTTTCAATGCTTTACGGTGCGATTTACCGTATCTTCTTCTATTCCCGCCCACTTCTTCGGCCAACACGAAGCTATCTAGGATAAACTAGGACAGACGCGCACTTTCCCAAAAATAGCATCTCTAAGCGCACAGACAGGACATCCAAAGCAGTGAGCAACTCAACCGCAATCGCCGTTAAGCCCATCTTCAACATCGCCATCATCGCCCACGTTGATCATGGCAAGACCACTCTGGTCGACGCCATGTTGCGCCAGAGCGGCACCTTCCGCTCCAATGAGGCCCTTACCGAACGAGTCATGGACTCCAACGACCTCGAAAAAGAGCGCGGAATTACGATTCTTGCCAAGAATACGGCACTCTACTATCACGACAACAAGATCAACATTGTCGATACGCCGGGCCACGCTGACTTTGGCGGCGAAGTGGAGCGCGCTTTGAAGATGGTCGACGGTGTCGTGCTTTTGGTTGACGCCTCCGAAGGCCCGCTGCCTCAGACGCGCTACGTTCTCTCGAAGGCTCTTGAGGCGGGGTTGACGCCCATGGTTGTGATCAACAAGATCGATCGCCCCGACGCGCGTCCGCAGGAAGTTTTGAATGAGGTCTACGACCTCTTCATCGATTTGGACGCGGACGAGTCCGTGCTGGACTTCCCGGTTCTCTACACGAACGGCAAGCTCGGCACCGCGACTACTGATCCGGCGATTCCTGGCACTGATCTCCAGCCGCTCTTCGAACAGATCATCACCACCATCCCCGTTGCCAAGGGCGAGCCTGAGGGCGCTGTACAGATCCTCGTCACGAATCTTGACTACTCCGACTATCTCGGTCGGCTTGCCATCGGCCGCGTCTTCAACGGCACCATGCGCACCGGGCAGGAGTATTCGGTCGCCAAGCTCGACGGTACGTTCACCAAGCACAAGATCACCAAGCTCTTCAGCTTCTCCGGTCTCAAGCGCACCGACATTGAGGAAACGCAGGTCGGTGACATCGTCGCCATAGCGGGGATTCCCGGGTATCACTATCGGCGAGAGCTTCTGCGACATCGAAAATCCGCAGCCGCTTCCCCCCATCACGATCGATGAGCCGACGATTGCGATCCAGTTCAATGTCAACAATGGCCCCTTCGCAGGACGCGAAGGCAAGTACGTCACCTCGCGCAATCTGCGCGATCGTCTCGACAAGGAACTGCTCACCAACGTCTCGCTCAAGATGCAGGAGACGGGCTCGCCTGATTCCTTCAAGGTTCTCGGGCGCGGCGAGTTGCAGCTTGGCATTCTCATCGAGATGATGCGTCGCGAGGGCTTCGAGATGATGGTCAGCCGTCCTGAGATCGTCACCAAGAAGATCGACGATCAGGTGATGGAGCCGGTTGAACATCTTTCGATCGACGTGCCGGAGAACTTCGTCGGCACTGTCATCGAGCGCCTCGGACCCAGAAAGGGTGAGATGACGAAGATGGTTAACCACGGGTCGGGACGTGTGCGGATGGAGTTCCGCATTCCCAGCCGCGGGCTTATCGGCCTGCGTTCAGAGATGCTCACCGAGACGCGCGGCACCATCATCATGAACTCGATCCTCGATGGCTACATCGCCTACCAGGGCGAGATTCCCCAGCGCCAGTCGGGAGCACTGATCTCCGATCGGCAGGGCACTACCACCGCCTACGCGCTGGAAGGCCTGCAGGATCGCGGCGTTCTATTCGTCACCGATGGCGTGGAACTCTACGAGGGCATGATCGTCGGCGAACACAGCCGCGACAACGACCTCGACGTCAACGCAGTGCGTGAGAAGAAGCTGTCGAATATGCGTGCCTCCGGTTCTGACGATGCTGTTCGGCTTGTACCCTACAAGCAGCTCACGCTCGAGCAGTGCATCGAGTTCATCGCCGACGACGAACTCGTCGAGGTGACTCCGAAGTCGCTTCGCTTGCGGAAGAAGGTTCTTCAGGCAAATCGCCGGCCACGCAAGGGGCCGAGCGAATAGCTCGCACTCAACTCTTCACGGCAAAGGCTGGACGATCTCTCGAGAGCGTCCAGCCTTTCCCTTTTGTGGCGGTTGGAATTACGTTCCCGGCTGCAGGTAGGGAGCTTGTTCCATCAGCTTGCGCTCCTCGCCACGCGGATCGTTCTCGACACGTGAGGGCAGGTCCCAGACCATGGTGGCGCGGTGTTGCAGGTCGAAACGCGGCCATTGCGGAATGGATTTGTTATTCGGGTCGCCCGTGCGCGCGAAGGCGATGAACGTGTCGCTGATCTGATCGCCGAGCTTCTGGGCCTCGGCGCCCCCGCCGGTCATCGGCGCGGCGATATGCGTGTTGTCGAAGGCGAAGGGAATGTCCATGGTGTGCGGGGCGCCCCACTTGCCGCCCTCGACGGGCGACTTCCACGCGAAGTTGTAGGCCCAGGTTGGCCCATGTTGCTGGGCGCGGCATTCGCTCTCGATGACCATGCCGTGCCAGCTGCGAAAGGCCGTGGTTACGGCGAAGAAGACGTCACTCGGAGTGTACGCGGGGTACCACTTGCGATAGTCTGCGATGATGTCTTCGGTCTTCAGCGTGCCGAGAAACTGGCGATAGTGTTCAAGATTTTCCGGAAGCTCCTCCCAGGTGAGCGCGAAGAGCTTGCCGGATGAAGCGCCGATGAGCAGGCGCGTCTCATCGTGCGAGTTGCCGAGGATCATCGGGATGTTGGCGGAGATCGCGGGAGCGTCGGGCGAGAAGGGATCGTTGGGCAGGGTTCGGCCATCGTGCACCGGGCCGAAGTACTTGCCCGCGCGAATCGCCGCGACGAGCTTGTCCATGGGGACTTTTTGGGGGTCGCGGATATCGTCGATTTTCGCGCGTCAGGCCGAGCGAGGCGAGCACGGCTTCGGTGGTCGCGGTGGCGTGTTCTGGGACGGTGGCGGTTATCTGCTGGCCGCTCATGGTGATGACGCGGTGAAACAGACCTTTTGCGGCGGGCATTGCCATGAGGGTGGCGCACTTGGCTCCGCCGCCGGACTGGCCGAAGATGAGCCACGCGAGTGGGTCGCCGCCGAACTCGGCGATGTTGTCCCGGACCCATTGGAGCGCGAGGACGAGGTCGAGCTGGCCGACGTTGCCGCTGTCGGCGAAGACGTCTGCCAGCGCGGACGGCCGACTTTGCGAGGTAGAGGTAACCGAAGAGATTGAGCCGGTGGTTCAGTGTGACGACAACGACGTCGCCGCGTCGGACGAGGTTGGCGCCGTCGTAGACCGGCCGTTGCTGCTGCTCGACGAGTAGGCTCCGCCGTGGATGTAGACCATGACGGGGCGCTTCCTGGCGTCGCGCAGGCCTGCAGTCCAGACATTGAGATGAAGACAGTCCTCGCTGTTGACTGGGTTTGCCTCATCGAGCGGGAGAGAATGACGAGCGGCCGTCGCGCGCGTGAATCGGCTGCGGAGCCTGCGGACCAAAGGAGAGTGCATCGTGGACTCCGGTCCATGGGACGGGCTTCGATGGCGGCTGGAAACGACGCTTCGAGGTGTCGTCGCCGTATGGGATGCCTTTGAAGACGTTGACGCCCCCGTCGACGAATCCACGTACCTTGCCTGAGGTGGTCGTTGCGATAGGAGTCGCGGGTTCGAGCCCAGAGGCTGCGCCGAGTTGCGATGGCTCCTGCGGTGATGAGAGCAGACCTTTGCAGAAGCTTGCGGCGGGAGATCTCGGGCCTGATCCGGTTCACAACTCGCTCCGTGGGTGTTTTGGACAACATGAGAATGGTCAGTCATCCGCTGGCGCATTGCAAGTGAGAGTAGACAGAAAGATAGCCTGCTAAGGCACAGCTTCTCGCAGTAAGTCTCCATGCATCGCCAGTAAAAGAGTTCCTGGGCGAAATCATTGCGAATCTGGTTTCCGGTTGTGCTGGGCGCACAACGGCGAAAGAGCCTGCCAGTTCGCAGACTCTTTCGCTGGTGTTCCTTGGTTTTGGGATTACTTCTGCTTGGCGGTCGCGAAGCGTTTATTGATCTCGTCCCAGTTGACTGTGTTCCACCAGGCGGCGAGGTAATCCGGGCGCTTGTTCTGATATTTCAGGTAGTAGGCGTGCTCCCAGACATCGTTGCCGAGGATTGGGTAATGCCCTTGTGAGAGGGGGTTGTCCTGATTCGCGGTCGTAACAATCTTCAGCTTGCCGCCCTCGAAGATCAGCCAGCCCCAGCCGGAGCCAAACTGTTTGGCGGTGGTTTCGTTGAACAGCTTTTTGAACGATTCGAAGTCGCCGAAGTCGGCTTTGATTTGAGTTGCGATGTCGCCGCTGGGCTCGCCGCCGCCCTTGGGCTTCATGATTTGCCAGAACATGGTGTGGTTGACGTGCCCGCCGCCGTTATTCTGAACAACCTTGCGGACGTCTTCGGGGATCGAGGCCAGGTCCTTGATGAGTTCCTCAGGGGATTTTTTGCCGAGGTCGGGGTGCTTTTCGACGGCTCCGTTGAGATTGGTGACGTAAGTCTGGTGGTGTTTGTCGTGGTGGAGCTTCATCGTCGCTTCATCGATGTGAGGCTCAAGTGCCGCGTAGTCGTAGGGCAGAGGGGGTAGTTCGTAGGCCACGGTGGTTCTCCTGTCGTCGTTGGTTTGTGTCAGCCAAGGGCATCCTGGCCGCCAGTCGGTGTCTTGGGTTCGATGCGATGGCGTGTCTCCGCGATGCACCTTTGCCGACAACGCGATCAGCAAAATCATAGCGCAATCGTGAATTCCTCGTTTCTTTGAAGGTGCAGTTGAAGCCATTCGCCAAGAATTGCGCTCTAATAGTTGCCATGAACGATTTGAGCGCTGCGTACCGCTGGTTAGATGATGAGGGTCCCGCATTTGGGGCTCCCGGTGTGGATCCACGTTGGACCTCGAGCGAGAAAGATTCGGTCTCGACTGCGTATGCGGCGTCCAGTCGCGTGTGGTTTACCGTCTCGCACGGAACGTTGAACGAGATTTACTATCCGACGATCGATCGTCCGCAGACACGAGACATGGAACTGTTGTTCAGCGATGGCGAGACGTTCTTCCACGAAGAGAAGCGCGACCTCAAATATGACTTTCACTACATTGACAACGGTGCTCCCGCAGTGCGAGTGGTCGCGAGCGATCTGAAGGGGAGGTACACGGTCACGAAGGAGTTCATCAGCGACCCTCACCACCCTGTGGTGCTGATGAACGTCAAGATCACTGGCGACGAGGACATCCTGTCGCGGTTGAAGTGCTATGCGCTGCTGGCGCCGCATCTCAACGGCGGCGGGGCGGGGAACTCGGCGCGATCGATTGATGTAGCCGGGCGACGTTGTCTGCTGGCCTGGAAGGGCGAGACGTCACTAGCGATGGGCGCGAACTGCGGCTTTAGCCGGTCATCGTGCGGATATGTGGGTACCAGCGACGGCTATCAGGACTTGTGCACAGACATGAAGATGAGCTGGCAGTTCGGTCAGGCTCTGGACGGCAATATTGCGGTGATGGGCGAGATTGAAGTTGCTCAGAACCGGGAGTTCACAATCGCGATCTCTTTTGGAGATGGGCATCACTCCGCGATTGCGCAGATGATGCAGACGCTTGCGACGCCGTACGCGGAGCACCAAGCGAGGTTTCTGCTTCAGTGGGGACGGTCGATTTCGCCACCCCGGCTCGGTTCGGCGTCGAAGGACGGCGGCAGGCTGATGCGGATCAGCCATAACGTGCTGTTGACGCACGAGGACAAAACGTATTCGGGTGCATTCATTGCGTCGGCGTCGATTCCATGGGGTGCTTCGAAGGGGGACACCGATCTGGGCGGCTACCACCTGGTGTGGACTCGAGATATGGTGCAGACTGCGACGGCACTGCTGGCGTGCGGCAGGACGGACACGGCGATGCGGGCCTTGGTGTACTTGGCCTGCACGCAGCGGACGGATGGGAGCTTTGCTCAGAATTTCTGGATCGACGGCACTCCGTACTGGACCGGTATTCAACTGGATGAAGTAGCCTTTCCCATCATGCTGGCGTGGCGGCTCTGGAAGGCGAATGGGCTGGGTAACTTCGATATCTTTCCGTTTGTCGAACGCGCCGCGGCGTTCCTCGTTCGTTATGCACCGGTGACGCAGCAGGAGCGATGGGAGGAGGCCGCGGGATATTCGCCGTCGACGCTGGCTGCGGTGATATCGGCGCTGTTATGTGCTGCGGATGTTGCACGAGCGCGGCAGGCTACGGAACTTGGCAGCTATCTGGAGTCCTATGCGGATTGGATCGAATCGCACCTGGATGAGTGGACAACGACGACGGAAGGCGTGTTGCACCCGGATATTAAACATCACTACATGCGAATACGACCGCCTGCCGAGGGTGAACCGTTTTATAACGGCGCGCTTCCTCCGGACTGGATCCATATTAACAACCGGGAACCGGGGGAAAAGACGGACTTTGAGGCTCGTGAGGTCATCGATGCCGGCTTTCTGGAGCTGGTGCGATACGGCATTCGGCGGGCAGATGACCCGTTGATTGTGGATTCTCTGAAGGTGGTGGACCACGTCCTGAAAATCGAGACGCCGTTCGGCGACTGCTGGCGGCGCTATAACCACGACGGGTATGGCCAAAAGAAGAATGGGGACAATTACGATGGTTCCGGCCAAGGACGCGCCTGGCCTATCCTGACGGGCGAGCGGGGGCACTATGAACTGTGCGCCGGACAAGACTATGCCCCTTATATCAAGGCGATTGAGCAGTTCAGTTCCATGGGGGGCATGCTGCCGGAACAGGTTTGGGATTACAACGATATTCCGTCCAAAGGCATGTATCGTGGACGTTCGGCGGGTTCGGCGCAGCCGCTGGTGTGGGCGCATGCGGAGTATCTGAAGCTGTTAAGATCGGCAGCCGATGGGCGCGTGTTTGACCGGATCTCAGTTGTGGAGTCACGTTACGCCGTTGCGAAAGACAAACGCACCTTTACGAACCACATCGAGATCTTCGAGGTCACCCGTCCTATTTCCACGATTTTTTCCGGGCATACGCTTCGAATCGTGGACCGTGAGCACTTTCGCGTAATCTATACGTTTGACAACTGGGTTACGACGCTTTCCAAAGATTCGCGTTCTGTGGGGTATCCGGGATCATTTGTGGATATTTCTATCGCTCCAAACCAGACGGGTAAGATCACTTTTACCCTGGCATGGACGGGGGAAAGCGTGCAGGAACGCTGGCTTGGCAGGAATATTGATGTGTCTGTCATCACTCCTCCTGAATCTGCCAGATAAGTTAGGGCGATCGGCGCAGACGGCGAAGCGCACGGCGCCTGAGATGCATGGGGCCTAGCTGGGCTAGTACACTGTCATAGATCGACCAAATTATCGAGACTCGGCGTCGCCAGTGCCGCCGGTCTCTTCGCCGAGCAAAGGAAAAGAATGAGCGACCAGCAGGATTCAAAGCAGCAGGAATTAGATCAACTTTCCATTAACGCCCTCCGCTTTCTCGCCGTCGACGCTGTCGAAAAAGCCAAGTCCGGTCATCCCGGCGCTCCACTTGGTTGCTCGCCGATTGCTTACCTGCTTTATCACAAGGTCATGAAACACGATCCTTCGGACCCGAAGTGGATCGACCGAGACCGCTTTATCCTGTCGAACGGTCACGCCTCGGCGCTGCTGTATGGTGCGCTGCATCTCTCTGGCTATGATTTGCCGATGTCGCAACTGGAACAGTTCCGGCAGTACGGTTCGCATACGCCGGGGCATCCCGAGTATGGCGACACGCCGGGGGTCGAGGTTACAACGGGGCCGCTTGGTCAGGGCTTCGGCATGGCAGTGGGAATTGCAACTGCGGAAAAGCATCTGGCATCGATATATAACCGGGACGAATTCAAGATTGTCGATCATCACACGTATGTCCTATGTGGCGACGGCGACCTGATGGAAGGCATTTCGCACGAGACGGCCTCGCTGGCCGGAACGCTGGGGTTGGGCAAGCTGATTGTGTTCTATGACGACAACCTAGTTTCGCTCGATGGGCCTACGGAACTTGCTTTTACCGAAGATGAGACGAAGCGGTTTGAGGGGTATCACTGGCATGTGCTGCACGTCGCGGACGGCAACGATCTGGTTGCGATCGAGAAGGCGATCGCTGCGGCTAAGGCGGAGACGACGCGGCCTACCCTGATCCGGGTGCGGACCGTGATCGGCTATGGCAGTCCGAAGGCAGGAACCAACAAGGCGCATGGCGAGGCGCTTGGGCCAGAGGCCGTTAAGGCGACGAAGAAGAATCTGGGGTGGCCTGAGGACAAGACTTTTTACGTGCCCGACGAGGCGCGTGCTAACTGGGACAAGGCAAAGCCGAAGGGCAAGAAAGAGCACGAAGAGTGGACGGCGAAGTTTGAGAAGTACAAGAAGGCGTATCCCGAGCCCGCGGCGGAGTTTGATCGCGTCGTCAATGCCAAGCTGGCGGATGGGTGGGAGAAGAAGATTCCGACCTTCCCGACCGACAAGCCGGTGGCGACTCGAAATGCCGGCCAGGCTGTGATGCAGGCTATTGAGAATGTCGTGCCCGAACTGTTCGGCGGTGCGGCGGACCTGACCACTTCGACGAAGACAATTTTCAAAGACTCGCCGAGTTTTCATGTTGATCCGAAGGGCCGTAACGTCTACTTCGGCGTGCGCGAGTTTGGCATGATGGCGATGGTGAACGGGATGGCCGCTCATGGCGGGTTGATCCCGTATGGTTCGACGTTCTTTATCTTCTCGGATTATTGCCGTCCTGCCCTGCGGTTGGCTGCGTTGATGGGGGTCCATTCGCTGTTCGTGTTCACGCATGACTCGGTTGGATTGGGTGAGGACGGACCGACACACCAACCGATTGAGCAATTGATGAGCCTGCGAATGATTCCGCATTTCACCGATTTCCGCCCTGCAGATGCGAATGAGACAGCGGCATGCTGGCAACTGTCGCTGGAGAGGAAGAGCCCAAGCTTTATGGCGCTCTCGCGGCAGGATCTGCCGGTGCTCGACGCGAAGATCGCCCAGGCGGGTGCTCGCAAGGGAGCTTACGAACTTTCGTCCAATGGTAAAGACATCATCCTGATTGCAACCGGGTCTGAGGTTTCGGTGATTGTGAAGGCTGCGGAGGAGTTGAAGGCTGCTGGTATCAACGCCACCGTGGTTTCGATGCCGAGCTTCAAGATTTATGAGGAGCAGCCGGACAGCTACAAAGCCAGCCTGCTTCCAAAGGGCACGCCGAAGATTGCGGTCGAGGCGGGTGCGACATTGGGTTGGTACAAGTACGTTGGAGACAACGGTGCAGTCATTGGATTGGATCGCTTCGGGGCTTCTGCTCCGGGGGCTATTGCGCTCGACAAACTGGGGATCAACGTGGCGAATGTTGTTGAGCAAGCGAAGAAGCTGGTCAAAAAGTAATTGGCTTTTCGAACGGCGACTGGAAGCACATGACTCAAGACGAAGCAAAGCGGATGGCGGCTCGGCGCGCCCTGGAGTTTGTCGAGGATGGGATGCTGCTGGGACTTGGCAGCGGTACCACCTCGGCGATCTTCATCCAGGAGCTGGGCCAGCGGGTCAAGGAGGGGTTGCGCGTGCGGGGTATTGCTACCTCGACTGCCAGCCAGCAGCTGGCTGAGTCGCTGTCCATTCCGATCACTACCTTTGATGAGTCCCCTGTGCTGGACTTAGCGATCGATGGAGCTGACGAAGTAGGCCCGGGACTTGCTCTCATCAAAGGAGGGGGAGGCGCGCTGTTGCGAGAGAAGATCGTCGCGAGCGCTTCGCGGAGATTTATCGTGATTGCGGACTCGAGCAAGCTGGTAAGCCAGCTTGGCCGGTTTCCGCTGCCTGTCGAAGTGATCAAGATGGCGCTACCGATTGTCACTCGAAAGTTTGAAGCACTCGGGCTGAACCCGAAGCTTCGCCACCATCCAGACGGCTCCAAATACATCACCGACGAAGGCAATTACATCCTGGACTGTGCGTGCGGGGCCATTGCTGATCCTGCAAAGACAGCGGCGGAGATCCGAGGCGTCGCTGGCGTCGTGGAACATGGGCTATTTCTTGGTATGGCTTCGCTTGCGCTGATTGCGGGGAATAAAGGCGTTACCAAAATCGGCAAATTGTATGGCGACCGTTTCAACAAGGCGATCTCACTTGCATCGTAACCGAATCATGCAGCGTCCTATAACGATGGGTATCTATTGAGCGCGGGTGAAATAGGGCTATGGCAAGACGAATATTTTTGAAACAAGTTTTTTAAGGTTCAGCGACGAGCTGGCTCAACTTGGTAGATATGCAGCATAAGAAAGGGAACACTTCATGGAATTGGGAATTATTGGACTTGGCAAGATGGGTTTCAACATGTCGGAGCGTTTGCGTCTGGCGGGGCACAAGGTTGTCGGATTTGACTTCAACAAAGATGCGACGGCAAAGCTGACGGCCACGGGATCGCTTGGCGTGAATTCGCTTGCGGATCTGGTGAAGAATCTTTCTGCTCCGCGTGCTATCTGGATTATGGTTCCGTCGGGCGATCCGGTTGATCAGACGATTGCGAGGCTGGAGCCGCTGATGGAGAAGGGCGATACCTTCATCGATGGAGGCAACTCCAACTACAAGGACACGCAGCGCCGCCATGCCGAGCAGACCAACAAGGGCTTCCATTATGTGGACTGCGGAACGTCCGGGGGCGTTTGGGGACTGAAAGAGGGATACAGCCTGATGATCGGTGGGAACACGGAGCCGATTGAGCGACTGAGACCGATCTTTGAGGCGCTGGCGCCGGCCAAGGATGCGGGATGGGGACGCGTAGGCCCTTCGGGCGCCGGGCACTTCGTCAAGATGGTGCACAACGGAATTGAATACGGCATGATGCAGGCTTACGCAGAAGGATTTTCGATTATGCATGCGAAGATTCCGCTGAACCTTGATCTGCCACAGATCTCGAAGATCTGGCAGAGAGGCTCGGTGGTGCGGTCATGGCTGTTGGATCTGACTTCCGATGCATTAGCTAAGAATCCGAAGCTGGATGGTCTTGAGGCGTTTGTGCCGGACTCAGGTGAGGGGCGCTGGACCGTGACGGAGGCTATTGATCTAAACATCTCCGCACCAGTCATCACCGAGTCGCTGATCCGACGGTTGCGGTCTCGCGAGGAGAATAACTTTACCGACCGCATGATTTCGATTATGCGAGGCGCGTTCGGTGGTCACGACGTGAAGAAGTCGTAGTGAATAGGAATTAGTCAAAGCAGTACGAAGCGCGAGAGGTAATTGATATGCCAGCTACTACTGAAGCAGTTGCAGCGCCAGTCGCTACTCCACAACTGGAACGCACACCCGATCCGTGCATTGTCGTGATCTTTGGGGCTTCCGGCGACTTGACCAAGCGCAAGCTTTTGCCTGCGCTCTATCATTTGGAGCAATCAGGGCTGCTGCCCAAGGACTTCGCAGTTGTGGGCGTTGCCCGACGGCCGCTTGAGCAGAGCTTTGCCCAGGATATGAAAGAAGGCATTTTCAGCGGCGGGGGCGTTGAGAACGATGATGCCAAACTGGACCCATTTGTGAAGCGCATCAAGTATCACGCGATGAACTTCGATGATGCGGCCGGGTACGACTCGCTGAAGAAGATGCTTGCCAAGGCTGACGAGGAGTTCGGAACGAAGGGGAACCGTCTCTTCTACCTTGCAACTGCGCCGGAGTACTTCTCGGACATCATCAAGTACCTTGGTGAACATTGCATGGCCAGACCGGCAGACTGCGGCGACGGCAAGAACTGGGTTCGCGTCATCATTGAGAAGCCGTTTGGTCATAATCTGGAATCGGCCAAAGCGCTGAACGATGAGGTGAACAAGGTGTTCGGCGAAGATCAGATCTTTCGAATCGATCACTACCTGGGCAAGGAGACGGTGCAGAACATCCTCGTGTTCCGCTTCGCCAACGGCATCTTTGAAAACGTCTGGAACCGGAACTACATTGATCACGTCGAAATTACCGCTGCGGAGAGCATCGGTATTGAAGGCCGCGGACCGTTCTACGAGACGGCCGGAGCTTTGCGCGATGTGGTGCAGAACCATGTGATGGAGCTACTGAGTTTCGTGGCGATGGAGCCTCCGGTTTCGTTTGGTGCAGATGCGGTGCGCGCCGAGAAGGTGAAGGTGTGGAAGGCGATTCAGCCAATTCACCCCGCTGATACCGTGCGCGGCCAGTACGGACCTGGCATTGTCGACGGAAAGCCGGTGATTGGATATCGCCAGGAGGATCGGGTTCATCCGCGTTCGCAGACGGAGACGTATGCGGCGTTGCGGCTGGAGATCGAGAACTGGCGTTGGGCCGGCGTGCCTTTTTACATTCGTGCGGGCAAGCGACTGTCGAAGCGCATTACCGAAATTAGTATTCAGTTCAAGCTGCCGCCGTTGTTGTTGTTCAAGGACGCTCACGGCAAGGGTGGCGAAGGGATACGGCCGAACGTGCTTTCGATGCGGATACAGCCTGACGAGGGGATCACGCTGCAGTTTGGCGCTAAAGTTCCTGGGCCGACGATGACGATCAGCAAGGTGAATATGGACTTTAGTTATGCTGAGGCGTTCGGTAAGTCCTCAGCTAACGGATATGAGCGGCTGCTGCTGGATGCGATGCTAGGCGATGCGACGTTGTTCGCGCATCGCGACGGTGTAGAGGCGACCTGGGCACTGATTACTCCGATCCTGCAGGGTTGGGCGAAGGACCCGGTGAAGGACTTCCCGAATTACGCTGCCGGGACATGGGGACCTTCGGCTGCTGATGCGCTGCTTGAGTCTGAGGGACGCAAGTGGCGAAAGCTTTGATCCGAAAGATTTAATCTTGGACGGATAGGAATCGTATGCCTCGTGCCGTTACTGTTACGTATCGTGTTCTACCCACGCCCGAAGCGACGGCCAGGGCTGCTGCGCAGCTGTTTCTGGATGCGGCGGTGAGAGCCGCCACCGCTCGGGGTATTGCCCGGATTGCGATTTCGGGTGGAACGACGCCGAAGACGATGTTTCAGTTATTGGCTGATCCGACGCAGCCCTTCTTGAAGCAGATGCCTTGGGACAAGATCGAGCTGTATTGGGTTGATGAGCGCTGCGTGCCGCCGGACAACATTGAGTCGAACTATCGCATGACCAACGATGCGCTGCTATCGAAGGTGCCGCTGGCACCGGAACGGGTGCACCGGATGGAGGGCGAGCTGGACCCTGAGGTTGCGGCGGCCCGGTATGAGTCGACCATTCGCGATACCTTCCGTCTCGAGGGCGCGCAGACGCCTACCTTCGATCTGGTTCTGCTTGGCATGGGAGATGATGGCCATACGGCGTCGCTGTTTCCGCATACTGAGGCTTTGCACGAGATGAGCCATATTGTTGTTCCCAACCACGTTCCGCAGAAGGATGCATGGCGCATTACGCTGACCTGGCCTGTGATCAATCAGGGCAGAGAGGTGGTATTTCTGATTGAGGGCGCGGGCAAGGCGCAGGTACTGAACGATGTATTTCTTGGCCCCTATCAGCCGGATACCTATCCGTCGCAGATCATCCGACCGGCCGGTGGACAGCTTACGCTCTTGCTCGATGCGGCGGCAGCGGCTAATCTGCCAGCACCGGCGAATTCCGATTCTACCGGCACTCTGGAGCTTCGATGATTCTGGCTGGTGATGTCGGTGGAACAAAGGTTCACCTTGAGTTGTACAACTTTGCTAACGGCCGCCTGCAGGCAGTTCGTGACGAAAAGTATCCGGCGCATGAGTTTGAAAGCCTGGACGATGTCGTTAACAAGTTTTTGACTGAGGGCACTGAGAACAGAGATGAGATCGTGGCGGCATGCTTTGGTTGTCCAGGGCCGGTTCGCGATGGGCGGTTGAAGCTTACGAATCTGCCTTGGACGCTGGATACGCGGGATCTGGTCAAGTCGCTTCGGATACCTCACATCTCCCTGATCAACGATCTTGAGGCGAACGGATACGGCATCCCCGAGCTTGCCGAAGAGAGTATTTATTGTTTGCATCGAGGCGATTCGGTTGAGATTGGCCATGCGGGGTTGATTGCGGCCGGCACGGGACTTGGCGAGGCGCTGCTGATCTGGGATGGGAAGACCCACCGGCCGATTCCTTCGGAGGGTGGCCATGGTGACTTTGCGGCTCGGAACGACCGTGAGATCGCTCTGCTGCAGTATCTGCGCGGCACATTGAATGGCCGTGTCAGTTGGGAACGGGTGGTCTCGGGCCTCGGTATCAAGAATATCTATACTTTTCTTCGCGATGTCGAGAAGATCGACGAGCCTGCATGGCTGCGTGACCGTATGCTGGGCGAGGATCCGAACGCTGTGATTGGAGAGTGTGCCGAAGACGGTTCGAGCTCACTCTGCTTCGAGACGATGAAGACCTTTGCGGCGGCGTACGGGGCCGAGGCTGGAAACATTGCGTTGAAGGTGCTGGCGACTGGCGGCATCTATCTAGGCGGTGGTATTGCGCCGAAGATTCTGAAGACGTTGACGAACGGTGCATTTATTCAGGCGTTTCTGGACAAGGGACGTCTTTCGCCTCTGCTACAGTCGATTCCTGTCCGTGTCATTCTGGACGAAACCTGCGCGTTGCTTGGAGCAGCGGCTTTCGCCGAGGCGAGGGCGTCGGAGATCTCCGGTCACTCCGAGCGTGCGGCATCGATCCAGTCTTAGCTTCAACTGAAAGCAGCAGCCTATACTGGTCGCTGATCCCTTTGTCTCGGACATCCATCCCGAGTTCTACGCCGTCGCCTGAAAGTCCCGGCGGGGTTCCTTCCCAGACCGCATTCATGCAGCCTGAGGGGGTTGATTTTTCGCGGCGTGCGGAGCTGGTTGAGATGATGGATCAGCCTTGCAGCTATGAGGAACTTCGAGGCTGCTTGCATGATATTGCCCGAGTTAACCGGCTTACGCTTGCCAATCGGCCTACGATCTCCTGGATGAATGAGCTGGTTGCGGCGCGGGCGGTGGGGGATAAGCCGATGAGGGTGGTGGATGTAGGTTGCGGATGCGGCGACACGCTGCGTCGTGTCCATGCATGGGCCCGCACGCGCGGCGTGCCGGTGCGCTTGACCGGAATTGATCTGAATCCGGATGCGATTCGCGCGGCAAGAGAGGCGACTCCGTCGACACTCGGCGTTGAATGGATCGTGGGGGACGCGTTGCTAAGCGACCGCTCGATGGGTGAGATTGATGTGGTGATTTGCACGCTGTTGACGCATCATCTGACCGATCCTCAAATTGTGCAGTTTCTTAAGTGGGCAGAGAGATCGGCGAGACGTGGGTGGTTCGTTAACGATCTGCATCGACAGGCGGTTCCGTACCACCTGTTTCGTCTGATGGCACGGTTTACGAATCTGCATCCGTTCGTCAAGAATGATGGGGCCGTATCTATTCGGCGCAGCTTTGTCGTGGAGGATTGGAAGCGGCTGTGTGCTGATACCGGGCTTGCTGCAGCCGCAGTCTCAATCAAGGAGTTCCGCCCGGCGCGACTTTGCGTTGGACGGATCAAGTAACGGAATGGATTGCAGCACTCCTCTGCATTTCGTTTGTCGAGTAAATTGTGATTTTGCCAGAGGATAGTTCATGCCCGTTCGCGATACCGTTCTTGCCCTTACTGCCTTAGCCTTTTCTCTAACCATTGGAATGCAGGCGCAACGGCTCCCCGGGGGCGTTCATCCTGAACACTACAGCCTGACTTTGACCCCCGATCTGATGACTGCGGCGTTCACTGGCGAGGAGACGATCGACGTAGTACTCGATGCGACGAGCAGGTCGATCACGCTGAATGCGGCTGATATCAAATTTGGGGAAGTGAAGGCGTATTCTCAGCCGGTTGCGAGTTACGACTATGGAAAGCTGGGATCGCAGCCGCGGCCGTTGAGTGCAATCGAGGCTGACCGGCATCCGCAGACTGCAACGACGACGCTTGATGCGAGCAAGGAGCAGGCGACGTTTACGTTTGCGAACGAGTTGCCGGCAGGGAAGGTTACGCTGGCGATCCGGTATACGGGGATTTTGAACGACAAGCTGCGCGGGTTCTATCTTTCGAAGACGAAGGCGCGCAATTATGCAGTGACGCAGTTTGAGCCGACCGATGCGCGAAGGGCGTTTCCGAGCTTCGATGAACCTGCGCTGAAGGCGACCTATGACATCACGTTGATCGTGGATAGGGGCGATACGGCGATCTCAAACGGCAACATGATTTCGGACAAGCCGGGGCCTGTTGCGGGGAAACATACGCTGCGGTTTGCGACGACGCCGAAGATGTCGACGTACCTGGTGGCGTTTCTGGTGGGTGACTTCAAGTGTACGGATGGCAAGTCGGATGGCGTGCCGATACGAGCGTGCTCGACGCCGGACAAGGTGGAGCTGACGAGGTTTGCGGTGGAGTCGGCGAAGTACATCCTGCACTATTACGACACTTACTTCGGGATCAAATATCCGATGCCGAAGCTTGATATGGTTGCGCTGCCGGACTTTGAAGCGGGAGCGATGGAGAACTTCGGATGCATCACGTACCGCGAGACCGATCTGCTAGTGAATTCAAAGACGGGCGACATTCCTTCCAAGAAGCGCGTGGCGGTGGTGGTGGCGCATGAGATGGCGCACCAATGGTTCGGCGATATGGTGACGATGCAGTGGTGGGACAACCTCTGGCTGAACGAGGGTTTCGCGACGTGGATGGAGACGAAGCCGGTGGCGGAGTGGCATCCGGAGTGGAACTTTCCGCAGGATGATGCGGAGGATCTGAACCAGACGTTGAATCTTGACGCGCAGAAGACGACGCGGACGATTCGGGCGACGGCGAGTACGCCAGATGAGATTAACGAGATGTTCGATGGCATCTCGTACGGAAAGGGCGGCGCGGTGATCGGGATGGTGGAGAACTATCTCGGCAAGGAGGTCTTCCGGCAGGGCGTGCATAATTATCTGCAGGCGCGCTTGTATGCGAATGCGACGGCGGAGGACTTCTGGAACGCGCAGACAGCGAACTCGCACCTGCCGGTGGACAAGATCATGTCGAGCTTTGTGACGCAGCCGGGGGTGCCGCTGCTCACGCTGTCGGAGCGGCAGCCAAGCAGTATCCCGGCGACCCAGAGCCGGTTCTTTTTGTTTGCGGCAGATTCGACGGGCAAAGACGAGCAGTGGTTTGTGCCGGTGTGCCTGAAGACGAGCGCCCTAACGATCTGCCGCGTGCTGACGCCGAAGGATTCGGCAATTCCGTTGCCGATGGATATTGGCCTCCCGATGATCTATGTCAATGCTGGTGGGAAGGGATACTACCGAACAGCGTATACGCCGACGCAGTACATCGCGATTGTGGCGAAAGCGGAGAGTGGATTGACACCGTCGGAGAAGATTGGGCTGCTCGGAGATCGTTGGGCGCTGGTTCGGTCGGGGAAGGCGTCAGTGGGGGGATATCTTGATCTGGTTCTGGCGCTAAAGAGTGATGCGAACGCTGCTGTGGTTGAATACGGCGTACCAGCAAATCGAGCGGGTTGACTCGGATATTGCTACCGATCAGGATCGCGCTCTGTTTGCTGCAGTGCTGCGACGCCAGTTTGGGCCAGTGTATGCGGCGTTGGGTAGCCCCGCGAAAGATGAGTCATTCGATCGGCAACAGCTTCGCGGCACGTTATTTGAGATGCTGGGTGCGGCAAGGGATCCTGCGGTGCTTGCCCAGGCGCGGGAGTTGACGGCGCGGTCGCTCGCGGTGGA
Source organism: uncultured Acidobacteriaceae bacterium (assembly GCA_963754765.1). Lineage (GTDB taxonomy): Bacteria > Acidobacteriota > Terriglobia > Terriglobales > Acidobacteriaceae > Edaphobacter. The sequence goes on along the minus strand of CAVWHJ010000005.1, from coordinate 111,376 downwards.
CAACAGGAAGGACAAGATGCTGGATGCGACTCTTGCCGACGCGGCGGTGCTGGTAAGCGCGAGTAATGGCGACGCAGCGCTCTATGACAAGGTGCTTGCGATCAGCAAGACTTCGAGTGATCCGGGCGAGAAGTCGGATGCGCTGAGGACCTTGGCGCGGTTCCGCGATCCCGCACTGGTGAGACGCACGCTGGACTTCGTGGTTTCGGGTGAGGTGCGGACGCAGGACAGCTGGGCGGTGCTGGCAGCGTTGTTGCGGGATCGTGAAACCCGCGACCAGAGCTGGGACTACATTCGACAGAATTGGGATAAGGTACATGCGCAGTTAACCGTGTCGTCGGGCGAGGAAGTTGTGAGGGCGACCGGGTCGTTCTGCTCGGTGCAGCAACGCGATGAGGTGATCAACTTTTTCGCCACGCACAGGGTTGAGGCGTCGGATAGGACCCTCGCAAAGGCTGTTGACAGCATCAACGACTGTGTTCAGCTTCGGACTGCGCAGGAACCTGATTTTCGGCGGTGGTTGGAAGTCCAACCGAAGTAGAGACGACCGAACACGAATACGACCTAAGTTTTATCCGGCGGTGACTTAGCTCGTGTTTGGTGGGGTGCGCAGGTCTGGTTCCCGCAGCATGTGCTGGATTCAGACGGTTTCTGCGGGCAAAGTGTGGGGAAAGCACACTGATGGAGCAAAAATGAGACGATTGGGTAAGCGTTTAAAATATTATTGATACATAGAAAGTGTTATGTAGTCATGGTCATTCTGCGTTGACTTTCAACTTTTGTGACGGTACCTTCCCAATTGAGGACACAAATGAAGAAAACCTGTCTAGTACTCGCCGGTATCGCCCTCCTCTCTTCCGTCGCCCTCCCGCTCTATGCCCAGGGCGGTTGTGTAAACTCCCCTGAAAATCCAACAGCTATTCTTGCTGTCGTAGGTTCCGCAGGTGCATTTTTCGTATCGGCTCGCGCGCGCATTAAGGCTCGCCGTAACTCATCCAAGTAAGAGCTTTACCTAGACTGGCCACCCGATTTTTCCTGTGGTGTCGCCTGAATTGAAAATGTATGTCAACTTTCCCGGCTGCCGCTGAAATCAGCCCGCTCCGCGCTGCCGGAACGGCAGATTTCAGCGTGCCTCGGACTGTCGGATTGGCGGCTGCGGTCGCGGCCCTTGGCCTTTCGACGATCTGGTCCACCATGTATGCCCTATGGGCGATGTGGATGGGGGACGCGCTGAAGTCGATCGGAATGTTGATACCGCTGGTCAGCTTCGTGCTGGTCTTGCGGGTGTGGCGGTCATTGGGATGGGAGATGGACGGGAGTTGGTGGGGCCTGGTCATCCTGGCGGTTACTGCGCTTGTAGTGCATATACGTGAGCAAACAATTCTCGTGTTTGTTCTGTCGCCGCAGTGGTCGATGTATGTTCCGCCACATTCCCTGGTGATGTTTGCTTATGGTGCGGGAGTTGTTCTGCTGTTCGGCGGAACGCGGTTGTTTCGAGCGGCCCTATTTCCCCTGATTCTTCTCTGGTTCGTCAACCCGATTCCTCACGTCTTCAACGTATTCGTGGATCTGCCACTGCAGCGCGCCTCCGCGCATGTGGCCCGGGCGTTTGCCATTGCACTGGGGCAGCCGTTGAGTCCGGATCAATTACGCCTGATGTTTACCCCGGAGTTCGGGATGTTTATCGCCCCCGGCTGCAACGGGATTCGCGGCGCGGTTACGATGGGCTTCATCGCCTTGATCGCGGGGTATGTCTATCGATTCCGCTGGTACGCGCACGCTGCGGTCGTTGCCGGGGCTGTGCTACTGGGGTATGTCTTCAACTTTGCTCGGCTTTGCATTCTGGTGCTCTATTACCTTGTGGCGCTGCACTTTACGTCGTTGCAGGACAAGGCGGAGATGGGCGATTACATCATCGGGGCCTGCCTCTTCCTGTTGGGTACGTTCCTGCTGTTCGCCGTTGTCCGCCGACTGAGCGAGTCTCCGGGCCAGATTAAGCCGCCCGCGATGAGATCTCCAGCCGTGGCGTCGGCGGCTAGTGCATCGTTCTATCCTCGATTCGCGGCGATGCTCGCGCTGGTGCTCTTCAGCTGTTTTGGAGTTGCGCGTGCCTATGTCCGTACGCACACAGGCAGCTACGCAGCGCAGATCAAGGCAGATCAGAGTGCGCCCGCGCAGTTTCCGGCGCACATTGGCGGCTACACCTTGTCCCGTACCTGGAATGAAAACGTTCTTGGCGGTCCGATTCTTTTTCGCTGGGCGGAGTATGCCCCGGATAACGGAGGCACCCACGTTTCCATAGGCATCTCGCCTGTTCTGGGGTCCCACGACACGCTTGTTTGCCATTCGGCGCGGGGGGAGGATCCACTCTGGCGCGATCAGTTGTCGTTGCCGACAGCGAATAATGCCGTAATCAATTTTTCGGGATCCTTCTTCAACGATGGTGCAACACAGTATTTGGAGGCGACTACGATCTGTAATGGCGGATCGTGCGGTGAGTACGCGAGCGATCGTGCTCACTTCGGATTTGTCTACAGTAAGCCGACCTCTCACGCGCTCTTCGCGGCGGACCCGCAGCGTCCCATTCCGATTTTGTTGAAGGCTGAGACGATCGACACTACATTGCAGCCGGCGATAGCGCGTCAACAGATGACCGCCGCGCTTCGGTCGTTTCTTTCCTTCGTCGATCTGGACGGTCTTACGCAACCGTATCGTCAACAGTAGTCTCATCTTCCTTTGGTATTCTGAGTTTCTCGTGAGATCACCTTTTCGCAACGCCTGCCAAGCATTTGCCTCAGTGTTAATAGTCGGTCTTCTCGGGTCTCTTGTGGGATGCGGCTCTGGAAGTTCGACGACAGTTCCTCCACCGCCGCCGCCGCCCGTGAACAATCCTGGCGTTACCTTCGGCGGGAAGGCGATGGCCGGGACGACCCCGATCGTAGGCGCGGCAGTTCAGGTTTATGCCGCTGGCACAACCGGAAATGGGTCTGCGGGGTCCGCCATGCTGACGACTGCGCTGACTACGGACGCAAACGGCGCGTTCACTGTTCCCGCGGGGTATCCGTGTCCTGCGGCCGCTTCCCAACTTTACGTCGTCGTGCGCGGCGGCCAGGTGGCGTCTGCGAATAACTCGGCCATTACGCTGACCACTCCAGTTGGCGCGTGCAATCAGGTCGTGTCCGCTTCCCAGTTTGTCGTCAACGAGGTATCGACGGCTGCCACTGCCTGGGGACTCTCGCAGTTTCTCGGTAGTGGAGGGAACATTGGAGCGTCGGCTACGAACACGCAGGGGCTGGTGAACGCTGTTGCGACGGTGGGGAATCTAGCCAATCTTGCGACGGGAACATCGCCTGGAGCTTCTTTTCCGAAGGGAGGAAACTCGCCTGCGGCTGAGGTCAATTCCCTGGCGAACCTGCTGAACACATGTACGACGGCAGCTTCTTCGTCGGGCTGTAGCCAGCTCTTCTCATCAACGACCACCACAGGCGGGTCTGCGCCGACGAACACGCTGGATGCCGCGCTGAATCTTGTGCGCAATCCAGGAGTGAATGTCGCCGCACTGTACTCGCAGTCGACAGCGAGCAGCGCCTTCGCGCCTGCGCTGAGTAAGGCTCCATCGGACTGGACCATGTTCATCAATTACACGGGGGCGGGGATGAATTCGCCTACCGGCGTTGGGGTCGACGCAACCGGCAACGTCTGGGTGGCAAGCTACTTCAGCGCGGTATCCGAGTTTTCGCCTACGGGCAATGCTATCTTCGCGAACGGCATTACATCCGGCGGACTTTTCCATTCCTACGGTCTTGCGGTTGATGCACAAAACGACATCTGGGTTCCGAATGAGGATAGTACGGGAACTGGCGTTAACGGCGGCCTGGGAAGTGTGACAACGCTAAGTTCGGCGGGACAGGTGACTTCTGGTGCGGCGGGGTACTACGCCGGGGGGATTTATTACCCGATTGCTGTTGCGGTCGATACTAACGCGACGACGTGGGTGATTAACTATGGGAACTCGAGCCTCACGCTGCTCTCGAGCAGTGGCAAGCCACTCTCCGGGACGAATGGGTATATGTCGCCGAAGCTTGTGTTTCCGGTGGCGATTGCCCTCGATGCGAGTCACAATGCCTGGCTGGCGAATCAGGAAGATGTAACCGTCACCAAGGTGTCTGCAGACGGCAGCCAGTTCACCAGCTACTCATGTTGCAACGGGGCGTCGGGCATCGCGATCGATCAACGCGGCGACGTGTGGGTTGCGAACTACTATGGCGACAGCATCAGCCAACTTGGTAGCGACGGCACGGTGATTTCCAGCGGCTACAGCGACAACAAGGCGAGCATCTGGCATCCGCAGGGCATCGCCATCGATGGATCGGGGCACGTGTGGATCACCAACTACCTGGGATCATCGATCACGGAACTGGCCGGGTCAACTGCGAGTTCGCCGGGACAGATCCTGTCTCCGACCGCAGGATATACGCGAGACGCCGGTCTGGTGGAGGCTTACGCGGCTGCGATCGATGCGAGCGGCAACCTGTGGGTCACTAACTTCTATACGAATACTCTGACCGAGATCATCGGGTTGGCTACGCCGGTGAAAACTCCGCAGCTAGGGCCCGTGCAGGCGCCCTAGAGGTCGCAACGTCCCCGATCCAGCCCGGTATCTGCTGGCCCAATATGGGTTTCTACATCTATCGAGGTAGAACCACACACCAGGCGGCGATTCTCTAGCACCGCAACTGCCCTTCATATCAGCCAAAACCCAAGATTACCCTGCCCTTGTTGGCTTTCGGGCATGTCGCCATTTGTGATTCTCACGAAAAAAAACTTCAATTTAAAGCTTGACAGCTCTTATTCCAAGAGAAGAAGCTGTGTAGCGCATCGAAGGTGGTCTGACCTTAGGTCCCCAAATAAGGCAAGGCGTCACCCAATTGAGAACAGAGCATCCATTTTTCCCCGAAACATTTGTGAGGTTACAGTTTATGACGTACGCAAAGATTCAGAGTGAGGCCACGCTCCGCCGTAGAGCTTCGAATGTCCGGGTGTTCTCCGGATTGCTAGTACTTGTTACCGCCATTGCGTTGCTTTGGACCTCGTCCGCCAGCGCGCAGCTCGCCGGCAAAGGCGAGATCAAGGGAGTGGTTACCGACTCTTCGGGCGCTGTGGTTCCGGGTGCCGTTGTCACCGCAACATCGACCACTCAGGGAACGAAGATCAGCCGTACGACTTCGAACTCCGGCGATTTCGATATTTCGCCACTGGATGCCGGCATCTACACCGTATCTGTCACCGCCAAAGGTTTTGAAAAGCTGACTCAGGAGAACGTGCATGTCAATGCACTGGAGGTGGCTGATCTCAAACTCGGGCTGACGATCGGCTCGGAGACGCAGAGCGTCGAAGTTTCCGCTGCGCCGCCCCAGCTTGAGACTAGCAATGCGACCCTGGGCGCGACGATGGAAAATGACTTGTATTCTGCGCTGCCGATCGAAATGGGCGCCTATGGCAACCCCGACCAGCGCCGCGCCACCGACTTTGCCTTCCTGATGCCCGGTGTGCAGGGCAATAACACCACCGGCAACGCCACGACCAATACCGGCATCGTCAATGGATCCGGCAGCCGTGGCGCGGTCTCGGCTGTGTACATTGATGGTCTTCCGTTTGTACGCGCTGGCGGTAACGGCGATCCGCGCTATGTGTGGACTGCGATCTCCGTCGACGCCGTCGACCAGTTCCAGGTGCAGACCAGTGGCTACTCGGCCATTTATGAAGGTCAGGGTATTCAGAACTACACCGTCAAAGCGGGCGGCAACAAGTATCACGGATCTGTGTATGAGTTCTTCCGCAACACCGCGCTGGACACGTGGGGCTTCTTTGGATCGGTTCCCAACCCGGTTACCGGCACTCCGGTAAAGCCCGTCGAGCACAGCAACGAGTATGGCATCAACCTCAGCGGTCCACTCATTCCTATCGGCAAATGGAGAGAGAAGGTCTTCTTCTACGGCAACTACAACGGATTCCGCTATGCCAGTGCGACCCCCACGCTCATGACGTTCCCCACGGCGGCGCAGCAGCAGGGTGACTTCAGCGCTCCGGGGCTGCCCACCATCTACGATCCAAACACGCAGGCAGCTTGCACGGCGGCGACTGGATCTCTTTGCCGCTATGCCTATCCAGGTAACAAGATTCCTGCGAGTGAGTTCTCCTCCGTTGCGAAGATGATGCAGAGCTTCCTGCCAACTACAGGTATTAGCTCCGCGTTGCAGAACAACTACGTTGCCCCCAACCATACAGGGCTCGTGAATTGGTCCACAACGGATCGTATCGATTACGCCGTTACCAGCAAGGACACGCTCACGATGGTAGCCGCAATCGGTCGCCAGGCGAGTTCCAACCCGGTGGGTCAAACCACTGCCGGCCGCAATGTCGGCCCGATTCCGTACAACTACGGCCAGACTTACGCTCCAAAGACCGCGGTAGGCGTCATCGAGGAAACGCATGTCTTCACTCCGAACATCGTCAACCAGCTAAAGTATGGTTACGCGCGATACAACGGTCCTACGTTCAACGCTGACCAGTTGCCGCCCTATTCGGCCACGTCTATGGGAATTACGGGTTTACCATCTGGCGCAGCGCAGGGGAGCTTTCCGATCGTTAACTTCAGTTCCAGCTGCGGAACTCCGACAAGTGATGCTCCAACATGTTGGGCTGGCACAACTCCCAGTGTTACGCTTGCAGAAAACTACACCCTGCTCGACAACTTGCAATGGGTGAAGGGGAATCACACATTAACCTTCGGTGCTCAGATTGCGTGGCTGCTCTACAACGTGGTTAACGCAACGGGCGGATCAACTCCCATTACCCTCGCCGAATCGGTCGCTGAGACAGCTGCCATAAGCAAAGGCGCTTACAGTCTCGAACACTGGCCTTTCGTATGCGAGCTTTCTTATCGGACAGACCGACAAGCTGAGCTTTACGAACTACCTCCAGCAGGAGTTCGGCGCTCGTTTCCGCCCCATCTCGCCCTATGTGCAGGACAACTGGAGAGTGACTTCCAAGTTGACGCTCGATCTTGGTCTTCGTTATGACTTTTTCCCAACCGTTACTGAAGTACACAACGCAGGTAGCTTCTTCAGTCCGACCCTCATAAATCCCGTCACCGGGGTTGGTGGGGCTCTCCAGTTCACCGGCTCAGGCGCGGGCACCTGCAACTGCTCGACGCCCGTCAATAATTACTTCAAGAATTTTGGACCGCGCCTCGGCCTCGCCTACCAGGTAGATCCGAAGACAGTCGTCCGCGCAAGCTACGGCATCATGTTTACTCACGGGAACGCCGTGGGTGGAAGTGCGACAAGCCTTGGCACATTGGGCTTCTCTTCTGCGCCGAGCTTCGCTTCAAGCACCAGCACCTTCCTCAGCACCGCGCCATTCACCGGTACAAACGGCGCTATTCCGGCCTATGCTCTTGCCGCAGGAGTGGCGTCGGGACCGGCATACGGTACGGGTTACACAACAACTTCGGGTTACACTGGTTCTCCTTCCTCTATGGGATATGCCGATCCCTATCTCGGCAGCCGCGCTCCCGAATACATCAACTACACCTTCGGCTTCCAGCACCAGTGGACCGACGCTCTCACCTCTACCATCACGTACGTCGGTTCGCAAGGCCACTTCCTTCCCGCCGATGGCACCAACGCTCGCGGTTTCTGGGCCGACCAACTCGACCCGCAGTATCTCTCGCTCGACTCCAATCTGACTCTCAGCGGAACGAAACTTACGGCATACTGCGCCGCCAACTCGGGAGTTTGCCCACCAGCCCTCCACATCTTCAATACAGGCCAGAACCTCGCTACCTTGCTGAAGCCGTTTCCCTTCCAGGGCGTAACGACTCCTTCGGGTACGTAGCCAACTCGAACTACAACGCCTTGCAGGCCACATTGAACATGCGCGCCTCGCACGGGCTGACGTTTATGGCGAACTACACCTGGTCCCGTTCGATCGACGACGGCGGCACCTTCCGCACTGGTTACGCTATTCCAGCGGCGTACTCCAATAGCGGAAGCGCCTGGAAGCAGGACGCATCGAACGGTCAGTCTCTACCTCCAACCAACCGCAGCACATCGTCGTCACCGGTGTTTGGGACCTGCCCATCGGCAAGTCTTTTCTCAACGGAAACGCTGTAGAGCGGGCGATCTTCGGGGGTTACAATTCTCTGAGGTCTTCCAGGCCTTCTCCGGCTCACCGCTGGCGATCACGGGATCGTCATGCCAGACCAATCCTGCTCACAGCACCTGTGCGGCCGACCTAATCCAAACTTCGCCGGCCCGCACGCGTCAACGGCAAGTGGGGACAGGGCATCACGGCAGCCAATACAAGCGCCATCAGCTACATTGCAGCTCAGCGGGCGCACACAGGCTGCACCAACCGGCCCATTCATCGCGCCCTCACAGCTTGCCGCGACGACAGCATTCCCGAATGGTTCACCGTTCGCTCCGACTACACCTTCCCGAACGCCGCACGCACCGCACCGTACAACCTCTACGGTCCTGGTAACTACCAGTTCGACCTCGCTCTGGTTCGCAGCTTCCCGCTGCACCTCAGCGAATCATCCAAGCTGGATTTCCGGGCCGAGATGTACAACCTCACCAACCACACGCTGCTTCGGCGTCCCCAGCACGGCAGTCGGCAACTCGAGCTTCGGAGACGTCACCAACAACGCGAACTACACCCGCAAGGCTGCCCAACTCTCAGGCACGTATCGAGTTCTAAGCCTCTAGTGATACTGGAAAAAGATTGCCGCCTTGCAAACCAGCAGGCGGCAATCTTTTTTGCCCAGACGGATGTCTTGCGGCTAAATATCAGGTCCAAAATTCCTTCATAGGAAGCCACAACCTCAGGCTATGGCTTCACCCGCACCATGACGACGCCATGGCTTGGGACCTCCGCAGAGTATTCGCCCTTTACTGAAGTTGACTCTTTCTTCGTCCACAGATCCCGGACTGGCCGAGACCGCATCGGGATAGCCGATGTCGGTCCACGCGACGGAGATCTTCGCGGCGGCTGGGCCGCGATTGAGCAGTACAACGGCTCGTCCGCCATCCTGCAGCTGCTTCGACCAGACCTCGAGGTCGCCGGTCTTCTTCACCCTGCGTCCCTGCTGGCCGAGCGGATCCTGGTCGATTGCGATGACTTCTTTGTTCAGCAGGATCTCTTTTGTGTCCGCGGACATGTTGGCGATGTCGTTGCCGGCAAGCAGCGGCGCAGAGAACATCGCCCACATGCTGAAGTGCGCGCGATACTCTTCCTTGGTCATGCCTCCGTTGCCGACCTCGAGCATGTCGGGATCGTTCCAGTGGCCGGGGCCGGCGTAGGTTTCGAGGCCATTCATCTGGTCGATGATTTGCGTTACGCCGTTGCCGCCCCAGTCTTTCTTGCAGTCCCAGCAATCCTGAATGTCGCCGGTGGCGCGCCAGAGGTTGCCGACGGGTCCGGCCCAGAGCCAGGGCTTGGTCGATCCCCACTCGCAGATGCTGAAGACGATGGGCCGGCCTGAGTCGGCGAGGGCGTTGCGCATCAGGGTGTAGGAGGACTCGCTGTTCTGGCCAGGCAGGGTGTTGCACCAGTCTTCCTTCAGGTAGTCGACGCCCCAGTTCGCGTATTGCTTCGCGTCCTGATATTCGTGGCCGATGCTTCCGGGGCGCTTGGCGCAGGTCATGGTCCCGGCATCGGTGTAGATGCCGAACTTCAGGCCTTTGCTGTGGATGTAGTCGGCGAGCGCCTTGATGCCGGAGGGGAAGCGCTCCGCGTCGGCGACGATGTTGCCGTTTGCGTCGCGGCCGGTCTGCCAGCAGTCGTCGAGGATGACGAACTGATAGCCGGCGTCCTTCATTCCGTTGCTGGCCATGGCGTCCGCGGTCTCGCGAACGACCTTCTCGTTGAGCCCCTTGCAGGCGAACTTGTTCCAGCTGTTCCATCCCATCGGCGGCGTCTTCGCCAAACCGTTGTCCAGGGCCCGTCCGACGAGGGGTGTCACTGACAAGCAACATCATCACCAACAACATTCGTGCAGAACGAAAAGACTTGATCGCATCGCAGTTACTCCTTTTCAAACCGCATGATTCATCTATACATGCTCCCGGGAATTCTAACTCCTGTGAAAAGGTCAGCTCGGGAATCGCCTGTCTCAGTTTGCGCGTTGAGATGGAGAATTAGCTGCTTAGACGAATCGCTTTTCATAGCAGAGGAAACGAAGCCCTGGCCTGAACTCGCAGGCTGATCTCGCCGGCGAGCAGATAGCCGAGCTTCGGGAAGAGCCGCTGCGTCGCCTCGTTTTGCGTGTTGGTGTCGACGCGAAGGACCGTGATGCCCCGCTCGACCGCGATGTCTTCCGCTTTTTGCATCAATGCGCTGGCGCTCCGAGCTCCACGAAATGCGGATCGACCGCGAGCCGATGGACCACAACGGCAGGCTCGTTGATGTCCCAACCCACCTGGGCGTAGTCGGGCTCCTGATCCATTGTTACTGCAGCGACTCCGGCGATGTGGTGTCCACTTCGGCGACCCACAGTTGGCCCAGGTCGATGTCGCGCTGAAATACGGCCTCGTTCGGGTAGCTATCGTCCCACTGCAGATTTCCTGCTGCGACGCATCACAGGAACACCCGCCGCATGAGTGCCATAAGGGCTGGAAGATCTTTTTCAGTGGCAAGCCGTATCTGCATCGTTTCCTCAGCGTATCAGGAGCGGCGACGACGTTATCTGACACGAGCCAGTTACATGATTCGAAATCGTTCGCGCATGAGGCGTTGGAAGCGTGGACGCCAGATCAGGTCGTAGGCAAGTTCTTTGCCGGGGAACATGGCCAGAGCTGCCTTTCTGCTGTCTGCGATCATCTGGGCTGCATCATCGACCGTGAATGACCCTCCTGGGCAATCACCTGCATCACCATGTTCATCATCATCTGCAGCCGGCGAATCAGTTTCTGTTCTTCGGCCCGCTCTTCTGCGCTGATCGTGACTGCCTCGCACTTGGTCTCGTTCAACTCCATCGAAGACCTCCCGATTTCGACGCTATGGATTTGATGCTTCGACATTCTCACGGATTCCGCCGTCCCGGCCAAGCAAAAATGTGGTCAAGCCGAACTCGTCCGTTCGATACAGCTTAGATCGAGCTTCGGCGATCCGCTCGATCACTTCGTATCGGGGGTGCCCAAATGTATTCCCCTTGCCCACGGATACGACTGCGTCTTTTGGAGCAGCGGCATCTAGAAAAGCTTGCGTCGTCGAGGTGCGGCTGCCGTGATGTCCGACCTTCAGCAGCGTCACAGAAGCGACCCTGTCCGTGCGCCAGCATCTCACGTTCGCTGGGCGCTTCGGCATCGCCCTCAAGAAGCACGGAAGACTTGCCATACTGCATTCGCATCACGAGCGAGTCATTGTTTACGGGCTCGCGAGGGTTGGTATAACCGATCTCAGGCGCTAGCACCGTCACCTGTGTTCCGCCCCAGGTGAGCTGATCGCCCGCGTGAAAGTGACGCACTGTGACTCCGTAATCCTTCGCTTCGGCGATCAGTGCGCGATAGGCGTCGGAGTTGGGATCGACGCTGACCCAAAGCTCTCGCGGTCTGAAGTTCCGCATTACGGCGGGCATCCCGCCCATGTGGTCGCTGTGGGCGTGGCTCAGGACGAGGACATCGAGTCGACGAACTCTCCGCGACCAGAGATAGGGCGAAACGACTTCTTCGCCTACGTCGAAGTGGCTCGTTGCCTCGGCAGCTTCCGTGACTCGCGCCGACCGGGCCGCCCGCATCGAGCAGCATGGTCGATCCATCCGGACCAACGATGAAGATCGAATCTCCCTGCCCGACGTCGATTGCTGTCACTTCCAAATTGTCCGATGAGACAACGGGCGCTTCATGGCCACAACACCACCAGCGGCGACCAGCGGCAGGATGACAACAACTGACCAGGCCCAGCCGCGTGATCGCCGCACTGCCCAGCAGCAGAAGGCCCAGGCGAAGACCGCTAAGAATGCGATCCACCACACTGGAGCTGGGACTCGCAGGTCTGCGGAGTGCATTGCGCTGATGCGGCCGATGATTCCGGTGACTCCGTGCAACAGCAGCGCGGTCGCAGCACCTGGGAGCAGCGCGATCCATGGGCTGATGAGCGACGCGCAGAATGTCACGATGGCGACTGGTGCGAGCACAGCTACGAGCGGCACGCTCAACATATTCGTGGGGACGGCGAACATCGTGGCGCGATGGAAGTAGATCGCCATGGGAAGAACCATGACCATCTCGGCGGCAGCGCCGATCAGAGCGAGTTCGAGCACCCATAGACTGCAGCGGATCGGAAGGGCAGTGAGGCTGCCAACCCAGCCACCCGCTATCGATCCGATGGTCTCGCTCCAGAGGCGCAACATGACGCGAAACTGCGCTACTCGTGGTCGCATCCCCATGTCCTCCCACTTGTCCGAGAGACGAGTGGCCGCGCGAGCGTAAGGGAGAAAGCTGCGTTCTCCCAGGGGAGTCGCTATGCCGCCGATCGCAACGATGGAGAGAAATGTCATCTGGAAGCTGGCCTCGAAAAGGGCATCCGGCGACCATACAAGAACCGTAAGAGCCGCTGCGCCGAGAGCGTTGAGAACGCTGCGGTCCCGGTATAGAAGGCGCGCAAGCAGAAAGATCGCCGTCATAAATAGCGCGCGTTGTACGGGTGCGCCGAAGCCGGTCAGCAAGGCGTATGCGAAAGTGAGCGCAAGGGTCATGGAGGTCGCAAACCAATCGCGCAGCTTCAACCTTCGTGCGAGCCAGAATACGAGACCGGCAAACAACGCGACGTGCATGCCCGAGATGACGAAGAGGTGGAACGATCCTGTTCGTTCAAACCCCACGCGCTGCGCCTTGTTTAATCCGGCGCGGTCGCCAAACAGCATCGCGTTCAACATCCCGGCGTCGTCGGGGGTAAGTAGCAGGAGTTTAGGCAGTCCACGATTTTCCTTTGAATGCACGAAGCGGGCGACGCGCCCTGAGGCCCAGCTCTGCGCTGCGTAAATGCGGCACTGCAACTGCGCGGTGCGGTTGGTGCTGGTTGCAAAGCTAACGCTGGGGCCTGTGAGTAGAGCGATCTTCGACGCCCGCACGCTGGCATGCGCGCCAATCCCCTGAGCGAGGAGATAGTCCGCGTACTGCCAAGCGCCGGGATCGCGATAGCGCTCCGGAAGCTTGATTCGCATCGGAGCTTCCACTACGTCTCCGCATCGAAAGCTGGGTAAATTTCCTGTTGCAAAGGTCTTGATTGAGGCGTCGCTGACCAGTTTGTCTGCGATCACATTGATTCGCACGCCACCAGTCATCGGGATCATTCGCGAGATATCGGAAGTTACCTCTTCGATCGCGTCGACCTGGATATCGAGTGAAATCTCGTCAGTCATCGCTGCCTCCTCGTTGGCCTCCTTCTCGGGCCACCAACCTGCCTCCTCATCACGATCAAAGTTGTTTTGTTGAGGAGGCAGTTCGCGTACACGTACGACGCGACCACGGACCTGACGGCTGAGGCCGTCTGCATAGCTTGCGAGAGCTTGTTGGGTTGGAGGAGCGGGTTGGATCAGGGCACACCAACAGCCGATCGCGATCCACACCGCTGCGAGCGGAATGAGTGCGGTTCGCAGCGACAGTCGCAGAGCGAATAGCGTCAGCAGAAATAAAAACACGGTTGCGATTAGAAGAATGACTGCCGGCTGCTGGTTTCGCGCCATCACCTCGCCCACCGCAAAGCAGCACGTCGCAGCGAGCACTGGAGCGCGCCGAAACTCTAGCGCGGGGACGCGTGCAACGGCCTTCGGCCAAAGATCGGGGTTCGGCTCGTTCGTTCTTCCGGTCGTCAAAGCTCTGCCTGCGGACCGCACTTACCAGCTATTTCAACACAATGTGACGAAGATTATTTACGCAAAACAACGACTGTTTCAAGATGAAACGTTTGTGGAAACATGTCGACCAAGTGCAACTCGGCGATGTTGTAACCGGCGCTGACGATGTCTTTGAGGTCTCGAGCCAAGGTGACCGGATCGCATGAGACATAAACGATCTCGGGCGTCGAAAGTCGCGCAATGAGGGCGCAAACTTCGGCACCCACGCCGGCGCGCGGAGGGTCCATGACGATCAGCTCTGGTCGTTCTCGCTGTACGACAGCGCTCCGAAGAAATTCAACTGTCGTTGCTTCCACGGCGCGTTTGCCGGCGCCCTTGAATGACTTGGATAGATCGGTTGCTGCCGCTTCGACTGCGACTACTTGTTGAAATACTCGAGATAAGGCGCGCGAGAACAGTCCGACGCCGGCGTATAGGTCCCAGGCGAGCGAGCCTTGGCGAGCATTCGTCACGATTCGAACAAGTTCATCGACGAGGAAGCGGTTGATCTGGAAGAATCCGCCACGGCTGACCCAATAGTCTTCGCCTGACGTGGAATAGATCAGTCCCTCGGCACCCCAAGTTTCCAGGTCCCGCGGGCTGCGCGCTCGCCTCGATCCCTCAGTTGGCGTCAGAGTGGAGCCCGCACCAATCAGTTCAGGAACGAGCTTCTGCATCTGAGCGCAAAATGCGGAGAAACCAGGTTGGTCTTTCCGTACCAAGATGGTCATCTGCAGTTTCTTTTCATCACCAGTGGTGAAGAACTCTACCTCGACTGCGCTTCGAATCCAGCGAGCTGCGCTTGTAGGCGCTGCTGCCACTTGCAGCAGTGCTTCGGCTGCACGCCACAGAAGGGGAGCAGACACGGGACACTCGTGGATGGCTAGAAAATCGTTGGTGCCACGCTTGTTGTAGCCAACCCTGAGGTCTGAATCCAACTCCGCCACCCGAAGACGAATTCGATTTCTATAGGCCCATGGCTCGGTGAGGTGCGTCTGTATTGCGGGCAGAACCTTCAGCCCGGCGCGCTCCAGAGTCTCTTGCAGAATGGCCGTCTTGATGTGAACTTGCTCGGAGTACTCGGCGTGTTGGTAGCTGCATCCACCGCAGTGGCCGAAGTGTGAGCACCTTGGCTCTACACGATGCTCAGAGGTAGTCAGGACCTGAACGAGCGAACCTTCTCCGAAGCCATTTTTCTCTTCGAGGACGCGAGCTTCAACCCACTCTTCCGGCAGGGTGAATGGCACAAACACAGTTCTTCCCGCGTCTTCGCCCTCGGTCTGATGGGCGAGTCCCGAGCCACCGTAAATCATCTTTTCGATTTGTAATTTCATCGGTGGCTCATGTAAAAGAGGCTGAGCCTAGGCAGTTTGCGAGCTTCAAGCAGCCTCTTCTGAAGAAACTGCTGCTGCACCTGTTTGATCTGCACAGCCTGCATCTTGCCGCGATACGGCGCGAGTTCTCTTGTGGCGTGTTCGCGCAGTGCGACCAGTTCTTCTTCAGCTGTTGATGTCAGGAGTGCCGCGAACATCTTTTCTTCGAGGACACTGAGCGTTCGGTCGAGTTCTTCAAGCGAGTGCAGTGGTTCGGCTTGCAGGCCTAATGCCAAGGTCCGGAGCCTCGAGGCTACTTCGATGGCCACGGCGTCTGCTGGAGGGTTAAGTGTTGACCTCTCGATAATGTCGGCGTTTTGCTTGAGGAACTGTCCAACCCGTTCGTTTTCGAAGCCGCTCTCCACGGCATCAGCTGTTTTTGGTCCTGCGCCGATCGAGGCTTCCATCGCCTGTTCCACGGCCTCCATTACGCTCTGAGCGCACCATGCGAGGCCGTTCACCTTGCGCGTTCTGCCCGGAGAGCGGAGGACCTTTACATCATGCTTGTCGAAGGCGTTGTCAATGCCTCGCAGAACCGCCTCAAGCGGGACGCCCGCATCGCGCCAGGTTTCAATAAGAGCCCAGTCGAGAGTGGAAAGCATGAGAAGCGAACCGCGCCGTTGTTGGAACCGATCTTCGATCTCGGTGAAATAGTTGAAGTAGTTCTGCATGCGCTCTTCTTCAGCTTAAGCCCATGCCGTCGTACGTGCCTAAATCAGGCTCCGCGCTTACGGTGACGATCGAGATTGCGCTCGTAGATAATGCGTAAGCCGGTGAGGGTCAACATCTCGTCGACTGTGCCGATGTGCTTTGAGCCGCCGGCGATGAGTTTGCCAGACCGCCTGTGGCTACGGTTTTTGTCTCGGGCCCCAGTCTCGGCGATCATGCGCTCGAGGATGCCATCGACTAAGCCGATGTAGCCGTAGTAGAGGCCGATCTGGATGTTGTCGACGGTTCCGGTTCCGATTACCTTTGCGGGTTTCTTGATGTTGATGCGAGGGAGCCGAGCGGCTCGCGAGAAGAGAGCGTCGGCCGAGATGCCGAGGCCGGGAGCGATAGCGCCGCCGAGAAATTCGCCTTTCTTCGAGAGCGCATCGAAGGTGGTTGCGGTGCCCATATCGACTACGATGCATGGGCCTCCGAAACGCTCGAAAGCTGCGACGCAGTTGACGATTCGGTCGGCACCGAGTTCTGCGGGGTTGTCGGTTAGCACGGGTATACCGGTCTTGATGCCGGGTTCGACGAACATCGGCTTTACATTGAAGTAGAGTTCGCATACCTGGCGCAGGGTTGAGTCCAAGGGAGGGACTACGGAGGAGATTGCGATCCCATCGACGACACCAATCTCAAGTCCCTTCAGCTGAAAGAGATTACGTAGCAGGACGCCAAATTCGTCGCTCGTCTGCACGGAGGACGGCGTAGTGATGCGCCAATTGGCTACCATCTCCGGCCCTGTAGCAGGTTCGGTTGCATCGTTTGCGAGCCGGTAGAGCCCGAGTACCGTGTTGGTGTTGCCTACATCAATCGCAAGTAGCATTGCAGCCTCTCTGGTGTCGGTTACCCCGCGCGAACTCCGCCGGAGAGTACGGTGTGGAGTCACAGCCATCGTCACCAGCGACACGCAGGAAGCCGCGCGGATCGAGTCCATCGGTGACGCCAGTATATCCGCCGGCCTCATCAACACTGACGTGTTTGCCGCGAACCCAGGTTGAGGATGCCGCGAATCGTTCTATGAGGCTTGGCTGGAGGGATGCTCCGCGCAATTCGGCTTCGAGCAGTGCGATCTGTGTCTCGAGCGCTAAGAGGAATTCTGTGAGGACTAGTTCGCGGGGCCAATGTTTACCACTTTCGCGACGCAAGGATGTAGCGAGCGACTCCAGTTCCGGCGGAAAGCTCTGGTGGTTTACGTTGATGCCGACGCCGATGACGGCGTAACGGAGCATGGCTGGTGCGTGCGAGTGGCGTGGCGATCGCTGCGGTCTCGACGAGAATGCCGCCGCACTTTTTGTTGCCGATGAGAAGATCGTTTGGCCAGCGGATATCGGGTTTGAGGCCAGTGATCGGCATTGATGGCTGACTGTGCCGCGAGGCCGGTGGCGAGGGAGAGCCATAACGCATCGCCAGAGCCATTTGCGGGCGCAGCAGCACACTGAGGTAGAGTCCGTCGCCTGGTGGGGAGTGCCAGCTGTGGTCGCTGCGTCCTCGGCCGGCGGTCTGCTCGTCGGCGATCCAGACGCTGCCGTGCGGGGCGCCGGATTGCGCCGCTTCCAAGGCCAGCAGCGTTGGTTGAACCTACGGAAGGGAGGTGCTGCAGCTTGTTTGCGAATGCGGTGCCGGCGAGAGCTGCTGAAACACTGGATAAATCGAAGGAATCGAGCAAGCTGTCCTCAGTAGATGTCCGCGGTGATGCGCATGCTGAGGTCGGCGGCGGCGGCGGAGTGCGTGAGGGCGCCTACGGAGACGAAGTCCACGCCGGCGAGGGCGTACTTGCGCACGGTTTTGAGGTTCATGTTGCCGGAGGCTTCGATGGGGACTTTGGGCAGTGTTGCGCGGATCTGTTTGACTGCTTTTTTGACCTGGGAGGGGGTCATGTTGTCGAGAAGGATGGATTCGGCGCCGCCTTCGATGGCCTGGTCTAGTTCGATTTGGCTGCGGACTTCGACTTGAATCCATTGACGGTCTTGCGGTTTTTTAGGGCGCGTTCGAGGACTGCAGGGAGGCCGCCGCCTAGGGAGATGTGGTTATTTTTGATGAGGATGCCGTCCTGCAGATCGAGGCGATGATTGACGCCGCCGCCGCAGCAGACGGCGTATTTGTCGAGGACGCGGAGGCCGGGGATGGTTTTGCGGGTGTCTAGGACCTTTGTTTTAGTGCCACTTACGGCTTTGACGAACTCGTTGGTGAGGGTGGCGATGCCGGTCATGCGCTGCATGAGGTTGAGGATGACGCGCTCGCAGGAGAGGAGGGCGGCGGCGTTGTGGCGGATGACGGCGAGGGTCTGGCCTTTTTTGACCTTAACGCCATCGAAGATCTCGGGGTGGCTGATGACCTCGAAGCGGCCTACGGGGGTGGGGGACATCTTGGCGAAGATGTCTAGAAACACGGGGATACAGCCGAGGCCGGAGACGACGCAGGCCTGCTTGGCGATGATGGTTCCGGAGGCGCGGAGGTTGGGCGGGATGGTGAGAGCGGTGGTGATGTCGTTGGCGACTTTGTCTTCGGCCAGTGCTGCTTCCAGGATCGTGCCTACCCGTTTGCTCTTCCAGTCCATTTAGTCATCCTAAACCTGTTTCTTTGCAGATTTTTTTCCGGCGTGGTGGCAGGGCGATTTTTGTTGTTTTATGGGCGTTTTTTGGAGGGGGTGTCGGGAAAAGTGCGTGTTTTTGCGTGGTGATTTGTGGTGAAAGTGTGGTGGTTTTGTGGTGAAACATGGTGGCTGCGTGGTGGTTTTTTGGCGCTGAAAAATACGCCACGTTTTGAAAATATTTCTGTGGAAATTTTTGGATCGAAGATGTTTGGGCTGAAGGTCCGGACGGTGTGACTGGGATTCTTCGGGTCCTCGATCCGCTACGTGGTCAGGATGACGACCAAAAAGCAACACAGGGGCCTTCGACTCCGCTGCGCTGCGCTCAGGATGACAGCAAAGACAAAGGCAAAAATGCAGAGGTTCCTCCCCTTGGGCAAGCTCAGGCCGTGGCGTAGCGGCGGCAGTGTTCGAGGTAGGCGGTTTCGTGGCTGGCGATGAGCTCGACGACGCTGCGCCACAGCCAGCTGGGGGCGTCGAGGTTTTTGGAGCGGTTTCGGTCGAGCTCGGCGATCCATTTCTTTCGGGTGGCAGCGTCCATCTGGCGGGCGTGGGCTTTGCCGACGACACCGGCGAGAAAGCCGGCTGCGGCGACGGCTTCTTCGCGGGTGAGCCGATCGATCTCGAGCTTGAGATCCTGCGGCATCAGCTCTCGCAGGATGACGGGGCGGTTGAGGAGCTTTGCTGCCAGCATGCGTTCGCCGAGATAGGGGGAGAGATTGCAGGCGCCGGTGACGACGCGCTGGGCGAAGTCTTTGGGCATGGCGGCGTTTTTGGTTGGCCGGGCCGCGGGAGCTGCGGCGCGGACCGCTTCCTTGATGTCGACGAGGCAGAACTCTTTGTCTTTCTTTGGGCCGACGCCGAGGAGAACGGCGTAGCGCAGGCGGCCGAGAGAGCTGCAGCCCTTCATCCAATAGGCGGCGTCGAGGACGCGGACCTTCGCATCGTCGTCGCGATGCTTGAGTGAGGTGATGAGTTTGCGGACGGGCTCGGTGTCGAAGAGCTTTTCAATCTCGGTCTTCTCTTCTTTGGAGAGTGCCCAGAAGCGTTCTCCCAATGGGATATTGGGCTTCACGTCTTCGATTCGTTCCTGGGCGAGATGGCGCCACTCGCGCTTTGTGGCCTGCTTGAGCACGGTTTCGATGGGGCGAAGCTTTGCCGAGTCTTTTGGCGCTTTTTTCGCTCGGCGGGACTTGAGGGCGTCCTGATAGCCGTTGACCATCTGCTCCATCATGAGGGCGGTGGTGACGCCGGGAAGATCGGAGCCTCGGGCGGCGGTGGCGAGCGAGAGGCCGAGGCGGATGAGGTCGTGGGCGGGGTTGCCGATGACGGTCTGGTCGAGGTCGCGGATCTCGATTTCGACTTTGCCGTCGGCGTTGGCGACGGGGCCGAGATTGCCGACGTGGCAGTCGCCGCAGATCCAGATGGGCGGGCCCTGGGGGAGTTTGTCGCCGGAGCCGGCGTTGAGCCACTCGTAGAACTGGAGGGTGTTGCCGCGCACGTAGGCGTGAGCGGAGCGGGCCATCTTGAGACGGCGCCGCTCCTCGAGAACTGCCTGCCGATGCTCTGGATTAATTTTGACTACTTTCTTCTGCATCGATCAGCCAGTCTTATCTTGCGGTTAGTAACAAATTCTACAGTTCGATCAGGTGGTGATGTGGGTCGATTACTTTGTTTCTGGGTCATCCCTGGGTATTGGGGGTTGTGCGGATAGAAGCTGGCCGTGTTTGAGCCGGGATGAGTGAAGGAAACTGTCAGTAAAGGCAAAGGTATACCCATCATCGAATGTGATGTGTGCCTCACCCTGCATGAGTTCGCATCGAGTTATACGCGGGGACGATGAGCTCATGGGGAGTTTGATGCAAGTTATGTGGCAAAAAATACCGGCTAAGTGAAGATAGTTCCGTTGATGCGGACAATTTGATGGGGTGAATGGTTATCGGACATTCGTTACAGGGGTATCACGTATTGCGGCGGGCCGCGCATCAGCCCGAGTGAGAAGTTTCGACTCAATTTGTGGGGTTTTGCGGAATATTTACCAGTTCTTGGCTTAACGGCGGATACTGGAGGTGCGACGTATCGGGACTTTACGATGAATGTGACTGGTTCGAGTCTGGATGAGACTGGGTTGGAAGTGCTGGACGTCGAGTGCGACGGGGCCTTTGCGGAGCGGCAGGTGCATGTGCGTGATGTTGCCATGCAGCTGGAGGGGATGCAGCGGATTTTGCATGCCTTTGTCGAGTCTCCCGAGACGATTTTGCAGGAGCTGGTGAATGCCGCGGTCGACCTGTGCGGGGCGGACAGCGCCGGTATCAGCGTTGAGAGAGAAGGCCGGACGGACGATCAGTTCTACCACTGGGTTGCGACTGCGGGGGATTACTCCGGGTTTATGAACGCAATCCTGCCGCGCTATCCAAGTGCGTGCGGGGTCTGTCTGGATCGCGGCCGGACGCAACGCTTTCGGGTGGGGCAGCGGTTCTTCGATTTGATGGGTATTGAGGCTCCCCTTGTCACGGATGGGATTCTGCTGCCGTGGGAGATTGAGGGAACGCGAGGAACGATCTTCGTGATGGCGCATGGCCGCAGCCGACGCTTTCGACGCGAACGACTGTCGCCTGATGAAGGTGCTGGCGGATTTTGCCGCGATGGCCGTGCGAGAGCAGGCGCAACGGAAGAAGTTGATGGCGCAGGCGAGCGCTGCTGCGGCGGCTGCGATGGCGAACGATCTGGCGCACGAGATTAACAATCCGCTGCAGGGCCTGACGAACATCCTGTACCTGGCGGCGCAGGGGTATCACGGGGAAGAAGCGCGGGCGGTGGGCCTAGAGGCGGAAGAGAAGCTGCAGACGCTGTCTTCGCTGGTGAAGAGGCTGCTGGCGTTGCCGTACCAGACGAGGCTATAGGGCCGGCGAACTCGTAATTGATGGGGATGGTCAAGATGGCCCTGTCCGCGCTGGAAGCCGCCGCGCGGGAGGCTTCTGAGTAGTAATGGCTGAAATGTCTAGGAGTGAGCAGGCGGTCTGTTTCTCAGCAATGCTGCACCACCGGCGAGAATCGAAAAGAACAATAAAGCCCATAGAGCCTGGTGGGTGGCACGCATGATTTCCGAAGTTGAGACGTCCAAGGTGCTCTTCGCGAATCCGGTGTCAACATGCAGTCGCCACGATAGAGCGGATGACGCTATGACTATTCCGCCCATGCATCCGAGTGCCCTCATGAGATTGAGTAATCCTCCCGCCTGAGCATTTCGTCCTTCGGGGGCGGCCGCGATTGTGGCTGCATTATTTGGCGCGATGTAGATTCCGAGCCCCACACCGAAGAGCGCGAGCGCTCCAAGCAAGACAGGATCATGATTCACTCGATCCAAGCCATCTGCCACAAGAACGATCGCTACGGTCGAAAGAGTCATGCCAGCCGTCGTCAATGTTCTTGATCCAAATTTTTCATATAACCTGCCTGCGATTGGCGCCGTGATGCCGATCATGATGGGAATCGTTGCCAGATGAAGACCGGCGGAGATCGGCGACTGATTAAACGCACGTACGAAGGCGAATGACATCACGAAAAACATTCCGTAGAGGAGCCCGTAAGACGCGCTCACTCCGATGACTCCGCCCAGAAAAGGAGCGACGCGAAAAAGCTGGAGATCGATAAGCGGACTCTCACGCAAGCGCTCTCTCCAGATGAAGGCTGGTAACAAGATCACGGTCACAAACATCGTCAGAAGGACTGCCTCAGGTCTCCAGGTTCCAAGTTCGCTCAAAGAGATGACTAAGGCTGCCAATGCGGGACTTAGGAGCATTGCGCCCCAGCGATCGAACTGTTTCGGCGTAGCCGACTGTACTGTTTGTGGCAATACCAACCAGCCAAGAACAACTCCTGCCAGGGCGAAGGGGACGGAGACCCAGAAGACCCATCGCCAGCCGAGGGTGCCCAGCAACAGTCCGCCGAGGACCGGTCCGGCGCTAATCCCGACCGCCTGCGAGGCGGCGTAGAATCCCATGGCTCGTCCACGTTGGTCCGGCCCCACGGCTTTGGTCAGGATTGTGATGCTGTTCGCTCCGAGCAATCCTCCACCAATGCCCTGTAGAAGACGGCAAGCGATCAGAATGCGAATGTCTGTCGTTAAACCGCAAAGGAAGCTCGCGGCGGCGAAGAGGGCGAATCCGGCGACATAAAGCAATTTTCGATCGAAGATCTCGGACAAGCGTGCGAATACAGGTAAGGTAGCCGCGTAGGCAAGCAGGTAGCCGATGGCGACCCAGCTGACTGTAGCCAGAGTCGCGTGAAAATTTTGCTCCAGGACCGGCAGAGTCAGCTGGACGATGCTGGCGTCAAGCTGTCCCATGAAGGCGCCGATGCATACGATTGCTGCGACGAGCCAAGGGTAAGAAGGCATCGCCGTGAACCACTTCGAAGGAGCTGGTTCGTGAAAAGCCGTTAGATTATTGGGCAAGCGAAGGCTCCGCAGAGATTTTTAGCTGACTAGTCGGTGACGGACGAGCTGTCTTACTCCTTAGGGGCAATTCCGTAACTGGTCATTATTCCGACTACGAACAGGCCTATTGGAAGCAGCATCATGTGCTTCTGCCCCTTCGTCATGTAGACCACTTTGTCCGTGCCGCGAATACGGGTACGGTAGATGCGCCCCTCCTTTGCGTTTGGTTGTGGTGGGCAAACCTTTGGGTAATACACACTTAGTCCGACAAACGTGAGGCCAAACGCCAGCAAGAAGGAGTAGCGTCAGGTACGTGGAGATCGTTTGCAACCTGGTCTTTGGCCTGACCATGTATGGAGAAAACATATCGAGTATCTAGTCTCCAGCGCAGCGGTTCAATTTATTGCGTAGCTCGTTGCGATAGGCTCTTAGGACACTATCTCTTTATCTTTTTCTATTTGTCCTTTTTCTCGTCCTTGTTTTCGTCTTTCAGGTACTTGATGAGCAGGACCTCGTTGCCGTGCTCGTTGTAGATGAGTTCGTCGACGGTGCCGGCGGCGAGGAGGAGACCGTATCCGCCGGGGCGTATTCCGAGTTCTTTGCGTTTGGCGACGTGGGCGGTGGGGTCGGAGTTGGGGTCTTGCGAGGCGGCGTGGGTGATGGCGTCGCGGCGGAAGCCGGCTCCGGGGTCGCGGACGCGGAAGACCATGGTGCGTGCGGTGCGGATGGCGGTGACCTCGACGACCTGTTCGGGATTGAAGGCGGCTCCGTGCTCCATGGCGTTGAGGAGGATCTCGCGCAGGGCCTGCATGGCCTCGTGTTTGGCGTCGTCGGAGAGGTGGGTGGTGAGCTCTTTGGCGAAGGACATGAGGCGTTCGGCGGTGAGGAGGCGGCAGTTGACGCGGACGGAGACCCAGCCGGGACGGGCGGAGATGATCTCGATGTCGTCTCGCCACTGGCTCTCGGATGCGGCGCGGGAGGCTAGGCTGGCGATCTGGTGGGCGTCGAAGGGCGGGGAGAAGAAGGCGAAGACGCGGGCGCGAAGGGCGGCGATGACCTCGTCGGGGGTGCTTTTATGGGCGAGGACGATGCATTTGACGCCGGGGCGGATCGGAGCGGACCTCTTCGAGGAAGGCGAGGCCTTCGTCGATGGCGTTGTAGGCGCTGGTGATGACGACGCCAAAGGACTGGGCGCGCAGGCGGCGGAGGCCATCGACGTGTCCGGCGCAGTAGACGACTGGCATGGAGGCGGCAACGAGTGCATCGCCGATGGCGCGGCTGACCGGGGACTGACTTCCGATGATAAGAACCCGGCTCATGACGTGCTCCGAGACTGAAGAAGAAGAGTCAATCGATTCTAGTTCATCCGGGGGGCGGGGCTGGGAAATAGTGGCGGCTGTTCGTTTAGGGGGTGAATCGTATCGGCTCTGAGGAGTGGGGCTGGGCTTTCTTTTGGGATGCGTGCTGCTAGCGCGGGTGGGTGAATCCGCAGTCCTTCCATAGTTTTTCCCAGGACCAGATTCCGGCGTTGGCCTTGGTGGGGAGGGGGAATCCGAGTTGGTGGGCGAGCATGGCTATCTGGCCGCGATGATGGGCGTCGTGGGAGATCATGTAGGCGAGCATGGCGGGCCCGGCGGGCCAGGGGCGGGCCCAACCGTCGCGGAGGAAGGTTTCGACCTGGCGTGAGGGGGTGGATTGTGGCGGTTCGGATTGGTGTGCGGAGAGGGCATCGGCTAGCATTTCGGAGCAGCGGGCGGCGCTTTGGGAGAGAGCTGCGCGGGCTTGGTTTTGGGTGCAGCGGGCGTGGTCGAGCGGAGCGGGAAGTTTGATGTGCGGGGCGGAGAGTCTTACCCATTTGCGGCGGACATTGTGGACGTGCGCGACGATGGCGGCGATCGTGCGGGCGCGGTTGCCGGGGAGTTTCGCTCGCCATGCGGCGGGGTTTAGGTGTTCGAGGATGATTTGGTTCATGCGCTCGTTTACGGCGAAGATTTCGACGAGGAGTTGGGTGCGATCGGCGGCTGGGTTAGCGGGGGATTTCACCGCTCTCTTTTTGGGGATGAGAGCGGGCTGAGGTTTGCGGCGAGTTGCGGGCTTAGCGTTTGTGAGGGATTTGCGCCTCGTCATGCGGCACCTCGTTGCGAATTCTAACTCTGTCGAGGGTTAGGATTCGCCGAGGGCGTCGAGTGCGGCTTTGGTTTTGTCGTAGAGCATGCGGGTTTCGGTGGATTGTTTGCGCAGGCCTTCGACGATGTGGGCGGGGGCTTTGGCCATGAAGGCTTCGTTGCCTAGCTGGCGTTCGGCGGCGGTGAGGCCTTTCTCGTATTTGGCGAGGTCTTTGGTGAGGCGCTCGCGTTCGGCGGGGATGTCGATCTGGCGCTCGTAGATGACGGCTACGTCGAAGTCGGCGGTGGAGCGGGCATTCGAGCCGGAGAGTGGTTCGGATGCGAGCTCGACGGAGGCGACGCGGGCCATGCGGGCGAGCATGTCTTGATTGGCGTCTGCGAGAGCGTTGACGCGATTGCTGGCGTGGAGGTGGATGGGGGTGGACTCTTTTTCGGGGACGCCGAGTTCTTTGCGGAGAGCGCGGATGGTGATGATGAGTTCCTGCATGGTCTTCATCGCGCTCTCGGCGATGGGGTCGGCGGGGAAGTCGATGGGTTGCGGGTAGCGAGAGAGGGCGATGGATTTGGCGGGTGGTGCGCCGTTGTAGAGGGCGTGCCAGATCTCTTCGGTGATGAAGGGCATGAAGGGGCTGAGGAGGCGCAGGGATGCATCGAAGACAGTGATGAGGGAGTTCAGGGTGAGAGCGGTGGCCTCTCGATCCGCGGCTGAAAGCTCTTTGGTGGTTGAGATGGGACTGGCGGCTTCGGGGTCCTTCGACTGCGGCCCGTTCGACTCGCCTGCGGCTCGCTCAGGGCCTCCGCTCAGGATGACGGGATCTGAGGTTGGTGGCGTACCGAAGTTGAGGCGGAGTTTGACTAGCTCGAGGTACCAGTCGCAGAAATCGCCCCAGAAGAACTGGTAGATGGAGTTGGCGGCCTCGTCGAAGCGATAGTCGTTGAGGGAGTTGGCGACTGAGGCTGAGGTTTCGGAGAGGCGGGTCAGGATCCAGCGGGTTTCGATGGGAGTTTGTGCCGCTCCAACCCAGGCATCAGACGCGATGCCTGGGGCACCCGGATTTGTTTCTGCCTGGAGCATGGCTTCGCCTTCGGGCGTGGAGGATGCGATGGCTTCGGCTACTTTGCTGGTGAGGCTTTGTTCGACAGGGATTGGATTAGTGGAAGGAGGGTTGACGACGATGCCGGCTTCGGCGGCGCGGTCGATGTTCATGAAGAGGAAGCGGGCGGCGTTCCAGATCTTGTTGGCGAAGGCGCGGTAGCCTTCGGTGCGTGTTCGCTGAAGGCGATGTCGGTGCCGGGTGAGGCCATGGAGGCGAGGGTAAAGCGGACGGCGTCGGTGCCGAAGCGTTCGATGATGTCGATGGGGTTGATGACGTTGCCCTTGGTCTTGGACATCTTCTGGCGGTCGGCGTCGCGGACGAGGCCGTGAATGTAGACCTCTTTGAAGGGAACGGCGTCGGCGAGTGTGCGCTTGCTTCCGTCGGGCATGGGGATGTCGAGGGTGAAGTGGCAGCCGAGCATGATCATGCGGGCGACCCAGAAGAAGAGGATGTCGAAGCCGGTGACCAGGAGGGTGGTGGGGTAGAAGGCTGCGAGGTCGGGCGGTAAGTTGTCAGGGGTCAGTTGTCCGTTCTCAGTTGCGGGCCAGCCCAGGGTGGTGAACGGAAGGAGGCCGGAGGAGAACCAGGTGTCGAGGACGTCGGTTTCCTGAGTGATGTCGGTGGAGTGGCAGGTCTCGCAGGCGGTCGGTGTGTCGCGAGAGACGGTGATGGCGTTGCAGGCTTTGCAGTGCCATGCGGGGATGCGATGTCCCCACCAGAGTTGGCGGGAGATGCACCAGTCGTAGATGTTGGTCATCCACTCGAGGTAGATCTTTTTGTACATCTCCGGGGTGAAGTTGATGTGGCCGTCGCGTGCGGCGTCGATGGCTTTTTGTGCGATGGTGTTGCCGCCGGTGTTGGGTGTTTTGTTGACGGCGAGGAACCACTGCATGGAGAGACGCGGCTCGATGACCGCGCCGGTGCGCTGGCTGAGGCCGATGGCGAGGGTGTGGTCTTTGACGGCGACGAGGAGGCCCTGGGCCTCGAGGTCGGCGATGATGCGTTCGCGGGCTTCGTAGCGGTCGAGGCCATCGTAGGGCGAGCCGGCGAGTGTGACGTGCGCGGTTGCGTCGAGGATGCTGGGTTGAGGAAGGTTGTGGCGCTGGCCGATGGCGAAGTCGTTGGGGTCGTGCGCGGGAGTGACTTTGACGGCTCCGGTGCCGAACTCGGGTTTGGCCCAGTCGTCGGCGAGGATGGGGACTTCGCGGTCGGGGCCGCCGTTGACGCTTGTTAGAGGCACGCGAACTTTTTTGCCGATGAGTGCGGTGTAGCGTTCGTCGGTGGGGTTTACGGCTATGGCGGTATCGCCGAGCATGGTCTCGGGACGAGTGGTCGCGACGACGATGGAGCCGGTTCCGTCGGCGAGGGGATAGCGAATGTGGTAGAGCTTGCCGAGGCGTTCTTCGTGTTCGACTTCGAGATCGGAGACGGCGGTCTGGATGCTGGGGTCCCAGTTGACGATGTAGGCTCCGCGATAGATGAGGCCTTGCTCGTAGAGGCGAACGAAGGCCTCTTTGACGGCGACGGAGAGGCGGTCGTCCATGGTGAAGTATTCGCGGGACCAGTCGACGGAGGCGCCGAGGCGCTTCATCTGGTCGAGGATGGCTCCGCCGTAGAGCTTGCGCCAACACCAGACGCGCTCGGTGAAGGCTTCGCGGCCGAGTTGCTGGCGGGAGGTGCCTTCCTCTTTGAGTTGGCGCTCGACCATCATCTGAGTGGCGATGCCGGCGTGGTCGGTGCCGGGGAGCCAGAGGACGGTTTCGCCGCGCATGCGATGCCAACGAGAGAGGATATCCATCTCGGCCTGGTTGAGCATGTGGCCCATGTGCAGGCGTCCGGTGACGTTGGGCGGGGGCAGGAGGATGGTGAATTTTGTGGTTCCGTCGTGCGTACTTTCGGGGGTTGGAACGTCAAATAGATGTTCTTTGACCCAGTACTCGGCCCAGCGCTCTTCAATAACAGATGGATCGTATGCTTTCGGCAGTTCGTGGCTTGTTTGATTCCTGGCTCATGGTCTTAAGGGTAGCATTGACGGGCGTGTTAGGGACTGTACCGGAGGGGGAATGATTCGCAGCAGAGGCGTCTTCACCGTACACTGGCTAGCGAGGTTTTAAGCGTGGACAAATAGTCAGATGACTGTTAAGGTGATTCAAGCACGACTAGCCCAACGAGGTTTCTATGAGTAGATTGCTAGTTGTCGTTGGCTTCTTCTTTCTTGTGTTGTGCCAGCGTTTGCCCGGTCGATGGAAGACCGCGCGGGTTTTGGCAATGACATCACGATTGCGGAAGGGGAGACGGCGGGGGACGTTGCGTGTATGTTCTGCACCGTCCGCGTTCATGGAGACGTGAGAGGGGACATGGCGGTGATGTTCGGAAAGGTGCAGGTCGATGCTGGACGCAAGATCTCGGGCGACGTGGCGACGCTGGGGGCGGACCTGGACCTGGGGCCGGGAGCGACGGTGGGAGGCGATCTGGCGATGGCGGCGGGGGATGCGAATCTGGCGTCGGGAGCGATGGTGCATGGTTCGAGCATGGTGCTTCCGAACAAGATGTGGCTGCTGCTGCCGTTTGCGCCGCTGTTGATTCTGATCGGTTTGATCTGGCTGATTGTGTATATCGTTCAACGCAATCGGTATCAGTTTCCAGCATATCCACATGGACGAGGTTCTGAGGTAAAGGTTCCGAGGCTGATGGCGGAGTTTGCGTGCCCATGAGTAAATGGAACCTGCGTGGGAAGATCTGCGTATCAGGTTGAGTCTCTTGCTTGGGCCTGATTTTGTTTGTCTCTATCTGAGCTTGATTATTTGTTTTTATGTTTGGAGGGAAATTGCGGACACGCGCGATCAAGAGCTTTGCTCTGCCGTTTCTGCTCGCTGTGGTGCGCTCGGCCAGACGCCGGGCAATCGCAGCTATTTTGGGCAGGACATCTTTATTGCCTCGGGCCAGCAGGTGCATAACGCGGTGTGCGTGTTCTGCTCGGTACAGGTAGAGGGAGATGTGACGGGGCATGTGATTGTTCTCTTCGGGAGCGCTGAATGTTACCGGAGAGGTGCGGGGCAGCACGACGGTGATTGGCGGAAATGCAGTGGTGGACTCGCAGGCGAGGGTGGGCGGGGACACGGTGGTTCTGGGAGGCAATGCGGTTTATGAGACGGACGAGTCGCTGGCCGGGAGTGCGTATGTGCTGGGCGGACATCTCTCGCATGTCTCGACTGGGAGTGGCGTGGCGCCAGGACAACACCGCTTCACGGTGAGTCCGGTGTTCTTTGGGTTGCTGGGGGTGATTGTGTTGCTTCTGCTGTCGGCGTTGATTGTGCCGCGGATTCGGCGGCGCGTGCCGGTGAGTCAGTCGCCCTGAGATTTGCGGCTTTTCGGTAGATTTTTGAGCGATGAGAAAAGGGATGCAGCCTGTGGCTGCATCCCTTTTTGTTTCGTGTGGTTCGTTGAAGGTTAGAAGGGGTTGAGCTTGGCGAGGCCCTTCTTCTTCTTGTGCTTGCTGGAGGACTCGTCGCTCTTGTCGAACTCGGGCTTTCCGTTCTTGCCATTGGGGTTTGCAGCCTGGGCCGCGGGAGTCGCAGTGCCTGCGACGTCGTTGGTCTGAGCGGGAGCGGTTGCAGCTTTTTCCGCTTCAGGCAATGGCGTTGCGTTTGGCGGTCCGACGGCATGCAGGCCACCGTTGGGGTCGGGTGGTGGCGCTGCGTTTGATGAGGATGAACCCGGGTTGAGAATCTCTACGCCCATGCTGTTGCCGCTGCCGGCGGAGCTGGTGGGGGCGGCGACGGTCTCGGTGGTCGTGGAAGCTCGAGGGGATGGCTGCTGCGTTTGCGGCGGGGATCTCCTGGAACTGGAGAGGAGCAGCGGGCGGTGCAGCCGCTGGTGCGGGAGCGGCGGATGCGTCAGTTGCGGGTGCTGCGGGTGCTGCTGCGGTGTTGGGTGTCAGCGTCGTGGATGGTGCGGGCGCATTCGGATTCATTGCGGCTGTTGTAGTCGTTGATGATCTTCTTGGTGACTTGTGGCGCGAGGGTCGGGGTGGGATCGCTGAGGGTGGGCTCGCCGTCGCGGGCTGTGAGAACGACGTCGGGAGTGTGCATGAACAGGAGGGTCGCACGATCCTGCAGACGATACTGGCGGCGGCTGTTTTCAAGAGCGACGCTGGCTGCGATCTGTTCGGGCGTTGGTGTGGGAATGGGGACGTTCATCGCGTCGAGGCGGTCGCGCGCGTCTTCTACGTGGGCAGCGGCGGAGTGCTCGAGCACGACCTTGGTGTAGGCGGCGATGGCCTGGTCGTCGTAGATCTTTTCGAGGCGTGCCTTACCGGCTTCGGGGAGTTTCAGCGTGCGAACGAAGCGCGCTTCGCTCTCATAGGCGTCACCGAGTCCGACGAGCACATCGTCCATGTGGCTGTACTGGGGATAGGTGTCGACGACAGTCTGATAGCGGGCGATGGTGGCGGGCCAGTTGTTGTGAGTCGCGTAGAAGGCGGCGACTGCGGCTTCGCGCGTGGCCATGACCTCCTGAACCTCGCGGAGGCGCTGCTTGGCCTGCGGGACGAGGGTGGACTCGGGGAACTGCTGGAGCATGAGGCGATACTCTTCTTCGGCGTGAACGGCCTTGGCGTAGTCGCGGTCGGGCTTGTCCATCTGACGGAAGTAGATGTCGCCGACGCGCATCTGGGCCTCGGCGGCCTCGGGTGCGTTGGGGAAGAAGGTGATGAAGTCTTTGTACTCCTGCTCGGCCTGGGTGAGTGCGGCGGTGCCGCCTTCCTTGTACCAGCTGTCGGCGATGGCGAGCTTGGCCTTCATCTGGTACTGCGAGTCGGGGTAGGTGTTGAGAAGGGTCTGGAGGTCGAGGCGGGCGACGTCGAAGTGTCCGCGCTTGGTGGAGTCGAGAGCCTTGTCGTAGAGGACCTTGTCGGGAAGGCCGGCATCAACGGGCTCGATCTTCTTCTCTTTGCGGAGTTGCGCTTCTTGGTGTCTTTCGACTGAACGACCTTATCGTCCTTCTTGCTAACGGTGTCGGATAGGGTGACGGTCTCTTGCGGTTTGCCGTCTGCGCCGGTCGTGGTCTGAGAGGATCCGGTGACCTGGGCCATGGCGCCCATGGAGGAGATCGCTAAGGCTGCTATGGCGATACCGGCCAACGCGCCTGCCCTGACAGTTGGAAAAAAGGAACTTCTGTTCATCCGCTATAGACCCCATCGCCTCGCGCCAGGTCATTCCTGGGCGCTCAGGCTCCCTTTATTCTAAACTTACCGACCGTTTTGTGCCGGGTCGGCAGCCCTTGCCAGCTTGAGAAATTCACGGGCGTTGTGCTCGGTTTTGCCGGGGGCGAAGATGGCCGATCCGGCGACGAGCATGTCCGCTCCTGCTTCGACCACGAGAGCGACGGTATCGTGAGCAACGCCGCCGTCGACCTCGATGCGAAAGTTGAGGCCCATCTCTTCGCGGAGTTCGGCGAGGTGGGCGATTTTGTCGAGGGCGAGGGGGAGGAACGCCTGGCCGCCGAAGCCGGGATTGACGCTCATGACGAGGACATGATGCACCATGGGAAGGACTTCGACGAGGGTGTCGACGGGTGTGGCGGGATTGATGACGACGGCGGGTTGCATGCCGTGCTGGGCGATGTGCTGGAGGGTGCGGTGAAGGTGGCGGCAGACCTCCTGATGGACGGACATCATGTTGGCGCCGGCTTTGGCGAAGTCGGCGATGAAGTCGTCGGGATTTTCGACCATCATGTGGCAGTCGAGGGGGAGTTTGGTGATGGGGCGGAGGGCCTGAACCATGGGCGGGCCGAAGGTGATGTTGGGGACGAAGTGGCCGTCCATGACGTCGACGTGGACGATGGTGCCGCCGCCGCGCTCGGCTGCTGCGACTTCGTCGGCGAGATGGGCGAAGTCGGAGGCGAGGATGGAGAATGCCAGTTCGATCACGTGAGGTGCTCCTAGAGCGAGTTTATCAGTGGGGCCGTCCCAGAGGGTTTCGAGTGCATTGGGCTCTATACTCACGAATCAGGACTTCATCATCCATGACAGACGTAACAGCCATCTTTGATCATTACCGCGTATCGGCGCGATCCATTTGGAACACTGCATTTTGGCCCGATCCCGAGTTACGTGAATGGGACTATGTTGACGATTTTATGTCGATGGCGAGAATCCTCTTCGATTCAATTGTCCTCTCCAAGCTAGGCCTTACCTTTCCTTCAGGCGATATCTTCCGAGTGCCGATGCCGTCGATCCACGTCAGCCCTGCTGCCGGGACCACGCCGATTTTGATTCAATGCCCACGACCGGGGATTGGAACCGGTTACTGGGATGACCCGGTCAACAGAGTATCGGCCGAGAAGGTCGACATGCACTTCATAGAGTTCTTCGATTGGGCTCAACTCGACTACCGGGACTTTCAGTACTATAGGGTTCAAATCGCTGCGTTCGACGAACAGCCTCATCTAGTTGGACGTGAAGCTCTGATCGAGAGACGGAACGTCAGAGTGTTTGCGGATGAGCCCGAAGCTTAGGGTCGCCTAACTGCAATGTCGGGTTTTCGTAGGTACTGACACCTCAACCGGCCTCGTTGATTTGTCGAAACTGAGTCTCGTCCCCTTCGGGAGTGCCAGAGACGCAACGAGTCGGAGCTGGATATAACATCGGGGGATGAAATTTCTGGCGGCAGCGCTCTTTCTCGGTATCGTCTCGGCGTCCAGCCTTGCGCAAAATTCTCCTGATCAGGATTCGATTAGCGGCATGCGTCACGCGTCCAACGTCGCGATCGCGGCGGGCGATGCAAAGAGTTTTGCTGTGAGCCTCGATCAGGACTTTGTGGTGGTTACCGGAAATGGCTCGCTGCTCTCCCGCGAAGCGTACGTCGCGGCGTTTGCGAAGGACTTTGAAGATCCCCACTCTGTGCGGTTTGAACGCATTCCTGATTTGATCGAGGTCTCGCATTCCGTTCCGCTGGCTGCGGAACACGGCCACTGGGTGGGAGGTGTTCCCGGTGGGCCCGTCCTCTTCAGCGGCACGTATCTCGCAATGTGGCGCAAAGCTGCGAGTGGTTGGATGCTGCGGTCAGAGCTGTTTGTCTCGCTCGAATGCAAGGACGCCGCCGCCTGCGAGAGCTATCGCCGACGGTATCGAGCGCCAGCAAAGCCTGAGGATGGAAGCAAAAACTAGCTGAGCGCAGACCCTTCATTGCGGAAGCTCTTGGCCAGACTGCTCTGCCACTACGTAGGTCGCGCACCAATCTGCCCAGTTCGCGTCGCGCTGCCCGATGCGTTTCTCGCGCCTTTCGAGAGCGGCGGCTGCACGCTTAAGCGCGTTTGCCATGTCCCCTGGGGAGCTGAAGGAAGTCGCGCCAGGTTCGACGCGCCCGGGCAGCCGGTTCGTGACCTCCTGCAACTGCCAGCCGTTCCCGTCGGGATCAATAAATAAGGCGCGCGAGCGGTAGGAGAGACGCTCGGGATGCAGGCCGCTGCCCCGGCCTTCCGGGCCGTCGTGGAAGAACTCGCCGACCTCGACGCCGGCGGCGACCAACTGGACCCGGGCGGCCACGATGTCGGAAACGACCAGGAATGACTTGGCCGAACCGGGAGCGGCCGACGTGAGGCCCTTGCCGAAATGGACCGAGCACCCGGAGCCCGGCGGTGTGAACTGGACCAGGCGGAACTCTTCGCTGGGAGAGCGGTCGGCGTTCAGCCGCCATCCGAGCTTCTCGTAAAACTGCTTCGCACGATCAACATCCGAAACGGGGATCACGATAACCTCGATCTTCATGTCAACTTTCGCGACGCCCACGTTTTTTGCTGCGTCGTTACTACGAACTTCATTGGTGGTCATGGCTACCTCCTGTGTTCTGTGGGGAATCGATGCTGCTCATATCTCAGAAACCCAGCTCAGGCGCGAACCGAAAGTGTCCCAGGTCTCGTTTGTGAGACATGGGGTACAAACATCTTTGCTCAAGAGAAAATTTGTTCTCGTTACTCCAGGAACAAGTGCGACGCGTGAGTGACCGTCGCGTTTGCCCGCATTGCTGCTGCGACCATGGCCGCTTCCGTCAGCAACGCGTCCGTGGCTCCCGCCCGGCGCGCCTCTCTCATGTGTATCTCAATGCAGTAAGGACACTGCGTTGTCAGGGCGACCGCTACCGCTATCAACTGCTTGTTCAGGACATCGATGGCACCGGCTTTGAACAACTCTTTATTAAAAGCCCAGTAGGGTTTCATCACATCAGGTGCATTCTCATCGAGCTTCTTCATCTTGGTGAGATTCTTCATATCAAACATGTGAGTGACTCCTTTCGGGTTTGTGTAAGGCGCTTCTGCGTAAATGGGTACAGAATGCGCGTTTGGTTATACGTTTCGGGGCGACTCCCAAAACGCACGAGGATGGAAGATAGGATCTGCCGAATTCGAGTGTCGTAGCGGAGTTGATTCCGAATCCGGGTGGGCCTCGGAGGATTTTGCGGATGGGCCTGGAGCGACTCTTCGTTCGGAAAGAAATGCAAATAAGAAACTCCGGGATTGGGCCCGGAGTTTCTTATCGTGATTAGCGGAATTGATTAATTTAGTAAGGGCGGTAGTAGCCGTAGGGTGGTGGCGGGTAGTAGTACGCCGGTGGAGGATAGGCGTATACCGGGCGATTGACTACGACTGGAGCGGGCTGCTGAATGTAGGTGGGAGCGGGCGCCTGCGCTTGGACGACGACTACGGACGGGCTTGGTTGCACGTAGGCCTGCTGTACTGGCTGCGCATATTGCTGTGGCGGGGGCGCGTAGGACTGCTGCACTTGTTGCGGCGGATACTGGCGTTGGATCGGGGCTTCTTGTTGTGCGGGTTGCACTGTCGGTGTGGGGTCTGCGTAGTTGAAGCGGGAGATCATCTCGGGCAGGTGCTGAACTTCGGACTTGGTTGGAATGCCGATGTCGTCGAGAACTTTTACGGTGAGGAGGGTTTCGGGCTTGATCACCGGATAGGGTCCGCGGCGCGGCAGGTTGATGAGGTCGATCGGCCAAAGGACGGGGATCAACCACTCGATGGTGTCGCGGGTGGCGTGGCCGGTTCCGACGATCTTGCCGTCACGATCCACGGGATTCTTGCCGTTGCTTGCGACAACACGTGTCGAGACTGGAATGACGGTGTCGTTGCCGACGACGATGCGATCGAACTTGAGTTCCATCCATCCCTTGCCGACAAAGTGGCCGGGGTCTTTGTAGTCTTCGAAGTGGCCGATCATGTAGCTGCCGTACGGGAATACGGATCGGCCGTGGACTTCAGCGTGGCTGACCTGGCAGAGTACGGGGTCGCCGACGTGGGTGACTTTGGATGAGATTTTGTCGGACACCATGCACTGCATGACCGAACCGGCTGGGATTAATTGCTCTGCGCTGGCGGCAAGCGTAACCGGCAGGATGGAGACGGGCAGAACGACGAGTAGCTTGGCAAGGGTGTGCTTCATGGGGGAACCTCCTCAACACGCGTGCACTGCGGGATGTGCGCTTACCTTCGGTTCGCCGGATCGGGGGGATGATCCAAACTTGCCAGGATATTGAGCCGGGTTGGGCGGAATTCTAGCTTAAAACGAGGGGGGTCTCACTGGTTTTCTTGTGAGGTGGCTAAACCGTTTGGCTACAGTGACGTGGGGATTTGTCCTATGCTGCGGTGAAGATTTGCAGATGGAGAGTTTGCACAGAGTTGAGCGGGATCTAGTGATCTTTGGGAAGGGCGATGACGGTGCGCTCGACGTCGGGACGGCCTTCGTGGAGGATGCGGGTCTTCGCTCCCTTGGCGGCTTCGCGGTTGGTTTCGGCCATGGGTTTGGGGTCGCCGATGACGGAACGGGCGGCGCCGCGAAGAACTTTGCGGATGGGCCATGTGCCGTCTTCGTTGGCGAAGAAGATTTCGCCGATGCGTTGTTTTTCGGGACGGTAGTACCAGCGGCGGAGGAGGGAGAGATGGTCGCTTAAGAGAGCGAGGTCGTTGGTTTTGCCGATTCTTTTTTCGAGGGCGCTGATGGTGTGGGCGGCGCGGTCTTCGGGAGAGGTGGTGGGGTCCTCTGCGGTGGGATCGCCGTCGAGTGGAACGGCCTGGAGCATGAGGGGCTGGGCGAAGAGGGAGCTGCCGACGCTGGTTTGTTCGCGCACGGCGCGGACGCCGAGTGTGGACATGCGCTCGGGGCCGACGATGCAACCGCCAGCGAGGAGGAAGAGGGACGCGTCGTCGGGATGCTCGTCGTGAGGGGCGGCTTGTTGCACGATGATGGCGCGGAGACGGGTGACGGGGCGGACGATCCAGTCGACGAGTGTCTGGACGGATTTAACTTTCTGCCATTGCGCGTGGAGCGCGGCGGCTTTTTCGAACTGCATGCCGGAGGAGGCTTCTTCGCGGGCGAGGCCGATGTCGATGACCATGCTTTCGCCGCGAGTGTCGAAGAATTTTTTTACGGCGGCGGCTTCGGCGGCGTACTCCTCGGGTGTGCAGGCTTGTTTGCAGGGCTTGATGCATTTGCCCATCTCGCCGTAGATGCAGCCGGGATGTTCGGGGTAGGGTGCGAGGTCTTCGTAGCAGCGGCGAAGTTTGAAGAGGTCGAGGACGGCGTCGCAGTAACGCTCGGCGGAGAGGCGCGAGGGGAAGGGGCCGTACATGTTTGCGAGGCCGCGTTTGGAGAGCTTGTTGGTGGAGTAGACGCGGGGAAAGGCGTTCTCCATGGTCATGCGAAGGAAGTATGGAGTGTGGAGTTTGAGGCGGCGACGGGCTTCGGTGTGGCCGAAGAGTGCGGCGGTGGCGTCGTAGAGGACGAGCGAGGATTCGAAGGTTGAACCGGTGAGGCAGTACTCGATGCGTGCGACTTTTTCGCGGAGGTTGAGGCGCTTGGATTGGGACTCCGGTGGGTCGAGCAGGCGTCGCATGCGGCGGCGGAGGTCGGTGGTCTGGGTGAGGTAGGGTGCGTCTTCGGAGCGTGGGCCGCGGAGGGCGAAGACTCCGGGTTGCGCGGGGATGGCGCGGAGAATCTCGTCGGCGTGCGCGGGGTTGAAGTCTACGACGTGATCGAAATGGAAACTGGCCGTCACACGGAGAATTGTAGTCGGGTTGTTGCAAGTTGTTGCAGGTCGTTTCAAAGGAGGAGAGGAACCGGTAACTGCTTTGGAACGAGGGACTGAAAGGGTTCGAGCTGCGTAGGCAGATATAAGGTGTCGGGATCCTTCACTGCCTTCAGGAAGACGGCAACAGCCACCACGCTCGGATAGTGCTAACTTCCGGCGATGGTCATGCCTTCGATGCGGATGGTGGGTGAGGCGCTGGCTCCGCGGAAGACGAGGTCGTTGCCGATGGCGGCGATGTTGCGATACATGTCTTTGAGGTTGCCGGCGATGGTGATCTCTTCGACGGGGTAGGCGAGTTCGCCGTTCTCGATCCACAGGCCGCTGGCTCCGACGGAGTAGTCGCCGGTGACGAGGTTGACGCCGTGGCCCATGGTCTCGGTGACGTAGAGGCCGCTCTTGACGTCGGCGATGATCTGCTCGGGAGTGAGGGTGCCGGCTTCGAGGTAGAAGTTGCCGGCGCCGATGCCGGGGTTTCCGGCGAGGCCGCGCGAGGCGTTGCCGGTGGACTTCATGTGCAGCTTGCGCGCGGTGTAGGTGTTGAGGACGTAGTTCTTGAGGATGCCGCGTTCGACGAGAACGGTGCGGCGCGTGGGAAGGCCTTCGCCGTCGAAGGGGCGGGTGCCGAAGCCGCCGATGCCGTTCCCGTTTTCATCGTGAAAGACGAGTGTGCCGTCGTCGATGACGGTGATGTTTTCTCCGGCGACCTGTTCGCCGAGCTTGCCGCTGAAGAAGGAGGCGTTGCGGTAGATGGCGTCGCCGTTAGCAGCGTCGAAGATGTTGCCGATGATGGACTGCGCGATTTCGGATGAGAAGACGACGGGGGCTTTCTGGGTCTTGACCTGCCGTGCGCCGAGGCGCTCCAGAGTGCGGCGTGCTGCGGTGCGGCCGATCTCTTCGGGGTCTTCGAGTTTGGTGACGGTGCGCGCGTTTGAGAACCAGTAGTTGCGCTGCATGCCGCCCTTTTCATCGATGGCGATGGGCGAGGTGGAGAAGCCGCAGTAGCTGCGGCGGTATTCGCCGACGAAGCCGCGCGAGTTCATCATGATCTTGTGCGAGGTTGCGGTGTCGAAGTCGCCGCCGCGGGAGTTCTGGATGCGGGTGTCGTAGGCGAAGGCCGCGGCCTCGGTGCGGCGTGCGATCTCGATGCGCTCGGCGGGAGGCATCTTGTTGACGTCGTCGAAGTAGAGGTGGAGATCGTCGTCGAGCTGGCCGAACTCGTGGGCTTCGGGGAGTCCTGCGAAGGGATCTTCGCTGGTGATTCTGGCGAGGGTGATCGGCGCCTTCGACGAGGCGGGTGATGCCCTCGGGCGAGAAGTCGGAGGAGGAGGTGCTGGCGGTGCGGTGCGACTTTCCGGAGTTCAGAAAGACGCGCAGGCCGATGGCGCGGGAGCCTGATTCCTTCAGGGTTTCGACCTGGCCGAGATGTACGAGCGCAGAGAACTCGTCGCCTTCGTAGACGACGGCTTCGGCATCGGTGGCTCCGGCTTTGCAGGGCCTTCGAGAGGACATCGGAGGCGAGTTGTTTCAGATCGGAGCGAGACGGCCGGAGCGGATGCGAGACACGTTGGGTAGAGCCTCTTAACGAACAGGAGTGGATGGAAGCCGCGCGAGGCGGCCGTCGGTGGCCTTGAGAAAATACATGCCGGCGGAGCAGTACTCGGAGTCGGTCTTGAGCTTGTGTTCGATGTGCGTGGCCGGGCCGTCTTCGGAGCGGCGTTTGAAGACCTTTACTGCGCCGCCGCAGCTCATGCAGCGGAACTCGGTGTCGTTGTCTTCGAGGGCTACGTGCGATCGGTCTTTACCTTCCAGAACGGCTTCGTAACCGCCGGCTGCGCGGACGCGGCGGCGTTTCACTTCGCACTCGTAGAATCTTTCGCGTTCGACTGCCATGATGGACCTCGTTTGCATGATCGGTTGAGTCGTGCGTTGAATCGTACTTTCCGTTGTCATGCGCTGAACAGGGTGCAGATGTTGTTACTGGACGGGACGCTGCGATTGCCTGGGTTCGCGTCCGTCGGTGGCCTTCTTGAAGAGGAGGCCGTTGGCGCAGTACTCGGAGTCGGCTGGAGATTTGTGCTCGACGTAAGGGACGGTGCCTTCCTTGCCGTTGCGGCCGAGAAGCTTTACTTCGCCGTAGCAATCTTTGCAGCGAAATTCGGTGTCGTTGTCGACCAAGTGCGACGGCGACGGTCTTTACCTTCCAGAAGGGTTCGTAGCCTCCGCCCTCTTTGACGCGGCGGCGTTTGACTTCGCACTCGTAGATCTTTTCGCGTTCGACTGCCATTAGTTGTCCCGTTCCCCCGACCGTCATGCGGTCGAGCTTTACTGTGGGCATGCCGACGCCGACCGGGACGCTTTGCCCCGACTTGCCGCAGGTGCCGATTCCTTCGTCGAGGGCAAGGTCGTTGCCGACCATGGAGACGTACTTCAACGCTTCGGGGCCGTTGCCGATGAGGGTCGCGCCCTTGACTGGGCGGGTTACGTTGCCGTCTTCGATGAGGTAGGCCTCGCTGGCGGAGAAGACGAATTTGCCGTTGGTGATGTCGACCGGAGCCGCCGCCGAAGTTGACGGCGTAGAGGCCGCGCTTGACGGACTTGATGATGTCTTCGGGCATGTCTTCGCCGTTGAGCATGTAGGTGTTGGTCATGCGCGGCATGGGGATGTGGTGGTAGCTCTCGCGGCGTCCGCTGCCGGTGTTGGGCATGCCCATGAGGCGGGAGTTGAGCTTGTCGGAGAGGAAGCCTTTGAGGATGCCGTTCTCGATGAGAACGGTTTCCTGGGTGGGGTTGCCTTCGTCGTCGACGTTGAGGCGCCGCGGCGGTTGGGCATGAGGCCGTTGTCGACGACGGTGACCTTGGGGCTGGCGACTTGCTGGCCGATGAGGCCGGCGAAGGCTGAGGTTTTCTTGCGGTTGAAGTCGGCTTCGAGGCCGTGGCCGACGGCTTCGTGCAGGAGGACGCCGGGCCAGCCGGGGCCGAGGACGACGGGCATCTCGCCGGCGGGGGCTTCGATGGCGCCGAGCTGGAGGATCGCGGTGCGGGCGGCTTCGCGGGCGAAGTGCTCGGGGGATTTGGTGCCTTCGAAGAAGTCCATGGTGACGCG
This sequence comes from uncultured Acidobacteriaceae bacterium, assembly GCA_963754765.1. GTDB lineage: Bacteria > Acidobacteriota > Terriglobia > Terriglobales > Acidobacteriaceae > Edaphobacter. The sequence goes on along the minus strand of CAVWHJ010000005.1, from coordinate 70,942 downwards.
GCCGCCGCCGCCGCTGGTGCCGCGGGCGGTGCTGCCGGCTCCGCCGTTTGCGCTGCGTCCTTGGCGATGACGAAGACGTTGAGGCGGGCGAGGGGCTGGGTGTCGGAGGCGAAGGTGCCGTCGGATGCGGCGACGAGGATGCGGCGGAGCTCGTCGTTGAAGCCGGCGCGGACCTGGGTGATGCGCGGGTCGTAGGCGCGGGCGGCTTTGTCGGCGCGCTGGATGAGCGCGAGCTTGGCGGCGATCTCGGCGTCGGCTGGTGGCTCCGGCGATGGGGTAGAGCGTCGGGGTTTCGGTGTGGCGGAAGCCGCTCATCAGCTCTTTGGCGGGGCCGCTGGCGATGAGGGCTGCGGTGCGCGCGGCGCGGAGGAGGCGGTCGGAGGAGAGATCGTCGGTGTAGGCGTAGCCGGTGCGCTCGCCGGAGAGGACGCGGATGCCGCAGCCGACGCTGATGCCCTGGCTGGCGGATTTGACGAGGGACTCGTCGATGCCGAGGGAGGTGGAGGTAACCGATTCAAAGTAAAGGTCGGCGTAGTCGCCGCCGGCGGAGAGGGCTTCGCCCAGGCAGCGCTCCATCAGGCGTTCGGACAGACCGAGTTTTTCGATGAAGTAGCGTTTGTGATCCGGAGGGGGTATGGTCATCTGCTTTGATTCTAGGCTTCGCGGAGGGCTGCGGCAAATGACGGTACTGCGGAAGTAACGCTGGAACAGGCGAAATTGAGCTTTGGTTCAGCCGAGTGAGGGTGAAGTGTGAGTGGTATCAGCGGCCGTGCGAGGGGTCGGGCGAGGTAGCGACGCTGAGATCGATGCCGAAGTTCGGGAGGTCTGGGGCGTAGCAGTTGCCGTCGGCGGCGTAGGTCTTCGCGCAGGCTGCGGTGAGCTCTTTGCGGCGAGGAGATTGTGCGTACTGCCATGCGGCGACGTCTGGGGTGCCGCTGGCGGAGATCGGTGGAGGCTGCATGGTGCAGCCGTTGGCGGGAGGGCAGGCGTCCTGATAGACCCAGAAGGCGATGTCGTGGAGGTGTTGCGCGGCGACGAGTTCGCGGATGTTCTGGATGGTGGTGATGGTTTTGCCAGGGGCGTCGTCGACGGGCTGGCCGCTGGCGTAGACGCCGGGAAGATAGCCGGAGTGGGCGACGGCTTCGGTCCACGCGAGAAGGTAGGTGGATTGATTTGTGTTGAGGCGGCCGCCTTCTTCCTGATCGAGAAAGAGGATGGCGTGGGCGGGGAAGTGTTCGCGGCTGTGCGGCTGCGACGGCGTTCGCTGCGTCCTTCGCGCCGAGAGCGGCGGGAGTGGTGCCGGCGTGTTTGGCTCGGGAGATCTCGGCGTCGGTTTTGCCGTTGGCGAGGATGAGGAAGCCGAAGCCGTTGCGCAGGAGCGCGTCGCGCTTGCCGACCCAGCCGTTGTTGTGTGCGCCGGGCGGGATGGTGAGCCAGTATCCGGCGAAGGCGAAGTGCTGACGCAGGGCGGGGAGCGCGTCGTCGCCGGGATAGTCGTTGCTGTCGAAGCCGATGGGGCTTGGCGTCGCGGGTGTGCTTGGCGTTGCTGGGCGGCTCTGCTGCGCGCAGGCGGTTGCGATGACGAGAAGGAGAGCGGGAAGAGAGATCGCGGATAGGCGCATAAGAGATTCGATGAGGCTGCACTGATAATGGTGACACAACTGGTGTGCTAGGTTGCATGGTAGAGGTTCGATGGAGGCGGCATATGTCCTTGAGTGATGTGGATCCGAGGTATCCGGTGGGCCGGTTTGCACCGCCTGCGACGATTGCGCCGGACGAGCGAACCGGGGCGATTGCAACGCTTGCGGAACTGCCGGAGCAGTTGCGCAACGCGGTGGATGGGTTGAGTTTTTCGCAGCTGGGAACGCCGTATCGCGAGGGTGGATGGACGGTGCGGCAGGTGGTGCATCACGTTGCGGACAGCCACATGAATGCGTTTATACGCGTGAAGCTGGCGTTGACGGAAGACTGGCCGACGATTAAGCCGTATGACGAAGCGGCGTGGGCGAAGCTGCACGATGTGGTGGCTCCGGTGGAGTGGTCGCTGGAGTTGATGGAGAGCCTGCATGCACGGTGGGTGATGCTGCTGCAGTCGCTGAGCGATGAACAATGGCAACGAGGCTTCAACCATCCGGAGAACGGGCCGATTGACGGTGGAGTTGACGACTCTGATCTATGCGTGGCACTCGCGGCACCATGTGGCGCACATCACGCACCTTCGCCAGAGAGAGGGTTGGTAGCGACGGCGCATGCGAAAGATACAGATTGCTACGACGCCAGATGAGATCGATCGCTGCTTCGCGGTGATGAGTCAGCTGCGACCGCTGCTGGTTGCGAATGAGTTTGCTGCACGGGTTCAGGCTCAGCAGGCGGAGGGGTATCAGCTTGTGTCTCTTGAAAATGAGGGTGCGGTGGTTTCGGTTGCGGGATTTCGCATGCAGAACATGCTGTCGAGCGGGAAGACGCTGTATGTGGACGACCTGGTGACGGATGCGGGGGCGCGTTCGCAGGGGCATGGCGAGGCGATGCTGCAGTGGCTGATCGCGCTGGCGAGGGAGGCGGGATGCGATACGTTCAGTCTCGACTCGGGCACGCAACGCCAGGAGGCGCATGCGTTTTATCTGCGGCAGCGGATGAGGATTACGGATTTTCACTTTTCGCTTCGGCTGTAGGTCGAGCCGATCGCGTGCGGTATGTTAAGGTTCGACTATGCCGCCACGAGCATCTTCCGCGGATCCGACACAGACTCCCGCACAAACTGTGGAACAGATTGCTGCTGCGCTTGAGGAATTTCTTGCGGAGCATGCGAAGGCCGTTGTGCTGGAGGATGGCAAGGTTCTCTTCGACATGCGCGAGGCGAAGTATCGGCTGGCGACGGAACATGGCCGGTGCACGCTGCATCTGTGGGGCGAGGAACGCAATCTTGTCCGGCGAGTGACTGCGACGACGATGCGGAATGGCGTGCTGCGGTTGAGCACGCATCGCTTTGGACAGACGAAGCCGCAGACGCTGGAGTTGGTGGCGGATCGCGACCGGAGGACGCCGTCGACGCGTGAGGCGACACGGGTGAAGTATCTGCGGGTGCTGGAGCGGGTGTTGTTGCGGAGTTTTCCGGAGTTGAAGCCGGATGGGTTTCGCACCGCGATGGATCTCGGAGAAGAGCTTTGGGCCGGCGTATGCGCGGGGTTCGCTGGTGCAGGGACAAAAGGCGTGGGCCGTGATCGCGGTGAATGAAGAAGAGGCGCAGGCGACGGTCGATGGGATTCTGACGCTGGGGATTTTGTGGCTGCACCACTGTCGCGAGTCGGGGGATGGGCGAAGGGTTTACCAGGGGTTGAAGCTGATTGTGCCGCGCGGAATGGCAACGCTGACGCTGTCTCGGATGGCGTGGCTGAACGCGAATGTTGCGCAGTGGGAGTTGTGGGAGCTGGACCAGGGGACGGAGGAGTTGGAGCAGCGTGATGCGGCAGATCATGGGAACCTGACGACTCGCCTGATGCATGCGCCGAATGTGCAGGCGGCGCAGGAGAGGTTTGCGGAGTCGAAGGCGCGAGTGATGGCGCTGGTGCCGGAGACGATGCGCGAGGTGGTGGAGGAACGGCTGCGCAGCGGGTCGGAGATGGCGTTTTTGCTGCATGGGCTCGAGTTCGCGCGGGTGCGGATGGGCTATGCGGGGAACTCGTTCAACAGCGCGCAGGAGATTACGTTTGGCGCGGGTGCGAATGAGACTCCGCTGACGGAGGAGAATGAGGCGGAGCTGCGGGAGTTGGTGTTGCGGCTGTTTGCGCGGCGGGTTGCCGGTGGGGACAAGCGCGATCCGCTGTACAGGATGCAGCCGGAGCGGTGGCTGGAGAGCGTGCTGCGGCGGGATGTGGAGCCGCTCGATGCACATCTTGATGCGGCGCATGTTTATACGCAGGTGCCGGCATTTGCGGCGGCGGACCGCGGTATGCTCGACCTGCTGGGCGTGACGGATGATGGACGGCTGGCGGTGATTGAGTTGAAGGCGGATGAGGATCTGCATCTGGCGTTGCAGGGGCTGGATTATTGGGTTCGCGTGCGATGGCATCATCAGCAGAACGCGGATAATGTGACTGGGTTGGGCGAGTTTCAACGGCATGGATACTTTGGCGGATTGCGGTTGTCGACGGAGGCTCCGAGGCTGTACCTGGTAGCACCGGCGCTGCGGATTCATCCGGCGACTGAGGTAGTGTTGCGGTATCTCTCGCCGCGCGTGGAGTGGATTCTGATTGGGCTGGATGAGCGGTGGCGGGCGAAGGTGAAGGCGGTATGGCGCAAGCGAAGTGGGGCCTGAGGTGTAGTTCGAGGGAGATGCGATGACTTTCCGAAGGCTTGCTGTGGTGCTTGGATTTGTCCTGATTGGGGCTGCGGGATTGCAGGCGAAGACTGTGACGCTGGGGGCTGCGGATAATCGCACGGATGTTTCGCTGAACCTGGGCGACACGCTGGTGGTGGAACTTACGTCGGGCGATGTAAGTGGGTTTCGATGGGTGACGCATCTGCCGAAGGTTTCGGGATTGACGGCATTGAATGAGGAGTTTGTTCCGGCGAATAAGAAGGCCGCGGTGCCGGTGGACCTCAGGAGATTTCGCTTCAATGCGGCGGTGGTTGGCGATATGACGCTGGTGTTTGGATTTGAGACGCCGGAGAAGGTGCCCGGTGCTGCGCCGCAGGATACCGATGCGTATTCGGTGAGAGTGCATATTGCTTCCGGGGCGCCGCGGGTGGGAACGGCGATTCTGCTTGGCGTTTATAAGGGGACGCTGCCGTGCGCGGACTGCGAGGGTTGGATACGGTGCTGCGGCTGTATACGAAGGCAAAGTTCGATTTTACGTATGCGTTTTATGTTCGGACGCAGACGTACAAGGGTTCGCCGAAGGGCGATGTGACGTATTCGGATCGTGGGGATTGGGCGTTGCTGCGTGGTGATGCAGAGGATGAGAATGCGACGGTGTATCAACTGAATCCGGATAACGAAAAAAGCTCGGAGGCGCTGCTGGTTCAGGATCAGGGGAATGCGCTGGTGCAACTGGATCACGATTTGAAGGCGATTGATTCGACGTTGAATCTGACGCTGACGAAGGTGGGTGCGGTGCCGCACAAGGCGGAGTCGCAGGAGAAGTAGCGGTCATTCCTGGAATGCGCTACCTGCCGTCCGGTTAGTTGCGACGGCAGGCAGGGTTGCATTGTGGTTAGAGTTCGGCGATGGGAGTGCTGACTTCGACGAGGATTCCGCCGGGGGCGGAGTGGTAGAAGCCGAAGGTTGGCGGGCCTCCGCGCTGGATGCGCTCGGGTGATGGAGCGGCGTAGCCAGCGTCGATCATGCGCTGATGTGCTTCACGCACCTTGCTTTCGTCTTCGACGACGAAGCCTACGTGGAACATGGCGGGGTAGCTGCTGTTGGCGGCGTCCTTGCCGTGCATGAGGACGAGGTAGAAGGGGCCTTCGCCTTCGAGTACGGCGAACTTGTTGCTGCCGCGGCGTTCGGTGACTTTGAAGTTGAGGCAGCGCTCGAAGAAGTCGGCGAGGCCGGGGACGTCTGAGGTGCTCAGGTTGATGTGGTTGAGCGTGTGCATAGCGATTCTCCTCTTGGTGCTTGAGTTCGCATGGGCTGCGATCTGTCGGGAGAAGCTGTGCTCTGCCGGATGCTGTCCTGACCCATGCGCCGCCAGCTGGTGTGTTTGCGCACACTGCTGACTACGCCGTGGGTCTCACTGGTATTCCAGAGAACCGGATACCAGAGGACAAGGCCCCCTCGGGTGAGGGGTGGACCGGACTTACCAAACCGGCCCCGTCTATTTCGGCTAGTGATGAGATTAATTGGGGTTGGCGGTGGATGCAAAAAAATTGTTCGGATGGTGGTCTATCAGTCGCAGTAGGCGGCGGCTGAGGCTAGCATCGTCTCGTCGACTTCGGCGACGGGTTCTTCCTTCTCGGTGGCGGTTGCGCGAGTGGCGAAGAAGCTTTCGATGGCGTCGAGGACGGCGGGGCCGTTCTTGGATTCGAAGATTTGTTTGCGCAGCGCGCCGCCGCCGGGGACGCCGTGAGTGAACCAGCTGGCGAACTGCTTCATCTTGCCGACGCAGTCGCGATGGCGCTGTTCGCGGGCGAGTTGGCCGGAGGCGGTGATGGCTGCGGCGCGGGCGGCTTCGGCGGCCTCTTCGATGGCGATCTCGTCGACGAGCATCTGGAAGTAGGTGCGGATCATGCGGTAGCGGTCCTGATCGGTGGGGTGGTCGTAGGTGCCGATGCCGGTGGCTTCCTTCGAGGCGGTGTACTGCGCGATCTGGCGGAAGATCCAGGGGTTTGACGGGGCGGTGCGGCCGATCATGACGGCGTCGCAGTGGGTGACGTCGACCATGGCGGCGGCGTCTTCGGGAGTGCGGATGTCGCCGTTGCCGATGACGGGGATGCTCACGGCGTCTTTCACGGCGGCGATGTACTCCCAGCGGGCCTGGCCGGTGTAGCCGTCTTCGCGGGTGCGGGCGTGAAGGGCGACGGCGTTGAGGCCGCAGTCTTCGGCGAGCTTGGCGAGTTCGACGCAGACGATGTGCTTGTCGTTCCAGCCCATGCGGAACTTGACGGTGAAGGGAATGGTGACGGCGGCGCGGATGGCCTTGAAGATGGTCTCGATGAGCGGGAGGTCGCGGAGGAGGCCGGAGCCGCCGTTGCAGGCGACGACGCGCTTGGCGGGGCAGCCGAGGTTGAGGTCGACGAGGTCGAAGCCGGCGTCCTGCACGATGCGGGCGGAGTCGGCGAGGGTGGCGGGGTTGGAGCCGAAGAGCTGCGCGGAGATGGGGTGCTCGTCGTCGTAGTAGGTGAGGTAGCGCTTGCGCTTGACCTCGCGCATGCGGGAGAGGCCGTCGGCGGAGGTGAACTCCGTCATGATGAGGCCGCAGCCGGATTGCTGGTTGGTGGTTTCTTGTTCGATGTTGGTGGCGTCGGAGGGAAATGCAGGTCCTTCCCGACTTCGCTCATGCAGCTCTGCGGTCAGGATGACACTGCTGAAGAGACTCCGTCCCAGGATGATTCTTCAGAGAGGGCTTGATGAACTGGCTGGCGTTTTTGATGAAGCGGCGGAAGACGGTGTCGGTGACGCCGGCCATGGGGGCGAGGACGGTCGCGGGTGCGATCTTGACGTTGCCGATGGTGAAGCTGGCAGGGACGCGGGTGTGCTCGGGCATGGCGTGCTCGTGGGGTGCGTCCCAGCGTTTCTGCTCGAGGGTGTAGCGTTTCTTCATTTTTTTAGCGAGTTAGCAAGTTAGCGAGTCAGCTAGTTAGTGGGCGTTGGTTGCAAATCAAAGGCCCCCGCTTTGGCGGAGGCCTCTGAGGGTTTAGGTTCCGCTTACTTTGCGGCTGTCTCGGCGGTCTTGGCTTTGCCCGCGTCGGATTTGTCGAACTTGCGGCGGAAGCGCTCGACGCGACCTGCGGTGTCGATCAGCTTCTGCTTGCCGGTGAAGAACGGGTGGCAGGCGGAGCAGATTTCGACGACGATGTCGCCTTTGTGCGTGGAGCGGGTCTCAAAGTGATTGCCGCAGGCGCATTTGACGGTGATGTCGGCGTACTTCGGGTGAATACCTTCTTTTGGCATGGTGATTATCCTTTTCTGATCTTTTATGCCTGCCGGCGTGCGGATCGCTTGCAACGGTAGAGCTCACGTCACATCGAAGGGCCTGTCGCGCCGCCGCTTACGCCCCGGTTAAGGGGCATTCAAGCAGTGTTTTAAGTTTATCTGATTTTCCCAGATATATCCAAGATTCGCACAGGGGGCATTTGGATTCATCTGCTGCGATACTGGAAGGACGGCGATGAGTGAAGTTTGTGTGATTTGCGGTGGATCGGGCCTCCGGGTGGTGCAGGAGAATGGCAGGCAGTTTGCCCAGGATTGCGTGTGCCGGATCGAACGCAGGGCGCAGCGGATGGTGGGGCGGGCGCATATTCCGAAGCGCTACGAGCACTGCACGCTGGAGAACTATGAGACGCACTTTCCGTCGTCGCACCGGTCGCTGGGCGCGGCGCATCTGCGGGCGAGGAAGTTTGTGGAGAGCTATCCGCTGGAGACGGCGGGAACGGGGTTGCTGCTGACGGGGTCGATTGGGGTGGGCAAGACCCATCTTGCGGTGGGGATATTGCAGGCGCTGGTGTCGGAGCGCGGCGCAACGGGGCTGTTTTATGACTATCGTGACCTGCTGAAACAGATCCAGAACAGTTATAACGCGCAGGTGCGTGAGACCGAACTCGAGATCCTTAGGCCGGTTTTTGAGGCTGAGGTGTTGGTGCTCGACGAGCTGGGCGCGTCGAAGCCGACGGACTGGGTGTGGGATACGGTGGCGCACATTCTGAACACTCGCTACAACGATCGGCGCACGACGATTATTACGACGAACTACGCAAATGCGGGGCCGCTGGGGACGGAGACGGGACCGCGCGGGGTGATGCGCGAGGAGACTCTGGGCGATCGGATCGGCGAGCGTATGCGTTCAAGGCTGCAGGAGATGTGCGTTGTGGTGGAGATGCAGGGAGAAGACTTCCGGCAGAAGGTCAAACGGGCTAGCTTCGCCTGATTCGTGTTGCCTGGCGCGCTAGATCAGGGTTGCGAGGAAGACGATCCCTGCGGTCAGAGCGGCCAGTTGATAGAGGCAATCCGACGCAGAGGATTTCGCCGAAACCTGGAGCGAGGCCTGAGAGATTCCGTTCATGGCGAATTGAGAGTCCAGCGAAGAGGGCGGGGATACTCGATTGTGCTGGTTCATGATGGGCTCCTCTCGCTGCTCTAATGCAACTCGTACCCTATAGATGATCTATAACGCGATCTTGAACCAATATGTTTCCGTTTTCGATGAAAAAAACAAGAAGATTCACGCGGGGGAACTTTGGTTGATTCCTCCTGTTGGATCAGCTGGGCGACGCACGCGACGAATGAGCAGGTATAAAATTTCGGCTTATGAGTGATCTGAATCGATCCGATGAAACAGGAACGAATCCGCCGTTGAGTCCTTCTGCGCCTGCCAATTCTGCCCAGAGTGACGTTTTGTTTGCCAGCAAGCCGCCGGAGGGTGGGGGTATTCCTGTGATGGCGTGGGGAGTGGCTGGACTGGCGGTGCTGGTCGTGGTGGCGATTCTGGTGCTGGCGGGAAGGCACAAGACAGCTGTGCCGACGACGATTCAGCCGGTAGCGGCGTATGCGGCCAACCTGCCGCTGACGCAACTTGCGATGAGCGAGTCGACCAGCCTCTCGGGTGGAAAGTCGACTTTTATCGATGGGCACGTCCAGAACACCGGTGGTCAGACCGTCGCGGGGATTACGGTTCAGGTGGTGTTTCGGAATGACGAGGCGATGCCTCCGCAGATCGAGACCTTGCCGCTTTCGTTGATTCGGACGAGGGAACCGTATATTGATACCCAGCCGGTGAGCGCGGCTTCCCTGAAGGCTGGGGATGAGCGGGATTTTCGATTGATTTTTGAGTCGATTCCAGCTAACTGGAACCAGCAGATGCCGGAGATTCGGATCATCCAGGTGGATGCGCGGTAACTGCTGGAATCCATGGAAGAAATGGCCAATCAGTAATAGTTACCAGCCGACCCGGAAGATTTTGCTGGAAGCGGTCCTAATGTACCGCCGTCCGGTAATCGAATCTTTCCTTCAAGCTGTTCATTTTCAGTTTGTTATGGGGAGTTTTCAGTTTGGCATGCTACATGCTCTAGTCTTTGCGTGTTGACGTCTGAACCACAGGCGTCTCGCGTACGACAGGAGAGCAAAAAATGATGAAAACTGGAACAACTTACGGACTCCCGGCATTCCTTTTAGGAAGCGCTCTGGGGATCTCCGCCTTCGCCCAGTCCAGCACACCTGCGACGCAGACAACTCCAGACCAGACGACCCCGAGCTCCACCAGTTCGACGATGAATCCGAACGACAGCACGACCTACGCAACTGGTAAGCCGCTGCAGGATCAGTCGAAGGAGGGATTCTGGGGCCACATGAACCCATTTGCCCGCAAGAAGTGGGTAAATCGGCAGACTGCACCAATCAAGGATCAGGTAAACGAGCTTGATCAGCTCCAAGCCAAGAACGCCAATGATATCAAGGATGTAGACGCCCGCTCCCAGGCCGGCATCAAGAATGCGATGAACGCGGCCAACACTGCGGATCAGCATGCACAGGATGCGGCGAACCGCGCGAATGCTGCTAACCAAGTGGCCAGCAATGCCAGCAGCCGTACGGATGCGCTGGGAAATACGGTCGGGAATCTTGACCAGTACCAGACGGTGTCCTCGACCTCAGTGAAGTTTGCTGCCGGCCGTACGACTCTTGGACCAACCGGTAAGTCCGATCTCGATGCACTTGCCACGACGTTGTCGGGCGAGAAGGGCTACATCATCGAGGTGCAGGGCTATAGCAGAGTCGGCGTGCAGACTTCGCAGGCGATGGCCGACTCAGTTGTTCGGTATCTCGTCACGGAGCATCAGGTACCGGTTTACAGAATTTACAAGTCAGGACTTGGCAAGGACACCGCCAAGCCAGCAGATGGAGAGCAGGCAATCGTGAATGGCGTTCGCGTCACACTGTTGCACAACAGCCTTGCGACGATGGGTGCGAACTCGGCGTCGAACAGCTCTGCTCCAACAACCTCCCAGATGGGAGCCAGCTCACCTCAGGCGGTGAGTAACCAGTAGCCCTCCCCCAGGGCGGTATGGCGTATCCGTGCCGCCCGCAAGTTTGCCGAGATAGCGACCAAGAGCGCACTCGCAAAAACCTCTCCTAACCAGAGAGAACCAAGGCAGATTGGCCCCTCATTGAGGGGCCGCTTTTTTTAAGCCACTTTGTGGCACGTATACCATCTCCTGCTCATCGAAAAGGTGATCCGCCGTCTCATTCTTTCGTGGATAGAACCGCGGTGGCGATCCCCCATCAGAACGCAGGAGGTTACGATGAGCACCAATGAAGTTCGTAGCAACGACGAAGCAAAAAACGCGGGTGCCGCGAAGATTGACATGAAGCTCGAGGTCGTCGTCATCCCTGTTTCTGATGTCGGCCGCGCGAAGGAGTTTTACGAGAGGATCGGATGGCGGCTCAACATTGACCGCTCCTCCGGCGAAGATTTCCGCCTGGTCCAGTTCACGCCGCCGGGCTCCTGCTGCTCAGTCCATTTCGGCAAGAACGTTACGTCGGCCGCTCCCGGTTCGGCCAAGTCATTCCTGGTCGTTACCGACATCGTCGCTGCCCGGGACCATCTGGTCGCCGCCGGCGCCGAGGTCGGCGAGTTCTTCCACGACGGCCCGGAAGGCCGGGGCAGCGGCCTGCATCCCGAGCGTCTCTCCTACCGTTCGCGCGCTTTATTCAATGATCCGGATGGCAACATCTGGCACATGCAGGAGGTCTCGGTCCGAGACCCCAAGCGGGGCTAACCCGGCCTAACCTTCGCCAGGAACTACCGCAAGCATGCTACGAGAGATCAGGGCGGGATGCGCGTCATCTGCCCGCCCTGCGCACTATTTGGCTGCGGTGTGGATGGCTAGCAACTGCTGCAGGACATGTTTCAGTTTGTTGAGGTGAAGGGCGTTCGCTCCATCGGACTTGGCCTCTGCGGGGTTGTCGTGGACTTCGAGGAAGACGCCGTCGACCCCTGCTGCAACGGCGGCGCGTGTGAGGACGGGGATGAACTCCGGCTGGCCTCCGCTGACGCCATTGCCGGCCGAGGGAGTCTGGACAGAGTGGGTTCCATCGAAGACGACGGGGGCGAAGCTGCGCATGATGGGAATCGAGCGCATGTCGACGACGAGATTGTTGTAGCCGAAGCTGGCGCCTCGCTCGGTGAGGGATACGCTCGGGTTGCCGCTGTCGCGAATCTTCTCGACGGCGTGGCGCATGTCCCATGGCGCGACGAACTGACCCTTCTTCACGTTGACTGCGCCGCCAGTGCTGCGGTCGCTTCGGCAGCGGCGATCAGTAGATCGGTTTGACGACAGAGGAAGGCGGGGATCTGGAGTACATCAACCGACTCGGCTACGAATACGCAGTCGACCGCGGTGTGGACGTCAGTGAAGACTGGCAGGCCGGTGGTTTCGCGAATGGTGCGGAGGATGCGGCAGCCCTCTATAAGGCCGGGACCGCGAAAGCTCTTGATGGAGGTGCGGTTTGCCTTATCGTAGCTGGCCTTGAAGATGTAAGGCACGCCGAGGTCGGCCGTGATGCGCTGAATTGCGTCGGCCATGGTGCGGGCGTGTTGCTCGGATTCGATGACACAGGGGCCGGCGATGAGGAAGAGCTCGCCGCAGCCGACGGGGACTTGATGGGGAGTGCTGCCGATGTCGAAGGGATAGGTCACATCTGTTATTTGACCATAGGGGCGTAGGTGCGGGCGGCTATCGCTTGAGAGACTTGCCGAGACCGGTAAGCATCAGCGTGAGGAAGGAGAGCCCACGCCGAGCGTCTTCACAGGTGGAGCGTCGGAAGAGCTGCCACAACGACGGGGGAGTCTGTTCCTTCTGGTGCTCGAGCGTCGCGCTCGACATGGCCTTCGAGATTTGATCGAGGACCTTGGGATCGAGTTCGGTGAGGATCTTGGCGGCGGTAAGCAGGTTGCGAATGCCGGCTATGCCTTCAGGCTCTGCGGCGTAGCGCGAGAGCGTGGAGATGATCGTATCTTTTGAGGCGATCATGCCGTGGAGGATGTCGAGCAGGCCCTGATCGTGTGCCGCTTCGAGGACATCGTAGGCGGCCAGAAGCGCGGCGGCGTGCTCGTCGGGCGCCTTCTCGAGGCGGCGCTGGAGGTCGAGCTTGAAGTCGACGGTGATGGGTTTGAAGGCAATCGGTTTGGCCATGGGAGCTCCTTGCAGCGCGAAGACTAGACGGTGGTGGAGGTGATTTGGACGAGCTTGTCGCCGGAGACGGTGCCGGGCAGATGGTAGTCGGCGCGGGCCCACTTGCGTTCGATCTCGAGGCCGGGCTGCGGGGTGCGCGTGCCATAGCGGAAGTTTCTGCGGGGTAACGGGTTTTCGCCCTGCTCCGGCAGAACTGTCATGTTCACGGCTGTTTCTTTGAACGCGGGAGTGTGGGTGCTCCGGTCGGTGAAGCTGCTCGTTAACTTATTCACTGGTTCTTCTACAGAGTTGAGCGGCATGTAGAGTTGTTTGCCCTTGACGCGATCCGTCACAAGCACCTGGACACGCACCTTTCCGTGCGGCGAAGTTACCTGCACATAGCGGCCAGAGGTGATGCCGCGTTCGGCAGCAAGCTCCGGCGAGACTTCGATCCAGCTGTTCGGCGTAATCTCCTTGATGCCTTCGGTGCGGTAGGTCATGCTGCCTTGCTCGAAGTGCTCAAGGAGACGGCCGTTGTTGAGGTGTAGATCGTAGACGGAGCTTGTCTCTTCTGATGGTGGAATGTAGGAGACCGGGAAGAACCTCGCCTTGCCGTCAGGGAAGGGGAACTTCTCCGTGAAGAGCAGCGGCGAGTCGGTGCCATCGGCGTGCACCGGCCATTGCAGGCTGTTGAAGCCCTCGAGCCGCTTGTAGCTGACTCCGGCAAAGAGAGGAGTGAGCCGCGCGACCTCGTCCATGACCTCGGAGGGATGCGTGTAGTTCCAGTTGCCGCCCATGCGGTTGGCGATGAGTTGAATGATCTGCCAGTCGGGCTTCGCCTCGCCAAGAGGCTCCATTGCCTTATAGAGGCGCTGGATGCGGCGTTCGGTGCTGGTGAAGGTGCCGTCCTTTTCGAGAGAGGCTGCGGCCGGAAGGACGATGTCAGCGTAGCGACAGGTCTCGGAGAAGTTGATGTCCTGCATGACGAGGAACTCGACCTTCTCCAGCGCTGAGCCAACGAAGTTTGCGTTGGAGTCGGAGGTGATAGTGTCCTCGCCCTTAATGTACATCGCCTTGATCGTGCCCTCCAGAATGGCGTCGATCATCTGGTGATTGTCTTTGCCGGTGCTGGTGGGAAGAGTGACGCCCCAATCGGCTTCAAACTTCGCGCGGATCTCGGGGTCGTCCACTTTTTGATAGCCGGAGAAGACGTTGGGCATGGAGCCGAAGTCGCTGGCGCCCTGAACGTTGTTGTGTCCGCGCAGAGGATATGCGCCTGCGCCGGGCCGCATGTAATTGCCAGTGACGAGGAGAAGATTCGACAGCGAGGTTGCGGTGTCGGAGCCGCCGCAGTGCTGCGTGACGCCCATAGCAAACAGGAGGCAGGTGCCGTCGGCGGCTGCGATCTCGTGCGCAACGGTGGTCAGCGTGGCCGCGGGAACGCCGGTGATCTTCTCCGCATATTCCATCGTGTAGGGCTCGAGCGATTTCTTGTATTCGTCGAAATTGTTGACCCACTTGTTGACGAAGTCCATCTTCGCGAGGCCGCTGTCGATGATGTATTTTGCGATCGCGCACATCCATACCGCGTCGGTGGACGGATTCGGCTGGAAGAAGATATCGGCGCGCTCGGCCATCTCGTGCTTGCGCAGGTCAGCTACGATGAGGCGCTGGCCGCGGTGTTTGTGCGACCGCTTGACGCGGGTTGCGAGTACAGGATGATTCTCGGCTGGGTTGCAGCCGACCATGAGGACGAGGCCGGCCTTCTCGATGTCCGCGATGGAGCCGGAGTCTCCGCCGTAGCCGACGGTGCGCTGGAGGCCCATGGTGGCGGGGTTCTGACAGTAGCGGGCGCAGTTGTCGACGTTATTTGTGCCGATCACGGCACGGGCGAGCTTCTGCATCAGGAAGCTCTCTTCGTTGGTGCACTTCGAGGAGGCGATGAAGGCAAGCGCATCGGGACCGTGGTCTTGCTTGACCTGCTTGAACTTCTTCTCGATGATGTCGAGCGCTTCGTCCCATTCGATCTCGCGATAGCTGTCGCCGTCGCGAAGCAGCGGTTTCACGAGACGGTCGTCAGAGTTGATGTGACCCCAGGCGAACTTGCCCTTGACGCAGGTTGAGATTCCGTTGGCCGGGCCATGGGTCGGCTCGATCTTCAGGATATGGCGGTCCCGCGTCCACACCTCAAAGGTGCACCCTACGGCGCAGTACGTGCAGACGGTCTTGGTGCGTTTGGTGCGCTTGGTGCGCATCTCAGCTTCCATCTCGGAGAGCGCAAGAATCGGACCATAGCCGATGGGCGGCTCGATGCCCTTGACGACTTCGATCATGTCGTTCAGCGCGCCATCTGGCGTATCGGTGAGATAGCCGGCCTCTCCGAGCATCGATTTTTCCATCAGCGCATTGCATGGGCACACAGTGACGCAGTGGCCGCAGGAGACGCAGCTGGAGCCATCGATCTTGACGCCGCCGTCCCAGAGCACGCGGGGGTGTGCGCTCTCCCAATCGATTGTGAGGGTCTCATTTACCTGTACGTTCTGGCAGGCTTCTACGCATCGTCCGCAGAGAATGCATTGGTCGGGATCGTAGCGGTAGAACGGGTTCGACATGTCCTTGTGATACGGCTTCGGTTTGTACTCGCGTGACTGATGCTTTACCTGCAGCTCTTTCGTCGTGTTGTGGATTGTGCAGTTCCCGTTGTTGTTGTCGCAGACCGTGCAGTACAGCATGTGGTTCTGCAGGATCCGGTCGAAGGCCTCACGCTGGGCGATGTCGACGGCCTCACCAGCGGTCTCTACCTTCATTCCGGCGACGACCTTGGTCGCACAGGCGCGCACCAGTTCACCGTTCACCTTGACGATGCAGGTATCGCAGCTCTGGATGGGTCCCATCTGGGGCACGTAGCAGACCTGTGGCACAGGCTTCTGCACGTTCGCGGCTGTGCGCGCGTTCAAGAGATCGATCAGCAATTCGCCGGCGTGGCCGGGCACCTGGATTCCGTCGACCGTGAGTTCAGTGTTGGGCGAGTGATCGGCGGGAGTGTTCAGAAGAGATTTTGTGATGGCCATAATTTGTCCTGTGCCGAGGCGAGTAGCTCGTGCCAGCCAGCTTGATTGCATCCACATTACACCCAATTTGTGCGGACCGGATAAAGAGAAAAACCTGCATCCGGGGCTGCATCCACATTGGTTTCCGGCGCATCCAATATCGCCTCATCTGATTTCGCTTTTCGATCTCACAACGGCAAACTGCCGCTCTGCAACTGTTGAATCGTAGCGTTTGATGCGAGGATTTGCTGTGCCGCTCGCAATCCGGATCGGACTGCTGCGTGGACGGTACCCCAGTGCCCCGTTATGTCGGTGTGTTCGCCGGCAAAATAAAGCGTATTTTCGACCGGTTCGGACATCTCCCTTGAAGCGTTGAGGCCGCCGGTTGCGACGTAGCTGTAGGCGCCAAGCGCAAACCGGTCATGTTGCCAGTCGTGCGAGTAGCATCCGACCAGCAGATTTCGTATTTTGTTCTCGTCGATGTTGAAGATCTTCGCCATCGTGACGCAGGCGCGGGTCGCAAGCTCATCCTGACTGAGTCCCGCGATCGGGGCGGAACGCGGACCGCCTACCCAACCGGTGATGCTGTGGCTGGGATTCGGATGCTGGGTCCACCAGACCGGCGGCATCTCTGAAAAGGCGAACAGAAAGCTTAGTTCGCTAAGGGCTGATTGGGGAGAGAGATGCTCCCAGAATCTCTCCTTGAAGAGCAGGGTGAAGCGACGCGCCTGTCCCATGCGAAGTTGTGCTGCCGCGTTTAGAACGGAGTTCGGGGCCGGGGATATTGTTACCGTACCACTCTGCAAAACTCCTAAGGGCAACGTGACGATGGCGCGAGTCGCGGTAAAGGTTCCAGCGTTGGTGATGACTTCAGCTTTGCCGCGTTGCCATCGGATTTCACTTACGGTCGCTCCTGTGAGGACTGTGCCGCCGTACTCTAGGATTCGTTTGGCGAGATAGGCGGGGAGCTGGTCGTAGCCGCCTGGGAGGCTGTAGCTATGATCGGTTCCGATCGCGTCCTCCGCCTTCTGTTGTGCGCCCAATGCAGCTGCGCTGACTTCGCGATGATCGGCGGCGTTGAAGCCTTCAGCATAAGCGATGGCGCGGCGGCGCTCCTCGGCTGGCATCGGCTGGCGGTCGAGATATTCGGCAAAGCTCACGTCGGGGCCGTCGAAGTTCTTCAGGGCCTCAAGTGGATCGAAGATCTCCTCCATCTCGCTGCCACAATCGCCCAGTGCACCGTCCTCGAAACAAGCCTGCATGCCTCCGCGCTCGTAGGTTTCGAGGCCCGCTTCGTCGATGAGCGCCCAGAGTTCAGGCGGTCGGCCGTGGATGAACTCGGCACCCAACTCGATCGCTTCGCCGCCGATATGTTGCGTGAGAATGCGGCCGCCGATGCGGTCTTGCGCTTCAAGCACGAGCACCTTCAGTCCGGCTTCTGCGAGCGTGCGCGCAGCCGTCAGCCCAGCCATTCCTGCGCCGATGACAACAACATCGTTTGTTTTTTCCGCCATACGCCGTTTGATGCGTGGTTAGTGTGGTTTGCTGCCAAGTGTTTTGCTCCAGGCAGCATAGGCGTCGATGGCTTGTTGTGGACCCGCGCTGTACCAGGCGTATCCGTTGCGGCGCTCGAGAGAGAGCTCGCTTACATCGTCATGAATCGTCTTGTCGCGGTCGCCGAAGACTGGCAGCCCTGTGCTGATGCTGTAGTAGCGCGCCCAGATCGGGCCTGCGCCGGCCTTGGCTTCGAGATGGCGTCCACCCGGCGTGTCTCGGCCGCCGACCCACTGCTTGCCCGGTAGATGGCTGCCGCCTTCAGCCACGCGACCCCCGCGTTGACCGATGCAATGACGGCTGGCGATGGTTGCGGAAGCTGCATGAGATACATCAGGACGTCGGCGCTCTCGCCTGAGGAGAGAGCAGCGGGCTCGTAGTTTCGGCCAGAGACCGGGACCAATGTGAGAGCGTCGTGCTGCTGCGCCCAAACGGTGCGTTGCCCCTTGATTACGACTTGTGTCGCGAGGATGCACTGCAGCGCGTGATCTGCAGCCATCTGCGCGTTAAGGCGCAGCTCGGTTGGAACGAAGGCGTAGTTGCCTGCGCCCTCTGCAACGGCGGTCAGTGTCGCTGCCGATTCTGTCACGGCATTGTCATTGAATGTGATGGCATCGTGGTACCCGCCCTCGAGAGGCCACACCTGCGGCCACCCACCGTTGGGAAACTGCGCCGCAAGCAGGTAGCGAATGCCTTGCAGGAAGCTCTTGCGGTAGGCTTCGCCGTCCGCGCCGGGAGTCGCTCCGGAGACGAGAACGAGAAAGCGCAGCTCCGTGTTGGTGGCGTCGTTGTCGAGCGTGCCGACGTAGTTCCAGTGGGGGTCTTTTGGCGCATCGAAGTCGTCGAGGCTGGGATGTTTCGAGAGATTGTTTGTGGTGTAACTCTGGCAGCGCGAACGAGGCGCGCCGCTCATGTCGAGATTCTTGCTCCAGCCTCCGGCGGGCGTCTGGAAGCTGACGATCACGTCGGCGATATGCCGCGCCTCCGCGCTGCCGTACCATGCGGCGTCGCGGTTCAGCGGCATGGTGCGCGCGCTGAAACCTTCTTTGGGCACTGGAGGCGTAGGCGTTCCGGCGTTGCACTCGGCCGCGAGAGTGGCGCGGTCGATCTGCATCTGCTTCTGCGAGCGGGAAAGGTATGCGGTCCACGCGGGGCGGTCTTTTGCGGGCAACAACGCGATTCTTGCAGGCGGTGATGGATTCCGCGGATTTGCTTGTGCCGATTACTGCTGCGTGGAGCTGTGGGGCGATGAGAAAACTCAACAGAAGAGATCGCAAAAAAAACTGGAGTGGCATAGGTTAGAAAATCCTACACGTTCGACGCATGACTCACGCGCAAAGACGCACTGCGTCCGCTTGGCTTACTGCTGATTCGAATTCAGGCTGAGGGCTCGCCAAATCGTTGCTTCACGATCGCCATTGCTTGCTCGTTGGTTGTTGCGAGGCCCTCGAGTTGTGCGTCTTCTGCCGCGTCGAGCATGGCCTTGAACGATGGCCCGGGCCGATAGCCCGCTGCGATGAGGTCTTTGCCGGTGACAAGAAGCGGTGGGCTGATCGTCTCTACCGGCGTCGCTTCGTAGTGTTCTTTCGCAAACTCGTACAGACGCAGATCGCCGTGGGCCGAGCTCGCATCCATCCAGTGCAGTGCCAAGTGCTCATCGAACTTTGGTAGGCGCAGAAACCGCTTCAACGTCGATTCACGCATCTGCAGGATGTCCCCGAAGCGCATGTGATTCTTGACGAGCGCGATGATCTGCTCGCTGTCTTCGTTGGAGAAGCGGAGTCGTCGCAGGATCTCTTCGGTGATGCGAACTCCGACTTCAACGTGGCCGTCGAAGCGGATGCGATCGCCCGGTTTGTTGGGGTCAGGGGGACGGAAGGTTGCGGGCTTGCCGATGTCGTGCAGGAGTGCGCCCCACGCCAGCGTTGGCGATACGCCGGGCTTGAGTTTTTCGAGCAAGAGCATCGTGTGGACCCAAACGTCACCTTCGGGATGGTACTGCGGTGGCTGCTCGACGCCGCGCATCTTCACTGCTTCTGGTAGAACGTGCTGGAGCAATCCTCGCTCATAGAGCATCTCGAACGCTCGTCGCGCATTTCCCTCGGTCAACATGAGTGTCAGCTCATCGCGAATCCGCTCCATACTGACCTGCGTAATATCTTTCGCGAGAGCATTGATGGCCGCGGCCGTGGGATGGTCGATTCCGAAGTTCAGCCGCGCTGCAAACCTTACCGCCCGCAGCATGCGCAGCTTGTCCTCGCTAAAGCGATCCTTCGCGACGCCGATTGTCCGGACCCAGTGGTCTGCCAGATCTTGGCGGCCGCCGACAAAGTCCAGAATCGCATCCTGACCCTCGGGGACCATTGGATCGAGCAGCATTCCGTTGATGGTGAAGTCGCGCCGCTGAACGTCTTCGCGCGGATCGGTCGAGAAGCGCACCGCGTCGGGTCTGCGCCCATCGCTGTACGCTCCATCGTGTCGAAACGTGGCTACCTCTGTAGCGATGTCGCCGCCCTGCTCGTCAGGCGTGCAGACAAGCACCACGCCAAAGTGCGCTCCGACAGAGTAGGTCTTGGGAAACATGCTCATCACGACGTCTGGCGTTGCGCTGGTCGCCACGTCGAAGTCCTTCGCCTCAACGCCCAGCAGCAGGTCGCGCACGCATCCGCCTGCGAAGTAAGCCTGATAGCCCTTGTTACGCAGCGCGGCGACGATCTCTTTTGCTGCGATGTACTTCGCGTTGTTGAACTGGAGCGTCATGGGTGTCACATATCCCTGTCCCATATCATAGAGAGATGCGCGAAAGCAGTGGAACCGGTCTGATCCTCGGCATCGAAAGCTCGTGTGACGAGACTGCGGCCGCTGTCGTTCGCTCGGGTACCACCGCGCTGTCGAACGTTGTGGCCTCGCAGATGCAACTTCATGCGAACTACGGCGGTGTCGTTCCTGAACTTGCCTCACGCGAACATCTGCGCAACATTGTCCCGGTTGTGCGCGAGGCTCTGGCGCGCGCCGGTGTTAGCTTTGCCGACCTCGATGCGGTAGCTGTAACCGAAGGGCCTGGCCTGGCCGGCGCGCTGCTGGTTGGAATCACGTACGCTAAGGGTCTTAGCTTTGGGCTCGACAAGCCGTTGATCTCGGTGAACCATCTTGAAGGCCACATTCACGCTGTTCTGATGGAAGCGCGCGAGCGCAGCGATGCGCCGATGGAAATGCCGCTGCTGGCGCTGGTTGTCTCGGGCGGGCACACGCATCTTTATCTCGCCCGGCAGAGCAAGGAAGCGGCCTGGAACTACCGCAACGTGGGCCGCACGGTAGATGATGCGGCTGGTGAGGCCTATGACAAGGTCGCAAAGCTGCTGGGGCTTGGATACCCCGGCGGACCGTGGATCGATGCACTCGCTCCCCACGGCAATCCTCGCGCTGTGCCCTTTACCTTTGGCGAGATTAAGCCGCGCATTTATCGGGATGGCAACGCTCCGGCGAACAAGAAGGCTCCGGCTCGCACCGAAGGTCCGCACTTCAATTTTTCGTTCAGCGGTATCAAGACTGCGGTGCTCCGTTATGTGGAGACGCACAACATGCGCGGGAGCATCGAGACTCGGCGTGCGGCTCTCGCGCAGGATCCGAGTCTCACGCCGAGATCCGAGGCAGTCGTCAAGCTTTGCGACCAGCAGACGCTCGACCTTCTTGCGTCCTTCCAGTACGCCGTGGTCGGCAATCTGTTACGCCAGACCTTCGCCGCGGCGGAGTCTCTTGGCGCTCGTTCAATCGTCGTCTCGGGCGGAGTGGCGGCTAACAGCGAGCTTCGCAGGCGCTTCCAGGCCGAAGCGGACCGCCGCGGCCTGCCGATCGCTTTCCCATCGCTGGCGCTGTCGACGGATAACGCTGCGATGATCGCCGCCGCGGCTTGGCCGAAGCTGCTGGCGGAGGATTTTGCGTCGGAAGACTTTGGCGCGACTCCGCAGCTTCGCCTCGGCCAACCGTAGACAGGGATTCGACGGAAAACGCCCTTAAATCAGCTAAAATCAACAAGGAATTCCAAGCGAGAGCAGTCTGCACCGCGCCACGCGCCGGCTGCGGCAGGAACAGAGAGCACGTGGCAACTATCGAACTCTTCAATACCCTTGGCGGCAAGATCGAGACACTCGCCCCCGTCGGCGGCCCAGCACTGCGAATGTACTGCTGCGGCCCTACTGTGTACGACTATGGCCACATCGGCAACTTCCGCACCTTCCTCCATGTCGACGTGTTGCGCCGCGTGATCCGTCAACATGGCATGCCGGTGCAACCACGTCATGAACGTAACGGACGTCGACGACAAGATCATCCGCAATGCTGCTGCGGCCGGCGTTCCAATCGCGGAGTACACGGCGAAGTTCGAGCAGGCGTTCTTCGAGGACCTCGACGCGCTCAGCATCGAACGCCCTGAGCATATTACTCACGCGACTGCCTACATTCCGGATATGGTCGGGCTGATCGAGAAGCTTGCTGCCAAGGACATTGCGTACCAGACAGAAGACGGTAGTTGGTACTTCCGCATTGCGCGATTCCCTGAGTATGGAAAGCTTTCGAAGAAGGACTTCGAGGGAATCGAGGATGGCGCGCGCGTCGATGTGGACGAGTACGAGAAGGATGCAGCGCGCGACTTCGCCCTTTGGAAGGCGGCGAAGCCGGGCGAGCAGTCGTGGGATACGGCGCTGGGTACGGGTCGGCCGGGCTGGCATATTGAGTGTTCCGCGATGGCGACGAAGTTTCTCGGCGACGATATCGATCTGCACGCGGGCGGCGAAGACCTGATGTTTCCGCACCATGAGAACGAGATCGCACAGTCCGAGTCTGCAAGTGGCAAGCCCTTCGTGCGGCACTGGATGCATGTGCGCTTTCTGCTGGTCGAAGGCAAGAAGATGTCGAAGTCGGAGGGCAACTTCTACACGCTGCGCGATCTGCTGCTGAAGGGTTATCGCGCATCGGCGATTCGATTCCTGCTGATCTCCGTGCCCTATCGCCATCAGATGAACTTCACCTTCGACAGCCTCATCGAGTCTACGAACGCGGTGGACCGACTGCGGACCTTCCACCAGCGCATGCTGAAGGGTGGCTTTGCCGAGGGTCTGGATGCCGATATCGCTGCCGCGACGGCGAAGGCAGAGCACGATTACAGCGCGGCGCTTGCCAACGATCTCAACACCGCTGAGGCGCGCGCCGCTATCTTCGACCTCGTCCGCGCTGCGAACTCGGCCGCCGACGCGGGAACTCTGCGGACGGAAAATGCCGCGCAGATTCTGAAGGTTCTGGCTCTCTTTGATGGAGTCTTTGCCGTTCTTGAAGACAAGGACGCCGCCATCACGCGCGCCGCGCTGGCCTGGGCGAAGGCGGAAGGCCGCATGGACGAGGCTGCGCCCGAGATCGTTGCTACGCTGTCTCTCTCCGATGCCGACATCGACGCGCTTGTCGCGGAACGGACGCAGGCCAAGAAGTCGCGCAACTTCGCTCGCGCTGACGCGATCCGCAACGACCTTCTCGCAAAAGGCATCCTAATAGAAGACTCCAAGGATGGCGTGCGCTGGAAGCGCAAATAAATGACCCGTGCTCTCAGGTTCAGTGCTTCTGCCGCGAGTACTTTTCATCGCTGCTCTTTCCTTCTCCGCAAGAGCCCAGGCGCCCGCGCCGGATATGACAGAGTGGGAGAACGAGGCTCTCAAGCTGCGCCTCTTCTACCCCTCCGATCTCGTTCAGGGCGACAAAGCACGTGTGATGCAGGACGGGCACCTGGCGCTCATCGGCATTAGCGGTGCCACCGACCCGAAGGTTGCAGAGACGACTCGTTGTCTGCGTCCGCTTCTTCTGCTGGAGCTTCCTAAGTCTGGTGCACCTCAGGCCACATCTGCTCAGCCGAATCCTGATGGTAGTACGCAGGTCACCGTCACTGCTGCGGCCACTGCGGAGGTTCTACTCGCCGAGCTTGATGTGGAATGCCTTAATGCCGAACACGCGAGTGCAAGCACTACGCTTCTTGGCGAGATGGCCGAGATCGTCAACAAGGTTCCGGGAATGAAGTCGATCGCTCAACCAGCCACGTATACGATCGGCTGGCAGAAGGTACACATGGCTGCCGCGCAGGGTCAGCCGCAGACGGCAGTCGGGAAATTCACAACCGCCCGGCGTGTCGCAGCTTTACACGATGGGTCTCTCGACCAACTGGAACAGCCATCTGCTCGTCTGGTACTTCTCTTCGAACAGCATCGACACGCTGAATCGAATCACGAAGACGACGGTGCGTTTCGGCCGTGATCAGGCTGCGCCGCTCTATCCGCTGACTATTAATAACGCGACGCCGTAGCAGGCTCGGCGTGCGAAGGCTTAATGTCGTCGTCAGATGCACGCTGCCATCGCTAGTGTGGATCGTCAGCAGAGAACCGCCGCCGTTGAATTTACCGCGAATACTGTGGCCGGAGTTGCCCTTCGAGTTGTAGCCATCGATAACCAACGGTAGCGTGCTCTGGATGCTTCCGTCGCTGGTGCTGATGGCAAGCTCGACGGGAAAGCTCTTCGGTAGCCGCAACGTAACGCTTCCGTCGCTGCTCTCAATTCGGGAGTCGGAGCTGAGGTGCGATCCTTCCGCAAGCTCAGCCGTGATCGAACCGTCGCTGGTGTGCAGTTGAAGTGAGGTGAAGTTTCCGGCGATCTCCTGATTGCCGTCGGAGGTTCGCGCTTCAAGAGTTCCACTGCCATTGCGAACATGAAGCTGACCGTCACTGGAGTGGAGCTTCAGGTTTCCCGACACCCCGGTCAGCTCCTGGTTGCCGTCGCTGGTGTGGATGGTCAGGTCGCCGTGCAGGCCGGACGGCGGTCAGGTTTCCGTCTGACGAAC
The DNA here is from genome assembly GCA_963754765.1 of uncultured Acidobacteriaceae bacterium. Classification (GTDB taxonomy): domain Bacteria; phylum Acidobacteriota; class Terriglobia; order Terriglobales; family Acidobacteriaceae; genus Edaphobacter. Next base: position 46,639 of record CAVWHJ010000005.1, on the reverse strand, counting down.
GAGCATCGAGGGTAAGATTCGCCGGCGTCTCAACATCGACTTGAACGGAAGAGGAGTGCCAATTGATCCGTACACCGATGTGCGGCTTTTCCTTGAGCGAGAAGTTGATGGTGTTTCCGGTCTGGCTCTCTTCGAGTGTGTATTTCGAGAGGTTTGCACTCCCGGCGGCTGTGACATGGATATGCACTGCCTGGCAGCTGGTGCAGGCATGGATGTTCAAATGGCTGTCGTCGGTGCTGAGGACGAGGGAGGGTTGTCCGCTGACGGAGTAGCTCTTGTCCCACGTGGTGTCGCTCTGTGCCGACGCTGCCGCTGCTGTAAGTAGGAATGTCGAAAGTGCCAGGTTTACGGCGATGGTTTTCATGGGCGTACCCTCTCGCAGTCATCTACGCGGGGGCAGGCCGGTTGGTTCCACTTTATTTCGCATGTTTCTTTGCGCCACCAGGAATTCGGCGCTTTATGCCTGTTGCCGTGTTGCAAGATCTTCATCCACGACGGTTGGCTTGCCCGACTTCATCTTAGAGCTGGTCACGAGAAACACCGCGAGAAGAATTCCGCCCATTCCGACGTACTCGATTGGCGCGAGGCGCTCACGGAGAAAGATCGCACCCAGGATGACGGCAATGATTGGATTGACATAGGCGTAGGTCGCGACCTTCGACACGGCCACGTTGTCGAGCAGGTAGATATACATGGTGTAGGTCAGGACCGATCCGAAGATCACTAGATAGAAGATCGACGCCCATGCCTTAAAGCCCCACTGCGCTCCACGGTAGCCGCCCGTCGCGATCACCAGGCACAGATTGAACAGGCCACCGAAGACGATCTGCCATCCTGCTGCCGCCATGCCATTGATTCGAATCGTCGAACGTCTCGAGATGATCGACGCCGCCGTCCAACAGATCGTGCCTGCCAGGGTCACAGCGGCTGCGATGAGTTGGTGCGAGTCGCCGTGCAGACCAGTGCGAAGCTCCGGCCAGAGAAGAAGAACCATCGCGACGAAGCCGAAGCAGATCCCGATCCATCCGCGTGCGGCGAGGCCTTCGCCCCTTGGAAGCATCATCTCGATGAGTGCGGCGAAGAGAGGAATCGAGGCGACAAGCAGAGCTGCAAGCCCTATCGGGATATATTGTTCGGCCCAGATCACCGCGGTATTGCCGCAGCCCAGCATTAATATGCCGATGATCGCCAGCACGCCAAACTCCCGCCGCGTGGGCCACATCTTTACCTTGAGGATCGCGCACAACCCCAGAAGTAACGGCGCAGCAAAGAGGTACCGCGCAGCCCCCAGAAGAAAGGGCGACATAACGTCAACCCCGAAGCGCATCGCCAGGTAGGTGCCTCCCCAGAAGAGATAAACGCAGGCGAATGAGACCAGAATCCGGCTGCGGTTGGGGGAGGAAGTGGAGGGCATTTCTCATGGTATCCCGCTTTCCGGACCTGCCATTTCTGCTAGGCCCAGTGCTACGATAAGGGGATGATGTTTCGTTTTCTCCCATGTTTTCTGGTCATCTTCGTCTGCGTTGCGGGTCAGTCACAAACTTCCGATCAGCCGAATCCGAATACTCCGAAGAGTTTTCATGATCCCGCGCTGAACATCACGTACTTCTATCCCGGTCGCTTCGTCCCCGACCTCGAGAGCATCATTCCGAAGCCCAGCACGGATGCCACGCCAAAGTGCGCGCACTCGACCCTGTTCGCCAACGCGGTAAGCCCTGTCGATACTTCTTCGTTCGTTCTCTCCACCATCGACAACACCTGCCCGAATGTCCTGAAGGGCGCGACTCTGCTTGGCCCCTTCATCCGGGAGCAGATCATCCGCCAGCTCAAACAGTACGGCGAACCAACCGTGACGCAGGAGCCCACCAACTACACGATCGATGGCCACCCGGCCTCCATCGTGCTGGCTTCGGTGCCGATGCCGACGACTCCGGAGAACAAACTCCCGCGCATTACCTACGCCGCTAAGGCTTGTGTCCTCGGCAACATTCCGGTCAAACCGAAGAAGAAGACGGATCCTGTCGAGCCGACTCGCCATGTGCTCTGCTTCGACTTCACGACGTTGCACAGCGATCTCTATACCCTGATGTTCGCCTTCACGATGCAGTTCGATAACGACCAGCCCCAGCCGATGGTCCCGGGAAGTGTCATCCGCTAGGATTTTCGTCGCACTCCGATCGCCGCGATTTACGCGGGCCAGTGCAACGATTGTGTGAGACTGGCGTATCCACGGTGAGGTATACTCACGGGCAAAGGCAGAGGGCACCATGAAACTCATCGCCACAGCCCGCACTTACCGGATTGAACGACGCGCAGTGCCGATCCAAACGGCACCAGATGCCGCGCCGCCATCTTCGTGTTCTCCCCAGTTTGACGCGACCGAGCCTCTTCGCCGGCGACTAGCGTATCCCTCTTTCGCACCATGCGCTGCGTAAACCGTTCTCTCGCTCCAGCGAGACGGCCGTCCCTCATCTGGACTGGCCCAGACGAACGGTCTGAGCGATCCGATCAACGCACCGCCTCCCCGTAAATCCAAAGGAGACACAGTATGAGCACACTGACGCAGGAGCACACCGAGAGCTACTCCAAGACCGAGAAGTATGCAAAGTTCGGCCCGAAACTGAAGACGGCACTCCCCGGCCCCCGCGCCCAGAAAGTCGTGGCTGACGACGATCGGCTCATCTCCCCCAGCTACACGCGCAGCTACCCCATGGTCGCGAAGTCCGGCCGCGGCATCCGCGTCACCGACGTCGATGGCAACGAGTTCCTCGACTTCGCCGCGGGCATTGCCGTGAACTCCACCGGCCATTGTCATCCCGAAGTGGTGAAGGCGATTCAGGATCAGGCCGCCGAGCTGATCCATATCTCCGGCACCGACTTCTACTACGAGCACATGGTCAATCTGGCAGAGCGCCTCAGCGCGGTCGCTCCCATGCCCGGACCGCACAAGTTCTACTACGGCAACTCCGGCGCTGAGGCCGTCGAGTGCGCGATGAAGCTCGCCCGCTACCATACGGGCCGCCAGAACATCATCAGCTTCTTCGGCGGCTTCCACGGCCGGACGATGGGCGCTCTGTCGCTGACCGGTTCGAAGCCGCAGCAGAAGCGCCGTTTCGCTCCCTTCGTTCCGGGCGTTCATCATGTGCGGTATCCCTACGCGTATCGCGGATGCAGCGGCGGCCCTCAGGAAGAAGAGGCGTTCGCACTCGGCTGCGCGCGTTACATCGAAGAGAAGCTCTTCAAGACCATTCTCCCGCCTGAGGAGGTCGCGGCGATCATCCTCGAACCGATTCAAGGCGAGGGCGGCTACGTCGTTGCGCCCGACAACTTCCTCAGAGAGATCCGCAACATCTGCGATCGCCACGGCATCCTGCTCATCGCCGACGAGGTGCAGTCCGGTGCGGGCAGGACAGGGAAGTGGTGGGCCATCGAGCACTCCGGCGTGCAGCCCGACATGGTCTGCATCGCCAAAGGCATCGCATCGGGAATGCCGCTCGGCATCTGCATGACCAAGGCCGAAACCATGAACTGGGTTCCCGGATCGCATGCGAGCACGTTCGGCGGCAATCCCGTCTGTATCGCCGCCGCGCTCGCAACGATGGACATCCTCGAGCGCGAAGGCATCAAGAACGCAGCCATAGTCGGCGAGAAGATGCTCGAGCGTCTGCGCCCGTGGGTCGCGAAGCACGGCACCGTCGGTGAGGTTCGCGGGCGAGGCCTGATGATCGGCATCGAGATCGTCAAAGATCAGAAGTCGCGCACTCCTGTCGGCCCGATGCGCGACAAGATCGTCGATCTCGCCTTCGAGCGCGGTCTGCTCATCCTAGGCTGCGGCGAGACCAGCATCCGCCTCTGTCCGCCGCTCATCGTCAACCAGAACGAGGCTGACATCGCCCTCGACATTCTCGAAGAGTGCATCACCCTCGCCGCAAATAGCTGCCACGTCGTGCAGCAACACAGGAAAGCGGCCTCTGCTCATTCAGTGGGGACCGCTTTATCTTCAGTGTGACAGTAATCCAAATACTGCCACCCCTGTCTGGGTGCCGACGTATACCTTGCCGTTCACAACCAGCGGCGTAATGAATTTGTTTCCATTCCCGTAGCTGTCGCGCCCATTCGCAGCCTGCGTGCTGTTGTAGAGCTCGTGCGCGAGGTTCGTCGGATCGTACGCATGCAGAACTCCCGCGCTGCCCAGGTTGGAGTCAAGCGCCCATACGATTCCGTTCTGCGTGCCATTCGCCGAAACTGTCGGCGTCGGCCCCGGATGCGCAAACTTTGTCGGCGAGACACTCGATGGAGCTGGTCGCCAGCTGTGCGTTGGTCAGCGGGAAAGCCTTCAGGCTGTCTCCGTCGGCAGCGTAGTACAGAACACCGTTGAAGTAGGCAGGCGACGAGTAGACCAGGCCTGCCATCGCTCCCGTCAGCTGCTGATAGATGTTGTTGTCCGCCGGGTTCGTGGCCGGATTGAATTTGCCGAGGTTGTCGCGATCCCCAAGATAGATATTCCTGTCCTTGCCCGCCCCGACGATCAGATGATGGACGATTCCGCTCGCATCGGTCTGATCGGGCAACAACAGCGGCCCGCCCGATCCGAGATCGAGATCTTCGCTCGACTCCGACACGCCGTTGTACATCTCGAAGTAATCGGCCACCGCCAACTTCCCACTGCGTCGACAGCTTCACCATCGCGTTGCCGTAGTCGCCCTTCGCGGGAAACCCATTCGCGTCGAACGTCGTGTCGAAGGTGCCGTTGGCATCGAGAAAGTAGATGAATCCGCTGCTGTCCGCGGCCAGTCCGCCGCCGCTCATCCATATCGAACCCTCATGACCGTTCGGCGTCATGTTCAGCACCTGCGTCTGCTGCAGCGTCGACTCGCTGTACCCAATCACCCAGCCGGTGTACAGGCCCAGCATCGCAGTGCGATGTCCAGCCCGTATAGATGTTGCCGTTGAGCAGAAGCAGCGCCGCGCGCTCCGCATACTGCGACGGATCGAAGACCACGTTGCCGTTCTGCGAGTTGTCTCCCGTCCCCGGATACGTCGCGGCAATCTCCGTCGGGCTGCCGCTGATCTCCGCGCCCGTCGTCATGTCGAGCGCATGCAGCCGCTGGTGGTACTTCCCACTTGCATCCTTGCTCATCCCCACAACGAAGATCGTGCCGTTCGGCCCTTGTTTGCGATCGATCACGGGCGTCGATGTGATTCCGATCTCCGGCGTGATCTGGCGAGCAGCCGTGGTCGTCGCTCGTCGTCTCGCCGCTTGCAAGAATCGAGGTCTTCCAGAGCTGCGCGCCGCTGTCGGCGTCGAAGGCATACACGCTGTCATGTTCGCGTGGCGACGTACAGCACATTGCGCAACTGGCCACCGACAACGACGTTGGCGAGATAGAGCGGTTGTGCGTCGACCTTGCCGTCGACCGTGTCGAAGCCGATCTTGCCGAACTGAGTCGAGTTCACGTTGGTGGGCGTCAGAATCGTCTCCTGCGCATTGAGCCCATCCCGCGCGATGTCGTAGTGGTAGGTGGTCACGTCCGGCGCATTGGTCATTGGCGCACCCTGTACTGTCAGCGCGAGAGGCGCGGAGTGAGTGAGGCTGCCCGATGTTCCCGTAAATGTCACCGTCGATGTAGAGGCCGCCGCGGTGACCGCGGCCGTCAGCGTCATGCTTTGTGCGACCCCCGGAGCGAGACTCAACGTGGCCGGACTCGCCGTCACTCCAGCAGGCAGTCCTGTGATCGCAACGTTCACCGTGCCGGTAAACGAGTTCACGGCAGTCGCCGTGACGCTGACCAAACCATTGGCCCCGCCGGCGGCTAGCGTCGCCGAAGTCGGCGCCAGCGTCAGCGTGAAATCGGGAGGTGGCGCAGAGATGGTTGCCGTGACAGTCGCAGCGTGGCTCAATGAACCCGATGTTCCCGTGAAGGTCAACGTGGCGTTGCCGACGGCGGCGCTCGCACCCGCGGTGACCGTCACATTCTGGGCGGTCCCCGGATTCAGGTCAGGGTCCCGGGGCTCACGGTCACGCCAGCCGGCGCCCCGTAATCGCCACGACCACCGCCCCTGCAAATCCATTGACCGGCAACACATTCACGCTGATCGTCTGGCTGGCCCCACCAGGGATAAGCCTGATCGTCGCCGGCGTAGAGGTCAGCTGAAATCGCCCGGCGGGGCTTTGAGCCTCCGCCGCACGATAGCAACATCAGGCAAAAGAGAAAGCCTGCACATCCCACCAGACGTCTTCGGATGAGACATCCATTGCAACTCCCAGGATAAGACTGTTCGAATCTACGTTACCCCTGCATGGGTACGCCAGTTGTCACAATGTTGTCCACGTTCAAAGTTGTGTAGCTTCAATCAAATGTGCCTTCCAGTTTCGAATATCGAATTCTCGCGTCTAAACTGTTGATTACTCATGAGCGGCCGACCTCACGCATCGATGATTCTCGCCGCAGCACTTCTGCTGGCCTGCGCCTCGGTTCCTGCGCTCTACTCTCAGCACACCACCACGCTACAGCCCGACGCGACCACGCCACATCGCACGCGGCTCATCCTCAAGGACGGCAGCTACCAGATCATCATGAGCTACAAGATCGTCGGCAACGTCGTGCACTACGTCAGCGCAGAGCGAGGCGGCGCGGAAGAGGAGATCCCGCTCTCTCTTGTTGATCTCGAAGCCACGAAACGGTGGGACAAGCAGCACGCGAAACCTGCCGACGCCGAAAATCCCGACAACCCTCAACAGCCTCCCGCCATCGACCCCGAACTTCTCAAGGAAGAGGCTGATCGCGCCGCGCTCACGCCCGAAGTTGCAAAAGATCTTCGCCTTCCCGAAGAGGACAGTACGCTTGCGCTCGACACGTACCGAGGCACACCCGAGCTTGTTCCATTGGCCCAGACCGACAGCGACCTGAACCGGGATACTGGCCACAACCTGCTGAAGGCCGCAGTCAATCCGCTCTCCGCCGCGCACCCGATTGTCACGCTCAAGGGCGAGAGCTCGCCCATACAGATTCACGTCAAAGATCCCGTCTTCTATCTCCGCATCGGAGATGAGAGCGTAGGCAACACGGCCGGCACGCCCCTCACCGTTGATACCCATGGAGCCACCAGCCGAGTACCGGGCGATCCCGAGGGCGGTTCCCCGAAGAGTCGCTACGTCATCGTCCGCACCGATGTTCGCGTCGGCGCGCGCGTCATTGATAGCTTTCGCATCAATCTTCTCGGCACCGGCCAACGCCAGGAAGACGTCGTCGAGACTACCTCCGAGCTTCTTCCCGGGGGACACTGGCTTAAGGTCACGCCGAAAGAACCTCTTGATTTCGGCGAGTTCGCCGTTATGGAGGTTGTCTCAGACAAGCTCCTCAACCTGAGTGTCTGGGACTTCGGAGTTCACCCTGTTGCGCCCGGAGAACCGCGACATCATCAAGCCAGCGCCGCGACGCGGAACTTCTCTGGAACGCCACGGACCAAGCTAAGGCCAGGCGACAGTTTCAAGTTCAGCAGAAATTTGAAAGAAAGCGCAGCCGCTTCAGAAGCGAGTGGCTCCGTCACGCTCAAGAAACAGCCCGGCGACCGCTTGCCGGCCGCCGCTGTCGGAGGCGCTTTTCGCAGCCTGGGAGACCATTCCTTTTCCTGCGACTGCGACGCTGTCCCGGGTAATCTTGGCCTCGTACATCATCGTGTCAGCCGCGCGAAGGATCGTCGCCACAGTATTGCCGTCCTCGGGGTAGGTCGCCAGACCAAAGCTGCCGGATACGGAGAGCGAAAGCCCGGCGCCCTCGAGAAAGCGCGCCGCTCGCAGATCCTCGCGTAGCGCCATAGTCGTTCCACTTGCCGCCGACTTGCCCATCCCAGGCAGCAACGCGACGAACTCGTCGCCGCCATAACGAAAGGCCGCGTTGTTCGGACCCAGGCTGCGCTTCATCAGGCTGCCGATCTCAGCGAGCAGACGGCTGCCGATCAAGTGCCCATGGGTATCGTTGACTGATTTGAAGTGGTCCAAATCTACGAACATCAAACTAAATACCTGCCCCTGCGCAACCTGCTCGTCCAGCAACGTGTACAAGTGCCGGGCATTGAAAAGTCCTGTGACATCGTCCGTGATCGTGAGTTCCTGAATCAGAGTCATCGATCGGGCATTCTGAATCGCAATCGCCGCGTAGTCGCAGAGAATTCGCAAAAACGAGATGGAGTATTCCGACAACAGATCCAGCTTGCTGTTCAAAAGTTGGATAACGCCGAGCGTCTTGTTTCCGGAGCGCACCGGCACGCAGGCGATCGACTTGATCTTCAGATCAGGATGCTTGCTCGCAAACGCCGACCAATGCGGATCGAGCGCCACGTCCGGCACCACGAGGGGATTTCCTGTCGACGCCACCCAGCCCGCAACCCCTTCGCCCATGGGAACCCGCAGGCCCTTCAGACTTTCAGAGTTCTCTCCTACCGCGATCGCGTAGTACAGTTCGCCGGACTTGTCGTCCACCATCAACATCGACCACTTCTCCGGGCCCGAAGAACTGCGCCATCTTGTCCATGATGGCGCCAAGAATCTCCTCCAACTCCAGACTCGAAGTCAGGGCGCGTGCCACGTCATGGAAGACCCGAAGGTGATCCATCTGACGACTTTCGATGACCGGAAACTGTGGTCTATCTCTCAACCGCTATCCCCCAGCCAAAAACATATCAGATATCAGCAGAATCTCAATCGGTTCAATACAACGATACCATGCGCACTCATCCGCCAATGTGGACCATGTTGCGCGAAGGTTTTTCGAAGCCAGGTTCGCCGATGTGATGCCGCGCTTCTTTGTGCATGACGGTCTTACGAATATACGCAGCTAACTGCTCATCGGTTCCGCCGCGAACCATCTCTCCATACAGATCGTGATCGCTCTGCGAGAAGAGGCAGGTTCGTATCTTTCCATCCGAGGTCAACCGCACCCGGCTGCAGTGTCCGCAGAACGGCCGCGACACGGGCGCCACAATTCCGATCTCTCCCACACCGTCGTCGAACGTAAACCGCTTCGCAGTTTCGCTCGCTGCATGCGGAGCCAGCTCTACCAGCGGACGATACGCATTCAGTCGCGCAACGATCTCGTCCATCGAGATCACTGTCTCACGCTTCCAGCTGCGATCCTCTTCGAGCGGCATCCACTCGATAAATCGAACGATCACACCTTCGTTCCGCGAGAACTCCGCGAACTGCTCAATCTGGCCATCGTTGAAGCCGCGCAACAGAACGCAGTTCACCTTCACGGGGCCAAGTCCCACCGCTTTCGCCTTGCGAATCCCGGCGAGCACCTTGTCGAAACTTCGCGGAACCCGTGTGATCGCGGTGAAGGTCTCCGCATCAACCGCATCCATGCTGACCGTCACGCGATTCAGACCCGCATCCTTCAGTGGCTGCGCCAGTCCTTCCAGCAGATGTCCATTCGTGGTGAGTGCAATATCGAGCGGCGATCCGCCGGCCTCGCCTACGAATGTCCCGTCGTGCAGATAGGCCGTGCGCATCTTTCCCAGTTCGCGCACCATCTCCAGAAGCCCCGAACGCAGGAGCGGCTCCCCGCCGGTCAGCCGCACTTTTTCCACTCCCAGCGAGACAAACAGCCGGGCCATCCGCAGGTAGTCCGCGATCGGCAGCTCGGTATATTGAGCGCCTTCGTTACCCGTCCGGCAATACACGCACTTGTAGTTGCAGCGATCCGTTACGGAAACGCGCAGATCCGTAATGGCGCGGCCGAATTTATCCCGAAGCCTGCCGTTCACCGGAGGAGCCATTGCTTCCGGTTCCAGAACTGCGATATTTCCCTCATCCAGGATCAGGGTAGGACATCGTCGCCGCCATCTTCGTCATTTCTACACTAAAGATAAGATGCGAAGGCTTTGAAACTGAATCACACCTGCAAGGACTTCAGTATAGCCATCAACAGGCTAGAACCCTATGTCATTTACATAACATAGGCAAATAGGCCACCAAACTGTGCTTTTAAGAACAAAACACGTACCGGAACGCCGCCCGTATCTCGATTGGCAGAGGTTCATGACTGGATTCAGTCCGGAATCGGCTTAGTAGCTGATGAACTCGGTGCTTCCACGCTTCAACTGGACCCCGGCCACGCCGAAGATGAGCGCAAGGGTAAACATGATCGCATCCCAGTACACCATGGGGTGGGTCCAGCCCGGCGACACCGTCCAGTCCTGCCCGGCCCACAAAGTAACGAGCGTCCCCACAATCAGGCATTGAAAGCAGAGCACCAGAAAGAGCTGGCCGCGGCGACGGCGCCTATCAAGTCGTTCCACCTGGTCCGGTGTCAGAGTGCGTTCTTCGATGGGAAGCAGGGTGTTCGCCATTGCGTTCTGGTCTCCGCGTATCGTTGGTTCATGGACGCCGAAGTTCCAAGGGAACAGCGGTCATTCTCATTGTGTATTAAATCACAGCCGCGACCGGCAAGACCACAACCGGAAAAAACTCTGGCGTTGCAGCGCGAAAATCTTTCGCTCTCGCAGGTTACGGGAAGCTAGATAAACGCCACCGATTGGATTCCGACCACGTCGAAGCGTTTTCTGCACCGGACATTCTTGCACCCCATCGGGATCGTCCCGGCGAACCATGTAACTCTGCGCTTTAGCAAAACGGGCCCGGTCGCGGTCGTCAGCCCCGCGTGGCAACTGCGCCTTCTTCCGCCGCACCACCCACTCAATCTGGTACTCACCCTGCTGCCCGCAGTGCGGACAAGTCATCACATGCGTCCGTTGCTCTGCCTTCTCGTCAAAAAAATCCCGCTCTTCCATACCACACCTCATCCGGACGACGGAGCGCTCCTGGCTGCCGTCTTCCCTCTGCAATCCTGCCTGAATCAGCCCTCGCAGGCAAGAGTAATGCATAATCACGCATGGGCTCTATGTCCTAGAGGGGAAAACCGATGAGCAAGCCGAAGAAGGAGGTCTTCTCCAAGGTCAAAGCCGTGAAGGCCAACGCCCGCGAACGAGTCGGCACGCCGCCGCCGGAGCGCGTCCTGCCCGACCCCAAACAGAAGCTCGCCGCCAAGCCGAAGCACAAGCCCACCCTCGCCGAAATCATTAGCTCAGGAGAAGATCTATGAAGATCCTGCGTCTCACCGCTCTCGCTCTGATATCAGGAGCCGTCGCCCTTATGGCGAACGCCCAAGCCATCCAGGTCAACAAGGAAAACCGCACCATCGCCGTCACCGCGACCGACAAAGTCGTCGTTATGGCCGATACTGCGACTGTCCGCATCGGCTTCATCGCCTACGGTCCCGATAGCGACTCTGCCTACACCGCTGGCTCCACCCTCTCCAACGCCATCGTCAAGGCTCTTACTGCGCAGGTGTTCCCCAACGACGCCATCGAAAGCGAAAACCAGAACGTCTCCCCGGTCCAGGAGTTCCAGGTCGACAAACTCACGCCCGCCGAGAAGTCCCTGCGCAAATTCCAGGTCACCCAAAGCTGGACCGTCCGCGTCAACGCAGCCGACGCCGCGAAGACTCTCGACATTGCGGTCAAAGCCGGGGCCAACCAATCCGGCCAGATCGACTGGACGCTAAAAGACGAGAACGCCGCCCAGGCCGAAGCCGCGGCCAAAGCCTTACAACGCGCCCGCACCGTCGCCGGCCAGATGGCAGCCGGGATGAGCGTCAAGCTCGGCAGCCTGGTCTTCGCCAGCAACGAGGCTCAGGCCGAACCGCCTCGACCACTCTTCCGTGGCGTCGCAAATGGAACGATGTCCGCCGCGATGGCGGTAGCGCCTCTCGCAATAAATCCCCGGCGCATTGAAGAATCTGCAACCGTCTACGCTGTCTTCGCCATAGAATAGGCTGTTCTGAAAGAGGGAAACCCAATGCCCGTCCTGCCTTACCGCGAACTCAAGCCCTCCGCCGAAGCGGAAGCCATCTATCGCCGCTGGCTTGCCCGCCTCAACGACGAATTCACCCGCCACACCAAGCCTGAGATTCGCTCCCAGATCGTCCGCGACGAGCTCGTCCAGCTATATCTCGGCCGGCCCTATGGCGGCCCTGCGAAGGCGACCCTCAACCACGAGCTGGCCATGCACACCCTCGTCGAGAGCCTCGACCCGCGCAACGTGACCCTCGAACCCGAGTACTACGGCGATGTCGACCCCGAAAAGTACGCCATCCGCAAGCCCCTGATCTGGTTCTGGCAGATGTTCGACCGCTCGCCGATCGGCCTCAACCACTGGCTGGGCTTCCGCTTCCGCTGCATGCTGGGCCGGCACATCTTTCGCCACCTCGGCAAGCACGTCAAAATCTTCCACAACGTCGAGTTCACCTACGGCTACAACCTCACCATCGAAGACTCGTGCACGATCCACAAAAACGTCATGCTCGACGACCGCGGCGAGATCATCCTCCACGAGGGCACCAGCGTCTCCGACTACGCCAACATCTACTCCCACACCCACGACATCAACCATCAGGCCGACGTCACCAACAAGGTCACGGAACTCGGCCCCCACGCGCGCGTCACCTATCACGCCACAGTACTGGCCGGAGCCAGCATCGGCGAAAGCGCCATGCTTGGAGCGCTGGGCCTCGCCACCAAACCCGTTCCACCCTGCACGGTCGCCGTGGGCATCCCCGCCCAAGTCAAAGTCCGCAAAGACCCATCCATGCAGCAGCCGAACAAGCCATAGGTCATCTTTACGGTCTCATCACGCGAACTTCAGTAGACTTGAACGATGCCGCTGAACGTTGTCGTCATCTTTTTTGAAATCGTCGTCCTGATCCTTGCCTTTAGCGTGCACGAGTGCGCGCATGCCTGGACCGCCAATCGCCTCGGCGACCCCACCGCCCGGATGCTCGGCCGCGTCACCCTCAATCCACTCAAGCACCTCGACCCCATCGGCTCGGTCCTCTTCCCGCTGATCTCGCTGGTCTATGGCGGCTTCCTCGTCGGCTGGGCGAAGCCAACCCCCGTCACAGCACGCAACTTCAAGCACTACATGCGCGACGACATCCTCGTTACCCTCGCCGGCCCTGCCAGCAACCTGCTGTCGGCCACCATTGCGCTTGTTCTGCTCATTATCATCAAGCACTTGATTCCCGGCGGCGTCCTCTCGATCGCAACCGCGATGGCCATCGCCCAGCATGTTCCCGGCGTAGCTACGGAAGGCCTGCCCGCGCTCTTCCCCATCGCCCTCTTTCTTTACTTCGTCATCTTCATCAACCTGTTGCTCTTCGTCTTCAACCTGATCCCCTTGCCGCCGCTCGACGGCAGCCACGTCCTGCGCCACTTCCTTCCATACAAGGCTGCCCAGCTTTATGACCGCATGGGCATGTTCAGCCTCATCATCCTCTTCCTCGTTGGCGGCAGGTTTATCTCGGCGCTCTTCCTCCCGATCTACAGCATCTTCAACCACATTCTCTTCACGATATAGAGCCACACCAAACCCGCTGATTTTATTGGCCCGACCGTTAGAACTGACCGCCGTCGTCTTCGCCATCCCCAGTTGTCGGAGCAGCAGCCGGCGTTGCACTCGTCCGGACCGTCGGATAGTGAATGCCCAGTTGTTCGATATACGTCGGGTACTTGCTGGCGTCGTAGTAGTACTTCTTCATCTCCGGGCGATACTTATCCATCGTCGCTTTGTTCAACCAGATCGATGGTTTGTCCGTCGGCCGCAGGAACGGCTGATACTTCTCATCCTTCGTCTGCACATCAGTGAAGTAGGCCTTCGCGCTAGCGAGCAGCTCAGGCTTCACCATCAGATCGAACAGCGTAAGAGCCTGCACCTTCGCGCCGGCAAGCGTGCCCTTATGCGCAATCGGCGTGGCCATCGCAATCCCATTCGCCCAGTTATGCCCCGGAAGATTCGGCATGTTCGCTGGATAGTGGAGAACAATCGTCGGCACGACCCACGAAATATCGCCGATGTCATCCGACCCGCCGCCATAGAACTTCTCCGGCTCGTTCGGCGTCTTCAACTCCTCCAGCTTCGTCGCCAATCCCTTCTCTTCAACCTTCAACTCATGCTGCAAAGCTTTCGCAAGCTTTTGATCGTCATCAGACCACACCGGAAGCCCAACCACCTTCGCATTTGCCGTGGCCTCCTCCGCCATGGGTTTGTTAAAGTGTCCTGGCCACGCAGTCCCAATCAGCGTTGAGTCCCACTTCGTGCTGGTCATCAGCGCCGCGCCGTTCGCCATATCATCGCCGGTCTGCCACAGATCTTTAATGTGCTTGTAGTCGGCCTCGCGAAAGTAATACCAGACCGATGCATTCTGCGGAACAACGTTCGGCTGGTCGCCCCCATTCGGAATCACATAATGCGAACGCTGCTGCAGACGAAGATGTTCCCGCCGAAAATTCCAACCCACATCCATCAGCTCCACAGCATCCAGTGCACTGCGCCCACGCCACGGAGCAGCCGCCGAGTGCGCGCTCTCTCCATGAAAGTTGTACTGCACCGACACCAGACCATTTGTCGAATATCCGCCATAAGAAGCGCCCAGGTTATCGGCCACATGCGAGAACAACACCGCGTCGATCCCTTTGAAGTAGCCATCGCGCACGTAATAGGCCTTGCTCCCCAACAGCTCCTCGGCAACTCCCGGCCAGATCTTGATAGTGCCCGGGATGTGATTCTTGATCATCACGTCCTTAACCGCCAAAGCTGCGACGATGTTCACCGCCTGACCCGAGTTGTGCCCTTCACCGTGCCCGGGAGCGCCCGGAATAATCGGATCGTGATACGCCACTCCCGGCTTCTGCGATGCCTGCGGAATACAGTCCAGATCCGAGCCAAGCGCGATCACCGGCTCGCCGCTCCCCCACGTCGCCATCCAGGCAGTGGGGATTCCCGATATCCCATGCTCGACCTTGAAGCCATTGCTCTCGAGCAGCGTTGTCAGATACTTCGAGGTCTCGAACTCCTGGAAGCCAAGCTCGCCAAAGCTGTACATGGTATCGACCATCACCTGCACCAGCTTTGCGTTGCCTTCAACTTCTTTCAATATCTGCTGCTTTAGCGCAGCGCTCTGCTCCGGCGTGATCGAAGGAGCTTGGCCGAAAGCCTGTGAAGAAAGCGCGACCAACAGCCCGAAAAGAAA
Source organism: uncultured Acidobacteriaceae bacterium (assembly GCA_963754765.1). Classification (GTDB taxonomy): domain Bacteria; phylum Acidobacteriota; class Terriglobia; order Terriglobales; family Acidobacteriaceae; genus Edaphobacter. The sequence goes on along the minus strand of CAVWHJ010000005.1, from coordinate 31,553 downwards.
GCAAACCTTACGAGTCAGCATGCATAACTCCTTAGTGTTCGTGTCTGTGCTTCGCAGGAAGCGAAAGAGCGAGAAGCGAACTTCAACATCAGTTTTGCGATTGTGTGATACGCAGTGTAACTCAATCCATCTCAAAGGCCGGGTAAATCCTGGCCCCACGGCTCCCATCGCCCACGCCTTCAACCCGCTATACTGAATGAAATTTGCCAATGACTGAAAACAATCTCATCAACTCACGCCCCCGAGTTCTCTCGGGCATGCGCCCCACCGGCCGACTGCATCTGGGCAACTACATGGGCGCGCTCTACAACTGGGTTCAGCTTCAGGATAAGTACGACTGCTACTTCTTCATTGCGGACCTGCACGCGCTCACCACGGACTACGCTGACCCCTCGACCCTGCGCCAGAACATTCGCGACGTCGCTCTCGACTTTCTCTCCGCCGGGCTTGATCCGGAGCGCTGCACCGTCTTCATCCAGTCCCACGTGCCGCAGCACTCCGAACTGCATACCCTGTTCAGCATGTTTACCCCGCTGCCCTGGCTCGAGCGCGTACCGACCTATAAGGACCAGCAGGAGCAGCTTCGCGAGAAGGACCTGAATACGTACGGCTTCCTTGGCTACCCGCTGCTGCAGTCCGCCGATATCCTGCTCTACCAGCCGGACTTCGTCCCGGTCGGCCACGATCAGATCGCCCATGTCGAGCTGACCCGTGAGGTGGCCCGACGCTTCAACGCGCTGTATTGCTCGCAGCCCACCCCGGCGATCGAGAAGGCGCGCGAAGACCATTCGGACAAGGAGATCATCGCCGCAGAGGTTTCCGCCAACAACGTTGCCAACGGCATCCTTCCTGAGCCTAAGGTTCTGCTGACGCCTTCGCCGAAGCTTCCTGGCCTCGACGGCCGCAAGATGTCGAAGAGCTACAACAACACGATCATGCTCTCAGAGCCGGAGGCGGATCTTCGCGCCAAGCTGAAGACGATGGTCACGGACCCTGCTCGCGTGCGCCGCACCGATAAAGGTAACCCCGATGTTTGTCCCGTATTCGACCTGCATAAGGTCTTTTCCACCTCAGAGGTGCAAACCGATGCTGCTGAAGGGTGCCGCACAGCGGGCATCGGCTGTATCGAATGCAAGGGCTGGGTCGCCGACGCCATTGTTCGAGAGATAACGCCGATCCAGGAGCGCCGCCGCATCCTCGAAGCTGATCCAGGAAACGTCGACGCCATTCTGTGGGACGGCTCTGCCCGTGCGCGTCGACGAGCCATTCAAACTCTCCAGCACGTCCGCCAGGCCATGGGCCTCGAGTAAAGAAAAATTGAGCGAGTTGATGCCCGACGAAAACGTAAATCCCGAAGCTCCGATAGAGCACGCCGCAGAAGGCGTGGACTCAAAGCCGCAGCAGGCTGAAGCAAACCTTGCGGAGGAGGCGGCGCCGGTTGTAGAGCCCTTCAATCTCGAACCCAAGCCTGTGCCGCCGGCTCCTGAGGCCAAGCGCCCCGCGGGCAAAGACAAAGAGAAAGAAGAAGCTTCGCAGTCGCCGTTCTCGGTTATCGTGGGGCAAATCTACGATGGGCCGCTCGATCTTCTGCTCGACCTTATCCGTAAGCAGAATATCGATATCTACGACATTCCTATCGCTCGCATCACGAGTCAATTCCTCGAGTACACGCACCATCTGAAACAGGTCGACGTCGATTCAGCAGGCGAGTTCATCTATATGGCCTCGTTGCTGATCCATATCAAGTCGAAGACTCTGCTGCCGCGCGATCCGTCCGACGTCCTCGGTGGCGAGTCAGAGGATCCTCGCCGCGAACTCGTCGAGCGTCTGCTGGAGCATGAGCGCTTCAAGGCCGCAGCGCAGATGCTCCTTCAGAAGCAGCAGATCGAAGAGGCGACGTGGAGCAATCCGGGGATGAAGAACTTCCGCCGCGACGCCCAGGAAGCCGGTGCCGACGATGTGAGTCTCGACCAGGAGATTGCAGCAGACACGGTCGATCTGGTTCGCGTCTTCCAGGAGATATTGAATCGGCTGCGAGAACGCCCGGTGCTCGATGTCGATGAGGATTCCGTCACCGTCGCGCAGATGATCGAGTACGTCAAACGCCGCCTGACGATGGAGGACAGGCCCGTCAGTCTGCGCCGTCTGCTCCACAACACGCACACCGAGCGCGCTCTGATCTGTATGTTCCTGGCGATGCTGGAATTGGTGAGACTACAGGCCGTGCTACTGCATCAGCCTGTGATGCGCGGCGATATCCTGATCAAGAAGACGGACAACTTCGACCAGGTTGTAGCCGATCAGGCTCAGGCCCGCGACGATTGGCGCTAGGCCGCTGCTCGCACCACTCGAGCCAGCGGCCCCAGCCCGCTGTTCGTTCTTAGCGGTTCGCCTTGCGACGAAGTGAAGCGGTGAAGTAAAGAAGCCCAGTGCCAACCAGAAGAAGGGTGGCTGGCTCCGGTGTCGTGCGATTTAACGAATTCTTCGCGGAAGGCGGAATTAGTAATCGCGGGATTGGCAATCGCCTCGTAGAGTTCGTCATCCTGACCATCGGTCCATGCAAAGTCGCCGGCCGAGTTCAGAAAGACCTGATCGGCTGTGCCGGTATGGAGGAATTGAAGATCGGAAAGAGTGCCGATGTAGACTCCGTTGGGATCTCCATTGGGATTGTAAAAAGAGCCGAGGCCGATCAATCCGTTGTTGCAGACAGAGTGCGACACGTGGAAGCCTGCTGGGTTGGAACTGCAGGGAGTGCCGTCGTCATAGACGAGGTCTGGTGCGGTGCCAGCCTCGCTGCTCGCGACGCCATCGACATAGGTGATGTAACAGACGGGCATTGACACTCCGCATCCGCTGCCACTGTAGGTGACGACGTCACCAGCCGTGTCGATGCCATAGATGCCACCCTTGTCATCACCGAGATCGACGACGGTGTAACTGTCGGCGAGTGCAGGCTTAGCGACGCTGAACGAGATGGCTGCAAGAGCGACGATGGCGGCGCTGAAACCGTTGAACCGTGGGAAAGAACTCTTCATATTAACGACCCTCGAAAGCCTGAATTATAGGGTTCGTTTGGAGGCAAGAAAACGAACGATAGTTGTAGGCCGCGGCCTGACGGTATTACGAACCGAAGCTTTGATCGCAACGAAACCAACCGCAAATCGCGAACAAATCCACACCGGCGCGAAAAATAGGGAGGACTTCGCTTATGGTTGACACGCCTTGACTTAGAGCGCGCTCTCGCATGGCCCCGCGCCAACCTCGAGTGAAAAGAACAGATCATTCACACTCCCGTAACACAACGTTCTTACTTCGCAACTATCGTGATTCCACGCAATCATCCTGATTTCCAAGGCGATCTAAGCGATGGCAACTCCTGTAATCACACCTCCCGGCTCCCTCCTCGATCAAAAACTCAAGAAGTCCTCTCCCGGCAAATGGGGCGCGATCGTCTTCGGCGTGATGTTGCTTGGTGGCCTGATCTACATCGGGATGAAGCTTGCCTCTGATCTCTCGATCGTGCATTCGGCGACAGTGTTTCCCTTCATCTTGCTTGGCGTTGCTCTTCTGATTGCGCTGGGCTTCGAGTTCGTCAACGGGTTCCACGATACGGCGAACGCGGTGGCCACCTGTATCTATACCCATTCGCTGGAGCCGCACATCGCCGTGGTCTACTCCGGCGTCATGAATTTCATCGGTGTCCTGATAGCTCTGGCGCGGTTGCGTTCTCGATCATCACGCTGCTGCCTGTCGAACTCATCCTGAAAGTCAGCAAAGGCGCGGGCTTCTCGATGGTCTTCGCGCTGCTGGTCGCAGCGATCCTGTGGAATCTTGCGACGTGGTGGCGCGGTCTGCCCGCGTCGAGCTCGCACACCATGATCGGCTCCATCATCGGCGTCGGCATCGCCAATCAATTGATGCAGGGCAACTCCGGCACCGCTGGCGTGGAATGGGAGCAGGTGACAAAGGTCTTCAAGGCGCTGCTCATCTCTCCCATCGTCGGATTCGTCTGCGCCGCGCTCGTCTTCCTTCTCTTCAAGACTGGTGATCAAGGATCCGCGCCTCTACAAAGCGCCTGAGGGCACTGCTCCTCCTCCGTTCTATATTCGGCTTCTGCTGATTCTCACCTGCGGTGGCGTCAGCTTACGCGCACGGCTCGAACGACGGGCAGAAGGGCATGGGTCTCATCATGCTCATCCTCGTCGGGACGGTACCGACTGCCTACGCACTGAACCACGCGGTGGGCACCAGAGAGGTCCAGACCTTCGCCGCGGTTTCTACGCAGGTCGTCGGTACTCTTCGAATTATGTCGATCCGAGCAGCGTCCCGCAGGATCCCGGTCCTGAGCTCGAGCGCTTCGTCGCACGAAGAAGTACGAGCCAGGCTCATCCTTGCGCTGCAGCAGATGGTCACCGATGTTCGCAATGAGGCCACCAGCTACGGCTCGCTCGGTAAAGTTCCGCCCGATATGCAGGCGAACGTTCGCAATCAGATGTACCTCACCAGCGAGACGTTTTCGGCTGCTCGGAAAGACCGGACCCGCGATGAGCGATGCCGATAAAAAGATCATCGCCAATTACAAGGGTTACCTCGACAAATCCACACGGTTCATTCCTACATGGGTAAAAGTCGCAGTCGCTCTGGCGCTGGGTCTTGGCACCATGGTTGGCTGGAAGCGAATCGTCGTCACCGTAGGAGAAAAGATCGGCAAGACCCACCTCACCTACGCGCAAGGGGCATCGGCGGAGCTCGTCGCCATGTGCACGATCCTGGCTGCGGACACCTACGGTCTTCCGGTGAGCACGACGCATGTGCTCTCTTCAGGCGTAGCCGGCACCATGGCAGCGAACAAGAGCGGTCTGCAGATGTCCACGCTTCGAGACATCGCGTTGGCATGGGTCTTCACACTTGCCGGCGGCGGCGTTGCTCTCGGGACTACTGTTCTGGCTCTTCAACGCTATCGCTAAATAGAAATAACAACCGCAACTCAGAATCCGAAATGGCCCGCCGTCACGGTGGGTCATTCGCATTTGATCTTCATCGCGAGGTCTATCTCTTCTTCGCCTTATCGAAGCTGTCGCGCATCGCGAAGAATGCTGGCGTGGGCGCGTAGTCCGCGTCGAACGGCAACGGCCGCTGCAGGCGGTCCGGATGCTCCTTGCGGAACTTCGTCCCGTTGTTGAGCCAGGTATTTTTGTCGGTCGCTCCCCAGGTCAGACAGCCTTCAACTCCGGCTCTTCGAGCGCGGTATTGAGGTAGCTGCGATAGACGTCGGCGACGATCTTGTCGCGCTCGGCGATGTCGTCTGTCGCGACGGCGTCGTCCTTCACATCCATCTCCGTGATGAAGACCTGGAGTCCCAGCGCCTTTGCGCCCTTGCTCAACTCGCGAACGCCCTTGCCGAATCCGTTCTTGCTTGGCTGCATGAATGTGCGACTGAATTCCCAACGCATCGAGGGGCACGTTGTCCGCGTTTCATCCGGCGCAGCAGCCCCAGGACGGCCGCTCGCTTCTTCCCCTCTTCGTCGTTGTCGTACTCGATTCCGTAGTCGTTGTAGGTCAGCAGGGCGGTTGGGATCGGTCTCGCGCGCTGTGCGAAAGGCGAGGTCGATATATCCCGGCCCCAGCATCTCGAACCACGGTGACGAGCTGCGTAATCCGTCCGGGCGACCATCCTGAATCCATATCGCCTCGTTCACCACGTCCCAGGAATGAATCTTGCCCTTGTACCGCCCACCCACGGTCCTGATGTGGTCGACAAGAAACTTCTCGGCATTGTCTTTGTTGACTGTTCCGGCGAACCAGCGAGGAAGCGCTTCGTGCCATACGAAGTTGTGGCCTCGCACCTTCATTCCGTGGTCCTCGGCGAAGGCCACCAGGCTGTCAGCGTCATCAAAGGAATAGGTCTCGGCCGTGGGCCGCGGAGCTGATTCCATTTCATGCAGTTCTCCGGCACGAGGATGCTGTACTGCTCCGCCAGCAGGTTGCGGAAGGCTCTCGTCGTCGCGGAACAGGCCTGCATTTACGGCGCATCCTGTCAGCAGTCCGCGGGCCGCCGCGTGGGCCTTCAACGACCCGTCTCCGGTAATCGTCTGGCTGTCGTTTGCGGGCGTTTTGGCCAGAGCCCTGTCAGCCATCAAACCCGGCATTGCAGCCACGGCAGTTACGCCTGCCGCCTGCTTCATCCACTCCCTGCGTGTGATCATTCCCGGTCTCCCTGACCGTGCTGAAGGCAATCATACCCAGCATTGGTATGCTTAGAAGTACACCAACGAGACCATGAGCCTTAAAGCAAAGATCGAAGCAGTCATTTACGCATCCGAAGAGCCCGTAACCCTGGCCCAGCTCGCAGGCCTTCTCGGCCACGAAGCCCAGGCCGAACTCGACCACCTGGACTCCGCCCAGCATGCACTGGAGCTCGGGGAACCCGAGTCCGACGAGGACGAACTCAACAGCGAAGTGCTCAGCGACGTCCCCCGAACGGAGAGCGAGGCGGAGCACGCCGAGGCCTCTGAAGCGTCATCTGCACGATGTCGCCGTCGAAGAGGGCGCACACGCCAGAGAGATTCACCTGCGCGCTGCAGCCGCTGCGGCCGCGATGAGCTCCGCTGACGACCTGGTCGACCCGTTGCCGGACCCTGCGAGCGGTCGCACTCGCGCCAGAGCAGGGAAGCGAAGCCTCCGGCCGAAGCTAAACCCGATCCGATGGACGAGAAGAAGCTCGCCCGCGAGGCAAGAGAGAAGGAGCGCCGCCTCCGCGACTACTTCCGATCCATCCTCGACCAGCTCATCGCCGACTATGCAACCTCCGATCGCGGCCTTGAGATCCGCGAGGTCGCCGGCGGCTACCGCCTCGCCACCAAGCCCGAGTACCACGATGCCGTTCGCGGCTTCGTCAAGATCCTGAAGCCGCCGCTGAAGCTCTCGCTGCAGGCTCTCGAGACGCTGGCGGTCGTCGCCTACAAGCAGCCCGTAACCGCACCCGAGATCTCCGAGATTCGTGGCGTCGACTCCGGCGGCGTCCTGGGCAGCCTGATGGCGCGCAAGCTCATCACCACAGCCGGCCGCAAACAGGTCATCGGACGCCCGATCCTGTACAAGACGACAAAGGATTTCCTTCTTCGCTTTGGCTTGAAAGACATCAATGAGCTTCCCAGCATCGAAGAGTTTGAGAAGATGGCCGGCGAGCTGTCCGAGCAGGAGGAGATTCCCATGGAGCACCACGCACCGGAGACGCCAGACGAGGTCGAGCGGGAGAAAGACCAGACCGAGCCCCAGGCCGACGGATACAGCGAGAGACCGCTCGCGGCGAAACCGTCGCCGATAAAGTCGTCGTCGATGGACGCATCTCCGGCTTGCCACCTAACTACGACACCGACCAGGTGGAATCGGATCGCGCACCGATTCACCCGCCCTCGACGCCGAGATTCAAAGCGACCAGCGCCGCGAGTCCGAGGAGGGCTAGTGACTGACTCAAACCTCGATCCCAAGCCTGACCCGCGTGACTCTCCCGACAGCCCGGAGGATAACGAGCCCGACACGGTAGCACGCCCGAAGGCGACAACGAAGATCTTCCCGACGTGCTCCCTCCGGCCTGCTCGTGATGATATGCAACGCACGCCTTCGATCGACACGAACAAGCTTTAAGCGCATTATCCAAACGAGCCAGCGGCACGCGTTTCAGTCGACATGACCGTTACCCCATCCAACCCGGACCTCTACCAACACGTCCGGGTCGTCATCTCGATCATCGTGGGATTGTGCATCACCACGCTCTTGAGCGGATTGTCCCGTTTCGTGCAGCACCCGCGAGCGCGAGAAGGTTTCCATCCTGCACCTCGGCTGGGCTGCGTCGCTTCTGCTCTGGATTATTCACTTCTGGTGGTGGGAGTTCCGGCTCTCGATGATCCAGCAATGGACCTTCGCCATCTACTTCTTCGTCATTCTGTACGCGATCCTGTTCTATTCCCTCTGCACCCTGCTTTTCCCATCAGATTTGCGAGACTATTCCGGCTACGAGGAGTACTTCCTTTCGCGGCGCAGATGGTTCTTTGGCTTGCTCGCCGCCACGTTCGTCGCCGACGTCATCGACACCAGCCTCAAGGGCTCGATGTACCTTCACTCTTTCGGACTCGAGTATCCGATACGCATCGGAGTAGGCCTGGTCCTCTGCATCATTGGAATCTTCGTCAGAAACCGGCGCATTCAACTGACGCTGCTCGCAGTATCTCTGCTCTATCAGATCGCATACATCATCCTGCTCTACAACACGGAGTAAGGCCCCAACCGGGGATCAGGCAACGCTGAACTCCAAAACAAGAGATAATAGAGGTTGAACCACCGACCGCGATGAGCAGCTCCGCAGTCAGAAAGCCGGAAACATAATGACGAAGCCTACCCACCATCCCGAAACAGAACGACAGAACCCACAAGGCGACCGCCTCCAGAAGATTCTCGCCCAGGCAGGCATCGCCAGCCGCCGCAAGGCCGAGGAGATCATCCTCGAAGGCCGCGTGCAGGTCAACGGCATTGTCGTCAACACCCTTGGCACCCGCCACGACGCCACGCGCGACCACATCCGCGTCGACGGCAAGCTCCTCCACGGCCCCGAGCAGCAGCGCTACTACATGCTCAACAAGCCCCGCGGCTATGTCACCACGCTCGATGATCCGGAGAAGCGCCCCACCGTCATGCAGCTGATGGCGAAGCAGAAGTCCGGTCCGCACGGCGACAACGTTCGCCTCTATCCTGTAGGCCGCCTCGACTATCTCAGCGAAGGGCTGCTCCTGATGACCAACGACGGTGCTCTGGCCAACGCACTCTCCAAGGCCGCCGCCGGAGTCGAAAAGACCTACCTCGTAAAGATCAGTGGCGTTCCGCCGGCGTCGGGGCTTGAACAGATCCGCCGCGGCATCATGATCGACCGCGGCCGCCTCGACGAAGTTCGCAGCGGCCGTCGCGACCGCATCATCACATCGCCGGCAAAGATCGAACTGGTTCGCGGCGGCGACAACCCCTGGTACGAACTCACTCTTGACCGAAGGCCGCAATCGCCAGATCCGCAAGATGTTCGAAGAGATCGGCCACCACGTCGAAAAGATCCGCCGCATCGGCTATGGAGCTCTCCGTCTCGACGTCCCGCCGGGCGAGTTCCGCGAACTGACGCCGGGCGAAGTCATGGCCCTCGACCGCGCGGCGAAGGGCAAGAAAGTCGTCCCGAAAAAGAAGACGCCCGAGTTCGCTCAGCTTAAGTCTCCAGCGAAGAAAAAATCCAGCAAGACCGCGCCGCCAGCCGACCGGTACGAATTCCGCCAGCCGCCCCCGCCGATCACCAGCTATCGCGAAGCCTGTCAGCGGATCATAAACTAGCGTTGCGATAGCCGACAAAGGGCTTCTCTTTCAGTAGTTTTGGCCCGCCATATGACGACTCGTTTACACTCCCACAAAAGTTCGGTGAATCCCATTGACACATCTGCGTCCGCGCGCCCAGAATACTCCCGCTATTAACCTTTCGGGTGATGACAATCACAGGTCGGCGAGCATCCAATAGGAGCAAGTAAGGAGCAACAGAGTGGCAATGGAAAAAGCAACATTTGGAGCAGGATGTTTTTGGGGTGTTGAAGCCCGATTTGGTGAACTCTCAGGTGTTATCGATACGGCCGTAGGATACGAAGGCGGCGACCTCGAACACCCAACCTATAAAGAAGTCTGTACCGACCGCACCGGCCATGCGGAGGTCGTCGAAGTTACCTTCGATCCATCCCGTCTTTCTTATGAGACGCTGCTGGACACGTTCTTCGCTCTGCACGATCCGACCCAGGTCAACCGCCAGGGTCCGGATTGGGGTTCCCAATATCGCAGCGTGATCTTCACCCATAACGAAACGAGCAATTCGCCCAGGCCCGCGCCAAGATCGCCGAGCTCAACGCCTCCGGATCTTATCGCAAACCCATCGCAACCCAGGTCGTTCCCGCACGCCACTTTCTGGAAGGCCGAGGAGTACCACCAGAAGTATCTCGAAAAGCGTGGCATGGTGAGCTGCCACATCTAGACTCGATTGACGAAACTCGAATGACTAACCAAACGGCGACAACGGATTCAGCAGATTACCGTTGTCGCCGTTGTCTTTATTGCGGCAGCTACTCCGTGCGAAGCGCCGTCGTCGGGTCGACCGTAGAGGCGCGCCGCGCCGGCACGACCGCCGCCACCAGTGCAACAACCGCAATCAGCACCACCACCGCACCAAGCGTAAACGGATCGCTGGTCGAGACGCCGAAGAGCTGACTCCGCAATAGCCTGCCAAGCAGCACCGAGCAGGGAATCGCGACCACGACGCCAATTCCTGCAAGCCGCAGCACATCCTTCAAAACCAGCCGCGACACACCAAACCGCGACGATCCGAGCGCAATGCGAATGCCGATCTCTCGCGTGCGTTGCGCCGTCGAGTAAGCAAGCACGCCATAGAGTCCCACGCCGGCGAGCAACGTCGCCAGCAGACCGAACGAGATCGCCAGCAGTTCGATCATGCGCTCGTTCGAAAGCGTCGTCTCAATCTGATCGTCCATCGTCCGCATCGCGTCCACGGCAAGCCCCGGATCGATCTGCTTCATCGCCTGCCGGACCATAGCGAAGGTCTGCTCGGGCGGGGTCGCCGTGCGGAGATAAAGATAGAGCTGGCCCGCGTACTTTTGCCTGCCGCAGCGGAGTGAAGAGTGTCGGTAGCGCCGGCTCGCGCAGGTCCGTGTGCTTGGCATCCCGCGCGACGCCGACGATCGTCATGTACTCCAGATTGATTGCCCGCCGCCCTGAGCCACGCGTCTGTCCAACCGCCGCGGCCGGGCTGCTGAAGTAGTGCTTCACAAAGCTCTCATTCACGATCACGACCGGCGGATGCGTCGCGTCATCGTCTTCGCTGAAGGTGCGTCCGGCCAGCAGCGGCACCTGCATCGCGTGAAAGAAACCCGCATTGACCGATGGCTCTTCCACGTCGAAGTCCTCATCGGGAGGCGGGTTGTAACCTTCCACCGTCACGTTGTCCGCTGTGCCCGGTATCTGCCAGCTCCGGATCATCGGTCGCGCCACGGCCTGCACGCCGGGCAGCGCTGCCATGGCCTCCAGAACCTGCTGATGCAACACCGGAATCTTCTCCTTCGGCATATCCGGAGAGCAGAGGATCGATATGGAACGTGACCAGGTGAGATGTGTTGAATCCTGTATCGACGTGCCGCAGATTCTGCATCGTGCGCACGAACAGTCCGGAGCCGACCAGCAGCAGAACGCTGAGTCCCACCTGCAGCGAAACGATCAGGCGTCGAAAACTCAGCGTGCCGCCAGACGCCGTCGACGTCTGCTGCTTCAGCGAAGTTCACAATGTCCGGCCTGCATCAGCTGCACCGCAGGCGCCAGGCTGAACAGCACGCTCACCCCCAACGCAATCGCGAAGTTGAAAGCCAGCAGACGCGCCATCCAGCGTAGTCGAGAACGCCGTTGATCCATCCGAGTCTCAGTCGCTGCACCAGCACTCGGATGCACACCGGAGCGATCACAAGCCCGCCGCTCCACCGGCAATGCCAATCAGCACTCCTTCCAGCAGAAGCTGCTGCACGACTCGCCGCGCATTCGCTCCCAGCGCATACCGCAGAGAGAACTCGCGCACTCGCGCCGCCGAACGCACCAGCAACAGACTGGCCACATTGACCGCGGCGATCAGCAGCACAAGAAACGCCATTGCCATCACGGCAAGCAGCGGCTTCTGCAGTCGTATCCCGGTCATACGAGAGCCCCTTGCGCCCGGGCAGCACCTGCAACTCGCTACGCGTCAGAAACTCATCGACGAAGCGCGGCGATCGCGTCCCCAGCGCCTTCAACTCTTCCGCCCGCAGTGCATGCCACAAGGGAGCCATCGCCACCTGCGCCTGCTCCGGCGTCTCGCCCGGCTTCAGTCGTCCCACGATGTTCATCCACCGATCCTTGTGGTTCTGCAGTCGACCGCCTTTGCCGGGAATCACCTGATTCAGCATCGACATCGGCACGAAGACATCCGGAACCTGTCCCCACACCGCACTCTGGAACGCCGGCGCAGAGACGCCGATGATCTGGAACGGATGGCCGTTGATCGAGAGCGTCTGCCCCACCACACCCGCATCCGCTCCAAGGTGCGTCTTCCAGTAGTTGAAGCTCAGCACCACCACCGGATTACCGCCCGGGCGTCGTATCGTCTGTCTGGCGTCAGCAGCCGTCCCTGCGCCGCCGGCACACCCAAGCACGCTGAAGTAGTTCCCGCTGACGATCTCTGCATTCGCCAAGTCCGATGCGCCGTTCCGCGTGATGCCGACCTCAGCCGGCGCCGTCGCGATCAGGCCATCGAACGCCGCTCCTCGATCGCGCAGGTCGCGGTACATCGGATACGAGAAGGACTTTTCCACGCCGCCGCCATGATCGCTACTGTGCCCCTCCCACGCCTTGCCGGTGGCGCTCAAAATCACCAGCTGCTCCGGGTCGCGCACAGGCAGCGAGCGCAACAGCGCCTGATCCAGCAGCGAAAAGATCGCCGTATTCGCGCCCACGCCCAGCGCAAGCGTCAGCACCGCCGTGATCATGAAGCCTGGCGAACGCCGGATCTGGCGTAGAGAGAAGCGAAGGTCCTGTATCAGTGAGTGCATCTCTGGCCTTTTCCTTGAGTAGTTTTGACGCTTTCAATGCACTTGTGCTGCCAACTCCTAGCGCTAACTTCCTGAAATAAAGCCGTGTCGCTCGCATCTCCGCTGCCACGCTGTTCATCCGTGGATTCGCTCTGTCCGTTTGCGGACGCTTACCGCTCGCATTTCCGGTTTTAGACCACCAGATCAAATCTCGCTAATCGAAGGCGACTATGGTCCGGTCGCAATCGCTTCCATCATGGACCCGCTCGCCAGCGCATCTCCGCGACCCTCTCCCGCCTGACCATTACAGCACTCATCGCGAAATATCGCGATATTCCAGCGCATTTCATCCGTTTGTGCTATCCTTATTTTGTACTCTGGAAAAAAGGAGTGCGGGCATCGCAGGCAAAGACTCTTCATGGAATTCGGAGTTTGGCCAGAGACTGCGATTCGCCTCTCCCCACCGCATACCTTCCCGAACGTTCGGAAGCCGCGCTGGTTGCTCTGGCTGGAAGACCCGTCATCGGACGAGTCTCGCCGTGCAGCAGCAGCGCTTCGACAAACGACAGCAATGCTGACTAATTGAAATCCATGGTGCCATGGCACCCCTGCACCCCTATGTCGCTCGATAACGACACCCAGAGATGGGCTTTAGACAGGAAAAATTTTGAACTCCGCAACTCTTGAACATAACGAACAGCACACAGAATCATCAGCATACCGCACCGTCCAACCTTCCCCAGCCGACCACGCCGCCGCCAAACCAGCTGGCCTCTCCCTCGTTAACGACGTTCGCTTCACCGACTTCAACATCTCGGACTCGCTCAAGAACCGCCTCACCAGCGCCGGCTTCACCACGCCGACGCCGGTTCAGGCCAAGGCGATTCCGCCCGCCCTCGAAGGCAACGACATCCTCGCCACCGCCTCGACCGGCACCGGCAAGACCCTCAGCTTCCTCATTCCGATGATCCAGCGCATGGACGCGACCTCGGTGCCCAGCACCAAGGGCAAACGCGGTCCCATTCGCTCCCTCATCCTGCTGCCGACGCGCGAACTCGCCATGCAGGTTCTCGAAGCCTACTGGAAGCTCGTTCCCGGCTCGAAGAACGATGCCGTGCTCGTCTGCGGCGGTCTCTCCGAGAACAACCAGCTCGATCAGCTCGACCGCGGCCCACGCCTCGTCGTCGCCACTCCCGGCCGTCTGGAAGACTTCCTCCGCCGCCGCGAGATCAACATCGGTTCCGTCGAGATGCTCGTCCTCGACGAAGTCGATCGCATGCTCGACATGGGCTTCCTTCCCGCCATCCGCCGCATCGTTGGAGCGGTGCCGAAGACCCGCCAGACCATGTGCTACTCCGCGACCCTCGACGCCAACATCCGCGAGATCGTCCGCGACTACGTCAACAAGCCAATCCGCATCGAGATCGGCCAGACCTCCAAGCCCAGCGGACCGGTTGAACTTCGCGTCTACACCGTCATGCAGGACCAGAAGCTCGGCCTGCTCGACCAGATGCTGCGCCAGGAAGAGGGAACCTTCCTCGTCTTCTCGCGCACCAAGCACGGCGCCGACCGCATCTCGAAGAAGCTCGAGAAGCTCGGCCACGACGCCGACGTCATTCACGGCGACCGCAGCCAGTCGCAGCGCACCGCCGCTCTCAAGGGCTTCCAGAACGGCAAGCACCGCGTCCTCGTCGCAACAGACGTAGCCGCCCGCGGCATCGACGTCCAGGACATCGCGCACGTCGTCAACTACGACCTGCCCAATGCCTCCGACGACTTCGTTCACCGCATCGGCCGCACCGGACGCGCTGGAGCCAAGGGCGTCGCCACCACCTTCGTCATGCCGCAGGAAAAGCACGATGCCCGCAAGCTCGAGCGCGAACTGAAGATAAAGTTCGAGTGGCGCGAAGCCGATAAGAACCTTGAGAAGGAAGTTCGCAACCAGCCCCTCGACACAACAGCTCCAGGGATGGACCTCATGCAGCTCGAAACTCGCTCCTGGAAGGGCAACGATCCCGTCACGCCGATGACGACGCCGAACGCCAACTACGGCGGCAACAAGAGCGGCTTCCGTAGCCGCAACGGTGGCGGCGGCTTCTCCGGCGGACGCAACTCCGGCGGTCGTGGCAACGGTCGTCCCAAGCAGCCGCCCGGGCAGCAGCCGCTCCGGCCCAGCTCGCCGCGGCCAATAACTGACTCGAAACGCGCTCCGCTCTGCCAGCCAACCAGCCGCAGAGCGGAGCCCTTTTCTTCTTATATCCGCATCGTCCAACCCTTTACTAGATCGCGTGTTGTCATAGCTTAAAATGAGACGAGATGATCCCTCCCCATTCGACCCCTTTGCTGGATAGGAGTGAAACGCAATCGGTCCCGAATTTTGAGACGACTGGATCCGCCTCTCGAAGCGCCTCGGTACGATTTCCCGACTCCTGGGTCTCCGTCCACTTCGATCTCCTGCGCGGTCTGGCAGCGTTCTTCGTACTCTTCTCGCACTGGCGCAATCTGCTGTTTGTCGATTTCCCCCAAGTCACCGAACATCATCTCTCCCTTGCGTTGTTTTACGCCCTTTCAGCTGCCGGACATCAATCCGTCATTGTGTTCTTTGTCCTAAGCGGATACTTCATCGGCGGTACCGTTTTCCGTTCTCTTGAGCGCAACCAATGGTCTTGGAGCAGTTATCTCCTTCGCCGCATCGTTCGCCTTTGGATGGTGCTGATTCCCGCTCTGCTTCTTTGTCTTTTCTGGGACCGCCTCGGAATCCATCTAAGGTTTGCTCCTGATCTCTACGCAGGCCTGACTCACAGCCTCATGATCCAGGTAGACCTGTCGAAGTTCCTGTCGCCACGCATCTTTTTCGGCAATCTCTTTTTCCTTCAGACAATCGTCTCTCCACTCTTCGGATCGGACGGCGCTTTGTGGAGTCTTGCGAATGAGTTCTGGTATTACCTGCTCTTTCCCCTTGGCGTGATAATCCTTTGGCCTGGCCAGCAGAAACTGCATCGAGTCATCTGCGCTGCCCTCTTCGCTCTGGGCGCCTGGTTCATTGGCGCCGGTATGCTTCTCTATTTCCCCATCTGGCTTGCCGGCGTGGCCCTCTTGAAGCTGCCGCCACTGCCCGTGTCACCAGTCTCTGCAAGGCGTTTGCGCATTACAGCGTCGGTGCTTTATGTCCCCGTCTTCTTTGGGGTAGGTCATCTTCCCGGTGTCGGAGGCCGCGACGCCGACTATATTCTGACTGTAATCACTACGCTCTACTTCTGGATCCTCCTCTCGGCGAGAACCAAATACGACCCCCAGGCACGCATCGTGCGCGTCTCCAGGGAGTTCGCACGCTTCTCTTACAGCCTTTATGCTCTTCACGTTCCGTTTCTGTTGTTCCTTACCGCTCTCGCAGTGGGCGATTCCCGCTGGAGTCCTACCCCGTTACATTTGCTGGCTGGTGTGGTTATTTTGCTGGCTGGGCTTGTCTATGCCTACGCCATCGCATATTTCACCGAGTTTCGCACGGACGAAATACGGCAACGCCTGGCGAAGCGCCTGGAGATCGATGAAGCGCCATCCATCCTTCCGTCAAATCCGCTTCGCTGATTAAGAATCAAATGTTCAACATGCGACCGCAAAAAGGCAGCTGTTTAGGCTGCATTGCTTCGCTCTGCTTTATCAACACTTCACGCACGAAACGTCGCGGAACTGCAAAAAGCCTGTAAAATAGAGGTAATATCATGATCTCAGTTTCCAACGTCACCATGCGCTACGGCTCGAAGCTCCTCTTTGAGGATGTTTCCGTCACCTTCACCACAGGCCGTCGCTACGGCCTCACTGGACCCAACGGCGCCGGCAAGTCCACGTTCATGAAGGTCCTCACCGGCGAGATCGACGCCCAGAAGGGCAACGTCGTCCGTCCGAAGAAAGTCGGCGTCCTCAAGCAGGATCAATATGAGTTCGACGCCTACCGCGTCATCGACACCGTCATCATGGGCAACAAGGCCCTCTGGGCCGCCCTCGAAGAGCGCGAGATCATCTACGCCAAGCCCGAGATGACCGATGAAGACGGATCACGTCTCGGCGAACTCGAAGGCATCGTCGGCGACGAAGACGGCTACGAAGCCGAATCCAACGCCGCCGTCCTCCTACAGGGCCTCGACATTCCTGATGAACTCCATGAGCGCAAGATGTCCGAGCTTCAAGGCGGCCAGAAGGTCCGCGTCCTCCTCGCCCAGGCTCTCTTCGGCAACCCCGAAGCCCTCCTCCTCGACGAGCCCACGAACTACCTTGACCTCGAATCCATCCACTGGCTCGAAGATTTTCTCGTCCGCTACAACGGCACCGTCATCACGATCTCGCACGACCGGCACTTCCTCAACAACGTCTGCACCCACACCGCCGACATCGACTACGAGACCATCATCATCTACAACGGCGGCTACGACGACATGGTGCTGCAGAAGACCAGTATTCGCACCCGTATCGAAAGCCAGAACGAGCAGCGTGAAAAAAAGATTGCGCAGTTGAACGACTTCATCGCTCGCTTCTCCGCCGGAACGCGATCCTCTCAAGTGAACTCGCGCAAAAAGGAAGTGGAACGCCTCGCCACCAGCGAACTCGCGCGCTCCAACATCGCGCGTCCGTTTATCGCATTCAAGATGGAACGTCCTTCCGGCAAGCATGTCCTCGAGTTCGAGAACGTCAACAAGTCCTATACCCAGAAAGACGGCAAGGTCGAGCACGTCATCAACAACTTCTCCGCCTCAGTTCAACGCGGAGACAAGGTCGTCCTCATCGGTCGCAACGGGCAAGGAAAGACCACGTTGCTAAAGGCGCTTCTCGCCAACGGCCCTGGCATCGAAGAGAAGGACGTCTCCATCGACTCCGGCTCCGTGAAGTGGGGGCACGAGGTCTCCATCGGCTACTTCGCGCAAGACCACACTGGCTCCATCACCAAGGGAACGACCGTTGCAGAGTGGCTTCACAGCTTCGACCCTGAAGCCACCAAAGAAGACATCCGCGGAATTCTCGGCCAGATGCTCTTCCGCGGCGAAGAGGGCCTCAAGAAAACCGACGCTCTCTCCGGAGGCGAAGCAGCCCGCCTGCTCTTCTGCAAGATCATGTTGCAAAAGCCCAACGTCCTCGTCTTCGACGAACCCACGAACCACTTGGATCTCGAGAGCATCAACGCCCTCAACCAGGCGATCCAGAAGTATGAAGGCACCGTCTTCCTCGTCACTCACGACGAAGACCTCATCGAAGAAGCTGGCACCCGCATCTGGCACTTCGAAGGCGGCCCCACCGACTTCCGTATCACCGACCACAAAGGCCCGTACGAGGAGTACCAGCAGCAATTAGCCCTCGCCGCGAAATAGAGAAAGGACCGGCCACGGATCACACGGATCAATTCACCGAAAAGTTTTTTATCCGTGTCAATCCGGCAATCCGCGGTCGGTCTCTCCGCAATTACAATAGAAGCCATGCCAGCAGTAGAACCCATCAAGAATCGCGGCAAGAACGTCCTGGGCCAGCCTCTGGATATCTGCGGCTGCGAGCCCATGACCGGTTTCTATCGCACCGGATGCTGTGAGACTGGTCCCGACGACTTCGGCGTCCACACGATCTGCTGCATCGTCGACGCTCCATTTCTTGAAGCCTCCAAAGCTCTTGGCAACGATCTGAGCACTCCTATGCCGCAGTTCGGCTTCGCTGGCCTCAAGCCCGGTGACCGCTGGTGTGTCTGCGCTGCCCGCTGGCTGCAGGTTCAGCAAGCCGGGGCTGCCTGCCCCATCGTCCTTGAGGCGACCCACGAAAACACACTCAAAATCGTTCCGTTCGAGCTTCTGATCCAGTACGCCGTCATCCCCTCTCAGCTTCACTAGTCCTCGGGTCAGCACTAACCCTCAAATGTTGTCCGGGTCAAATCAGAGATCGACAGGACCCGCGATTAGCAAACTGACGCTAATAAATACTCTTGACACCAACCATCCCTAAGCCTGACTGTTGAGGTATTACCTCAATTCAGTTTTAGGTCGTTCGCGAACGTACTTTTGGCAGATACGACAGCCCGATTCCGAACGTAGGCCCTTCGTCCCCCACTCTCGATCATTCTTCAGGAGGCAGCACCCATGAAACTTGTAAATGCCTGTCGACGTGTCTTTACGTTTGCACTCGCCGCTCTTTTCCTCATCGCCTGCCTGACTGCTGTGGCCCAAACTTCAGGCAACGGCAATATCACCGGAACGGTCACTGACTCCACCGGTGCCCTCGTCGCTAACGCCGCGGTCGTCGTGCTCGATACCGACACTGGCGTCTCTCGCTCCATCACCACCAACTCCGACGGCGTCTACACCGCCAACTTCCTCCAACCCGGCCACTATGAGGTCACCTTCGGCGGCGGCGCCTTCGGTAAGATCGACCGCAAGAACCTAGTTCTCACTGTCGGCCAGGTTCTCACCGTCGACGTGTCCCTTCCGCCCGCCTCCGTCACCACGGAAGTCGTCGTCACCAGCGAGTCTCCGCTCCTCGACACCGACAAGACCGAAGTCTCCCAGACCATCGACCAGTCTCTGATCTCCAACTTGCCAGTAGCCTCTCGTAACTGGAGCGCTTTTGTCCTGAACACTCCCAATGTCACTCCCGACGGCGGTTCTGGACTCGTCAGCTTTCACGGAATCAGCGGCCTCTACAACCAGAATTACGTGGACGGCTCCAACAACAACCAGATGCTCTTTTCTGAGGCCCGCGGCCGTGCATCCGGCGCCCCCTACGTCTACTCCATTGATTCCATCAAGGAGTTTCAGGCCCAGGCATCCAACTACTCCGTCGAGTTCGGCCAGGCCGCCGGTGGTCAGGTCAACGCCATCACCAAGAGCGGCACCAACGCCTTCCATGGCGACGCCTTCTATTACCTCCGCTATCCCAGCCTCAACGCCCTCGATCCCTACAATAAGTTTCAGGCCCTCCATAACAACGGGAACCCATTCCTTCTCACCCAGCCTGTCCACCAACAGCAACAGTTCGGCGGCTCGGTCGGCGGACCCATCATCAAGGACCGTCTCTTCTTCTTCTTCACCTACGACGGCTTCCGCAAAGTCGGCCGCGTCCTCTATGCCAACACAAACACGATCTCTGCCACAGGCGCAGGTGCGTACAACGCGTCCACGACAGTCACTCCAAACCAGTGCCCAGTCGTGGGGACCCCGGGATACACGGGCACGACTGGTATCACCTCGGCTCAGTGCTTGGCCGGCATCCAGTTTCTGCTGAACGTCGGTAATGTCGCCGTTGGAGCAGCGCCTCCGGCCCGGTTCCAAAAACAGAACCTCTTCTTTCCCCGCCTCGACTGGCACATCAATAGTCGCAACGACGTCTTCGTCGACTACAACTTCGCCGACTACGACTCGACGTACGGCTACAGCCCGGCCAACACCTTCACCAACAGCTCGCCTTCGACCAACGGCCCTACCAGCTATCATGAGCGCTTCCTCGTCGCTGGCCTCACTACCCAGGTCGGCAAGGCGTCCGTCAATCAGGTCCACTTCCAGTACGGTCAAGACCTTGAGACCGCCGGTGCCAACGCCGCCGGCCCCAGCGTCGCTACCGGCGTCTTGACCTATGGCATGCCTAACGCTCTGCCCCGCGTCGCTGAACCCAACGAGCATCGCATCCAGTTCACCGATGTCTACTCCATGAGCAAAGGCCGTCACTCGATTAAGTTCGGCGGCGATGCCAACCTCGTCCATGAGGTGATGATCAACCTCTTCCAGGGCGGCGGTATCTACAGCTACGGCGACGCAACCACCACGCTCAACTTCCAGGACTGGATCCAGGATGCTTTCGCAGGTC
Organism: uncultured Acidobacteriaceae bacterium; assembly: GCA_963754765.1. Taxonomy (GTDB): domain Bacteria; phylum Acidobacteriota; class Terriglobia; order Terriglobales; family Acidobacteriaceae; genus Edaphobacter. Next base: position 11,079 of record CAVWHJ010000005.1, on the reverse strand, counting down.
AGCCAGGCGACACCGACCCCTACGCCGGCTATCACTACAACACCTTCGTCCAGACCATTGACAAGGTCAACACCACACCCACGACCGAAGGTAAGGACGACTTCTGGATGAAGATGTTCGACGGCTTCGCCGAAGACACCTGGAAGATCAAGCCCAACCTCACCCTGACCGCCGGCGTCCGCTACGACGTCCAGCTCACCCCGGCCCCTGGTCTCATCAACAACAACTTCCCCCCCCTCTCCACCGAGTACAGCCAGACCATCAAAAACGTCCTCGACCGCGTACAGCCCCGGATCGGCTTCAGTTGGTCGCCCCATCCCACCACCGTCGTTCGCGGTGGCTATGGCTTGTTCTCTGCGCTCAACCAGGGCTCGACCTACTACGCCATGCGCGTGGAAAACGGCGTCGTTCAGGTCAACTACAACTACACCGGCTGCGAGTCCTCGATCGGCAGCGTCGCCAAGGCTCGTTGCCCAACGGTTCCCAGCAGCGCCAACAGCCTGAGATATCCCTTCGTCCCATTCCCCGTCACCGGTCCGCCGCTCGCTGGCTCCCTCATTCCTTCCGGTGGCACTGCGCCCGCGGTCAACGGTCCTGCGATCCTTGGCTCGCAGAGCTTCCACGGCCTCGATCCCAACTTCGTTCCGCCATTGGCGCATGAAGCCAGCCTCGCCGTCGAGCAGTCTCTGCCGGGCAAGTTGACCCTCTCAGTCGGCTATGTAGGCACCCGTGCTCTCCGTCTGCCTGTGTTCCTCGACGCCAACCTCGTCGGACAGACTCCGCACGGAACCGCCACCTACAACATCCAGGACGCATCCAACAACATAACCAGGCAAATCACAGTGCCGGTCTACCTGCAGTCCGATCGCCGCAGCTCGGCCATCACCTCCATCAACACTGGCTTCAGCGTAGCCAACACCTGGTACAACTCTCTCGCCGTGACCGTACGCAGGCCCTTCGCCAACGGTCTCGAATTCCTCGGTAACTACACCTGGGCACGCGCAACCGACACCGGTCAGGTGGCAGGTACCTTCGGCACATTCTACGGTGGCGATACTCCGCTCGATCCCAACAATGTGCGCCGCGAGAACGGCCCGTCAGACACCGACGTCCGCAACCGCTTCGCGCTCAGCTTCGTCTATCAACCGAAGATCCTCGAAGGCAACAAGATCGTCAAATACGCCTTCGATGACTTCCAGTTCTCCGGCGGCTTCATCGCCTCGGGTGGCGAGCCGGTCTCTCTAGCCATGAGCGGAACCGTCTACTCCGGTACCGGAAGCAGCTACGGAGCTGACGGCAACATCTACGGCGGTGCCATGAGCTCCAGCTCTGGTGCACCCACCACTGGCCGTCCGCCACAGATCGGCCGCAACAGCATCTACCTGCCGGGCTACTACAACTTCGACTTCCGCATAGCTCGAAATATCCCGATCCACGAAAGCATCTACATGCAGATCTCCGCAGACGCTTTCAATCTCTTCAACAACCAGATCATCACTGCAGTCAACGGGACATACTCGCAGTTCCTCGCGAGCGGTGCTACTTCGGGATCGCTGAAGTGCAACGCCACCACCCCTGCTCCCGGCGCGACATTCCAGGGCTGCATCTCTCCCTACAGCGGCACCGGCCTCTCAGCCTTCCGCGTAACCTCGGGCACCAACAACAGTCTCTACGGCGCACGACAGATGCAGTTCGCCGCGAAGCTGTTCTTCTAACCCACCTCCACCCAAAACCAAAACGGCTCCGGACCCTCTCCGGAGCCGTTTCCCGTTTTAGGAATTCCCGAAAATAAATCTCAAGAAAGTGGCATTTTTTTTGACCCACAAAAACATCCAGCACGGAGCCACAATTTCACCACCAAAACACCACAACTTCACCACAAAAAAACCATCAACAACGCTGCCACTTTTCCCAACCCCCCTCAAAAAACACTACAAAAAAGCCCAATCCCGACCCTCCACCACCCGCCAACAGATTTTTCATCAAAAGTAGAAAACAACAGAATGAATGATCTTCCAGAAAGTCTATTCGCCAATCCAATCTGGTCCGCCCTGCAGACAAAGCACCGCCACTTCGCCATCCGCGCTGGTGAAGCCTGCGCTACCCTGCCGATGTAGCACCCTTCGCTGCTGTTGCCTCGCCCACGGTTGGCGCACTAGTGTCGCTCCATTCGATCCTCGCGCCGGGTGAGTCCGTGTGGCTCGTAGGAGAAAGCTATCCTGCAACTCATGAACTCACCTGCCTGCAAAATATGTACTGTCACCAGATGGTCCTGCCCGAAGATGTACCGCCTCCTGAACCGTTACAGAACATCGTCCCGCTCTCCAAAGCAAACGCGTTAGAGATGGTAGCCCTGACCAATATCGCCTTCCCCGGTCTCTTTCGCATCAGAACCGTGGAGACGGGCTCCTACTATGGAGTACGTTCCCCTGGCGGGGAGCTGATTGCTATGGGTGGCGAACGGTTCACGCCCGATGGATATCCTGAGATCAGCGGTATCTGCACCCACCCGGCTCATCGTGGCCACGGTTATGCCGCCGGCCTCATCTGGCACATCGCCCAAACTCATCGTCGTAACGGCTTGGTGTCGTGGCTCCATGTCGCCGCGGAGAACCATAGCGCGATCCAGCTTTATCTCAGATTAGGGTTTCAAGTAGTCCGTACGGTCAAGCTACATCGCATCAGCCGCTCTAGCTGAGGCTCACCCATTAGGCACATAACCTTTTGCGCTACGTGCCGCCGCGTACTAAACTTCAAAGAGGAAGAGTGGCCGAGTGGTTGATGGCTCCAGTCTTGAAAACTGGCGTACCTGAAAGGGTATCGGGGGTTCGAATCCCTCCTCTTCCGCCATTTCCCGAGTTTCCCCCAGAAATCCAGATTTTCTGCCTTGTGTTACACATTGTGTGACACTTTTTGAGCTCCGGTCAGAAATTTATGCCGATACTTCGGTCCGGTCGCCCCTGACGGTATTACCTTCAGAGGTTGATTTGCCGTGAAGTGTCCTAAGGTAAGTCTGTACATTCGAATCAGGATCTCGCAGCGCCGCTATGGGTTCGTTCCTGCGGTATTTAACCGGAACGGTACAGACTGTTTCGAGAGGCAAATCGCATTCCGGGTCTTTGAGCGAGAGCGACCACGGGGTGTCGCGCACTCAAGAATTGATGCTCTTCGCACAGTTGGTTGAGTATAGACTTATTTCCCACCAAGAATGTCACTCATTTATGAGAGGCCCCCTATGAACAGCAGCAAGGAGGTAGTCACTGGGATCAATGAGGAGATCGGTGCAGACATTTCTTATGTGAGGCGCAAGCATGGGGACCAGGATGCCGCCTATTTCACGGGAATTGAGATTGGCATTCTGTTTGGAGGTACCGTTCTCGCTAATTTTCTTTTGGGCATGCTCAAGGGAGCCACGGAAGAAGTGACCACCGCAGGGGGAAAGCAGGTCGGCAAGATTCTAGCCAAGAAGCTCATTGAGAAACTCACCCCCATCGCAAATCAAACGCAATTTAAAGAAGCTGATACCAAGCGACTCGCTAAGGTAGCTGAAAGCCAGGAAGAAGAACTTGATCTTGTTCGCACCACGCTAATAGCTGACTTAACAAAACCTGAATTCGACAGGCTGGTTGATGTCCACAGCGGGAGCGAGATGTCGCAGGTCAGCGACCACTTGTCGAGAAATGGCTTCACGACGACCAAAGTAGAGGTCTACACAGAACGGTTAGTGCGAAGAATACAAGTGGACCTAAAGCGTGAGTGAGGCGTTATGGCTCCTATATCTGAAGAAGCCCCACATATCCTGTCTGAAGTTCGTCGTCTTCTGCGGGTTTTGATGGCAGAGACGCCTCAGTCCGCTGAGCAACACTTCCTCGACATGGCCGAGATGCGCAAGGTCGACATTGATTGGGACCTGGGGGCCTATGAATTTTCGGAAAACGGCTCATTGATGTACATCGTCTTTGATCGTGGGACAAAGTACACGACCAGCATCCGTCCTTCACAAATCCCCGATGCGAAGATCGTACGCATCGATAGGTCGCCGGAGGGCGACACATTGTGGAAGCGGCTGCAACAACGCGCAAACGATTTGAAGAATCTTTCGGACCACCTCTTCACGGCGTCTCGAATTGGCGACAGTCTTAGCTCCATCCCTTTTCTGTACTCCCCAGAGTCCAAGGGTCCGTATTTTCGCCACATCGATGCCGTTAATGGCTTCGGCGGATTTCTGGAGTTGAAGAGTGACGAGTCAATCCGGAATTGGTGCAGTGCCTGTATTCATCGGCTAATCGAATCGTACGGGAACCATGTGTTCGCTGGGAATGAAATCATCGGGCCGATCACGACACTTTTGCTGTTTGACTACTGTCCATTTCCTCTCGCAGCTTTGCTTGAGATGAATCGCGACTATCTGCGGTATCAACTGGGAGATAAGTTCACGGGGATCAATCTGAACATGCCATTCCCAGTGCCAAACATAAAACTCTATCTTGAACATCCAGCCGTCCCAGCCAATGTTGCTGTGGTGTGGTGCACCGCGATAGCCCGAACATCTCAACAGAATGCAGAGAAATATAGGGACGACGCCAAGACGAGATATACGACCGACCAGTTTCTTTCGGGCTTATACATGGCTCTGCTGCACTATCGATGTGCGCTATCTGCGTATTCCACGGTCTTATCGCTGTCGAAAGCGAAACAAGTTACGAGCGAAACCGCCAAAACCCGCCTCGACGAAGCTAAGACTGAAGCTGCGCTCTGTGAGGAATATCGGGTAGTGATTGAAGCTTCTCTCAGTACTGCTTTTCATGGTGTCGCCTCCGGATTACTAAATATGCCGAGCATCGCGAATGCATCGGAGTTCATTCCGTGGGTTGAATGGATGACAAGTCCTTCTTCGCAAGTCGATGCCGAGTTTGAAATTCGGCAGGCATACGATGCCCAGTTAATAATGCCAACGTTCCTGAGAGACGTTGCCCTGGCCCGGATAGCATGGAGTAAGGGTGAGACGACCAAGGTGTTAGCGAAGTTGCAAGCGGTTGCGAACGAGTTGGAGAAGCACCTCACAGAAGCCATGGTTTTAGGGGACCCGAACTATTTGTCCTATATATACGAGATCATGGCGAAGATTTGTGGCGAAAAGGGCATGGAACTCGAAAGTGCAGAGTATCTCAGGCGGGCGCAACCTGAGTACTATCAAGCGTTGCTCGCAGATGCTGTCAGTTCCGCCCAATGAATGACTTGTGGTTGGGAAGAGTCCCACTTTGGACCGGTTCGCGAGCGTCCTCGTTTGCTCGGTATCGAGGCACAAACCTTTTCTTCATCGTCGCCGCCGGATCCCCGAATACCAACATGGTGAGCGAGATAGTGACCCGAACCCCTTTCTTGGAAAAAATGAGGTTTAGTGACGCAAGCGTTTGGCGCGGACTATGCCGAGGATGGGAGCTTTACTAACGTCCTTGGGCAACTATTGTAAGGCGGCATGCCTTCATTGAGCAAGGCGCGCACGCCAGACAGCACCTGCGATAGGATCGACTACTCCCGCAACGGTGTGAACATGTCGAAACTCACGCTGTAGTGCGGCGATCAATGCCTCACGGACCGGCGAAACCTTTTCCATAATGCTGCCTGCAAACGCGATTGGAGGCACCCATTCATGGTTGCCTGTCATAGTCTGGAGTCGTCGCATAACGAGTTGCGCGAGATATGCCAATGCCTCCCCCTCCCTATGCAGTACCTCAGCCGCAACCTCGTCTCCCAACTCAGCGGCTTGCAGTACGAGTTTGGTCAACTCGGAAAAATCAGGTGGCGGGAACTTGTTTGCATGTTCAACAAGCAGGTCCAGGCTTGTCAGTTGCCAAAAATCCATTACGTCCTGCAGTAAACGCGTGAACCGTCCCTCGTCTTTGGCCAGAAAGGCAGTTCTGAGACCCTCGAGGCCGATCTTATGTCCGGATCCCTGATCCGCCAGTACGGGCCCCCATCCTCCAGCTGAGATTAGAGCTCCAGTACTCGTGCGGCCTGCAACGTTCGATCCGGTGCCTGCTAGCACCAATACGCCAGCCTCTCCAGGAAACGCCGCATCGAGCGCGATCTCCACGTCGCCGAGTAGCAGAAGCTCGCCGCTGACCCTGGACATAATCGCACCGCGCAACCAGTCCGCAACCAGCGGAACACTCTCTCCGGCGGTTCCGACGCAGGTTCGCGTTATTGAATGCATGGACACGCCGCTGATTGCTGTGAGCTGACGCAGAGCGGAATCGAGATTTTGAGCCGCAGTCTCCGCGTCCGTACGCATTCTTTTGATTGTCCCAGTGCGTACTCGTGCCAGTTCGCGTGTCTCATCGGCAAGAACGTAGTCCGTCTTTGTCCCGCCAGCATCTAGTGCCAGAAAAAAACTCATGCTTACACTATCCCGATGGAAGGGGCAGCGCTCTCCCATTTAGCATGACCAATCTCTAGGGCCGCTATCATCATGCGAACATTCTCAGGTTTCGTAACCATGCGCCCCGTGGCACGATGTTTTGGAACCGTCTCCGGAGGACACTCCAAATGCCGTACGGAGCCGTGAAATTGCGATGCCCCGGTAACTCGCGCGACCTCAGCCGCAGTCTCGAGTCGCAGGCCGCCGCCTACAGCGATCGCAATCCGTTCATCAGCTTGTATCCCCAGACGGCGAAGTCTCTCTGCTCCGATATAGACGTTTTCTGCCCCGCCTGAGGTAAGTAGCCGCCTACAGCCCGTTGCGATCACATCTTCGAGTGCGTGCTCCAGATTTGCCGCTACGTCGAACGCGCGATGAAAGGTTACTTCGAGAGGTGTCGCATGATCGACCAAAAGGCGCATGCGACTTCCGTCTACGGTTCCATCGGGCCGAAGAATCCCTGCAACAAACCCGCTCACACCAAGTGATTGGGCGTGTTCGAGATCCTCACGCATGAGTGCGAACTCAGCATCTGAGTAGACGAAATCTCCCCCACGTGGGCGCAGAATTGTATATATGGGCAGGCCACTCTGCGCGACGGCCGCACTTATCAGAGCATGGCTAGGCGTCAGTCCACCTTCGATCAGAGCGCAGCACAATTCAATGCGATCTGCTCCTCCTTCTCGAGCGGCTGCACAGGACTCTAAGTCTTCCGCACAGACTTCGAACACAATCTTCCGACTCAAACTCAACCTCCAAAGATCTGGACTTTCTTCCTGCAGTGAGAGCCACTGAATAAGCTGCGTATCTTCAGCAATATACGCTGCAGATACTAGGTCGGCGCTCGTGCAGAAACAATCGCTCTCGGTGTGTATATAAGATCTTCGATAAAAGGATACGTCGGTTTGCGGAGCCTGTTCTTTGGCAGATGGGTTATGTCCTGGTTAATTGACCCGTCAGAGAGAGCCATCAAACTGGGACGTGCTAGAGGTGCGAGTTCTGGAGAGAGATAGCCCGACTTTACAACAATAATCTTGTATGACGATGGCTGGAGGCCTAACCGCGTGAAGTCGACGATGTCGTGGTAGGGACGTCTCTGGGCGGAAAGAACAAGAGTGACGCCTTCGATCTGGACAACAGCTTCACGCAGGCGAGGTGAAGCCGCTGAAAGCAGAAAGATCACCTTCGCTGTAGCTTTGACGGGCCTGCTTCCAAGCGGGTCGAGCGTCGCCCCGATGGAGAGAGGTAGCGTGGCGCCAACGCCAGCCTTGTAGCATGCATCGGTAGCTGGAAGGTCGGTGATTCCGGCGAAGACGGTGTTCTGCACCTTGTAACGCAGTAGCTCTTCGAGAACTTCGGCACGGTCGCCGGTGCCACCGCCGGTTGGATTGTCGCCCGAGTCCGCGAGGATGGCGGGATGGGTCGTTGCTTTCACGGCCTTCTCGATACACTCATCGACGGTTCCAGTCTCGGTGCCGAACTGAAACTCTTTACGCGCATCCCAGTACTGCTGCGCCAGATCGACGACGATCTTCTTGTCGGTGTCTGGGGCCGTTCCAGTGACGACGGCACATGCTGTCGAGCGTGGCTCATCGGCCCAGACATAGCCAACGAGCATGGACACATCCAGAACTCCCGGCTTTTCATTTAGCTTGGGCAGCTGCGCCCAAAGCCTCTTGGCCGGTTGCCACTCGGTACCGCTGCGTTCACCAGGCATAAGAACAGGGATGGGTGCCCACACGAGTGTCGGACGTATATTTCGATCCAAACAATAGAGAAGCATATGACAGGATCGCTCCATGGTTTCCTCTTTGTCGATGTGCGGTGCGGTGCGGAAGGCGGATAACATGTCAAGATTGTCGATCACACGTTGGCTCACATTGCCATGGAGATCGTACGAAGCGGACATGAGACAGTTGGGGCCGACGACCTCGCGCGTCGCTTCCATCCAGTCGCCCTCTGCGTCCTGCATCCCATCCACGAACATGGCTCCATGCATGGGAAGAAATAGACCTTCGAGCGGAAGCAATGCCTGGAGCTGCTCCAGAAAATCCGCTTTGATGGCGTCATAGGTAGCTCTCTCGACCGGCCCTCCAGGCACAGCCTGCGCCACCACCGTCGGAATGAATTGTGCGGGATACTTTTTCAAAAACGCGAATCGCTGTGAGTTCGCAAGCGCTTCACCTTTCAGGATTTCGAAGTCCTCCATACGCGTTCGGATGCGGCTATACGTGCTACATTCGATCCCAATGCCGCCAAAGGCTATGCGTGGCTGCCTCACACCAGCGTGAACACCGGCGAGTCTATAACGGGAGAGTATCGTAACGAGAGTCGCTGCAGATGCGCTCTTCAGGAAGTGCCTTCTTCGCATGGATTGAACTCCAGTTAGGACTAAGTCGCGAAACGACAGACCCAAAATCCGGATCTTCCGCTGAACAGTGGAGCTGACCCGAACCATACAGACGAACCTGGTTTGGGGTTAGTGCAAGAAGAGTGCTTGTGAAGCCGCAGCCAGCCATACGGTGATTGCCTTTGCTCCTGGATCGGGGTAACCGAGTACCCGGTCCCCAAGATAACTCGACCGTCCTACACGAGGTTTCATTTGGGCTGTAGCTTCGACGCCGCGTTCGGCCGCTTCCATTGCAGCGGCGACTGCTTCGCGCAACGTCTTTCCATCTTTACTTTCCTTCAACGCCTTCACGAACGGATAGAGCGTATCCAGCATGGTCCGATCGCCTGGTTTTGCACCACCCAACTCACTGATGGCCACGCAGCCCTTGTCGATCGCTTCGGCCCATTGCGCAAGTTCGGTTGCTCCAGAACTCGCCAGTACGTTGCCGCAACGTAGGAAGAGCACCCCGTAGAGCGGCCCTGATGATCCACCCAATTCGCGCCGGAGGGTATGGCCCAGCGCCTTAAGCGTAGCCGGAACATCGTCTAGAGGATACGAATCTACCGCGCCTTGAACGGCCTTGGCTGCGCGCTCCATGCTGGTGCCGAGGTCTCCGTCGCCCGTGAGGCGGTCCATTTCGGTTAGCTCACCTTCTGCGTCGATCAGGGCTCTGCAAGCGGCCTCGATGGCCAGCTTCGCCTTTCTGCCTACCTCCGTTAGCGCGCCATTTTTTGTCGACGAACTCGCTTTAGCGCTGCCCTCGACTGCAATCTGCGCTTCTGGTCTGCCCGGACGTTCTTTCAGCACATTGGGCCATGCAGGAGCCGTAGTAGATGCATCGAGCCAGCGCAGCCGCTCGTCATTGACACCGAGAACAGAGATCGAGATCCCAGCCATATCCAGAGATGAGAGGAACGTTCCGGCGTATATTCTCTCGACAATAAATCCCTTGCTTTCAAGAAATGGAATTGCATGGCGGGCTACAATCGCGAGCTCCATTTCCGTGGTTGCCCCAAGATTGTTCACCATGACTGCTACGCGCTTCTCGTCGCCAAACCTTCCGTGCTTCAGAATTTCGGTCAGCAGTGTCTCTGTCAGCTCGTCCGCGGTCTGAAGATTCGCCCGCTTCGCGCCTGGCTCTCCGTGGATACCGAGGCCAAGCTCCATCTCAAGCTCGCCAAGTTCAAAGCTTGGTTTTCCGACTGGGGGTGAAGTTCCGGCGGAAAATGAAACACCCATGGTTGCGAGGGACTCAACCGCGGCTCTGCCTATTGAAGCTACATCGGCGAGGCTCTTGCCCTCAGCCGCGGCAGCCCCCACCAGCTTGTGAATGAAAACTGTGCCGGCGAGACCGCGCGCACCGGCAGCCTGTTCTGTTCCTTTCAGGGCAACATCATCATCCACGATGACCATTTCGACCGGAATACCTTCAGCACGCGCCATTTCTGCTGCCACACCAAAGTTCAGCCGGTCGCCGGTGTAGTTCTTGACCACCAGAAACACACCCGGTTCGCCTGCGACCGCCTTGATGGCGGCGAAGACGGAGTCGCTGCTTGGAGAGGTGAACACTTCTCCGATTACCGCAGCGCTCAGCATGCCTGCACCGATGTAGCCAGCATGCGCGGGCTCATGACCGCTGCCTCCGCCGGAAAGTACCGCGACCTGCTGGGCACGCACCTGTTCCGCATCTCTGCGGACCACGACTTTTTGTCCCGACAACCGGACCGACCCTGGGTGAAGCAAGACCAGCCCCTCCAGCATCTCTTCGACGACATCTTCCGGATGGTTGATGAACTTTTTCATGACGAAGCCAATGTATACCGTAATTCGAACGGCTGTTCACCGAGAAAGCGCGACTTCCTGCCCTGAAGCGACTGGCTACCACGCCCACTCTTAAGCTATTTTGCTTCAAGCGCATCCTTGGCAGACGGACTACGCCACGCGGCCAGTCCCTCCGGCGACCAACTCTGAATGATCGCCCGGGCAAGCTTTGCGATGGTTAACTCCCCCTCCTGCTCGGTTCCCCAAGAGTGGTCCTTATTGTTGAACGTAAATGCTGAGATGATTACCATCCCGTTCTTCGTCGAGACGGCTGCCACGTCGTTGCGGACCGCATCGAGCGAGCCGCTCTTGTTTGCGATCGAGTCGCCCGTTGCTCCTGGCATTCCGTCGAGGTATCGCGGAATGGCGTTGCGATAGAACTGTACGTGGAGCATTTTGAGGGCGACATCGCACAGTGCTGCGTCTCCGGCTTGCGTTGGACTGC
>CAVWHJ010000004.1:0-246877 GCA_963754765.1 uncultured Acidobacteriaceae bacterium | reverse complement strand
CCACGCACTAGTCGCAACACCAAAACCTACCGACGGTAGCCATAGACGTACGGACGAAACTCATGCGCCCGCACCCACTCAGCATGACGTCTTGCCTCTTCGATCCGCAGCCGCTCATAATAGCCGGCCCGTCCATAGTACGGAGCGCCAAACCCAACGCCCACAACCACCTCTGCATTCGCCTTCGCCGGGGACGCCAGTACGACCGCGCCCGCCAGCAGACCAACCGTTACGCCCTTCACCAGCATTGACTTAGCATTTGCGAGTTTCATAACGACCTCCTACTTACATCAAATGAAACCCACACTCCCCGCACCGGTTGCGCGCAACTTTCCTCTCCGTCTGTGTTGATCGGCATCGCGACTAAAGCGTCTTCTTCACGAGCTCTTCCATCGCGGCGCTCTCCGGCGTGCCCATGGCGTCCAATCCTTCCACCACCCCCCGCCGGTCGGCCTCGGAACGGTTCTGGTTCAGCTTCCACTTGCCTTCGAGCCGCTCGATCCGAAGCTCCAGCCCCACGATCCCCTTCGCCTGCGCAGCAACATACTCCTCCGGCGCATCACTCACCTTCCACGGCTCCGCGAAAGGCGCCTCATGGATCGCAACAAGGCCCTCAAGGTGCGTCCTGAGCCACGCAGCGTCCTCAATCGTCTTCAGGAAGCCGTAAGCATGCACTACCGCATAGTTCCACGTCGGCACCACCTTGCCAGAGGTCCGTTTCTCCTCATACCAGGACGGCGTAATGTAGTCGTCCGCACCCGAAAAGATCACAAGCGCCTCCACCTCAGGCGAATAAGCGCGCCAGTGCGGGTTTGCTCGCGACAAGTGCCCCTTCAAGGTCCCCATCCCCGAATCCGCCTCTTCCAACACCATCGGCAGGTGCGACGCAATCAGCCCCGAACTCCCCGAAGTAATCAGCGAGACAAACGGATGCGCCCGCATAAAGTCATGCAGCCGGAATTCGCTTCTCCTCAAATGCTTTGGGAACATACATCTCCCCTCCCGTGACAAGAGCTCTGCCCAGAATAGCGCAGGGCTCGAGCCGTCCCCGCGACCGTCCCCCCCCACGATCTTCGAAAATCCTGTACACTAAATCCCTACATGACGGTCTCCCGCCAACTCGCGACCTTGCACCTCATGTCTACACGCTGTTGTTGTAGCTAGTTCCTCCTGCGCCGCACCCCTCCTCTAAAAATCCCAGCAGCCGCATCCGACACGTCCATCGTGCCCACAGCGCCTTCTCCCAGGAGACCTCACATGTCCACCCCAAGCACCCGCCCATCCCTCCACCTCTCCACCGACGCCTGGGCCATCCTTCTCGCCGCGGCCCTCGGCCTCATCATCCGCTTCGGCCTCCTCAAAAACATCGCCTGGTAGGGTGCCCCATGATCCCCGAAGGGAATCGTGGGGTTAGTCACTAGCAGCCGCAACCCTCCAGCAAAACACCGCACCAAGGAGCCCTCATGGCCACCTCAACCAATCTCCCTGACCTCCGCTCCGAGTACCCTCCCCACGCCCCCGGCCGCGGGCCGGCCGACCGCTCCACCCTCCTCGGCCTCCTCCCTGGCATCGCTCTCCTCTTCGTCGTCGGCTACGCCGGCAAGTTCGTCGAGCACTCCCTGAACACCTACACCAAGGCCCACCACGTCACCTTCCCCAACATCGAGTACGTCCTCTGGGCCATCCTCTTCGGCATCGTCATCGCCAATACCATCGGCGTCCCCCGCATCTTCCGCGCCGGAGTCGCCACCTACGACCTCTGGCTCAAGACCGGCATCATCCTTCTCGGCGCGCGTTTCATCCTCGGTGACGTCCTCAAACTCGGCGGCATCTCGCTTATCCTCGTCTTCATCGCCTTCGCCTTCTCGCTGACCTTCATGACGTGGCTAGGCCGCACCTTTAACTTAGGCCCGCAACTCACCACGCTCCTCGCCGTAGGCTCCAGCGTCTGCGGAGTCTCCGCCATCATCGCCACGCAAGGCGCCATCGACGCCGACGAAGAGGACTCCTCCACCGCCATCGCCGCCATCCTCGCCCTCGGCGCGCTCTCCCTCTTCACCTTCCCACTCATCGGCCACGCCCTCCACATGAGCGACCACGCCTACGGCATCTGGGCCGGCCTCGCCGTCGACAACACCGCCGAAGCCACCGCCGCCGGCGCCCTCTACTCCGACGCCGCCGGCAAATACGCCGTCCTCGCCAAGACCTGCCGCAACGCCCTCATCGGCTTCGTCGTCCTCGCCTACGCCATCCAATGGGTGCACAAGGGCCTGGCCAGCCGCGCCGCAACCAAACAACTCGACAACAAAGCCGCCTTCCTCTGGCAAAAATTCCCCAAGTTCGTCCTCGGATTCTTGGTCATCTCGCTGCTCGCCACACTAGGCGCATCGACCGATCCAACCATCGCCGCCCTGGGCTTCACCAAACCCCAACTCCTCGCCCTGGGAAACCTAAGCCGCTGGGCCTTCCTCTTAACCTTCGCCGGGGTCGGCCTACGCACAAACCTCAAAGACCTTTTCAAGCAAGGCGCCCGCCCCTTCATCGTAGGTGCGGTAGGGGAAGTAGCCATTGCCGCCATCACCCTCCTCCTGGTCCTGGGAGCCGACCACATCTACCACCTCTAACGGGTGCCCCATGATCCCCGAAGGACGAAGTCCGTAGGGTATCGTGGGGTGAGTCACTACTCACAAACTAGAACCCAATGCCCCCGCGCCTAGAACGAAGACAACAAACAGGCAACCTCCACTTCATCACCTTCAGCTGTCACAATCGCAACCCATACCTAGCGTCCCCCCGCGCCGCCTCCATCTTCGAGCACTCCCTAGAATCCACCCGCGAAAAATACCAATTCCACCTCCTCGGCTACGTAGTCATGCCCCAACACGTCCACCTCCTCGTATCCGAGCCCCCAACCCACCCCCTCTCCACCGTCTTAGGCGCACTAAAACGCTCCGTCTCAAAAAGACTCCCAGAAAGCCCCTTCTGGCTCCCGCGTTATCACGACTTCAACGTCTTCTCCCCTGTCAAACACCGCGAAAAACTCCGCTACCTCCACCGCAACCCAGTAGCCCGCGGCCTGGTCTCGACCCCAGCCGAGTATCCATGGTCCAGCTTCCAAACCTACGCCACCCGCATCCAAAGCACCGTCAAAATCAACATCGAAATGGGTGCCCCATGATCCCCGAAGGACGAACTCCGCAGGGTATCGTGGGGAGAGTCACCAGAATCCTCCGCCCACCACGCGCGCCCCAAAAAACAACCATTCCCAACCCCACCTCATCTTCCCTATTAGCCTTCCTGTAACAAAAAGGGCCCAGAGGAGATTTCAGTGCCAAAACATAAACCGAAATCCCTTGCAGACCCCACAAAGCTCCAGCCCATCGATAAAAAACAAGGCACCCTCCAGGTCATCATCGAAACCCCCAAAGGAAGTCGCAACAAATTCAGCTTCGATCCCGATCAGGAGATCTTCTCGCTTAAGAAGGTCCTTCCCGCTGGCATGGTCTTTCCCTACGACTTCGGCTTCCTCCCCCGCACGCTCGCCGAAGACGGCGACCCAATCGACGTCCTCCTTCTCATGGACGAACCCGCCTTCCCAGGGTGCCTCGTCAGCGCCCGCCTCATCGGAGTTATCCGGGGCGAGCAGATCGACGGCAAAAAACGCATCCGCAACGACCGTCTCGTCGCCATCGCAGAGGCCAATCACATGTACGCCAACGTCAAAAAACTCGACGACCTCCCGAAACAATTCGTCAAGGAGCTCGAAGACTTCTTCGTCAATTACCACAGCCTCGAAGGAAAACAATACAAGCTACTCGGCTGCAAGGACGCTGACGAAGCTCTCCGTCTCATCAAGCAGGCGCAAAAGGCGGCATAACCACAATGTATCCAGTTGGGGCCCAGGAACGACCCACGCCATGACAGACCTACTGCTTCGCTTCCTCATTGGCGGAACGGTCGTCAGCCTCTTCGCTATCCTCGGCGATGTCCTTCGCCCGAAGAGCTTTGCCGGACTCTTCGGCGCGGCGCCATCCATTGCTCTCGCGACCCTCGGCCTCACCATCCACCACGACGGCAAACTCTACGCCGCGATTGAAGCCCGCTCCATGATCGCCGGTGCAATCGCCATGGCCGTTTACGCGGCGACGATCAGTTGGACCCTGCTCCGCTACGAACGACCCGCGCTGGCTGTAACTCTCGCGCTTCTTCCTCTGTGGTTCGGAGTCTCTTTTGGCATCTGGCATCTCTGCCTCAGGTAAACGCGAATGATAGTTGACGTAAATTTCGCCTCTCTCAAGTCGACTAAACCGCACGAGTATGCACTCCGGTTTCTCTTCGGAGGCATCGTGACCGTGACTGCAGGCATCATCGCCAGGCGATTTGGTCCTGGAATTGGAGGCCTGTTCCTCGCATTCCCTGCCATCTTCCCCGCCTCTACCACCCTGATCGAAGATCACGAGAAACAAAGCAAGCAGGAAGCAGGTTACGACGGGACCCGTCGAGGCCGCACCGCCGCAGGCCTCGATGCCGCAGGGACCTTCCTCGGCGCTCTCGCCCTTCTTCTCTTCGCCTTCGTTATTTACCGCCTCTTACCCAGCCAAGCCCCCTTCCTGACTCTCGCTGTCGCCTCCCTGGCATGGCTCGCACTGTCGGCCCTCCTCTGGTTTCTCGCCAAGAGAAGGTAGGCCACTCGGCATCTGTGATTTTTCTTCATGTAAAAACCCAGTAAAAACGCGTGTCAAGTCCAAAACCCAACTAACCTGTTACTAGACAACAACATCCGCGTGGCATTTTAGTTACCCTCAAACCGCTATACTGGATATATAGATCAAAAACAAGCAAGCCCGAAGCGCCTTCCGTGGCTAACTCATTTAGAAAGAATAATTTAGATATAACCCTTTTGTTATGAGGATTTTACACACAAGCTCTCCTCATAAACTACTGAAATCAAAGGAATTTACGCGCCGGCAATGGGGGAGGGGATGCCCCAAAGAACTCTTTAGGACGTAGTTGCGAATTGGTTGCCAGTTTGACTCAAGTCACTCCTCCACCCGTTCGCCTATGGTAGCCTCCAGCCAGGGGTTGCAGTGCGCTGTCGCCCATACTTCCCGATGCCTCTGACTCGCCCTAGACTTAGCGCTTGCATCTTCCTCACCGCCTCCCTTCTGCTTGCAACCGGCCGGTTCTGCCCGGCCCAAAGCACTCTTCCCCAGCCACAAACGACCACCGAGACCCCCAACTCGCTCCCAGACGCACCCGACCCCCAGAACGCGCCCGCAAACACTCCGCCACCAGCTAAAAAACCTGAACCAATCACTCTCCTTGGCACCCCGAAACGGATCCTGCTCGACCAGAAGGCCATCTGGACCAGCCCGTTGCATCTTCAGCCAGCCGACGCCTTCTGGCTCCTCCCCCTCGCCGCAGTGACTGGCACAATGATCGGCAGCGACCAGCACACCATGACGGACCTGATCCACATCAGCCCTAACGATCAGGACCACTTCAAAACCCTGTCAAACGTCGGTGTCGGCACTTTAGGTCTCATTCCAGGCACCATGTACCTCTGGAGCCTCGGCCGCGACGCTCCGCAGGCCCGCGAAACCGCCATCCTGACCGGCGAAGCACTCGTCGATAGCTTAGTCGTCAGCGAGGCGATCCAGCTCGTCACCCTCCGCGAACGCCCAGATGTCGACAACGCGAAGGGGAGCTTCTTCATCTCCAGCCCAACGAATACCTCGTTCCCCTCAAACCATGCCGCCGCGGCCTGGGCCATGGCCTCGGTCCTAGGCGACGAGTACCCTGGCTGGCTCTCTCGCACCGCGTTCTACGGACTGGCAACCACCGTCAGCGTCAGCCGAGTCCTCGCCGAACAGCACTTCCCCTCCGACGTCCTCGTCGGCAGCGCCGCGGGCTGGCTGATCGGCCACTATGTCTATCGCGCCCATCACAACTTCACCCTGAACCCATTCGACTCCAAACCCCTCCCGGATGACTTCGGCAAACCCCGCACCCAACCCACCCAATCGACCCAACTCCCCTCCCCCGCCCCCAATCCGCCGGCAAAGCCTCTACCTGAAGACACCGACCCGGACACGATCGGTTCCACCAACGTCCCCATGGACAGCTGGATCTACCCCGCCCTCGAGAGGCTGGGGGCCATGGGCTTCGTTCCCGGCCAGAACTCCGCCATCCGCCCCTGGACCCGCCAGGAGTGCCGGCGCCAACTGCGAATCGCAGAAGAATTGGCCGATCAAAAAAACGCGTTCAGCCCAAGCCTGCTCGCACAAGCTCACCTCCTGATCACCGACCTGCACGCCGAGCTGGAATCGGAGCCAATATATTACGAGTCGTTGAGTCTCGAGTCCGTCTACGCGCGTTACGGGACGATCGCAGGTCCGGCCCTCATTGACAGCTACCACTTCGGCCAGACCTGGTGGAACGATTTCGGCCGTCCACTTGGGCGTGGCAGCAGCGCAATCGCCGGGTTCTCCTTCCGGGCCCACGATGGACGGTTCTTCTTCTACGACCGTCAAGAGCTCCAACACAGCCCCGGCAATCCGGCAGAGACGCCTGCCATCAATGAGCTGATCAATAATCAGACCATCTCAACGGCAACGATCCCGAAATTCAGCCAATACCAGAGAGAGCAGCGTTCGATCATCAGGGCGCGATCGAACTCTACGGAGGAGTCGCCTTCGCGGGCAACTCTCTCTCCATGGGCAAGCAGGAGCTCTATTGGGGTCCCACAACCATGGGGCCAATCGCCTTCTCCAGTAACGCAGAGCCAACCTACAACCTTCGCTTCGAATCAACGCGCCCTCACCCACTGCCGTTCTTCCCGTCCATAGGAACCTACCGTTTCGACATCGTACTCGGGAAGCTGTCGGGACACAGTTACCCGGCACGCCCGTGGTACAACGGTCAAAAAGCGGCCTTCAACTTCGGCGACAATCTCGAAATCAGCTTTACTCGATGGTCCATCTTTTGGGGCGTCGGACATCCCATCACGTTCCACAGCTTCAAAGCGAATGTCTTTAGCTTCAATTCGACAGGAGGTGGCAGTGGAGGCGGAGGTGGAAGCCTCGGCTATGGAGATCGGGACGATCCAGGCGACCGCAAGAGTAACTTCGACTTCACCTATCGGCTGCCCTTTTTGAGCCGGATCGTCACTCTTTATGCAGACGCATACTCCGACGACGACCCTAGTCCCATCGACGCACCTCGCCGGGCAGTCTGGAACCCGGGAATCTATTTCGCACGATTACCCTTCCTGCCGCATATGGATCTGCGCGTAGAGGCCGTCAGTTCCGAAGGACTCGCTCACGATTTTGGCGGCCATCATTTCTTCATAAATAATCAATATCTCGACAGCAATACCAACAAAGGCTTCATGCTTGGGAACGCCATCGGCCGGGACGGCCGCGCAATTGAAGGCCGCTCGAGTTATTGGTTTTCAGCCCGCACGCGAGTCGAGGCAGGCTATCGTCAGAACAAGATCAGCACGATCTACTTACCTGGGGGCGGTACGATCACGGACGGATTCGTAAACGCATATTTTGCAATCGGCAGACACTGGCAAGCGGACATCTTCACCCAGTACGAGCGGTTCCTGATCCCTTCCTACATGAACGGGTCGCAACATAACACTAGCGGCTGGCTACAGCTCAAATGGAATCCAGAGTTGCATTTACATCGCTAAGAGGAAATCGAGTTCGTCCCGGATCGCGACCAGAGAACAGGGCGGGAGACTGCCCTAGCTTCCGCAATCCGGAGTGGGCTTCGAGTTCGCCGCTGCCACGGCCGGTTTGCGTCGAGCATAAATCAAGCCAGCGCCAACTCCCCATACCTGCGCACAGGCCTGAGCGGTTCGCGACGATCCATTAGCGATTGCTTCAGCTTGTATGCCAGATAGGATGGAGCCAGATACAAACTCCGCCGCGAGCCCGGTCGCAAAAACTGACCAGCTGCTCATGCGTGATATTTGGTAGGGTGACGACGCCGTTATGGGAGGCCATCCTTGGTCAACCACGCGTCCCAGTCCACTCTTGGCTTCCTGATATGCGACCGTACCCGGCGGACGATCGGAAAGAACTTTGCCGTATCGGGCCAGAGCTTCTTGGCGAAGCTCAGCGGCTTTTCCATGCTGGCCCGCGCTTCGTTCAGATTGCCGACCATGAAGCAGCCATGCACCATGATGCCGGCATCCTGGCAACGGCGGACGAGCTTGTGCGACACTTCGCGTTGCTGCGGTCATCATTATTTTTTTTCATGCCGTGGATCACTTCAACCTCCCCGCTCTCAAAACCGACGCAGAACAAGCGGGCACCATCTTTGTGCAGCGTCGCAAGCAATTCGGTTTCGGCACCGATATCTGCGAGGCAGTTGGCATCAAGAATCGGCCTTGCTCCAACCGCATGGCAAACAGGCACAGGCCGTCGCGATCGCAATTCTCAGCTATCTGCGGGCGAGCACCGAGGCCACGCCCAGCAATCGATGCCCGTGTCACCGATTCCGGTATCGGGCGTCCTTCGTCGACTGCGTTGTTCAGGTTCGGGGTACGATGCGGTGACGCTCATTGGTCTTAATCATCGGACTTGCAGTCTTTCCGGCTCGATTGACAGCCAAAGCGAGGGCTCTCTATCCAAAACCGAAAGCCGCCAAATCACCGTCGAAGACAATCGAACCACCCCCGACTGAGCGCCATCACCGGCGCATTCGTCTGCCTTCCTCGGGACGTGCACGCCGAGTGCATTTCACCGCCACCTGACCTCTCGGTACAAGCGCTGCACTTCCCTTGGCCCATCACATCAATTGCAACAAGCTGAGACTCCTGAAGCCGCCACGATCAAGGTAGACCGGAAACGAACGGCGGATCTCAGACCAACTCAAAATGCGGAAGTGGCACGATGAATTTGCCCGTCGTAGACAAGTATTCGTGTTCCCGCGCCTTGAATTCTTCGATGAAGTGCCACGGCAACACCAGGAAATAGTCAGGCTTCGCGGCTCGAGCTTCGGCCTCGGAAACGATGGGAATTCGAGTACCCACGGTCACCATGCCCCATTTGTCCGCGTTTCGCTCAGACGCGGCTGTAATCATCGAATGGTCCAGGCCGAAGTATTGAAGCATCGTGTTCCCCTTAGTCGACGCACCATACACAAAAACCTTCTTGTTGTGCTCGACCTGCTCCTGAATGAAATCGCAAACCTGCTGCTTGATTCCCTGAACGCGCTCAGCAAACTCTCGATAAGGGGTCGATTCGTCCAAGCGCAGATCTCCTCTCACTGTCGCGCAGGCTCGACACACGGGCTGCCGCCGCCTGCCGATACGCTTCATCTCCAAAAGCACTCCGGTCTGCCGTGCTGTTGCACATATAGGCACGAAGGCTGCCGCCGTTGACATCGTTCAACTGCACATCCAAAATCGAGAATCCGTAGAGGTGGAGTAGGTATTCAAGCGACTGCAGCGAGTAATACTCCAGATGCTCGTGGCAGATGTTTCCGAAATCATTCTGCGTGAGCATGAGCGGGAGATAGCTCATTTGCAGGATCCACACGCCATTCGGATGCATGATTCGTTGAATGTCCGATACGAATTTCCCTGGATCCTCCAGATCGTAGAACATCGCAATCGACGTGACGATCTTTGGGTGAATGTCCTTCAACTCAGGGTCAGCCAGAAAATGGTCGGCATCAAAAAGACCGACGAGGACCTTGTCCGCGACTTTGCGCGAATAGACGGCGAGATTCTGAGCAGGATCAAAGCCAACCTTGTAGATTCCCGGGACGGTGTAGGAACTCAGCAGTGTGCCGTCGTTGCATCCGATGTCAAGGACAGCATCTCCCGCCTTGAGGTGGACCACTTTCGAAGCAGAACTGGAGATGTCCGCCAAAGCGTCGCGCATGGTCTGGTTGGTTCCCGACCGATACCAGTAGTTCTGATACATCATTTCGGCGGGAACTGTGTGCCGCAATTGTAACAGTCGGCATTGCTGACAGAGGACTAGTTCCAAAGGCACCTTGGGCCCGTCGGCCTGCTCGGGCTTCAGGAAATCGGAAACATGCTGATCCCCCAAAGAAAGGATCGGTTCCACTGAGCCCTTACAGACTCGGCAATTAGTCCAGGTCTTCATCTATTTCTTCTCTCCTTGAGAATCGGGTCATTGTCGTTCTCTTACTTACGTTGTCCATTCATTTTTAGCACACCATTTCGGGAGACGGTGTGTCCCCTGTTCGGTCCAACTCGAGCAATCGCAAATCCGCATCCACCATCATTCTGACGAGTTCTTCGAAGGTAACGGTCGGGCGCCACCCCAGAATAAGCTTCGCCTTCGCCGGGTTCCCTACAAGGACGGAGGTTTCCGGCGGGCGGAAGTTCTCAAGATTCTGCGTGACATGATCCTCATATCTTAGACCGACATGCGCGAAGGCCAGGTTACAGAACTCACGTACCGAGTGTGTCTCGCCGGTGGCGACGATATAGTCGTCGGGCGCAGTATGCTGGAGCGCCAGCCACATCGCTTGCACATAGTCGCCTGCGAAGCCCCAATCGCGCCGGGCGTCAAGATCTCCAAGGGTGATCCTGTCGGCCAGCCCCAGCTTAATCATCGCCACTCCGTGAGATATCTTGCGAGTGACGAAGTCCATGCCACGTCGAGGGCTCTCATGGTTGTACAGAATGCAGGAACATGCAAACAGCCCTCGCTCCTTACGGTAAACGGCAGTGATCCAGTGGCCGAAAGCCTTGGCTACGCCGTACGGATTACGAGGTTGAAATGGAGTCGATTCTGTCTGCGGCACTTCTGCGGCCCGGCCAAAGACCTCGCTGCTGGAGGCTTGAGCGAAGCGTATTCCGGGGTCAACTCGATGAATGGCATCGAGCAGTTGTGCGACCATTAGGGCGTTCGACTCTCCGGTAGAAACGGGGTCGACCCACAATTCCTTGCTGGAGGCGCGTGCCGCGAGATTGTAGACCTCGTTCGGGCGAAACTGATGAAGCAGGCTCTCGAGGGACGAGTTTCCAAACAGGTCGCTTTCGACAATGTCGACCTCCTTGGGAATTCGGTGAATGCGAGTGTCATCGCTCGCAGACGGGCGGCTGCGCACCGTTCCCATGACACGATACCCCTGGTGCAACAACAGCTCGGCAAGGTAGGAACCATCCTGGCCGTTGACACCTGTAATTAGCGCTCTGCGCATCATATATCTACAGATTCTTTCTTCCTGTCGGCAGTACTCGTAATTGACGAAAGGCGCACGCCGTTCGATGTCACGACGGGATTCTCTTTGAACGGCGAAACAGGTCTTGTCGGCAACTTCCAAAAGCAGAACGGACTATTCGCCAGATCTAATACGATGAGGAGGCGCGAAGATATGTGACGGAAGAGTGAGTAATAAACGAAAGCCAGCAGGTTGGCCATGCGCCCGGGAAAATAAGCGCAGGCTTTGCTAACCGCTCTAGCCCAGAAAGACGTTAAGCGCGGCTTGAGCCATTCTGTGTATTCTCGCTTCGAGTAGGTCTTGTTGGCCCTGTAGTGCAGGAGAGTCTTGGGGTTTCGCCATGGCTCCCTGTGACATACACGACTCTTGGCTGAATCGGACAGATGGGGGAACGACCAAACCAGACCAGGCCACTTGAACATCCAGATCTCAAAGTACCGGGCCAGCCATGAGGCGTTTCCATAGCGAATGATTACTAATGGCTCCGCGATAACCAGGGTATCGCCCGGAAGCGGCTGTTGGAAGACCACTCCAACATGAACGAAATAGGAGCCGAAATAACTTGCCTTGTCCCGGGCACTCCATAACTGTCGCTGGATGATGACACCGCCGATGAAACTGAGATAGGATCCCGTATCGGCAAGGAGCAAGTCGTCTTCGTCTGACTTATAAATTCTGTTTGCCTGGATCGGAACCCTCCTGGCTTCGAGCAGTTTTGACAAGTCCGCGTTCCGTACTTCGCTGTTTGCAACGATCAGCGAATACTGATTCTTGAGAGCGTCAAGAACTATCCGCAGGGCGCCCGGCTTGAGAAGATCGTCATCGGTGAAGAGCCAGCAATAGTCGCCGCGGGCCAAGTCGACGGCACTGGCGAAGTCGCGATCGATACCCATATTGGTTTCCCGGCGAAAATAACGAAGACCGGGAAATCGGTCCCGATAAGCCTCGACGATCTCCTGGGTATTGTCGGTCGAAGCGCCATCCAAGACGACGATCTCTACCTCCTCGTTCGCCTGCAAGACGATGCTTTCCAAAGTCTCGCCAATGAAGGCGCCACGATTCCGGGTTGAAATGCAGATCGAAATCTTGATTGGATTCATCTCTTTTGAGCCTCGCAAAAAAACTCATTTGTAGGTCGGCTCGGCCCTGCGACGCCGAAACTTCAACGCTTTGAATACTTGACGGCGGGACGCTTGCAGGAAACTTACAATTCTGTCGGCATAAACTTGTAAGTCATGCGCGCCACCCGACAACTTTCTATAAGCCGATCCGACTCCGGTCGATTCTCGGTCTGCGGTGATTGGCTAGTAAGGTGCTTGACGCGGAGCCACAGCTCTGAGTCCCAAGTCATTGCACACCAACCGTCTAATTTGCACGGCCTCTGGCTAAGTGGGACCGAAGCACTAACCTTTTATAAGAGTCGTAGACTTTGGCTAGGAAGCCGTAGACCGCTGATGGAAGAATCTCGCGAGCGGCTAATCGGACCCTCGTCCGTCGCCGCATGCAAAGGGAGTGATCAGGAGCGATGACAAAGCCATCTACCAGCCCAGGCGGGACGAGAAAATGTTTCTTCAACTCTTCGCTTTCGTTCCGTAGATAGTATCTGTTAAGTCCATCATACCAAACGAAGAGGTATCCAGCCTCAAGCAAGAGGGGTTCCCATGAGTCCCAAGCGGGCAGCCTGGTTTCGGGGTGGATCGCCTCGACCACAACCAGGATCGGGCGGTAGGTTTGCCAATCAAGACTCGCAATAACGTCCGCTTCAGAACCTTCAACGTCAATTTTTATGAATGAGAGTTGCTTCGCACGACAATACTGGTCACAAATAGACTGCAGCGTAACGACGGGAACTCTGTAATTACGCGAGTCAAGGCCGTGCAGGTAGTCACTCGTGGCAGAATCTCGCAACGAAGACAAGCCGCTACTACCCTTGACCTCGATAAACTCCTGCTCGCCAACGCAACTTCCGACCGCGACGTTGAGATTTGTATCCCGCTTTCTTTGCTTCTTCAGCACCTCGAAAGACGATTTGGAAGGTTCGATGTTGATGCCGGACCAGCCTTTGTCGTAAAAGTGCTTTGTAACCGAATGCATTTCGGGATGCCATGCGCCTATATCAATATAGAAACCGTCATTGGCGGAGCCGAAGACGCGATTGAGCATCACGTCTTCGAAGTTTTGCGCATAACTTACAAACATTTCCATGTTGCTCCAATTCGTTTAGCATGCAGGCTTAGTCTCCGTGACTGGCTAATCAGCCATGACATGATCGAGGATGAAACTAATACTGCGGCACCCATCGCACAGAGGAATATTCCTAATATTACGACAATCTGGACTGGCTGCGACATCGCAGCGACTGCCAGTCGCCTGCCAATGAGCGCTACAAACGAGGCGGCAACGAGAGGCAAGCCAATGTCACCCAACCATCGCAACGCCTGCCCTTTTAGTAGGCGGCGATGAGTCAGCGGAACGCCGATTGCCATGTACACGCAGTTGAAAGCGGGCCACATTGACGCAGCCCCTAAGACGCCGTAGGTTGTCGCCATAAACCAGATCGCAGGAACAAAGATGATAGTTAAACCAATTGTGATTTTCAGGCCGATACTTGTCCAGCCGTAAGCCAGTTGTAGCGCGTAGGGCAAAAACATTAATCCGTTGAGAGCGGATCCGATCACCAAGAGAGTCGCGATTGGGCCGGCACCGTGCGCAACCTCGGAGTTCCTGGTCCACAGCTGCAGAATGTCGGTGGAAAAAAGCGCCAGCACAGCCGCTAGTGGCAAAATGAGGACGGCCATCAATTGGGTTGACCGATGATAGAGCCTAACGAGCGCTTGTTCATCTCCTTGTGCGACGAGAGCTGAAAATCGCGGATAGGCAGTGTTAAAGACCGACATTATGATCATTGACAGTCCGGCTCCGAACATTCCCCCGAGCGTATAAAAGCCAAACATCTTCAGGCTCAGGACGCTGCTGAGAATTACCTTGTCGGATTGCGTGAGAATCAAGGCTGCGGCGGTCATGCCGCTCATACCTGCGGCAAAGCCCACGATGTTTCGTAACAGAGCAAGTCTGAATTCAGGAGATCGATTTGCAGGGGGCAGGCTCTTCCACAGGAAGACGGTCCAACAAACGAGCGTGACGGCATTGGTGACAACCAGCCACAGGAAGAAAGCTTGAATCGTAGGGGATATGATCCACAGAACCAAAACCGCTCCGCCATTGCTCACAGTCGATGCAATGGTTCTGAAGACATTGAACAGAACCTGTTTGCGCAATCCCAGCAATCCGCCCTGATAAAAACTGACGGGCCATTGGAGAGCGGCCAAAATCCCCATCAACATCAATGCATGCCGAACACTGGCTACAGGAATGCCACCGGCTTTGATCCAGTGAGCCGCAACCCAGGGCGAGGCAGTCACCAAGACCAATCCGATCATCAATCCAATGAGCCAGTAACCAAGCTCCAGCGTGCGCACAAGATCGCGCGCCTCGTCCGCCTTTTCCGGCTGGACCGAGTAGCGAGCCATCTCCCGGTTCATGGTCGGGCTCAAACCAAGGTCCAGCACCTGGAGTATGGCCTGAAGCATGAGATAGAAGCCAATGAGTCCGTAAGCTTCAACACCGAGAAACCGGATGTAGAGAGGAACGCACGCCATCTGTAACAGCATCGACCAAGCCGATGCTGTTAAACTCGCGGCCAAATCGAGCTTAAATCCCGAACGTGAGTTCCAGGGAAGTTTCATAGACGGAACAGATCGCCCTTGATCCGTCCCCTGCGCAGCGAGACGAGAATCGGGAAACGCCACAGACATTCCACGGAGGACGCCTAGTGGGCTAAGCGTCCCTCCAACTGGTCAGCGAGGAGACTTCTGTCGGCATCAACCATCAATTTGACTAAACCTTCCAGTTTGACCTTGGGTCGCCAGCCGAACGCCCGCTCCGCCTTGCTGGCAGTCTCCCAGGAGAAGGTCAACTTCGTTGGGGCGAAAATATCTCTGATCGATTTCGACGTATTTTTCCCAGTCGAGACCCGCATAGTCAAACGCTAGCTGAACAAACTCGCGCACCGAGTGAGTCTCACCGGTCGCGATAACAAAATCGTCCGGTTCGTCGAGTTGCATCATGCGCCACATGGCTTCCACGTATTCGGGGGCATAGCCCCAGTCGCGCCTGGCATCGAGATTTCCAAGATAAAGACGCTGCTGCAGGCCGGCTTCAATTCTCGCCACCGCACGGGTGATCTTGCGGCTGACAAAGGTCTCGCCTCGCCGCGGGGATTCATGATTGAAGAGAATGCCGTTACACGCGAAAATACCGTAACCATCTCGGTAATTCGCAGTCGTCCAGTACGCATAGAGCTTCGCACAGCCGTAGGGACTGCAAGGCCGAAACGGCGTCGTTTCGCGCTGGGGAGTCTCTGCAACCTTGCCAAACATCTCGCTGCTAGAGGCTTGATAGAACTTGGTCTTGATTCCTGATTCTCGAATGGCATCGAGCAAGCGAACGGTGCCAAGCGCGGTGACATCACCGGTATACTCGGGGACCTCGAAGCTCACCAAAACATGGCTCTGAGCTCCGAGGTGATAGATCTCATCGGGCTGAAGGCGATACAGCAACCGGACCAGACTTGTCGCGTCAGAGAGATCCGCAAAGTGCAGGAACAGCCGCGCTTCGCGTTCATGCCAGTCGGGAAGGACGCCGTCGATGCGGGAGGTATTGAAACTGCTCGACCTCCGCTTGATGCCATGCACCACGTAACCTTTTTTCAGCAGAAGTTCCGCCAAGTAGGAGCCATCTTGACCAGTAATGCCAGTAATCAGTGCTGTCTTTCCCATGTTACTTTCACTCCTTGCGATCCAAGACTGCAGTCCTCCGCGCTGCCCGTTCTTACTGTCCAACTGTGCGAACACGTTGGCCGCAAAGTGACGTGTCAAAATTGGCGAACAACTCCGAAGCGCAATACGTACAACCAGTATCACACGGCGCAAACCCCTAGAGCCAGGTATCGTCCGAGATCACGCATCTGCGGAAACGCATCTTCGTCTAACCGACTCGGGCCTCGGGTGAGGTTTCCCCTTTTCTGCCCCTTAGCCTATGCCTGGCAATCAAAATAATGATTTTGTATTGACGCCTTACGAGACGATCGAACTCGGTGTCGGCACGCTTTTTTACCAGGTCGCGGCACGGTCACAGACGGCTTCGTAAATGGTTATTTTGCAATAGGCCGCCACTGGCAGGCACAGATCGTCACTCAGTACGAGCGCTTCCCGATCCCTCCTACTTAAGCGGTTCGCACCACAATACCAGTGGCTGGTTAGAACTCACATGGTATCCAGACCTGCACATTCATCGCTGAGATTGCGACCAGATCTTGCCGCCACAGGTCACGCGAAAGACTGTATCAACTTTAGGCGGCTGGCGTTTGCTTCGAGATCGTTGTCTGCTCAGTCGGCTTGCGACGGGCGTAGATCAAGCCTGCAGTCACGCCCATCATCTGGGCACAAGCTCTTGCCGCCAGCAGAACGGGCGAAAGAATACCAACAACAGGATCTTTCTTGAAAGCTCTCAACGCGAACGGGATTGTGCTCAACAAGAAACCGCCGGTCACGACCAGTGATAAAGAAAATCTCGGTCGCACGAACAGGTCAAATGCCACGGCGACCAGAAGAGCGGGCGCGAAAAGAAGCTGAAGCTTCATGATCTGCGGCGTGTGGCTGTCCTTTACGCCTTTGCCCGGATTCTTACGTACTGCGAGCACGCGCCAAAACGCGAACTTGTACTTCTTCTTGAGATAGCGCGAGATTGTGTCAGGGTGCGTATGGTAGACGATCGCCGCAGGTACAAACTTCATCTTCCATCCGCGCGCTGACATGCGATACGAGAGCTCGACGTCCTCGGCGCACGCCACGGGAAAGGAGGTGTCATAACCGCTCATCTCCAGAAATCGATCACGGCGAAAGCCGGCGGAGTAGGTATCGATGAAGTCGATGTCTGGAAGACCGCGCCATCAGCCGGTACTTGTCCTCGTACTCGATCTGCACAAAGCGAGCAGCCAGACTCTTTTGATGGGTGCGGTAAACACCTTTCGCTCCCACCACTTCGGGATCAGTGAACGGAACAAGCATTGCCTCGAACCAGTCCGGCATCGGCACGCAATCGTCGTCGGTAAACAGAAGAATCTTTCCATGCGCCTCAAGGGCCCCACGATTTCGAGCCGCCGCAGGCCCCGCATTTGCCTGGGAGATGAGACGAACGGAAGGATAGCCCCTGACAACGCTGGCTATATTATCCGTTGAGCCGTCATCGACGACCAGAATCTCCACGTCAGGCCCTGCGTCTGGCTCGATAAAGAGTCAAGGCAGTTCCCGATGCGAGAAGCGCCATTGAATGTCGGGATGATGATCGATGCTGATGTGGCTTCGATCGACGCTTCGCCTGCGATGCCTCCGGCACCGGATGCTGCCCTGAGTCACTCATGAATCGAGTTATACCGTCGCTCCCTGGGGCTTTGGAGGCGTAGCGGCCTGGTCGCGTTCTTGTCATGCTCGCTGCCCTTGCAGCAGATACTTCGAGAGCGTGACGAAACCCTTGACGTTGCGCTGCAGCTCGCGGCGATCCATCAGGGACTGCTTCAGCTTGTAGGCCAGGTAAGACGGAGCGAGATAGAAGCTCCGCCGTGCGCGATCGCAGAAGCTGACCAGCTGCTCGTGCGTGATGTTCGGCAGAGTGACGACGCTGTTATGGAGGCCGTCCTTGGTCAGCCACGCGCCCCAATCCTCAATCTGGATGTACTCCCGCTTCTTGGCCTCCTGATACGCGACCGTACCTGGATACACCATGATGGGAAAGAACTGCGCCGTATCGGGCCGAAGCTCCTTGGCGAAGCTCAAGCGTCTTTTCCATGCTGGCCGGCGTTTCGTTCAGATTGCCGACCATGAAGCAGCCATGCACCATGATGCCCGCATTCTGGCAGCGGCGGACGAACTTGTGCGCCTCTTCGTGGTATTTGGCATCGCGGCGGTCATCGTTGTTCTTCTTCATGCCATTGATGACTTCAACATCGCCGCTCTCGAATCCGACGCAGAACAGGCGCGCGCCGGCCTTGTGCAACGTCGAAAGCAGTTCGTCTTCGGCACCGATGTCGGCGCGGCAGTTGGCATCAAAGGGCAGCTTGTTGCCGCGGCGAATCAGTTCGTTCGCCAATTCCAGAGTGCGCGGCCTGCTGACGATGAATGTGTCGTCCTCGAGCATGACGGTCTTGATCTCGGGCATCTCACGCGCGACGAACTCGAACTCATCGGCGACATTCCCCACAGAGCGGTAGCGCATCGTGTGACCGCTGAAGGTCTGCGGATAGACGCAGAAGGAGCAGTGATACGGGCATCCGCGGCTGGTGTCAAATACCACCAGCGGCCACAGCGAGTGACCGTAGAAGTAGTCCGGCGTATGAAGAAAGCGCTTGTACACCTCGGAGACAAACGGAAGCTCATCGAGATTCTTGATGGCTTCACGCTGCTTGTTGCTGATGATCTCGCCCGTGGCGCTGCGCCAAACCAGACCGTCGACGGTGGCAAGGTCCGCACCGCATGCCTTCGCCTCGAGCCAATCGCGCACCGTGTACTCATACTCGCGAATAGCCACAGCCTCAAGAGAGGGAGACATGGCGAGCGTCTCTTTCGGCAGAGACGATACGTGACGCCCCACCATCAGCACATGCAACGACGGGTTCGCAGCAACCATGGCTTCGACGACGCTTACGTCGTTGAGAATGCTGGGAGTTGAGGTATCGCAGATGACCGCTTCGATGTTCTTCGCTGCAATCCGGTCGATCACTGCCTGCACGGAAAAACCTCCGGCGGGAGCATCAACGAGATCCACCTCGTGCCCATTCTTGATCGCGACTCCGGCGGCAGTAGCCAGCCACTTGGGGTAATACAGGGTTCCACTCTTGGTTACGGCAGGGCTGCGCTGCTCTCGGGAAAATCGAGGATGAAAGGGGGGATTGAGGAAGAGAACGCGCATCAGAAGAGCCTCCGTGATCTTGATTAGATCACATCTTCATTATATCTGGGCCACTCCAATCCGCTGGAATCTGAACACGAAACACATGACACCAGAAAGTCATGTCGTATCGACTCACACCTCTTGAAATGACCCGAATCTTCGAGCAATGTCGCGTTAAACCTTACAAGTATGAGCAAACAGTGAGTCTAAATTGGCACATCCCAAACTTAGGTTGTATCTCGATGTGAGATAAGGGAAACAATCTCATGAAGATTTGAGAATCGCTGTTTATCTGATGACAGACAATGCTTTGTATTCAGGCAGGCAGGCTTTCGTCTGGGTAGACGACCCGCCACGGACTCGATACGCCCACCGATTGAGCTCTAAGCAGTCGGTCCAGCTCGCGCAAGACGCGTTCGGGAGTGACCTGGTGCATGCATCCATTGAACTGGCACGGTGCAAAATTGCGACCGTCGTAACAAGGTCGGCAGGCAAAACCCTGCCCGCCCCATATGCCCACTGCGAGTGGCCTGCGTGGAACACGAGTAGCAGGATCGGTAGGACCAAAGATTCCAAGCAGGCAGGTTTTACTCAAGCCGGCCAAGTGCAACGGTCCGGTATCGTGTGTAACTACTGCATCACATGCATCACAAGTACTGATCATCTCCGGAAGGGATAGTTTGTCTATACAGTCCGTAACCGCCATTTGCTGAAAATACGGCTTGACCCACGCATCCTCCCGACCGCCGAATAGCACCACCTCCCAACCACGATCGAGCAGCGATTGTGCCAGCGTTACGTAGTTCTCGATGGGCCAGCGACGCAGGGTCTGCTCCCCCAGCACATTGCTCGTGCCTCCAGGAACAATCGCAATGCGCCGCGGCGTAATCTTGTAGGCAGCGGGGATGGTGGTAAACGATCCGGAGGAACCGGCGGAGTGCTCTGCTCGCGGCAGCCATCTTCCAATCCCAGAAGCACGCGAACAAATTCATCTGTGTGATGACGGCCAGCGAGCAAATCCGTCGCCCTTGACTCACGAGAAAGCGCCAATTTGTGTCCGGGCTCGAATCGGCAGTGTAAGGAGCCGAAAACGCCGATCGTAGTACAACGTCGCGCAGAGATCATATCTCCCGATAGCAACCTTGCTCCAAAATCTTAGCGTCTCTCTCGCCTGCTCAAGACGGCTTCCACGGAGGATCGCTTTGTCGTCCACAGGTATCAGACGGATCCACGAATAGCACTCCAGCAGCGGCCGAACAGCTCGTCCACATACCCAGTGGATCTCGAACCCCTGCTCATGAAGCAAGCGCACCGCTGGTATGGCCATGATCACGTCTCCAATCTGGCCAAACTTCACGATGAGGGCTTTCTTGCTAACCAATTTTTCTTCTCCTAGAACGGTCTCACTACCGCCTAACGACAGCAACGGTTAGCATACAACCCGGCAGTCTTTCGCAGGCTCTGATCGGCCGTTTGCGTCATAAGCGCCAAACATTTTTTTGAGCCCTCTAAACTCGCGATCGGAAAGAGTCGTGCATGCTGAACAAGCAAACAATACATGCCTGATTATGCACGGCTGAAACTCGCGAGCATTCCGCGCAGGATAGCACCACAATTTCTTAGCCTTCCAATCATCAAGCGGTGCACGACACTCAGGCCTGTGGCGGCAAATACCGATGGAAGGAACCAAGGGTGATGCCGTCTTGTAAAGACAATGCGATTTCGCGCCTGGTAAAAGTCGGAGAGCGCACTGCGTTGTGCTCGCACGGTCGCGCTTCCTATACTGGCGCCTTCTTTGTGATAAACAATGCTCGCCGGCGAGTATCCCAAATGGAAAAAGCGCTGTGCTCGTGCGGCCAAATCAAGCTCTTCGAAGTAGAGGAAGTAACCCTCATCCAGCAGGCCAACAGCCTCCAGACACTCACGACGTATTAACATGGAGGCGCCCTCGATATAGTCCGGCCCACCCGGCGCCGTCGAGACATGTGGCGTCATGAGCCCCCGCAAAGGACTCGTACGGCCGCTCCACCGAAAGTATCGTCGGCCTCCCATGGTCTGTATCTCATGAGGCGAATCATACGAACGAAGCTGGGAGCCACAAATGCCCAACTTAGTATCCTCTTCCGCCATTTCTACCATTGCAGACAGCGAATTCGGCTCGACCACAGTATCGTTGTTCAGCAGCCACACATAGTCGCAGTCACCGCGAGAGAGAGCATATCGAATGCCCACATTGTTGCCTCCGGAGAAACCCAGGTTGGCACCTGTCTGAATCAGCACCAGGCGAATATCAGGAGTCAGATTGACTGCGCCCGCTCCCGAGGCCGGAAGGGAGATAAAAGGAATTGGCTTCGGAATTGGCGGTACTACCAGATGAGCCAAATCGGCACTGCTGTACGAAGCCGCGATGCGACCACTCGCCCAATCTTCGATCTTCTCGATTGACTCGTCCGATGAAGCGTTGTCGCACACGATTACGGTGACACGCGGATGGTCTAAACGGAAGACGGACTCGAGACATTCGATGGTGTCCCGCCAACCGTTCCAGTTCAAGAGAATCACATAAACGTGAGGCTGATTTATACGATTCGACTCAATCACGGCGGAATTCGTTTCGTGCAATTGGCAAGCGGCCCTCGAACCACATCATAACGGCAGATAGGTGGGATAGCTATGTCAGCGATGAAGGCATGCAGAGTCGTCGTTAGAAGGGCTACGTAATCTCCCCGTCGTTCACCTGAAGATAAAATGGGCAAATGAGTAAGCCCGACACCACTATCGCGGACCGATCGGTTTGCGGAGTGATCGTTACATACCATCCCACAGCCAAAATGATTGAGGACCTGTCGAAGGTACTGGCTCAGGTGCAAGGCCTGGTGGTTGTTGATAATGCGTCCAACGCTGAGGTGGTTGACCGTTTGCGCGGCGCAAGTCGAGGCCTTGGCTTTCATTTGATCGAAAACGGAGAGAATCTCGGCATCGCTGAAGGCCTGAACCAGGGCATTCTGTGGGCAAGAAATGAGGGGTATCCCTGGGTAGTCTTGTTAGATCAAGACAGCAAAATTACCGATGGCTTTGTGAATCAAATGTTCGCGACGTGGGAAGTTCACCCCGCCAGAGAGCGCGTGGCCTCCATGCATCCAAAATATTTGGATCCAAGTACAGGCCGTGAACCGAACTTCTTGCGTGCCGAAGACGGTGGCCCCGTGACCTCCATGACCTCCGGAGCCCTGATGCCAACGTGGATCTTCGACAAGATCGGTCTATTTTCCTCGGAATATTTCATCGATCAGGTAGATACGGAATATTGCTTACGCATTCGAGCTGCAGGTTATCTCGTTGCCGATTCCAGAGACGCGGTCCTTCTGCATGCGACCGGATTCCCCGAGAGACGCCGGTTCTTGTTTTTTAATTTCGAACCTACGCACCACAGCGCGGTTAGGCGGTACTACCTCTCGCGCAATCGCGTCGCAGTGTATAGGAAATATTTTCGCGTGTTCCCAGGCGTCATCTCACACGCTATATATTACGCCTCCCGGGAGACCCTCAAATGCCTGATCGCCGAGCGCGAGCGTCCGCGCAAGCTACGCAACTTTCTGCTCGGCACCTGGGACGGGCTAATCGGAAGAATGGGAAAGAGAGAGGGTCTATAAACGCGCGCCATCCTAAGATTCAGTCACCACTCGCTTCCGGTAAAATTATCTTCATGCGTGCGTCAATACCGCACCGGTAAGCTCCGGCATCCTACGAGATTCCTTTCCGTTATTGCAGAGAATTGCCAGGGCAAATACAGCACCAAAGCTGCCGAACACGATATTGAAGGTACCGGCGCATGCAATAGTTGCCCATAAGCTCGCCGCTGCAATTATGAACGGCTGCTCCGTCGCCACAGCCTCGCGGCGCAGATATATCCACATTTTGGTGAGCAGAGTGCCGAAGACCGCGAGGCCGACCACCCCAAGATGCAGGAGGAGCGCCAGCAAAGTGTTGTCGATAGGCACTCCGTAGGACGATAGCAGACTGTCGTCCTGAACAAGCCCCAGGCCAAAGAGTTGGTAGACTGGCGAAGAGTGCAGAAAAAGGTCGGAAAAATAGACCCATTGATTAAGTCGCCCCAAGAGTGAGCCCGTCTCCTGTAGCGAACCCGCATCGGTGTCGCTAATCGCATTGAGTCCTACAAAAATTGTCGAAAGTCCGAGCAAAAACCAAAGGAGCGGCAGCCAGCTTCCGCGAGAGGTTTTTTTACCGAATGTGAAAACCAGAGAAGATGCAATGGCGCCAACAAAAGTCAAATAGCACAGCCTGGTAAGGGTCGTGTAACAAGCTAATCCCGAAGCTATCGCCAAAAGAGTCCCACTAATGGGCATCTTTCGAGCTAGCGCTACCCCCAGTGCGCCGGAGAAGGCACAGAACAGACCAAACTCAAGGGCCGACCCAAATAAACTAAATGCTCGAAGCCGGTCGGCGAACATCCAGCTTGGCACCTTGAATGATCCATCGAGGCTTTCTGGGTACACGATAGGACTCGCCGTCAGATGTTGCGCGGCTGCCAACATCGCGCACACCGCAAATATAATTACAGAGCATCGGACAAGAGTTCGTTGCGAAACCGCGCCGCGGAAGATTAGCATAGCCGGGCCAATCAAAAACAAGCAGTAGTAGTTGTAATAGGAGAAGAGTGCATCTCCCAAGGACATGCCGCAGTTGAGGGTAAGGTGAATGACCTCGACGATCAGGTATCCGATACAGATAGCCCACGCCAACCATGGAACCGTCGAAATCTTAACCTTCGGGTGCAAAACGCAACCAAAGGCCACAGCGACAAGAAGAGCGGTTTTGGTCAGGCTATTGCCAACCAGGATTCGACCGCCGAAAAGGAACATCTGAAACTGCTGAATTGACGCGTCCACAAGGGCCACAAAACAAAGAGTGGTCGCCATCAACGCTAAGACCCGATATTCAGAGAGAGCCAGGAGCGCATTCAGTTGAAACCTGCGTGGTCTTTTATTGTCCAACAATGTATCCTGCTTCAATTTGTTCGAGCCCCTTCCCTCACGTCCAGATCGGGCCAGTGCATCTGCCGGCAGGACTGTTCAATCGACCGATCTCGCGCCGCTCAAAAGCTTTCTCATGATTGAGCCGGCCTGGCAGCGCAGTACGTTCCATCGATTACCGCTGTCACAATCGCCTTCCCGCGACCATTTCAGTCTAACGCCCTCCCCGGTGTGAATAGACATTTGCTCCGTCGTGATGTCTAAGAATTCCGACTCGGCGACAAACGCGGAAAAACGTCTTCAAATCCCCGAACGGCGTCACCAAACCTCATGGCCGCTCATGAAGCATAAAAAGGCTGTCAAAAAACGAGTTGGTGTAGTTGGATTTTCAGGGTGAAGCGCAGTGAGAAGACCTCTCCAGGCGAAAATCGGTCGGCTCGTCTTTTCGAGTCATCTCCGCTATGCTTGGGGTATAGTTCCGATTTGAAAGCTAAGGGCCATAACGAGTTTGAAGGTCGTCAAGAGAATGCTTAGCGAGACCGAAATGGGCATAGACCCTGCGTTGGAGGTACTTCCGGAAGGAGAGGTCTCCCTGCTGGATCTCCTCGTTTTGCTTGTAGAGAAGAAACGGTTCATTCTGCTGTTCACTCTTGGGGCTTCCGTCCTTACGGCGATCGTTTGCATGGTCCTGCCCGTTCGCTACACAGGCGAAAGTTCCCTTATGCCGCCGCAGCAGTCCTCCACTGGCGCAGGGATGCTATCGCAGTTGGTAGGCGGGGGAGGGGGAGGGGGGGCGCTCGCCGCTTTTGCCGGCTCCAGCCTCGGTATCAAGAGTCAGAATGATACGTATATATCCATGTTCAGGAGCCGCACCGTCGAGGACGCCATGGTCAAGCGTTTCGATCTCATAAAGGCGTACCACGTAAAGGCACTGTCTGATGCACGAAAGGCCTTCGAAAAGCGAAGCACAGCGGTCGCTGGACTCAAAGATGGCATAATTCGAATCTCTGTGGATGATCCTAGTCCCGACAGAGCAGCAGCAATGACGAACGCTTTTGTCGAGGAATTTCAAAGGCTGGCTTCGAACGTTGCCACGACCGAAGCCGGGCAGCGCAGAGTTTTCTTTGAGCACGAATTAGAAGAGGCAAAGAACAATCTCGCGAATGCTGAACAAGACCTCAAGACGAGTGAACTGAAATCCGGATTGATTCAGCCTGAGAGCGAGTCGTGGGCCATGATTCAATCAGCAGCGTCGATCCAGGGGCAAATTGCCGCAAAAGAGGTTCAGTTACAAGGCATGTCCTCCTTTGCCACTGACAACAATCCCGATGTCATAGCCGCCAAGCGTGAACTTGACGAACTAAAGGCACAGTTGTCACGACTTACTGGCACCTCGGGTTCCGGATCCGAACTCTTCGTGCCGAAGGGCAAAGTCCCAGAGGCTGCTTTGGAGTATGTTCGCAAATTGCGCGAGGTCAAGTACCGCGAAACCATCTTCCAGGCCCTTGCCACTCAGTACCAACTAGCTAAACTTGACGAAGCGAAGCAAGGCGCGGTGTTCCAGATCATCGATGTCGCGGTTCCTCCGGACAGACGCTCCTTCCCGCATCGGACCGTCCTCGTTATCATCTTCACGCTGCTGGCTTTTCTGTTTGCCTGCTTTGCAGTTTGGGTTAGAGCAGCATTCGAATCGCTTCGCCGAGATCCGGAAAATGGTCCAAAGGTCGCCGCTCTTCGTGCGGCCTTGCGCCAGCCCCGTGCCTGACCCAAGGCCCTTGGGTCACTCCGAAATCCTCGCGGCGTTTGTTCGCTTGCGTTTTCGCATTATTACAAAAGCGCGAGTCATTTCCGATGACTGTTGGCAGCCACCTCTGAATTCGAACGCTGGGGACAGTCACCCTTATGGTGTCTACGCTGTGAATAGACGATTCTTCTTCTTGCGCTGTGGTGGAGCTCTAATCGTATGACATCGCTCGAAAGTCGGGGAAGACCTTTACACCTTTAACGAAAGTAATGAACTGGGAATCTGTATCTGACCGTTCTTCCTCGCAGGTTGGAGTTGGAGTTCAACCCACATCGGTTGAGGTTCGAAGCCGTTGTTCTTCTAGAACACAGTATTGCCAGCTGCTACCGCGATCCCCAACTGACCCACGATCTGCGCTATGCTAACGATCGTCCGAAGAGTCTGGCCTTTGGTCAGGTTCAGCGGCACCACGACCGTATCGCCCGGATAGATATGCAACGAGTCAAAGTTGTTGCCGCGCAGCGAGGAACTGTATTGCTTGCTGAGAACAGAACCGCTTGCTCTAATGACGTAAGCCCGGCTCGTGTCGGCGTCGCGATTGGCCCCGCCAGCCAAGCGAATATAACTTCCCACACGTCGAGTCGCGTCGAACACAAATGAATTTTGATTGTAGACGGCGCCTTCGACGTTCACCGTAGATGGTACTCGGGGCACAATCAATCGGTCCCCATCCTCAAGAGGCAGGTCCGGAAGCTGCGATACATTATTCGCGTCGACCGGAAGCTCGAGTACGATCCGGCCTGTTGCTCGAATTTGGCGCAAACTTGCGATGACGTTTTGGTTCTGCTGCGCCGCGGCGGTCGCAGCGGTAGAATCTGCCACACTGAGAGAGCGTCCGAAGTTATTGGTTGCGTTAGCGCTGACCTGGAGTGTTATTTGGTCAATGTATTCGTTCAAACGCTGCTGCTGAACGCGCTGCGTCGACTCTCGAGTAAACTCCGAGCCGTAAAGATAGGCATCGGGGGTCACGCCCCCAGCTCGCTCAACTAGATGCCGCAAGGTCTCGCCAGGCAACACACTGTAGACTCCCGAAGACACAACCTCTCCTTCGAGCCGAACATACCTGGTTTGCTGCGCCTGGGGTACCCGAATGTCAGCCTTTGAAAAGATCGTTACTACGTCGCCCGGCAGCAACCCAAGATCTTGCGAACCGTCCCCTTCCAATACCAGCTTGCCTAGGTTAAACGGCAAGAAGGATGTCGTGAGATTCTCCTTGCTCTGCCGCTCGATAACCGCGTAGCTCCAATCGATGTCCGGCTCGCTCAATTTGACGTCATAGCGGGGTTTGAACTGCCCAGCCGACGAACTGGCAACTATGTTTGAACCCACACTTGCGCTCGTGGCACTCATGACTCGTTGCCGCTATTCTGTTGCAGGCATTTTGAGCCGTTTGATTCCGCTGCTTCCCGAATTCGTTCCGGCTGCGGCAGCGGGCGTGTAGCGATCGTTTGTTCCGCTCGTCGAGGTATCGGACTCCGGAACCCTCGCACAGTCGAGTCCACCGTCCGTCGGCCCATTCTAACGACCGGGTAGGAACCTGCCTCGCCAGTCCCAAACGGAAGCCCAATCAGATTTGGATTTCTCGTGGACGAATACCTCCAATTGGAATTCTGCCCTCTCTTCACCGAACGCAATGCCGTAACGGAAATCGGGAATTCCATAGGGAGAGTGGGAAGGCAGGTTGGTATATAGGTCATCATCGGTTGACCCAACTGGCTCCGCTTCAACCAATAATCGCGTGTGATCAGAGAGTCTTTATCCGGAAGCAAATCACGGATGCGCATTCCTGGCCTCCACGTATAACGTCCAGGATTTGCGACGTTGCCGCGAAGTGTAACCGCGTCTTTGTATTGACTCACAACTGCATCAGCTCCAGCAGATCGCCGTCGCGCAACACCGTAGCGCGTCCCTGCGCATCCAAGGATATTTGGGTCATACTGCGCATGCGGCGCTCGTCCACGCGTTCCAACCGAACTATTTGTCCCGATGCGACATTCGTAGGTCCGGCAGCGATCCCTAAAACATCCCCGACCGTCGCCACCTCACCCGTCTTCAGTTCATATATCGCAGGCACATTAACGCTTCCAGCAACGGCAACCTGCGGCCCGACCGGTGGAATGTAGATGACGTCGCCGGGCAATAGCTGCGCATCCTTGGATTTGTCTCCGCGCTGCAGCAGATCATATAAATCGAAATCGACGACAACCTTTCCGCCACGCTTCAATTGAATATCTCGCAGACTGCCCTGCGGAGTTGGTCCCCCCGTCACAAAAAGTGCATTTACCAGTGTGCTCAACGAGCTGACGGTATACGTCCCAGGACGCCGCGCCTGTCCCACGACAAATACCTGGATCGAACGCAACTGCCCCATATTCGCGTTCAGGTCGAAGTTGCGGAATACCCTGCCCATCTGGGCTTTCAGAAAATCATGGAGCTGCCCATACGAAAGCCCGGCAACGTGCATTGTGCCAACCTGCGGAATATAGATGCTGCCCGACCGGTCAACCGTGAACCGGCCATCCAACGTTAGCTGGCCCCAAACTTGAACTAGCAACTCGTCCCCTGGCCCAATCACATAGTCCGTTGGCACGGGAACCAAGTTCAGAGGCGCAAAAGTGGACGGAGTATTGCGAAAAAGCTTCGCTCCATAGATCGGTAGCGACTTTCCCGTCGAGTTGGCGATCATCAGCTGAAACTCGGTTGGCGGATCAAGCGGAAGGGGTTCCTGCCTATTTTGGTCTTGCGTTTGTGTCCTATTGCCGTTCAACGTCCCCGTGGAGTTCTGGTTTTGCTGCTGTCCCGGAACGAGGATCTGTGGATTCAATGGTTGCTGAGGATTGATCGAGGGATTGCGAACAGGATAGTCATTGTTCGGATTACTTTGACCGTTGTTGTTCAGCTGACAGGTTGGATCGGTGGAACTATCGCAGGCTTGCTGGCCCGCTGCCCCCGGCACCGGGCCGTATTGCCCAACTTGCGCAGATGAGGGCAGAGCACTGCCACAAGAAACAAAAGAACATATCCGTATCTACGAAATCGGGGAGAACCGCCAAACTGCATCTGCTCTAATCCTCGCAACCTTTACCTTTTAACCGTCCGCTAACAAACGCAATCCAATATCACATCGGACACAAGACCCAATCCACGCGAGTCCGGCCGTCGAAATAATCGGATGACCTGCCTCCAGCATACCCGAACGCATCCGAGTCTCCGATAGCAAAAATAAGCCCGCTTGCTAGCTCGTGTTCCTCGCTGGATTCCGCGAGATCTACCCGGCCTTTATCAGACCCTACATCGTCTGCTGCCTCGTCTCCACAGCCTGCGCGACTCGCAGCATCGTTGCCTCATCGAAGTGCTTGCCCATGATCTGCACTCCAATCGGCAGTCCATCCTTCGTGTTTCCGCACGGCACCGACACGCCACAGACTCCCGCCAGGCTCGCAGCCACCGAATAGATATCCTCGAGATACATCTTCACTGGATCGTCCGTCTTCTCACCCAACTTGAACGCCGGAGTTGGCGTCACCGGCGCAACCAGTACATCCACCTCGGCAAACGCGGACAGAAAATCCCTCGTCAACAAGGTTCTCACCTGCTGGGCCTTGCGATAGTAGGCATCGTAGTAGCCTGCGCTCAAAGCATACGTGCCCAGCAGAATCCGCCGCTTCACTTCGGCACCAAATCCTTCATCACGCGTTTTCCGGTACATCGCGGAGAGCGTCTTCGCCTCCTCCGCCCGGAACCCGAACCTCACCCCATCAAACCGTGACAGGTTCGACGACGCCTCAGCCGTTGCGATGACGTAGTAGGTCGGGATGGCGTACTTTGTGTGTGGCAAACTGACTGGTTTCACCACGCATCCGGCTGCCTTCAGACCATTGAGAACACTCTCAATTGCGCCCCGAATCTCTGGATCCAACCCTTCGCCGAAGTACTCTTCCGGCACTCCGACTCG
Source organism: uncultured Acidobacteriaceae bacterium (assembly GCA_963754765.1). Lineage (GTDB taxonomy): Bacteria > Acidobacteriota > Terriglobia > Terriglobales > Acidobacteriaceae > Edaphobacter. The sequence continues at coordinate 216,900 of CAVWHJ010000004.1, read as the reverse complement.
TAAGCCCTTCGACCGGCTTCGCCAGCCCGCCAACATAGTCCAGCAGCGGGCGATCCGACGAAGTAGAATCCATAACATCTTTTCCCGCAATTACTTGCAGCAAAGTAGCCGCGTCCTTCACGGTCTTGGCAAACGGGCCCACTCGATCCAGCGAAGAGGCGAACGCAATCAGCCCATATCGACTGACCCTTCCATAAGTCGGCAGTACGCCCACAACTCCACAAAAAGCCGCCGGCTGCCGAATCGACCCGCCCGTATCAGTCCCAAGCGTCGCGACCGCAAAGTCCGCAGCCACTGCCGCCGCGGAACCTCCGCTCGACCCGCCTGGAACGCGATCCAAAGCCCTTGGATTCAACACCGGACCATAGGCCGAGTTCTCGTTCGACGAACCCATCGCGAACTCATCGCAGTTCAGCTTTCCCAGCAGGACCGCCCCCGCGGCCTCCAGCTTTGCCACAACCGTGGCGTCATAGGGTGGGCAGTAACCCTTTAAAATCAGAGATCCTGCCGTGGCTGGGACGCCCCGCATCACCAGCACATCCTTGATCCCAATCGGAACCCCAGCGAGAACCGGCAGAGCCTCTGCCTTGGCAGCCATTCCATCGATCTTTGCCGCTTGCTCGAGCGCGCGTTCACGGCTCAACGCCAGAAAGCTATTGATTTTAGAGTCACTGGATGCGATTCGCGCGTAATGTAACTCGGCAACCGCAGTCGCCGTTGTCGCTCCCGACGCAACCGCCGCCCGTGCTCCATCAATTGTCAAACCTTCTAAGTCCATGCCTTTGCGCTCACCATCTTCCATCTCATCATTTCATCGCTGTTCCCATTGTGGCGAAATGCTCCTAGCGCTCAATCACCTTAGGAACCTTGAAGAACCGCCCGTCCGTCTCCGGCGCCTCCGCCATCACCACAGCACGATCCAGCGAAGCCCCCACCTGATCGACCCGCAAGGAAGTTCCCGTCGCATCGACGGCTCCGCCCAACATCTCACCGACCTGCGCCATGGCTGGGATCTCAGCTGTATTCAATTCACTCAACTGCGCGATATGTCCAAGAATCGCATTCAGATCCCGCTGCATTCGCGGCTCTTCCTCGGCCGTCAGTTCCAGATTCGCCAACTCCGCCACCCGGCGAACATCCTCAATACTTACGCCAACCCGTTCGCTCATCGCGCGTCATTCCTCTTCATCTCAAAGTGTATCTCGCGAACCGGAACATCCGCGATCCGCTCCATCTCCCGGGCGAGTTGGGCGCGCATACTCATCAACTGGCGCAACCAGGCTCCATCTTCCACCTGCACCCGCACTACCCCGTCGGCATAACCCATCACGGTTCCCCGCCCGGCCATCGCCTTGCCGCAGGCTACCGGCCAAGACGCCGCAAGCCTGTCTTCAGCAGACAATGCGCCGAGACTCTCACCCAGAGACGTCTTCAGCAAATCCCGCATTCCTTCCAATGAAGTCACTGATACTCCGGCAAATCCCTGAAGGCAAGAGGACGACCCACAGCATCGAACTGGCGGCGCTGTGCTCGCTGCCTGTCGCTCGAAACAGGTGGCGCCTTCCCTAAATCCTAAACCCTTGCGAGAGATTTAATTAGTACGCGCCGTCCTGATTGACCACGGACGAGAACGTCTTAAGTAGAATCACCAGATCCTTGGTCAGCGACCAATGCTTCACATAGTCGCAGTCCAAAGCCACCCGCGCATCATAGCTCAACTCGCTGCGCCCTGAGACCTGCCAAAGTCCCGTCAAACCGGGCTTCACCCTGCAGTAACAGTCGAAGCTGTCGCGATATTTCTCCACTTCCGCGGCGACGATCGGGCGAGGCCCAACAAGGCTCATCTGACCCATCAGCACATTCCAAAGCTGCGGCAATTCATCCAGGCTGTATCGCCGAAGGAACAGACCAAGCGGCGTAATCCGTGGATCTTTCCTTAACTTATGCGTCAGATTCCATTCAGCGTGCGCCTCAGGATGACGAGCCAGATAGCTCTCCAGTACCTCAGCCGAATTCACGCACATCGTGCGGAACTTCCACATGGAAAAGAACGCACCATTTCTCCGAATCCGACGGTGCGAATAGAAGATTGGGCCGGGCGAACTCAACATCACCACTGCTGATACGGCAGCTAATAACGGAAACGTAACCGGAGCCGAAATCAGGACCAGCAGGACATCAAAACAGCGCTTAACAACCCGGTAGCGGAAGAGATTTGACGGAGCACGATTCGCCCTTCGGGACCTCTCCAGCGAACGCCCTGCAGACTCCGTGTACGAATAAGAACCTTCGATGGCCGCAGTGCGCGACTCGGGAGATTGATATTCAGACGGCATCCGAATCCTGTATCTGCGCAGCCCATCACGCGTACCTCGATCTGCATCGCGCTGACCGCACTGGTTACTAACACATTCACTGGTTCGCGGTTAACCACTCAACTCGCCTCTATGGCTCAGTTGAGCCGTAGAAACCACCACGCATCGAATTCCATTGGCCTGTTCGTACCGGACCTTGGTTCGGTCTCTTTTCGTCAGATCGGCTTTTAGCCAGCAAGCAACCGGGATAAGGCAGCGCAACTAACCAACTTCGTTATTCATTCTACCCGTTGCCGCTAGTAAGGGTAAGCAATCTTCAAAAATTTGCTATTGCTTCGTTCGATTATGGAACTGAAACATAAGGGACTTTCAGGCTTCATCTCCGCCCCTTACACTAGTCACATGCAAGTTCTGAACACACCTCTTTCTGACGTCAAACTTATTCAACCCCGCCGCTTCGGTGATAGTCGCGGTTGGTTTGCGGAAGTTTTCAATCAATCAACTTTTTCCGCAGCCTCGCTCCCCACTCAATTCGTTCAGGATAACCAGTCCTTCTCCGTCAAAGGCGTGCTCAGGGGCCTGCACTATCAACTCGGCAAACCGCAGGGCAAACTCGTCCGAGTCCTCTCCGGCCATATCTGGGACGTCGCTATCGATCTGCGCCGTAACTCGCCCGATTTCGGCAAATGGGCCGGCTTTCACCTCAAAGCCCAGTCGATCGACGACGAACTCCAGCTTCTCTGGATCCCGGAAGGCTTTGCCCACGGCTTCCTTGTTCTCTCACAGACGGCCGAAGTCCTTTATAAGACTACAAATCTCTACTTTCCTGAAGGAGAACGCTCTATCCTCTGGGACGACCCGACCCTCAACATTGCATGGCCCCTCGATGCACTTGATGGCACTCCTCCCTCGGTCAGCGCAAAAGATGCCCTCGGCGCATCCTTCACAACCGCCGATCTCCCGCCAGCGAACTAACTCTTAAGCAAAGGACGAATCACCGCAGTAACCCCGCCCATCTAAAGGGACACGAACGAGCGCAGGAGCGGAGCCTGATGACAAGCCTTGCAGTGATATCCCTCGCAGGTCTACTCTCCGGCGTTCTCGACCTTACCGCAACCTCAACGTTGGTCCGGATTCAGCAAGGCATACCCTTCAAGCGGCTCCTGCAGAGGATCGCCAGCGCCGCATTCGGCCCCTCCGCATTCGAGGGAGGAAAGAAAACCGTAGCCGCTGGCCTGTTCTTCCACTTCCTGATCTCCTTCACCGCCGCCTTCGTCTACTACGCAAGCAGCCGCAAGCTGGCGATCCTCATCGATCATCCTCTGCTTTGCGGCGTCCTGTACGGCGCCGGGGTTCATGTCGTGATGAATCGAATTGTGCTCCCACTCTCCGCCGTAGCAATTCCCTTTTCCGTCAAAGCTTTCCTGACTCAGCTGGTCATTCATATCCTCTTCGTCGGTCTGCCGATCGCGCTCGTCGTGGCCCACTTCGCACGCTAGCTCCCGCCCTACCCGCGTTCCAGTAGGCACTTCTCCATCTCAGCCAGCGACTGCGCCGGCTGCAAAAGAGAGAACTACCAAGTAGATTGGCAGTCACTGGGTAACTTCGGGTAACGTGGAATCCTTCGTAAGTAGAAAAGAGAGCTTGAGGGATAGGAGTGCCACCGCAGCCCCGGCAACCACATCAGTGAAATAGTGCCACCCGGTGGTGATTGTAGAAAGAATAATCAAGCTGTACAGCAAGGCTATCGGAACACGCAGAGGCTTGTAGGTCCATAGCGCTGCGGCACAAAGTATGGCCCAGATAACATGAAATGAAGGGAAGCAAATCACACCATAGATGCCGGCCGATTCCGCGTGTCGCAGATGCAACAAGCTGGACTGACACAGCGCCTGGTCTGGGCTTGGTGTCGTGCCAAAGGCATACCACGGTCCAATTGCAGGAACTAAAGAGAAAAGCGGCAGGCCAAGAGTGTAAGCCACCAGGTTCGATAACAAAAATCTCTGTGCGTGTTTCACTCTTCCAGTCAAAGCCAGCAGTATGAAAGCGATGGGCAATGAATGGATCAGCAGGGGGTAGCAACGATTTGCTAGCCTTCCAAGTTGGCTGCCAGAAGCCCATGACGTGACTTCTGGAATACGCACTCCGAAGAAGTTATCTATTTGGGCGAGACGAGAATCTTGAAGGGGAAATCCCATCCGCGCACATGCCGCAACGGGGATTGGCAGGATGACCAACAGTACAACAAACCACGGAATCGTCATCGCGGCATCGCGCATATCCCGTCTACCCTTTTCGTGCCAATACACAGAAAGAGGGCAGACCATAACGCAGCTGCAACTGATGGCGATGGCCGATGAAGCCACCCCCGTTATGGGCACTGATGTTAGATAGCAGCCGATCCAAGAGAGGGCCAGGAAGGATCCACATGCGTATGCCATTCGAATGTGGAAAGTCGATGGTCGCTCTGCTGCTGCGGTTTTCGGCTGGGATTCGAGTAAGGCGCTCATTTCGTCGGCAGAAAACACTTCAGTGAATTTTCAGCGTTTGGAAACCTGCAAAGAACTCGCAAAACAAACAGAGCCAGCGCCAGCAGAGACACACTTCCATCTCATCGCCTAACACCTGCCTGATTCCCCGGAGGGGCTTTCACCTTACCACCTCAAATCCAACAGTTCCAGCAAATTCAGGAGTTTCTATACGAAGAATCATGCTCGCGCTCCACCAGCCACTGCTCCACCTCAGCCAGCGACCTCACCATTAGATAATCTCCACCGCAAGTGCCAGACTCAGTCCCGCTGATCAGGAACGCCTGCCGCAGCCCCGCGGCATTGGCCGCCGCAACATCAGAACACCGGTCCCCCACCATAACGCTCTCGCTCAACTCCACCCCAAACTCCCGCGCTCCTCGCCGCAGCATGCCCGTCCCAGGCTTTCTATCCTCGTGCTCCTGCTTGTACTTGCCCACACCATGTTCGGGATGAAACGGACAGTAGTACACCGCGTCCAACTCCACGGCTTCTGCACGCAACTCTGTACGCATAAACTCCATCAGCGCCTCGAAGTCCGTCCTCCGAGTAATATCCCCGCGCGATTCCGGCCTGATTCGTCACCACAATCAGCCGGTACCCCAGTCCAGCCGCCGTCCTGCAAAGTGAAAATATCCCATCCACAAACCGAACCTCATCGGCTCGATGCAGATACCCCACCTCTTCGTTCACCACCCCATCACGATCCAGAAACAACGCCCGCGTCATAGCTCCGCCAAAACCTTCCGCAACGACTCCTGCCAATCCATCATCCTCCACCCGAACTGTTCTTTCAGCTTCGTGCAGTCCATTCGCGAGTTGGCCGGCCGCTTCGCCGGAGTCGGATAGTCCGCAGTTGTAATCGGTTCAATCTTCGCAAATCGCACGTCAGGCTCCATGTCTCGCCGCAACCGAACCGCCTCCGCCGCGAATCCGCACCAAGTCGTCTCCCCTGCACCAGCCGCGTGATAGACGCCGCCGACCTCCGCCAGCATCTCCGCAAGGTCCTTTCCCTGCGCCTTCGCCTCACACTGCCGGATCACCTCTGCCGCCATCTTCGCCAAGTCACGGCTCCACGTCGGCGCGCCATGCTGATCGGCCACAACCCGCAGCGTCTCCCGCTCGCGCGCCAGCTTCAAGATAGTCAGCAGAAAGTTCTTCCCTCGCGCGCCATAAACCCAGCTCGTCCTGAAGATCAGGTGCCCGGCGCCACTCTCCGCCAACGCCTTCTCCCCGGCCAACTTGCTCGTTCCATACACACTCGTCGGTCCCGTCGCATCTGTCTCCCTATACGGAGCGCTCCCAGAGCCATCAAAAACATAGTCGGTCGAAAAGTGAATCACACCCGCGCCGATCGCCTTCGCTTCCCGCCCCATCACTTCAACAGCCTCGGCGTTGATCGCGTAAGCCAACTCCGGCTCACTCTCCGCTTTATCCACCGCCGTATATGCCCCCGGATTCACAATCCACCGCGGCTGCGTCGCAAGAATCATCTCCCGCACCGACGCCGCATCTGCCAGATTCATCTGCTCCCGCGAAGGAGCGACCACCTCACCAAAGGGCTTCAGTGTCTCGAGCAACTCCCCACCCACCTGCCCCGAAGCTCCCGTCAACAATATCCGCACGCCGCCCCCACAAACCCGCGCTCAAAGCGCCTTAGTACACCGTCTCTTCAAGGATCCGCAGCAGATATTGCCCGTACGTGCTCTTCGCAATCTTCCCGGCCAGCGCCCGCAGCTGAGTTGCATCGATGTAACCCAGCCGATACACAATCTCCTCCGGGCAAGCCACCTTCAGCCCCTGCCGTTTCTCCAGCGTGTGGATAAACGTCGCTGCCTCCAATAGAGAATCGTGTGTCCCCGTATCGAGCCACGCCGTCCCGCGCCCCAGCACCTGCGTCCTCAACTGTCCGTGCTCCAGATACCACCGGTTCACGTCCGTTATCTCAAGCTCCCCGCGAGGCGACGGCTTCAACCCCTCGGCCACACTCACCACCTGCGCGTCGTAAAAATAAATTCCCGTCACTGCGTAGCGCGACTTTGGTTTCAACGGCTTCTCTTCGATCGAGATCGCTTTACGGTCCGCGTCGAACTCGACTACGCCATACCGCTCCGGATCGAGCACTGGATACGCGAAGACCGTCGCTCCCGGGCCGCCCGCCGCCGCCTTCCGCAGCGTCTTCGCAAAGTCCTGCCCGTAGAAGATGTTGTCGCCCAGTACGAGACAACAACCCTCACCCGCGAGAAATTCTTTGCCGATCAGAAAGGCCTGCGCCAATCCATCTGGCGAAGGCTGCACCGCATATTGCAGTTCGATGCCCCATTGCTTTCCATCGCCCAACAACTGCTTGAAGCGCGGGGTGTCCTCCGGTGTCGAGATCACCAGAATCTCGCGAATCCCCGCCAGCAGTAGCGCCGATAGCGGATAGTAGATCATCGGCTTGTCATATACCGGCAATAACTGTTTTGAAACCGTCTGAGTCACCGGATGCAACCGCGTCCCCGACCCGCCCGCAAGAATAATTCCCTTCAACGCGAACCCTCCCCTGCGGCAATAGTCGTGCGCTCCTCGACTGCGTCACCTGCTCTGCCGGACTCGCGCCCACCGTAGTTCTGCGTCATCCACTGCTGATAGGCCCCGCTCGTCACGCTCTCCACCCACGCCGCATTCGCCAGATACCACTCCACAGTCTTCCGCAGACCAGTCTCGAAGCTCTCCTGCGCTTGCCAGCCGAGTTCACCCTCCAGCTTCCGCGCATCGATCGCATAGCGCCTGTCATGTCCCGGCCGATCCGTCACATACTTCACCAGTTGCAGATGCGGCTTGAACTTCGACTCCGGCACCATCTCATCGAGCAGCGCGCAAAGAGTCTTCACGACTTCAAGATTGCTGCGCTGATTTCCTCCGCCAACGTTATACGTCTCGCCCACGCGTCCCCGCTCCAGCACAGTCCGGATCGCACGGCAGTGGTCCAGCACGTAAAGCCAGTCCCTCACCTGTTGCCCATCTCCGTACACCGGCAGCGGCTTGCCCTGCAGCGCATTCGAGATCATCAGTGGAATCAGCTTCTCCGGAAACTGATACGGCCCATAGTTGTTCGAGCAGTTCGTAACAAGCGCCGGCAACCCATACGTGTGCACCCACGCCCGCACAAGATGATCCGACGACGCCTTCGACGCCGCGTACGGCGAGTTCGGCGCGTACGGCGTGTCTTCATGAAACGCAGGGGCCTCAGGAGTCAGGGTTCCGTAGACCTCATCCGTCGACACATGCAGGAAGCGAAACCCGTCGCGCTCTTCACCCGCCAGCGAATCGTAATACTCGCGCGCAGCGCGCAGCAGAGTAAACGTCCCATCAATATTCGTTTTTAGAAACGCCTCGGGCCCAAGAATCGAGCGGTCGACATGACTCTCCGCCGCAAAGTGAACCACCGCCCGCGGCCTGTGCTTACGCAGCAACTCCGCCACCAGCTCCGTATCGCAGATATCGCCATGGACAAACGTATACGCCGGATTCTTCGCAACCGACGCAAGATTCGCCGGATTCCCCGCATACGTCAACTTGTCCAGATTGATCACCGGCCCGCCATCGGTGGCAAGCCAGTCCAGCACAAAATTTGATCCGATAAACCCGGCGCCCCCGGTTACCAGAATGGGATTCGAACCCCGCGCGCTTCTTGCTGCCTTTTGATCAAAAGTCATTCGTCACCTAAACCCTCCCCAAGCCAAGTTAGAACCTAAATTGTGTGAATGCCATCCCCCATTCGGTCAACGCCAAAGCCCAAGTACGGCCGCCAGTCCGTTCGAAGTCCCGAATCCCGCAGATCGCTTCGTGCAACGCAACAACAGTTTACAGGCACCAGTCCCGACCAGGAGGCGTAAGACCCACGGAGGCAGGCAACTACCGCCCTCCCAACTACTTCAAATGAACTCAGGACCAGAGAGGGGATTCCATGCCGGCCAAGGATCAACGAACCAATCAAACCGCCTACCAGCAGCCAGTGACTGACTCCAAACACGCTGTCCAGCCATCAGGGCCCAGGGGAGACAATCCCGGCACCGCAGGCCCAGGGCCGACCAAAGTCCAATCCAACACACCAGAAAACCGTCTCGGCCATATCAATCCCTCTGCCCCCGAAGACGCGAACATAACCCCGGGCACCGCCGGGGAAAAGTAGTCCTGCCCCGCCTTCGCCGAACACAGCAATCCCTTCGTTCCGGAAGGCGATATATTCCGTTGTCGTCTTCCTTGTATATCTTTGATCTTGACTAAAAAACTGAGTTGCGTCCGCGGCCCGTCGAAATCCTCAACTCAAACCGCCGGCCCTTTCCATCACCCCTCCAGGAGAAAGACCACGTATGACGCAAGAACTATGGACAGCAGTTGACGACTACATCAACGATCTCTTCATCCCTTCTGATCCGGTGTTACAAGCCACGATCCAGGCAAGTGAGGACGCAGGACTACCCTCCATCAGCGTCTCTCCAACCGAGGGAAAGCTGCTCATGCTTTTAGCAAAGCTACACGCAGCGCGAACCATCCTTGAGATAGGCACGCTCGGCGGCTACAGCACAATCTGGCTCGCAAGAGCGTTACCACCCGACGGCACTCTCATCACCCTGGAGGCGAGCCCCAAACACGCTGATGTCGCACGCGCTAACATCGCTCGCGCAGGCCTCGCAGACGTAGTCGATGTGCGCGTCGGTCCCGCGCTCGAAACCCTGCCGCTTCTCGCGGCTGAATCGCGCCCGCCATTCGATCTCATCTTCATCGACGCCGATAAGGAAGGCTATCCCGAGTATCTGACCTGGGCACTAAAACTCTCCCGCCGCGGCAGTCTCATCATCGCCGACAATGTCATCCGCGATGGAGAGGTCGTGGACCCCGCATCCAGCGATTCTCGCGTCAAAGGCGTCCGCCACTTCAATCAACAACTCGCCTCGGAACCCCGTGTATCCGCCACAGTCATGCAGACCGTGGGAAGAAAGGGCCACGACGGAATGGCAATCGCAATCGTCCTTGCTGACCAATAACGTGCACTCGTTTGTGTCGGTCTCCTGACCTGCAGAGGAATGGCTTTACCCAATCGAAAACCGCGCATCGCCTTCCAGTACGCGCGTCTCCATCTTCGGCGATTGACCGTTCTCCCATAACTCAGTTCGCGAAAGTGTTCTGTAGCGTAACGCTCCTCCGTCTGCGCCATCGCTCCGCTCCAAAGGTCGGGGGATACAAACGAACTCCACCTCGAACGCGAAACTTGTGGCTCGTACTACCGCGTACCCATGCCCGCCCATGTCGACAAACGAAGCATGAGGCGACAGATCGGGATTGGATACGCGAAGCGCCTTCTCCATATCGCCGCTCAGCGCATACTCAAGGCACGAGCGAACCCCATGGCGCAGCAGCAGATTCACAGTTGGTTGAGGGCCACTGTCCTCAGGGCCCTGACCCAGAAATAGAGGTCGCAGTGGATGCTGCTTCGGGAAGTTGTGCTCGATAGCCTCAAGCATCGTAGGCGCAGAGATCGATCCCGTAACAAACGCAATCCCCACCGGCTCGAAGTGTTTCGGCGGCAGCGCCTTTGCGGCGAGCCCCGCCCAAAAGGAGTGGCGATCTCCCGCGATCGTTGCGAATCCCGTAATGCCATGTTCGCGAACAAAGTCATAGATCTCTCCCCGCTCAACGAACGCTGTGCTGTGGTCGCCGCTGGCAAATCCTGCGTACCCCGCGCCGGGCCACGGACGCGTAACACCCAGAGGAAGATTCTGCGGATCAGCTCGCATGTCGAGCGTCGCCGTAGTGTTCCCCCAAACCTTCCACGTTGCCTTTGAATTTTTAAGGCGCTCGAGGAACCACTGTTTTTGCTGAAAACCAAGTATGGTCTGCGGAGGAGAGCTCTGAGTGAAGTTGGACACCTCGGCGTTACCGTACCGAATCTTCATTGGCGCGTTGCCACCGTTGTAGCTGCGCCCCGCATCGAGAATCTCCATCGCCTCTTCGGGAATCAACTCCGGAAAATCAGCGCTGACAAAGGCCTGCGCTTCGTCGCGATCTAGTGGTTCTTCCGAACGATAACTACGCTGGTCAGTAACGATCAACTCGACATTCTTCCCCCAGCGCAGCGACCGATAGCCTGTAAGACTCTCCAATGCCGCACGATTGTTTGGCTCCATCCCCATTCCATGCTCATCGAACTGCACGATCGGGGTATCAACAACAGTCGGCGCGTTGAATCGCTCCAGCGACAGCCCAGCAGGTCTGGACAGGCGCGCAGGTTGATATTCGAAGAACGCCTGGTTGGCTGCAACCTTGCGCGTCTGCCGCGGAAGCGTCTTGCCATCGAACTTCTCCAATGACTGCCAGCCCTTCCAGCTGAACTCATGGTTGTCCCACATGTTGACGAACGGCCATCGTGCGCGCGCATCCTGCAGGTCCGGATCGTGCAGATAGGCACGGTAGATTGCGCGATAGTCAGAGACAGTTGTAGGGATATGGAAATCGCGAAACTTCTCGCCGTGTTCATAGCGAACGACGTCCCGCAACCGCCGATCGTACATACCCTGCGGACGATCTTCGGGATACCAGACAATCTCATAGATAAAATCGCCGAGATGCAGCACGAAACCCAACCGGTCATTTTCTGAGCAGCGCTCATCTTCAAAGATCATTCGGCGATAGGCATTCTGCGCACCTTGGTTTGCGTTCTGACAACTGACGAACGCAAAGCGCACCGGCCGAGGGTCACCTTCTGCCGGAGCCGTGCGCGTCCGTCCAATGCGGCTCCCGTTGCCTCCGCTATCCGTGAAGCGATACCAATATTCCGTCGAGGGTTGCAGCCCTCCGATAAGGACACGACACGTCCAGTCAGACGCCGCGGATACTTGAGTGTGGGTCAGTGCAACGACGTGCTCGAACTCCCGATCTCGCGCAAGTTCAACAACGAGTCTCTCAGAGAGAGTCTGTTTGACGGGCTCTCGTCGCGTCCAAAGCAGAATGCTGTGAGAGTCGGGATCGCCCGACGCCACTCCCTCGGGAAAGAACTCGCGCCTCTCGTTCCATGCCACGCGCGACGGCGAGGCGTCTGCGCGTCCCCACGCTGCGGTCGCACCCAAGGCCGTGGCTGACCGAATAAATTCGCGCCGAGTGATTCTCACGTCTGCATTATCTACCCTGCTGGCCGAAGTTTCGACTGGCGACGATCAGTCCTCATCCAACTCGTGTCGGTCGCGGTCGGCTGTCACGCCCATCCTCTTGAAGACAGATCTTATTCTCGCCGTCAGGCCTCGTCCGTTGGTGTTCGGATGTCGGTAGATGATGCTGCCGGGGACAACAAGCCTTATCTCGGTCCCCGAGGTCGGAGAACTCACAACCGTGAGTTTGCTCATGATGCGGGCAGCCCGCTCCCGCATTCCCAGCAAGCCAAAGTGTCCATCCTTACCTCGATCCACGACGGCAAGATCGATGCCTATGCCATTGTCAATCACACTCAGGGAGAGATCGTGCGCGTAGGTAAGTTCGACCTTCAATTGGCTGGCTTGCGAGTGCGCATATGCGTTTCGAATAGCTTCATACCCAATACGGTAGACCTCATCGCGAACGATTGGATGCATCTCGGCAGGCTCGCCGATCACAGTAAGACTGGCCTTGATTGACTCTGGCACGTTGCCGTTTGTCGTCGCTCGCCGGAAGGCTTCGGCAAGGTTGTTCTTCTCTACAGTGGAGTTGCGTAAGGAGTTCAATGCGACCCTGCCCTCTTGCGTCGCCTGGCCGAGCCAGACTGAGACCTGCTCCATCGCGTGCCGCATACGGACCGGGTCGGAAGGCCCGTCCAGCGCATCGTCCGCCACCAGCTTGCTGCCCTGAATCGTCTGCAGAAATGTGTCGTGAAGATCTCGCGCCAGGCGAGTTCGTTCGGCCAATCGCTCATTGAAGCGCGCACTCATCGCACGCGCAATCTGCCTCACTCGAAGCCGATAGATAATCCACGCAACCAGCAGCGCAACAATACCGCATAGCAATCGGAACCAGGCTGTCTGGTACACGGCCGGCGCGACACTGAAGCTTAGAGTCGCGCCTTCCTCATTCCAGACGCCGTCATTATTGGAGGCGATCACATGGAACCGGTAATTTCCTGGACGAAGGTCAGTAAAGAAAGCCTGACGCCGCGCTCCCGGATCATGCCAACTTTTGTCGCGGCCCTCGAGTTGGTAACGAAAGCGTACCTTCTGCGGAGCCACGAAGCTCAGCGCCGTGTACTCAATTTCGAGATCACGTGTAAGAGGAGGAAGCCGTAATCCATCTATCGGCGAATATGCGTTTCGATCCGCAATCACTCCTTCGACATGCACTGGCGGTGGTATGCCATTCTTCTCCAGATGATTAGGATCCAGCATTTGCAAAATAAGCCCGTTCACAAACCACAGGCGACCATCCGGAGACAGCGCCGCCTGTGGCTTTAACGAGGTCAGCCCTACCTGGAACCCGTCAAAAGCGCCAAACAACGTGACCTTGATCGACGTGTCAGGATGCTCCCACCAAAGGTCCAGCTGCGATCTCTCAATTTCGATCAGCCCGCAGCGCGAAGACAGCCACAGGGAGTCTCGCTGATCTTTCACCAGGCCGAAGATCCCGTCGCACGGGAGACCGTTGCGCGGAGTGAGATTCCTTCGCGTCCCATTCTTCCAGCGCGAAAGCATGTCCAGCGTTGTGCCCCACACCGACCCGTCCGATTCCACCAGCAGATCCCGGATCTGGCGAGCAGTTCCAACGTCAGGAGAAGTGAACGTCTGTGTCTTGCCTTCGTCATATTGAACCAGGTCTCCGTTAACCAGCCCCAGGTACACTCCGCCTTGGGGATTTGCTGCGAGAGTGTAAGCCGTGGAGATCTGTGGCGACGTCAATTCTTCCTCGACTTCAAAGTCGCGAATGCGATCGAGCTTCGGCCCGGCGCGAACCCAGAGGTTGTGACGGACATCTTCGGTGATGGCGAAGACTATGCCAAGCGCGGTGCCGTCTCGACCCCGCACCTCGCGAAATGTGCTGCCGTTATACGCCCATAGCCTGTCATCCACACCCACCCAAAGCAGTCCGCCATGGTCCTCAAACATCGTCGTGACGTTTGATCCCGGCAGGCCATGTCCCATCCGAATCGCCGATATCTTCGAATCTCTGAGGAAGTCCAAAGCCTGAAAATTGCCCACCCATACCGTGTTGTCGCGCGCCGCGAACACTGAACTGGCCCCTGCAGCGGACAAGCCCTCACGCATGGAATAAGTCGCCACTTGCAAGTCGCGAAAGTTATCCAGCCCATCCGCGGTAACAACCCATACAGTCCCTTCTTTATCTTGAAAGAAATGCCCTATGGCATTGCTCGACAGCCCATCTTCGCGTCCAAAATGATCGACATCATTGCCACGGGCGCGAAAGATTCCGTCATGTGCCGTTCCGATCCAGAGTGCATTGTTGCGGTCGACAAACAGTGTCTTCACATCGGCGTTCCTGACGGCGATCTCCGGAAACGTCCGAGTGGTCCAGCTTCCATTCTCAAAGTGCTTCAGCTCTAATACAGGTTTCGTCTGCGTGATCGCTGCCCAGACCTCTCCATGCGGAGCAGTGACGATCGCTCTTAGCGAAGCAAATGTCTCGTGCCCCGGTGGCGGACCCGGAAAATACGTGGTGGACGATCCGGGTTCTTTTGAAGCAGGTTTCCAGTGGCACAGTTGAGAATAGCCACCGATCCACAACTCTCCGGAATCGTCCTTGTCGAGGTTGATAGCCAGGGAGAACGGAATACCGTCAGCCTCCCCGTAACATCGCAATTGCTCGTCCCATACGTGGCATAGCGGACCCATTCCATCAGTCGCCTGTGTGCGGGCGAGCCATACCCCACTGTCAGTGTCCTCCACCATCGATTCAACCCGCCCGGTCATCTGCGGATAGTTGACCAGTTGGCCATCTTTCAAGCGGGAGATGCCGTAGCCGGTGCCGATCCAGAGGCTGCCATCGCGTGTCCCCCTCAGGGCAAAGATCCGTGAGTCGGGCAATCGCTCCCCGGCCGGTGGACTCCACATGGCAAAGTGAACTCCATCAAAGCGAATCAGGCCTGTGTTTGTTCCAATCCACACGTACCCATCAGCGGTCTGCGCAAGGATAATTGGCGACCCGCTGAAGACCCCATCCTGGGTCCTCCACGCCGTGTGCGCATACTGAGAGATGCGCCTGTCAGGATCGACGGCCCACGCCGAGGTAGCTGCATGAAACAGCAGGAAGGCGACCAGAAGTTCCCGGAGTCTGTTCGGTTTTTCCATCTCAGCAAGAACAGCTACCAAATTCGACACTTCGGTCCAACAGTACTGACTGTGCAGCTTTCCCGGTACACCAATATCTGCAGATGGCATCCTGCAGTTTTCTACAGGTCTGGATTTAGATCTGAAGCAGGCCTCGCCGGACCGCGATGGTTACGGCATGCGTCCGATCATTGGCTCCCAGCTTGTCCACAAGATTCTTCATGTGGAAGTTGACTGTTGTCTCCGCAATGGTCAGCTGATGCGCAATCTGTTTGTTGCGATAGCCATCTCGAACGAGCCGGAGCACCTCCAGTTCGCGAGTCGTCAGGTTATCCTCGCCCATATGCTCGGCGAGACGGGCGGCAACCTCCGGCGGTATGTGTCGTCTGCCCGCGTGGACAGACCGAATCACGGCCAGCAGTTCATCTTTCGGCATACTCTTCAACAGGTAGCCCGCGGCTCCCGCTCGCATAGCTCGCTGGATCTCGCCATCGCCGTCTGACGATGTCAGCATGATGACACGAGCCTGCGGGAACTCTCCGCGTATTGCGATCAGAATGTCTACGCCGTCGACTCCCGGCAGACGGTAGTCCATCAGCGTGACATCCGGCCGATGGCGGCGGAACTCCGCGACCGCTTCCACTGCGTTTCCTGCGAGTCCAACTAGCGCCATGTCCTGTTGCGACGCAATGATCGTGCTCAGCCCTTCACGAAAAACTGGATGATCCTCAACGCATAGAATGCGAATTGGTCGGACAGGATTCACCTGGATTTTCCTCTTGAGGGAAATTGTAGCGGTTGTTTGACGGGTCGGCAGACTCGATAGACGCGCCCGGTCACAATTATTGTTGCTACATTCGGTAGGCAGACCAGGCGACCACGGTTAAGCTACTGAAGGGTCTACCGAGCCGTCCCGACCGGTCTCCCCACCCAGCATCCATCACGCCAGAGCACAATTCACTATTTTCGTGTTTAGGGACGTAAAGGGCTAATAGTTCAATCGGTTAGAGCGGAGCACCGCCGGTAGCCTTCTAGCAGAATTTTCGTGCGCTCGAACCCAAATCAGGCTCGTCAACCCACAGCGACAGTTCCGGCCGATGCAGTCTTGGCGGAACGAATGACCGCCAGCCCGATTTCC
The DNA here is from genome assembly GCA_963754765.1 of uncultured Acidobacteriaceae bacterium. Lineage (GTDB taxonomy): Bacteria > Acidobacteriota > Terriglobia > Terriglobales > Acidobacteriaceae > Edaphobacter. The sequence goes on along the minus strand of CAVWHJ010000004.1, from coordinate 200,633 downwards.
CCGGCTCGCCTCGATTCATCGCCTTCGACGATGCAGGAAGCGAGCGTCTTTTCCAGCATACCCGCGTCGATGCTGCCGGCCTCGCCAATGGCTACGATCTGCGTGCGCGGCGAGCGTTCACCCCACTCGTCTTGTAACGAAATGTCCACGCGCCTGCCGACGACCTGCAACACAGCACGTTGCCCTGGTGCGTCGGTGCTGTAGATCACTCCTTTTGCCCGATAAACATTCCCCGGCAACTTACGCATCGCTTCGCGCAATGCCTCCAGCGCCATCGGTTGGTCTGTTTCGTAGCTACAGGTGCTGAACACCTTCGAGTGGTCTTGTTTCTGGTGCTCGAAGATGACAGGCTGGGTCGGTGCAGTTATGTTCCACGTTATGCGAGTTCACGGCGGTTCGCGCAGGATCGAAACGCCCGACACCCAACAGGATCTCGTAGGGCACTTCGCAGTAGTTGGTTTCGACGATCCGAAGACGGTTGAAATGTTCGCCGAGCCAGGCCCTGGCTTTCCCGACCTGCTCGGGACCGGCAAGGTCTACCTTGTTCAGCACCAGCATGTCCGCGAACCCTACCTGGAGGAGTTTGAGTTCCATCAGAGGGGGATATTCAGGGTGCGCGAAGATCTGGTCTGCATCCACGACGCAGGTCACGCTGTCCAGCCTGATCCGGTCCCGCAGACCCGCATCATTGAAGGTCATGAAGATCCCGGCGGGATCGGCGACGCCACTTGCTTCGAGCAGGATGTATTCGATTGCTTCGGGGCGAGTGATCAAGCCAACGACCGACTCGACAAGATCATCGCGAATCTGGCAACAGACGCAGCCGTTCGACAGACTGATCATGTTGTTGTCGATCCCCACAATCAGCCCGGCGTCGATATTGATCGCGCCAAAGTCGTTGACCAGGACTCCCACGCGAAGGCCATGATTGCCGGTCAGGATGCGATTCAGGAGCGTCGTCTTTCCCGCCCCGAGAAAGCCAGTCAGGATCGTGATCGGAACGGTCTTGCCGTTGTCTTCTATGATTTCCATGACTCGATGCTCCCTTTCAAAAATGACCAAGCGCCTCCGCAGCGATGGAAAAAACGGGATGATGGCGCTATTTCTTGAATTTACTCATATCAATTCCCATCACCTTGGCCATCTCGACGAGATCGACCAACTGCGGGTTGGGGAGTTTGGTGAGAGGCTCGCGGTAAACGTCCGGCGGATAGTACTTATGCGGTCAATCTCGAGGTCCCGCGTGAGCTGCGCCTGTTGCATCTCGCGAGGTATCCTCGGCTGTGGCACTACGCCCATTCCTGTATCCAGCGGGAGTGGATCGCCAAACAACAGGGTCGGGTTCGGAAGCGGCTGACCAGCGAAGTTCGGCAGCACTGTATCCCTCTGCCAGATCGCGTCCTTGGTCACATTGATGACCGCCACGTCGGGCGCGCCGTAGAGGAAAAGCCCTTTCCAGTGCGCGCGAACGTCTGCGCTTTTCTCGTTCATTGTGTCGTTGTCGTAGGTAAAGTGCGTTCACCATGCCGCAACGCGGCTGGACTTGGTTGATGAGGTAACCAGTTCCATAGGTCACCGTATGGTGAATGTCCACGGTGTAATTGAAGAGGAACTCAGGCAACCCGTACTTCAACTGATTGATCCGCGCCAGATCAGGTTGGGTCTCCGTGACAAAGACATCGACGCCTTTGGCATACTTGGCCGTCAATTCGTCGGGCCGTCCGTCGCCGGTCCACACAAACGAGAGCCCGTTCCAATCCAGCCGGTAGGCCGAAGCGCCATCCTTCACATGCGAGCGCCGCCAGTGTCGGATCGTGACGCCGTTCTTCTCATAGCAGATTCCATTTTCATCCTTCCAGTCGAACTCGTTGACCTCGATCTCGTAGCCGTCTCCGATCGGGCAGGCGTCGAAGGCCTCAAGATGCCACTTCAGCATCTGCTTCATGCCAGCGACCATCCCCTTGGTTCCGAGCTCCGGCGTTCGTCCGGAAGGCCCAGTCACGCGCAGCGGCATGCGCCACCGCCCTCCCCACGCTGAGAACGGTAAAAGATACGACAGGTCGTGATAATGGTCTACGTGTAGGTGGGTGATGAAGATGTCATTGATACTCTGGGATCGGGACGCCCATGGCGAGGATGTTCTTGACGCAGCCGGGGCCGAAATCGAAGAAGAAGCGATCGCCGTTGCCGAGCTCAACCATGATGCATGTTCCGGCCTGATCGCGGCGCGGTGGGAAGGGACAACTGCCGACGAAGGAGATCCGCATCTCGTCTGCCCCTAAGGGCTCACTTCCCGGGAAGTAGTTCATCCGGCTTCGGACGGACGCCGTTGGCTTGTAGTAGGGCGGGAACTGCAGGCCTGTGCTCGGCCCTCCGCCGTAGGGATTTACGGGCTGCGCTGGGTTTGCCTGCGCCTGCGCCTTAGTCGGGTCAACGGCGGAAACGCCGACTGCAGCCGCTAACGCGCCTGCCCCTTTGATCAGGTCGCGTCGACTTAGTTCGTGTTGGGGTGCAATCTTCGTGTTCTCGTCGGCTGCCATTGGTGTTCTCCTTTTGAATCGATCTCGAGGACAGAATGGTTTTCAGCGCAGTCCGACCTCAGCGCCCCGTAAAGTTTGTCAGGTTGCCCGCGGGAGGGTTGGGATATTTCTTGACCGACTCCAGGTACTCCGTGATCGGCTTGTACGCACCGTAGATCATGGGCCAAAGGTTAACGCCACCCACGTTCAAGTCTTCGTGCGGGTCCATTTCGATGTTGTAGACCTTGGGGTAACCGGCCATGGCGAAACGGCCGTGAACATGCCCGGCAGCATCTGCGGCCCGATGCCGGTTGGATGGACATCGGTGAAGTAGACACGCCATTGCTTCCACCGCACGGCGACCAGGTCGGTGCCGATGAAGGTCAGCAAGCATCGCGGTGCCAGCCTCGCTCTTGCCGAACAGCACGTCGGTCTGGTCCACACCGTCGATCGGTCGGTCCGTTGGTATCTTGGCTCCAATGAGGCGGGCGAACGTCGGGAAAAAATCCATGGTCGAGAACATGGCGTAGGAGGTGGTTCCAGGCTGACCTTACCGGGCCAGCGGATGAAGCAGAATGTGCGAATCGAGCCCTCAGTCGCCTCGCCCAGCTCCCCTCGGAAGGGACCGGAGTTGCCCATGTCCGGCGTTCCCTGGTTGCCCATCTCGCGGACGGTCTCGCCCTGCGGCCCGTTGTCCGACGCGAAGACGACCAGCGTGTTGTCGTCGATGCCTAGTTCCTTTAGCGTGTCGAGGACCTGGCCGACGTGGTGATCGCCTTCCATCATCTTGTCCCCGTACTGGCCAATCCGCGACTTGCCCGCGAACTGCTTCGATGGGAGATTCGGAAAGTGCCCCATCGAGAATGGCAGGTAGAGGAAGAAGGGCTTGCCTGCCGCTGTTTGCCGCTTCATGAAATCGATCGACTTCGGCAGCAGTTCATTCGTGTCGATCTCGGCCCGGACTTCCCGCGTGTACGGTTTGACCGCGCGCATTGGACCGCCCGCGACTGCCTCGACGATTTACGGCCCCTTCGCGAGCAGGTCCTTTAGCGGCGCATTCATCGAGTGGGTCAGCACGGTGGTATCGACAGTAGATGCGCCGAGTCCCAGGAGATGTCGGGCGGAATGCCGTAGAACTCGTCGAAGCCGTGCGCGGTCGGCAGGCTCTGCGGCTCTTCGCCCAGGTGCCACTTGCCGAACATCGCCGTCGCATAGCCTGCGTCCTTGAACAACTCGGCCATCGTGACCGCACGTCTCGGCAGGGTATTCGCGCTACCGGGCACGACAATCAGCGACAGGCCGTTGCGAATCGAGTATTGTCCGGTCATCAGGGCTGCGCGTGATGGTGTGCATGCCAGGCTCCACCAATATTGCGTGAGCCGCAGCCCTCGCGGGCCATCTGGTCGATGCGCGGGGCGTCGGGGTACCGCGCAGCTTGCCGCCGCCGTAACAGCCGAGGTCGCCGTAGCCGACGTGGTCGGCGAGGATGAATACCACGTTGGGTTTCTTGTCCGAAGTGGTACTGCTTGCGTTCTGCGCCATTAGTGGCGTCAAAGCCAGCCCAAGAACTGTGAATGCGGCAGCGATAGCAATTCCAACTCTTTCCATCCGATTCGTCATACTTTCCTCGACTTCTCGATCTAGAAATCTCCTGATGCGTTACTCAAACTACTCAGTTCGTCAACATCCCGATGTGACGACCATCACACAGCTACCGAGTTCAGACTCTTCGCGGTGCTTGCGTGGAGCTTCTCCAGCGATTCGATCAGACGCTGCCAAGCAGGTCCGATGATGCGATGTCAGTCACAAGGGCATGCATCACCCCGGCTGGGATCTTCAACCAGATACACTCGTGGAGTTCGGCAACGCTACAGATACTGCCGTCGCACAGGCAACTGGCAAAACTACAAGTCGCACAACAAGGGCATTGAGTATCCCGGAACCGCGCATCGCGATATCTCCAGTTCCAGCGTCTCGCCATCCCACACTGGATCGCTGAAGTGACGGCATGTGCGCCAAGGATCGAAGGCCAGCGCCGTGAGATCTTTGCCCGGCTGATTTTGTGCTGCAGACTCTACGCCATACAATGTTGATTAGGCTTGGGAAATCGGGAGTAGATGCTTTCACTATCATGCGGATTGCCGGACACAGCAGTATCGTCGTACCGCAACGGTCTATCCATCCGACGTCAGAGGCAGTGGAGCGCGATTTCGAGCCGCTGCAACTGTCTGGCAAAAGACCCGAAATCGAGCCCAAAAGACAGCTACCCTCAGTGTTCACTGCACTGTCGCAGTCGCTATCCGTAAGTCATTGAAGGGCCTGTAGCTCAACGGTTAGAGCAGGGGACTCATAATCCCTTGGCTGGGGGTTCAAATCCCTCCGGGCCCACCACTAAAACCCCTATAAACATTGAGGATCGTGGCGACTATCCGAAACGCCGCTTGTCTCCTTTCCGCCAGTGTGACCAAAAATGTGACCAAGCCCCGATCCTGCTTCATTGCCTCAATTGATGGCTTCGCGCAGTGAACTCAGGTCGTGGTGCTGGTAGGGTTCCATCGATTTTGTGTCGACATGACCCATCGACGCGGCAACCGCGAAGAGATTCCCGGTTGAAGCCAAGGCGTAACTTCCGTAAGAATGCCTTGCGGAATATGGAACGACCTTACTGCTCACACCCGTTCGCGACCGCGCTGCTTGAAAGCCCTTTGCTATCGAAGTAATGTGCCCAGACTTGGAACGATCGGACGGGAAAACCCACCCCTCCTTGCGGCTCTTACAACGAGTGCTCAGAATCTCCGCCATCCGATCAGACATGGGTACGCACCGCCTGCCTTCTCAGTCTTTCCGTATGGGTTCCAAATCAGCCGGTCGGCAAAGTTCAGGTTCTCAACCCTCATCCGAAAAATTTCAGAGCGTCTCATCCCGTATCCTGGAGCGATCACAAGGATGTCGCGCGTTTGCTGCCGCATCCGCGCGTTCCTCCGATTTGCGATCGGTTTCGATAGATCTTCCAAGAGAGCCTTCTCAGTAACTTCACTGATTTTCGTGTCCCGGCCATAGGCTTTCGCCAGCTTGAACCGAGGTTGCTCCTTAATCAGTTTCCAGTCGACTGCTTTAGAAAACATGCGCTTCAGAGTTCGCAGTGCCCGATTGGAATAGTGGGCGCTGCACTCGACCGAAACGGTCTTACCTCCCTCTTTGACCTCATGCATGATGCGTGTCGCTGCGACGTCGTCTCCTGTAATGCGAGATATCCGCATCGACGCAAGCTGAGTGGATGTAAGCAGCATCCATCCCCGTTGGTAATACAATTTGGTGCTTGGTTCCAACCTTGAGGAGTCAACCCGACCGGCTGAGCTTGAGGAAGCCGAGCTCCCAGTCAATCGGATCGAAGTACTCGTTGCCGTCCTTGTCCTCCTTCTTGAGGTACTTTCCGGTGGCGGGGTCGGCGTTCTTGTACCAGAGGCACAGGACAACCACGTTCAGCTGAGCCTTCTGGCGATCGTCGTTTGAGAGTGCCTTGTTGCTCTTGGCATCCTTGATGACCAGACCCTTCGGATCACGCTCAGCGTTGCTGAGGAACAAGCCTTTGTTCGTGATGAAGTGTCCCCATGCCTTTTTCGGCCCCACGACGTCGGTGAGCATCGTGACACGCACGACGCGCTTCTTGTCGTTATCGGGAGGGCAGATCTTGTTGAAGCCATCGCCCTTGGTCATTGTGTCTTCGTCGCCGAAGTCCACATCAAAGCTGGTGTTGGTTGCCTGAGCAACGTTATCGTCTTCGAGAGCTGCGTTGGACTTCGCTGTCGTCTTCGGGGCGGTTACTTCGTCCTTGCGGCGGTCGAGCTGCAGATCCTTGAGGTAGTGCTGCTGCGAGGGACTGAATCCGATTTACTGCGAAATTTAAATCGAGGAGGTGGAGATTTCGAGAGCGCACACGAAGGGATCGCTGAGGCTCCATGCGCCACCGGCTGAGTACCGTTGATATGCCGGTAGGCCCAGCCGAGCAGGCTCTTTTACATCCGCAACCACATTTCAGATTTTGTTCGGTCTCGAGATCCGCAGGGTACGCTTGAGACAAGTGTACGGAGGTGATGAAACCAACTCACCTTCTTGGGGGATAGGAGACAGAGGGCTCCAAACTGCCCCCTCCCTCATTGTCTCGCGAGTCGTTAACTAGCAGGAAGCGCGTGCAATCTGGGCGTTGATATCTAGACCCATTGCGTCGCCTACAAACTTACATCCCAGAAGGATTCCCAGTTTCTGCTGGCTATGCGGCAAATCCACACACCACGAAATATACGATCGTATACAGAACCACGGTGGCATCCATCGCTGCACCCACATTAAAACCCTGTGAGTAGGGGTGGCTTCTATTTGCCAGAACCAGATAAACCATGAAGGCTTTTTCAAATAAGCTGTAGATGAGAATCGGCTTTCGCCATTCGACCTTAAGTGCGGCGACAATCATGAAAACGCCCATCAGGCCCACCATGATGCCCCAGTGCTGAGTGATGATCGTGTAGTCCGGGACGAACGGGATTTTTCCGACAGTTTCCGCTGCCCACCGTGGCCAAAAAGCATAAAGACTGGCGGAAGCAGTCCCAATCCCTGTAATGACAAAGAACGGTTTGAACGTAAGATCGAAAAAGCGTTTCATCTGCCCTCCGTCCAATCGTGATCTGAGCTTGACCCACTTACTTCAGTAGTCCGCCATCACCAAATAGCCAACATCAATTTTTTACGGCTGCCGCGCCGGGCCAATTTGCGGTGCGTGCACCGGCTTGGCCATGCCATAGAAAATCACGACGCCTTGTCCGCCACATCGAGTCGAGAGCGCCTCACTCGGTGTGCCGATACAGCTATCGATATCCTGCCAATTGTTCATCGCCCAGACATTCCCTGCCGGATCGACAGCAATATCGGTCAGCATCTGCAGACCTCCTCCCACGTAGCCGTTTGGAGGCGAGATCTGTCCGCCCGTATGTACGCCAGGCGGGCAGTGCTCCGTGCGCACGCCACACAACTCCACAATCGGACTGCTGGCCGCGGCGAAATTGGAGATCCAGATGTTGTCGTTGCCATCCACGGCAACGGCCCACGGGCCCGGCAGACCGCCGCTCTTGAACGGCGAGCCCGGATATGGCGTTCCGTCCGGCCGCAGCACAGTGACGCTGCCACCGTTCATAGTGCCTCCCTTCTGCTGCGACATCGTTTTCGTCAGGTAGTCTGAAGCCGACTCAACCCCCTCGGTCTTCAGGTGTATTCCCATGTCGACTAGATGGGCCATGCCCAGCAGCCCAGTGCCGAATCGGTTGGTGATCCACACATTCCCCTGGCTGTCGATGCCTAAACCGCTATTGTTGATTCCGGTCTTGAAGTTCTCAGCCTTGCTCGGATCGGAGGCCGGAAAGCGCGTGACGTGGTCGACTCCGCTATTGGCGACCCAGATCCGGTCCTGCTGGTCGATGCCGAGATGAAATGGCGCCAGAAACGACTTGCATGGCTCTGCGCTGTCACCCTCGCAAACGATCTCTCCCTTGGTCAGATCACCCTTGGGAAAGTGCACGAGCTGTCTCTTCTCGATACCCAGGACCCAGACGTCGCCGCTCGGCGTGACGATGACCCCTTGCATCAGACCGAGCCGGCCGCCAAAGTTGATGCCCTCCGGTGGCGTCAGGGGCTTTCCGTTCTTGTCGAATACCGCGATTGATTTGCTGCCGTAGGTGGTGAACCACGCGTTGTCCTTGGCGTCCACTGCAGCGCCGAAGGTTCCTCCCTCCATCCCGCCGCCGGTGAAGCCTGTAGTGATCGGCGAGAGAGGCTTGCCGTTCGGCGCGAACTTGGTCGCGCTGCCCTGCCACAATGAATCCTGCCCCTGCCAGCCGACGCTGAAGTTGTCGCCTACCCAGAGGTTGCCTTCGCTGTCGAACATGGCTTTGCCGCCCGCGACATACCCTCCGCCGTCGAACTTGAGCGGCAGGACCCATGCGCTGGGCGCCCAGTTGAGGTATGGCATGTACGGAACCGCAAGCATGTGATTGGACGGCGATACTTGATAGAACTGGCGGAGCAGGTCGTAAATTTTGTCGGGCTGGTGCCAGGGGTTAAGTGCGATCGATTCGGCTGCGTTCAGCGTATTGGTCGGCGAGACCACCACCCGGAGGCGCTGCTGCCGCGAACAGGCTGCTGCAGGCATCCGCCTTCACCCGCGTCACGCAAGCGGAAAGCAGGTCGGCCAGCGTCGCGAAATTGGCCATAGTAGGTGTCTGGCTGCTGTTGAGCGGATTCTGGATAGCATCACCCCACCCACCTGTTTCCAGGTCAACGAAGTTGGGCACGTTGCCCGCAGCGATGCGCAGGCTCAGTGGCTGGCCTAGGAGCGTCGTGTCGTTGAGGAACTGGGCATTCGTCCATACCGATGCCACTGTGGTCATCTCGTTGATCACGACTTTGGCCGGGGGCTTGCTGCCCACGACCGTGATCAGCGCAATCGCCGGATTATTACCGGCTCCTTGATTGGCTGCAGATACGCCACCGGTAGCCACCAGATAGAGGCTGGAGTCAGGCGTGCCAGTGCTATGGATCACGAACCTGCCATCGCTGTCGGTCTTTGTCTGTGCGAGTTGCTTGGGCGGCCCTGCGCTCGCTGCCAATAGAGTCACAGTCGATTGGGTTATGGGCACGCCTGCGCCCAGCACCTGGCCCTTGATGTCGGCAGCAAAAGTCGATGTTGCAAAAAACAAGTCGGAAATCACGATCGCCACAAGTATCGGTTTTCGAATAGCTGATCTCGAATTCATGTCATTCTCCTTACGCACGAATATGAGTCGCGAATCTTTGAGCGCCGTGGATGAGGTCATTTAGTTTTCAGTCGACCAGTTAATCAGATTTCGCATCGCTTGCGAACTGGCATTTGTGGTAGGCAGGACTGCCTAAGACTGCTAAGCCCGACGTGAACTGTGCAGGTGACGGTAGTGATTGACAACGCTGACGCCTGCGTAACTCGCTTTTACTCCGACAACACGAGCTTTGCCAAAGTCTCCCAGTGCCGTGGATGCGGCACTCGGGCATGCCTCACTTCATTTGCATAACCGCGCGAAACTTCGAGACAGCGAACGATCGCACTAGTCGACAAAGCGGCGACTAACGGTTGCATTTTCTCTGCATAGTACTCCGCAGACACGTGGTCTCCAGCACCGCGCTATCATCCCTGCCGCAGTTCCCGATCACACGAGGTCAACAGCGCCTGCTTCAACGGCTCCCAGAACAAGTGCCAATCCTCCAGACAATCTCCCAGGACGCGACCGTTTTCCAGGTAGAGACCCTCCATGAGTGGCCGGATCATCTCGGGATGCAAGGAAACAAGGCCGGAATCCATGTTCCTCGGCGTCAGGCAGGCAAGAAGCACCGGCACCTGAAAGCTGATCTCGTCAGTCATCTGTCCTTCGCTTGGGCGGGAATGAAAGATCGTTAACCAAAACGTCGACTTCTCAGCATCACGCACCAATGTGATGGGGTCGTCGATCCACCAGCGCCTCGACCCGTAGCTAACATCAGCCAAAACGCGACGGAGGTCGACGATAGTGAGGATGTATCCCCGACGCAAGCTGTAGTGAACGGTTACCGACATACTCAGCACTCTCCGGCATCAGCGGCAAATCGGGGAGCATTGGCGACTCGCGACTCTTCAAATCCTAGGTACCTCGACCGCAGTTATCCGAATATGGCTCTTCGCGCTTGATTCTGGAGAGATTCTATCCGTTACAACAGAAGTGACGTCTGCTGCATAGCGCTAGACTATTCACTCTGAGTCGATGAGGAGCCAAGTCGGCGACCCAGGAGGAGCTTTCGGTGGTGCAATGCTGGTAACTGGGCGGGTAATGTCGTTGGATGTGGGAAAAGTGCGCGTGGGCGTCGCTCTCTCGGACCCTCTTGGCTACACGGCGCAGCCTCTGCTGACGTTGTGGCGCAAGAGCCGCGGTGAGGATCTGCGCAGTCTGCTGCGGCTGATTCGCAAGCACGAGGTCGTTCAGATTGTGGTTGGGAATCCACTGCATATGTCAGGTGACGTGAGCCCGTGGGCGGCGAAGGTGCAGGAGTTCGCCGAGGAACTGCGCGAGCGCTCCGGGCTGCCGGTTCAGCTGTGGGATGAGCGGCTGAGTTCAGTTGCGGCGCACGAGATTCTCGACGAAGCCGGTCATGACCGGAGGGGTCGCAAATATGTGATCGATCAGGTTGCAGCGGTGGTCATTCTGCGCGGGTGGATGGAGTCCAAGGAACAAGCGGCGGCGCGAGCGGCTCTTATCGCTAAGCGCTAATGAGCATCTTCGAGTCATTGGGGAGAGACCTCCTTCGGACAAATTTCTTGTCGAGCAACCAAGAAAAGGCATCGTTTCGGAGTGTGACCAAAATGTGACCAACTCAAAAATGCATTGATCTACATTCAACAACTTACGACTACCTCGGTCACGCCATGCCATGCGGGGCTGGATAAGTAAAGGACTTATTATGAATAACTTACACTGGCTTCTCGGGGCGTAGATTTAGGACTCATAATCCCTTGGCTGGGGGTTCAAATCCCTCCGGGCCCACCAACAAATCTCACTCTGGGTAGAATTTTGGGTAATGTCAGTCGGTGTTTCGCCATCAGGTAGCTGACTGAGTCCGTCTCAAATCGTCAGCAAGAAGAATCGCATCAGCGATCTCTCGCATCGACTTTCGTCGTTGACGGCTTTCTTTCTGCATCATTTGATAGGCGTCTTCTTCATTCAAAGACAGATCACGTTGCAATACACTCTTGGCGCGGTCCACCGCCTTACGTGTCTCCAGTCGGGACGTCAGTTGCGTATTTTCTGTCTCCAGCCTCGCACGTTCAATCTCCGCACCCACGAGAAAGCCCAGCGTTGAAAGCAGTTTCACCTGCTCATTTGTATGATGGTAGGAGGTCCGGTGCTGTAGATTGATCACGCCGACGACCCTTCCCGCACAAAGAATGGGCGTGCATAACATCGCCTCAAAGTGGTCTTCGGGAATGTTCTTGAATGCCTTGAATCGTGGATCGTTCGAAGCGGCTGAGGCGATGGCCACAGGCTGCCGATGCTTCGCCACCCATCCTGTCACACCCTGCCCCATCTGCACCTTGATGTGATCGATCAGGTCCGCATGTGGGTTCTTCGACGCGCGCAGCATCAGATTCTCGCCTTCCAACACATAGATGAAGCACGAGTCACACGGAACAACGCTTGTAATGAAAGTCGACGATCCGGTCCAACACCAGATGCAGCGAGTCCGCTGCAGCCATTCGGCTGCTGATCTCATGCAAAAAGTCCATCTCCGCAAGGCCATCGCGAAACCCGGCCATGGTCGAAGTAGAAGCCGCGACCGCCGCACTCCAGCGAGACTCGCTTCACCTTCCACGCGGAGGTTGCGAGACGACGGCCTCCATCTCGCCCTTCCGCTTCTTCTCCAGCAATCGGTCGGAGTATTGCGCCGCCTCGTTAACCAGAAAACCCATCTTCGGCCGCGAAGGCTCAAAGTCCGGCTCGATCCCATAGTGCGCAAGCTCTTCTGAAGTCGTAGGCCCAATCGAAAGAACCACCGTCTTCCGCAACGCCTCTCGCAGGTCCTCGTGCACACCCATCTGCTCCGCCACACGAAACAGATGAATGATCTGAACAGCAGTCATAAACAGCACAACATCCACCATGCCATTCAAGATTCCAAGCACACACTCCCGCAGCGGCTGCAGGTCTTCGGGCAACGCCCACTGGTATACCGGCAACTTCGTCAACTCACGACTTCGACTGCTCAGCTCAGCCAGTAGCTCCGGATTCGAAGCGCCGTACTCCTGCACGACCACATGCATCTCACTCAGAGAATCGCCAAAGGTCCCATCGATCGCCTGCAACAACTCGTGCCACGTGCTCGGCTCTTCCGATAAGACATCGACCGCGATCTTCAACTCACGGAGCACTGAGCCCGGCTTCACTCCGCGCGCAGCGATCTTCACCTTTCGCAGCGCCGCAAGAAACTCCTCACGGTCATACCGCGTCTGCACGATATCGAGCATCGCACGCACGCCAACGCCAGTCATGAAAATGATCAGGTCGTAGCGGCCTTCGAGCACCTTTGCGGCAAACTCCAGCACATGCTGGTTCGACTCCAACCCGACCTCGCGCATCGCCGGCACAACAATCGGTTCGCCGCCATACGTCCGGATTAGCTTCTCGACCTCTTTCGCACGGCGTGACTCCAGCGAAAGTACGCGAAGTCCATTGAAGCTCGCATGCGCCACGCTTCCTCCATGTCCGGTTTACTGTGGTCTTAGCCTCCGTTCTCGTCGACGCATCGTCCGGACAAGGCGTCCGTTCACGTCCATTCATTCCGAGAAATAGGCCGTCTTCTGATAATAGAGCGACTGACCAAAGGAACCAAGCCAAAACAGGGCGCGTCACGCGCATGCGCAAATCGAGCTCGCTCTCAGAAGACGATGCGTCCAGTCAAAACCAGGCCGTGGTTGTAGCTGTGGTAGCTCGAAGTCGCAATCTGCATCCTCCGCCCAGCACCAGTCCCAATCTGTCCTTCGGGATCTTTGCGAAACTTGATCTTGCTCACCATCAGTCCCGGAGTCAGAAACACCTGGTTCTTACCATCATTCGCGCCGCCGTGATAGTAGCTGGCGTTCGCCTCGAGCTCCGGCCAGAGATACTTTCCCACCTTGTATTGCGCCGACGTATTCCACTGGATCGTTCTGCCGATCTGCGGCACAGAACTCGTTGGCAACACCCCGCCTATCGCGGACTGTACGTCGAACTTGCCAAAGCCCTTTGCCGAGAACCACCGTGGGGGTTATCGTCGATACCGCGGTCCCGTTCTTGTAGCTCCCTGTCGGCACAGAGAACGCCAGTTGCGCGAGCGTCGAGTAGTTTCCCTTTCTCGCTATCCCCCGCGAATGGCCGGTACTTCGCAATCACGGAGAAGTCGCCCGCACCATCCGCGCGCCTTCGGCGTAGTTGTGCTGGATGTACGGCGCCAGATTGATGTCGAACTCCGTCCGCGCAAATGGAATCAAGTTCACGCCTTTGCCATTGTCGTAGTTCCACGTCAGGGTGTGCGTGGACGTGTACTGCCGCACAAAGTCCGTCCGCGCCAACTGCACGATCGTCGAAGAGCGAGCCAATCACTGGCACCGGCCACGCCGGCTGTTTCGCGGAGGTTGCGCGTACGCGGTCCTCCCAGGCATGAAAGAAGTCTGACTGTGCCGAGACGGTTGACGGGAGCAGCGAGCAAAAAAGAACAAGCAGAACTGCATGCTTCATCAGTAGCCTCCACGAATCGTTCGGCTCTCCGAAAAGCACAGAATGCATGCGAGCGCAACGTGGCATCCATGCTCCGGCGCAGGGAAAGGGCTGTGCCATCAGTCAGCGCGCTGCAGCGCAACATCTCGCCGCAGGCGTCTAAGGCCCATTTCAAAGAATGATTTGAAAGACTTGACGTTCAGGAAAGAGCCCACCGGCTCGGGTGGCTCCTGAACGATTGCACTATCTGCGACACGTCAAGGTGTCACATGCTGATGAGGGTGTGCGTATTGTGGCACGGACCCGCGATTCAATCAAGAAGCATCTGTAACATCTCCGTCATTTCTCTCTTATCCACAGGATTGATGCTTGCGTTCAGGCTTGTTTCACGCTAAGCTCTGCTCATCGGCGAGTCCGTTCGGACCGTTCGAGACAATCGTCGGCACCATGATGTGCCCGGCACCTCGCACTCCAAAGTTCATCCCAAGCTCCAAGAAGAGCCCTGATCGTAATCCGCAGTCCCACGGATCATCTGCTGCGATTCATTCTGGCTTGCGTCTCCTTGTCTGTCCTCCGTCTGCCGACAGACCTGAGCTCGCACAAGCACACCGTTCGCTTCGCGCGCACGGCCTGTCGCTTCAAGAGGAACTTCGGTATGAGCAGCAACACCGTTATCAATTCGGCAGAGTTCACCAACGAGCAAAAGGAATATCTGCGGGGCTTCTTCGCGGGCGTCTCCCAGCGTGGCCTCACTCCTTTCGTCGGGCACACCGCTGATGGGCTAATCACAAACGATCCCGCATCAGGCCTGCCCAACGAAGCTGCCGAATCCGAACCACTCTGGTTCAACACTCCGGTCTCCGATCTCTCCAAGGAAGAGCGTTGGAAGTTCGAACAGAATCCGTTCACCATTTGGGAAAAACTTCTTCAGTACTCCAACCAGAACCAGCCGCCCACCGAGGACGACCGTTTCCGCATCAAGTACTTCGGCCTCTTTCACGTCGCCCCCGCACAAGACTCCTTCATGCTCCGCCTCCGCGTCCCCGGCGGCATCCTCACAACCCACCAGCTCCGCGGGCTCGCGCAAATGGCCGAGGACTGGGGCTCCGGCCGCGCCGATCTCACCACTCGCAGCAATCTTCAGATCCGCGAGTTGCAGCCCAAAGACATCGTTCGCGTCCTCAATCGCGTTCAATCGCTCGGCATGAGTTCGCGCGGCTCCGGCGCAGACAACATCCGCAACATCACCGCCTCTCCAATAACTGGCCTCGATCCTCAGGAGCTGCTCGACGTCGCGCCCCTTGCCGAAGCGCTGCAATCCTACATCTCCAACTCTCGCGACATGTACGAGCTGCCGCGCAAGTTCAACGTCGCCTTCGATAACGGCGGCACCATCTCGGTCGTTGCCGACACCAACGACATCGGCTTCGTGGCCGTCGAAGTCGGCGAGGGCCGCAGCGTTCCTGCCGGCATCTACTTCCGCGTCCTGCTCTGCGGCATCACCGGCCATCGTCAGTTCGCCACAGACTGCGGCCTCCTCCTGCGTCCCGACCAGACCGTCGCCGTCGCCGCAGCCATGATTCGGGTCTTCACGCAGCACGGCGACCGCACCAATCGCAAAAAGGCTCGCCTCAAATACCTCATCGACAACTGGGGCGTTGAGAAGTTCCTCTGCGAAACCGAAAAGCTGCTCGCCTTCCCGCTCATTCGCGTCGCCTGCGTCAGATGCGAACCACGCCGCCCCATCGACCGCGCAGGCCACATCGGCATCCATCCGCAATCGCAGCCAGGCCTCCACTACATCGGCCTCTCCATCCCCGTCGGCCGCCTGCCCGTTGCCCAGATGCGCGCCATCGCCGACATCGCAGACCGCTTCGGCACCGGCGAAGTCCGCCTCACCGTCTGGCAAAACCTCCTCATCCCCAACATTCCCACCGAGCATCTCGAAGCCGCGCAGCAAGCACTCGCCGACGCCAGCCTCAACTACAAAGCAGGCACCGTGCTCAGCGGCACGGTCGCCTGCACCGGCAACCAGGGCTGCCGCTTCTCCGCCACCGACACCAAGACCCACGCCGTCGCCCTCGCCAATCTCCTCGACGAGCGCTTCCCCATCCTCGACCAACCCATCAATCTTCACGTCACCGGCTGCCACCACTCCTGCGCCCAGCACTACATTGGCGACATCGGCCTCATGGGCGTCAAAGTCGGCGGCGAAGAGGGCTACCAGGTCCTCATCGGCGGCGGCGCAGATCAAGATCAGGGCCTCGCGCGCGAGCTCATCCCCGCCATCCGCTTCACCGAACTCCCAGCCAGAATAGAAAGTCTCTTCGCCACCTACACCAGCATCGCAAACCCGAAGAATCCTTCCTCGGCTTCACCCGCCGCCACGCAATCGCCGAACTCCAATCGTTCTGCAACCCGCAGGAGAACTCCTAGCCATGCAGACGCCCCCCTTCATCCCCGACAACGCGCCCTTCACGCCCGAACAGCGCAGCTGGCTCAACGGCTTTCTCGCCGGCCTCTACTCGACCGCTCCAGCCAGCCCCGTCTCGCAGACCCGCCACCCTCGCTGAAGATCGCCGTCCTCTACGCCTCGCAGTCCGGCACCGCCGAAGGCCTCGCGCGCAAAGTCACCAAAGAGCTCAAAGCAAAGGGCCACATCGCCTCACTCATCTCGCTCGAAGGCTACACCCCCGCAGCGCTTGCTCGCAGAGCGTTACGCCATCTTCATCGCCAGCACCTACGGCGAAGGCGACGCACCAGACGCCGTCCAGCCCTTCTACGAGCAGCTCTGCCTCGAACACTTCCCTTGCTGCGGAGATCTCTCCTACGCTGTCCTTGCGCTCGGCGACTCCACTACGAGCACTTCTGCAAATTCGGCATCGACCTCGACAACAAGCTCGCCTCGCTCGGCGGCGTCCGCATCTGCGACCGCGTCGACTGCGATGTCGATCTCGACGAGCCCTTCGCCCAGTGGAAGACACGCCCTCTACACCAGCCTCGACGAGATCATCGCCGCACGCCCCGCACGCACTGCACCGTCTTCGTCTGTCACTCCTGCGAGCACCGCTACAACTCAATCTCAGACGATGACACCGAAGCACCGCCCAATCACCCACAACCGCGCTAACCCCTATCTCGCGCCGCTCGTCGACAAGCGCCCCCTCACCCGCGATGTCTCCAGCAAGCTCACCCTGCATCTGGCCTTCTCCATCAGCGACTCCGCCGTTACCTACGAGGCCGGCGATGCCTGCGGCAGTCATCCCGCAAAATGACCTCAGTCTCGTCGAAGAGATCCTTCACACTCTCAACTTCAGCGGCCAGGCTCCCGTCCAGCTTCCTAAGGCCGGAGCCACCACGCTTCACGACGCGCTCCTCAATCACCTTCAGATCACGCGCCTCACGCGCAAGATGATCGAGGCCTACGCCACCATCGGAACAAACCGCTGAGTGCCACACCCTCTTTCGCCTCCTCATCCCCGAGCAGCAGGCGCATCTCGAAAAATACACCTACGACCGCGGCCTCATCGATCTCCTCCACGACTATCCCGGCGTCCTGCACGATCCCGCGGACCTGGTCGCCATGCTGCCCAACCTCGCTCCACGCCTCTACTCCATCTCCTCCAGCCCCTTCGCGCACGCTAGGCGAGATCCACACGACCGTCGCCGTCGTCCGCTATCGTTCGCACAACCGCGACCGCGGCGGCGTCTGCTCCACCCTGCTCGCCGATCGCATCCCCACCGGCGACCGCCTGCCCATCTACATTCAGCCAAACAAAAAGTTCCGCCTGCCGAAGCATCCCGACGCGTCCGTCATCATGATCGGCCCAGGCACCGGCATCGCGCCCTTCCGCAGCTTCCTGCACCAACGCCGCGCCCTTGGCCACACCGGACGCAACTGGCTCTTCTTCGGAGAGCGCAGCGCCACCACCGACTTCCTCTACCGCGACGAACTCCAGTCCATGCACGCCGACGGGCATCTCACCCGCCTCGACCTCGCCTTCTCCCGCGATCAGGACCGCAAGATCTACGTGCAGGACCGCATGCTCGAACAAGCCGCCGAGCTTCTACGCGTGGCTCGAAGAAGGCGCCAGCATCTACGTCTGCGGCGACGCCTCCCGCATGGCGAAAGACGTCGACGCCACTCTGCACACCATCGTCGAACAGCAAGCCGGACTTCCCCGCGAAGCAGCCATCGAATACGTGCAGCAGCTCAAAGACCAGCACCGCTACCACCGCGACGTCTACTAGCCACGCAGCACCGTTGTCCACGAGGAAGACCGATGCCACTCCCACTCCACGAACTCGCGCAAACCGACCCCACGAACTCCATCGTGCGCCTGACGGAGAACGGCTTCGAGTTCTTCCACTGCAACGCCGCAAGTCGAAGTCAAAACCTCGCTCATCCCGCAACGGCCTCTCGAACCTGGAGAGCAGTATCGCTTTCACTTCGACATGACCAAGTGCATCGGCTGCCGTTCCTGCGAGGTCGCCTGCAACGAGCAGAACAACACGCCCGCCGATCTTCGCTGGCGGCGCATCGGCGAGATCGAAGGCGGCACCTACCCCAACACCGACCGCTTCTATCTCTCGATGGGCTGCAACCATTGCCTGAGCGCGGACTGCATCAAGGGCTGCCCCGTCGACGCCTATACAAAAGATCCCGTCACCGGCATCGTCCTCCACTCCGCTGACGCCTGCATCGGCTGCCAGTACTGCGTCTGGAACTGCCCCTACTCCGTCCCGCAGTTCAACCCCGAGCGCGGCGTCGTCGGCAAATGCGACATGTGCCACGGCCGCCTCACCGACGGCCTCGAGCCCGCCTGCGTCAACGCCTGCCCCGAATACGCCATCGAAATCGAGATCGTCAATCAGCTCGAATGGCGCAGCGACCATGCCGCCGGCAACGCACCCGGCATGCCCAACGCCGGAGTCACGATCTCCACCACTCGCATCACTCTTCCTGAAAACGCGTACGCTACTCTCGAGCGCGTCGATATCGAAACCCTCCGCCCCGAGCATCCGCACTGGTCGCTCGTCTGGATGACCTCCCTCATCCAGCTCTCCGCCGGAACTCTCGTCGCCGCGCTCCTCTCCCACCACGACGGCCCCATCGCCCTCACGCTGTTCTGGTCCTCACTGCATTCACGCTCAACATCTCCGTCCTTCACCTCGGCCGTCCCGCCTATGCGTGGCGAGCCTCAAGATGTGGCGTCGCTCCTGGCTCTCCCGCGAAGTTCTCCTCTTCGGCCTCTTCTTCGTCGACACTCATCTGCCTTGACCGCAGTCTCATGGCTCAGCACCTTGCATCTCGATCCCAAGATCGCTCTGGTTCTGCTTGCGCTGAAAGTAATCGCTCCCACTCTCGGCCTCGCAGGCATCCTTGCCAGTGCCTACATCTACCTCGTCCCTGCGCGACCCGCTTGGAACACGCCGCACACGCCCATCGACTTCATCCTCAGCGCCGCAGTCCTCGGCTCTGCCGCCGCGCCCGTCCTCATCAGCGCAACGACCTCGATTCGCAGCTTCCACGCCTTCGCGTCCTCGTCCTCTACGCAGAGCTTCCCACTCTGGCCTCTTGTCCTCTTCTCCACTCTCTGGTGCCTCAACCTCGTCGTCCGCACCATTCGACTCCACCACGCGTCTGTCTACGAACGCCGCGCGGCCGCCTCGCTTCTCAACACCCCAGAACTCCGCGGCATCTTCCTCGTCTCCTTCGCCTTCATCGGCCTCGCCATCCTGCTCTCCCTCGCAGGCATGCCCACTCTCGCCCTCCCCGCAGCGCTCGCCGGAGTCATCTCCGCGCGCTATCTCTTCTTCGTCTCCGTCGTGCCGCTCAACATGGCCCTCACCTTCGTCAGGAGCGTCCACGCATGAGCTCTCTCCTGACGCAATTCAAGCGTCTCGTCGGCATCGACATCCGCAGCGAGAAGTACACCTACGCCAAAGACCCCGACTTCGGTTACACCGCCACCTCACGCATCCCGGAAAAGTGGGTCAAGACCACCTGCGGCTACTGCTCGGTCGGCTGCGGCATGCTCCTCGGCGTGCGCGACAACAAGGCCGTCGCCGTCCGCGGCAACCCGGACCACCCCGTCAACCGCGGCAAGCTCTGCCCCAAAGGCCTCTCCGAACACCACATCCTCGCCGCTCCCGGCCGCGCCAAACAGCCTCTGCTCCGCAAGAACGGCGTGCTCGTTCCAGTCTCCTGGGACGAGGCCCTCGACACCATGGTCGAGCGCATTCTGGACATCCAGAAGCGTCACGGCAACGAATCGCTCGGCGTCGTCGGCACCGGCCAACTCCTCACGGAAGAGTTCTACACCCTCGGCAAACTCGTCCAACTCGGCCTCCGCACACGCAACCACGACGGCAACACCACCCTCTGCATGGCCTCCGCCGTCTCCGGCTACAAGCTCTCCTTCGGCTCCGACGGCCCACCCGGCTCCTACTCCGACATGGAACACGCCGACGTCATCCTCCTGATCGGCGCCAACATCGCAGACAACCACCCCATCCTCTGCCACCGCGTCGATCGCAGCCCCGGCACCAAACCACGCAAGCTCATCGTCGTCGACCCGCGCGTCACCAAGACCGCGATGATGGCCGACCTCCACCTTGCCGTCAAACCGCGCTCCGACATCGCGCTCCTCAACGGCATCGCCCACATCCTCATTCGCGAAGGCCTGATCGACCGCGACTACATCGACCAACACACCAACGGCTTCGCAGAGTTCGCGGCCTTCGTCTCCAGCTTCACCCCGGCGCACGTCGCGCTAATCACCGGCCTCACCGAAGCACAAATCACCGAGGCCGCTCTTCTCTACGGCCGCGCAAAATCCGCCTTCATCGGTTGGACGATGGGCGTCAACCACTCCACGCAAGGCGCAGTCACCGTCACCGCCATCAACAACCTCGCTCTTATCACCGGCAACATCGGCCGCGCCGGCGCCGCGCCCTTCTCCATCACCGGCCAATGCAACGCCATGGGTACTCGCGAGAGCTGGCTTCACCTCGTCCCTCCCGGGCTATCGCAAGTTCGACAACCCCGCAGACCGCGAAGCCCTCGCCAGCATCTGGAACATCCCGGTCGACCGCATCCCCACCGCTCGTGGCCTCGCTTACCCCGACATCATCGAAGCTGCAGTACAAGGAAAGATCAAAGCCCTCTGGTTCATCGCGACCAACCCCGCCGTCTCCTTCCCCAACTACAAGCTGCTCGAACAAGCCCTTCGCTCCGTCGAGTTCCTCGTCGTTCAGGACGGCTTCCATCCCACCCCCACCAGCGACTTCGCCCACCTCGTCCTGCCCGCCGCCATCTGGGGAGAGAAGGAAGGCACCTACACCAACTCCGAGCGCCGCATCTCCAAGGCCAATCCCGCCGTGCCTCCTCCCGGCGAAGCCCGCGCCGACTTCGACATCTTCCTCGCCCTCGCAGAAAAGCTAGGCGTTCGCGAAGAGCTCTACCCGAACTGGAAGTCCCCCCACGACGCCTACCAGGAATGGCAGCGAGTCTCCGCCGGCCGCATGTGCGACTACTCCAACTTCTCCTGGCAGCAGATCGACGACGCCAACGGCCTGCAGTGGGGCGGCGAATCCCTCTACCGCGACGGCGTCTTCCCCACCGCAGACGGCCGCGCCATCCTCCACAACGTTCCCTGCGATCCATTCAAAGAGCAACCCGACACCGACTACAGCTTCATCCTCAACACCGGCCGCACGGTCGAGCACTGGCACACCCGCACCAAGACCGCGCAAGTCGATCTGCTCAACAACATGGTCCCCAACGCATGGCTCGAGATGAACCCGCTCGACGCCACCAGCCTCGACCTCAAACCCCACGATCGCGTCACCGTCCGCAGCCGGCGCGGCGCCGTTGCCGACCTCGAACTTCGCATCACCGGCATCGTCGCCCCCGGCCAGGTCTTCATGCCCTTCCACTTCGCCGAGACCAACTCCAACATCGTCACCCTCGGCGCCTTCGACCCCATCTCCCGCGAGCCCAACTTCAAGCAGTGTGCCGTCCGCATCGAACGCACCCCCATGCGCGACCGCCGCTCTCAAGCCGCAACGCGAAATAAGCACCATCGACGAACCACACTTTCACCACGAAATCACCACAAAAACACCACCACGGAGCCACCCAAAACCATGGCAAACATGAAAGCCTTCCTGAAGTCCGGCCATCCCCCCACCCTCTTTGCGGCCTTTCTTTACTTCGACTTCTCCTTCGCCGTCTGGGTTCTCAACGGCGCCATGGGCCCCTTCATCTCCGAACAATTCCACCTCTCCCCCGCCCAAATCGGCCTCATGGTCTCCGTTCCCACGCTCGCCGGAGCCTTCATGCGCTTCCCCCTCGGCGTTCTCTCGCAATACATCGGGCGAAAGAACGCAGCCATCGTAGAGATGTCCGCCATCGTCCTCGCCCTCATCTATGGCTTCCTCTTCGTGAAGTCCTACAACGACGTTCTCGCCATGGGAGTCCTCCTCGGCATCGCTGGAGCAAGCTTCGGCGTCGCGCTTTCGCTCGGCTCGGGCTGGTTCCCCAAACAATACAAAGGCCTCGCCATGGGCATCGCCGGAGCTGGCAATAGCGGCACAGCTCTGGCCGCTCTCTTCGCCCCACGCCTCGCCATGCACTTCGGCTGGCAGCACGTCTACGGATTCGCAGCCGCCATGATGCTACTGCCTCTGCTCGTCATGGTTTTCTTCGCCAAAGAACCACCTGATATCGAGCATCAGAGCCTTCGCCAGCATCTCTCCTGCCTCTTCGAGAGCGACGGATGGATCTTCAACCTCATCTACATCATCACCTTCGGAGGCTTCCTCGGCCTCGCCACTTTCCTGCCGTCCTTCTACTATTCGCAGTTCCACGTCACGAAGGTTCAAGCAGGCACCCTCACTGTACTTGCAACTCTCACCGGCTCACTCACGCGTGTTCTCGGTGGTTGGTTCGCCGATCGCGTGGGCGGAATCACGACTCTCTCCGTCGTATTCTTCGTCGCCATTGCGGGACTATTCGGTCTGATGACCACGCCCTCCTTTGCTCGCCACGACCCTGCTCTTCATGCTCTGTTTCGCCGCACTCGGAGCAGGCAACGGAGCGACCTTCCAACTCGTCCCCCTTCGCTGGCCCCTCACTACAGCAGTCGCAGGCGGTATGATCGGCGAGATCGGTGCGCTGGGTGGCGGAATTCTCCCTAACCTGCTCGGACAATCCAAACAGCACACTGGCTCCTACCGCGCTGGATTCCTCCTATATGCCGTGCTTGCAGCTCGGGGTACTGGTCGTTATGAGGGTCGTTGCCCGCTCCTGGACGCGTTCCTGGATTGCTCCCGGCGGTCGCGCCATCGGCGCTGCTCCCACACAGGGTGCTGTTACTAGCGTCGTATCAGCACATATCGAAGAGATCCCGGCTTAAGTGTGCAGATAAGATTGATTTCAGAAGTTCCTGACCCTTGTCCGCGTCTAAAGAGTCTATGAACGCCGAAAGCGATTCCCTGCAGTACGTATCCTCAGCGAATCTCGAAGATCTACTCTCTGATCTCGGTCATCTGCCGGACGACCAAGGTGGCTTCTTCGGCCCGAACTCCGTCACCTGGAAAATCAACCGCGAGAGCGCAGTCTTCCTCGGCGCCGGCAGAGCCGCATTGCTTCAACTGGCTCATCCCTGGGTCGCCACCTCGCTCGCTCACCACTCGAACTTGCGCAACGATGCCGTCGGACGCTTTCACTCCACCTTCCGCGTCATCTACACCATGCTCTTCGGCACACGTGCCCAGGCCATCGCTTCCTCCCGGCAGTTGTACAAGCGACACACTTCCATCCGTGGCGAACTACCCCACGCCATCGGCTCTCACCCGCAAGGCGAGCACTACGAGGCCAACGAAGTCGCCGCCCTCCGCTGGGTCTACGCCACACTCGTCGACAGCGCGATCCTCGCCTACGAGTTCGTACAACCTCCGCTTTCCCCCGACGAGCGCGAGCGGTACTACGCTGAAAGCAAGCGAATGGCCGCGCTCTTTGGCATTCCCCATCGGCATTGCCCCGCGACTGGGCCGCTTTCTCCCACTACATCGCAGAGATGATCGAATCGCCATCGCTGGCCGTCGACGATGAAGCACGCGCGCTCGGCCACGGCGTTCTCTCAGGTGTTGGAACCAGGCTTCGTCCCCCATACTGGTACCGTGCACTGACCGCCCTTTGGATGCCGCCGCGCCTGCGCTCTGCCTTTGCGCTCCCATTCGGAGCGCCGGAAGAGCAAGCCGTGCGACGCGCCGCGCAATGGCTCCCTTTGCTCTACTCTTACACTCCCGGACTCCTGCGCTACGTCGGCCCCTTTCACGAAGCCCAATCCCGCCTTCGCGGCCACGCTCCCGGACACCTCACCCGCAGAAGCAATCGCTTCTGGATGGGCCAGCCTCGCCTCCTCTACCCGGAACTCTCCGAACTCTCGCAATAACGAAGAAGCCTCGCCCGCGCTGATTTGGCACTGACTCCCATCTGGCGATATAGACCAATACAAGACAGCTTTCTTCCGTCCATCGGCACACACTCAGGTGAAGTGTCGATGCAATGCGGCCACTAACCTTGGCGCCTCCAAAGCCACCGCCCAGATGAAGTAAAGGAAAGCTTATGACAAATTCAAATGGCAACACATCCTCCCGTCCCAAGATGCATGCAGCCGTTGTCGAACAGTTCGGGCAACCCTTAGTGCTGCGTGAGTGGGACATTCCCACCGCCGGCGTCGGACAAATCCTCGTCAAAACCGAAGCTTGCGGCGTCTGCCATACCGATCTGCACGCTGCTGCCGGCGACTGGCCTCTCAAGCCCACCCTGCCTTTCATTCCTGGCCACGAAGCCATCGGCATCGTCACCGAGGTCGGTAGTGGCGTAACCATCGTGAAGGAAGGGGATCGCGTCGGCGTCCCGTGGCTTTACTCCGCATGCGGTCACTGCGAATACTGCCTCACCGCATGGGAGACCATCTGTCCCGATGCGCAGTTTGGCGGCTATACAAGAAACGGCGGCTTCGCCGAATACATTCTCGCCGACCCGAACTACGTCGCACACATCCCGAAAGGTCTGTCCCCCACCGAAGCCGCACCGCTGATCTGCGCAGGTATCACTACCTACAAAGGTCTCAAGCAGACATCGGCCAGGCCAGGTCAATGCGTCGTAATCTCGGGATGCGGCGGACTCGGCCATCTCGCCGTGCAATACGCCAAGGCCATGGGCCTGACGGTCTGCGCGGTTGATATTGACGACCGCAAACTTGCCCACGCCAAAGCCCTCGGCGCCGATTTCGTCATCAACGCGAAAAACGGAGACCCCGCCGCCGCAGTCCAGAAAGCTACGAACGGCGGAGCGCATGGCGTCCTCATCACTGCACCCTCACTCATCGCGTTCAAGCAGGGCATCGGCATGACGCGGAAGCACGGCACTTGCGTCCTCGTCGGCCTCCCGCCAGGAGAGTTCCCCGTACCGCTCTTCGACGTCGTCGCAAATTGCATCACCATTCGTGGGTCGTTCGTAGGAAATCGCGAGGACATGGCCGAAGCCCTCGCCTTCGCGGTGAATGGCAAGGTCAAGGCTGATATTGAGCTTCAACCCCTATCCGCCATCAACGATATCTTCACGCGGCTCCACAAGGGCGACGTTGTGGCGCGCGTCGTTCTCGACTTTCAGGGTAAGTCAGGAACAGCCGCTATCGCAGAGGAGCATCTGCTGACACCAGCTTAATCGCAACCGATTCCAGCCGGAACAGGGGCCGGCTAGTCGTACTGCAGGATATGCGGAGCCGGCTCCGTCAGCGTTCCATCGCTTCGCTGATACCACATAAAAAGCTTCTTATCGCCATTCACGCGCACCGCAACAATAATGCCGCTCCCAAACATCCCCGACCCATCCGTCTTCGAGATGTCCACGTGATGCGACATGATCGGGCCACCCACCGGGCTCGCGGTCGTCCAGTCCTCGGTAAACCGCTGCAGCGGATAATCCGCGTGCTTCTCCGGATGCTGCTGCCAATCCGGATCGTTCGTATAAATCGCGAACGCCTTGCCGTAATCCTTCGCCTCGAGCGCGGTGAAGAAGCTGCCCACCTTATGCTCCGCAGGCAGGTTCGAGAAGAACCATCCATGACCCAGTACGAAACCGCCCATCCCAATCACGATCGCCAGCACCACAAACACACCTGCGGCAATCAGCAGATTCCGGTTACGCACATCGCGGCGGCTATCGTACTCCGGTGCATTCATCAACGTCATGGTTCTTCATCCTCGTCGTTCTGGCTCTCTATCGGCCAAATCTATTAGACACCGACCCTGATCACTTCGGTTGCAAAAGCAGTATGCGTGGCTTATCCAACCCCGATGGCCCTGCTACGTATTCGAGCTCGCGCCCGTAATCCCCAGCCACAATCGCATCGCGCGCAGATGGTGCTCCATATGCGCAACATAATCTTCTATCAAAAATCCCAGCGTCACCGGCTCTCCCGAAACAACTCCTCCGTTCGCCAGCTTCGTCTTCTCCACACGCGCGATCGTCCACGCCAAATGCTCATTCAGCGCAAACCATAGCGCCAGCACCTGCGCCCACTCACGCTCCGCGTAGTGCTGAAGCTTCACCCACGCCATTTGCTCATATCCTGGCAGACTCTGGTCAGCCTCAATCTGCATCCGCACAATCCGTCCCAGGTTGTTCACCGCCGAATCGATCAGGTGCCCGATCACCTGCTTGCCGCTCCACTTCCCCTCACACTCCGGCACGCTTGCCTCAGCCTCGGAGATCGTCACCAGCCACGGCATCGCGTTTCGCAGCACCGCCGACAGCCGTTCGCTCAACTCCGCCGGATCCAGCGTTGCGACCTCCGTACCTTCCGCGTATCTCACCATCCAAACGCCCCTCGATACAAATCGAACTCAACTCCGGTTGGCAGCAAGTATACCGACACCACATCGAACCGCACCGGCACATCGGCCCTCAACTTCTCCGGAAACCCCTTCAAATAAGCCCGCGCCATCCGCCGCAGCATATCCTGCTTCTCCCCATCCACAGCCGACTCCGCCGTCATCCCACCCCGCCCGCTCCGCGTCTTCACCTCGACAAAACAGAGACACGCCCCATCCCACCCAATCAGGTCGACATCGCCCCTTAGCTTTGCACTCTGCCACCGCCGCGCCACGATCGTGTAGCCCGTTCTTCGCAAATGAAACAGCGCCTCCCTCTCACCACGCTCTCCCGTCGCAAGATGCGGTGCCCCGTCCTTGCCTCCCAACCTTAGCCCATCCAGCCCACGCAGCATCCGAGCCTGAAGCCCAACCCAAACCCTGTCCACCACCCGCACCGTCATACGATCTTGTTCACCCTCCTCACAAAGCATAACGCCAATCGCATCAAGCTCCGTGTCCCGAAAATCCAGTCTGCTATCTTGGGTTCGGCCGCGCCATGTGGCCGCGTCATCATCGGAGGCAAGCCGCCATGCTGTCCCTTCTGCGCAACATCGCCCGCACCGTCACCTTCGCAACCTTATTCACTTCTTTGGTCATCATCGCGCAAACGCCAGCCCGGCAACCCACCTCCGCTACCGAAGCGCCAACTCACGACACCAGCTACATCGATGCGAATGGAACGGCCTACGTCACACGCGTTGTACCAGTACCCCAAGACCTGAGCCCTCAGGCCCAGAAGTTCATCAGCCCGAGCGTCCCCGACGTGGACCCTCCCGAGTCACTCGCCACGCGTCGCAGCCACATGGACGAATGGGCAGCCCGCTCCAATGCGCAGTGGAGCAAGCTCTGTCCGAACAAAACCGAGAACACCAAACTCGCTGGCGTTCCGGTCCTCGTCGTCACTCCTGACAACATGCCCGCTCGCAATCGCGACAGGGTCCTCATGAATCTGCATGGCGGTGGCTTCAACGCCGACTCCGGCTCGTACGCTGAGTCGATTCCCATCGCCGGCTATACCGGAATCAAAGTCGTCGCCGTTCTCTATCGACTCGCTCCCGAGAATCCCTACCCCGCTGCAGTAGACGACGCGGTCGCCGTCTACAAAGAGCTACTCAAAACGTACAAGCCCGACCACATCATCGTCTACGGCACCTCTGCCGGGGCTGCACTCACAGCCGAACTTGCAGTCAGATTGAAGCAGCTCTCTCTGCCCATGCCTGCCGCACTCGGTATCTTCAGCACGCTCGACAGCTTCGCCCACATGGGCGATTCCTACTCGATCTACACCCTGCGTGGACTGGCTGGTCATCTTGATCTGCCAGATGGAAGCATCCACGATGCGTATTACGTCGGCTCCGCCGATCCCAAAGATCCCGTACTCTCGCCGATCTACGCTGACCTTCGCGGCTTGCCCCCAGCGCTTTTCATTACCAGTGGCCGCGACGCACTTCTAAGCGGTACGACAAATCTCCACCGCGCCTATCTCCGTGCCGGCGTCGACGCGCGCCTCGTCGTTTTCGACGCGCTTCCCCATGCCTTCTGGTACCACCCCGAACTCCCCGAGTCGATTGAAGCCAACCACATCATGGCCGATTTCTTTCTCGCACACCTGCCAAAATAGCGGGCGCTGGGCAATCGACTCGTAACTCAAGCTCATCATCGGAATCAAGGCATAGGCGCATCAATAAAATCGTTGATCATCGGCACAGGCGACGCTCTCGAAATGCGAGCTACTCGGAACGTAGCGCTTCCACCGCGTTCACTCTTGCAGCACGCGCCGCAGGCACGGCTGAAGCGAGCACGGCCGCGCCCAGAATGACCACAGCCGAGGCAACAAACGCAAGCGTGCCGGGCTGATGGATATCCGCTACGTATTTTGCAATTACGCGTGAGAGCGCAAAGCCCATCACCACGCCCGTGCCCACCCCGATGCCGGCCATCGCCACGCCCTCTACCAGAACAATGGTGAGAATGTTGCGCGGCAGAGCGCCCAGGGCCATGCGGATTCCGAACTCGCGCGTACGCCAGCTCACAGAGAACGCAAGAACGCCCGCCACGCCCACAACGGAGATCAACAAGGCCACGGCTGCGAATCCGCCAAACACAATCGCGTTCAGTCGGTCCGGTGTCAGCACCTCCGCGCGAACGTCTCCCAGCGTGCTGGCCTTTTCCACGGGCTGGTCTGCTGACAGCTCACGAACAGTTCGTGAGATAGCCGGGACCAGTGCGTAAGCATCCTGATGTGCGCGGACGAACAGGCGGCCGGTCCATCCTTGCTCTTGTTCGATCGGCTCATAGATGGTCATAGCCGGTGACGGGATGATATTTTCGTCGTCGAAATCGGGTACCACGGCAATGATTCGTCTTGGCTCCGGGCTGATGCCGACAAACTTTATTACGCCGTCGGTCCACCACAATTTACGGTTGACCGCGTCCTGCCCAGGGTAGAGCATCTTGGCAAGGCTTTGGCTGATGATGACCACGCGTTCGGAACCGTCCTTGTCGGCGTCGTTGAAGTCGCGGCCCTCCTGAAACGGCACACCGAACGTGTCGAAGAATCCGGGCGATATCACGCGGAACTTGGCCCGAAAATCCTGACCGTCCGCACGTTTGGCGCCTTGCGCGGCAAACTGAAAGCTGATACTCAAACCCCGATCGTCACGCCAGGGAGTGCCGAAACCCGAAGACACGTGCTCCACGCCGGGCAGCGCGCTGACGCGGCGTTGCACCTCGCGATAGAACTCATCCACCTGCTGAGGTGACTTCCCGTACGACATCAACGGAATATTCACCGAAAGAACGTTCGCCGAATCGAACGGCGGCCGCGTCTGCTCCAGCACAAACAGAGTCTTCATCAGCACACACGCTCCGGCAAGCAGCAGGAAGGAGGCTGCGATCTGCGTAACAGCAAAGATGCGGAGACGGCGGCTGCTCCCTCCGGCCACACGTGTTCCCCGGCCGGTAAGCCCGCCCTGCGGCGCGTTTGCCGAGGGAAGCCGCGGAATGAATGCCAGGAATACGGCCGCGATCAACGCCAGCCCAATCCCAAACCACACCATACTGAAATCGAGCGTGAGGTCGTTGGCGCGCACGGAGAAGCGTGATGCATAACGACCCAGCACGGCCACCAT
This sequence comes from uncultured Acidobacteriaceae bacterium, assembly GCA_963754765.1. Classification (GTDB taxonomy): domain Bacteria; phylum Acidobacteriota; class Terriglobia; order Terriglobales; family Acidobacteriaceae; genus Edaphobacter. The sequence continues at coordinate 170,729 of CAVWHJ010000004.1, read as the reverse complement.
CGGTATAGCCAGGGCCACTGCCGCCAGCGCCCCACTGCCGCATAGCACGAGGCTCTCAGCCAACAGAGAACGGCGCAGCACAGCGGTGCTTGCGCCCAGCGCCGAGCGAATCGCCAGCTCCGGTTCGCGGCGCACCGTTCGTGCCAGCACGAGGTTGGCAACGTTCGAGCTCGCAATCACGAAGAGCAGGCCCGAAGCCGCGAACAGTATCCACAGGATCGCATTGGCGCGCGAGTTGATCTGCTCGTGCATGCGCGTTACGTCGATTTGGAAGTGGTCGTCCGGCTTATACACCTCTGGGTGTGCTGCTACCATGGCGCCGTACACGCTGCGCAGCTCAGCCCGCGCCTTGTCAACACTCGCGCCGGGAGCCAGCCGCCCAAAGACCTCCGTCATACGGTGTTCGCGTCCCGTCACCATCGTGGCGGAGAGATGATGCGGGCTGGTGACGAGATTGGCGATGATCTCCGTCGCCACCGGATAAGGAACGGACGGTTCCAGAACACCAACCACGGTCGCAGTGCGCGCGCCGGTGGGCCCCTCCAGCCGCACCGTCTTTCCAATCACGCTGGGATCAGAGTGCAGCGAAGTCTTCCAGAAGTGATAGGTCAGCACCACAGCTCCGGCGGCACTCTGACCGTCATCCGCCGGAGTCAGCAGGCGTCCAAGCACCGGGCGCAGGCCCATCACCTCGAAGTAGTGCCCATCCACCACGCCCGCTGGAATCTCGCGCGGCGTGCCCAGACCCACGATCGTAAAATCTATCTCTGAAAATGTGCCCAGTTCCGTGATGGACTTCAGCCCGCTGCCGATGTCCTGAATCTCGGGGACCGAGAACGTTGCGTTGTCCTGGCCGATCCCGGGCGCGCTCTGGCGCAGATAAAGCAACCGATCTTCGTCGCGATTTGCCAGCGGACGCAGCAGCACGGCGCGCACCACGCTGAAGATTGCGGCATTGGCTCCGATACCCAATGCCAGCGTAAGGGCGACTGTAATCCACAGCGCAGGAACCCGCGCCAGGGAACGCATGGCAATTTTCAAATCGCGAAAGAATGACATATCGAACCTCCGTTTAGGTGGTTTCCCCTGCCTGCATACAAACCCAGGTCAAGCCAGCTGGCCGTCCTCAATGCGGCGTATTTTTCGCCGTCATTGCTCACTTGCTTTCATGATTTCGTTCAAGTCCCCCGCTGGCCGAATCTCAAAAATGTTGCCATACGTCATCGCGGGATGCTGCGCCATGAGCTGTAAAGCATGATTCATGTCCCGCGCTTCGAGGACGAGAATGCCACCGAGTTGTTCTTTGGTCTCCGCATAGGGACCGTCGGTTGTTGCCACTTTGCCGTTTTTCCAATACAGGGTCAGGGCAGTTTCCTGAGACTGAAGAGCTTCTCCACCAACGTAGTGCCCGTTGGCTCGAAGATGGTCGTCGTATTCAAAGCATTTGTCGAACATGACGTTTCGCTCGCCCTCAGCCATGCCATCAAATTTGTCTTTATCGTAGTATCCCAGACAAACATATTTCATTGTTCTTCTCCTTGATTCCTGCGACTCAGAGAGCCGTAGCTCGTCATTCTGTTATCAGGTAGTCGTTCGGGAAACGGAAAATCGACAGCTGCCTTTTTTTGCCTCGTCAGAGGAGCCTGTGGGTCACCGATGTGGATCGGTAGCAGACACTTGCTGCTACCGATCACACTAACCCTCAATCCCTGGATGCAAGTGCGGCTATTTGTTGGCGGTCTGATTTGGCAGCTCAGCCCGTTTCGCTATTTTGTACTGAATCTGTTCTTCGGTCAGGATGGGTGCGAAGTCTTCCATCTCAAAGATCTGGCGGATTTCGACTACGCCTTGGCCGTTCCGGTTGCCGAAGGGGGCACGCTTAACCCACTCGATAGCCTCTTCGAGGGACTTGACCTGCCAGAGCCAGAAGCCGGCGACGAGTTCCTTGGCCTCGGTGAAGGGGCCGTCGACGACGGTAATGGAATTGCCGGAGAATTTGACGCGTGCGCCTTTGGAGCTGGGATGGAGGCCATCCATGGCGAGCACGACGCCGGCCTTGATGAGCTCTTCGTTGAATTTGCCCATGTCGGCCAGGAGCTGTGGATCGGGGCGGAAGCCTTCTTTTTCTGACTCTGGGGATGCTTTGACGATGACCATGAATCGCATTGGGGAATCTCCTTTGGGTTGAGCGATGGTTGGTGGCTTGTTTTCCGGTTTAGCTATTTGTTGGCTACCTGTGAACTCAAATGCTGCTTCGTAACAGCCGGTTTCGCCGGAGGGGGTGTTTACGGCTTCACCCGCGATGGGTGAGGTGTACCACCCGCTAGGCTGCTGTATGGGATCTCGCGCACCTCGCCCCTTGACCCGGGGTCGAAGGCAGCCTTGCGAGCCCACACCAGCGCCTCGTCCATGTCGGCGGCTTCCAGTATCCAAAAACCGCCAATGTGCTCCTTGGCTTCCAGATACGGGCCGTCGGTGATCAGCGGCTTGCCATTGGGCTGCCCCCGCACCGACTTCGCCTGACTAGCCGGGCTGAGGCCGCAAGCCATCAGCCTGGCGCCAGCAGCTTCCAACTCGTCGTTGAGATCATTGATAGCGCGTACCGTCGCTTCGGTCATGGTGGACGGGTCGAAGTTGTCGGGAAGGTAATTCGCAAGCAAATATTGCGGCATGATTTCTCCTCTTATCCTGGTTTGATCTTCGGGCGGCCCGGTTGCCCGTCTTCACTACATAGTCGAACGGCCAGACTGGAATTCGACAAAGCGTGCTAGATTTTTTTATACGGAGGTATGGACTTCACGCAATGCGCAACTAATGGTACATTTGGCGAATTTTCCGATTTGAACGAACGGACTTGAAGGATGCAGTGAGGAAATCCCTGGCGAAGAAGAACCTGCTGACGGATGGCCCAAAGAGAAGTAGCATGGCGGCATGAAAGATCAGCCCGCAACCCCGAAGCAACGAAGCGAGCGCATATTCAATGGTGGATTCACTGGAGCAGAGTGGATCGGGGTTTTAGTCGTGACCTTGATATTAACCACTAGCACGACCACCCAGAACCATGTGGGGCTCATTACCGAACCTGCAAGATGGCTTGGATCATTTTTCGGAAGTCTATTGTTGGTAGCGGTGGCTTGGCTCGTCGTGCGAGCGATTTTTCGATGGATTACTAGGAAGAAGCCCGTTGCGTAAAGTAGATACTTCCGTTTTTTATTTCAGCTGCCTAATCCGCTCTTGCAGGAATTGCCGCTCTGGTTGCTGCTGGGTCAGGGCCAGAGCTCTCTCATAAGACGCCCGGGCCTCAGCGGTCCTGCCGAGCCTGCGGTACATATCCGCGCGGACTGAATGCGCCAGGTAGTAATTTGCCAATTCGCCCTGTTCCAACACCTCGTCAATCTGCGTCAGACCGGCCTCTGGACCATCGCGCATTGCAATGCCCACGGCACGATTGAGACGTACGACCGGCGAAGGCTGAATTCGTCAGCAATCGGTCGTAGAGCGCAACAATCTGCCCCCAGTCAGTCGCAGCGACCGATTCCGCCTCCGCATGAACGGCCGCAATCGCAGCCTGCAGGGTGTAAGAGCCGAAGCGGCGAGACTTCAGAGCCTTCTCCAGCAATGCCACTCCCTCCGCGATCTGCTTACGGTTCCAGAGCGAGCGGTCCTGATTCTCCAGCAAAATCAGCTCTCCGGTCGGCGATGTTCTCGCAGCGCGACGGGATTCCTGAAGCAACATCAGAGAGAGCAGCCCAAGTACCTCCGGCTCTGGCAAAAGTTCGGTCACTAACCGGCCTAGTCGAATCGCCTCGGCGGTTAGTTCGGCCCGCGTTACCTCCGCTCCCGCCGCAGCCGAATAGCCTTCGTTAAAGACGAGATAGATGACCTGAAGTACCGCGCCCAGTCGCTCTGGCAGCTCCTGCGACGACGGCACTTCGTACCGAATTGGCGTATCTCGAATCTTTGCCTTTGCGCGCACAATACGCTGGGCAAGCGTCGCTGGCGTAACGAGAAATGCCCGGGCAATCTCCTCGGTCGTCAGCCCGCACACCTCACGCAAGGTGAGCGCAACGTGCGCTTCCGGCGGTAGAGATGGATGACAGCAGGTAAAAATCAAGCGCAGCCGATCATCCTCAACCTCTTCCTCATCCTGAGATTTCTCCGCAGATTGCGCGTCGAGATGCAGCACGAGGTCCGGTACCGAGGCATCGAAGCGCGTTCGCCGCCGCAGCGTGTCAATAGCTTTGAATCGTGCGGTGGAGATCAGCCAGGGCCGCGGATTTTCTGGGATGCCAGTCTTCTGCCAAAGGCTCAATGCAGCGGCAAAGGCCTCCTGCATCGCATCCTCCGCGAGATCGAGATCACCGAGCAGGCGGGTCAGTGTCGCCAGAATCCTTCCTGAGTCCGTCCGGTACAGTAACTCGAGCGATCGGCGCACGTGCTCCAGGGCAGACTCCGGCATAGCGTCGAATCTAGCAAACCAGCCCCCTTCTATCAATCGCGCGACACGAGGATCCTCGCTGTAGCATGAACCCATGAACGTCATCCTCTTCGGAGCAACCGGAATGGTCGGCCAGGGAGTCGTTCGCGAGTGCCTTCTCGACCCCTCCGTCCAACAAGTCCTCTCCATCGTCCGCACACCGAGCAACCAGGAGAACCCCAAGCTCCGCGAACTCATCCACTCCAACTTCTTCGACTACTCCGCAATCGAATCCCAGCTCATCGGCTTCGACTCCTGCTTCTTCTGTCTCGGCGTCTCCTCCGCCGGCATGTCGGAGGACCGATACACCCGCCTCACCCACGACCTCACTCTTGCCGCAGCCTCCACCCTCGCCCGCCTCAACCCCCAGATGACCTTCGTCTATGTGTCGGGCGCCGGAACCGACTCCACCGCAAGCGGCCGCACCATGTGGGCCCGCGTCAAAGGCCGCACCGAAAACGACATCCTGAAACTCCCCTTCCGCGCCGCCTACATGTTTCGCCCCGGATTCATCCAGCCCCTCCACGGCATCCGATCCAAAACAAAGCTCTACCAGTTCATCTACAACGTCCTCAACCCCATCTTTCCGCTCGTAAAGGCCGCGTTTCCGCGCCACATCACAACAACCGAAGAAGTCGGCCGCGCCATGCTGAACGTCGCTCGAAATGGCTTCCCCAAACCCATCCTCGAACCAGCCGACATCGTCCACGCTGCCGCATCTTCATCCTGATCCGCACCCAAAAAGTCAACGTTGCTTCCGCCGCCCGACCCTGCGATACTTAATCGTGCACACCACGCACAAATCCAAAATTCATTTAAAGAGGTCGCGGACATGTCTGCAAAGTACATCTTCGTAACTGGCGGAGTCGTGTCTTCGCTCGGCAAAGGTCTTGCCGCAGCCTCTATCGGCTGCCTCCTCGAAGCCCGCGGTATCAAGGTCAATCTGATGAAGTTTGACCCCTACCTCAACGTCGATCCCGGCACCATGTCCCCCTTCCAGCACGGCGAAGTCTTCGTCACCGACGACGGCGCCGAGACCGACCTCGACCTCGGCCACTACGAGCGCTTCACCCACGCCCGCCTCACCCGCGACAACAATCTCACCACTGGGCGTATCTATGAACAAATAATTACCAAGGAAAGACGCGGCGACTATCTCGGCAAGACCGTTCAGGTCATCCCCCACGTTACCAACGAGATCAAGAACGCCATGCGCAAAGTCGCCGCCGACTGCGAAGTGGCCATCGTTGAGATCGGCGGGACGGTAGGTGATATCGAATCATTGCCGTTCCTTGAAGCGATACGACAGATGAGACAAGATCTGGGCCGGGATAATACCTGCTTCGTGCACGTCACTCTCATTCCATGGATCGCTGCTGCGCAGGAATTGAAGACTAAGCCTACACAGCACTCTGTTAAAGAGATGCTCTCCATCGGTATCCAGCCTGACATTCTTCTCTGCCGCTCTGACCGCGCTGTTCCTCGCGAGATGCGCAACAAAATTGCTCTTTTCTGCAACGTCGAAGAGTCCGCCGTCATTGCCGCGCGCGACGTCGCCAGTATTTACGAGGTTCCCCTCACCTTCGCCGCAGAGGGTGTAGACGCTCTTGCTCTCAAGTACTTGCGCATCGACGCCAAGGCGCCTGATCTTTCGCGCTGGCAGGACATCGTTCATCGCGCCTACAACCCTAAGGACGAAGTCTCTATCGCTATTGTTGGTAAGTATGTTGAGTATGAGGACTCCTATAAATCTCTTAAGGAAGCTCTTGTTCACGGTGCGCTTGCGCATAATTTGAAACTGCGGGTCACGTGGCTTGAGGCGGAAGGCCTGGAAGTACCTGATTATGCAGCGCAACTTGAGGGTTTCGACGGCATTTTGGTGCCTGGTGGATTCGGGAAACGCGGCATTGAGGGGATGATTAACGCCATTCGTTATGCGCGGGAAACCGGTACTCCGTTCTTCGGTATTTGTCTTGGCATGCAGGTGGCTTGCGTCGAGTATGCGCGCAATGTTTGCGGGCTCAAGGATGCCAACTCGGGTGAGTTTGACCCTGCGACTCCTTACCGTATCATATACAAACTACGGGAGTTGACGGGTGTTGAAGAGATGGGCGGGACGATGCGTCTCGGGGCGTGGGACTGTGTGCTTGAACCGGATTCCCTTGCGGCACATGCTTATGGGAAGACTGAGATCTCGGAGCGTCATCGTCATCGGTATGAGTTTAATCGTGAGTATGAGGCGGTTCTGACTGGCGGGGGGTTGCGGATTACGGGGACTACGCCGGACTCTACTTACGTGGAAATCGTTGAAATACCGACACATCCGTTCTTTCTGGGATGCCAGTTCCATCCGGAGTTCAAGTCCAAGCCGCTGGAGCCGCACCCGATCTTCCGCGACTTCATTGCTGCCAGCTACCAAAATCACCTCAGCCTAACCCCAGCATTTGTAGCGGAAAACGCTCATATCGCGAAGAAATAACGCGGTTTTTTCTTTGAGGGTGGTTTTTGCGTTTTTGCAGGGGGTTTTTGAAAAATCGGGTGGTAAAACGTGGTTTTTTTGTGGTGAATTTGTGGTGGGATCGTGGTGGTTTGTGGTGAGTTGGCTGGTGCGTTTCCGGTCTTAAAAAACACGCCACGGATTCCGGATTTATTTTGAGTGATTCCCGTTTTGGGAATGGTGAGGTGTGGCCGGGTGCTGCTTCTAACCTCACGTCACGGAAGATTTACGTGCAAAGTCTGTATCGTTCTCCTACAATCCTCTAGCTTTTATCTTCGGGCTTTTATCTTCGGGCTTTCGTCTTCGCGCTTTTGAAGTCGGCGGAGCGAAATGCGCGAGGCGTATCTCTCTGGCAATTCGGCCACGGGCCATGGAATCCACTTAGAAAAGGAGCACCATGATGTCTATCCGACAAGCTCTCTTGCTTGGAACCGTCCTCATCTGCGTCATCCTCTCGCCTGTAGCAGCGCAGGCGACCTACCCGAACTTCAGCGCACTGTATGTCTTCGGCGACAGTTACTGCGACGTCGGCAACCTCTTCCTCGCTGACGGCGGAACCTATCCCGGCCCTCCCTACTACAACGGCCGCTTCTCCAACGGACGTCTCTGGGACGAACATGTTGCCGGATCGTTGGGGCTGAAACTGACTCCGTCTCTTGCCGGTGGAACTGACTACGCCTGGGGCGGTGCCTACGTCGCAGGCGACCAGCCGCTTAGCGGCGATGTTGTCATCCCCAGCGTCTTCCATCAGGTGGTCGAGTACCTCAACCAACACCACGGTGAAGCCGACCCCAACGCCCTCTTTGTTCTTGAAGGCGGAGGCAACGACATCCTCGGCGCCACCGGAGGCACGCCTGACCAAGTGGCCTTTCGAGTCGCGAACGGCCTTGAGGCAGCCGAGATTTTGCTGCGCCGTGCAGGCGCCCGAAACTTCCTGATCCCTGAACTGTTCGATCTCGGCACCGCTCCTGAAGGTCGTGCCAACGCGGCCTTCAACACCGCCGCATCTCTCGACGTCAACAGGCGGTTGCGCGAGGCTTTCCAAGTCGACATGCTCGATCCAGCAATTCACATCACGTTTCTGAATTCGTTCGATCTGTTCAAGTCCGTCGAAACCGAAGCCAGTCACTTTGGCTTCACCGACGTCACCGACCCCTGCGTCGTCCCCACGAGCGAGACCACCTTCAGCGTATGCGCTGACCCGGTCCACTACATGTTCTGGGACGACATCCACCCCACGGTGTTCATGCATTCCTTCATCGCAGTGTCAGTTCTGTCTCTCTACTCCCACTAAGACCACATGTCACCCATCCTTCAGCGGTCGGAGATCGCGAAGGGTGGGTGTCTTCCACTCTTCCGCGACTTCATCGCCACCAGGTACCAGAACCACTCGGTCCAAAACGCCACCACCGCGTCCGAGTCTCAATTCCGGCGAAATCTTTGAAGGTTGGCGGAGCGAAGATTAGCACCGCTCAACCAGTTGACCGTAACTTATGTTGTCCCCATAACATCCACAACGTACGGTGGTAGCATTTCGCGAGTAGACTAATAGTTGACGGGCACAGTCGACGGGAGTGGTTATGGCAGATCGAAAGCAATTCTTAAAGTAGCGACGGCTGATGCTCACTTGGTGCGTCTACTAGATGAAACCCGCGATGTCCTGGTAACAGACGAACAGCTGCGCGAACAACGCATTAGTTTTGCGTTTGGAAACGCTCCACATTCGCTTGAGATCACGCGTGACAGCGTCGTGCGCGCTTCAGAGAGCATGCGCCTACGCGCGTAAAGCATGTCCGTTCGCAAAGCTGACGACCCAGTCTTGTTTGAAAGTGTGCAAGAGAAGAACCTGCTGCGTCAGTATGACCTGCTACTGAACTGCGTGGAGATCGGTCTTTCAAAAGGCATCGAGTCCTTCGACAAGTACATGCTTTGGTCGCTGAATGCGGCAGCGGTGGCGAACATTGCTCAGTTTGGAGGACGGTTTCGTGCAGAACCCATTTACGTGGGGAACCATGTTCCACCGCACTACCGTGAAGTTCCTGAGCTGATGGATCGCTTCTTCTCGATGATTCACGAGAACTGGACCATCATTGACCATCCGACTTACCTACCGGTATATGTCCTTTGGCGAATGAATTGGATTCACCCTTTTGTCGAAGGCAATGGAAGAACAGCTCGCGCGGCATGCTACTACATGCTGTGTATGCGACAGGGTCGTCTGTTGCCGGGCGGCAAGATTGTTCCAGAGCGTATACGCGAAAATCGCCAGCCGTACTACGAAGCGCTTCGAGCTGCCGATACCGCATGGGAAAACGGCCATTTCGACGTTAGCCAGTTGGCGGCCTATCTAAGTGACCGCTTAAAGCACAACTAACGGATACACCGTAGTTGCTGAGCCGTAGGTTCGATCGTTTCGAATTAAACGGCCATAAACCATTCCTCTACTATGTGGACGAGTTCGGCCCGTTCTGTCCCTCTAGGCCCACTAAGACCACCACTCACCCACCCTTTAGCGGTCGCAGATCGCGAAGGGTGAGTGTCTCCACATCTTCCGCGACTTCATCGTCGCCAGCTACCAAATCACCTCCCGCCTCACCGCAACCACCGAATCCGAATCCCAATTCGAGCGCATTTTTTTGGGTGGAATTTCATGTTCATTGCCGCCTTCTTAGGCTAGGGTCCCTGACTTGAAAATCAAGTTTTTTTTCTACCATCGGGAGGATAGTACCCCCCATGGTCCCACCAAGATGATTGGCGTTGAAAAAAACACGCAAACCTTCGATTTTGATATGGACGTGATGCAGAACTGCGCTTGCCGCCACAGAATAGCTGCGAATTAGAAGCCCATCGGATATGGGAGCATGCACCTTTTCGGAGGAACCAACTCCTGCGCTTATTAAGAAATGCGCAATCGCATTGCGCAGGTTTCGAAAATGATCGAAGAGGTCTTTGACGGTTCGAAGGCCTTTTACATCTTCTTGCGCCATGCCGAATCCTAAGAGCACTTCCTTGTCGACCTCGAGTTCAGCCGGGATCTTAATATCCAAACTTCGCTTTTTGATTATGGATCGCATTACTCTGCGAAGCTCGTCGCCGCCATCCTCCATTCGATACGCGCACAGAAGTCGATAAAAGGGGCTGGACGAAATCATGGCTTCGCGCCAGATAGCGTCGACTGCTATAAACGCAGGTTCGATCATGATGCCGCCGAGCGGCCCCATGCTTAGTCCGGCGGCATTTGGAAGAAGGAGGTTATATGCAATGACTTCTCCTGATGTAGGGCTCAATAATTCCAGCCGGCTGATCATAAGCGGCAAACTGTAAATACGAACTATGCTGTCAAGTAGATTGCTAAATGGCTGCCAGGCCAGAGTGATCGCTTTATCCGGCATATCCGTTTCCACTCTCAGCTCAATTTGTGAGAGTCGTTTATCCTCTCCACCCTTGAGATCGAAGTAAACCGCATTCATCCCTCCTTGATGCACGTAAATCGTCAGAGGATTTTCATTGAGAATCAGCGTGTGGTGCAGTGGTCGTTTAATGGCATCCTCAAAATCCCCAGCCAAAGGGACGTGATCAGAGATAATTGCTCGAACAGTCCAAAGTTGCGCTTTACCGCTCTTTTCTAATTGGCTGATCTCCTCAAGGTGTTCCTCGGGGACAAAAACTCCGCTAATTCCCGGACTTGGGTGAGGAGGAAAGACAACAGCATAGCGACTTGGCATGCCGTCAAGATTACATGGAGAGGTGGCCCATATCTAACCGCACCGCTAGGCCTCAAATCGGAGCACCGACTAGTCGAAGGCGTAGCAGTAGCCTGGGAGTTCGAAGGTCTTGAAGAGTTGGCGGCTGGCGAGGTCGCTCCAGATGATGGCGCCGAATCGGATTGATCCCTTGGGGACATCGCCTTTGCCCATGCCGACCATGTAGGGAAGGGCGACTCTGACGGTGTGATCGCCCGGGAGCATGGGAACGTGTTCGGCCTCGGGGATATGGTTTGGGCCGGCGCAGGCGAGCGAGCGGTCGTATTGATGGAGTTGAACCTGGAGCGCGGGATTGGGCAGGGGCGTGGTGAGCCGGTAGCGGATGGTGACGTTGAAGTCGGCAAGCTGGCCGTGTTTGAGAACGGTTCCGAGGGCCGGCAGGGCGCTGACGATTTCGACCGTATCCGCGCCACCTACGTTCGCTCCTTGGTTTTCTCCGGCGACAGCTTGCGTGGACTGGCCGGGTGCAAGACCGCCCGGGCCGGCTCGTCGCGGAAATACGGCGCGGCCGGCGACCTCGGGCGGACGTGGAGCGCCTTCGGTGACGGTGGTTGGGGTTGGTGCTTTGGCCGCGGTGTCGCTGCCGGAGATACGGCCCCAGTTTGCGATGACGGCTGCCGCGAGGACTCCGACGAGCGAAATGCACGCGGTCACGATCTGTGTCCGGGAATCGGATGCGGCCATGGCAAGACCTCCAGCGTGGAGGAACTGGGCCCGAGGGCATTCTAGCGCAGGGCGTACTGGGCGAGCGGATGCCGGCTGAGCGACGACTTAGTGAGCTGACTTAGAGGGCTGACTTAGTGATCAGACATGGAGTAAGCTGTGCCGTCTGACCACTTGGGGATGGGAACGAAGAACAAGGTGTAGCGATCGAGAGTGTCCTTGTCGGCAAAGATGGGAGCTCCGGCCGACCCGACACCCCAGGTTGCAGGATCTGAAGGCGGAAGAAAGAACATGAGGTGAGGATGCCAGTGTCCGTCGGTGTCGTTGAGGTATCCCTGTTTGGACATCATGTAGGCCATGGCGCCGGGCTCGAGCGCGGGGAACTCCTTCTTGTCGAAGGCGGCGGTGATCTCTTCGCCGACCTGAGCGGGGGAGTGTCCGCTCAATACGAGCTCGGCCTTCTTGAGCTCGATGGGGATGTTGTAGCGCGCGGCGGGGGGATTGAAGCAGGTGGGGCCACGCATCTTGGGATTCCAGAACTGGGGGTCGTCAGGGTGAGTGGCCCAGGATCGGTCGACGATGCAGACGAAACCGTTCTTGCCCTTGACCGCGACCTCGTAGCCGTGGCGGCCCAGGACCATGATTTCGGCGTCGTCGGAGATGGATGCGGGAGCGGCGCTGCGAGCGAGTGCTATCTCGGCGTTGCGGTCCATCATGTATTGCTCGACGGGCGCCATCTTCGGGTAGGGGTTTTTTGCGTCTTGTGCGTGCGCCGTCCACGAAAGAGCCGCTGCGACAACAACTGCGAAAGTTCTCAACCCAGCACTCAGAGTTCTCCGTTTCATTGATCCCTCCCACGAAACAGGGCTTTTTGTTGACGAGACCATGATAATCCCCATTTCTTATGTCCTTCACTAGACGCAGCACGTGCGAGGGGCTACGGTTGAGCCTCACCAGGAAAAGAGGCCGCACGATGGCCAGCACGTCCCGTTCTTTCCCCCACCGTCTCAATCGGGACGGCTCCTTCGATTCAATCTGCCTCAAATGCTTCGCTACCGTGGCGAGCGCCGTAACCGAAAGCGAATTGAGGGTACGCGAAAAGATGCATGCTTGCGATCACGCCTTGCTGTGTGACCGCCGTCTGTTTCGCGCGCCGCACTCCGGCTTTACAACGAGCTGAGCTGTCAGTTCTGCCAAGTCACATTCACTGTGCCGACTCCGCTGGCCGGGACAGCATACTGATGGTTCGCGCCGTTCTCCCACGTCACTGTGCCGTCTGCGGCGATCTTTAGGAATTTGAACTGGATGGTCTGGCCCGCCGGGACGGAAACATTGAGGAACCAGTTTGGGTAGTTGGGATTCAGCAGCGGGCCGACTGCTGTGTCGAATGTTGTTCCCCACTGGCCCAGCTCTACGGTGTTGCCGGATAGGAAGATGTAATCACCGGGGTTTGTGGGCGAGGCGTTGTTCACTGTAAAGGTGACGGGAATCAGTTTCGCTTCGAGCACCGTGAACTGGATTGGGTTTGCCGCGGCGCCGGTCTTCGAGCGTAGCTGTGCTTGGGTGACTCCGGCTGCAACCTGTGGGACTGCAAAACTCACCGCTGTGTTTGACCAGGATTTGATCGCGGCTTCTGTGCCAGCGATCGAAATGCTGCCTGCGTCAGTTCCGAAGCCATCGCCTGCGATTGTCACTACGACTCCGGGCTGCGCCACCGTTGGGCCGATCGATCCTACTGACGGGGCGGTTACTCCACCAGCGACCTGCCACACCGAGACAGAGTTCGGGCCGACTACAAACGAGGTAGCGGGGTTATTTCCTCCGGTTCCGGCGGCGACTGTTAGACCGACTCCGTGCAGCACTCCGCCGAGATAGTCGGGGTAAGTTCCCGCGGGGAGCGCTGTGTTCAAATTTGAAATTGTGCACGACAGCGTGTTGTTTTTGTTGATCGCGACCAGCACGACGTTGTTGTAGAACTGGCGCTCGTAGATATAGACATCGTTATTCATCCACCGCTGCGCTGAGGTGCCGTATGCCACGGCATCGTTCGTCTGCCGTAATGCGCTGAGAGACTTGAATTACTTTGTAGGCTGTCGAGGTCGGCGAGAACGTCGTCATCTGCGGCCTGTTGTACGGGTCTCCGCCGCCCGCTGTGTCGTTATGCAGATACTGCTCGTCGCCGTAGTAGACCACTGGGATTCCGCGCGTCGTCAGTTGCAGTGCCAGAGCCTCGTTCAGTCGGTCGTTGTTATTGTTCATGCTTAGCAGGCGCGAAAGATCCTGGCTATCGACAAACGTCACGAGGTCGTTCTGCCAAATAAAATTTCCATTCTCCTGCGACAGCGTTCCATCGATTTCGGAGAACGGCTTGTCGCTCGCGAACACATCGCGTATCGCTGTGTTCAGCGGAAAGTCGAGCAGATTGATCCCGCTCTTGTTCGCGAACTTATACGCATCGTGATACAGCGCATCCGAAGTGTTCGTCATGTCCCACTCGCCGAAGAGAAAACTCGGCGCATTTGAGAACACCGTATTCGCCATCGAATACTCCCAACCCCAGGTGACGTGCTTTACTGCATCGAGGCGAAAGCCATCCACATGATGGCTCTGAAACTGCACCAGCGCCGTCTTCAGATATCCATCGATCACTGGATTCTCCTGGTTCAGGTCGGCGAGGCCATCGAGGTTGAAGTACTGGACCTGGTAGCGATTTCCGTAGTCGGTGATCCCGGGATTGTGATGGAAGTATCCCTTCGGATCGTTGTTGTATGCGGCCATCAGCGTTCCCTTGTTGAACAGCGAGCCGTACTCGCCCTTGTCCTGCGGACTCGAGTGGTTCGCCGCAAAGTCCACGATCACCTTGATGCCGTCCGCATGCGCCGCCGCCACCATACTGTCGAACGCGGTCCACGAATTGCTTCCGCTGCCGAAGTGTTCTTCGATCCGCTGAAAGTCCCTCGCCCAGTAGCCGTGATACCCCGCCTGCGGCACACTCGCCGTGCCATAGGTGTTCACGTTCTCGTTATCGACAGGCGGCGAGATCCATATCGCCGTAATCCCCATCCCCTTCAGGTAATCCAGCTTCGATTGGATCCCCGCCAGATCCCCGCCCCAATACGCGTGCCAGTTCGTCTTCGTCTTGTCGTACAGACCGAGACTCTGCGACGGGTTGTCATTCGTCGGATCCCCATCCACAAAACGATCCGTGACAATCTCGTAGATCACATCTTTCTTGAAGTCCTGCGCTCTCAGCCCCACGCCACCGCAGGACAGCAATAGTACGAAAGCCTCAGCCGAAAACAACAACAGGTCCTCATCGCCTAACCTCATTTCTAAGCTCAATCGACCGCCCAAAACCCGGAAAGCCCGCTGATGCTAACGGCACCCCGACTTTAGAACATTTTAGGATTAAGTTGCCGGAAGCGATGTTATATTTCCAGCTCATGCGATTTAAGTTTCGGGCCCCTGTTCTGATTCCCTTGCTTTTCCTGACTACCGGCAACTCTCTTCTGCCTGCCCAGACGGCTTGTCCTGCACCTGAAGCATGGGTGAAGCGGGCCTCCGGCAACCTATTCAGCGAAGAGCAGGAAGTGTGGCTCGGCGATGCGATGGCCGATCTCATCGAGAACGAATACACAATCGTCAAGGACCCTGCAGAGAACGCATACCTCGAAAAGATCGGTGCGCGTTTACTTGCCGCACTCCCGCCGACCAAGATTCGATTTCGATTTGCCCTCATCGATTCGCGTGAAGTTAACGGCTTCAGCCTGGCAGGCGGGCGTGTCTACCTCACGCGAAAGCTGGTCGCGAGCGCACACAGCGAAGACGAAATCGCCGGCGTGCTGGCCCACGAGATAGGCCACATTGTGACACATCAATCTGCAGCCGAGATCTCGGACGGGATGCGCCGGTTGATGGGTGTGACATCTATCGGCGACAAGGCCGACGTGTACGAGAAGTTTCGCCGTCTGATGGACGCGGAACGCAATGACAAGAAACACCACGACGATCCAGACTCCGATCCAGATCAGAACCAGGCAGACAGAGTCGCCGTCTATGCGATGGCTGTAGCAGGTTATCAACCTCAGTCTTACGCAGAGTTCTGGGACCGCAGCTTTTTCGTACAGGGAAAGACTGGCAGCGCGCTCTCTGATTTCTTCGGCGTGACGAAGCCGACACAGAAACGTCTGCGTCAACTAAAGCAGCTCGTCGCGGAGCTTCCAAAGGGCTGCGGTGCGGCTACGACAAGCGAGACTGCTGACTTTCACAAGTGGCAGAATGCGGTTACTGCCAATCAGAGATCAGCGGCGTCGACAGAATCCATCGCAGAAAAGACGCTGGTTCTGCAGCAGCCACTGCGGATGGACTTGCAGAGGGTGCGTTTCAGTCGGGATGGCAAGTATCTCTTCGCACAGGATGAGAGTTCCATCTTCGTTCTGCAACACGACCCGCTTAAGTTCCTCTTCCGCTTTGATGCAGACGATGCAATGCCAGCGGAGTGGAGTCCCGACTCGACAAAGATCGTCTTCTACACACCCAAGCTTCATATCGAGGAGTGGAGCGTCGATCAGCAAAAACTAGTCTCCGCGCACGAAATCGTCCTGAAGGACCAATGCATTCAAATGGCTCTGTCTCCGGATGGACGCACGCTGGCGTGCGTCATAGCTGGAGAGCCTTCTTCCATGTCCGGCATCGTTCCCTTCAATCTTTCGCTGATCGACACAGAGAGCGGTCAGTCGATCTATCAGAAGAATAATTTCGTCACCGCGACCACGTATAACGTCTGGACATGGGCGCTGCGGCACGAAGTAGGGCTGGCCGATGATCCCTTCTTCAGCGCTATCTCTCAGGATGGAAACTATCTTGTCATCGGCGTCGATACTGGAAAACTTGCTTTCGATCTGCGCACCCGGACGCCGATAAAGCTTGGTGGCGATTTCGATCATTATGTCTCCGGCGCCTTCGCTTTCGAAGAGCAGGCCATCGTAGGGGTGAGCGTCATGTCGCCGAAGGACTCAGGATGGTTCTCGTTTCCCGATGGAAAGCGCTTGGGTAAAGTGGCCATGAACCTGGCGACGTTGAACAGTGTGTCGAAGGGCGACTTCCTGGTGGGGCGGGGAGGTGAACACAACGACACTATCCTCTTGAATATTGCGACGCAAAAGGGGCTGGAGCTGCCACATATCCACACGTTGGATATGTGGGGAAGCTCCATTGCTACGGAAGCGCAGGACGGATCGATCGCCATAGCAACCTACGATGGCGTGAAGCCGATTCAGCCTTCGGGGAATCAGGTATTGCCTCTGAGCCCTCTTGGCAGCACAAGAATAGTCACGCTGTCACCGGATGGGCGTTATCTCGCAATCTCAGGTAAAAGCCGTGGAGCCGTGTGGGATCTGACTAACGGCGAGCGGCTCTACCATCTGCGCGGCTTTACCGGCGTCACCTTCCACGCCGACGGCAACCTCTATATCGACTTCCCTAAATATGACAAGATGGAGCGCACTGTAGTGCGAGCGAGCTTAAGCAAGAACGCAATGACGAAGGTCGACTACAGCGTGAGCGACGCAATGTTCATGCGCGCCAATCGCCTGCTGGAGTGGAAAGATCTGGGAAAGGGAAAGTCTCTGCTGACAGTGCGCGACCTCGCAACGGGCAAAGAGCAATGGAGCCGAACCTTCGACAAGGAGAAGCCTGCTTCCACCAAGAACTACGCCGACGACAACTTGCTCTTCGTGTGGGGGACGTCCTCAGCTGGCGGCAAAATGGAGTTGAAGGGCAAGCCGGAACTGACAGATCAGGTGGCTGCATTAAAGGACAAGGATGCGGGGCTGCTTATCGAGGTCGTATCCATCGATAAAGGGGAGACTCTGAAATCGGTGGTACTGGCGCGCCCGCCTGCCTTCGGTGGCGTCTACGGTCTCGACCAGGTGCAGGACACCATCCTGGTCGATACTTCAGACAACCGCGTGCTTTTGTTTTCCGCGAAGACCGGCGCCATGACACATCAGGTATTCGGATATGTTGTAGGCGTCGACCGGCAGGCAGGTCTCTTCTGCGTAAAAAATCGTCGCGACGAAGCTTTGGTCTATGACCTGAATGGTAATGAGGTCTCGCGCTTTCAGTCAGACACTACCATTCGCTTTGCGAAATTTAAGGATGATGGGAAAAAACTGCTGCTTCTGGGAGCCGACCAGAAGATTCGCGAGATGAATCTTCAGCAGAAGGTAATCGCCGGGGCGACACCCTCAAACACTTCGCCTGCAAATCCCGCTCAGTGAGCACATTTCTGATCGCTAGGCGAAAACTCCGTGGTCTATCAAAATTAGTTGATTGATTAATCTTTCGCGTTTTCCGCCCAAAAAACGCTTGTCCAGCCCTCAGATCGCCTAACTCCTTTCCGTCCAACGATATCCGCTTGGTCTATGAGTTTCGTTCGAACCGCTATACTTTAATCTGATTAGTGGATTCAAATCTTCGTTAATTTGGTTCCGGACCCGAATCTGCCCATAACTCCTGTGTTATGAAGTATTTGGTTGTAACCCCTTTGCTATTATGGTTCTTGCAGTGAGCACCAGCGCGTAAGTACAAGATTTAAAACAGTTTTGAGTGCGGGCACTATGGGGGGTACAGCCTCCCCGAAATGAAAGCTTGAGGAGCATCCAACCAGCATGACCACCCAATACAGCTCGGGCCGTGGCTCCTCGGCAAACCTCCTCGTCATCCTGGTCTCGCTCATTCTCGGTGCGGTCGCGCTTGCCGTCTTCGTGCGCCATGCCACCAGCGGCATTCTAGCGCGCGTCGCTAACTCCATCACTGGCCGCACTACCACGTTCGATACTTCGGTCCCGGCGGTTGTCCAGCGCATTCAGCGGCTCAACCGGTTGGAGACCGTCGTCTACTCGATCGACACCGTCGTCGAAGGCTCCAAGTCTTCTGCGGTGCTACCTGACCTGCTCGCCGGAGACCGCATCCTGCTCGTCGTCCATGGCCAGTCGATCGCCGGAATCGACCTCTCCCAGCTGAAGCCGGAGGACGTCCACATCCAGAACACCGACGGCGGCCAGTCCATCCGCATTACCCTGCCGCCGTCCCAGCTCTTTATGACGACCTTGGACAACCAGCACACCCGCGTCTATCTGCGCTCCACCGGCGTGCTGGTCCCGGCCGACCCCAACCTCGAAACCGACACCCGCGCCAAGGCCGAACAGCAGATCCAGCAGGCGGCGCTCGGCGACGGGATACTGGACGCGGCCAGCAAAAACGCCCGCGCCACCCTGACCACTCTGCTCTACTCGCTTGGGCTTCAAACAGGTCGATGTCACGTAATTGCAACCTTTTCTAAACCCCAACGTCAAATTGCCGATGGAACGGATGACCCGAAAGCGGCATCAAATTGAACAAGAGTTGAATTGGTCACAACGGGAACCTGAGCTAATATCCAAATCATGAAGTTTCGTTCCACACCTCCGTCCGAAGACCCCAAGGTCGAGCAGATTCTCCGCCAGCGCACCCCTCCCCTTCCCTGAGCGGTCCGGCGACGACTACGACGAGCCGGAAGAATCCACGCTGATCAAGACGGTCGGCTGGGTCTCGGCCGGGCTCGGCGCCGTGGCTCTGGGGCTGTTCATCGGACGCGAGCTTCGCCAGCGCTACCAGTTCAACCGCCGCACCCCGTATGACTTCTACGCCCACTCCGGCGACGAGCAGGACATCGACTTCGGCCTCGGCACCTAGCCCACCCCCCACGGTTAGTCTTTAGACACTTCCCGCCAGATTCTCTCGACATCCGAGCTTCCGTCACGTACGGTAAATCCAGTTTGCTGAGCATTTAACCTCTCCCGAGGTATGGAATGCAGCGCGTTCGGAATTAGTTTCGTCCAACCCGGTTGGTCGCGTCGCACACGAGAACAGTCAGCCCGTTCGTTCGACTTGTTCCGCCGCATCTCAAACCCCGATGTTCCCAGCGATCACACCATCACGAAAGTCGCCTATCGCGGACGCACGTTCAACCTGCTGCACAGGCGCTGGAATGGAGGCGACGACGTGGCCATTCAGCAATGCTTCGCCGAAGCGCAATACGACATGCCATCCGGGGCTCACGGCGCGCTGGTCGAGAACCTCTACCGCGAGATCGTCGCCTCGGGTCGACAGCCGCTCATCATCGACTGCGGCGCCAACATTGGAGCGAGCGTCACATGGCTCTCAGCCCGTTACCCTGAAGCTCACATCGTCGCCATAGAACCATCGGCAGACAACTTTGCCTTTGCGCCGCAACACCGCGGGCTCGATGTCGACCTGCGGCAGGCCGGCAATCTCCTCAGCGACGGCCATGCATACCTGGAGAATCCCAGCGGAGCTGCTATGGACTTCCGCGTGAACTCTGAGCAGCGCGGAGTGGAGGTGGATCTGGTCTCCATCGGCTCGCTCCTCGCGTCGAAACCCGGCCTCCGCTTACGCCCGTTCCTGCTCAAGATCGATATCGAAGGCGGCGAAAAGTACCTGTTCGATGGAGATACCGGACCCATCAATCAATTTCCCGCTCATCATTCTGGAACCGCACGATTGGCTTTTGCCCGGCCGGCAGACCTCGCAGGAGTTCTTCCGTTTTCACGTCGCGGCTGGCAGGGAGTTCTGCATGAAGCACGAGAATGTCGCTTCCATCGTCACCGATAAGAGTCTCCTGCAGATGACTGCGGGGCTGAAGCCGTAGCTCCCTGCAATCCTCCTAACTGATTTACCATCGTCAACGATGAGTACAACGAAATTAGCTTTCCTTTTCCCCGGCCAGGGATCGCAAACCGTCGGCATGGGACGCGATCTTTACGACAACTTCCCCGTTGCCCGCGCTGTCTTCGATGAGGCTGACGAAGCCCTTGGCTTCGCGCTCTCCAAGCTGATCTTCGAGGGCCCTGAAGACCAGCTGAAGCTCACGGAGCATACGCAACCGGCTATCCTCACGGTCTCGGTCGCCGCTGCGCGCGTGCTGGCGGAGCGCGATATTCAACCAGCGTTCGCGGCGGGTCACAGCCTCGGCGAATACTCGGCACATGTCGCTGCAGGAACCCTCAGCTTTGCCGACGCTGTCCGAACGGTTCGCTCGCGCGGTCGCTACATGCAGCAGGCTGTCCCTCCCGGAGTCGGCGCGATGGCCGCCATCCT
The DNA here is from genome assembly GCA_963754765.1 of uncultured Acidobacteriaceae bacterium. GTDB lineage: Bacteria > Acidobacteriota > Terriglobia > Terriglobales > Acidobacteriaceae > Edaphobacter. The sequence goes on along the minus strand of CAVWHJ010000004.1, from coordinate 150,166 downwards.
TGGTCTCGACGCCGCGCTCATCCGCGAGGTCTGCTCGCAGGTCACCGACCAATTGACGCCGCTACCGACCGATCCGCTAGCCAAGACCTTCTCGCCCAACAGCGCTGTCGTCTCTCCGGCTAACCTCAACTCACCCGACCAGACTGTGATCTCCGGAGCCGCCGCAGCCGTCGAGCGCGCTGCTGATCTCTGCAAGCAAGCGGGGGCCAAGCGCACTGTCATGCTTCAGGTCAGCGCTCCCTTCCACTGCGCTCTCATGCAACCTGCACAGGATGCTCTTGCTGCTGACCTTGCAGCCATCACCTTCAACGACCCACGCTTCCCCGTCGCTGCTAATGTTGACGCGCGGCTTCTCACTCACGGCACTGAAGTTTCCGACTGCCTCGTCCGACAGGTCACCGGAGCCGTCCGCTGGGTGGAGTGCATCCAGCTACTGATCGCGCAAGGAGCAACACACTTTATCGAAGTCGGGCCCGGCAAAGTCCTCACGGGACTGATGCGGCAGATTGATCGCAATCAGAAGACAGCAAACGTGGAAGACTCCGCCTCTTTAGAAAAGACTCTTGTGTCACTTGCTTGAAGTCCCGTTTTCGACAACGGCATGATTTACAGGTGCAGCCGATGTCTCATGGAACACACTCGCCCCAATTCGTATCGGATTTAGGCGTTCCGTGGGGCGCTCTCTGAACCATCCAAGCGAGATGCCGGATAAGGCAAGTAGCTAGTACGTCTCCGCCTTCTCCGGAAACAGTTTGCCAGCACTCTCGGGAGTTAGTGTCACTCCGGCCAATGCAGCGGCCTGCGCCATCACAGGATCGCGACCGTTCGCCAGGTCGGCAGCGGTCGGCAGCAGTACCTCGTCCGGAGTGACTCCGACGCCCTCCAGGCTGTGACCGTCCGGCATTATCAAGTCGCCTATGGTCACCGACACAGAGTACACGGCCCGCAGCGGCCCCTGATCATAAAACGCGTCGTGCTGCGCCTCCATGGTGTGACCGGAGCTGAGGTCACCGAGTATCTTTGCTCGACCTTGTAGTTGCACCGTTCGAGCAAATATCTCGGCGGATGAGGCGGACCGACTGTCGACCAATACGATCAACTTTCCTGTATAGCCGTCCCGGGTGTTCGGCTTCGCCGTCAGAGCGTGCGCCTTTTCGCGGGAGATAACATCTGCCACCTTTGCTTCGCTGGGCAGTACGTCATCCAGATATCGCATGACCGACTCCTCCCGCCCTCCTGCGTTCCCGCGAAGATCAACGATCAGCGCGTCGTGCCCGCGCGCTTTTTTGATGATGCTATCCGCATCGAAACCGATCTGGGCGAAGGAAGGAAGCTTGATCACAAGGAGTTGTGGGCCTAGATCTTTTATCTCAGGACCCAGCTGATCCGCGTACTCTTCGTAACTCAGTGTCTCCCTCCATCTCTCAATTTCTGGAGCGTAAGGAGTATGAGTGAGCGGTTTGACGATAGATGCCACATCCAGCTTATGAACTTTTCCAGCCAGGTCCCGTGTATACAGGTGCAGCACTGGTCTTGGAATTGTGTAGAGGGCGTATCGCAGCCGTGACGCGCTGACGCGTTCGACTGTAAAACCATTGATGGTCAAGACCTCATCACCGGGCTTCATGCCCTGCCGCGCTGCATCACTGCCCGCTTTTACCCGCGTGACAAAACAGCGATTCCCTATAACCTGGAAGTTCCAGCCATAGTCCACTGAAGCAACGCTCTGGGGCGGCACAAAGAATGTATGGGAGTCGTGTAGTTTTTCCAGAAGCGCTTCGATCTCCGCGTTCGCTGTTTCCAGATTAGGAGCATCATTAATCTGCGCCTTGGTCTGATTTACCAAGGCGGGCCAATCGAGTCCTCGCAGCGTTGCGTCGTAGTAATGTTTCCGCACACTCTCGGCGGCGTCGGACAGCATGGTTCTTGCCAGAGCGCGATCCTGAGCGGAGAGCTTCTGCGGCTCCTGCGCATGGCTGGAGATTCCAACACAAGTAGCGCAGATAGCCACGGCTAGTCCCACGAAAGGGGTGATTCGGTTGCATCGGTGGCCCGCACGACTGACAGATTTGTAGCAATGCATCAATATCGAATCTCTGATGATGGGAACTCCATTGAGGTTTGAAAAGTATAGCCCGGCTTCGAATTCCGGTTCAAAAAGCTGTTAGTTACGAGAACACGCAAGGCCTGCCCAGATGACCGCGATGTCGGGTTTTCGGCAACTTGGTGTTCGAGATAAACTGCATTTGAAGCAACGCAGAGGAAATCATAATGAAGCCCGGCGACAAAGTAGAAAATTTCACGCTGCAGAATCAGGACGGTAAAGATGTCTCCCTTACTGACTTCAAGGGCAAGCCCGTAGTGCTCTTCTTCTACCCGCGAGCCGACACTCCCGGCTGCACGATTGAGTCCTGCGGGTTCCGTGATGCCTTCGAGAAGTTTCAGAAGGCTGGCATCGTCGTGCTGGGGATATCGCGCGACACTGTCAAGGATCAGAAGAAGTTCAAAGACAAGTATGGGCTGCCCTACGATCTTCTCGCTGACCCAGAGATGGAGCTGATCAATCGCTACGACCTGATCAAGCCAAAGAATATGTATGGCAAGCTGGTCAAAGGTGTGAAGCGAACGACTTATCTGATCGGCCCTGATCAGCACCTGATCCACATCTTCGAAGAAGTAAAGCCTGAGGGCCATGCTGAAGAGGTTCTTGCGCTGCTCAAGAAGTCTGCGAAGCACTAGCTTTGTTGGTCACCTGAAGTCCGGTCTAGCGCGTACGGCTAAACTGGATTTAGAGCAATGAACGCCCATCCCATCACGACCGCAGCTGCGACTCTCGTGGCTGTGGGCTTCGTCGCAGCAGACTGCACCTACGCCGCGCTCTCCGCGCAGTCGCAACTCTTCGGCAAAACCCTCATCGCCGGTCGCGACCCGAACGAGATTGCCCTCACCTACGACGATGGTCCGAACGACATCGTGACCGAGCGCCTTCTCGAAGTGCTCGCTCAGCATAAGGTCCGCGCAACCTTCTTTCTCATCGGCCGTTACGTTCGTCAGCGCCCGCAGATCGTCCGTGCCATCGCCGCGGCTGGGCACCTGATCGGCAACCATACCCTCACGCACCCCTGGCTGGCGTGGCAGTCCTCCGCTCGCATCCGCCACGAGCTCGTGACCTGCAATGCCATTCTTGAAGACACGCTCGGCCTTCCGATTCGCTTCTTTCGCGCACCCCATGGCGCGCGCCGGCCCGTCGTCCTGCGCATCGCTCGCGAGCTCGGACTTACGCCGGTGCAGTGGAACATCCTCCCGAAAGACTGGAAGCCGATCGGCGCGAAAGAGATCGCAGCCCGCACGATCCGCGCCATCAGCCAGAACCAGCGACATCAACGCGGCTCCAACATCGTTCTGCACGATGGCGGACAAGATGGTCTCGGCCAACCACGGCTCCCTACTGTCGAAGCAACTCAACTGCTTCTGCAGAGATACAACTCACAAACGGTAACGAAGTTTGTCACGGTAGATGCCTGGGCACAGTAAGGCTTCACGGTCAGTTCCTGATACATCGGATCGAACAGGCATAGAATTGTTAAGGCGGGGGTGCACCGATGCTTTATCGCAAGATCAATGTGGAAGTGATCGTCGTTGCTGATGAGGCCGACGCAGTGGTTCTGGAGCTGAACGCGGCTCTCGACGCGCTTGAAGAGAAGCACACGATCTTCGGTGGAGGAATCGAGAGTGTTGCTGTCGAGCATCGGGGAACGCAGAGGAAATCGGCGTTGATGCATACTATGGCGGCTGGCGAGACCGCGGCTGGCGCTGTGAAAGCAGCGGGTGGAAAAGTGGCCGACGCGTTCCGGCGAGTCATCTGATTCAAACTTCCGGCTGAGGGTCCAGCGAAGAGTCGACTCTAACTTTGCGTTGCGCTGGCAGCTTCACTGACCGGCGCTGTCACGTCATTCGGTCTTGCAGCTTGCTGTGTTGTTCTCAACGGCGGCTCGGTAAGCCTGTCGCCAAACGCTAAAAAAGTCAGCGAAAGTGGTGCGCTTTCTCAAGCGAACCAAAGTTCAGTCGAGTAACATAGGGAGACCCCCATGAGCACAACTTCCCCCAACCCGGCCCCAGCCGAGTCGATTCCGAAGCCACCCATCGACCCGGAGATGCCTGCGCCGCTCTCGATGGGCGACGTCATGCGCATCCCGATGATGCGGCGCCTCTGGTATGCGCAGACCATCTCCGTCTTCGGAGACTTCCTCGCGCTCTTCGCTGTGATTGCGATTCTCACGTTCAAACTGCATGCTACGGCGCAGCAGGTGACTGGCGTTCAGATCGCCTACATGCTTCCGATCGCCATTCTCGGCATTCTCGCCGGTGTGTTCGTTGACCGCTGGCCACTGAAGCCGACCATGGTCGCGAGCGATAGCATTCGGGCTGCGCTGTGTCTGCTGCTGCTCTTCGCTACACAGATCTGGCATTTCTACGCGATCCTCGCGGCTATCAGCGTCGTCTCGAGCTTCTTCAGTCCCGCGCAAGGGGTTGCGATTCGCTCTGCCGTTCCGCTGCATGGCCTGCGCTCTGCCAATGCGCTGATACAGCAGGTCATGTTCGGCATGCGCATTATCGGCCCGGCTATCGCGGCGTTTATGGTCGCGTATGCCGGAGCCAAGAGCTGCTACATCTTCGACTCGGTGAGCTTCGTCGCCTCGGCCTGCATTATTGGTTCCGTGGCCCTTGTGCGAACGGTGCCGAAGCCCGCGCAAACGCACGCAGAGGATGTGTCTGCGATGCGCAAGATCTGGCTTGATATGAAGCAGGGCATCAGCTTCATCATTCACCATGCTGCGCTGTTCTTCGTCATTCTCGCGATGGCTGCGGGGATGTTCGTTATCGGCTGCTTTGGCCCGCTGATCGCGATCTACGTACGCGATTCGCTGCATGCTTCGACGAAGATGTTCGGTATTGTCTCGCCGATGATTGGGCTCGGCATGCTGCTGGGGATTAATGGGCTTAACACTTTTGGGAAGAAGCTCAGCAATACGCTGCTTGTTTACACGGGGCTAATTGGTATTGCTGTCGGGCTTGTTGTTCTGACTGCGCTGCCGCATGTTTGGTCGACTTTGATTGGAAACTTCATTATCGGCATGTCAGTTGCGGCGATTATTGTTCCGGCGCAGACGCTGTTTCAGCAGGCTACGCCGCCTGAGCTGATGGGCCGCGTGGGGTCTACGTTTATGTCGATTGTGTTTGGGGCGCAGATTGCCGGGCTTGTTCTGTCGGGCATTCTGACGCAGCATATTGGCGTGCGGCAGGTCTTTGCGCTGTGTGCGGCGATGCTGATCGTGCTTGTTGCGGTTGGCAAGATCTGGATGGAGCCGAAGAAGGTCGCGGCTTAGATTTTTATTTTTCTGCCAAAAATCGCGGCAGTGTTGCGCCCTACACGCCTTGCCGAGTGGCTTTTTAAAAAGCCCCTCCTGGCCGTGTCTCATTCCTCGGGAGGGCTTCCTTTGTGGGAAAAGTTCCAGAAAGCGCTGATTGAGAGGATGTTATCGACCCTGTCGGGTCCATTGCTATTGAACGTATATTGATTCAGATATCCCAACTCGAGGCGCAGCGGTTTACCGAGGTGAATTCCCGGGCCTGCAAAAGCTCTGTTCCGGTCCGCTCCAGATTTGGGCCCGAAGCCCGGAGTATTCAGGTTTACGAAGAACTCGTCGTACACCGCAATTAACCAGATACTGTTCTGACCCAGCGGGTGCATCAACTTGCCCATCTCCCGCAGTCGCCAGCCCGTGCCGCTTCCCGCGCTACTGAACCGCTGCTCCAGACGGGTCCGTGATGAAAGGTCGGTACTACCGGCGGTGCGCTGCCAACTGACCTGCTCCCAAATGCGCTGTTCATTGGTTGGTGTGCGAGCATATGGCTGGTCTGTGCGCACGTACGCGTAACCAGCCCAAACCGACCATGTGTTATTCAGCGCGTAGCCAACACCCGGTCGTACCAATCCTTGCGAAAAACGGCCAAAGTCGTCGCCAAAGCGCAACTGTCCATCCGTCCACAGCCGCCACGAACCCTTCGCGTTATTAAGCGGCGCCGGAAGTTTCCCGGTGGCAAAGCCCCCGAGCCAAAGCCCGGAGTCCACGTACTGTGCTTTCGCTTCGGAATCGAAGCAAAACATCAAGGCAGCGCACAGGAAATTGAACACGAAGAAATGGTGCATACGCGATTTGGTTTCACGCGCCACCTTGGCTTGGGAGCTGTGCTCCGGAGTGGCGTTTAAAAGGGTCATTGGAACAAAGTCTCACCCGTTTAGCCGAATCTGTCTATCGTTCTCTCGACTAAGGTCAGGAGAGGGCTTGGCGGGCGGCTTCTAGGACGAATCCGACTTCGGCGGGGCCGTGGGCGGTGGAGGTGAAGGCTGCTTCGTATTGGCTTGGCGGGAGCCAGACGCCGGCTTCGAGCATGGCGCGGTGGAAGCGGCCGAAGGAGACGGTGTCTGAGGTTGCGGCGGTGGTGAAGTCGGTTACGGGTTGGTCGGTGAAGAACCAGGTGAACATTGAGCCGACGCGGTTTACTGTTATAGGGATGCCGACTTCGTGGGCGATGCGGCCTACTCCGCTGGCGATGACTTCAGTGGTTTGTTCGAGGCCGTTGTAGACGTCTTCTTCGTGCTGGATGAGGTGGCGGAGGGTTGCGATTCCGGCGGCCATGGCGAGGGGGTTTCCGCTGAGCGTTCCGGCCTGGTAGACGGGGCCGAGGGGGGCGAGGAACTCCATGATGTCGGCGCGTCCGCCGAAGGCTCCGCAGGGCAGGCCGCCGCCGATGATCTTGCCGAGGGTGGTGAGGTCGGGCTGGATGCCGTAGACCTGCTGGGCTCCGCCGAGTGAGAGACGGAAGCCGGTCATTACTTCGTCGAGGATGAGGAGCGCGCCGTGCTGTGCGGTGATCTCGCGCAGGCCTTGCAGGTAGCCGGGCGCGGGCGGGATGGTTCCGGCGTTGCCGACGACGGGTTCGACGATGACGCAGGCGATCTCGTCGGGTCGTGCAGCGAAGACGGCGCGGACTGCTTCGAGATCGTTGAAAGGGAGGGCGAGTGTGTGCATCGCGGTTTCGGCTGGGACGCCGGCGGAGCCGGGGATGCCGAGCGTCGCGACGCCGCTGCCGGCCTTGACGAGCATGGCGTCGGAGTGGCCGTGGTAGCAGCCTTCGAACTTGATGACGAAGTTGCGTCCGGTGAAGCCGCGGGCGAGGCGGATGGCGGACATGCAGGCTTCGGTGCCGGAGGAGACGAAGCGGAGCTTTTCGACGGACGGGAAGCAGTGAGTGACGAGTTCGGCGAGGTCGGCTTCGGCGGCGGTGGAGGCTCCGAAGCTTGCTCCCTTTGCTGCGGCCTGCTGGATTGCTTCGACGACGGGCGGGAAGGCGTGGCCGAGGATCATGGGGCCCCAGGAGCCGAAGAAGTCGAGGTAGCGATTGCCGTCTGCGTCGAAGAGGTAGGCGCCCTCGGCGTGGGTGACGAAGGGTGGGTCGCCGCCAACGGCACGGAATGCCCGCACGGGCGAGTCGACGCCTCCGGGGAGAAACTTTTCGGCGCGAAGCTGCAGTTGGCGAGAGCGGGTGAGGATGCGGGGCATGACTTCAGTATAAGAGCCGAGCGTCTTCAACCTTGGTCTTAAAGGTGGGGCTTACGCCCCGCCTTTTGATCTATGTGGTGATGACTGAGGGAGCGGAGGCGGGTTGGACGGGGGCTTTGCGGCGGAGGACGGCGGCGGAGATGAGGGTGATGATCAGGCCGACGGGCAGGGGCTCCATGAAGGTGTAGGCCATGTTGATGAGGGGGTTCTGGTAGCTCTGCTGAGAGCGCTGGATGGCGGCGACCTGCGCGGCGGTGGTGGCGGGGTCAAGTCCGGAGGCCTGGATCTTGTGAATCTGCGCGGCGAAGTAGCTGTCCATGAAGTGGGGGATGAAGTTGAAGTAGAGGATCTCCCACGTGACGACGTAGCAGACAGTGGTGATGAGGGTGATCAAGATGCCGCAGGTAAAGGCGCGGCCGAAGGAGATTTGGCCGTCGAGGATGTTGTCGCGGTAGCTGCGGATGCCGAAGTAGACCAGCAGGAACGACGCCACCATGATGGTGTAGCCGAGAACCATGCTGTGGCCGGAGCCGATCTTGTTGGCGAGGAGAAGCGAGCTGTCCATAAGGACGGAGATGATGACGCCGGCGATGAGGCCGAAGGTGAGGACGGTTTTCTTCATGTGAGGCTCCTGGAGGTGAGGGGTGCGAGTGAGGATGGAGTCACAGTGCAGTGTAACGGGGCCGGATGTCGTCACCCTTTCGGATGATTTTGCGGGAATCGGGTGGAAAATCGTGCTTTCGGGTGATGCGGGCGGGCTTTGAGCTGACGCGGTCAGGGCAAGAGGCCGAGTTCTTTGCCGCGCTGGACGGCCTGGGTGCGGCGGGCGGCTCCGAGCTTGTCGAAGGTGCGGGCACAGTGGGTCTTGACGGTGTTCTCGGAGACGAAGAGCTGCGTTGCGATCTCGCGATTGCTGAGGCCGCGGGCGATCAGGGTGAGGATTTCGAGTTCGCGTGCGGTGATGCCGAGGGTCTGCTGGCGGGCTGTATTGGGAGCGAAGGGGGCTTGTGCCGGGGCGGGGGCTTCGGCGGGCACGAGCACTTCCTTCACCACTACCGTTTCGCGGATGGTTTCGCGGCGGCGCGTGATGCGGAGGCCGAGCCAGATGCCGAAGGCCGCGAAGAGGAGGGCGATGAGTGCGGTGTAGAGCTCGACGGAGTGCTCGATGATGACGAAGCGGTATTCGGTGTATTTGAGGGTGGCGATCAGGAGGCCACCGACGAGGCCGAAGATGAGGACGTGGCGCTTCATGATGGGTTGAGGAAAAGTATATCCCCCGCACGCCCATGACCCGTTCACCCTCCACCTCACACCTCAAGAGTTAGGTGCTTGCAGGGGGTCTACTCGGATGCAGACTTCATGACAGCCTCTAGGGCGTAGCGTCGGCGGCCTGGATGGAAGGGGCTTGGTAGCCGTGGGTGGCGAGGTGTTCGCCCATGCTGGCGTACATCGCGGGATCTTCCGGCTGCCAGGTTCCCAGGCCATCGACGTAGCGGTTGTACATGCAGAATGCTGCGGCGATGAGGACGGTGTCGTGAATCTCCAGATCGGTTGCGCCGAGTTCACGGGCGTGGGCGATGTCCTCGGAGGTTACGTGCTTTCCGCCCTGCTGCACCTTGCCTGCGATGGTGAGCAGCGCCTTGAGCTTGTCGGAGACATCAGCTTTTTGAAAATCGCGCTTCACCTGTTCGACGAGGCCGAAGTCTTTGGCGAGATGAGCTGCGGCTGCGGCTCCGTGGCTGGTCTGGCAGAAGAAGCAGTTGTTGCAGCTGGAGACGTAGGTCGCGATCAACTCGCGCTCTCCAGGGGTGAGGCTGCTTGGCCCGTGCAGCAGAATGTGGGCGAGCTCACGCATGGGTTTGGCGGTCTCGGGACGGAACATGAAGCCGCTGGAGATGCCTGGATATCCTTCGGGTAGAGCGATGTGTGGCATGGAGACTCCTCTGATTCAAATCTGATTTTAGTGGGCCGCTTCGGCGGGGAGATATTCCTTGCTGACGCTGACGTAGCCTTCGCGGGCGATCCATTTCCCGCGCTCGCGGTACATCGCTGGATCGTCCGGCTGCCAGGTTCCCAAGCCGTCGACGTAGCGGTTGAACATGCAGAAGGCGGCGGCGATGAGGACGGTGTCGTGAATCTCGATGTCGGTCGCTCCGGCTTTACGCGCTTCGGCGACGGACTTCGGCGGTGACGTGTTTGCCGCCTCGCTGGACCTTGCCGGCGATGGTGAGGAGCGCCTTCAGCTTGTCGGAGATGTCGGCATTGTGGAAGTCGACTTTGACCTGCTTGACGAGTGCTTCGTCGCCGTTGAGGCAGGCGGCAGCGACCCCTCCGTGGACGGATTGGCAGAAGTGGCAGTCGTTTTCGGAGGAGACGTAGGTTGCGATGAGTTCGCGCTCTCCGGGGGTGAGGGAGTTGGGACCGTGGAGGAGAATGTCGACGAGATCGTTCAGGGGCCGCGCGGTCTCGGGGCGGAAGGCCATCGCGCCGCGAATGCCGGGAAGATCTTCGGGAAGTTTTATGTGAGCCATGGAGTTGGTGTTCCTTTCAGTAGGTGATCTGTTGCGGTAGCGGGGTCGCGTAATCGTACGCGGAAGGCAGCAGGGTCAGCATCCATCAAAAGATGGAGATCGGGTATCCCCTCGGCGGGAGGAGGCATCTAAAAAGATCTGCACGTCCTGATCCCTCCGTTCGCGGATCGACTCATCCAATGATTACAGACCAGACTAGTCCGGCGGCGCCAAGCACTGTCCTGCACCGCCAGCGCCTGAGGTACGGGCTTTACATCGTGCTCGGGGCACTGCTGGTAAGTCCGTTGGCGATCTACTTCATCAATCTGCATTGGCCCTACCGCTATCGGATTGTAGAACCCACGCTCGAGAAGGTGTTTGCCAGCCAGATCAAGATCGAACGCTATCACCGCATCTATTTTCCCAATCCTGGCTTCGTTGCCGAGGAGCTCACGTTGCGACGCAACTCTGCGCCGAACCTGCCGCCTGTCGGGTCGGTGGAACGTGTTCAGGTGGAAGGGCGCTGGATCGATCTTCTGTTGCTGCGCGATCGCATTCGGCTGGTTCATGTCGATGGGCTGCATGTCGTGATCCCTGCCGTCGGAAGCGAGGCGAACAAGGAGGATTTTCCTCCTGGAAGCAGCAGTGACTTCACCGGTCCGTCTACGATCATCGAACAGGTCGATTTCGAGAACGCACTCCTCGACATTCTGCGCACCGATGGCAGCCGCTACTCCTTTCCCATAAGGCGGCTGTTGATCCGGAATCTGCACCAGAATGAGGCGATCTCCTATACGGTCGATATGGAGAATACAAAGCCGACGGGAAGAATCGAGGCGCATGGCAGCTTCGGTCCGCTGCTCGCCAACCAGTTGGCCAGTACACCCGTTTCCGGCGACTTTACTTTTACCTCGGTCAGGCTGGCTGACATACAGGGCATCAACGGTGTGCTGACCGCGAGCGGAAATTTTCATGGGAGTCTTGCGAGTATCGAAGCTTCCGCTGTATCGGACATTCCTGACTTTGCGGTGGGAAAGGGGCGAGCCACTGCGATAAGCGGGACTGTGAGTGGCGCGGTCAATGCGCTGAACGGCAATATCCTTCTCCACGCGGTGGATCTTCGTACGGGCAAGACCTCGATCCATGTGGAGGGTGAGATTGCCGGTGCGCCGAAGGTGACGAACCTCGAACTGTCCGTGAAGAACGGACGCGCCGAAGATCTATTACAACCCTTTCTGAAGATTCGGCCTCCGGTTACTGGCCCGGTACAACTGCACAGCCATGCCACGATCGCCGCCGCCGAACACGGAGAGAACTTCTTAGATCGTCTGACGATGAACGGGGCGTTTGATATTCCTGCCGAGCATGTCACGGATGCTGCCACCGAGCGCAGTCTCACAGACTTCAGCCAGAGAGCGCAGGGCGTCAAACCGCCCGCACAGCAGCAGGAAGCCAATGTCCCGGACGTTATCTCGAGCCTGGTGGGAACGGTTGTTATACGCAACGGAGTGGCGCATGCTACACGCCTCACGTTTGAAGTGCCCGGAGCATCGGTTCATCTGAGCGGCAAGTTCGATCTGCGGAGCCAGAACGTAGATATGGTGGGGGATCTGCGAATGCAGACGGATATCTCACACGTGACCACGGGTTTCAAATCCTTCGTTTTGAAGCCGCTTGCGCCGTTCTTCAAGAAGAAGGATGCAGGAGCGGTCGTTCCGATTGCGGTTACGGGATCTCCCCAGAACTACAAAATAAGCCAAAATATTATTCCTCACTAAAGCCGCTTTCTCCAGGCGGGCGGTGCGCCGGCGAAGGAATATCATGGAGATATGACCGACGAGGAACGCAACGCGATCGAGGGCCGGGCGTTGCTGCTCTATGACGGTGTCTGCGCGCTGTGCCATGGGGTGGTGAAGTTTCTGATGAAGCGCGATCGGAGGGACCGGTTTCGCTATGCCCCGCTGCAGAGTGACCTGGGGCGCGAGGTGCTGGCCCGGTTTGGGATTCGTACGGTTCCCGACGGCGTGATGCTGGTGACGGGGGCTCTGACTCCGGCGGAACGGCTGTATGCGCGGTCGGATGGATTTGCCACGGCTTTGAAGCTGCTGGGGGGGATGGCGGCTGGCGGGCAGGGCTCTGGCGCTGGTGCCGCGCTGGCTGCGGGAGTGGGGCTATAGCGTGGTGGCGCGGTTTCGATATCGATTGTTCGGGCGGTATGACGTGTGTCCTGTGCCGTCGCCGGAGCAGCGCGGGCGGCTGCTGGGCGTGTACGAATAACGGTTGATTTACAGCCTGAGTGCCTCTCCCTGCTAGACTAAAATTCTTCGTTTCTAGCAACATTCCATGGAGCACTACCTTGCCGGATGAAACCTCCCCCACGCCCGATTCGACCGCCGCACAGGCGGCAACAGGACCAGACCACTCGCTACGAGCCGCTGCAGAGCAAAAGAAGACTGCCGGCCTGACGCCGATTCCCAGAAAAGCGGCGGCAGCAGCGGGAACCAAGAAGGGTGTGAGCTATGCCGACGCAGGCGTGGACATTACCTCGGGCGATCGCAGCAAGCAGCGCATCAAGATGTTGGCGCGTAAGACCTTTAATCGGCAGGTGTTGTCGGAGATTGGCGGCTTCGGCGGTCTGTTTGCGCTCGACCTGGAGAAGTTTCCCAACCCCGTGCTGGTGTCTTCGGCGGATGGCGTGGGGACGAAGCTGAAGGTGGCGTTTGAGCTTGGCATCCACCACACGGTGGGTCAGGACCTGGTGAACCATTGCGTGAACGACATCGCGGTGCAGGGCGCGACACCGCTGTTCTTCCTCGACTACCTGGCGACGGGCAAGCTGGAAGACATGATCGTGGAAAAGGTGGTGCAGGGGATCAGCGAGGCCTGCCGGGCGAATGGCTGCGCGCTGATCGGCGGCGAGACGGCGCAGATGCCGGGCTTCTATGCCGAGGGGGAGTACGACCTTGCGGGAACGATCATCGGCGCGGTGAGCCGCGAGAAGATTATTACGGGCGAACATATTCAGATTGGCGATGTGCTGGTCGGGCTGCCGTCGAATGGGCTGCACACCAACGGCTACTCGCTGGCGCGGAAGCTGCTCTTCGAGATTGCGAAGTACGGGCCGGATCAGTATGTGAATGAGCTGAAGGACAAGACCGGAGCAGCTCTGATGCGGACTCACCGCAGCTATCTTTCGGTGATCAAGAAGCTGACGGCGGCCGAGGTTGTGAGCGGCATGGCGCACATCACGGGCGGAGGTATTACGGATAACCTGCCGCGCATTCTGCCGAAGGGGATGGGGGCGGTGGTCGACCTCGCGTCGTGGCAGCCTCCGCCGCTGTTTGCGCACCTGCAGCAGTTGGGAGCGGTGGAACAGGACGAGATGATGCGGACGTTCAACATGGGGATCGGACTGATTGCGGTGATTCCCGCGGAGAAGATCAAGAAGGCGAAGGCGATTCTGAACCGTGCCAATGAGAGGCATTGCCTGATTGGCAGGGTGGTGCGCGGGGAACGGAAGGTCAGCTACGCCTAGACCTTCGCGTTTCGCCTTCCGGAAAAGAGCGTTGCAGGGTCATCAGCGCTCCAAGCAGGAATGCGCCGGCAGCGTCGGCAAAGACTGAATAGCTCAGAGCCGATTTAACCCCTAAGCTCAAAGTCATCGCGGCGGCGAAGAGCGCGAACAGTATGGCCGATCCATACGCGGCGTATTCGACTTTGAACCCGGCGATCAATGCTATGCCGAGGATGATCTCCAGACCGGTCGACAGCCATGCAAGTGCAGGGATGACGGCTTGTGGCGCAAAGCTGTTCACTAAGCCGCAGTAATGGACGAAGTGTGCCCAATCGCCCCAAGAAGCCCGTGGCGATCCGGGGGGTCCCCACAGCCCAAACCGATCAGCGACTGCAGAGAGAAGAGTCACTCCGAGAGCAAAACGACCGAACCAAATTGCAGATTGAACTACTCGAAGGGTCTTCATCCGGCGAACCTACTACGCTTATTTGTGTTGGTGGGCTTCTTCTTTCTGAAGCTTTTCGTCCGTGTGGTTCTTTCCGTCTCCGTGGTGCTTGTCATCCGCGTGATGCTTTTCGTCTTTGTGGTGCTTTCCTTCGGAGATGGCAAGGTCTTCTCTTACCGACGGATCGTAGTCTTCGAGTTCGGCGAGCAGGGCGGCGTCGGAGAGATCGAGCATGTGGGAATTGTCCCAGTCATGCTCCAGGGTCTTCTTGATGCGATGGATGATGTGCGGATCATCGACTTCGATGGCGAGTTCGCGGCGGCTGTCGAAGCTGCCGGGAGCGAGGTTGATGGATCCGATGATGGCGCGGGTGTCGTCAGCGAGGATCAGCTTCGCATGTAACTTGATGTGCCTCAGTTTGTGGATCTTGACGCCTAGGTCTTGCAGGGTGCGCAGACCGCTGACGCCCTCGATAAGCTTTTCTTTCTTGAGCTTGTGGGGCGGACGGGCCATGATGTTGATCTTGACGCCGCGGGTGTGGGCGCGGACAAGGTGCTCGATGATGGTGGGGTCCTGGTAGCGTTCGTTCTGCAGCCACAGGGTGTGTTTGCTCTCGTCGATGAGTCTGCCGAGACGCTGGCGGCCGTTGCCGACGCACCAGATGAGATGCGAGTCGTCACCGCTGTCGAACTTCGTGCGGGTCCAGTCAGCGTCAAAGCATCTTGCGACCTCCTCGACCTCGTGCTTGTGCGTCGTGACGATGGCGTAGTCGCGCGTCGTCGTGATGTTTTTGGTCTCCCAGTTGAGCGACTGGACGAAGGCGATGGCGTCGTCGATGACCATGGACTTCTCATGGGTGAGGTCGAAGGCCGGATTGCTGTCGATCACGCGGACACCGGCGGTGGTGAGTTGCGTGCGCGTGTCGCAGTTCTCCTTCTCGCCGTCGCGACGTTCAGGGTTCAGCATGATGCGGACGTCGACGCCGCGATGATGCGCGGCTATGACTGCCTGGATCAGAGAGGGGTCGGAAAAGAGAAACATCTTGATACGAATGGACTTCTGCGCGGCAGCGATGGCGTCCAGAATGGGCTGGCCGGAGTCGTCGGGTAAAACTATGAGGGACCGGGACATGACTGATTTCCTTCGCGGGCTAGGCCCGAAATAGCGATACAGCGGAGTTTAGCTGGGCGCGGCTGCTGAAACAACTCTATCTGAACCCACGTCGAACTGGGTACGGTGGAGTTCTGCGTAGATGCCATTGCGGGCCATCAGCTCGTCGTGGGTGCCGCTTTCGGCGACGACGCCTCCGGTGATGACGACGATCTGGTCGGCGTCGCGGATGGTGCTGAGACGATGAGCGATGGCGATGACAGTCTTTCCTTTCATGAGTTTTTCGAGCGCGTCGATGACTAGCTTTTCCGACTCGCTGTCGAGGGCGGCGGTTGGCTCGTCGAGGAGGAGGATTGGACTGTTGCGCACCATGACGCGGGCGATGCCGATGCGCTGGCGCTGGCCACCGGAGAGCGTCGATCCACGATCGCCGACCACGGTGTTGTAGCCCAGCGGCATGGCAGAGATGAAGTCGTGAGCGTTAGCGAGTTTGGCCGCTGCGATGACCTCTTCCTTCGTTGCGTCGGGGCGGCCGAAGGCGATGTTCTCGTAGATGGTGCCGCGAAAGAGCACCGTGTCCTGAAGGACGTAGCCGATTTTGTCGCGCAGACTCTTCAGTTTGTATTTGCGAACGTCGTTGCCGTCGACGCGTACGGTGCCGGACTGCGTGTCGTAGAAACGTGGGATGAGGCTGACTACGGTGGACTTTCCAGCGCCGGTGGGCCCGACGATTCCGACAAACTGCCCGGGTTTAATTTTGAGCGTCAGATCGGTGAGGATTGGGTTGGCGGCATCGTAACCGAAGGCGACGTGTTCGAATTCGATCTCGCCGTTCAAGGTCTCGGGCTCAAGGGCGTCGGGGGCTTCGGGAATAACAGAGTCCTCGTCGAGGATGGTGCGGATGCGTTCGACGCCGACTGCCGCCTGCGCGATGGCATTGGTGGTGGTGGCGAGATCCTTGACGGGCTTGAAGAACTTTGTGAGATACGCGAGATAGACAGTGAGTTCACCGACGGTCATGTGTCCGGCGAGGATGAGGGCCGCGCCGCGCCAGAGCACCACCGCTGTGCACAGGGCAACGGTGATGTTCACGACTGGTGACAGGAGCGCCTTTACTTTGCGCGCTTTGAGAGCGGCGCCAACGGTCGCTTCGCTCACGTTAAAGAGGAGGCCTTCTTCAGTCTTCTCCTGCCCGAAGGCTTTGACGACCTGCATGGACTGCAGGCCCTCCTGCGCAACGGCGACGATCTGGCTTTGCTGCTTGCGAACTTCCTTGGTTGCGGCTTTAACTGCTTTTTTGAATCGCGCGACGAAGAGCAGGAGGAATGGCGTGACGCCGACGGCGATCAGCGTGAAGTCCCAGTTGAGCCAGAACATGAGGCCGAGCATGCAGACGATGGTAAGCAGATCGACGCAGATGTTGAGCGTGGACGAGGAGGCGAAGCTCTGGATGGTCTGGATGTCGGTGGTGAGCGTGCTAAGGATGGTGCCGGTCTCGTGCGTGCTGTAGTAACCGAGGGAGAGGCGCTGAAGGTGCTGATACATTCGCATGCGCAGATCGTGGGCGACCCACTGGCCTGCGCTCTCGGTGTAGTAGTTGTCGATGTAGCTCGCGATCGATCCGATGACGGCGATGACGACAAAGGCGAGGGCAGCTAGACCAGCTACCTGGAGGCGCGAACCGCTTTCGAGCAAGGGACCGAAGAGGTGATGGAGCCACGGCGTGAGCTTATGGTCGCCGACGACGCTGTCCAGGATGATCTTGAGCGGCCACGGGCCGGCGAGGCTCATCGCCGTCTCGACGAGCATTGCGAGAAAGATGATGACCAGTGTTCGACGATAGGGACGGACCAGACTAAGGGTGAAGCGCAGCATGAGTTTTATCCCGGACTCGTTCGGGCGATTTTATTCCGTCGGCTGTGACTTATCGTATCGAAAGGCCTACGGATTTTGCGTTCCTAATAGTACTAGCGAAGGAAGGAAGCAATGCAGACTTTAAGCCATTTGCCGCGGGTCTGAAACGCTGCGGGGCTGCATATCTAATAGATATCAAAGCGTCGGCTGGCGGGAGTCGACGTGGCGAGGCCGGGTCGGCGCGGCTGTGTTCTTATAGAAAGCATCACTTCTATTTCGCGGGATGTTATGACGATGCGGGTCAGGTTTTGTACTTTTTTTGTTGCGGTTACGATGGCCAGTGGCTCACTGGTCGGCCAGACGGCAAGAAATGCGGCGGTTGCCCGCGCCCCGATGACGGTTCCACAAGCGGCGATGGATCGCGACCTGCTTGAGGTCACGATTCCGCAGCTTGAGGAGATGTATCGCAGCCACAAGTACACCGTGACCCAGGTTGTGCAGTGGTATCTGGCGCGGATCGCCAAGTACAACGGAATCTATCGCGCGGTGCAGACTGTGGATGAGAAGGGCGCTTTGGCGACTGCGGCTCGCGAGGACGCGGAGGCTAAGGCCGGCGGCGCGAACTTTCAGCGCGGTCCGATGTGGGGCGTGCCGATCGTGACGAAGGCGAACACCAGCATCAAGGGACTGGTCACGACCGACGGGTGGAAGGGCTACATGATTCCCGGGCACGAGCTGGTTGCGCCGAAGGATGCGACGATTGTGGCGAAGCTGCGTGCGGCGGGAGCAGTGATTATCGGCCAGACGAATATGCCGGACTTTGCGGCGAGCGATACGAATCGCAGCACGGCATACGGGCGCACGGGAAATGCGTACGACGTGCGGTTCAGTCCCGGCGGGTCTTCCGGCGGAACGGTGACGGCTGTTACGGCGAACATGGCGCTGCTGGGCAACGGCACCGATACCGGCAACTCGATCCGCATGCCGTCGGCGACGAGCTCCGTGGTCGGGTGTGTTTCCGACGCGCGGGCTGGTGAGCATTGCGGGGATTGCGCCGCTGGATTGGCTGCTCGACAACACGGGGCCGATTGCGCGCAACGTGACGGACGCGGCGATTGCGCTGGGCGTGATGGCAGGAGAAGATCCGACGGATCCGCGCACGACGGGCTCTGCCGCGAAGGCGCAGCCGGGACCGTATACGCAGTATCTGAAGGCCGATTCGCTGAAGGGGAAACGGTTTGGCGTGCCTGCTCATTGTGCTGACGGGCGCGGGGATTCCGTTCCAGGGGATTCCGTCGTCGGCGACGCCGGAGGAAGTTGCGAAAGCAGACGGCCGACGCTGTGGAGCCGCTGCGGCCGGAGACGCGCGAGGCTTTCATGAAGGCGATCGAAGGGCTGCGCGCGGCGGGCGCCACGGTGGTCTTTGACGATTCGATTCTGCCGGACAGCTTTGCCGTGACGATCGCTCGCGTTGGTACGGTTCCTTATATTCGCGAAGGGACGGAGAAGTTTCTTGCGGAGTATGGACCGGCGGATTACCACTCGGCGGAGGAGTACGAGAAGGCTGTTGGGTCACCGTTGCCGGCAACGATCATCGGCAGCGGGATGATCGACCATGGCGGCCGGCGTGCTGTGACTCAGGCGCTGATCGAGAGCGATCCTCAGGCGGATGCGAACTTCTTTACTCCACGGAAGAAGGCGCTGGATGCGTATGTCGAAGTGCTGGACCGGCTGCATCTCGATGGGCTGGTTTATCCCGGCAGCGCAGATGCCTCCGCCGGACGAGACGATGCCGCAGGACGGGCGCATCAGCGGCGGGCCGCACTCGGCGACGGGATGGGTGAACATGATTGGCGTGCCGGCGGTTGTGGTTCCGGGCGGATTCTATCCGGGCGGGTTGCCGTTCGGGCTGGAGATCTCGGCGAGACCGTGGAAGGATGGCGATCTGCTGGGGTGGGCGTACGCGTACGAGCAGGCGACAAAGCACAGACGGCCGCCGGTGCTGGTCGAACAGGGCTTGCTGCCGGATGCTCGCTGAGAACGTTGCAATTTTCGAAATCGAATGTTAGGAAGGAATTGATGATGCAGCGTCTGGGTATTTTGCTCTCCGGTAGAGGCTCGAACTTTCTTGCGATCGCGAAAGCGATTCGCGAAGGCCGTCTGACTGGAGCTGAGATTGCTGTTGTGCTGTCGAATGTCGAGGATGCGCCGGGCGTTGCGGCTGCGCGTGAGATGAATCTGCCTGCGTTCGCTGTTCCTTCTGCAGGACGCAAACGCGCGGAACATGATGCGGAGATGATTGCGCTGCTGCGCGACATCAAGGTCGATCTGGTCTGCCTTGCGGGCTATATGCGGATTATCTCGCCGGCGTTCGTTGCGGCGTTTCCGAACCGGATTCTGAATGTGCACCCTTCGCTGCTGCCTGCTTTCCGGGACTCGAGGCACAGAAGCAGGCACTCGAGTATGGGGCGAAGGTTGCAGGATGCAGCGTTCACTTTGTGGATGAGGCCGTGGACCACGGCGTGATCATCTTGCAGAAGACGGTGGCTGTCAACGACGAAGACACCGCCGAGACGCTCTCGGCGCGCATTCTCAAGCAGGAGCATCTCGCTTATCCCGAGGCAATCGCGCGGGTTCTCAGCGGGGAGTACACGATTCAGGGGCGCCGCTATGTTCGCCGACGTCTTAGATTATGATGTAACGAATCGGAGTTACAAATTAGCTGATCTGACCGGATTCGTTCGGCTTGTCCGTCGCGTCGCTTAGCTTCACCTTCACATCCATCCGTTTGCGCCCGCGAAAGACGGTCAGGGTTACTTCGTCGCCGGCGCGGTGCGAGTTCATCGCCGCGGTCAGATCCTGCGGTTCGGCGATCTCCTGTCCATCCATTGCAACGATGAGGTCGCCGCCTAGCATGACTGGCATATTGCCCTGGTAGACGCGCTGCGTTCCGCCGTGCAGGCCGGCTTTTTCCGCCGCTCCGCCAGGCAGGACGCGCTCGATGAGAAGCCCGTAGTCTGCAGCGAGGCCGACCTGCTGGGCGATCTCCGGGCCGATGGGCAGGATCGAGATATCGAGCGAGGGACGGCGTACGCGGCCGTACTTGGCAAAGTCGGCGATAACCGCCTTGGCGGTGTTGACTGGAATGGCGAATCCGATGCCCGAAGACTGGTCGGCGCCGTTGTTGGCGATCAGCGTCGTGATGCCGATGACCTCGCCGCGCGAGTTGAGCAGCGGACCGCCGGAGTTTCCGGGATTGACTGCGGCGTCGGTCTGGATTGCGTCTTCGATGGGATTGTTGTTCGGGCCGCGAATGGAGCGGATCGCGGAGATGATGCCGCGCGTCATCGTGCCGGACAGGCCGAACGGGTTGCCGATGGCATAGACGCGCTGGCCGACGGTGAGGCTCTGCGACTCCGCCAGCGTGGCGGGCTGGAGGTTCGGCGCGTTGTTGATCAGCAGCAGAGCGAGGTCGTGCCCCTTGTCGACGCCGACGACAGTCGCCTTGTACTTGTGCTTGTCGAAGAGCGTCACCTCGACGCGTTGCGCGTTGTCGATGACGTGGTTGTTGGTGAGGATGTGGCCCTGCTTGTCGAGGATGAAGCCGGAGCCCTGGCCCTGTTGCGGAACGGGACCGTAGAAGAAGTCGAACGCCACGGCGGTCGACGTGATGTTGACGACAGAGGGGAGAGCCTTCTTATAGACGGCGATGTTCTGCTGCTCTTCGGTATCGTAGGCAGGCGCGGCCGAGGCCTGCGGTGAGTTCGAAGGTGCCCAGGGGACCGGTGACGTGCGGTGCTGGCACCGGCGTCAGCAGGCGCAGCGGCCGACGGAGCTGTGTGGTGCAGCCAGGGCGCGAAGGCGCTGGTAGACCCGACGTGAGTCGTCAGGTAATAAAAGCCAGAGAGAATAAGAACTACAAGGAGTACGGGACGCAGTTTCATCGTGTTCACGACCTAATCCTTCTATATGGCAGACGTTCGCTGCCGACAATACGATTGTATCGAGCGGCGCCGTTCCGAGTCTGCTTGAAATCCGCAGATAGCCGCAAGTCAATGCTGTCTGTGGTTTAGCTCATTCGTTCGTGCGGGGTCAGCGGGCGATTGTGCGGCGGGCTTGGCTGCGGATTTCAGGATGCGGCCAAAGCTGATCGACCTGCCACTCCAGTTCGGTCAACGGGCCGCCGTTCGTCAGGACGTAGTCGCAGAAGGCGCTCTTCTGCTCGTCGGGAATCTGTTGCGCCATGCGGCGTCGCGCCTCGGCTTCCAGCTCTGCGCGGCGGTCTTCGGTCAGCACGCCGCCTGCAGCAGAGCGAGCGATGAACCGGGCGATCTTCATCTCTTCGGGCGCAGTGACGAGGATGATCCGGTCGAAGCGGCTGTGCCAGGGTCTTGGCATCGGGCTTGTGCTCCGCACTCGTACTTCGTCTCGAAGATCAGCGCGGACTCGACGATCACCACGGCGTGCGGATCACGCTGGAAGATTGCGTCGGTCAACTCCGCCTGCCGCGCGATGACTGCCGGATGAACGATCGCATTCAGCTCCTCGACGCGGCCCTCGGCGAAGGCAATCTTCGCGAGCGCAGCGCGGTCGAGCTGCCCGTCGGGCAGCACGACGCCGTTGCCAAAGTGATCGACGATCTCCGCGTAGACGGCTTGGCCCGGCTCCATCAGTTCGCGCCCGATCGTGTCGGACTGCAGCACGTGCGCGCCATGCGCGGCGAACAACCGCGCGGCGGTGGACTTGCCGCTTCCCAGTCCGCCGGTGAGGCCGACGCGCAGCATCGCGGCTATTCTTCTCCGTGGAGATTCCGCGCCGCAGCTTCGCCGCCGTGACTGTGTTCTGCATCAGCATCGCGATCGTCAGCGCACCCACGCCGCCGGGCACGGGCGTGTAGGCTCCGGCGTGCGCGAACGCCGCGGGATGAATATCGCCGACGACGACGGAGCCGCGTTTGGCAAAGGTCGCTGCGCGGTCTGCATCGTTTGGAAAGAACTCCTCCACCTCGGCGGGATCGGTCACGCGATTGATGCCGACGTCGATCAGCGTCGCGCCGGGCTTCACCATCTCGGCGGTTACAAATCCGGGGCGGCCGATCGCGGCCACGAGAATGTCGGCGGCGCTGCGTGAACTTCGGCAGATCGACGGTCTTGCTATGGCATACCGTCACCGTCGCCGAGGAGTTGAGGAGCATCATCGCGGCGGGCTTGCCGACGATGTCCGACCGGCCGAGAACCACGGCGTTCTGCCCCGCGACCGGCAGATCGCTTCGCCGCAAGAATCTCCATGATGCCCGCGGGTGTGCAGGGCGCGAGCGCCGGGCTGCCCGCTCTGCAGCCGCCCCACGTTTACGGGGTGGAACCCGTCGACGTCCTTGTCCGGCGCGACCGACTCCAGCAGTCGCTTGGTGTCGACGTGCTTCGGCAGGGGAAGCTGAATCAGGATGCCGTCGATGTCCTCGCGCTTGTTGAGCTGATCGACAAGTGCGAGCATCTCGTCGGTAGTGATGCTCTCGGTCGGCGTCAACAGTTCGCTGAAGATACCGAGCTCGCCGCAGGTCTTTACCTTGCTGCGAACGTAGATCTGCGACGCCGGCACTTCGCCGACGAGGATGACAGCCAGTCCGGGGGTGATTCCCTGCGCCGCCAGCGCCTGAACTTCGGCAGCGACCTCGGCTTTGATCTGTGCAGCAATTGCAATGCCATCTAAAATTCTTGGGGATATCGTCATCTCTTCCATGGTATCGCGCCGACTCGCTTCGCCAGGATTTCAAATCCATTCCGCCAGATTCGCTAGGATAGGAGCCATGAGCGCTGCGCAAGCATTGACGAGCCGAAGATCTGCGCTGGGTCGTCTGTCCCGGTCTGCCGCCAGAGCTCTCCATCTTGAGGAGACGGCGGTTCGGTGCCCGGGCTGCGGGCGACGCTATCCCATCGTCGATGGCATTCCCGTTCTTCTGGCCGATCGCGCCATTTAGCCCTTTGCACGTGAAACTTCCTGTCTCGTTGTAGCGTAATCTTCAGCGATGAACGCAGTTTTTGATCGAGGGAAATGCGTTTGTTTTTTTGGGAATCTGCGGCTGAAATCCGCTTCTTCGCATCTAAGTATTCATCGGGCGCAGAGGATCATGCGGTTTCCAGCAGGAGCAACCAGATGACAAAGTCTAAGTCCCCCATATCGAACGATTTGCCGAAGCCGATCTCACGGGCCTGCGCGAAGACCTGATGAAGTCGGGCCTTGACTCATGGCAGGCCGCAGACCTGATCAGCAGCTTCCTCGCCGCTCGCGGCTATGGCGTCTCCACCCAGGATGCGCGCAGAGCAGCGTTCCGCATGGAGTCCATCACCTGTTCTCTTCCGTGCCTGCAGGAGGAGTTGGAAAAGATCGCGCAGGTGATGTAGCGGGTCGCATACGATTATCGATCGGCAGACTCATCACGCAGGCTGAAGCAGATTTTTAGGGTCTTTCCCTCTGGGCAATGCGTCTAACCGGGCGAGTAGTATGTTGTCGCTGAGCGTCGAGCGGTTGCCTCAGGACTGGAACAAGTAAATCTCCTGGATGGCGGCGACGTCGCTGGAGACTTGCCATGGTTAGCTCTACTCGGTCGCATTCTTCCCCTCCCTTCTTCTTTCCTCTTCTCTCATTACTGGCCCCAGATCATCATGCCACCCCCGCGCCGTCCGATAAGTCGGCTCAAACGCCGGCCGCCAATCCGGGTCCCCCGCAAACCTACGACCAGATTGTTCGCCTGAGTCTTCGTGCAGGGCGATGTTCGCGTCTCTCGCGGCAAAGATGCCGAACATGCCACGCGCGAGGAGTGGGGGCAAGCCGCAGTCAACCTGCCGATCGAGTCGGGCTTCAGTCTTGTCACCGGTGCGGGCCGAGCCGAGATCGAGTTTGAAGATGCCTCGACTGTCTTTCTGGGCGAGAACTCAGTCCTCGTGTTCGACGAACTCACGGCTACCGGCGGTGTTCCGCGAACGGTGATGACGCTCGTGAGCGGCAGCGTAACGTTGCACGTTCAACCGCAGTTCGCTGGAGAAGAGTTCACTCTGCATTCCCCTGCAGGTTTCATCTCCAATCATTACGGGGACCACATCTTCCTGCGCGTCGACAGCTTTCTCGACGCCATGACGATCGCGCCGCAGGGCGATCAGGGCCTCCGCGTGAAGGGCCTCGCCCCGAGTTCAGCGGACGACATGATCATCGACCCCAAGGGAGGGTTGACGCATGGTACGAACAGCGTGGGCTCCAGCCTTATCTCCAAGGGCGAGACCATCACGTACTACAAGGACCATTCTGTCGCCCCAAAGGTCGCGCCGGACTCAGGCGCCTTTGCCGATTGGGATGACTGGACAGCGAAGCGTGTCGCCGCGGAGAGCAGCTGCAACCCTTGCGGCGATGAACGCCGCAGGGCTCACCGCGCCCATTCCGGGTTTGGCCGAGTTGAATGGGAAGGGAACGTTCTTCGCCTGCGCTCCCTACGGAACCTGCTGGGAGCCCACGAGCGGCTGGGGCGACCACGACTCGAGCCAACCTGCTCGCGAGCACCGTCTTCGACGGCTGCCGCGAGTTCCTCCGCACCGCATCTGCTCCTGGCCGCGTATCAGGTTCAGGCTGCCGGTTTTCAGTCCGCCAGCCCGTACGGCATTCTCCGTGAAGACGACGTCTTCGACGCGTTTCCCTGCTCCCCGCGCTTCATCCGCCGCCTTATCTCCACAGATCCTGTGACCGGACGCGAGACGTTAATCGCTGCATACCCTTCGATCAGTTATGCCGGCTACGACTGGGCGGTGTGCCACACGGGGACCTGGATCTATCGCAACCGCGGCTACGCCTGGGTGGCCGGAACCAAGAGGCACCATATCTGCCCAGTTCGCTGGGTGAAATACGGCGGCACGAAAGCGTATGTGCCCGTTCATCCATACGATGTGCTGGGTAAAGCGCCGCTCAATCTGAAACATGGCGTCTTTGAGACGAGCGGCAGGAAAGGGGAGACGGCGCAACGTGTCGCGTTCGATTCGAGCAAATCGGTCATGCCTCTGATGTCCACACCAAAAGAGTTTCGCGCGCAGTACTACGCGACCGCTCGCCCGCGCCGAGACGCCGCATCTCGAAGCGCATCTGGTAAAGGACGCGATTCCCGGCAAAGAAGGCACGAAGAGCGCTGGCACGGCGATCACCTTCGATCATCGGACCCAGAGCTTCTCAGTGGGACGGGAAGTCACTGTCGGAAGCCGGACCACCACAGTGACAGACCACTTTGGCGGCACTCAGACGGCGCATAACGGCGGGGGCGCCTGGGGCGGAACTCTGGCGGCGGGTACGGCCATGGCGGCGGGAGTATGGGTGGCGGCGCGACTCACTCCGGCGGATCCGGAGGAGGGTCTGGCGGAGGCGGTGGTGGCGGCTCGCACGCGAGTTCAGGCGGC
The DNA here is from genome assembly GCA_963754765.1 of uncultured Acidobacteriaceae bacterium. Taxonomy (GTDB): domain Bacteria; phylum Acidobacteriota; class Terriglobia; order Terriglobales; family Acidobacteriaceae; genus Edaphobacter. The sequence continues at coordinate 124,676 of CAVWHJ010000004.1, read as the reverse complement.
GGGGGTGGCGGAGGCGCTTCGTCCGGTGGCGGAGGAGGATCGGCCGGAGGCGGGTCGCATAAGTAGCCAGGCTGTCTCTTCGAAATATGCTCGCCAGGAACGCGGATGACGTAAGCTCGTGTCATCCGCGTAGGCTCATGCCGACCCTTTTCCTCCAAGTAGCTCGCTCCGTATTTGCGCTGGCGTTGGTGGGTTCGTTTTCTGCAGCCTGTGCTCAACAGCCGGATCATTCTACCGCTGACTCCGATAAGGGAGAGACCACTGTTCTCGCCTCCGGAATCACCCGTATCGCCGGTGTGAACGCGGCATCCCATATTCAGTACGTGCGCCTGGTTCTGCGAGGGACGCTTCTCACGCCTGCTCCGGCCAACGCAACTGAGCCGTTGTCTTCGCCGATGCTGATCGCCCAGTGCACCACGAGACCCAACGGCAAGTCGTTCTTCGAACTCTTCGCAAGTTTCGCCGCTGTCAGTGATCTTGCCTTTTACCCTCCGTGGACTCCAACGTCACAACAGGATCTCTTCCCTCCGCGAACGGATAAGGTCACCGTCACCATGGAGTTTCTCGGCTACACGCACGTCAAACCTGTGCGGCGGCAGTGGGAGATTCCAGTGCAAACGCCAGGTTTGTACCGCTACAACACGCCCGGTGGCGGCTCCCAGAATCTCGAGGAGATCGCGTACTATCTGCGCTATCTGGTGTCTCTGCCCACGCTGCGTCTCACTCTCGGCGATCGTTCAGCCGAGTTTCTTACAACTCCTCTGCTCAACGAAATCCGCAAAGAGCCGCTCTGTCGCGCTGCCGCACTGTGAAATCGCCGCACTCATCAGTGCATAATCAATCATGCCGTCTCTTTGGTCTCCAACCGACTGGCCCCAGCGCCTCGCCGAGCTTCAGGCCCCGACTGGTGACCTCAAGGAAGCCCCACTGCGCCGCGATGTCCGCTCGCTCGGTATGCTTCTCGGTGAGGTCCTTCGCGAACAGGCCGGCGATTCTGTTTACGACGCGGTCGAAGCCCTTCGCCGCACTGCCATCGCCCGGCGGGAAGCTGAAGCCACGCAAAGCGGAGCCGCCGATTCCGCTACTGCCACCGCATATCTCGATCAGGCGCTCGTACGCGTCCGCACTCTTGATCTTCCTGCCGCGTATCAGTTGACGCGGGCGTTTGGCTTCTACTTCGAACTGATCAATCTCGCGGAGACGAACCACCGTAAGCGCCGCCGGCTCTCTCATCAGCTCAGCGAAAACGCTTCGCCCACAAGCGGAGTTCAGCGCGGCGACCTGCGCGGCACGCTCCGCCGCATGCGCGATGCGGGAGTTACCGCCGAAGAAGCGCTTGCTCTGCTCCGTCGCGTCTGCGTCTATCCAGTCTTTACGGCACACCCAACTGAAGTTGCACGTCGTAGCGTCATGTTCAAGCGGCGACGCATCTCTGATCTGCTGGAGCAGCTTGACCGCATCCCCGTTCCCGAACCGCAGCTTGAAGCACTTGAGCGCGACGTGATTGCGGAGATTACGGCTCTCTGGCAGACCGACGACGTTCGCAGCGCGCGGCCTACGGTTCGCGACGAGATCCGCATGGCGCTCGATTACTACGAGTCCAGCCTCTTCGATACGCTGCCTGTTCTGTATGGCGAAGTGGCCGCAGCGCTCGTAGCCGAGTACCCCGCTAAAGAAGGGACTGAATCGGTTACAAATATCTGCGATCTGCCGGAGCTGATCAGCTTTGGCTCGTGGATCGGCGGCGACCGCGACGGCAACCCGTTCGTCACTCCGGAGGCCACGCGCGAGGCCCTGGCGATGGCGCACGCGTTGCTGCTCACGCACTACCGGCGCCGCCTGCAAAATATATTTGAACAGCTGGCAAGCTCCACGCAGCAGGTTCCCGTCTCCGCCGAGCTTACTGCTCTGCTCGATCGCTATCTCTCACAGCTTCGCACTGCGGGACAGAACGCTCTTGAAGAGCGCTTTCCTCACGAATCGGTCCGCCTGCTGATCGCCTGCATCATGATGCGCCTGGGGGCGACGCCGCAGTCTGCTGTCCCCGTTCCTGCCAACCCTGCGCTAACGCCTTACACTCGCGCCACCGATCTCCTCTCCGACCTCAGCACGCTGCGCAACTCGCTGGACGAACACTGCGGCCATCGCCTTGCGCAGATGCTGATTGATCCGCTGCTGATGGAGGTTCGCACGTACGGACTGCATCTTCAGACGCTCGACATCCGTCAGCATGCACGAGTTCATGCAGCAGCCATCGCCGAGATTTCTGCGTGGCATCCCGCAGACGCCACGCTGACGCTTCCTCCAGCACTAAGCGAGCCGACGGCCGAGGTGCTCGACACCTTCCGCACCATCGCAGAGCTGAAGCAAACCTACGCGCCAGAATCCATTCGTCAGTACGTCATCAGCGGCGCAACGAGTGCTGAAGATGTGCTCCACGTGCTCTGGCTCGCGCGTCTCGGTGGAGTACGCGTTGAGGCCAGCGGTGATGATCCCGGCCTGCAACCTGTCCCACTCTTCGAGTCCATCGAGGATCTTCAGAACGCGCCAGCCATTATGCGGGAGCTCTGGACTAGCGACGCTTATCGCCCACTGCTCAAATCATGGAACCATCAACAGGAAGTGATGCTCGGCTACTCCGACTCCAACAAAGACGGCGGCATGATCACGAGCACGTGGGAGATATGGAAAGCCCATCGTGCTCTCCACCAGGTTGCTCGCGACTGCAACGTTACGCTGCGCCTCTTTCACGGACGCGGCGGCACGGTAGGACGCGGGGGCGGACCCACGCATCGCGCCATCTTCGCGCAACCGGTGGACAGCTTCAACGGCGAGCTGCGCATCACCGAACAGGGCGAAGTGCTCAACTGGAAGTACTCCGACGTCATCCTCGCCGAACGCAATCTTGAGTTGATGATCGCAGCGAGCCTTGACGCGCTCGCCCGGCCTGATGCCGCGCTGCAGCGCAATGCGAAGCCGCAAAACGATTCAAGGGTGCCGCACCTCACCGGTGAGATTCTTCCCCAATGGGAGGCTGCGCTCGACCAACTCTCCGCGACCTCCTACGCGTTCTATCGCAAACACATCGTCGACAACCCCGACACCTTCACTTACTTCGAGCAGGCCACTCCTGTCGCCGAACTCGAACACGCACGTCTTGGCTCGCGCCCGGCCAAACGCAGCGGCAAGAAATCCATGGCTGATCTCCGTGCGATCCCCTGGGTCTTTGGCTGGATGCAGTCGCGGCAGCTTGTCCCTGCCTATTTCGGCGTCGGCCACGCGCTTAACGACTTTGTGCAGAAAAATCCAGACGGCCTGCAGCAACTGCAGACCATGGCACGCGACTTCCCGCTCTTCCTCGACATCATACGCAACGTCGAGATGGCTCTCGCGAAAGCAGACTTCGGCATTGCGCGTCTGTATGCCTCGCTCGTCGACGATGAGGCGCTTCGCAAGCGCGTCTTCAGCACTCTTGAAGCCGAGTTCAACCTTACGCACCGCATGATCCTCGAGATAACGAAGCAGAAGTCTCTGCTTCAGACCAACCCGGTTCTCAACCACTCCATTCGGCTGCGTAATCCTTACGTCGATCCAATGTCGCTCATCCAGGTTGAACTGATCCGCCGCAAGCGAGCAGGGGACGACTCACCTGAACTCAACCGCGCCATTTCTGCCACCATCAACGGCATCAGTGCCGGGCTTCGCAACACCGGTTGACGATTGAGCTATTTTGGCTGCGTTGAGTGGATGATCATCCAGACAATTTTGCTTTTCTGCCGATAGCTTTTCCTCTAGTCTCTAAAGACATGTCCCCGGCCCCTCGCTCGTACCGTCTCCTTTGCTTTTTCTTGGTTCTATGCACATGCGGCATCCCTCCAACACTCCAAGCACAATCCACGAAGGCTGATCTCAACGCACGCTTGATGAACAAGCCTCTTTATCTGCGAGGTCGCTGGCGTGACGATAATCTGCACTTCGATTCGGCTGGACAACTTCTAGGCAAGTCTGATCCCATCACCTTTACTCTCTGCGGCTTCGAACTTAAGTCACTACAGGTTAAGCACGACAAGCTCATTCTCGAAGGGCGGCGCACTGGTCTTGAGTTAAGTGATCACAAGCAAGTACGCGTTCGACTGAATATCGTGACTCCAGAACGTTCCGATTACGAGTCCATGCGCATCGAGATCGCAGCCAGCCCTTCGGGCGACTATGGCCCCGCTCTCGACGCCATCTTTGCCAACGGCCTCGCCGAACTTGTTCCCTCAATGCCTTCTTACTGGTTGCCTTATGCCCTCAAAAACTTCACCGCTATCGACTCTTCCTCTGCCCCCGGTTCTCCCGTTACAAATCCGCCTCAACAGCCTGCTGACTCGTCCGCAGAAAAGCCATCGCATATAGGGGGTGGAGTCGTGCCACCAAAGCTGTTAAGTTGCAAAGAACCAGAGTTCAGCCACGCGGCACGTGCCCTCAAGTACTCCGGAGTTGTTGTGGTCCACTTTTGGCTGCATCCTGACGGGACCGTTTCCATCTACCCCTCGTCCGCGCGCTGGGCTTGGGCCTGGATGAGCAGGCCTTGGCCGCCGTCCAGAAATACACCTTTTCGCCTGCCAACAATGAACGGCAAGCCAGTTCTCGTCGAACTCAACGCCGAGGTCAATTTTCAGATCTTCTAAGATCGCGCCACATCCGGATCGTCTCTGGTACGCTCATTGCGACTCCTTGAAACGAAGGGAAGAACCGTATGCGCCTGCTCGCCCTCGTCACGCTCCTTACTGTTACTGCCATCCCCGCGTTTGCCCAGCCACCGCGCCAACAGCTCTCGCCTGAGGAGACGAAAGCGCTCATCGAAAAGCGCGAGGCTATAGAGAAGCAGCTTGAAGATGTCGCGATCATCGATCGCAAAGTGATGGTGCCGATGAAAGACGGCGCGCGCATGGCTGCCGATATCTACCGTCCCAAAGACACGAGCAAGAAATATCCGATCATCTTCAGCCGCACTCCCTACAACTTCAACTTCTGGGACGTGAAGCTCGGCACCTATCGTGACATGTCCACTGAGCTCGACGCAGTCAAACGCGGCTACATCATGATCGAGATGAATGAGCGCGGGCACTTCTTCTCTGAAGGCAACTACGACATCCTGGGCGCGCCACTCTCCGACGCTGATGATGAGTTCAACTGGATGTCCGCGCAGCCCTGGTCCGACGGCAAGGTCGGCCTCATCGGCTGCTCTTCCACAGCGGAGTGGCAGCTTGCGGCGGCATCGCTGGGCAATAAGGCGTTGACGACAATCATCCCGCAAAGCTTCGGCGCAGGCGTTGGAAAAGTTGGCCCCTATAGCGAGCAGGGCAATTGGTATCGCGGCGGCGCTGTTCAGATGCTGTTCATCGCGTGGATCTACGGCGAGCAGAATCAGGTCCGCCCCATGTTGCCGCCCAACACCTCGCAGGCGGACCTGATCAAGACCTCGAAGATGTTCGATCTCGCCGCGCAGATGCCGCCGGTCGACTGGGCCGCAGCGCTCGCACATCTTCCGGAGAAGGACATCATCTCGGCTGTCGACGGACCGAAAGGGATCTACGCCGACAAGATGCCGGTCCCGACGGGCGGCGCGATGATCGAGCGAACACCGAACGATCCGGCGTGGCGCAAAGGCGGCCTCTGGCAGTCCGACACGATGCCGATCAACGTTCCGGGCTTCTGGTTCATGACGTGGTATGACGTCTCAACCGGGCCTAATCTTGCTGCATACAACTTCGTTCGGAGCACGGCAAAGGGCCAAGCGGCGAATGAGCAGTACGCGGTCATCGCTCCAACGCTGCACTGCGGGTATAAGCGAGCCAAGGAAGACACCATCGTCGGTGAGCGCAGCATGGGTGACGCCCGCCTCGACTACGACGCCCTAACCTACGGCTGGTTCGATCACTTCCTAAAGGGAGAAGACAACGGCTTTCTCCAGAAGACGCCGAAGGTTCAGTACTTCACCATGGGAATCAACAAGTGGCAGCACTCTGAGACGTGGCCACCAGAGGGTGCGAAGCCTGTCACGCTGCGGCTCAGTAGCGGCGGCCACGCGAACACGCTTCATGGCGATGGTGGCTTGCTGCCTGTCTCCGGTAAAGCTCCGGCTGAACTCATCAGTTTCATCTCTGCCGTAACTCCCAGCACTTCAACCGAGACAACGCTCGCGAAGATGGATAACCCCGATACTTTCGTCTACGATCCGCTACATCCTGTTCCGAGCTACGGCGGCAACGTCTGCTGTACTGGCAACGCGATCCCCGGCAACGGCGGCGCGCTCGATCAGCGCAAGATGGAGGAGCGCTCCGACATCCTCGTCTACACCACGCAGCCACTCAAAGAAGGGATCGAGGTAAGCGGGTCGATGGAGGTCACGCTCTATGTGTCCTCTGACGTGAAGGACACTGATGTCACTGCGAAGATTCTCGATGTCTACCCTGACGGCACGGCCTACAACCTCGACGAGACCATTCAGCGTCTGCGCTATCGCGACGGCTACGAGAAGCCTGTGTGGATGGAGTCGGGGAAGGTCTACAAAGTGGTGCTGTCGCCGATGAATACCAGCAACTACTTCGCAGCAGGGCATAGCATTCGGGTCGAGATCACCGGCTCGAACTTCCCGCGCTTCGATCGCAACATGAACACCGGCGGCAATAACTACGACGAAACCACGGGCCCCACGGCGCATACTGCGATTCATCACTCATCGCAGTACCCGAGTACGATCACGCTCTCGATAGTGAAACACTGATTCAGTAAGAAGTTTGAAGAGGTCAACGATCGAATGAATTTGAGCAAGAGTTGGCTTGGACGAGTGCGGCTGCTGGTAAGTGCGGCTGCAATGACAGCGACATTCGCTTCGGCGCATGCACAGCAGATTGCATTCACCTGGGACGACTTGCCGGCCCATAGTGCATTGCCGCCTGGCGAGACCAGAGTCGAAATTGGCAGAAAGCTAATCGCCGCGATGAAGGAGACGCACATGCCTCCGGTGTACGGCTTCGTGAACGGCAGCTTCACCGAACATGAGCCGCTCTCCACACCGATGTTGAAGGAGTGGCACGACGCTGGGTTGTCGCTGGGCAACCACACATGGTCGCACATGAACCTCAACACGCATTCGCTCGCCGAGTGGGAGGCGGACACTCTAAAAAATGAGGCGCTGTTGAAGTCTTACATGGGGAACGAAGACTGGCGCTGGCTGCGCTACCCGTACCTCGCCGAGGGCGACACACCGCAGAAGCGCGAAGATGCGCGCAAATTCCTCTCGGAGCATGGATACAAGATCGCAGGTGTCACGATGAGCTTTGGCGATTACATGTACAACGATCCTTACGCACGATGCGTTGCGAAGAAGGATGAAGCCTCCATCGCGCAGTTGGAGGCGAGCTACCTCGCTGCGGCCGACGCCACGATCGACTACACTCGTGCGATGTCGAAGGCGCTTTACGGACGCGATATCCCTTATGTGCTGTTGATGCATGTGGGTGCGATGGATGCGCGCATGCTGCCTCGCCTTCTGAGGCTCTATCGCGACAAGGGGTTCAGCTTCATCAGCCTGCAGGAGGCGGAGAAAGATCCCTTCTACAAGAACGATCTGGATCTATCGCTGCCGCCAGCACCCGACTCCCTCGAGGAGGCGATGCACGCACGCAACCTTCCACTGCCCAAGCATCCCGCCCCGACCATGGATCTGAACGCCGTTTGCCAATAGCCATTTTTGGGCGGCTTAGTATCCCTGATCCGGACGGAACGCCGTCACCTTGTTGTTCACAAATGTCACTGCCATCGGCTTGCCCAGGTTGGCGAAGACGACCATGCGGTTTCCATAGTCCTTACTTGTGCTCTGGCTCACCTGCCCGAGCGACAACTCGACTTGACGCTCGTTCATTCCAAGAATGACCTGATGGGCGTCGACCGCCTTCCAGATCTCTGGTCCCCAGTGCTTGTACAGTTCGTGCGGATCGTCGTAGAAGAAGATCTCGTCCGTATAAAACGTGTAGTCGAAACCCTGGCGATAGCCCACGGGCACCGCATACTGCTTCGTATCGTCGGGCTTGGTAAACACCAGCAGCACTTGCTTGTCCCCACCGGGTATCCGAAACGTTGCGGCCTTCGGAGCTACCTGCTCTATCGCATCCTTGATCACAATCGGTTCCGCGCCCAACAGAGTTCCCGCACTCTTGGCGTACTGCGCCGAATGCCCCACGTAGGGATAGAACTCCAGCTGGCCCCCGGCCGACACCCAGACTGTGCTGCCCACCAGTTCCTTAACCTCCTTCAAGTTCTCCGGCCGCTTCTTTTTCAGGAACACCAGATCGTCAGCGGCGATGACCTCGTGTTCGGGCGCCTTCATTGCCACCGGAGCATTCCGCTCATGGTGCAGATACAAAAGCTCCCCACCCACAGCCACAAACAACAACACCGTTGCCCCAATCGCCGCCTTTACCCCGTTGTTCATTGAAATCCTTTCGAATACGAGTCGCTCGTCCCTGCCAATCTAATTCACCGGCTCCGCTACACTCAACTCTCGCTCCGACGCCATCAGAGCCTCGGCCGTAAGAGCATCGGCGCGCCGCAGCTGAGGAAACAGCCCTGCGGCCGAAGCCGTCACGACCATTGACGCGATTCCCCCGATAACCACCGCCCTCACTGCACCCCACCACTGCGCAGTTACGCCGCTCTCAAACTCGCCAAACTCATTCGAGGCTCCGATAAAGAGCCAGTTCACCGCGCTCACCCGGCCGCGCATCTCCGGCGGCGTCGCCAACTGCAACAGGCTCGAACGGACGACTACGCTCACCATATCGCTCGCACCCACGACCACCAGCGCCGCCGCACTCAGCCAGATGCTCTTCGACAATCCGAACACTACCGTCGCTGCGCCGAATATGCCTACGCACACCAGCATGGTCACGCCGGCCTTGCGTTTGATCGGCTTCACGACCATCGTCAGGGAAACCACCAGCGCTCCCACCGAAGGCATCGCCCGCAGCAGCCCCAATCCACGCGGCCCGGCGTGCAGAATATCCGTCGCGAAGATCGGTAGAAGCGCCGTCGCGCCGCCCAGCAGTACGGCAAACAGGTCCAGCGAGATCGACCCCAGCAGCAGCTTCTGCCGCCACACATACTCGAGACCGGCCAGCACGGTCTTCATGTTGAAGGCCTTCTTGTCCGTCTTCACCATCTTTGCGCGAATCATGCTGACGAAGACGATGAACCCGAGCAGCATCAGCAGCGTGAACCCATACACCACCGGCGCGCCGTTCCATGCCATTGCAAAACCACTTAGATACAGCGTAAAGAGAATTCCTCCCACAGCCGGCCCAGACATGTTCGCAATCTGGTAGACGGTCGCGCCCCATGTCACCGCGTTCACAAAATCTTCCTTCGGCACGAGACTGGGAAGCATCGCGCTCGCTGCCGGACCGCTGAAAGCTCTGCCCAAACCGATCCCCACCAGTACCGCGTAGATCGGCCAGATGCGTCCACCCTTCAACGCAGTAGAACTCATCGACATCCACAGCAACGCACCCGTGCAACAAGCCTGCAAGGTATAGCAGAGCAGGATGATCTTCTTCCTGTCATATCTGTCTGCCGCATGACCCGCTGCAAGCATGACGAAGATTCCCGGCAGAAACAATGCCAGGCCGGTGTAGCCGAGGTCGAGCGCAGAGTGCGTGATCGCATAGACCTGCCACGCGACCGCGACCGATTGCGCCTCCGCCCCGAGAATGACCATCAAACGAGCAGCCTGATACAGCCGAAAATCCCGCGACTTAAACGCGGACCGGTAGCCGTCCTTCACCGCCAGCTCCACCCGTTCCGAACCCTCGGCCATTCCCTATGGTTTCATACTTCCGAGCCGCTGGGCTTCTCACATTGCTACTTCCTCGTTCACCCCGCGGAGTGTCGGGTCCACTATCCACGAGGCCAGCGTCGACCGCAATAACTCCTTCAATCGGGTTAACGGAATGTCAATTGCGATCGAAGCAAGGAGGACGACCGCGAGCACAGCGATCTTCTGCACGGAACTGCCATGGTCATACGGAACAAACGCCGCGATCAACATAAGCAAAGGAATATGAAACAGGTACAGCGAGAACGTCCCATCCGCAACCTGGCGAATTACCCCTTGACCTGTGTAGTTCTTCCGCAGCTTCGCCCGATCCATCAGTAGAAGCAGCCACAAGATCGCCAATCCTGCTGGAACTCCAATCGCATAGGCATGAAAGCTCGCGCGCTGAAGAAGATGCAGGTGATGCTCTCTAGTCCAGGTGAGAAGCCTGGCAATGTGTGTCGTCTCCGAAGCACCTGTTACGCGCGTCATCATCCCGCGCACCGAATCCTTGCAGACCACCATCAGCAGCCCCGCCGCGGTAAGTACGCCAGTCAGCCAACCGAGCGACTCTCGCCGAAGCCGAAGCCTTTGATAAACATCGTGAATCACACAGCCAAACAGCCACAGCGGAAGCAGAAACAAGATCGGCGGCCCCACGAAAAGCGCCAGCGCAACCAGCGCAACCCACTTCACCGAGCCTCTCGCAAACAGGACCACGCCATAGAAGCAGTAGTAGGAGCACTCGTAACAGAGCGACCAGAAGACCTGATTAAAGCCGACCGGAAGGTCCAGCCCCCAGATCGATCCCGTAAAAGTAATGTTCCCGAGAACCTCTTCTCCAATCGTCTTCACATCGAATTCAACTGGTACGCCAAGCCGCGTCGAAGGCGCTCAGGTGAAGCAACAGCGCCACCCCGCACGCAAACAGCACAGCCGGCAGAGTTACGGAGTAGATCCGCGAGAGGCGATCCACGGCATACTTCTGCGCTGTCATGGGCCGAATAGACGTAATATGACGGATAATAAAACCGGACAGGACAAAGAACACTGCGACCGCGTTCACCGAAAGATCCAGCATGTACGGCCAACGCGTGGAGAAGGGTGAGTTCGAAAGATGTCCAACAACGACGGCAACTGCAGCCCCTAATACGAACGGCGGCCAATACCACCGAGCCAGCTGGGGTCAGAAAGCGAGGTTGTGCATACTCAACTGCCAGATCTGTTCTTCGTTTCAACGCGTCGTCCTGCTCAGCTGACGGAATTAGCGAGCACGAGATGCCTACGGAGAATGACCCACCGCTTCGGCAATTACTCTGCACTGCCCGCCGTAGATCAAGATTATGTTGGAACCGGTTTCGAGTCCACAGTCGATTCGCTCAGACGTCCGACGTCAAGCCAAGGAAGCGCAACCTATCGCCCCAGATAGACCTTGTATTGCGATTCAACCACGCCAGTATTCCGGGCCAGCATCAGCTTCGACTCGTTGTATTGATACAGTGTCTCGATCAGCCGGCTCTGCGCCTGCGCCAGCGTGGCCTCCGCCTGTACAACGGGGAGATTGTCGTCGACACCAGCCGTAAACCTCTCGCTTGCGTCCTGCACCTCTGCGGTCGCAAGTTCGACGTTGCTGCGCGCCACCTTCACCAGCTCATTCGAAGACTGCACATCCAGCATCGCCGAGCGAATCTGCCACTCGATCGACACCCGCAGGGACTCGATCTGCTGCCGCAGCGCGATCACCTGCGATTCGGCGACTTCACCTTCTCCGCGCAGCTGCCCCTCTTCAAACACAGGGACGCTCACCTTCCCGGTCGCGGCGAACACGCCGTGATAGAAGTCCCCAATCTCACCCAGCACACCGTAGTATCCGTTGAACGCGAGAGTCGGTAGCCGCTCGGCCTTCACTGCCTTGCGCGCCTGCACCGCAACCTCAAGCTGCGCCTGCAGATTCAGCAGGTCTTTGCGCTTCTGAAACGCAAGCTTCATCGCGTCGGGTAACTGCAGCTCCGCAAACTCGGCATACGGAGCCGTATCCGTCAGGGTAATCTCCTGGTCCGCCGGCAGCCCGATCAGCCGGTTCAGCGCAATCTTGTCCTTCGCAAAGGAATTCTCCGCACTGATCACAGCCTGCTGCTGCGTCTGCAACTGAACACGAGCGCGCAGCATATCGAGATTCGTCCCAACGCCGGCATCATGCGAATCCTTCGCCTGCTGATAGGCCACTTCATCGGCCTTCTCCAATGCCTGCGCATTTTGAATCTGCGCCTGATCCGCCAACGCCAGCAAATACTGAGTTCCCACCGCAAGCGTGACACCGCCGCGCAGATTCAATGTCGACAAGGCCGCCGCGGTCTGTGCTTTTTGCGCGGAACGATACAGGTAGTACGCCGGCACGTTGAACAGCTGTTGATCCATGCTGATCTGCGCCTCGGCCGTACTCACCTCCACAATCGTCGGGAACAATGCCGGATTGAGTCCGAACTCCGCCAGGTTCTGACCCTTGAAGCCCAGTGCCGCAAGATTGATCTGCTGTGATTCCAAAGCACCTTTGGCGGTAAGACTGGGCAGCAGGCTGTTCTCCACGGTCAACAGTTCGCCGTGAACCAGCCGTTCATTCTGCATCACCAGCAGCATCTGCAGGTTGTGCTTCTCTCCGCGATTGATCGCCTCATCGAGGCCCAGCGGCATCGGTCCGGGAACGGCTCGCTCCACCACCACGTTTCCCGGCAGCTTCAGCCCATTTGGAACTGGCGCCTGAGGCAGATCCGCGACTTGAGTCTGGGCGCCAGCCGCGGCACCGCTCAGACCCAACGCCAGAGACCACAAAAATAATCGCTGACCCACCTTCGCCCTAATGGAAACTCCTGACAAAACTCTCATGCTCATCTATTAGAGTGCCATAGCACCCCTGAGATGCAGAAATTCAGCCAAAAGGCCTTTTGACCCTATGACATGCCCGTTTCGGGCCTCCCTCAGATAAAATCGAAAGATAATCTTATGCGTCTTACCTCAATGAACCGCATCGTCCTAGCCGCCCTGCTACTCGCCATTCCGGCCAGCGTCCCAGCTTTGGCCCAGACAACAGGCTACCGTGACACCTCCATGCTCCGCGCTCCCGCTGGAGTTCCCGTCGCCATCTACGAGTTCGAAGACCTCGAGTGCCCGGCCTGCGCCCACGCCTTCCCGATCGTCCACAACGCAGTCGACAAATACAAGATTCCGCTTATCCGCAAGGACTTCCCCCTCAAGATGCATATCTGGAGCTTTGACGCCGCTGTCATCGCCCGTTACATCCAGGACAAGATTTCGCCCCAGGCCGCCGAAGAATATCGGCGCACCGTCTTCGCCAACCAGCAATCCATCGCCTCGAAGGAAGACCTCAACGCCTTCACGCAGAAATATTTTCAGTCGCACGGCCGCGTGATGCCCTTTGTCATCGACCCCAGCGGACTCTTTGCCGCAGAGGTCCGCGCCGATCAGACCCTTGGTGAGCGCATCAATCTCCACCAGACGCCGAGCATCTTTATCGTCACGCAGAAGGGCTACGCCGAGGTCACTGACGTTACCCAGCTCTACGCGATGCTGGACACTGCAATCGCGGACAATCCGGCTCCGAAGGCCGCTGCCAAACCAAAAACCACCGCTCACAATTAGCAGGGCGACCTAAGCAAAAGGCCAGGGCGTCAGCTCGGGCCTTTCTGTTTCGATTGCCAACGCAGAACTACTTCGTTCCAGTCTCCGTCCACAGGAACGCCATCTCATCCGCGTAATCCTGCACCAACTGTGTCTGCGAAATACCCGCGCTGTGGCCACCCTTCACGCTGTAGTGGAGCAGGATCGGCCGCCCGCTTGATGTCGACGTCTGCATCAACGGCGTCATCTTCCGCGCATTCATCGGATCGACGCGCGTATCGCCATCTCCGGTAAAGAAGAAGATCGCCGGATACTTCGTCCCCGCCTTCACATTCTGGTACGGCGAATACTTCAGGATGTACGGGTAATCCTTCGCGTTCTCGGCCGAGCCATACTCCGTCGTCCACGTCCGCCCCATTTCGAACATCTGGTACCGCAGCATATCGAGCAGCGGATAACCGCACCAGATCGCGCCAAACAGATCCGGCCGCTGCGTCATCGAGGCACCCATCAGCAATCCACCGTTTGACCGGCCACGAATCGCGAAGCGCGCTGGAGTCGTGTACTTGTTTGCGATCAGATACTCTGCCGCAGCAAACCAGTCGTCGAAGACGTTCTGTTTCTTCTCGAACATCGCCGCCTTGTGCCACGCCTCGCCGTACTCATTGCCGCCTCGCAGATTCGGCAGCGCAAACCATCCGCCCTGCTGCATCCACCACGCGTACTCGGGATTCCAGACGGGCGTCTCGGTCAGCGCGAATCCGCCGTAGCCAGTCATCAGCAATCGCTCGCTTCCATCCCGCTTCAGGCCTTTTTTCCCGGCGATGAACATCGGGACCTTCGTCCCATCCTTCGACGTGTAGAAGACCTGCTTCACCTCATACTGGGTCGAGTCGAACGGCACCTTCTGCGTATCAAAGACCTCCGACCGTCCCGTCTTCGTGTCGTAGTGGAAGATTGTCGGCGGCGTAATGATCGACTGGAACGTATAGAAACCGTCCGTGTCGACGGGGCGCCCGGACAACGTGGAGCCCGCGCCAATCCCGGGGAAAGCGATCTTCCCCTCCGCTTTGCCGTCAAGCGAGTAGATCGTTACCTCCGACTTCACATCCTTCATCCGCAGCGCATACATCTTGCCGCCGACGACGTTCACCGCCTCCAACACATCCTTTCCTTCGGGAATAATCACCGGCCACTCGTCAGGCGTCTTGCCCTGCACCACCTTCAGCACGCGCCCATTCGGAGCCTTGTAGTCCGTTCGAACATAGAAAGTGTCGTCCACATTGAACTCGCCGAATCGGTTGTCGATCCCGTACACCAGCGGCACAATCGGCGAATCTTTCACGCGCAGGTCCTTGATCAAAATATCTTCGCGAGTCGCCGGCACACCTCTGCCGATTCGAAACACAAGATAGTGTCCATTCGCCGTGGCGCGCACACTCACGCCATCGATCTCGCCCAGCTTTTCGCCCCGATACTCCTTGCCCAGGATCATGGAGTCCTCCTCGAGCGGCGTTCCGAACTGGTGATAAAAAACGCGATTGCCCTCATGCGGAAACAGCTTGGAGTAATACACGCCCGCCTTATCCGGGCTGATGTCCACGCCAGAGTAGCGCGCTCTCGGCATCACATCACCGGTGTCCTGACGCGTCGCAACATTCAGGAAGTGCACCTCCACCTCGTCCGCGCCACCCACACGCACACCGTACGCCATCATCGAACCGTCTTCTGTGAGGTTCATCGTATTCACTGACGTGTTCTGGTCCGCACTGAGCTTGCCTGCGTCAATCAGCTTCTCATCTGCGCCATGCAGCCCCACTCGCATATAGATCGACGCCTGATTTTCATCCGCCAGTCGCTTCGCGAAGAAGTACCGATCTCCGCGTTTCGTCGGCGTGCTGATGAAGTCCACACGCAGCAGCTTCGTCATCTCATCAACGACTGCCGGCAGCATCTTCACCTGCGCGAAGTATTGCGCTGTGTAGGCATTCTGCGCGGCAATGTACGCGCGCGTCTCCGGACTCTTCGCATCCTCCAGCCAGCGATACGGGTCCGTGATCTTCGTCGGCACGCCAGGATCAACGCTTTTATACTCATCGACCACCGGATCGGTCTTCACCACCGGCGGATTCGGCAGCGTAATCCCATCTCTGCCCTGAACCTGCGCCCCTGCTGTCGCCACACCCAACGACACCACTGCCGCTACCAAAAAAGACCTGCGCATCGCTTCCCCCGGTGGATCAGTTGTCCTGATATCTCAAGACTATCGAAGAATGCCCCCGGCACGCAGAAATTTTCGCTCGCCTCTCACTGACCCTCACTGAACCTGAAAGATTAGAAAGTAGTCTTCCTTGTCGGCCTTGGTGAAGTCATAGGTGCCCACCAATTTATAACCAGCCTCGCCCATCTCTTTCACCACGACATCCTGGTTCAGCCCATGGTCCGCGCCATTACCATTCCGGTCGATGATCCCCACCTTCGCCGCCGTTCGCAGCGCGGGCTTCAACGCCTTCATGAACACCACCGGGCGCTCGATCTCGTGATACACCTTCAGCATTAACACCGCGTCCACACTGCCCGCCCGCAACCTTGGGTCGTCCGGTCCACCCAGCACCGTCCGCACATTTGCAGATCTTCCTTCAATATCCTCTTCCCGATGTATTCAATCGCCAGCGGATTGATGTCCTCCGCGATCACAGCTCCCGTCGCGCCAACCCTGTGCGACGCCCGCACCGTGAACCATCCCGAACCCGCACCGATATCTGCGACATTCTTGCCCGGTGTAATCCCCAACAGATCCATCACACGGTCGATCTGCAGCTTCTTATCCCTGTCTGGATACTCAAAGATCGAAAGATCTCCGGAGTAAGGCGTGCTCGTAGGCCGCTGCGTCTCGCTGCTGTGTCCCCGTGCTCGTCTGCGCTCCAGCCAGACACGCACTCGAATCGATATAACACGGAAGACAACGCTCAACATTCGCCGCAACAAAAAATCCATCATCCCATCACCATCCGCCATAACTGAGACGCTTGGCAAGCGACTCGCGCCGTTTCGTCACTGCGCGTGGACGATCTTCGCGCACATTAAAAAAGAGAGCCGCTCTTCCGGCTCTCTTTTCTCTCCAAACTAATGACTCAATGCTTATCGGGCTCCGCCACTGGCGGTTATCAGCTCGCCGGTCAGCCAGCTCGCGTCATCCGATGCCAGGAACGCCGCAACTGGCGCGATGTCTCTTGTCTGCCCAATGCGACCAAGTGGCGTCGTCGACTCGGCCCACTTCTGAAAGTCGCTTCCGATGAATCCTGCAGTGTGCGTTCCTTCCGTCTCAACCATTCCCGGGTTGATGGAGTTGACGCGAATCTTCTTCGGCCCAAGCTCCTTTGCCAGCGTCCGCGTTACCGAATCAACAGCAGCTTTCGTCGCTGTGTAAACGCTCGCCGTCGGCGGGTTCAGCGTTGTCACAGCGGAACCAATGTTGATGATGCTTCCACCCTCCGGCCCAAAGTGCTTCGCCGCTTCCTTTGAAGCGAGGATCAGTCCAAGCACGTTCAGGTTGAAGAGCTTATGAAAATGCTCTTCGGTGACCTCTTCAAGCGGCGAAAACGCATATACGCCAGCGTTGTTCACCAGGGTGTCGAGCCGGCCGAAGGTCTTCTTCACTTCGGCGAACACCTTGCCGATGTCTTCCTTCTTCGAAAAGTCTCCCTGCACCGCAACCGCTTTGCCGCCCTTGGCCTTGATATCAGCGACGACCTTCTCGGCGCCATCTTTGCTGGAGGAGTAATTTACAACCACCGAAGCGCCCTCTGCCGCCAGGCTCTTCGCAATCTCCGCGCCAATTCCCTTCGACGCACCTGTCACTAGAGCTACCTTACCCGTAAGCTTTGCCATCTCCGTGCACCTCAATTCGAATGTCTTACCGTTTCGATACTTCGATAAGCATCTAATTGATGTGAGGCGACGCAAGAAAGATTCGAAGCTTTCGCTTATATCTTTATGAGTGAGCTACGCTAAATCTTCGCCAGTTGCTCAGAATATGCCTGCAGCATATCCCTCCGCAGGGTATAGCTCGCGAACTTCCCCTCGCGCATCACCGTTACCAGACCCGCGGCCTCTAATTCCTTCATATGATGCGACAACGTCGCCGCGCTCACCGGGTGGCACTCCTTGATTTCCGCACAGGGCGAAGCCCCTTTGGATCGACCGATCTGCCGCAGCAGTTCCAGTCGCCGCGGATCGGCCAGCGCCTTCGCAATCGTATGAATCTGCTCTTCCGTCAACTTCACCGGCTCGGCACCCGCGCGTCTCACAGCACTCATCGCCCGGCTCCTACCGAATCTGCACCAGCTCCGCACCAGCGCCATGCCCCGACGCCCCCGGCGTCACCGACGAAGTCTGCGGCGCCCTCCAGTGATCGATGTAGCTCACCTGGTGGACGCAGCTGATCGTACAACTCGGCGCGCAACTCTTCTCCGTCAGGAACTCTCGCTTCACATCCGCAGTCTGATAACCCGACAACGGCACTCCTGGATAACCGCGCTGCTGGCTGCAGTAGTGCACCAGCCCGTTCTCGCAGATATACAGATACCGTCCACCCGCGCGGCAGCGCCAGTCATTCGTCTTGCCATTAGCAATCGCTTCCTGGAAGTGATTGAACCGCGAGTAGCTTCGTCGCGTTAGATTCCTCACCTTATCCCAGACTCCGCGCTCCGCCGCACCCAGTGGCTTTAACTGCCCGCTGCCATCATGGATAATCCCGATGGTCGAACTGAACCCCAACGCCAGCGCCCGCTCACTCACGGTCAGCGCGTCGTTAGGATTCGCAATCCCGCCGCCAACCACAGAGTTGATGTTCACATGAAAGTCCGCATGCTCGCGCAGCATCTGCAGCTTCTTGTCCAGCACCTTCAGGCTCTTCTTCGAGACCTCATCCGGCATCACGTTATCGATCGAAATCTGCATATGATCGAGTCCGGCCTTGTTCAGCCTTTGGATTCGATCTGGCATCAGCAGATATCCATTCGTGATCATTCCAGCAATCGCGCCGGTCTTGCGAATCCGCGCAATGATCTGGTCGAGCTCCGGATGCAGCAACGGCTCACCACCGGAAATCGTGATCACGGATGTTCCCAGCCGACCCAGATGGTCGATCCGGCGCAGCATCTCATCCACCGGAACAGGATCCGAGACATCGTCAAACTCATTGCAATAGGTGCAGGCGAGATTGCACCGCCGCATCGGCACAATATGCGCCATATACGGGTGCCCGGTCGACATCACCGCCGACCCGATCGAACCCAGTTCACGCAGCTTTCGCGTCACTGCCTTTAGGCGGCGCCTGGCAGGCATCGGACGGCTGCCATTCGCTAAGGCAGTTGTAGAAGCAGAAGACATAACACTTCTAAGTATATCGAACCGGTGCCGATCGAGCCTATCTACTTACCCACCACCAAGATCGAGAACGTGTCCGGCACCATCTGTCCTCGCGCCGGACGTCCCCCCGGAGGCGGCGGAGGAGCCGGCGTAAACTCCGCCGTAATCAGATAGAGCTTGCCTGTCGTTGTGTCCAGCGTTAGTGTCTTCGCGCGCGGCATCGTTTGCAGCGTCTGTTCAACGACGAAGCTCGTCGGGCTACTCTCCTTCACAATCGTCAGCGTTCCATCACCATTCGAGCTGAACGCCTCCATCGTCTTCGGGTTGAACACCGCGCCATCGCTTCCCCCGCCGATCGGCAGCGTCTCAAGAATCTTTCCGTCGCCTGCATTCAGAATCACCATCGTCTGCGGACTCCGGCACGAGGCGAACAGAATGTTGTTCTTTACATCCATCGCCAACCCCGCACAGGTCCCGCCCTTGCCCTGCAGATCGTAGGTCGCTGTCACCTTCAACGTCTTCGCATCCACTACCGCGATGCTGCCCTTGTCTTCAATATCGACATACAGATGACCTTTGCCATCCGAGGCCGCCTGCTCCGGCGCGCCGCCCAGATCAATCGTTTCCACAACCGAGCCATCTTTGGCGTCGATCACCGTAACGTTCGGCGCGCTGTGACTGAAGATGTAAACCCGGCCGTTCGAGGAATCCCCAAGAATTCCGTCAGGCCCACCCTGCACATCAATCGTCTTGATCGTTGCCAGCGTCTTCGCATTCCACATCACCACGGGCTTACTGCTGCCGAATCCATGGTGCGATTTCTCATCGACCGCGGCTCCATGCGCACTCGCGTTTGCAATCGCTCCCGCCGGCTTCAGAGTATCCAGATCGAACACCGTGATCTGCCCCGCAGGCCCAAGGCGCGGAATATACAACCTGCGTGCTGCACTATCGGCATAAACGTAATCGAATCCGCCCTCGCCGCCAACCTTCTCAGTCTGTAGAACCTTATACGGCCCAGCCTGTTGTGCCACACTCGAGAACGGCATCATCGCCAGCACAGCAGTCAGCATCAGGGAAACTCGTTGCATGAAATATCTCCTGGGATGAAAGTGAATCACATTCCAGGTGAGTCGTCACCCCGAATTCAAACGCACAGATATTCATCGAACTGCAACGCGATCACCTTCACGGCTGCAGCCATGAGTGACGCAGCTTCAGCAGGATCCGATGTATCCCAATCATTGTTGTATTTGAAGAAAACGGGCTGCTTTATTTGAAGGAAACAATCGCGCGCGAGTCATTTCGCAACACGATGCAGCACAAAGACGGAAGAATTAAAGCTTCGCCAGTAACTGCCTGGTCGTCTGCTGCGTGCCTTCGAAGAACTGCGGCAGTCCCAGATCGAACCACAGGCTCGATCGCTTCTTTCCATCCGGCGTCAGCGTCAACGTCTGCTCGTGCTTATCCCGGATCACCACCACCGGAACCGGCTTACCCCTGTTGTCGTGCACAGTTTTGGTCCAGTCCGTTCCATTCGAAACGGGAACCGAATTCACCTTCACCACAACATCTCCAGCCTTCAACCCGGCCTCTTCCGCAGGGCTATTTTCATCCACGCTACGCACCAGGAGCCCCGCGCCATCCACCGCGCCGAAGAACTGCGCCAGCTGCGGCCCCATCACCTCAAGCTTTGCCCCCGTAAACGACGGGTTCAGGATGATGTCCGGTGTTCCCAGCAGGTCTTTGTGGCTCTTCGGAGTCGCGACGTTCGAGGGCGAACCACCCAAAAAGCTATTGCCGTGCCCTCCCGAAGGAGCCGGCACGGTATAGTGCTTCTCCCATGCCTCCTCCTCAACCTTCTTGCGGTCCGCCGTCTGCATGGTCATCGTCTGCGTCTGCCCATCACGGCTGATGACGAAGGTCACCGAGCGTCCCACCGGCATCTCTTTCAACATCCGCCGCAGCTGATCGTCGTTATCGATCGCCTGACCGTTCATCTGCAAGATCACATCATGCATCTGCATGCCGGCCTTGCAGGCGGGCCCATCGTGGTCCAGGCTCGTGATCTCTGCGCCCTTCGCCTCTTTCAGCTTCAACACCGCCAACTGATCTTCGGTCACATCCCGCATCTCGATCCCGATATACCCCTGCGCTGCGCGGCCGTGCGCCTCACCCATCGCTGCTGCGTACATCTGCTGCCCACTTGCGGGAGACGTCTCCGCTGCAAATAAATATCGGCCCCCATCCAGAACCGTCACCCCTGCCACCAGCGCCACTAGCCCGAACGACATGCGGTGTTTCATCTGCATAACCCTCATTCCAACTCTTCTTTTAGCACGAGAAAAACAGAACGTGTCCGCTCTGGGCACCTTACTGAATATCGGCAAAGCTCTGCAGCGCGTTGTACGACGCGGTCCTGATGTACGGATTCGCATCCTGGTTCGCGACCGTCCGCAGCACCTGCCGCACGCTCGAGTCTGACTGCACCGGCTCAAGCACCCCGATCGCTGTCCGCCGAACGTCCGGATCAGAATCGTGCATGACAGCTTCCAGAACAGCATCGCGCACATGCTGATCCTGCGCAACGTACTTCTGCAGACCATCTAGAGCCTTCATTCGTACACCGGCGTCCTCGTCATACCGCAGCGACACCATCAGCGTAGAGAGAATCTCCCTACCGGCCGGCGTCGGCTGGCACGCATGGCCAGCCTTGCACTCACTCGTCAACAGAGAGACCGAGGTCATTCGCAATCCGTCCGTCGCAGCCGAGCGCGTCCCTACCAGCAGCAGGTTTCGAATCTCAGGGGTATCGAGCGAACCCTCCATCGACTCCGGAACGATCTTGTTGTAGTTCACCTGCACCAGCTCCGAGTTCGGCGTCTGCACAATACCCGTCACATTCGCAACCACACCTTCAAGCGAACGGTTGACGATGACAGGCCCGTGGTTCGCCGGCTTTGGCGCATGCGCGACCTGGTACCTGTACGTAAAATTCCCCGCCAGAAAACCTACGCCAAGCAGCAGCGTCGCCAGCGCAGGCGCGCTCTGCACGTTGCCGATCCATCGATAGAAGTTTGCTTTCAGTTGAGTAAGAAACCCATGCGGTGGCATCGTGTCCAGCGCTTCGTCCAGCCGCATCCGCGATTGTGCCAGCAAATTGGGCGATGGTTCCAGCACCGGTACTGCCGTCAAGCGCTCTTCGAAACCCCGGAACGCCTCAAGTTCTTCCCGGCAATCGTCGCATCCCACCAGATGCTGCTCTAAGACTCCGGCCAGCTCATCGGGTAGCTCGCCGTAATTCAACAACACGATGCAGTCTCTTGCGCTCTGACACTTCATTTGCTTACCTCAACCAGCCTCAAAATCCTTCTGCTCCCATGGGGTCTTTACCTTCGCCCTTTTTTAATCACTGACTACGTACCGCGTTGTTGCAATCACTCTCTTCAGCCTCTAAGCTCGGCCAGATTCGCCCTTAGCTTCCGAGTCGCACGGAACAGCGTGTTCTTCGCCGTCTCTTCCGTCGTACTTAACATCTCGCCGATCGTTCGCAGCTTTAGCCCCTGGTAGTGCTTTAGCTCAAACACGGTTCGTTCCCGCGGCGTCAATTTATCCAGTGCCGCGTTGATTCTTTCGCTCATCACCTTCCGGTCCAGCTCACGGCCCGGGTTCGACATCGCCCGCTCGTCGGAGATATTCGCCATCAGGTCCATCTCATCGCCACTGGCATCCAGCACCGTCGCCGGATCTTCCCTGCGGCTCTTTCGCCGCCGCAGCTGATCAAGGCAGAGGTTAGTAACAATCCTGTAAAGCCAGGTGTAAAAACTGCACTCGAACCGGAAGTTCCCCAGGTGTCGATAGGCCTTAATAAACGCTTCCTGGTGGACGTCCTGTGCGTCCTGCTCATTGCCGAGCATATGCAGCGCCAGCCGCAACACCGACTGGTCATACCGCCGCACCAGAGCGTCGAACGCGGTTCGCTCGCCCTTCTGGGCCTCACGAATCAGGTCGTCGTCCTCGGTTCGCTGTTGTGCCCGCGCGTCGAGCTGCGCCTGCGTCAGCTTGCCGCCACTCCTGGTACCGGATTGGGCTGCAGCCTTTGCCATCGCTGGCATTGATTCTACAGCGCGGGTACCCAACATTCCCATGGCAAACGGACTAACGTGCCGCTTTTGAGCTACTGCCGCCAACGGAGCAGACAACTCTCCGCCAAGGTCGATCCCTACAGCATCTGCGTTCATTCAACTGACTCCGGAGGTCAGAACTCGAATAACACTGAATAGACCGCCGCTTCCGGGAAAGGTGAGCCGACCCGGTTCCTGTTTTCTACCACCATCGGGTTACACTCACCCCATGCCTCCCCGCACCACAGCCGCCCCCAGCCTCTTCGCCGACGCCCCCACCTCCAAACCATCCCAGTCACCCAGCAAGTCCCATTGGATCAACGCCCACTGCGACGGCGGCGCCCGCGGCAACCCCGGCCCAGCCGGCTACGGAGCCCTCATCCAGGACGACAACGGCACCGTTCTGGCCGAACTCAGCGAGTTTCTCGGCATGCGCACCAACAACTACGCCGAGTACTCCGGCCTCCTCGGCTGCCTCCAGTACGCCCTCGACCACCACCACCCCCGCCTCCGCGTCGTCTCCGACTCCGAGCTCATGGTCAAGCAGATCCAAGGCAAGTACAAGGTCAACTCCCCCGATCTGAAGCCCCTCTGGCAGGAAGCTCGTAACCGCATCGCCAAGCTAGAAGCCTTCGAGATCTCCCACGCCCTCCGCCACAAAAACAAGGACGCCGACCGCCTCGCCAACGAAGCCATGGACCGCGGAATGAAACCCCAAGCCCCCGGCCAGCCCGCCCCGCCGCCCGTCAAGGCCAACCCCTACCCCACCAAGTCCGAAGCCCCACCCAACCCCTACGCCAAGGCCGACACCATGCTCCGCGGCTTCACCAAAGACGGCGTCGTCCACATCCTCGGCAACGCCACCCTCCCCGACGGCGTCTTCGTAAAAATCATCCGCGAATAGCGCGTTTTGGGAGCTTAGTTGGGAGTCGGCTGATCGACGTGATCGATCACGAGGACAGGAACAGGCTCTTTGGCAGGTTCCAGTTTCAGCCCAAGCTGCTCCTGAATCGCCGTAAAGAGAGTCGGCGGATCGCCATCGGCAGGCTGAGCGTCATCAGCCGTCCACGCCAACTTGAAGTCGTACCTCCCGGTTAAGCCCGTCTTATCGACAACAACGCGCCCCGTGATCTTCGAGAGCCCCTCGGCGATGAACGTCATGTCGAGGCCCTCGCCATTGAAGTGGGTACGGCCAGACCCGATATTCCTGCCGTTAGACTTGCTCGGTTGCAGCTTCGAACCACCTTTGGCAAGCACGAGATCATACGCAGGTAGAGATCGTGTCTCCGAGTGAAGCTTGAGTTGGAAGCGGTCGGCGAGCAGAGCTTGAACCATGCGCTGTTTCAGCTCATTTCCCTCCTTCGACGTCAGGGTCTTCATCTGTTCGCCGATGTCGGCCTCGGCCTGTATATCGAACCTGCTCGACCCAAGCCACGCCGGTCCATCGAGAATCTGCTTCTCCGGCATCCCATAGGCCCACTGCATCAGATTGAGAATCGTAATGTTGCTCGCACTGAAGCGGTCGTTGGGAGGGTAGTTGATGTGGGTGTGGCCGTCGGAAGGTGTAGCAGCAGGCTTGATCGTGGCCACTTCAAACGCAGGAGTTGGCGTCTGCGCAATAGCCATGTGAGCCGCAAAACAGATGAGGAGCAGGAGCCTGGGCAAAATCATCACATCATGATCTACGAACGTCTGATGAAATCGTTCCATCTAGAAAAAATACTTCAGGCCTGCTGGCGCTGGTTTATGTACTCGATATCGAAATCGATCTCAGCAGTCTTTTCCAGCATCTTCGATACGGAACAGTACTTATTCTTAGTAAGCGTGACCGCATCTTCCGCCGCCTTCTTCGAAACAGTGCCACCAATGGCGTAGGTCAGCCTGATCTTCGTAAAGACTCCGGGCGGCTTAGGGGCCTGTTCAGCGACCGCAGATACAGTAAGACTCTCCAGAGGCTCGCGCTTCTTCTTCAAAATCGAGACGATATCGACAGATGTGCAAGCGCAAAGAGCCATAAGCACCGCCTCCATAGGCGACGGCCCGCTGGCGTGCGCGGCACTAGCATCGAACGTTACGCTGTGGCCACTTTGAGATTGGCCCTCAAACTCCATCTCCTTTTTCCAAACTGTTTTCGCAATCATCGGTAGCTTCCTCCTGAACTCCTCGGCAGTCTTTCAGCCACCAATTCTTAAAACCCGCAATTGAAGAACCGACTACTTCGCCAGCTCCGCCTTCACAATCTCGCTCACCAGCTTTCCATCCGCTCGCAGTCCATCCGCGAGGATCCTCTGTTGCACCACCTTCATCAGAGTCCCCATATCCTTTGGTCCCGGCTTGCTTCCGCTGTCCTTGGTCAACGTATCGATCGCTCCTTGCACCACACCGCGAATCACATCCTCGCCCACGGCCTTGGGCAGATATCCCTCGATCATCCCGATCTCAGTCTGCTCTTTCTCCGCCAACTCCGGTCGCCCACCCTTGGTAAACGACTCCACCGACTCCTTTCGCTGCTTGATCAGCGTCGTCAGAATCTGCGACTCCTCCGCGTCCGTCAACTTCTCGCGCTTATCGATCTCTTTGTTCTTCAGTGCCGACTTCACCATCCGCAGCGTCGTCAACCTGTGCTCATCCTTCGCCTTCATCGCTACCACAATATCCGTCTGAATCTTTTCGCCAATCGTCATCGCTTCCTCATCTCCATCAAATCAATCCCTCATTATAAAGTTCGAGCACAACGCGTAGCTGACTTGCTAACTCGCTGACCTGCCAACTCGCTACAATAACCTCATGATCCGTAAAACCCGTCTCTTCACCCCTGGCCCGACGCCCCTCCTCCCCGCCGCCCAGTTTGCAATGGCCGCAGCCGACATCCACCACCGCACGCCCGAGTTCCGGGCCATGTACACCCGCGTCCTTGCACAATTAAAAGACTTCGTCGGCACCAAAAACGACGTCATCATCCTCTCCGCCTCCGGCACCGGAGCCATGGAAGCCTCCGTCTCCAACCTCACCTCACCCGGAGATCGCGTCCTCGTCCTCACCGCCGGAAAATTCGGCGAGCGCTGGGCCTCCCTCGTCAAATCCTTCGGCTGCCACGCCGACGTCATCGAAAAACCCTACGGCCAGACCTTCACCCTCGACGAGATCAAGGCCGCTCTCAAGCTCGAAACCCGCGCCGTCTTCGTTCAGGCCACCGAGTCCTCCACCGGTGTCCGCCACGACATCGAAGGCATCGCCAAGCTCCTCAAATCCGAAAACTCCGAGGCCCTCCTCATCGTCGACGGCATCACCGGCCTCGGCACCACCCACCTCGACATGGATGGATGGGGCATCGACGTCCTCATCGGCGGCTCGCAAAAAGCCGTCATGATGCCTCCCGGCCTCAGCTATCTCGCCATCAGCCCCCGCGCCTGGGACCGCATGGAGTCCACCTACAACCCGCGCTACTACTTCGACCTCCGCAAAGAGCGCAAGAACGCCGCCAAGGGCGAGTCCGCCTACACTCCAGCCGTCGCGCTCATCGCCGCGCTGGGCGCATCCCTCAACTACATCGCCGGCCAGGCCGCCACACCGGAAAACCCCGAAGGCAACCTCGCTGAAGGGCGCAAAAAACTAGTCGACAACGCCGAGACCTGCGCCTCCATGACACGCGCCGCAGCCACCGCACTAGGCTTCAAACTCTTCGCCCCCAAAGGCGCAGAAGCCGCCGCAGCGACCGCGATCGTCGCCCCCGAAGGCACCGACTCCGGTGTCATCGTCAAGGGCCTCAAATCCCAGTTCGCCGCCATCGTCACCGACGGCCAGGGCGAGATGAAGGGCCAGCTCTTCCGCGTCGCCCACATCGGGTACTTCGACTACATGGACACCATCGCCATCATCGGCGCCCTCGAGCAGGTCATCGCCAAAACCAAAACCCCGCTCCCCAACTTCGAATTCGGCAAAGGCCTCATCGCCGCTCAGAAGTTCTTCGCCAACCACGCAAAGTAAACCACCGGTGCCCCACGTCCGGAGTCTCGGACGTGGGACCGTGACCCAAAAGTTGCAGGCAAAGTTTTCATCACATTCCGAACGTGAGCGGCTATCCTCAGCAGGGTTAGTTATGCAGCCCACTACATCCAGAACGCTGAGAAAGATTCCGCTTGTCGAAGATCGCAGGATGGCCATCAAGGCACTGAAGCGTGACGACAGATCCACGCTCCTTCGTTCTATCAGTTCCTACCTCAAGGACCCAAGTCCAAGAGTCCGTGAGACAGCCCTAGAAGTCGCACGCGATGAAGTTCTATCAGAACTGGACTATCAAGTCATCGGCCTAATCTCCGACAGGAACAATTTCGTCCGTCAACGCGCTATCGAATGCTTTGGCTCCTTTCACGAAGGAGAAGCCCTCGAAGTTCGCTGGCTCTATCCGTTTCTGCAACATCCGAATGTATTGACTAAGGTCGAGACGCTAGAAACCCTAGATCAAATCGGCGATAAATCAGCCCTTCCAGCCATGATCGAATGCCTGCGCGACGATGATTATCTTGTCCGCGCTTACGCAGCCATCTCCATTGCCCAACTTGGGGGCAAGAAGTTCCGGAAACCAATCGAAAGTGCGGCTAAGGCTGAAGAGGCCGAAATAGCTAAACCGTGGTTTGCTCGCGCCCTATTTTCCCTGGGAGACCATGGACAGTTTCAAAAACTCATTGAGTTTTTATCCGCGCCGAGCCCGACGCCCCGGTGTACTTCCGCAAATGCTCTCGCCGATCTTCCGCTATCCGAAGATCAATTGCGAGTGGCCCTCGCGGCAGTGTCGCGTGCCGCTACTAATTTCCTCGCAAGATCTGACCAATCCACAATGGAGAGAGTCGAAAAGCAGCTTCTCGCACTCGTTTCGACTCCGCCAAACTAGTCGCTTACTGCCAGACACCCCACCCGTTACAGTCTCACCGTAACGGGTGGGTGTTTACAAACCCACAAACCTACTGCACTGCCGGCAGATCGATCCGCAGAATCTGTCCCTCGGCCCCCCCGACAATGCCTAGATTCGACACATAGAGCCGCTGATCCGGCCCGAAGGTCATGCCCGTCGGAAAGGACAGGCCTGTCACCACATCCTGAAGGTCGCCCGAGCGCTTCACCCGCACAACCTTGCCCATCCCCGGCGTCGGACCATTCGCAGCAAAATCCGAGAGCTCCAGCACATACAGCAGTCCATCCGGCCCGATCTTCATACTCACAATCGTGGTAAACCCTGCCTTCGAGCTCACAACATTCCACTGTCCAAAGCCGCCGAACAAGTTACCGAATCCGGGCAGCGGATTCGGAACATACACGTTATTCGCAATGGTCATCACCTTCGCCCACTGCGGATCGATGGGAAACAGATTCAGATTGCCCACATAGAGCACATTATCCGTGAACACCAGCGACGTCGGCACAATATGGCCCTGCGATGCAGAGATATCGACCACCTGCTGCACCTGGCCCCACGGTGTCACCGAGAATACCTGCCCATGGTTCGGCTCCACGGTGTAGAGAGAACCTTGATAGCTGATCATCCCGTACCACGTGCCATCCGGCTCATAGTCGTCCGAGCTCGTGTACTTCGCCGGGAAGTTCAAAAGAGCCTGGCTCATATTCGCCACGCTCGTCCAATTCCCCGTCTTGGTATTTACCTTGAGAATCTGGTTCGGGAACGCCGGGTTTCCATGCGAACAACCTCCCCCAGCCAGTACCGCATACAGATCCCCGCCCAGAAACGTTACGTCCGCGACCCCTAAAACAGATCCCGTAGCACCCACAGACGAAGGCAGCCCCGAGGTCAGGGTCGTTACATTTCCTTTGGTATCGACCTTCGAGATCCGCGCAGTCAGCCCGCCTGTGTAAGGCCCGATCGGCGGAATCACCTGCGTGCAATTGCCGACATTCGTCCCGCCCAGGCCTGCTTCGGCAACATACAGAGTGCCGTCCGGCCCGAATGCCAATCCCCTCGGCCCTTCCAGCCCCGAGGCATACAGTGTTGCGTTGGCCGGCAGTTGCGCCAGCATCCGAACTCCCGACGCGCCGCTTGCAAGAACCGCGGCACACAAAAACGACGATGTGAATCGAACATTCTTCATGGAATTTCTCCTGGGTGTAATCGCAGACAGGCCGTGCCAGGCCGACTTTCAAGCCTTGGGTCGTTCAGTGACGAAATAGGTAAGGGGGCCTGCGAAAGGCTGCAGATTGCCGCGACCTGGGCGTCTGCGCTTCCAGGCAAGACGGTCGAACACGCCTTAGCCTGAGGTCGTCCGCCTTTCAGCGAGGTAATCCTATACCCCGCCTGTCATCCTGTCATCAGGCGGATGCTTCCGCCAGCCATCAAGTCGAAGTCGGAATATTCATCCATTCCTCACATTCGCTCCGCACACAGGCGCAACGGTTACCCCCGCAGCACGTATCCCCTGCAAGATATGGGTTCCAATCTTCGCCTCTGATACTCTCGTACCACCCGTATGAAGCGATCTCACAAGGTCCTCGTATTGTGCCTCCAAGTGGCCGCCTTCGTGTACTTGTGCGCCGCACCAGCCCACTCGCAACTTCACCAGATCAATAGCTCCAATCTCCCGCAAAGCTCCGCCATCCAGCACGCCTACACAGACCTGCTGCCAATTGAGCAATACGCGCGCACCTTCCAGGCGACATGGCGTTACCCAGTTCCCAAAGCCGACGTGAGAGGACGTTTTCTCCTCGCGCTGAACGCACTCCGCGTCGCGCAGCCAAAAGATCCCTACAACAAGGAACTGCAACTCTTCACCGGTCTCGTCGCCCACCTCAGCTACAACCTGGGCATAGAAGAAGCAAACGATGACGCTCTCAGATTCCTCAAGCCACTCGCCGACGACGACATTCGCGCGTCATGGTTTCTCGGGATTCATCAGTGCCAGTCCCTGTACCCCGTCACCGGCATGAAGCGGCTGCTCAGCGTCGAAGCCGCCTCCGCGACTCTTCCCGGCGCCTTCTGGGTCGACTACATCAACTGCGCCGGCGAAGCCGACATGCCCATCCATGCCGTCCGGGCGTATGACTACATCAAGGTGGCAAACGACGGCACCGTCGTCGACGAACAGCAGGAAAAGGTCATCCGCGAGCGGCTCAAGCAGCCTAGCGACACCTTCCACTACACCGCAAGAGAGACCTGGCATAGCGAGCCGACCGGCACCACCATGCGCTCGACGAGCAGCGTCTGCGGCCTGTCCTTCGCCTACCCGCCAAGCTTCCGCCTCAACATCGGGGATGTCGTCAACGGCATGTGCGTCGCCACCCTCGACACAGACACCTACCCCAGCCGCTACGGCCCCAGTTCCGCCTCGCTCCTCGTATTGGCGCAAGCCGCCAAGCCCGGCCAAAGCCTCGAAGATTTTTCGAAGATCGTAATGAAAGATCCGCGCTACGACCACAAGACCAAGATCTTCGGCGATGAAGTTGGCTGTCCCGTCCCACACTGCATCGCGTGGGAGGTCACCACGAACAAGCTCTACAAGGAAGAGGGCGGCGCTCATCTTGTCGCAGTCTTCTTCCAGAGCGAGCAGCCCGCCTATCCAGGCCTGCGCTTCGAAGTCCCGCAACCTGTGCCGAACATCACCAACGCCTCCTCCGACCCAGCCTTCTTCCGCTCCGAGGAGGTCCTGCAACGCTTCAACGGCACCGTCTACTACTACATCTCGCTCGACGCGAACCACGACATCTACCCCCGCTCCCGCACCGACTACGACAATCTCCTGAAGTCCCTCGTCATCGACACCAAATAGAAGTTCATTTGCCTTAGTCGCCGACTTCAACTTGAGACCCACCCCCGCCAGCCCTAAACCACCCGCCGCTCCCACGAACCTCAGCCACCTGAATCCACTCAATAAAGTGTCATCCTGAGCGAAGCAGTTCGCGCACCTTGCGAACTGCGAAGTCGAAGGACCTGCATTTGCTCTGCACTACCAAACCTGGTGCCCCATCTTAGCGACGGTTTTATCGTCGCTAAGGCGGGGTTCGGGCGAAACCCGACCGCTCTCGGCAAAAAGACGGCCCTTCGTACACCTTCATTGCCCTGGATGCCAACCAAGATATTTACGCCCGTTCCCGCTCTGAATTCGACGATCTTCTTAAATCATTAGTAATCGATCCAAATAGCTGCATTTGTCCTGATACCCTAGTGCGGTCCAACTACAACTCCATGAAACGCTCTGCTCAAGTCGCAGCCCCGCTCCTCGCCGCAGCTGCACTCGCCATGACCGTTGGCTGCCGCCGCCCCCAGATGCAGCGCTGCGTCGACGAAAACCACAACGTCGTCGACGACAGCCTCTGCAACAATCAACCCAATCAAAACAACAACAACCTTTTCCCCCACGCCTACCGCTACTACTACGGAGGATGGGGCGGATACGGCCTCGGCAATCCAGCCGGCGGCGGCTCCTACAGCCCCACACCCGGCGTCAGCTACACCACTCGCGGCGGCTTCGGAAGCTTCTTCGCTGAAGGCAGCGGCGGGCACTCCGGCGGCGGCGAAGGCAGCGGCGGGCACGGCGGAGGCGCAGGAGAATAATGCAGCGCATCGCCCTCACCCCGCGCCCCAATTGGCAGCACAACGTCGAATCCCAGGGCCTCATCTTCCACACCCCCGACGTCCCCGAGATGGACCGCCCCTACTGGGACGAGTCCGCCGCCTACAAGTTCACCGCCGCCGAGATCGACACCCTCGAAGCCGCCGGCTACACGCTTCAGGAGATGTGCCTCGCCGCCGCCCAGCACATCATCGACAAAAAACGTTACGCCGAACTCGACATCCCCGCCGCCGCCATCGAAGCCATCGAGTGGGCCTGGAACAACGAGCCCCCTGCCATCTACGGCCGCTTCGACGTCGCCTGGGGCGGAGCCGAGTCACACCAACCCCCCAAGCTCCTCGAGTACAACGCCGACACTCCCACCTCGCTCCTCGAGGCCGCCGTCATCCAATGGAACTGGCTCCGAGATCTCAGCGACCATCTCAAGCCCACCTTCAGCTTCTCCACACCCGACCAGTTCAACTCCATCCACGAGAAACTCATCGCCAAGTGGAAAGACGTCGACCCCTACCTCTCCAAGCCCGTCTACTTCGCCGCACTCGACGTTCCTGAAGACAAGCTCACCGTCACCTATCTCCGCGACACCGCGCAACAGGCCGGCCTCGACACCCGCCAGCTCGCCATGCACGACATCGGCTGGAACGACTCCCAGCAAGCCTTCCTCGACCTCGACGAACATCACATGTTCTCCATCTTCAAGCTCTACCCCTGGGAGATCATGCTCCAGGAAGAGTTCGGCCCCCACGCCCTCGCCACCTACCAGAGCACGCGCTGGATCGAGCCCATCTGGAAGATGCTCCTCTCCAACAAAGGCATCCTCCCCATCCTCTGGGAGCTCTACCCTCAACCACGACCTCCTCCTCGAAGCCCACTTCGACTCGCCCGGCACCATGCGCAACTACATTCGCAAACCCCTCACCTCCCGCGAAGGCGCCAACATCACCCTCGTCCGCGACAACGCCACCGTCCTCTCCACTCCCGGCCCCTACCACGGCAAACAGATCTGCCAGGCCCTCGCCCCCGAAGTCGTCTTCACCGACAACCTGAAGCCCAACGCCCAGCGCCATCCCATCCTCGGCCTCTGGATGATCGACCAGGACTCCTGCGGCCTCGGCATCCGCGAATCCGCCGGCCCCATCACCGACAACCTAAGCTCCTTCGTCCCCCACTTTTTTCTGTCTAGATAGAGACTCATTTCTCGATCAGGAATGATGCCCAATGGCTTTTAGGGTTCCACTTTTTGACCGGCAGTACCACTGGTCTCGGACGAAGGCTTCCGCGTCACCTTCGTCTCATGGAGCTTTTTGCGATACCAGGCCGGTGATTTGTCCTTGGATTTCTACTGTGAAGCAGGCGGCGGCGGCGTGATTATCGAACAAAGTTCGATAAAGCGCATAAATCCGGAAGCAAGTAGATATCTCAGCGCCGAGCAGGAGAAGGTCATCTTGAGCAACATCATCGACGCTCTGGAATGGCGGGGATGGAACGTGCAAGTAGTAGCGTGAAATACAACTGATAGCCCCGCATTTTTATCTAGCCCTGCCTTACCTCCGCCGATAGACTTGTCGCCAAAGCCCAACTGTGTCCGAAACCCCCTCCATTCCGCCGGAGCAGCCCAACTCCGCGCCCGACCCCCTCTCCACGCCAGAACCGGAGCACCCATCCCCCATGCTCGATGTCCACCCGCCACACCACGCCGTCAGCACCTGGCGAGACTTCTTCATCCACATCGCCACCATCGTCATCGGCCTTCTCATCGCCATCGGCCTCGAACAAACCGTCGAAGCAATCCATCACCGCCATGAACGGTCCGAGCTCCGTGAAACGCTTCACCGCGAATCCGAGCAGATATTGAAAGACTCCCGCGA
This sequence comes from uncultured Acidobacteriaceae bacterium, assembly GCA_963754765.1. Taxonomy (GTDB): domain Bacteria; phylum Acidobacteriota; class Terriglobia; order Terriglobales; family Acidobacteriaceae; genus Edaphobacter. The sequence goes on along the minus strand of CAVWHJ010000004.1, from coordinate 91,240 downwards.
AACCGTCGCCGCACTCAACTACCACCAGGACTGGCTCACCCGTCGCATCGATCAGGTGAAGGCCGCCGTCTGGCAGCATCAGCCGCTCGCCGAACCACCGGCCTATGCAATAGCTGTCTTCGACTACCCTGACGACCCCCTCTGGCGCTCGGCAAAGATCAGTGGCCTGGTCGAGCGCCTCAGCTCCGACGAACTCAACGCCTACTCCGAGGTAGAACTTCTCTCCACCAAAGTCGACGCCTTCTACGACGCATGGAGAGCGGCCGAAAGCAAACGGCTCCAGTTCGAAAGAATCTATCCGCGCTCAGCGGATCACCCGGACTTCTCCAAAGCTTCATCCGAAGACCTGCGCACCTACCTCAGCCTGCTGACGGCAGAGTCCGAAGCGACGCGAATCCTTCTCGAATGGAACTACAACCTGGTTGGCGCAGAAGAGACCATCTTCAACGGAAATCTGCGTCTGGAAGATATCTTAGCCGCGGAGAAAGCAGCAGCAGCTCCCAACTCCGCCAAGCAACACTAGCCTTCAAGACGCCTCTCAGGAGCCATCATGCTCGACGTCCACCCACCACACCACGCCGCCACCACCTGGCGCGACTTCTTCATTCACATCGCCACCATCGTCATCGGCCTCCTCATCGCCGTTGGCCTTGAACAAACTGTCGAATACTTCCACCACCGCCACCAGGTCGCCGAAACCCGCGAACTCCTCCGCAACGAGCGCGAAGACAACAGGCAGGCCCTTACCAGGGCTATAAAGTCTTTTCGAGTCGTGTCGGCCGAGTTACAAAACAATCTCCAGGTCCTCACCTATCTCCAGCAGCACCCGGGCACACCAGATGAAAAACTTCCTGGAGCTCTTGTGGTTATGGGGAAGCCCAGCTCTACGAAAGCGTCGCCTGGGAAGAGGCCCAGAGTTCCGGCGTCACGAGTCTTATGCCCCGCGAAGAAGTCGCCGAAATGCAAAGTTGTACGCTCAGCTTCGCAAGATCGGCGACTCCAGCCGAGACACATGGCTCGCAATCACTGACGCCGAGCGCTACAGCCTTATCGACCAAGCGACTATCAGACCTGACCCCGGCCCAGATTACCGAAATCACCAGCTCTCACTCAGATCGCTCTGACCAAGCATTTTATCAACGGACTCGATCTCGAAAACCTATCCTTGAACTTCAAGGATTTCCCGGCCGTCACTTCACCTTAACCGAACTCTTCCAGCTCCACCACACTCCCACCCAGGCTGAACTCATGCAGAATCCCGCCTACCTCCTCACCCTCGCCCGTCTCAAGGCCGCTGGCTACGTTCCTGCTTCCTCAAAGTCTCGACAAAAATTCAGACAAGAAATAGCAACGGCCAACGCAAGGCTCCATCACTCATAAAAAATCCGCACACTCCTCTGAAGCGACATGCCTTTAGATTCCGGTGGCCACTCTAGTCTCTGATGCTCTAAGCTACCTCTTATCCACTTCTTTACCGAGCAGACTGTGCCCGATCAGGAGTCAGATCCGTCGCCCGCATCCCAGCCCATCTTCGCCCCGGTGCTCACCCCGCAAGCGCCGCCCACCGATCACGTCCCAACCTCCGAAACCTCCGCCCAGCCCGAGAACCGTCACCCATGCTCGACGTCCACCCCGCACACCACGCCGCCAGCACCTGGCGCGACTTCTTCATCCACATCGCCACCATCGTCATCGGCCTCCTCATCGCCATCGGCCTCGAACAAACCGTCGAGTACTTCCATCACCGCCACCAACTGAAGGAGATTCGCCAGGAGTTGTCGGCCGAGCGCGACGAAAACCGGGCGATCCTGCAAAAGAATCTCGAAGCAGTGAAGACCATCCAGTCGCAGTTGGACAGGAACATGACACTCTTGCGCGAACACCAGAGTTCGCACGCTCCGCTCGGCGGGAAACTGCACTACTCCTCGAACCTGTATCGAACCCCGGATGCCGTGTGGCAATCGGCCCAGGAAGGCGGTGCTTTAAGCCTGATGCCTCACGACGAACTGAGGGCGAATGTTTACGTCTATGAGGTCTTTACCTCCTTCATGGAAGCGGTTCACGCGTTCTATATCCAGGCCGAAATCGCCGAGGCCATCACGCACCGTTCGCCGGACGGCAACCTATCAACCCGCGACACGGAAGAACTAATCACCGCGACCTCCGAGACTCAGGGCAAACTGGCCTATGCCGCGAAGTTCCTTAGCTATGAGGCAACAGGGCTCGAGAAAGCGGGACACTAGTCTCGCTCCGAATCTGGCCCCGGAGCTATCCCATCATGCACGAGAGCGACCCCATCCCGTCCGAACCCGAAAATCCCGTACCTTGCAGCACCCAAGAGGAGCCCGCCCCGATGCTCGACGTCCACCCCGCGCACCACGCCGCCAGCACCTGGCGCGACTTCTTCATCCACATCGCCACCATCGTCATCGGTCTCCTCATCGCCATCGGCCTCGAACAAACCGTCGAACGCATCCACCGCCACTACGAACTGCGCGAGACCCGCGAAGCTCTCGAGCAGGAGCGCAAAGCCAACGAAAAGGCCTGGGCCGAAGACGAACACGACTGGCGTCGAGTCTTCGTGGAACTCAAAAACAACCTCACCGTCCTCGAGTACATCCGCCAACATCCAGGCACACCGCAAACAGCCCTCCCCGGCGAACTCCGCTGGATCCAGTCTCCTTTCGAGTGGAACCACGCCGTCTGGGATGCCGCCCAGCAGAAGGGCGTCGTACAGCTCATGCCGCTCGAAGAGGCCAACGCCAATCAGGAGTACTACGGAATCCTGACCGGCATGGGTGATCAGTCCCTGCAGGCCTGGAACGCCATCAACGATGCCCACCGCTTCGATCTCCTCGACCCCGACCCAACCCATCTCTCCCCGCAACAACTCGATCAGGTCATCCAGCTGACATTGACTGCTCTTCAAAAGCACGTAGTCTTCGGCTACTCCTTTGGTCGCTATGCCAATGAGTACCCCGATCGCCCCCACACCATCACTTGGGACTCCATCTTCAAACTCATGCCCAAGCCCTCAGGCCTCGATCCGCAAGGCACGGCCACCGCTCGCGAGAAGACCGCAGCCCGCCTGAAAGCCGCCAACAGCGGACCCGACGGAACCACCATCGACCCGCAGGCTCTACAGTAATCCCAGTCATCGAAAGACAGGACCTCTACCCATGGCACCTAACGACGCCTACAACAGACGGCAGTTTCTGATCGGCGCCACCGGAGCTACGCTCTCACTCGCGGCGCAGAACGCAATCGCCTTTGCGCCCACCACTCCTCCTCTGCGCGGACGATTCATCACCCACGTCTCCGTCGTCCGCGTGAACCAGATCGAAGTAACGCCGACCCGCTCCATCGGCGAAGACGAAGCTCCCGACAACAGCCCCGCCCACATTCGTTCCCGCAGAGAAGCCTTCGCCCAGGGCTGCCCCAACGGCCGCATGACCTGGGCCATCAGCTGGCTCGCCCTCATCGACAACCGCCAAGAATACAAAGACGCACGCCGCCTCCTCGCCTCCTATCACGACAAGTACGGCGACGAGATCACCTTCATCCCCGGCGGCTACTTCGCGCCCATGTACGACACCCGCGCCAACAACCGCGAGACGATTCGCAAAGCCCTCGCCATGATCTCCGAGATGGTCGGCGGCAAATACCGCCCGCAATGCCTCGTCGCCGGCTTCATGGACGCGGAGAACCAGCGATACCTCGCCACCGAAGAAGGCATCCACGTCTGCCAGGGACAGATCTGGAGCCAGCACGGCATCGACAACGGCGATGGCGACGGCGGCATCTGCTACCCCTACTACCCCAGCCGCGAGCACTACCTGAAGCCCGCGCAAGGCCCAGCCGACTTCATCGACTGCGTCTGCCTCGACGGCTGGACCTGCGACTTTCTTCCCGCGCGACGTCAGGGCTTCGAGGGCGGCTTCAACAGCCGCATGGGCGTAGGCCCAATCGAAACCGTGCAAAATCTCGGCACTCCAGCAGGCCGCAAAGAGATGATGGATACAACCGCCGTGCACTTCGACACCGGCCACACTCTCAATGGATTCGGTTGGGTCACCGCCATCTGGGAGGTCTCCATCAAGCACGACGAAGACCTGACCTACTGGCTCCAGGCCGTGCGAGACAGATGGCCCGACACCAACGTCATCACCGAAGGCGAGTTCGGCCTGAAGTGGCGCGAGCACACACCCAGCAACGCGTCCTTGAACTACCGCTTCGACGAACGAGGCACCGGCGCACCCGGCTCCGAAAAAGAACTCGAAATCAAGTGGTACATGAATCGCGAATTTCGCCTCGCGTTCTTACGCAACTGGACGAAGAACGACCCACCCATGGTCATCGACTTCACCCGCTACGACCTCCCCGCACAAGAACCCCGAACGCTCCAGCGCGAGTGGAGCCTGATGAACGTGCTGAATCAAAAAGGCACACGCCCCCAAGACAAACCCATGCGCCTCGCCCAACTATCCCCCGACAACCAGCAGCGAATCTTCGCCCACTATCCAGAACTGAAGAAGCTCGAATGACGAATCGCATAATCGAAATGGCACGCTAGCCAGGAAGGGAATCGTCCGATGACATCTTCCGCCGTTCAGCTGCAGCAACTGAAGAGTATTCCCATCGCCGTTATCCGACACCAGGCAAAGGCGTCCGAACTCTCGCGCATCGTGCCGGAGTGTTGCGGCCTGGTCTGGAACGAAGTGCGCGCGCAGCAAGCGAAGGCCGGCCGCAACATCGCCCTCTATTGGGACGGCAGCATCCGCCTCGAGGTAGGAGTAGAGCTTCTTGGACCATTTACCGAGCACGGCGGCATCGTTCTGTCGGCAACACCAGCTGGCGCAGCAGCATCGGCAACGCACTTCGGCCCCTATAGCGGCCTCGGCGCTGCACACGACGCAATCCACCAATGGTGCAAAGCAAATAATCACACCCTCGCCGGCCCAAGCTGGGAGATATACGGCCACTGGCAGCCCGATTGGAACACCGACCCGTCGGAAATTCGCACAGACATCTATTACCAGTTGGCCAGCTGAAGCTGAAGGCCAAGAGCAGGATTGGCGCATCTCGTGAAGAACCACAGGAACCATAGCAATCAGCAGCATTGGGCCGCCACACAACTCATTCGCCATGTTTCCCATCTACACCATTAGATGACACGTTGAGAGGACACCACACCGAAAGCCGTTTTCCTCCGACCATCCCCTGGTGTCCGCCATGAACATTCTTTTCGCGAAACGTCTTCGAATTTTCCCTCTCATCGCAGCGCTGATCTGTGCATTCCAGCCAATCGCAAACGCAGAGCCCGTCCCCGTGCGCGCTATCGCAGGCACGATTCACGGTTTCCTTGAACTGCGCAATGAAGATGGACAACTGGTCGCTTCAGGAGACAGCTTCCAGGTCGTGCGCGGCAGTCGCGTCACATCGCGAACCGTCTTCCATTTCAAAGACGGCTCGATCGACGATGAGACGACAGTCTTCTCGCAACGCCAAACCTTCCAGCTGATCAGCGACCACCGCATCCAGAAAGGGCCCTACTTTCCTCATCCCATGGATGTCCTCATTAACGCCCAAACCGGAGAGGTCACGGTGCACTCCACCGGAAAAGATGGGAAGGAAGAGGTCAAGACCGAACACCTCGATCTGCCACCGGATCTGGCGAATGGATTGGTTCCCGTCGTGCTCCAAAACCTGCCTCCGAACGCGCCGGTTACAACCGTCTCCATGGTCGTAATCACACCGAAGCCGAGGCTCGTAAAACTCGTCATCTCCAACGTTGGTGACGAAAAATGCTTTGTCGCCGGCTCGTCGCGCAAGGCGATCCACTATGAAATCAAGATCGACCTTGGCGGAGTCGCCGGCGTGGTTGCCCCAATCATCGGCAAGGCGCCTCCGAACATTCAAATATGGACGATCGGCGGCGACGCCACGACCTTCGCCAAAGAACGCGGTCCCCTCTACGCGGAGGGCCCCATGATGACGATTCAACTAGCCAGCCCCACCTGGCCGGACGCACCCAAGTCCGCGCAATAGCGGCCCCCTAACGCTTCCGTAACAGTAGCCGGAAATGCGCTTCTAGTCAGCCACAATTAGTGACGACAAGCCGACTTATCGTTACTAATCTCTAGGCTTCGATGAGTGCATTGGCGGCTTGGCACGAACTGAGATTTCCAGCCAGTCACCTGTCTATCTGTCCATTTCAACAGTGACTATGTAAGATTTCCTCGACAAAATTGGAGCCATATCGAACGCGGCGGCTATCGCCAGGGGGGAGATTCTTAATGAAGAAATCTCGTCTCGTCCCATCCTTCGTTGCTGGTTGCTTTGCAGCCACACTCATCGCCTGCAGACAGACTCCTGGACGCTGCCTGACATCGAGAAAACACAGTAAAGGCGATTCGATAACCCATCATTCGACCACCAACTCGAGGAGAAAAATCGCAATGCATAAGTCCACTGCACTGACCGCCGCCATCCTCGCCGCCTCGCTTCTGGGCTGCCAACAACCGAAGCAGACTCCAGCCACACAGACCAGCGACACCGGCTACACCTTCGAGCGCAGTTTTCCCTCAGGTGACACCGCATCGAAGGCCTACGATGACGCCGACCTCAACACCGCCATCACGGCCTACAAGTTCTTCTATCCCACCGTCTCCATCGCGGCGACGTGGAAGGGTAACGCCGCCGCAGGTCTGACGACTAACAATCAGTTCCTCATCCTCGAAGGCAGTCCGAAGCAACTCGTCTTCACTCCGAACTCCGACACGCCATACGAAGGAGCCAACATCGATCTGACGACGGCCCTATGGTCATTGAACTTCCGCCAGGGCCGCTTATGTGCGTCGTCAACGACATGAACCAGCGCTACGTGATGGACATGGGCCTTCCCGGACCTGATGCTGGCAAAGGCGGCAAGCACCTCATCCTGCCTCCCGGATACAAAGGCAAGATCCCCAGCGGGCTACTTCACGGCGGAACGCCCACCACCAATCACGTGCTTCTGCTGGTTCGTGCCATTCCTCCGGACGGCGATGTGCGAAGCGGCCATCGCTATGCTGAAAACGGTCAAGATCTATCCGCTCAACAACCCACCGCCGCCTCGCAGGTCGACATGGTTTGAGATCGGCGACGAACACATCGACTTCACCCCGGTTCCGTGGGAGAAGAACCTCGACTACTGGCAGGAGCTCGCCGAGGTCATCAACAACGAGCCGCCCTTCGAGGCATATCGCATGGAGTATGGCCTGCTGGCCTCGCTCGGCATCGAGAAGGGCAAGCCCTTCACTCCCGGACGCCCGCATGAAGGGCATCCTCGTCAAAGCTGCGCAATTCGCCAATGACCAGATGCGCGTGCAGTCCTTCGCCGACCGCCGCCCTGACCGCATCGCATGGCCGGATCGCAAGTGGGAGTGGGCCACTCTGCGGCCTGAAAACGGCACCTTCGACACGCCCTCCTACAAGGATCTCGAAGCCCGCACCAAGTGGTTCTATCAGGCACAGATCGAATCGCCTGCCATGTTCCGCCGCACCGCCGCGCGCAGGCTCGCTCTATTGGCTGGGCACCCGCGATGCGAGCGGCGCTTTCCTCGACGGCGGCAAGACTTACAAGCTGACGGTGCCTCAGCCCGTCCCGGCAAAGCTTTTCTGGTCCCTCACCATCTACGACCCCGACACCCGCAGCGAGATTGTCGACCGACCAGGGCAAGGCCGCGCTCCGCTCTCTGTTCGAACTGAAGGTGTCAAGACGGCGCAAGCCGGCCGATCTTTACTTCGGACCAACTGCCCCGCCGGCACACGAAGACGCAGTGGATCAAGACGACTCCGGGCAAGGGCTGGTTCACCTACTTCCGCATCTACGGCCCCGAAGTACCGGCTTTCGACGGAAGCTGGAAGCCGGGGACTTTGAAGTGGTCAAGTGACTGAAATAGGGCGACGCACTCATTGGAGCAGGGTTTTCAGCCAAGTCCTGATAAACGCGGATCTCGTCACTAAACTTTCGCCTCGCGCCGATTCGAAATCTACCCTTCGCCATCACTTGGCAAGGTCCTCGAAATCGAGGTTCCCACCCAATCTTCCCTCACTTGACAGAACCATCCCTCCGATTGGCTACAATAGGGGGAACAGAACCGAAATCATGCCACCCACCCGTGGTAACCCAAGCTTCTTCAAGAGTTTGCAATGCACCACCCAATATTGACAAGACTTTGAGCGTCCAGCCACCATCAAGTCCAAGCCCAAGCCTTGTATTTGGAATACTTTAGCCACTTTTACCCAGGGAGGGGGATACCCCACCCCGAGCATCCGAGGTCAACTTTGAAGATCGTTCTTGCCGAGAAAGTCTCCCCCGCCACCCTCGCCGTCTTTCAACAGGAACCCGGCTGGCACATCGTCACACCCGACCAAATCAAAAACGGCCTCGCCGCCGAACTCGCCGACGCCGACGCGCTCGTCGTCCGCTCCGCCGTCCAGGCCGACGCAAAGCTCCTTGAGTCCGCCCCCAAACTCCGCGTCATCGGCCGTGCCGGCGTAGGCGTCGACAACATCGACACCGACGCCGCCACCCATCGCGGCATCGTCGTCATGAACACCCCCGGCGCCAACGCCGTCGCCGTCGCCGAACTCACCCTCGGCCTCATGATCTCCCTCGCCCGCTCCATCCCCCGCGCCAACTCCACCATGCACACAGGCAAGTGGGAGAAAAAATCTCTTCAGGGCTCCGAACTTCGCGGCAAGACCCTCGGCATCGTCGGCCTCGGCCGCATCGGCCTCGAAGTCGCCCGCCGCGCCTCCAGCTTCGGCATGCACCTCATCGGCTACGACCCCTTCGTCGCCCCCGTCATCGCCCGCGAAAACAACGTAGCCCTCGTCCCCATCGACGAGATCTTCAAATCCTCCGACTTCCTCACCCTCCACGTCGGTCTCACCACGCAGACCGAAGGCCTCATCAACGCGACCTCCATCCGCATCATGAAGAAGGGCGTCCGCATCATCAACTGCGCGCGCGGCGAACTCATCGTCGAACAAGCCCTCGCCGATGCCATCAAATCCGGCCACGTCGCCGGCGCCGCCCTCGACGTCTTCCATCAGGAACCCCTCAAAGACTCGCCCTTCTTCAACCTCGATAACGTCATCCTCTCCCCGCACATCGCCGGCGCTACCGACGAAGCCCAGGAGGCCATCGGCATCCAGCTCGCCATGCAGGTCCGCGACTACCTCAAACTCGGCGTCGTGCAGAACGCTGTCAATCTCCCGTCGCTCTCGCACGAGGAGTACATCGAGGTCGCTCCCTATATCGAGATGGCCGAGCGCCTCGGCCGCTTCCTCTCCCACGCCACCCCGGGAAACCTCGAGAACATCCAGATCACCTACACCGGCCGCATCGCCACCGGCAAAACCGACCTCGTCCGCAACGCCGCAATCGCCGGCATCTTCGCCGCCACCGACGGCGAGGCACCAACGCCAACCGCATCAACGCTGCCGCTATCGCTGCCGAGCGCGGAATCCGCATCCAGGAAGATAAGAAGGAGTTCACCACCGGCGGCGTCGGCTCCGTCCTCAAGCTCGTCCTGCACTCCTCCGACGGCGACACCAGCGCATCCGCCACCGTCCTCCACGGAACCTCGCCGCGCCTCCTGAGCTACGACGGCATCGACATCGAAGCCCCCCTCCACGGCACCCTCGTCGCCATCCGCAACCACGACGTCCCCGGCGTCGTCGGGCGCATCGGCACCATCCTCGGCGAGCACGGCGTCAACATCGCCAACTTCGCCCTCGGCCGCGCCAACTCAACCCGTTCGCACCGCGTCCCCCAGGGCCAGGCCCTCGCCGTAGTCCAGATCGACGTACCCAGTGCCGCCTCCGCCAACGCCGCCGTCGAAGCCCTGCGCAAAGTCGAAGCCATCGCCAGCGTCCGCCTCATCGAACTAGGCAAACTTTAGAGAATCAAAGCTGGATGAGCCCTGAAGCCGCATCGCCAGCGCTCATTTCGCATCACATTTAGTAAGGAAACAGAAAGAACATCATGCCGCTCTACGAATACGAATGCACCACCTGCCACAAGCACACAGAAAAGATCCAGAAGTTCTCAGACCCCGAGATCACCGTCTGCCCTCATTGCGGCGGCAAGCTCGACCGCGTCCTCTCTGCGCCCGCTATCAGCTTCAAGGGCGGCGGCTGGTACGCCGACGGCTACGGCAACGCCAAACCCAAGTCCACAGGCGACAGCAACGGTAGCAGCTCTCAAAGCGATTCCAAGAGTGACTCAAAGAGCGAATCCAAAAGTGATTCCAAGAGCGACTCGAAATCCAGCACCGACTCCGGCTCCAGCAGCACTACTCCAGCAGCCGCTGCATCCGCACCGGCAGCCGCGCCTGCACCGGCCTCTTCATCAACCGACAAGAAGTAACGGTGCAGGCGGCCTGATTCACTACTTCACCGGTGTCAGCTGGATGCCTCGCACCAGTTCGCTCGATACCGTCTCGGTGCTATCCTCTCTCATCCTGTTGACCTCCGCCTGCTTCTCGGGCGTGCCATACACCTTTGCAACAACTGGCCTGGCCAAGTCTGTATTGGTATCCAGTGCAGCCATGTTCTTGAATTGGATGACATACACAATGTCGTACTTGTCGGTCCCTTCATAATTTACTGAGTGAAAAATCTCATAGCCGAGAATGATCCCAGCCGCTTTTTCAGCTTCAAAGATTTTGGGCGCCCAGGCAAATGCCTTGTAAAACTCGTCACTCTTTCCTGGCAGGATGCGGAGCTTAACAACTCGCGTAACGGAAGTGTAAGTGAAGTTTTGTGCCATCCCGCTAAGCGGAATAGCTGCGAGAACCAAAGCGACGAAACAACGTGCGAACGTCTTCATGGGTCGTACCTCAATTAGATTTGTGTGTGGGGGCCTGCGCGAAAGCTTACAGCAATTGCCGGATATTGATCGCAATTGATTTCTACTCATGACTTCTTCCATCGCAATAGGAAGCTCGCGTTCTCCGGCAAACCAAGGTCTGCCGCCAATTGAGCCCAAACTCTTTTCTCTCTTCGCGCACAAGATACTGCTTCGCGCGCCAGCCAACTTCAGCTATCCTCGGTTTAATCCCTGTCATCGTTCCAACCAGCGAGAACTCTGCACCGGCAATCCGCACCGGCTTCAGCGCATCTTCATCTCCGTTCCAATCAGCTCAAGAAGGGGTCAGGCAAAATGGAGCAAACCGTCGCTGCAGTCTCCGTAGCCGAAGTGCCCGCCCATTCGTCCGGCCTGCGTGCCAACATCTTGTCGCCGATGGAGACCCTCGCTCAATCCATCTCCACCATCGCTCCTACAACTACCCCCACGATGACTATCCCTCTGGTCTTCGTCCTGGCTGGTAACGGAACATGGCTCGCCTACATCTTTGCCACCGCTGCGATCCTTCTCGTCGGTCTCACCATCAGTCGCTTCGCGCGCCACACCTCATGCTCCGGCTCGCTCTACACCTACGCGACCTCAGGCCTTCCACCCGCCATCAGCGGCATCGCGGCCTGGGCACTTCTGCTTGCCTATATTGCCACCGGCGCCTCTGTCGCTGGAGGCTTCATCAACTACGCCAACGTCTTCCTTCTCTCGATCTTCGGCAAATCCGCTCCTACCGCTCTCCTCGCACTCCTCTGCGTCTCTGTCTCCACCTTCGTCGCCTACCGCGACGTCCAGGTCTCAGCTCGTCTCATGCTCTGGATCGAAGCCATCTCCGTCACCTTCATCGCGATCGTCCTCGCACTTCTGCTCTGGCGAAATGGCCTCCATCTCGACTACGCCCAGATCCATCTGCAGGGCGTCACCGCATCCGGCGTTCGCCTCGGAGTCGTGCTCTCCCTCTTCAGCTTCGTCGGCTTTGAGAGTGCAACGACCCTCGGCGCTGAAGCCAGCAACCCGCTGCGCACCATCCCGCGCGCCGTCATCCAGAGCGCCATCTTCACCGGCCTCTTCTTCGTTCTCTGCGCCTATCTCGAAACCCTCGGCATGCACACGGCAAACCAGAACCTCGGCGAATCCACCGCTCCCATGCGCGTCCTTGCCCGCCTCGCCGGCGTCAGCCTTCTCGGCCCACTCATCGACTTCGGCGCACTCGTCAGCATGTTCGCCTGCACCCTCGCCTGCATCACCGCCGCCGCTCGCGTCCTCATGCGCATGGGCCACAACGGCCTGGTCCACAACCGCCTCGGCACCGCTCACCACAAGAACGCCACACCCGGCGCAGCAGTCCTCGTCACAGGCCTTCTCACCGCTCTCCCGGTCGTCATCCTCGCCCAGCGCGGAGTCTCCGGCTCCGACATCTACGGCTGGATGGGCTCTCTCGCTGTCTACGGCTTCATCACCACCTACGGACTCGCCGCCATCGCGCTCCCCATCTACCTCAAGCGCAAGCACCACCTCACCAACAGCGCACGCGCCCTATCCATCGGAGCAGCCCTCGCGATGCTTCTCGCTCTCGCCGGCACCCTCTACCCCGTGCCCGACCGCCCCTACAACTGGCTCCCCTACGTCTACCTCGTTTACATCCTCTGCGGAATGGCCTGGTTCGCACTTTCCACCCGCAACCACCGTACGCAACTCTCAACTTGATCCCACTAAAGTCGCTATCGACTTGTATCAGCCTTTCTCCCTCTGATCACCGTTACGCCTTCGCCGCTTACTCCTCGCCAATATCCTCATTCCAAATCTCCGGATGCTCCGCAATGAATCCAGTCAGCAGATCCGAGCACTCCTGCGAATCCAGATCAATCACCTTGACCCCAAGCTCGCTGCAGCCACTCAACCCCGCCGGTAAAATTCCTGCTCTCCCCCACCACCAGCGTGCGAATCCCGAACTGCCGGATCAACCCGCTACAGTACCAGCAAGGCGCCAGCGTAGTCACCATCATCTTGTCGCTATAAGACCGCTGCCGCCCCGCCCGCCGAAACGCATCCGTCTCTCCATGCACCGACGGATCGTCCTGCTGCACCCTCCGATTTCGCCCTGAAGCCAGCAGCTTTCCTTCCCCATCAAACAACGCCGCACCGATCGGAACGCCACCCTCGCTCCGGCCGATGCGAGCCTCCTCCAGCGCGACCTCCAGCATCGCGCGATACCGTTCAACCTCACTCATCCTTACCCTTTCTCTGGCGGAGGCGGAACCTTCTTGCCTTCCTTCCGCGCCTCTGACAAACCAATCGCAATCGCCTGCTTCGGATTCGTCACTGTCTTCCCGCTGCGACCACTCTTCAACTTACCCTGCTTCATCTCTTTCATCTCAGTCTCGACGTCCTTGCCAGCCGAAGGACTGTACTTCCGTGTCGAACTCGACTTCTTCGCCGCTGTTTTCTTCGACGGATTTCTTCGCTGCCTTTTTCGTTGCCATGGCTATTCTCCCTCAACTCGTAAGAAGCCTCACTCCGCAATCGAGTTGCATGAACAGGCACATCATACCGCAACGATCATCTCCTCGCACGCTTGCGCCTCCACATCACAATCCCCCAGCAGCACCACCAACATCCCCCCAGCCACCAGCCGAACTTCATCTTCTCGTATCCACGACCGCGTCCGCTCCAAGCGAGCCATCCTGCCACGCCGCATGCACCGCCTCAAGATCCGCCGCCAACCCAGGAATCGTAATCAAATTGAAGTCCGTAACCGGCAGCGATCCAAATATCCTCTCCGGCGATGGCGGAGCCCCATTCCTGTCCTTCGGAATCGCGAGCATCATCGCGTTCACCTCGGCATCGCGAGGATCATCAAACAACGCGCCATCCGCGGTATTCGGAAACAGCGTGTCATCTCCCGTCATCTTCTTCTCGATCGCAGCCACGCCATCCTGGCACACGCCCAGCGGATAGTACCCGCCAAACGGCAGATCCGGCCGCGTCAGATGCTGATGCACAAACACGACAATAAACTCCCCCACCAGCCGCGTCACCTCCACCGCATCCGCATCGCGATACTCATGCGCATGCCGCCCCAGCACCCACGCCTGATCCAGCGTATCCATCGTGCGAAACTCCGACTTCCCATCGATGCCGAAGTACCAGCTCACATCCGCATTCACCTTCGGCCCGCGAATCTCCCACTCGTACTCCGCATGGCTCACCGGCACCAGCAACGACCTCTTCGTCTCCGGAATCGCAATCTGCGAGTTCACAAAGAACGGCATCATCACATCCTGCCCTTTGAAATGAAAGTGCCCGAAGTTGGCAAAGTACCGCGAATCCAACACCACCACCGTATGCCCAGTCGCCATCAGCGCCTGCACCAGCGCCTGCGGAGTCGTCGCCGTCTTCCCCGCCACCTCCGCCGTCACCGTCGTCACGCCATCCAGCGCATTCACCCTCAACCGGTTCAACACATCCGCCAGCCGCTGGCTATCCGGGATGCATCGGCGCAAGCTTCGGATTCGCCACATCTCCCCGCACCACGCCCGCACCCATCGCCGTCACCAGCGTTTCATTCGAAAGCCCCGGCAGCGTCGACGGCTTGATCCAGACTCACCGTCTCCGCCTTCTCCAGCGAGTAGCTCCCCAGGTCGAGATACTCCGTAATCTCTCCCTTGATCGCACCGTTGGCCACTCCTCATTCGGCGTCCCCGAAGGCGTTCCCGGGGCGGCGATGTCCCCGGATTCTTCGCCTCCATCGTCGAGATCACCCCCACAGCCGGGTTCACCTCCTGCATCGTCCAACCCGGAAAGCGATCGAGCCCCTGCCAGTCCTTACCAAGAATCAGCTCACGCAGCCTCTTGACCAGCGCTGGCGTCATCAGCGCCGGGCCCCTTCTTGCCGCCCTTATCCAACTGCGCCAGCAGCGCATCCGTAAAGCCCGGCGTAGCCGACAACTCCCGCATCATCTGCGACAGCAGTATCGTATTCGCCGGCATCGGCTCCTCCGGCACAACATACGGAGCCTCGCTCCGGCACCCAATCAGAGCAAGCAAAATGCTCACAAGCACTCCACGACAGACATTTCTGGAAAACGAGACACGTACGCGCATCCGCCCATTAAACGCTACGCCGCGCCCGAGCGCACGAACTTAATTCGAACTCAAAAAATACTAGGTTTTACCGGCGCACGGAATCGCAATTGAAACGCTGACACCACGCTGACCTGCATAGGCCATCGTGAGCGACAAAATCCTCTCGCCCTACAGCGGCCCCAGCGCATCCAGCTTCTTCGTCACCAGCTCATTCAGCAGCGCCGGATTCGCCTGCCCCTTCGACAGCCGCATCACCTGCCCGACGAAGAACGCAGCCACCGTCTTCTTCCCGCCGCGATACTGCTCCACCTGCTTCGGATTCGCCGCGATCACCTCGTCGATCATCGCCTCAATCGCGCCCGTATCCGAGATCTGCTGCGGCTTCTCCCGCTCATACACCACAGGAAAATCCTCGTTCTCCGCAAACGCACGTATCCAGCAGCTGCTTCAGCATCTTGCTCGACAGCTCACCCGACTCCGCCAGATCCGCCGCCATCACCACGCCATCCATCGACACCGGCGACTGCTCCAGCTCCAGCCCCGCCGCCCGCAGCCGCATCGTCAACTCGCTCGTCAGCAACGCCGCCACGCGCCGCGGACTCTTCGCCTTCTTCGCCGCCGCCTCAAACCTGATCCGCAAACTCCCGCGTCGCCGTCAGCGTAGCCGCATCCTGCGCCGAGATCTCATACTCCGCAATCATCCGCGCCCGCCGAGCCTCCGGCAGCTCCGGCAGCATCTTCAAAATCTCCGCCTGCCACTCCGCGCCAACCACCAGCGGCGGCAGATCCGGCTCCGGAAAATACCGATAGTCATGCGCCTGCTCCTTCGAGCGCATCGAGTACGTCCGGCCCTCCGCGTTGTTCCAAAGCCGCGACTCCTGCACCACGCGGCCGCCATCTTCAATCACGCCGATCTGCCGTTCAATCTCGTACTCCACCGCCGAGCGAATGTAGCGGAAGCTGTTGACGTTCTTCACCTCAGCCTTCGTCCCAAACTCCTTCGCGCCCTTCAGCATCACGCTGACGTTCGCATCGCAGCGCAGCGACCCCTCTTCCATGTTGCAGTCGCTCACGCCGGTGTACAGCAGAATCTCCTTCAGCTTCGTCAGGTACTCAAACACCTCATCCGCCGTCCGCAGATCCGGCTCACTCACAATCTCCACCAGCGGCGTCCCACACCGGTTCAAATCGATATACGTCTTCGACACCGAATCCGCGAACCCATCATGCATGCTCTTGCCCGCATCCTCTTCCATGTGCAGCCGCGTCACGCCGATCCGCTTCGTCACCGCCGCGCCGCTGGCATCGAACGCAGGAACCTCAATCCATCCATGCTCCGCAATCGGCTTGTCGAACTGCGAGATCTGGTATCCCTTCGGCGAGTCCGGATAAAAATAGTTCTTCCGCGAAAAAATGCTCGTCTCGCGAATCTCGCAGTTGATCGCCTTCGCCGCCAGCACCGCAAACTCCACCGCCTGGCGATTCAACACCGGCAACGCGCCCGGCAACCCCAGGCAGGTCGGGCAGACATGCGTATTCGGCTCGCCGCCATACTTGTTCACGCAGCCGCAGAACGCCTTCGTCTCGGTCAAAAGCTGAACGTGAACCTCCAGCCCGATCACAGGCTGGTACTTGGCAAGAATCTCAGGCGAAAGCGCAGTCAACAGTCGGCATTGACTACCTCGATTCTTACCAAGCGCAAAACGGGTCCATTCACGCTGCCGACAGCCCCGGCACACAAAGGAGGCCGAATGCGGGTGGCCCAGATCTAAATCCGGGTGCCCCATCTTCGCGACGGTCACCTCTCGCTAAGGTGAGCTACCCTGGAGTGCAACCTGTCTGTTACACCTATGATCAGCGGGCAATATCATCCAGGTAAATGGTGGTTCGACTCGGCAACGTATTGAGTAACAACGCTCTCAACCAGCGGGTCCGTGCGGATCGGCCAGCACTCGCGCGAATTCATTCAATTGATCAGCCCCCCAATAAGAAATGAGAATCAAGCAGTCAGTCACATGCGCGTCATTCTAGGATGACAGAGATCTCATACTAGGGAGGCATTCAATTGAAACAAATCAACCTCGCACTCGCCGCGATCTTATTGAGCGGTTGCTGCTTGCTAATTGGCTGTCTGGAATCAAGCTTTATGTTATCGGATGAATCGAGACTGCCAAAATGGGTGGCGCTCCCGGATCGGACCTCTAAGCGGGCAGCATGTTCGCGATGAACTCTATACGCCGCTAGGTGGTAATGTACGAAAATAATACTAAAGAACAAGAATGGGAGAAGGCTGGCCGAGATAAATGGTAAGGAGAAATGTCAGGATCCACAAGTCAGGTTATCCAGCCTATGACCTTATCGTTCCAAATGGTATAGCTGAAGTAATTGAACGTAGGAAAATGGAACCGGTTTTTTATATCAATCGATGATCCTGCCGTAAGACGGAAGCTTTTGACGTGTGAATTATAGGGCGGGTGGCCCACATCTAAAATCCGGGTGCCCCATCTTCGCGACGGTTTTATCGTCGCTAAGGTTGGCTACTCCTCAAGTTGACCGCGATCCGTCACAACAATGGCGAGATGTCGGGATGTCTATATCGGAAAACCAAGCGGCCAACAGCTTGAGATCCACAAACCAAAAAACTTGACAAACCCTGTACCTTGAAAAGGGGGAGAATCCAGGAAGAGCCCCCTTCAACCCGAACAGAACACCGAAGTCCAGACTTATATCGTTTATTTCTTAGACTTTGCACGATATAAGGGAGGGGAGGGTCTCTTCCCATCCAACAAGGCCCCGGCAAGCTAACTCATCGGAAGAATGGAACCCATCACCCACCTCATGACCGGAGCCTGCCTCGCCCGCGCCGGCTTCAACCGCAAAGCTGCCTACGCCACCCTCGCGATGACACTCGCCGCAGAAGCGCCCGACCTCGACACCCTCTGGTCCATCGACGGCCCCATCGCCGCCTTCCAGCATCATCGCGGATGGACCCACACCTTCCTCGGCCTCCCGTTCGAAGCCGCTTTCATCGTCGGCGCCGTCTGGCTCTTTCACCGCTGGCGAACCCGCAATGCCATCCCGCCAAGCCGACCAGCGCGCGCCCGATCCGTTGGGGCCTCCTCTACTGCTTCTCCCTCATCGCCCTGCTCAGCCACCTCCTGCTCGACTGGACCAACAACTACGGCCTCCGCCCCTTCTTCCCCTTCAATCCCCGCTGGTACGCCGGCTCCTTCGTCTTCATCTTCGAACCCGTCCTCTTCCTCCTCCTGCTCATCGCCCTCGTCGCCCCTCCCTCTTCGGCCTCATCAGCAGCGAAGTAGGCGCACGCAAACCAGCGTTCCGCGGACGAGGCTGGGCCATCTTCGCTCTCCTCGCCATCGTCGTCCTCTGGACATTCCGCTTCTTCGAACACCAAAAGGCCCTCCAACTCGCCCAGAACGCCGACTACAACGGCGCCCCCGTCTGCGCGTCTTCGCCAACCCCTACCCCATCAATCCCTTCCACTGGCAGACCGTCGCCGAAACCCCGCAGTTCTACCAACTCGCCAGTGCCGACACCTTCAACAACACCGTCACCACCGATCAAGCCAGACGTCATCTACAAGCCGCCCACCACGCTGGCCACACTTGTCGCCAAACGCAGCTGGCTCGGCGAGGTCTACCTCGACTGGTCGCAATATCCTGTCGTCACCGACACGGCACCGACCCGGACGGCCTCACCACCGTCACCTTCCGCGACCTGCGCTTCTTCTACGACACGCCGCTCCTCGCCGGCCGCGAGAAATCCCCACTCTCAGGCACGTCTACCTTAACGCCGACCGCCGCGTCGTCCGCATGGAGATGGACGACCGCATCCAGCACTAACTAACTGACTACGGTTTCTGGTTACTTCTCTTCAACCGGCAAGCTGGTTCCACGCCGCCGATCGAACACCTTCCGCAGCACGTACACCAGCAGCAGACAATCACAATCCCGCCGATGCCCATCACATAACCCAGATGCCGATGGAAGGCTCTCGTCATCGAATGCAGAATCGTCGGCCCGTACGTGATCGTAATGATCGCCCAGATCAGAAACCGCACAAACTTCCCAACGAAGATCGCGCTGAAGAACCAAAGCGGCTTCATCTCGAACACGCCCGCCGCAAACTCGAACAGCTTCACCGGCGTCGGCGGCGGCATCATCGCCGGAACCATGATGGCGAGAAACTCCTGCTTCTCAAACCGGTCGCGCATCTGCTCATATCGCTGCCGGTTGATCCGCTTCAGCAGAAACAGCTCCCCACCCGCTCGCCCCAGGTAATACGGCAACAGGCTCCCAATCGCCGAGCCCAACGCAGCCATAAAGCAGTAAATCAGAAACCGCCGGTGATCATGCGCAACATAGTCGATCAGCAGCGCATCGATCGGCACCGGTATCGCCGCCGAATCGATCACCGCAAGCGCACCGATCCCCCACACTCCAAGCGGCTTCATCGCCGCAAGCATGATGACGTTCAATTTATGCAGGAGTGCAACAGGAGAGATCTTCACGGGGTATTCCCTATTCTACCTGCCGTCGGCGCTTCCATGCTCATTTCCATGAGATGTATGGCCGTCGCCCCGCCAACAGATCCAGCGCATGCGGCAACACCGGCAGAATCGCCGCCAGCGAACTCTTCGCCCCCGCAGGACTACCCGGCAGATTCACAATCAGCGCACTTCCAAGCGTCCCGCACACCGCGCGGCTCAGCGCAGCAAACGGCGTATGCAGCAAACCATCGGCGCGCATCCGCTCCGCCAGCCCGTCGATCAGCCGCTCACAGACCATCCTCGTAGCCTCCGGCGTCACATCCCGCGGCGCCAACCCCGTCCCCCCGGTCGTCACAATCAAGATCTACAACTTTTGCGTTACGCCGCAACGCCGCAGCAATCAGATCCACCTCATCCGGCAGTATCTCAGTCGTCACCACACTCGCTCCAGCGGCCTCAAGAAGTTGACGGACAGCCGGCCCCGAAAGGTCTACCTGCTCACCGCGCGAACAGCGGTCGCTGATGGTTAAAACAACCGCCCTGACGTTGGATGCGAAGCGCTGAGTCACCCTCACAGTCTACGGGTTCGGCTAACCGATCAGAAACCACGACCGTAATCACTTCTTCACCCGTAATAGGCACTAAAAATGAGAAAATAGAAGGGACTATGCAAACCGGCGCACCTAACCGGAAACTCACAATGTGCTTGCGACCGAAACTTTAGCCGCCCGCACCCGTCAGACCCTATAGCCCATGCCCTCCCTCGAGACGCCGCCCAACTCCGCACCCCCCAATCCGCCCGTTAAGGTGCGCACCGGCCGCTATGGCGAACTCGAAGAGCATGAACTCATTCATCTGCTCGACTCCCTCGATGACGAGCGCTCCAAGGCTCGCTTTCGCGAGTCCATCTACATCTCCATCATCATTTACCTGGCAATCGTCTGGTTCCTCTTCTACGGACCCCGCGTATTGTTCCATCAGCCCCGCCTCATCAGCCCCGTCGACGTTCTCAAAGAGCGCGAAAAGCAGCTGACCTTCCTCGACACCCCCAAGGACCTCGCCAAACTCACGCCGAAATCCCCCAAAGCCTTCCCGAAAAGAGCCACGTTCAGCAGCTCGATCAGAAGACGCTACAGCGGTTGCAGGAGATGCGCAGACCGGAACCCCCAGCGCCTCAGCCGCCCAGGCCGCCCCCGCTCAGGCGACTCCGACTCCACCGGCGCCACAGCCCCCGCCGCCCGCGCCTCAGCCAACCCAGCAGGCCCTCATCGAAGCGCCTAAACCAGCCGCTCCTACTCGCCCGAACTTCGGCAACCCGAACCAGAGCGCGGGTGACGCCATCCGAAGGCCGCCCAGGACGCAGCGCACGACCATGGCTCCGGAGACTACTCCCCCGGGGCCGGTAGCGGCCGTCAGGGTATGGGCACCGGAGTCGAAGTTCTATCCGACACCCAGGGCGTCGACTTCGGCCCCTACATCCGAAGAATCCTCGGCGACATCAAGCGCAACTGGATTCCTCTGATCCCCGAAGAGGCACGTCCGCCCCTCAACAAGCAGGGCGAGACCCTCATCCGCTTCACCATCCTTCCCGATGGCCGCATCGCCGCGATGAACCTCGACGGCTCCAGCCAGGACACCGCCATCGATCGCGCCTGCTGGGGCGGCATCACCGGCGTTGGCCAGTTCCCGCCTCTCCCCGCAAACTTCCACGGCCCCAACCTCGAACTCCGTATCGACTTCTACACCAACAAGCCGCTTCCATAGCCAGCAGACGATCCTTCGGCATACTCAGCATAGCGACTGCGGCTAGACTATTTTTGAACCCATGCCACAACAGCCCGCTTCCTTCATAGCTCGTCGGCAGATCGAACGCCGCCGTCAAATTCGCGGTCTCCTCGTCCTGGCTGTTGCCATCCTTATCTTCAGCCTGCTCCGCGCCGGAGTGCACAACGTGTTCACGCCAGGCTGGTGGCGACTGTGGTAACGCAAGAGGCGGATTGATGGAGACAGCGCCCAGCAAACCCCTCATCGTCCTCGCAGGCCCCACCGCCAGCGGCAAGACTTCGCTCGCCCTGCGCCTCGCACAGGAGTTCAACGGAGAGATCGTAAGCTGCGACTCCGTTGCCGTCTATCGCGAGATGGAGATCGGCACCGCGAAGCCCACGCGCGAGGAGCGCGCTCTCGTCCAGCATCACATGATCGACATCGCGTGGCCTGACGAATCCTGCACCGCAGGCGACTACAGCCGGCAGGCCCGCGAAGCCCTCACCGGCATCAGCGAACGCGGCCATCTGCCCATCGTCGCCGGAGGCACCGGCCTCTACCTCCGCGCCCTCATCGATGGACTCTTCCCCGCTCCACCCCAAAAGCCCGGCCAGCGAGACCGCCTTCGCAAACTCGCCACCACTCGCGGCCCAGCTTATCTCCACCGCATGCTCACCCGCCTGGACCCCGCAGCAGCCGCGGCCATCCACCTGAACGACGTCCCTAAAGTCATCCGCGCCATCGAAGTCTCCATCGCCGCAGATCAACCACTCACGCACCAATGGCAAAAAGGCCGCGACACCCTCACCGGCTATCGCATCTTCTACCTCGGCCTCAATCCCCCACGCGCCCGCCTCTACGAGCGGATCAACCAGCGCGCAGCCGCGATGTTCGACCGCGGGCTCGTCGAAGAGACAGAGCGTCTCATTGCGCGCTACGGTGCAGAGTGCCGCCCTCTCACATCTCTCGGCTACGACCAGGCCCGCGCCGTCCTCGAAAACGAGATCACCCGCGAGCAAGCTGTCGCCCAGACCCAGCAAGGCCATCGCAACTACGCCAAGCGTCAGCTCACCTGGTTCCGTCGCGAACCCGACATGCACTGGCTTGAAGGCTGCGGCGGCGACGAAGACATCACCGACCGCGCCCTGCATTTAGTCTCCCATAACCTCAAAGACCGCTAGCCAACCCTACCCCACCTCTTCGCGGTCGCCGCGCTTCGGACATACCACTTCAAGTTTGTAGAGCTTTTCGATCTCGGTCTTCAGCGTCTGTTGGGCAGGCGGTTCGCCATGCACCAGGAAGACCTTCTTCAGCGTCGGCACCACCGGCTCCATCCACTCCAGCAACTCTCTCTGATCCGCATGCCCGCTCAACTCACCGATCGAGTCCACCTCGGCACCGCAGCCGCATCGGCTCGCCGAAGATCTTCACCTCCGGCTGACGCTGCACGATCGCCCGGCCCAGCGTGTTCTGCGCCTGAAATCCTGTAATCAGCACCAGGTTCTTCGGATCCTCCACGCTGTTCTTCAGGTGATGCAGCACACGTCCCGCCTCGCACATCCCTGACGCTGCAATCACAATGAACGGCATGCGCAACCCATTCAGCGTCTTGCTCTCCTGCACTGTGCGGATATAACGCAGACGCTCCCATCCAAACGGATCGATGTGCTGGTTCGCGAAGGCACGCGCGCCATCATCCCACTCCTCCTCATGCTTGCGAAACACATCGGTCACATTCACCGCCAGTGGGCTGTCCACAAAAATAGGAATATCGGGAATCGCCTTCTCATCGATCAACTCATGCAGCAGCAGCACAACCTGCTGCGTCCGCCCCACCGCAAATGCCGGCATGACGATATGGCCGCCGCGCGCCGCCGTACGATTCACCAGGTGCGCCAGCTTCTGCTTCACCGGACCAATCGGCTGGTGCAGCCTGTTGCCATACGTGCTCTCCATGATGAGGTACTCCGCAGCCGGCGGCGTCTCCGGATCCTTGATAATCGGCAAACCCTTGCGCCCCACATCACCCGAAAACACCAGCCGGGTCGTCTGCCCTTTCTCACGAGCCTCAATCAAAACGCCCGTCGAGCCCAGCATGTGCCCAGCGTCAAATGTCGTCGAAGTAAAACCTGCATCCGCAGTAGAGCCCGCCAGCAACTGCGGCGTATGCATCGTCACCGGCTTAAACTGCTGCATCGCCTGCGCCGCATCGTCCTGCGTGTAGAGCGGCACCACGGATCCATTAGGCGCCGCAACGCCAAGCGATCTTCGCCGGTGCGTCCTCTTGTTCAGAAACTCCGCGTCCGACTCCTGAATGTGCGCGCTGTCCTTCAGCATCGCCTCGCATAAGTCCATCGTCGCCGGCGTCGTATAAATCGGTCCCCGATATCCCTGCTTCACCAGCAACGGCAGATCGCCGCTATGGTCGATATGCGCGTGCGAGAGTACAACCGCATTCAACTGCTCCGGTGGCAATGCCAGATGCTCATTAATCTCCCGCGCCATCTGCCTGTGTCCCTGAAACAGCCCGCAGTCCAGCAAAATATTCTGTCCCGCGCACTCCAGATGATGCGAAGAACCGGTGACCGTCTGTGCCGCGCCCCAGAAATGCAGTCGAATCGCCATCCACTTCCTCCTGAACCCGTGGTTTTGAAAACAACTCATCCTAACCGAAGAGACAGAACTCCTCCCGCGCGCAGTAAAAAGCCCATCCGCGAGGATGGGCTTTTCGGTTCGTCACTCAATCAACATCTCACGCCGGTTGCACCACAAGATTGTCAGCCAGCTTGAAGCGCACGATCGACTCAGCCGGAATCTCGATATCGCGGTTTCCCGTCAACCCGCCCAGCGCGGTCCCGCCACCCGCACCAATCAGACCGCCAACAAGAAGCCCAACTCCACCGGTAGCCACGCCGCCAACCAGCATCCCGACTCCCGTGCCGCCGCCGATAAACGCCGCCGACCGCTTACCCTTACCCTTCTTCGTTCGCGTCAGATCGGAAGTATCCAACGCATAGCGAGAGCCATTCAGCGTGAGATACGTCAGTCGCAACTGAAGAATCGAGCTGCCCTTGAAGTGTCCCCGCCGATGCGACGCAACCACCACGCCGCTCACCGGCGAACCCTTCGGAATCACCACGCGATCGTTCTCTCCAACCACCGGATCGACAACCTCACCATCAAATCGGTCGCCCGGATGGCTCGACTTCACGCTGATGTGCTGATTGATCCGTATCGTCAGATCTGTTCCCGCAGCGATATTCACATCCGCAGGTCGAACAATGGGAGCCCCGCCCGGCGGAGGCGCTGCCACCGGCTGGCCAGAAGCGTCCACCTGACCCGCTGTCACCGGCTGACCCGTAGCCCCGGATGCCGTAGCCGGTGTATTCGGCGCTACTCCCGATGCCGGCGTCACCGTCGTCGTCACTGCCTGCGTTGTCTGTCCAGGCACAGGCGGCTGCACTGTTGTCGTCGTCACATTCCCATTCTTATCCGTGGAAACAACCTGCTGAGGCTGGCCCGTCGCTGCAGCCTGCTTCTTCGCTGTATCGAGCGCCGCGTCTTCCTTCGACTTGCAGCCAGCCACTAACGTCAGCGCAAGCGTCATCGCTACGATCGCTTTTCTTGAACTCTGAAAGATCATTTCCGGAACCTCGTTCTCGTTCTGAATTTTGTTGCACATGGCTGGCTTTCCCTTGGTTCCAGCCGCTCTCCTCGTAAGATGCTCATTTCGCGCAAGAGACTAGCCGACCGTAAAGGTTTAAATGATTCCATGACCACCGCAACCGCCAAACGACCCCAGCTTGCCCATCTCAGCGCCCAACTCGACGACCTTCGTCAGCGCGGAACCTTCTTCAAGCTGCGTGTTCTCGATGACCAGCAGGCCCCCGTCTGCACCTACGACGGAAAGCGCGTCATCAATCTAGCCTCCAACAACTACCTTGGCCTCTGCAACCATCCCAAGCTTGAAGAAGCTGCCATCGCCGCGACGAAAAAATATGGCGTAGGCTCCGGCGCCGTCCGCACCATCGCCGGAACCATGCAAATCCACATGGAGCTCGAGGAAAAGATCGCCGCATTCAAAGGCGTCGAAGCTTGCGTCGTCTTCCAGTCTGGCTTCACCGCCAACGCCGGCACCGTCTCCAGCATTCTCGGCAAAGAAGACTTCATCCTCTCCGACGAACTCAATCACGCCAGCATCATCGACGGCGCGCGTCTCTCCCGCGCCAAGATCAAAGTCTTCCGCCACAAAGACGTAGCGCACGCAGAAGAGCTCCTCAAGGAGTTGCAGAACGAGCCCGGCCGCAAGCTCCTCATCACCGACGGCGTCTTCTCCATGGACGGCGACATCGGCCCCGTCGACAAACTTGCCCACCTCGCAGAAAAATACGGCGCCATCATGATGGTCGACGACGCCCACGCCAGCGGCGTCCTTGGCCGCAATGGCCGCGGCTCCATCGATCACTTCCACGTCACCGACAAGGTCGACATCCAGGTCGGCACCTTATCAAAGGCCATCGGCGCCCTCGGCGGCTACGTCTGCGGCAGCCGCGACCTGATCGACTACCTCTACCACCGTGCTCGTCCCTTCCTGTTCTCCACCTCGCATCCACCGTCGGTCGCCGCAACCTGCATCGCCGCCTTCGACATGCTGGAAAACGAGCCAGACCGCATCCAGCGCCTCTGGGACAACACTAACTACTTCAAACAGCAGCTCACCGACTGCCGGCTTCGACGTAGGTGGCAACTCCACTCCAAAGAGCGAAACCCCCATCACCCCCATCATCATCGGAGACGGTCGTCGCACCATGGACTTCAGCCGCGCCCTCTTCGACGCCGGAGTCATGGCCACGGGCATCGCCTTCCCCACCGTCCCCGAGGGTAAAGCCCGTATTCGCACCATCATGACCAGCGAACACACCCGCGCCGAAATCGATCGTGCCCTCGAGATCCTCACTACCGTCGCCAGAAAGATGGGCATCCTGCAAGCCTGATCGCTTGTTTACAACCACATGCCCCTTAGGCGGCGTCCTAGTTACCTGAACGTCACATCATATCGAGTCTAATTCCACGGAAACGCGTCTTATCAATATGCCCCTTTGCTCTACTCACCAGCTCGGGCGGACTGGCCTGATGCTAGGCGCCGCTCTTTTGACCACCTTCGTAGGGGCTCCGAACTCTCTCCACGCGCAGCAGCTCAACACAGCCATCACCTCAAGCTCTTCAAACGAAGCGGCCACCCTTACGCTGCCCCTCCCAGCCTACGAACTTCCCGACTCACCCGGCGCCGTGCTCTTCCCGCAAGCCGGACAGACCCCTACTTCACAAACCACCACGCAGCCCCCGGCCCCACAGAATACCGATAACCCCGACGCCACCAGCCCCAACGGGAATCACCAGACCAAGCGCGTCCTCGGAATCGTACCCAACTTCCGCACCGTCTCCGCCGACATCAAGCTTCCGCCCATGAGCCCGAAGGACAAGTTCATCATCGCTGGCAAAGACACCTTCGACTACTCCGCCTTATTCGTCTCCGGTATCCAGGCCGGCATTTCGATGAACAGTAAGTCCTACCCCGAGTTTCACCAGGGCGCGGCTGGCTATGCCCGCTACTACTGGCACACTCTCGCCGACACATCCTCGGAGAATTTCTTCGTCGGCGGCCTCGGCCCCATCGTCTTCAAACAGGACAATCGCTTCTACACGCTCGGCCACGGCAGCTTCGGCAAGCGCTCCTGGTACGCCGTCACCCGCGTCCTCGTCACGCGCAAGGACGATGGAGATGAGACCTTCAACTTCTCCGAGGTCATCGGCTCCGGCGCCTCAGCGGGCCTCTCCACTCTCTGGTATCCCAAGCAGTATCAGACCTGGACCAAGGTTGGTCAGAAGTGGCTCACCAGCGATCTCATCGACTGCTTCAACTTCTGGTGGAAGGAATGGTGGCCCACCGCCAACAAGTACGTCTTCCACCAAAAGAACTAGGCATTAAGCAGATTTCAATTGAACCAACAGGACAGAGATGCAGAAAGAAAAATGCGCCTTCGCATTGACCTTTCTGCATCTCCGTTTTATTTTGTACCTGTCCCTCGCGAGGCCGGAGTCCGCCGGTCTCTACCTGCGCTGCAAACCAGTTCGCGGCCGCGCGGATGGAGGAGTCAGCGACACTCGCTTTCGTGAGGACAGCCATGCCTGCATTAAAAATCGTCTATCTCGAACTACCCACCCAACAACTAGCCGCATGCAAAACCTTCTACGCCAACCTCTTCGGCTGGACCTTCCAGGACTACGGCCCCACCTACGCCGCGTTCTCAGAAAGCGGCACAGCGGGCGGCCTCAACGCCGATCCAGCCGAACGCACCAGAGCCCCACTCGCCGTGATCGAATCGTTGAACTTGGAAGAGACGGAACAAGCCATCCTAAACGCTGGTGGCAAAATCACCTTACCCATCTTCAGCTTTCCAGGTGGCCGCCGTTTTCACTTCACCGATCCATCCGGCAACGAACTAGCCGTCATGCAGAGCGCCTAACAACCGACCCGATTAGCCCCCTGAAGACGGCTAGCCGTCAGGCATATTTTGGCGGGGATTATCGACTCCCTAGCCGTCTCAATATCTCTGTACGTTCTGGATTGAGCACATGTACTCCATCGGCTTCGTCGAGACCTGGATATTTTTTTGAAGTTCGATACGAAAAAGCTTCCCTGTATTGGCCGCTCTGCGAGTCAAAGCGATACGCGCAGACAGTGTAAAAATGCTTCGAGAAGTGTGTCTCATCATCCATATCCCAATCGAAATCTGCGGTCACGAGAATTGGGAAGCTTGATGCCTCCGGAATATTCCACATAGCCCGTTCGCTTTGGTTGGACACACCCACAAATGGCAATATGTTGACGATTTTTCCGCCGCTCTCATATCGAAGGATGGCGAGGCTATCTAAAGCGCCGCTGCCGCCACCATAAAATTGCGCCGAAAAGAAAACAAGCGATCCTCCGCCCTTTAGAGATAAACGTTCCGATCGCGGATCAAGGCCATAGTTGTACACAAAAGAACCCGAAGAATATCCGGTGTTCGATGGCATTTGATAGCAGCTGCTCGATGGCTCCAGAAGACAAAGCTTAGCTCCGGAGAGTGGCAAGCCATCCGAATCAACTTTGCCTCGAATCAACTTGAAGCGTGGAAACTCAGCGATGGAAGTCGAGGTGGTCTGAGCTCGCAGCGATAAAACAGAGATGGCAGAGAGCACGAACACACGTGACCATCGCCACATTACGTCCCCCGATATACAACTCGACCCTCGCAGATCGTCGCCATCACCCGGCCGAGCATCGGCGCGCCGTCAAACGGCGTATTACGCGACTTCGATCGTGTCTTCGCCACATCGTAGTTCCACTCCGCCGCCAGATCGAACACCACCACATCCGCAAAGCTTCCGACCGCCAGCGTGCCTCGTCCCTCCAAAGAAACGATCCTCGCAGGCTGCGCACTCATCAACTCGATCACCCGTGAAACCGGCATCCCCTGGCCCTTGTGCAAAATGCGGAGCGCCAAGCCCAGCGCCGTCTCCAGCCCGGTAATCCCATTCGGAGCCCGTTCAAACTCCTGCTCCTTCTCGAACAGCGCATGCGGAGCATGATCGGTCGCGATGCAATCCACAGTCCCATCCATCAATCCAGCGATCATCGCCAGTCGGTCAGCCTCTACGCGCAACGGCGGATTCATCTTCGCATTCGTGTCGTAGTCTCCAATCGCCTCGTCGGTCAGCGTGAAGTGATGCGGCGCAACCTCGCACGTCACATGCAATCCCTCAGCCTTCGCATCGCGTATCAAAGACATCGCCTTTGCCGTCGATACATGCTGCACATGCAGGTGCGGCCGCAACCCCTCGCGCCCTTCGATATCCCTGAGTAGCTGAATGTCCCGCGCAACAATGCGAGCCTCCGCGTCGACCGTCATCCCGCGCAACCCCAACCGAAACGCCACCGTCCCTGCGTTCATGCTGCATCCGCCGGTCAGCCGCGTATCCTCCGCATGCTGCGACACCGGAACTCCAATCCCCGCCGCAGCCACCAGCGCCTCGCGCATCACGCTGTCCTCCAGCACCGGCTTTCCGTCATCCGTGAACCCGACCGCCCCTGCCTTCTGCAACTCATGGAAGTCTGTAATCTCTTCGCCCATGCTGCCAAACGTCGCCGCAGGCATAGCGAAGAGCTTCACGCAGGCACCGCGCGCTGCATCCAGCATCCACTCAAGCCCCGCCACCGAATCATTCACCGGCACCGTGTTCGGCATCGCCACGACACTCGTAAACCCACCCGCCGCCGCAGCCGCCGTTCCCGTAGCAATCGACTCTTTGTACGTCTGCCCCGGCTCCCGCAGATGCACATGAACATCCACCAGCCCCGGCGCAACAATCATCCCCGCGGCATCGATGATCTCCTTCGCTTTTTCCTTGGGAAGCCGGCCCGGCATCTCGACCGCGACGACCTTCCCATGCCGCAGCAGCAGATCCCTCTCCGCGTCGACACCACTCGCCGGATCGACCAGCCGTCCATTCAAAATCAATACGTCACTCATACTGTTACACTCTCAAATCCACCCACACCCAGCGCCCGCACCAGCAGCGCCGTCCTCACCGCCAACCCGTGCCGCACCTGTTCCTCAATCGCCGAGTTCGGCCCATCCGCCACCTCACCCGAGATCTCCAGTCCCCGAATCATCGGCCCCGGATGCATCACGATAGCCTCAGGAGCACGGGCCCTCAGCCGCTCTTCATTCAACTGATACCTCGCAATGTAGTCCCCCAGATCCAGCTCCAACCCCGCCAGCCGCTCCCGCTGAATCCGCAGCATCATCACAACCTGCGCCTGTTTCAGCGCCTTATCGAAGTCACGCTCAATCTCCACACCGCCGCCATTAGCCCCAAGCCCCAGCGCCTCCTCCGGCAACAACTCCTTCGGCCCGCACAACAGCACCCTCGCACCCAGTCTCGGCAGCAACATCGCGTTCGAACGCGCCACACGGCTATGCAGAATATCTCCCGTAATCACCACCGTCACGCCGTGCAAGGTCTTCGCGCCAATCTTCGAATCGCCCTCGTCCGGCGTAGCCTCGCCAGGATCGTCCGCAGATCCAGCAGCGCCTGCGAAGGATGCTCATGCATCCCATCCCCTGCATTCAGCACCGGCAGCCCCGTCGATCTCGCCAGCAGATAGGGCGCACCCGAGTTCGCATGCCGCAGAATAATGCACTCCGCACCCAGCGCCCGCAGCGTCAGCCCCGTGTCCTTCAGGCTCTCGCCCTTCTCAATCGACGAAGATTTGTCGCTCACAAGCGTCGTAATCGCACCCAGCGACTTCGCCGCCAGCTCAAACGACGTACTGGTTCGTGTGCTCGACTCATAGAACAGCAGCGCAATCCGCCGCCCCGCCAGTATCCGCGCCCGGTCTGCGCTGCTCATCCGCTCAAGCCGGTCGGTCGCCGCCAGTATCGCCGCGACTTCCACAACCGACAGATCCGCCACGGTCAACAACGAACCCGCAGCATACTGTGACGTCTTCCGCTGAGCTTCTCTCGTCGAAGCCAACTCAGTCCACCAGCTCAACCAGCAGCACCTGCTCCTGCCCGTCAACCTCGTTCAGCTTCACCTCGATAATCTCGCGTTTCGAGGTAGGAATCGTTCGTCCGACAAACGTCGCCTCGATCGGCAACTCACGATGCCCGCGGTCGATCAGCACCAGCAGCCGAACGCTCTTGGGCCGCCCTGATCAAACAGCGCATCCAGCGCTGCACGGATCGTCCGTCCCGTGTACAGCACATCGTCCATCAGAATGATGTCGCGCCCCGTCACGTCGAACCCGATCGCCCCCGGCGACACCTTCGGACGCGAACCATCGGTCGAAAGATCGTCCCGATAAAAGCTGATGTCCAGCACGCCCGTATCCACTGGATGCTTCTCGATGTTCCCAATCAGCACCGCCAGCCGCTGCGCCAGCGGAACACCTCTGACGCTTGATCCCGACCAGCCCCACATTCTTGCTGCCATCGTGCTTTTCAACGATCTCATGCGCCAGCCGAACCAGCGTGCGCTCGATCTCCGAGGCCGACATCAGACGGCCCTTCTCGCGTAACTTAGGCTTTCGAACTTCCGTAGTCTCACTCATATCGATTCGGGCTTGATGATATCAGGACAGCAGGCATTCCAGACGAAGCCCCAATCTCCGCTAAACCGAAACCTTCCGCCGCATCCGCATAAATCCGCCGACTGCCCCGCCAACCGTGGACATCACCAGCAGAACCCCCGACACCATACCGAATCCGGCCAGCACATATCCAGCCCGAAACTCCGGCGAAAACCAGAACCGCTTAACCTCTGGCGGCAAAGGATTATTCATCGCAGATGGCCTTTTCATACCCAGCCTGCAGTACCTGCGTCATCTGCGCATCGAACCCCGCCAGGCTGTGCAGGCCATATCGCGCCACCAGTCCTCCCAACCCCCACGCAACCCCGAGGCAAGCCACCAGCGCCAGGCCAACCACCAGCCCAATCCGCGCTCCAACCCCGGCATCCATCCACGCCAGCGGCCGTCGCCGCTGATACAGCGCCAGCGTAATGATCGATCCGCTGATCGTCCACAGCGTAGCTCAGCAGCGAAACCACCTGCACCCGCTCCGACACCAGGCTCAGCCCCGCCGCCACTCCAGCCACCAGCCCGCACACCGGATCGCCGTCTTCCACTCCACCTGCTGTGGCCTCGGTGGCGGAACAACACCAGTCGTATCGGCCTCGACCGCACCGCTTTGCTGCTCATAATCCTGCAGATAGATCTGCGGCGAACCGCAATGCGGACAAAAGGCGACATGCCATCACTGGCAGGTAGCTCGCCGCCGCAACGGTGACAATACTCTTGCATATCTTATGAAGCTATCCCACCCCGCAGGGTGCGGCAAGCTCAGCCAAGCCACGACCCTACTGCGCATCACTGCGGCTGCTGGTCGTCTTTGTCGCCAAACGAAAGGTGACCCGGCAGATCCAGCGCAACCAGACCCGATCTTCGTTCCATTCCCATCCGGATCGATCGCGACGATATGCTGATGCTGCTTTGAGCCAGCCTTCAGCTCCATCTTGCCCGACATATCTTCATTCACAGTGAATGTGATTCCCCTTCTCGTTGTCGCAGGTCAGCCCCTCGCGCCGTTCGAGTCGGCGAGCCAACAGGCTTGTCGTTCTGGCACTCAATCACGTCGCCATACCGCCCCAGCGCCTTGCGATAAAACGCCGTCACCTTGTCCGGACTGTCCTCCGTCCGGTAGCTCGCCGCCTTCACCCGCAGCTGAAAGCTGCCAAAGCTCATGTTCACGTCGGCCGCTCCATTGTCCTTATCTTTCTTCACCAGTTCCGCACCCGGATACACCGGCAGCCCCAGCCCCTCGGTAACCACCGCATCGTTCGTCTTCACCGTCATACCCCCGAACGGCGTGGCGATCTTCACGTTATCGTTGCCATTCCTCTTATCCGACTCAATCCGGCAGCCGCTCATCATCGCCGTCGCAGCAATCATCATCGCGACCAGCGCAGTTTGCTTGTTTCGCATCTTCCGCCTCCACATCTTCAGAAAACAATACGCCCGCTTTCGCCCCTCCGGTTCCATCCTGCTACTCCGAAAGGAGTTCTTACCCGATTCAGAGCACTCAGAAGATCATCCAGATCGCTCCTATTTCGCAAAAATCTCTACGTCGCGAAACCACCCGGCATCCAAGCACTCATTTACCGCAAGAAAAATTGCAAACCACGCCGTTTCGGTGGCCTATACTTACACATGCCGGACCAAGGCCACGTCCGCCGGCATAGCGGTATCGGAGTTCTCTGGCATGGCGCAGCACCAGCCAATCCGCAAAACTGCCCCACCATCCGGATCCGATATTCCGGACAAGCTCTACTTCCGCATCGGCGAAGTCGCCAGACTCTGCGACGTTCCCGCCTACGTCCTCCGCTTCTGGGAGAGCGAGTTTCCCCAGCTCAAACCGCATAAAGGCGGCACCGGCCAGCGTCTCTATCGCCGCCGCGACGTCGAAATGGCTCTGCGCATCAAGAGCCTCCTCTACGACGAGGGCTACACCATTCCCGGCGCACGGCAGGTCTTCAAAGCCGAGCTGAAACAGAAGGAACCCCAGCTCGCTCTCGCCATCGACAACGCCCCCCCAGGCGTCGACGCCGCGCCAGCTTCGCAAACTCCAGAAAGATCTTCGCGACCTCCACGCCCTCGCTCTCGAAACCCGCTGCCCGCGCCGCAGTCCACCCCATCCGCACACCGCGCAACCATAAGCACGCCTCGCCGCACAGCCAGAGAAACTCTTCGATCTGCCTCCACTCCCGGAAAACAACAAACATTGAAGATGAAATTCAAGAACGAATACGAAGGTTCGCGCAGACGGAAAGAGCGTCCGCACTCCTCGCACAGCCGCACCCCTTACCTTGGCATTGGATCCGCTTAACGGCGTCCCCATCCAGTGCCAGTACTGCTCCGGCCAGAGCCTTCCGCCGCTCCACCCTGCGCGGCGACGACCTCACCCAGATTCTTTCTCATGCGCTATCCCGTTCGCTGCCTCCGCTGCAGTCAACGCCAGATGGTCAGCTTCACCGTCGCCAGCCTCTCACTCTCCTCCAGCGTCAAGCCGCGACGCAAGCATCGCCCGTCGATCCATCCACTCGCTGGATCGACTTCACCAAACATCCCGAGCGCTCCCAAACCCCCGCCAGCCGAATCGACCCACTCGAGCAGAGCAGTATCGCAATCGCCTCAGCTAGCCTTCGCTCTACAACCGCAATCCATCCCACATGGATCGCCCAAAGCGACACGCTCGCCACCACGATCCAAAGCGCCACCCCCTGAACCAGCGGCCGCACTCCCACCTCCTTCAGCGTATTCCGCGTGATCCCCGTCCCAATCAGAAACAGCACCACCGTCAACGCAGCGCGTCCCAACCGATACAACCCCGAAAATAACCCCGTCGACTGCGGCACATAGTGCGGCACATACGTCGCCAGCACCGCCGCAAAGCAGAAGTACAGGATGAACCACGGCCAGCTCACCTTCGCCTTGCTCTTCTTCAACATCGCTGTCGCAATCGCCAGCGGCACAATCCACAACGCCCGCGCCAGCTTCACCGTCGTCCCTACCGCCAGCGCCGTCGGCCCATACTTCGCGCTCGCACCCACAACCGAACTCGTGTCATGAATCGCCAGCGCCGCCCAAAGTCCAAACTGCGTCTGGTAAAGTGCACCAGCGTGGCCGATGAACGGAAACAGCAGCAGCGCCACCGAATTCAACACGAACACGGTGCCCAGCGAAACCGCCATCTCCTCCTCATTCGCATTCAGCACCGGACCCATCGCCGCAATCGCGCTTCCACCGCAGATCGCAGTCCCGAAAGCTGATCAGCAGCGACTGCGTCTTGCCCACCTGCAGCATCTTTCCCAGCAACACTCCCAAGCCCAGCGCGAACGTAATACTGATCGCCGTATACATAAAACCCGACGCGCCTGCGTGCACCACCTCTTTCAGATTCATCCCAAATCCCGAGGCAAACCACCGCCGCCTGCAGCAGAAACTTCGACAGATTCCGGCTCTCCCCATGAAACGGATGCACCACGCTCAATCCAAAGGCCAGCCCCGCCGCCAACGCCAGCGGCGGCCCAATCAAGCCGCTCGCCGAAACGATAATTCCGAATAGAAAAGATTCTTCTTCCACATGACTTAAAGCATGGGCGCACCCACACCCTCAGTCGAGAAGTACTTTTGAATTACCGATAAGTTTTACTTATCGCCCCGATTTTTACTTCACGCCCACCGCGCCCGTCGCAAACCGCTGAAACGCCGCCGCCGCCCCCGTCATCTCTGCGCCCGCCAACCGCACAAAGCTAAAGTCCCGCAGAATCTCCAGCCCCTCAACCGCCACAATCCGCACCGACCCCAGCCTCAACACCTTGCCCACCGCACACCGCGAAACAAATCCCACCCCCAGCTCCGCCTCCACACCCGAGATAATCGCCTCCGTCGAATCCAACTCCATCGCCACCCTCAGCGATCGCAGCGGCAATCCCGCCTTCTTCAACGCCCGCTCCACCACCCTCCGCGACCCCGACCCTCTCTCCCGCAGCAACAACGGCACCCGTGCCAACTCCTCCGGACGCAATCGCCGCACCTTACGCGCAGCCCACGCATGATTCGGGCTCACAATCAGCACCATCTCGTCCCGCACCATCCGCTCGGTCTTCACATCCCGCCGCATCGCCGGCCCTTCGATGATCCCCAGCCCGACCTTCTCTCCGCCACCGCCTCCACAATCTTCTCCGTATTGCCACTGATCAGCGAAAGCTTCACCTGCGGATACTGCCGCAAAAACGCCCCCAGAATCCTCGGCAAAACATACTGCGCCACCGTCGTCGAAGCCCCCAGCCGCAACTCACCCACAGCCTCATCGTTCAACCCCGCCAGCGCACGCTGCGCCTCCGCCATCGTCTCAGCCGCCGTATTCGCATACCCCAGCAACACGCGCCCCGCCTCCGTCAGCGAGATCTGGCTCCCATGCCCCTCGCCCCGCGCCCGGTCGAACAGCCGCACCCCCGCCTCCTCCTCCAGCGCACGAATATGCTGACTCACCGCTGGCTGGCTCAAATGCAGCACCTCCGCCGCCTTGCGAAAGCTCATCTCCTCCGCCACCGCCCGAAACACCCTCAACCGAAAGTTCTCCAACCCAATCCACCTCTGTCGTACCAATTACCGTTGCACTTGCTTCTTTTCTTTGCAGTTGCTTCTTTTGCTTGTCATCCCCGGAGGGGATCTGCGGTTGCTGTTGCGGTTGCGGTTGCTGTTGCGGTTGCAGTTGCTGTTGCTCTTGCCTTCGCCTTTGCCTCTAGGTAAGCCAAGGCTTCAGCCTTGGCATTCTCCACCGTTCAAAAAGAGGGGCTCTAGCCCCTGGGGTATGCCCTCTCATCCGTTCCCACAAACTCCATCGCAGCCGAACCACCCCCGCCACCCATCAGCATAAGCCCTTGCCGATAAAATCAATTCAGCTACCCGTGCCCGCCAACCCCGTGTCAACAAGCCAAGACCCAAACCCGGCCCTCACCTCACCCCGCCGCAGCCCCTTCGCTTTCCTTCGCCCCTCACACAGTCACACCGCGACCTCCGCCACCCTCCTCCTCACCCTCTCCGCTCTTCTCTCCCGAGTCATCGGCCTCATCCGCGACCAGTACATCGCCTACAAGTTCGGCGCCGGCCACAACACCGACGCCTACAACGTAGCCTTCTACCTCCCCGAGTGGATCAACTACCTCCTCGTCGGCGGCGCCGCCTCCATCACCTTCGTCACCATCCTCGACCGCTATCGCGCCACCAACGACGAAGCCGAAGGCGAACGCGCCCTCTCCATCATCCTCAACACCATGGTCATCGTCCTCGGCAGCGCCATCCTCCTCGCCGAGATCTTCACCCCACTCTTCACCCGCATCTACTTCGACCCCGCGTCCCCACAAGGAATCCTCTGCACCCGCATCACCCGCATCCTCCTCCCCGCGCAACTCTTCTTCTTCGCCGGCGGAGTCCTCGCCTCCGTCCTCCTGGTCCGCAAACAGTTCTCCTTCCAGGCCATCTCGCCACTCATCTATAACTTCGGCATCATCTTCGGCGGAGTCCTCCTCGCCTCCCGCATGGGCATCTCCTCCCTCGGCGTCGGCGCGCTCATCGGAGCCATCCTCGGCCCCTTCCTCCTCAACGCCTACGGAGCCCATCGCGCCGGCCTCCGCTACCACCGCATCCTCGACCTCAAACACCCCGGTCTCCGCGAGTGGGTTCGCCTCTCCCTCCCGCTCATGCTCGGCGTCACCATCATCACCCTCGACAACCAGATCCTCGGCTACTTCGCCAAACACGGCGCCGGCGACATCTCCCGCCTCAACTACGCCAAACGCCTCTTCACCGCTCCCATGGCCATCATCGGCCAGGCCGCCGGAGCAGCCTCGCTCCCCTTCTTCGCCTCACTCTTCGGCCGCAACCAGTTCGCCAGCTTCGCCTCCGCCGTCAACCGCTCCGTCTCCCGCCTCATCGCCTTCTCGCTCCTCGGCTCCGCCGCCATGATCGCCCTCGCCCAACCCGCCGTCGACCTCATCTTCCGCCGCGGCTCCTTCAACGCCGCCGACGCGACCTCCACCGCCACCTACTTCGCCATCTTCGCCATCTCACTCGCCCTCTGGACCGCGCAAGCCATCTACGCCCGCGCCTTCTACGCCGCCGGCGAAACCTTCGCCCCCATGCTCGCCGGAACCATCATCACCATCGTCAGCATCCCCATCTACTGGCAGCTCCACCAACACTTCGGCGTCATCGGCCTGGCCTGGGCCTCAAACTTCGCCATCCTTCTCCAAACCGGAACCCTCGCCATCCTCGCCCACCGCCGTCATCTCGTCCCCATCGTCGGCCCACCCGGCCACTACGCCGGCCTCGACCGCCCCGAGATCGCCCGCGCCGCCATCGCCGCCACTCGTCAGCCTCGCCGGAACCACCCTACTCCTCCACTTCGTAGCCCAACCACAAACCTACCGCGGCGACCTAATCGCCCTCGCCATCGGAGGCCTAACCTGGGCCATCCTCGCCGCCGCCACCCTCCACCTAACCGGCTCAACCCTCCTAACCCAACTCCGCTCCCGCATCCCCTGACCCGCAAACCAACAAAGCAACCTCAGCACCCAACCCCAGCACCCCAGCACCCCCCAAGAATTGTCATCCTGAGCGAAGTGTTTGACAGTCTCACCGTCAAACACGCAGTCGAAGGACCTGCATTTGCATTTGCATTTCTAGTTGTCATCCCCGAAGGGGATCTGCGTTTGCCTTTGCCACTTACTCAAGCAACACCCTACTTAGCATCCTCCCACTCCTCATTCCAGGCCGTCTGAATCGCCTCCAGAATCCCCTCATTCGACTTACCCGGATCCCCCACAAACCCCGGCAACTCCGTCACATACTTATGCAGGTCCGTAAACCGCACCGAATACGGCTCAATCTCCGGATACTTCTCCTGCAGCAAAATCCCAATCTCCTCCGAATCCGTCCAGTCAATCTCTCGCGGCATCGCATTCTCCTCAATAAAATATTCAGCAGCGGCAATCGCCACGCCTGATAGAAGACTACAAGAATCACCACCGCCTGTTATGCCTCAACCAACTCAATCCCCATGGTCCGCCACCATGCTCCGCCGCGACCTCAGCGCCCGCGCCCACCATCTCGCCCGCACCCAAAATCTCCTCCACGACACCTCCCCCGGCTCCAACCCCGTCGTCATCTTCGGCCACGACGAAAACGGCCGTCACGGAAACTTCCACCCCGCCTCCTACACGAACATCCGCGCCAACCCCGAATGGCTGCGCCGCCTCTCCAAAGTCCACACCGCCTCACGCCGCTCCCGAGCCCGCAAGGATTGGCAGTGGATGGAGCTCGACTCCTGCAACAGCTCCGACGCCCTCCTCATGAACATCTTCTGCCACCCCGCAGTCTTCAACGGCCACACCCTCACCCCAGCCGTAGCCAACCTCCTCAACATCGACCCCATCGCCCAACCCTGCTTCGGCATCCATCCGAAAGTCCCTCTCAAACACGCCCGCAAAGGCCGCAGCAAACTCCCATCCGAACTAACCGATCGCACCGAAATCGACCTCCAACTCGGCACCCTCTTCGTCGAAGCCAAACTCACCGAATCCGACTTCCAACTCGCCGCCCCGCGCCTCATCGAACGCTATCGCGATCTCGAAACCGTCTTCGACATCACCCGCCTCCCGACAAAAATTCTCTCCACACCCGCATCCCATCCACCCGACAGAAGACTACTCCCAGCTCGAAAGAGCTCAACGGAGCATCCCAAGCTGGTCACTAGCGCGAGAATCCCCGCATTTCGCCAGCACCGCCACCAACCTCACCCCGCACTTCAGCCAACCCGACTTCCAATCCGCACCCATCCAGGCTACCAACTCATCCGCAACGTCCTCGCCGCCTACTCCGCCGACGCATCCTTCTGCGTCCTCTGCGACGCACGCCGCCACGACCTCATCGAAACCTGGTACGCCATCCTCTCGCGCCGTCCACCGCCCCACCTTCGCCACGCGCCTGAAACTCCTCACCTGGCAAGAACTCTCCACCACCCTCCCCACCGACCTCCAACAATTCCTCGAAGCAAAATACGGAATCCTCCCCGCCTGACGCTTGATCCATCTGCCTTCGGCGCCGAACACCACTGGTTCTGCACCAGTTAGAGGAGCCGGCGTTAGAATAAGCGCCAATGCCACTCAACCCCGCCGAATTGCGCGCCTTCGCAGCCCGCTACACCGCCGCCTGGTGCAGCCAGAATGCAGCAAGCGTAGCCGCTCACTTTTCCGCAAACGGCTCGCTAAGTATTAACAACGCTGCTCCCGCAGTAGGCACCCACGCAATCACCGCAGTGGCTCAATCCTTTATGTCTGCCTTCCCCGATCTTCGCGTCGTCATGGACGACTTTAAAATGGAGCACAACAACCCTCACTACCACTGGACCCTGACCGGCGCCAACACCGGACCAGGCGGTACCGGTCACCACGTTCGCATCAGCGGCTTCGAAATCTGGCAGATCGGACCCGACGAACTCATCGCCTCATCACAGGGTCACTTCGACAGCGCCGAATACCAACGTCAACTGGCCGGCGGAATCTGGGAGCCGCAACAAGCGACCTAAAGCGCTACCGCCCCACCTACCGCACCAGCCTCCAGATACGCGCTCACAAGAAAAATCAGCTCCCGCCGCAGACTCTCGAAATGCTTCTCCGGCGCACCCGATTCCAACAGCCTCCGGCTCACTCCCGCCATCGCACCCTGCAGCATCGAAGCCACCATTTGAGGATCTCTCCTCAGCGGCGTCCGAGCGCTCTCCAACATACCAACAATCGCCTTGTTGGTCCTCGCTCCCGTCTGCTGCAAAATCTTCGCGCCATCGACATCGGCGCTCACCGAATACAGAGCGACACTCGTCTTCACCTCGCTCATCTTCGCTTCAAGAAACGCATTGATCAGAGCCGTTCCCATCTCCTCGAGACCGTTCCCCGCCTGCTCCGCGCACACTCGCACAACCGCCTCCGTCACACCATTCAGATGACGTCTCAACACAGCCTTCAGCAGCGCGCTCTTATTCGGAAAGTACTGATACAGTGTTCCAACAGACACACCCGCTCGCAACGCCACCCTGGTCGTGGTCAGTTGCTCCTTCCCCACGCTCAACAAAACCTGAATGGTCGCCTCCAGAATCGCGTCCACACTAGCAGCCGAACGCGCCTGAACGGGCGATTTACGCGGCTCCAACACCCCTTGAGAACGTTGCACCAAATGCGAACTCCTAACCTGAAGCTTTCTTCATCTAACCACAGGTGAGTACGCCCAACGCAAATCATCAACAAACCAAAGGACCAGCAGAATGACGAAACAAACCGAACTCGGCGGCACCTTCACCCTCCCCAACTCATCCATCACCGTTAACCGCATGGGCTACGGCGCAATGCAACTCGCCGGCCCCCACGTCTTCGGACCGCCACGCGACGTCGACGCTGCCGTTGCCGTCCTGCGCGAAGCCATCGCCTCCGGCGTCAACCACATCGACACCAGCGACTACTACGGCCCGCACGTCACCAATCACATCATCAAACAGGCCCTCCATCCCTACCCCGACGGCCTCGTAATCGTAACCAAAGTAGGCGCGCGCCGCGGCGCAGACAAGTCGTGGATCCACGCTCTCTCGCGTCAGGAACTCATCGACGCCGTTCACGACAATCTCCGCAACCTCGGCCTCGAAGCCCTCGATGTCGTCAACCTCCGCGTCGGAGGAATCGCGGCACCAGTCGAAGGATCCATCGCAGCGCCGCTGTCCGTCCTCGCCGAACTCAAACAGCAAGGCCTCATTCGTCATCTCGGCCTCAGCAACGTCAGCCCCAAACAGCTTGCCGAAGCCCAGACCATCACCGACATCGTCTGCATACAAAACTTCTACAACGTCGCCCACCGCGAAGACGACGCCTTCATCGACGACCTCGCGAAACAAGGCATAGCCTACGTGCCATTCTTCCCACTCGGAGGCTTCACTCCGCTCCAGGCGTCCGAACTCGACGCAGACAGCAGCATCACTCCAGGCCACGCCGATGCAGGTTGCCCTCGCATGGCTTCTCCATCGCTCACCCAACATCCTCTTGATCCCCGGCACATCGTCCGTTGGGCATCTTCGCGAAAACCTCAACGCCGCAACACTGCAACTCTCACCGAAGACCCTCGCCGATCTCGACGCAATCAGCGCAAACGTTAAACAGTGACCCAATCGCCAAAGGCAATCGCAAAGCGATCAAAGAAAGTCGTCATCCTGACCCCGAGCGTAGTCGCGGGGAGGATCCCTGTATTTCTGTACCCAGCAAAAAGGTCGTCATCCTGAACGCAGTGAAGGATCCCCGCATTTCGCCTTTGCTTGTTCTAACTCCGCAGTGCAGCGACTATGCAACCGCCCTAGCTACCCGGACCATGTGCAGGCTTACCTTCCTGCACATAGTTCCGGTTCCACTTCGGAATCTCCACCACATACGTGCCCGGCTTCTCAATCACCGCCTGGCATCCCAGCCGCGAGTTCAACTGAATATCCGCCGCCGTCTCCATCCGATCCAGCTCCAGATCCTCCGCCTCGCTCAGCCCACTCGCGCCTTCCTTCACGTGGATATGGCACGTCGTGCACGCACAAACCCCACCGCACGCATGGTCGAGAAAAATCCCATAGTTCTCCGCAACATCTAGAAACGACATCGGCAAACCATGCCCCTCATAAGGCAGCGAGTCAAACGGAAACTCAACCGTCTTTCCCTCAGGCAAAAACGTCACCCGCACCATTCCCTCTCCCGCAGGCTTCGACAGATCCACAACTTCATCACTCTTCTTCTCAGACATATTCTCTTCAATTTTCCGGCCGCAGCCTTCCTTCATTGATCTGCAATCTGCGCCAGATCATCTTGCGAGCTCATCAATCTGCGCCTTCGCAAACGGATGCGGCGCCGTCGGCCCCTCACCCATGCTCTCACCTGCCGCCTCCATCGTCTTTCCCTGCATCGCGCCCGACACCGCGTTGTCCATCATCAACTCCGCAAACCGCCGCGTCGCCTTATCCAACCGCTCAATCCCCGCGCGAATCTGCTTGTAATCCCCACCCGGCACCGCGCCTGCAGGAACGAGATCTCCTCTCCAATCTTCTCGATCTCCTCGCTCGAAAGCATCTGCCACGCCGCGTGCTTCTTGCCCTTCTCTACCGCAGCCAGAATCGTCTCAGCCTCATTCTTCGCCTCGATCGTCTGCCGCTCCTGAATATCCGTCTCCGCATTATCGAACGAATCCAGAATCATCGTCTCCACCTGCTCATCGGTCAGCCCATACGTCGGCTTCACCTCGACCTCAGCCTCTTTCCCGCTCCTCTGCTCCCGCGCACTCACATGCAGAATCCCATTCGCATCGATCAGGAACTTCACCTCAATCCGCGGCAACCCCGCCACCATCGGCGGAATCCCCTTCAGATCAAATCGCGCCAGCGACCGGCAATCCTTCGCCAACTCCCGTCTCGCCCTGCACCACATGGATCGCCACATTCGTCTGCCCATCCACACCCGTCGTAAAGTGCTCCGTCGCACTCGCCGGTATCGTCGAGTTCCTCTGAATAATCTTCGCCACCACGCCACCCAGCGCCTCAATCCCCAGCGACAGCG
Organism: uncultured Acidobacteriaceae bacterium; assembly: GCA_963754765.1. Lineage (GTDB taxonomy): Bacteria > Acidobacteriota > Terriglobia > Terriglobales > Acidobacteriaceae > Edaphobacter. Next base: position 48,173 of record CAVWHJ010000004.1, on the reverse strand, counting down.
GCGTCACATCCAGCAGCAACAAATCCTCCGTCGCCGCCGACCCTCCCGCAAGAATCTGCGCCTGCACCGCCGCTCCCAGCGCCACCACCTCATCCGGATTCAACTCGATATGCGGCTTCTTCCCACGCGCCTTCAACTCAAACAGATCATCCACCAGCGCCCGCACCGCCGGAATCCGCGTCGACCCGCCGACCATCACCACCTCGTCGATCTGCGCCGCCGTCAACCCCGCATCCTTCAGCGCCTGCTTGCAAGGCCCCGCCGTCCGCGCAATCACTCCCGCCGTCAACTCCTCAAACTGCGCCCGCGTAATCTCCCGCAGATATCTCTTCCCACTCGGCAACGCAACATTCAACGTCGCCGTCTCCGCAGTCGACAAGCAAAATCTTCGCCTCAATCACCGCCCTGCGAACCGCCTGCACCGCCTCGCCATTCCCGCGAACATCCTCACCCAGATCCCCGGCAATATCATCCAGCGCAATCGCAATCAGCAGGTTGTCGATATCGTCCCCACCCAGGTGCGTATCCCCACCCGTAGCGACCACCTCAAAGATCCCCTCATGCAGCTTCAGAATCGAAACATCAAACGTCCCGCCGCCAAAGTCATACACCGCAATCAGCCCATCTTTGTTCTTATCCAACCCATAAGCCAGCGCCGCCGCCGTAGGCTCATTCACCAGCCGCAGCACCTCCAGCCCCGCGATCCGCCCCGCATCCTTCGTAGCCTGCCGCTGCGCATCATTGAAGTAAGCCGGAACCGTAATCACGGCCTTCGTCACCGGCGCGCCAAAAAACCTCTCCGCATTCTTCTTCAACTGCTGCAGCACATAAGCCGAGATCTCCGGCGGCGTCAGCATCAACCCACCCACGCTCACCTTCAACACCTCACCCGGCTTCAACCCCTCCGCCAGCTTGAACGGAAACAGCTTCAACTCCCCCTGCACATCCTCAATATCCCGCCCCATCAGCCGCTTCGCCGAATACACCGCGCTCGCCGAATCCGACATCAGCGTCCCGCGCGCCGCATTCCCCACCACCACCCCATCATCCGTCCACGCCACCACCGACGGCACCAGCCGCTCGCCGTCCTCGCCGGGAATCACCACCGGCGTACCGCCCTCCATAAACGCCACCAGCGAGTTCGTCGTACCCAAATCAATCCCTACAACCCGCTCATCCGCCATCGTTTCAAATCCTCTTCATCAGTTCCATCTTCTATTGTCCTACATCATTCAAGTCGATCTGCCACCCAATCGGCGGATCAACCTGCTTCTTGAAACCTCGCCGCCAAACGCCGTCGACAGATGCACTTTATCGCTGACACGTCTTCGAAACTGACCACTGCCTATGTCAGATGGTCTCTGAACAGGAGGTCGATGCATGCTCTACCTCGAGCGCCTTCCCCACCCCGCCCTCGCCCCCTTCATCAAAATCTTCTGGTACGCCCGCGACTCCGCAGGCCACCCACCGCCACGAGCGCGTCCTCCCCACCGGCCGCGCCCAGATCGTCATCTCGCTCGCCCGCGACTACCTCACCGACGCCAACCACCCCACCGACCCTCTCCAGCACTCACCCGCCGCCATCTTCCTCGGCCTCTACTCCCACCACCAGCAGATCGACGCCATCGACTTCGCCGAACTCATCGGCATCCTCTTCCACCCCGGCGGCACCCTCGCCTTCTTCCCCGACAACACCCGCGCCTTCACCAACTGCGAAACCTCCCTCGAAGACCTCTGGGGCCGCGCCGCCCTCAACCTCCGCAACGATCTCCGCGAAGCCTCCACTCCCGCACGCAAATTCGACCTCCTCGACTTCGCCCTCCGCCATCGCCTCAGCGAAAGCAAGACCCAGCGCCGCAACCCCACCGTCGACTACGCTCTCACCCACCTCCACCACTCCCCCGGCACCACCACCATCGCCGAACTCACCCGCGACATCGGCGTCAGCCCCCGCCGCCTCTCCCAGCTCTTCCACGAACAGATCGGCGTCTCACCCAAACTCTACTGCCGCATCCAGCGCTTCCAGCAAGCCGTCCAGCTCATGCACCGCGGCGCCGACATCCACTGGGCCGAGCTCGCCCTCACCTGCGGCTACTACGACCAATCCCACTTCGCCAACGACTTCCGCGCCTTCTCCGGCCTCAGCCCCACCAGCTACTCCGCAGCCAAACGCCCCTGGGCCAACCACATCACCCTTCACTAAACCGCAATCACTGTTGCTCTCCCCAGTAAGAAGGTCGTCCTCCACCAGAAAGGTCATAGCCCCGTTTAAAAGCGGTCGTCATCCTGAACGCAGTGAAGGATCCCGACATTTCGCAGTTGCTTCTCCTTCCTTCCCGCGGACACGACCATAGAAGTGCTCTAGCCCTCAAAGGACAAGCACGATGCCTTCCCGATCATCGCTCCTTGTCGTAAGGAGGAGGCGCGTCCAGATCCACCTGCGACGCAATCAGCGCCGGGTAATCACTAGCAGGAGAAGCAACAAACAATTAATCAACTCACTAAACATAGGCGGCTTTCACTTCGATTCGCCCTACAACGTTGCAATCGCCCTACCAACCTTCCTGGAAACGCGAAAGAAACAGATCACTTAAGTCCTACCACCACCTCTTACCTCGCCTCTACCCTCACTTGCGCGAACAGCGCTCGAAACACCCCCGGAACCACTCACGCTCGTATTTCCTGCCCTTTTACCCTCCCCCAAACGAATTCCCCGCCCGCCGGAGAAATCTTTTTCCACACCCCGCAATCGAAGTCGCCCCAACCCCGCCGTTTTTTCCAAGACACCATCCCCACCCCATGGCACTCTTACCACCATGACAAACCAAGCCAAAGCCTGCCGCTCCACCATCATCCCCAGCCTCCGCTACCGCAACGCCCTCGCCGCCATCGACTGGCTCATCCGCGCCTTCGGCTTCGAAAAGCAAGCCGTCTACCTCGGCCCCGACAACACCACCGTCATGCACGCCCAACTCACCTTCGGCAACGGCATGATCATGCTCGGCTCCGTCGACAACGGCAGCGAATCCAGCAAGCTCATGGTCCAGCCCGACGAGATCGGCCTCCGCGAGACCAAAGGCATCTGCCTCATCGTCGCCGACGCCGACGCCATCCACGCCACCGCCAAAGCCGCCGGCGCCGACCATGGTCCTCGACATCCGCGACATGGACTACGGCGGCCGCGCCTTCACCTGCCGCGACCTCGAAGGCCATCTCTGGAGCATCGGCACCTACGACCCCTGGGAAACCGCATAGCCCACCCGCGCAAAAGCGCCATCAAGCCTCTAGCCTCGCCCCCACCCTCCGTGATACTGTTTCCCCATGGAGCTAAACCCATACGCCATCTACCTTAACGGCCAGGACCCCATCCCTGTCCTCACCACGACCGCCGAGCGCCTCCACGCCCTCACCGCCCGCCTCACCGGCGCTCAGATCAACGCCCCCCCGCCCCGCGCAAATGGAGCATCTCGCGAGATCGTCGCCCACCTCGCCGACTGCGAGATCGTCTTCGCCTTCCGCCTCCGCCAGACCCTCGCCACCCCGCTCAACCAGCCCCACGCCATCATCCAGCCCTTCGACCAGGACGCCTGGGCCAAGCGCTACGCCGCCTACCAATTCGAGCCCGCCCTGGCCCTCTTCCAAGCCACCCGCAACTGGAACCTGCTCTTCCTCACCACCGTCTCCCAGGACGACCGCCACCGCCGCACCACCCACCCCGAACGCGGCACCATGACCTTCTGGACCATCGTCGAAACCATGGCCGGCCACGACATCAACCACCTCCAGCAAATCGAACGCCTCGCAACCAGCCGCACCACTCCCTAAACTGCATCGAGCAGGGGCTTACTCAATAAATAGAGAATCTGTCTATTCTGACCCTGAGCGTAATCGAAGCGGCCTCGTAGTCTCATCGCGAAAATCCGTAGTCGAAGGATCTGCGTCACCGAATCACAAACCCAAAGCCTCATTCACATCCCGCACCAGGTTCCGCAGATAGCTCCGCTTATTCAGCAACGCCACCATCGCATCCTTCGCCCTGGCCTTCACCGCCTCATCCCCCGCATCCACACCCGCATCCCACGCCGTCCAAAGCCCCTCCAGCTCCGCCTGCGTCTCCACCATCTTCGCGTCGAACGCATCCTTCGCCGTCATCAGATCCCGCCGCAGCTCCGGCTCATCCTCGCCCATCTGCTTCGCCGCGCGCATCTCCTGCAGCTGCATATTCAGCTCGAACACCTCCTCCAGCAACTCCGGAGGAACAACCTGCTTCTTCTCCACCCCCGAAGCCCGCGCCGCATCGGTCGCAGCCTTCGACTGCTCCTCCAGCTCCACCCCCTCGAGCTTCAGCAGATACTGCGTCCGCAGAATCGGATCCTTCAGCGTCCGGTACGCATCATTCAGCAGCGACGACTGCGCCAGCGCCGCCTCCTGCTCCGCCACCGGCTTCGACGCAAACCGGTCCGGATGCAGCTTGCGGCTCATCGCGTAAAACTGCTTCTCCAACGCCACAACATCCAGCGTCAGCTTCCGCGGAAGACTGAAAAACTCAAAATAATTCATCGATCATATTGTAGGCGCAGCGACTAGAAAGGCCCATGCGTCTTCACGTTCGCAATCACAGCCTCAAGCGGCGCCGTCTGCTTCTTATACGCCGCCAGAATGCACGCCTTATCCGTGCCGCACTTGTTCGCGCACCGCCGGAAACGCCTGCTGCGAATCACCCAGATCCCCGCGCACACCCATCCCCACAAACTGAATCGCAATCTCGTAATAAGCAGTCATCCGCGCATCCGCCTGCAATAACGACGGCGTACTGCAGATCGTGCGTTCTGTAGCGATTCGTAACCTTCGCGCAATCAATCGGCGAAGCAGCATGCGCGTCAACGTCAAAGAAGCTACAACCAAAACCAGCGATCAGAGGAACTTTCATCACGCTCCGTACAACACTTTTATTGGAAATTACGATCTGCCAGCATCTACGCCGTAAAGCTCGACCCACACCCGCAACTCTTCGTCGAGTTCGGATTGATGAAGTTGAATCCCTGCCGCATCAGCGTCTCTTCAAAGTCCAGCACCATGCCATGCAGATAGATAAAGCTCTTCGGATCGACAAAGATCCGAATCGCCTCGCCATCCGTAGGATCGCCGGCCGTCGCCAATCCCTCACCAAACGCATACACCCGGTCCCGCTCGCGAGGCTGCGTATCAAACCGGATGTTGTAGCTCAACCCCGAACATCCACCACCCTGAATCCCCACCCGCAGACCACCCTGCTCCGGCGAAACACCCTCCTTCGCCATCGCAACGCGAATCCGCTTCAGCGCCTTCTCGGTAATCTGAATGCCCTTCTGCCCAGGCTCCTGCCCCTGCGCAGTCAGCACATTCATCCCCGCCAGCGGGTCCTTCTTCTCGCCGGCAGCAGCAGCAGCCTGCGCCGCCTCCATCTCCGCCGCGGTTTGTAATGTCACCATCGCCATATGTCATACCTTCATGCCTTGCCACTGCGTCAGGCAATCACAGCGATCAAGAACTGCGGGGCTTTAGCCCCTGAGGCATGCCTTCTTCCGCGTCTACCCCAAGAACCAATCCCCGCCGATCCTAACTTAGTGAGCAGCCGCAACCGCCGCCGTCTCGGCAACGTTGTTCTTCTTCTTCCAGTCGCCGATCGCCGCGCGAATCGCATCTTCCGCGAGCACCGAGCAGTGAATCTTCACCGGAGGAAGCGCCAGCTCCTTCACGATGTCCGTGTTCGTGATCGCCAGCGCCTCGTCGATCGTCTTGCCCTTCACCCACTCTGTCGCGAGCGAGGACGAAGCAATCGCCGAACCGCAACCGAAGGTCTTGAACTTGGCATCTTCGATCACGTTCGTCTCAGGATTCACGCGAATCTGCAGACGCATCACGTCGCCGCACTCCGGCGCGCCAACAAGCCCGGTACCAACCTCGGCCGAGCCTTATCCATCTGCCGACGTTCCGGGGATTGTTGTAGTGGTCTATTACCTTATCGCTATATGCCATGATTTGTTCCTCGTCTCTATCGTTAGATGATACTCCGTGCAATTCGCTGCGCCATACTCTGCTCAGCTACCGATCGCCTACCAAATTCTACTGCTTTAGTGCGCCGCCCACTCAATCTTCGACAGGTCGATCCCTTCCTTCACCATCTCATACAGCGGGCGAAAGCTCCCGCAGCTTCGAAACCACATCGATCATCTTGTCCGAAACATAATCCACTTCAGCCTTGGTATTGAAGCGCCCAAGCCCAAACCGGATCGAGCTGTGCGCCACATCGTCGCCAAGCCCCAGCGCCTTCAGCACATAGCTGGGCTCAAGCGTAGCCGACGTGCAGGCCGAACCCGACGAAACCGCAATGTCGTTGATGCCCATCAGCAGGCTCTCGCCCTCGACATACACAAAGCTCATGTTCAGATTGCCCGGCAGATGGTGCTCCATATTGCCGTTCACGTGGACATAATCCAGCGCCTTCTCAAACTTCTTCCTCAGATAGTCGCGAAGCTCCTTCTCACGCTTCGCCTCGGCCTCCATCTCCTCGCGCAGCAATCTCGCAAGCCTCGCCCAGCCCAACGATGCCCGGAACATTCAGCGTGCCCGACCGCATCCCGCGCTCATGTCCGCCGCCGTTGATCTGCTCCGAGATCTGCACGCGCGGATTGCGCCGGCGCACATACAGCGCGCCAACACCCTTCGGCCCATAGATCTTGTGGCCGCTAAGGCGACAGCACATCGATGTTGTCCTTCTGCACATCCACCGGAATCTTGCCCACAGCCTGCACCGCATCCGTGTGGAAGATCACGCCCTTCTCATGGCACAGCTTCCCAATCTCCGCGATCGGCTGAATCACGCCAATCTCGTTATTCGCATACATGATCGAGACCAGGATCGTCTTGTCGTCCATCGCGCGCTTCAGGTCTTCGATATCGATCAGCCCATCCGCCTGCACCGGCAGATACGTCACGCGGAATCCCTGCTTCTCAAGCTTCTTGCACGTATCCAGCACCGCCTTGTGCTCGGTCACCTGCGTGATGATGTGGTTGCCGCGCTCGCGATACATCTCCGCAATTCCCTTCAGCGCCAGGTTGTTCGACTCCGTCGCGCCGCTGGTGAAGATGATCTCCTTCGAGCGTCGCGCCGATCAGCTTCGCAATCTGCTCCCGCGCCTTCTCGACCGCCTGCTCCGCCTCCCAGCCAAACGAGTGGTTGCGGCTCGCCGCATTGCCGAACTTCGTGCTGAAGTAAGGCATCATCGCCTCCAGAACCCGCGGATCCATCGGCGTCGTCGCATGGTTGTCCATGTAGATCGGCAGATGCACGCCCGCCGGCAATGGTGTTGAGGACTCGCTGATCACTACGCCGTTATTGCTCATATCGTTGCTCATCGTATCTCCCGAAATCCTGCTGCTTCAAAATCCTTCATCGTCAATCGCTGATCGCTAAACCGCAATGCTCACCAGACCACCGCCCACCGGTGCGCCCGTCCCAGCCTGCTCCGCATCCCCGCCTCAATCAAATCGGCGATGTGGATTCCACTCAACAAATCCTTGATGCTGTCGTTCACCTTGCGCAATGGTTCTTTGATGGTGCAAGTGCCCGCCAGGTCGCAAGCTCCATGAATCGTAATGCAACTTGTAATGAACAGCGGCCCGTCGATCGCCCGGATCACCTCAAACGCCGTAATCTCCGTCGCCGGCCGCGAAAGCGCATATCCGCCATTCGTCCCCGCATGCGAAACCAGCAGCCCTGCCTTCGCCAGCGTCTGCAGAATCTTCGCCAGCAGCTGCGGAGGAATGTGGTACGCCTCAGCAATATCCTTGGCGCTATGCGCGCTGCCGTCCGTCTGCTCTGCCAGATACTTCAGAGCCATCAGACCGTAATCCGCTTTTTTGGTCAGACGCAGCATGTCGTTTTGTTGAGGCTCCCGCCCACCTGAAAATCGCCGGAACTCAGACAATTCCAGTCCTAGATAGTGTACGTCCACAATCCTGTGCATTGCAACCACGCTTCACCAGCCTTCCACCACACGTTCACCACAAATTCACCACGCATTTTCGACACAAAAACCTTCAGAATCCCAGTTGACAAGGCCCGCCGAGACGGGCAAAATCCATACCATTCACTAATTCCTCCCCCAAATGACAGCCAAGTGCAAACATCCCATCGTCAAGATCGTCGCCCGCGAGGAAGACGCAGAGTTTGTTGAGTGCCAAAAGTGCGGAGAAGTCTTTGATTCCGCAGAGTTTAGCGACATCGCCATCGAAGAGGAAGAGGCCCTCGAAACGCCCCGCGAAGACTAACCGCTACACCACCGTACGGCGCCGGCGGCGCATTCATCCTCCGAAACACAATCCACGCATACTGCGCCGCCGAAAGCGGCGCCAGCACCGCAATCGCGCGCACCAGAACATCGCTCAACATCGCCAAGTGCGCAGAAACAAATATCTTCTGACACAGCACCGCAATCAAAGCCACAATCTGCACCAGCGTATTCAGCTTCCCAAACAGGCTCGGCCGAAAATCCCGCAACGCCCTCGTCACAAACAGCAGCGTAGAGATCAGCAGAATCCCCACATCCCGGCTGAAAACCAGCACCGTCACATACTGCGGAATCATCCCCACATGCGTCAGCACCACAAACAACGTACTCAGCAGCAGTTTGTCCGCAATCGGATCCAGATACTGCCCCAGCGTCGTCTTCTGGCTCAACCATCGCGCCAGCAATCCATCCAGCGCATCGCTGATCCCTGCAAGAATAAACAGCGCAAACGCTATCCGGTAGTGCCCATCCAGAATCTCAATCACAAGGAACGGGATAATGAACAGCCGCATCAGCGTAAGCAGGTTCGGCGCGGCGCGAAATTGGCTCAGGAAAGGCACTATGCGGGAGTCAGTCAATCGTAACCCAATCAACGGCAAGGTTGCTCCAGCTTCCTCTTCCGTTTAGACTTGAATCAACGCACAGGCGCGTAGCTCAGTTGGTTAGAGCGCTACCTTGACACGGTAGAGGTCAGGAGTTCGAGTCTCCTCGTGCCTACCATTCTTTCTCAATAAATAAGCACTCCCCCTCCGCCGCACCGTCTCCCTCGACAACAACCTGCTCGTCTGGATCGCTTGATGCGGATTGTCAGTTGCGCACGAAGACGTCGACATTATCTATGGTTTTCTCAAGCCGATACTTTGTCCACTCGGTTGCGAACGCAGAGTTCTTCGAAAACCACGAGATAAAGTCAATTGGATGGTTATAAACCTCGCACGGCGGGTCGCTCGCGCAACGTTGTACCCAAACATACTTCGGCTTCCAGAGCCTCAAGTCTTCAGCTGTATCGGCACGTTGTATTTCTGCAAGCTCTTCGGTTCGCTCCGTTGACAATGCTTTGAAGGGCCGACCTCTGTCTGTTCGCGATGTTTCGTTTTGAAGGATCGCCGGAAGCATCCACAGACTTTCAAACCGGCTTCCCCACACATATTCCCGATCCAGCACAAGCGGAAAGGGCATCATCTCTTCAGTAAAAGCGTAAACGACAGTTCCTCGAGGGTAGCTCGCAAACTCGGTATAGATTTTGACATCACCCTTCCGAGCTTCCAGCCGCTTCTCGATAGCCGCCGCTCCGGCAAATGCCGTCACCGAAATAGCCACTGCGCCTACCCAAGCCATCTTGTGTGGCCACGCATAGCGAAGGCATTGTCCGTATCGAGCAGCCATAGTGTCCAGAACGATGGTGCCGATGGCCATCAACACAAGAGCCTTCGCTGGAAAAGCTTGGTAAACCCAATTTGTATGTTGGGAACAGAAAGCAAGGAAAGCTCCTGTAGCGGAAGCTAAGAGTGCGCCGGAAAGAATAGGCATCCTCATGCGGTTGCGCAATGACAGCCAGCTGACAAGTGCAATAAGGAGAAAGGCAGTAAGTCGGGCATTTTGCAACAGCATCCTGAACCAGGTGTATTTGCCCAACGCCCAATAAGTATCCAGCAGCAATGGCACGATCCCCGAAAAGTAAGGTGTAGTCGCCCACACACAACCTACATATACGATCCCCGTCAACGCACTCACGATCAGTTCCACGCTGAGCAGATGGCGCAGGGTACGGCAGTACACCAACAGAAAAACCTCGAGACAAATCAAGGTCCATACCTGCTGAGGCTTGAAGCACACCGCCAGTCCAGCGCAAAACCCAATCGCGCAGCGCTCGGTATTCGTCAAGGACCTGATAGCCTCCGTGCTAACCGCCAACACGTAAGGCATCAGAAGAACCAATACGAACTGTTCCCTTTGACCGAACATCGCGGGCTGGATCGTCAGTTCTGCGAGACCCACTAATGCGACCAGAAGTAAATCCGGTATCCCGAGAGTAGCTCCAACTCCTCCAATTCGCAGCAGCCGGGCACTCCACACCGTACTCGCAGATATAAGAAGTAGAGTGATCCCCTGCAACGCAATGAATGGTGAGATATGGAGTACCTGTGCAAGTGCGATCGGTATCTCCGAAAACCAGACGATCAGAGGAGGGTTCACCACAATCAAGCGAGAGCTCTCGAGCTTGACGCCAGCAAGCACCTGCCTGGCTGCATAAAGATAAAACGCTTGATCTCCCCAGATGTGCGATAGGAAGAATAGGTACAGGAGATAAAAGATGGCGATCGAAACCGCGGACGGCAATAAAAGCAAACCAAGATGATTCACTTTGCTGCTTTTGTCTGCCGACATAGGCTCCCGTATACAAAGGCTATCTTACGACCTCCAAAGATTGATCCGGCTGTTGCCACTGCCATCTTCTTGTTAGAGCCGGAAAGGTGCAGATCTAAACATAACGGCGCACAACTGACGATCGCTGTGCCAGTGATTCTCGACCCCGAAATGGTTGCGATCGATATTTGATTGCCTTCGCGCCTATCTTGCACAAACGACTTACCTGCACGCGCCCAAATCGGTAACATGCCTCACCTCAATATCAGCTGCAAAGCGAACGAAGAATTCGCTTCTCGATTTTGACAACTTCAGATATGCTCATGTTCATTCCCGAAACAGTATCAAAACTGAATCTCAACGGTTTCTAGTTTTGTAGTTTGTAGTTTCCTCAGCGTAGTTGCCGCGGGTACGCCGTGCTGCATCACTGCATCCGTCTTTTCCTCACACCAAACTTCCACGATAAGACGATTTATTTTCAATAATTTGCATCACTTCCGGAGCCAGCCCTATGATCAAGCGTTCACCCTTTCCTTTCGCTCTCGTCATCATTCAGATGTTGTTCCTCCTTTTCGCATGTCCCGCGTTTGGGCAGCAGACGTTGGGCGGCCTCACCGGCGTCGTCACCGACACCCAGGGAGGAATTCTGTCAGGCGTAACGGCAACAATTGTGGGTGAGCAAACCGGGCTGACGCGTTCCCAGGTCTCCGGCTCAAATGGCTTCTACGAATTCGCCAACCTGCCAATTGGAACCTACACCTTGTCGTTCACCAAGGAAGGTTTCGAAACCCAGAAGATGCAAGGTCTTCAGGTGCAGAGCGACCGTACCGGCACAGTGAACGTGCAGTTGATTGTCGGAGCTGTGAATACCGTGGTCAGCGTCGAGGCGGTCCCGTTGATGAACGCCGTGGATACGACGAACGGTTACGTGCTCGACAAGACCCAGATCGAATCGATTCCCCTGCCGACAGGTAGCTTTACCGGGCTGGCACTTCTGTCGCCGGGCGTGAACGCGGAGTTACCGGGCGGCACTGGAGCGCTCTCTGGACTCGGCAACGCCCCCATCTGGGCCAACGGTCAGCGCGATACCAGCAATAGCTTCGCGCTGAACGGCGTCGACGCCAGCAACCTCTTCAACGGGAAGAGCACCAGTCAGGTCGCCTCCGCGCGCGTCATCAACAGCACCGGCGCCTCCACCAGCACCGGCGGCGGCGGCGTCATTCAAACCACGGCCTCCGTCTACCTCTCGATCGGCAACGCCATCCCGACCCCTGCGCCGGAGACGATCGAGGAAGTTCGCGTTAACGCCTCGATGTACGACGCGCAACAAGGTTCAACATCCGGCGCCCATATCGATCTCAGCACCGCTTCCGGTACCAACGCCTATCACGGCACGCTCTATGGCATGCGCGCAACCAACTGGATCAACGCCGCGCCGTTCTTCTTCAAGAACGACCCGATCATCGCCAGCAATCCGAGACTGGTAAATCCAGAACTGCATCGCTATGACGCTGGGGGAACGTTCGGCGGCCCCATCATCAAGAACAAGCTCTTCGGTTTTGTGGCGTATCAGCACCTGCAGGTCTCCGATCAGGAGATCGGTGACTCCTTCCTCACAGTCCCGGTCGGCCTCTCAGACGACACGCGCTCCGCCAGCGGCTTCGCAGGCATCGTCAACAACAACTACGACTCCGGCCTTACCGGCGGGAACATCGATAGGACCGCACTCGCCCTGTTCAACTCACCTGCACTTCCCGGCGAACCCGGCAAGTGGCTCGTTCCCAACGACAGTGGAACCGGTCTCACCCCTCAGCACCCCTTCAACGCTTTCCTTCCCGGCACTGGCCGCTTCAAGGCCGACATGGCCGTAGCCAACCTCGACTACAACATCACCGGCAAAGACACCCTCGCACTCAAGTACTACTACCAGCACGACCCCACGCTCGCGCCATACGCCTACTCGAGCGTACCCGGATTCACGGAGCACCTGGACTCCGGCGCGCAAGTCTTTTCCATCATCAATACCTACCTCGTCAAACCCAACCTCAGCACCACCCAATCCATTGGCTTCATTCGTGAGAAGACCTGGGTCGACAACGAACAGCCCTTTGGTCCAAGCGCGATCCCCGGCGGCTCGCTCGGCAATGTCTCCATCAACGAGTTCGGCTCCAATTACTTTCCCGGCGTCTCGATCGTGAACGTCCTCGGCAACTCCGCATATAACGCTGGCATCTCGACCGGCATCCTGAACATCGGCCCCAACGCAGAAGGTCAGGCCCCCAACACCGGCGCCTTCCAGAACCGCTGGCAGCCCTCCGCCAACGCGATCTGGACACTCGGCAAGCACACCGTCAGCTTTGGTGTGAACTACAGCTATACCCAGCTCAACACAATCGACAAGCGCACCGGCGACGGCACCGTCGCCACCGACGACCTCAGCGCCTACGCGCAGGGCTACGTCACACCCGGAAGCTCCTCCACCGCCTTCTACGTCAGCTCCTTCCTTCAGGGCAATGCCAGTCGCTACTACCGCGCCAACACTCTCGGAAGTTTTGTGCAGGACAAGTTCCAGGTCACTCCAACTCTCTCGCTCACTGCTGGACTTCGCTATGACTGGAACGGCGGTCTCACCGAGAAGGAAGGCCGCATCTTCAACTTCGATCCGAATCTCTACAACTACAACGCGGCTTCCGACACAATCGCCAATCCCGGCTTCATCATCGCGGGCAACAACGCAAATGGCACTGCTGGTGTCAGCCCGACCACACTGACCGGTCGCCAGTGGGGCATCGCTCCCCGCGTCGGCGCAGCCTGGCAGCCTGAGATGTTTCATAGCAAAGTCGTTGTTCGAACAGGCTTCGGTATGTACTACGACCGCGGCGAACTCTTCAGCTACTTCTCGCCCGGATACGCCATCGGCACCGTCACCGGTGGCCCGTTCGGCGTCAACCAGCAGCTCCCCTTCGTAACCGCGCAGTCCTGTCCCACCGCCACTCTTTACAGCTATTACATTCCCACCTGCGGCGGTCTCGCGGACGGTGGCGATCCCTTCGGTCCCCCGACCATCGCACCCACTGCTGCAACTGGAAACCTCGCAAACCCTTACACGGACGTCCAGAGTGCAGCACCGTCCAACCCCAAATCATCTGACCTCAGCAAATACCTGCCCAACCTTGCAAGCATCGAGAACGGTGGACAGCCCATCTCGCTGGGTGTCTACGACCGCACAAATAAGCTGCCGTATACCTACAACTACACGCTCGATCTCCAGTGGCAACCGCGCAACGATCTACTCTTCGAACTCGGCTACGTCGGCAATATCGGCCGCCATCAGGTCATACCGGTTCCCTTCAACCAGCCCGGAATCGCCTCACCATCGCACCCCATCCACGGCGAAACATACTCCTACGGCTATAACGTCCTTGGCGCCAATCTCCCCAATGGCAATCCTTACGACGAGGACTATGAGGGCGGCAACGTCGACCATCGCGTTCCCTACATCGGCTACGCGGCAGAGTCCATCGACTACCTCGCAGCGGGCGTCGACGCCTATAACGCGCTTACCGCCCACTTTGAAAAGCGCATGAGCCACGGCCTGCAGTTCGCCGCCTCCTACACCTACTCCCATGCCCTCGACGAGCAGAGCGGTCTCGGCCTCTTCTACAACGGCAACAATCCCCTCAACCTGCGCGACGGCTACGCCTCTGCCGACTTCGATCGCACTCACGTCATCAACTTCAACTACGTCTACAGGCTTCCCGACTTCATCCACAGCCACGACATCGCAAGCTACTTCACCAACGGCTGGTCTATCACCGGCCTCACCATCCTGCAGAGCGGTCAGCCCTACAGCGTCATCGACTTCAGCGGCGCCGTCGCCAGCGTCTTCTACGGCGTCAGCAACGGAATCACCAATCCCATCGTGCCGCTGGCTCCTGGCTGCACTCCGAAGAACGCCAAAACCGGCAAGTCGGGAGCCTTCGGAGACGAAGCTCTCAAGGCCTCCTGCTTCACCGTTCCGTTGATCGGTGCAGGCGGGCTGAGCGGCGCCATTCCCACCTCCGACCCCTATGAAACCAACTTCACCTCAGGTCAGCGCAACATCTTCCGGCAGGCATTCCAGAAGCGCTCCGACGCCTCGCTCGTGAAGTTGACCAAGCTCACGGAGCGTTACACTCTCAGGTACACCTTCGATGTCTTCAACCTCACCAATACCTCCAGCTTCGACGTTCCCGGCAACGAGGTCTCGCAAAACCAGAACTACAACGGCTTCCCGGAAGCCGGGACGCCGGTTCTCCCCACCTCCTGCGATGCAAGCAACGCGGGCTTCTACAACTGCCCGTTCAGCCTTGGCGTAGTTACTCACACCATCGGCAGCGCGCGGCAGATCCAGATGTCGCTTCGCCTGCTGTTTTAGTTCACAGGCTTCAACTAGACTCTACTTCAAGAGACGCCGGCCCATCCCAGGGTCGGCGTTTCTTTTTCGAGCCTCTTTCCGAGCTACGGATGCGTCGGATGCTCGCCGTAAAACTTCCAGCTCGTCTTGAAGTCGCTCGTCAGCTTCTGCCGTTCGAGATCCGCCCGCAGCATCTCAACCGGCATTGAATTCTCGTGCAGCACCGCATCGGCAAACTCGCGGTCCGTCATCTTCTTCGAATCCACAAGCTCCTTATGCAGCGTTCGCGAAACTGCAGCGCGCCCATCAGATAAGCAATCTGATACAGCGGACCAACCGACCCATCAAACGACCGCCTCACCTCGCCCGCTGCGTTATCCGGCTCAAAACCCACGTTGTCGATCAGCGACTGGACGCACTGTTGCGTCGTCCACTTGCCAAGATGAAAGTTCATCGTGAAGATCACACGCGCCGACCGGTGCATTCGCCAAACCAGCGCACCCACGCGCTCCTCCGGCGTCTTGTTATAGCCCTTGTCCCACAGCAACATCTCCCACCAGAAAGCATTGCCCTCATGCCAGAACGGCGTCGAGAACGGCCGCCGGTACGTGTTGTAACGCGCCGCCATATAGAACTGCAAAAAGTGCCCCGGGATCATCTCGTGAAACGCCGTCGCATGCGATAGCGGAGTGCTGTTGCCCCGCATGCTCATCTCGCGCTGCTCATACGTCATCGTGTCCGTCGGATACGACACGCTCAGCTCATTCCCGCCCGTAAAAACGGATTCACCAGCTGACGCTGCGGCGTCATCATGATCATGTACCACGTCTCATCCGCCAGCGGCGGCACCGTCACCAGGTTGTTCTTCTCGACGAACTCGCTTCCCTCCAGCACCAGCTTGCGAATCACCTCAGGCTGCTCACCCGGCGGCACGTGCGTCTGTTTCACCTTCTCCACCGCAGCATGCCAGTCGTCGCCGAAGCCCATCTCATGCGACGCCTTCAGCATCTCGCGCATGCACCAGTCGTACTCCGTCTGCGCAATCGCAATCAGCTCCTCCGGCGTATACGGAATCATGTCGTCGGCCAGCGCATTCATCAACGCCTCGCGCCCAACCGGATCCCCAATGATCGTTGTCTTGTCGTCCGGCGCAATGCCAATCACCTTCTCCTTCAGAAAAGCGTTGTAGCTCGTCAGCGCCTTATCAGCATCCTTGTACGGCTGATCCACCCACCACGTAAACACCGGATCGTACCCGTTGTACTGCCCAAACCATTCCTTCAACGCAGCGCTAAGCTGCATCGTCGCAATCGCCGCGCGGTTCGCAACTACCGGATTGACCTTCGCCTTCTCCGCGCCATCGCCGCCGGTCCCCCAGTCTGCTTTCGAATCACGCGCCTTCGGATCAAGCTGTTTCTGCAGCGCCGTCATCTGCTTCACCATCTCCGTCAGCGCAGCAGCATCTTTCTCCCCATCAGGCCGTTCCATCAGACGCTTACGATCCAGCAAGTCCTCAATCGTCTTCGCAAACGGCAACAGCGCCTGCATCTCCTCCACCTGCTTCCTCTGAATGGCAAGCTGATGCAGATCAGCCGTCAGTCGATTCTTCAGCAGCAGATAGTCGATCTGGTCATCCTCCGACAGCTTGTCGAAGTTCATGGCCGCCAGCATCGCCAGCTCGTCGTCATAGAACTTCTGAAACCGCGCCATCCGCGAGGAGCAATCGCAACCGGGATAAATCCGGCTCAGGCTCATGCGATCGGCAGCGAACTGCTCAATCATCCGCGGCATCTGCCGCTCACCGCTCGTCGACGGAGTCGTCGATGGAGCAGCCGCAAGGCCCTCAGCAGCAAAAGCACCCGCACTGCAGATCATCCCAGTCGCAATCAACCATCCACACGCCGCTACAAGCCTCATCAGACTTACCTATCCGCATCGATTCGTTCCCCCAAATGTGCCGTGCAGAAAACAGGAGAGCTAAAGGCTGGCGACGCCTTCTGCTGCTTCACAAATTTCCACCGGTAGAAAATTTATACACAAGCAGGATCACATTGCCTACGAATCAGCTTCAGAATCGCATCGTGCGAGCAACCTCGACCGGCATAACCGTTACCCTGAGGGAAAGCCTGTAAATTTGTGAAGAGAACAAAATCTCCTGAATGTCCGATGACTTCACCCAACTCGTAAAAGGCCAGGCCGACATCGTCCGCATCGTCGGCGACTACCTCAAGCTGCGCAAATCCGGCGCACAGAACTACACCGGCCTCTGCCCCTTCCACAAAGAAAAGACCGGCTCCTTCTCCGTCAACGCCACCCACGGCTACTTCTACTGCTTCGGCTGCCACGAGAAGGGCGACGTCTTCACCTTCGTCATGAAGATGGAGAACATCAGCTTCCCCGAAGCCGTCCGCACCGTCGCACCAAAGTGCGGCATCCCGCTCCCCAAGCGCGAGTTCAGCTCACCTCAGGAGGCCCAGGAAGCCGGCCTCCGCCGCCAGCTCATCGACATCCACGAAGCCGCCACGCAGTACTTCGAAGCCGCTCTCAAAGCCCCCGAAGCCGCTCGCGCTCGCGAATACCTCACCGGCCGCGGCGTCACCCCCGACACCATCGCAAAATTCCGCATCGGCTACGCCCCCGACGACTTCAACCACATGCGCGAGCAACTCGCGAAACACTTCCCCAACGAAGTCCTCCGCGCCAGCGGCCTCTTCAGTTCCAAAGAGCAGGCCGACGGAGCCCAGGGCCAGCTCTACGCCCGCTTCCGCAAACGCATCACCTTCCCCATCGCCAACGAGCAAGGCAAGACCATCGCCTTCACCGCCCGCGCCCTCGACGCCCAGGACGAAAAAGGCCGCGACATCGCAAAATATCTCAACTCCCCCGAGACCGCGCTCTACAGCAAGGGCCAGATCCTCTTCAACCTCGACAAGGCCAAGGCCGACATTCGCTCCCTCGGCTTCGCCCTCCTCGTCGAAGGCCAGATGGACTGCATCTCCGTCTACATGGCCGGCATTAAGAACGTCATCGCCACCTCCGGCACCGCCTTCACCGAGATGCAGATCCGCCTCCTCAGCCGCTTCACCAAACGCGTCATCGTCAACTTCGATCCCGATACCGCCGGCGTCGCCGCCACAGAAAAATCCATC
This sequence comes from uncultured Acidobacteriaceae bacterium, assembly GCA_963754765.1. Lineage (GTDB taxonomy): Bacteria > Acidobacteriota > Terriglobia > Terriglobales > Acidobacteriaceae > Edaphobacter. The sequence continues at coordinate 29,928 of CAVWHJ010000004.1, read as the reverse complement.
GCCCTGCTCACCGAAGAAGACTTCGAAGTGAAGATCGTCACCCTCGAAGGCGGCCTCGACCCCGACCGCTTCATCCGCGAACAAGGCGTCCAGTCCTACATGGCTGCGCTGCGCAACGCCAAGCGTCACTCCGACTTCCTCATCGACCACGCCCGCGAGCAGTTCCCCGGTCGCACCGCCGACGCGAAAGTCAAAGCCCTCAACTTCCTCCTCCCCCACATCCGCCGCATGCCCAACCGCATCCAGCGCGACGAGTTCGCCGCCGACGCCGCGCAAAAACTCGGCATCGACTCCGCCATCCTCCGCCAGGAGCTCAAACAAGCCGCTGCCCAGCGCGTCGAAAGCGTCCGCTCTCACACTCACGATCCTGCCAGCGAGACCGAACGCGTCCTCCTCCGCGCCCTCGTCCTTCCCGAGAATGACCCCGCTCGCACTCTCGCCGCCGAACAGCTCTCCCAACACCCCGAGTGGTACGACAGCCTTCCCTCCGCTGCGCTCCTCGAAGCTCTCTCCAACGCCCCCGCTCCACCCAACCCACTCGACGCGGCAGCTCGACCAGCAAAGTCACGTGCTCCTCGCTCGTGCCCTCCAGCACGAAGACAACTCCGCCACCTCATCCTCCTCCAACGCACAATCCATGACCGAGCAGGTCGAAAACGCCCTCCACACTCTCGCGCATCGTCAGCTCGAACGCCGTCAAGCGCGAACTCCGCACCCTCATCGCCGAAGCCGACCGCCGCGGCGACCACGATGATGCTCACCAAACTCACCGCCGAAAAACTCCAGATCGACCGCAAGCTACGCGAACACTAAAGCTCACTGTCTAAGCAGGTCATTAGGCGCACTCCACCACCAGCCGTTAGACTTGCCCCAGAGATCAAGGAACACACCCAAAGCATGAGCATGGATGGCACCACAAAGCGGCGACTGCTCCTTGGCTTCGCCATCAATTGGATCGGCAAGCTCGCCTCCACCATCATCCAGCTCATCCAGGTCCCCGTCTTCCTCCACTTCTGGAGCACGCCCCTCTACGGCGAATGGATGATCGTCAACTCCATCCCCGCCTATCTCAGCTTCAGCAACATCGGCTTCGGCAGCGTCGCCGGCAACGAGATGACCATGTGGTCGCGCGCAACGATCGCGACGGCGCCCTCCGCGTCTTCCAAAGCTGCTGGTGGCTCATCATCTTAATCTGCGCCACCACCCTCGTTCTACTCAGCGGCGCACTCTACTACCTGCCCGCCGCCCGCCTGCTGCGAGTCACCCACATCAGCGAATCCGACACCAAATGGATCATCTTCTATCTCGGTCTCGCCGTCCTCTTCGGCCAGCTTGAGCAACTTCTGCAGTCCGCCTATCGCAGCATCGGCCGCTACCCCTACGGCACCGCCCTCAAAACCGCCGCCTCCTTCATCGCCTTCGCCAGCATGATCATCGCCGTCGCCCTCGGCAGCGGCGCCGCGCATCACCGCGCTGGTCTACGCCGCCGTCAACATCGCCGCCACGCTCTTCTTCTGCATCCTCGTTCGCCGCGACATCCCGTGGATCCAATACGGATGGCGCCACGCCAGCTTCGCCGAAATTCGCAAGCTCGCCCCCCTCGCCATCGCGTTCATGGGATTTCCCCTCGGCAACGCCCTCAGCCTTCAGGGCACGCTGCTCGCCGTCGGCTACGCCCTCGGCCCCGTTGCTGTCGTCGTCTTCGGAGTCGCCCGCACCGTCTCCCGCGTCGCGCTCCAGATGGTCCAGATGGTCAACAGCACCTTCGAGCCCGAGATGTCCATCGCCTACGGAGCAGGGAACTATCGAACTCACCCGCACCCTCCTCCGCCGCGCCTGCCAGCTCGCTCTTGCCGTCGCCGTCCTCATCGTCATCGTTATGTTGACCGTCGGCCCATGGTTCCTCACCCACTGGACCTCCGGCCACGTCCCACCCAGCCGCACCCTGCTCAGCATTCTTCTTCTGGTCGTCGTCTTCTATGCGCTCTGGTCCACCAGCGCCACCCTGATGACCTCCACCAACCAGCACCAGAGACTCGCCACCTACTACATCCTCGGCACCAGCCTCACCTGCGTCCTCTGCTACTTCTTCGCTCGAGCCTACGGCCTATACGGCGCCGCAGCGTCACTCCTGATATCCGAGACCGTCATGAACCTCTACGTCGTCCCCGCCTGCCTCCGCATCGCCCACGACACTCCGCCGGCCTTCCTCGCCAGCCTGCTCCACTTCCCGCACTTCCTCCGCCCAGCCTCCCTCCTGGCGCGCATCCGCCGATCAAAACCAGGCTTCGAAAGCTAAAATTCCCAACAAAGCCCCCGATCACCCCGGACCCTTGGCGTTATAACCTGCGTTATAATAGGAACCGAGGGAAGTCCTATGGCCACCGCTGTCAAAATCACTACCATCGGCAACTCCGCAGGCATCGTGCTGCCTAAAGAGGTGCTGAATCGCCTCCATGTCGAAAAGGGCGACGTTCTCTACATCACAGACGCGCCGGACGGGGTTCACCTCTCACCCTATAACGACGCTTTTGCTCAAAAGCTCGAGGCCCTCGAGCAGGTCATGCGCGAAAACCGCGATGTCCTGAAGAAGCTCGCTGAATAATGGAGGAACCCATCTGGATCGACAAACCTGAAGTCCTCATTGCTCACTCGATGCAACTTGCAGAACATGGCGGATCCGACGGCATTCGCGACGAAACCCTCCTCGATTCAGCTCTTGCCAAGCCCCGCAATGTCTTCGCCTATGGCGACTCTGTGAGCCTTCCGCGGCTCGCGGCATCCTACGCCTTCGGCATCGCTCGCAACCATGCCTTCGTTGACGGGAATAAACGCACCGCGTTGGTCGTCTCTGAGGCTTTCTGCGCTTAAATGGCTTGAAGATCGTGTCGCCACCGGAAGAAAAATACTTCACCTTCCTCCACCTCGCCGACGGCTCCCTCAGCGAAGAGGAACTGACCGCCTGGTTCACAAAACACGCCGTTCCCCTGTAACCCAAACCCAGCATTCCACGAATCCTTTTCCTCCCGAATTCGTCTAACAAATGTGGTATTCTGTGATTCGCTGGGGACGTGTGCCTTTGAATGCCCAGACCTTCTTAAGGTCACCGGGCTTGCCAACGCGGTCTAAACCGCAATCTGCTCCCTGCCCATTACGTAACAACCCAGGGATGTCTCCGCTTGAATACCAACTTACGAGTGAGCGGCATCCCAAACATCCGAATCTTTCGCAGGAGTGCGCACAGCCGTGGCTGAAGAAATTGACAAGTACGAAGACGACATAGACAAGCTCATCGACACAGGGAAAGAAAAGGGCTATCTCACCTACGGCGAGGTCAACGACCTTCTCCCCGGTGACATCACCACCCCCGACGATCTCGATGACCTTCTCACCACCATCAACACCCAGGGCATCGATGTCCTCTCCGGAGATAAATTCGCTGGCGATCGCGACAAGTACGAGCCCGAGGCCGGCGAAGAGTCCGACGACGTAGAGCTCGACCTCTCGCCCGGCACCCTTGAGAAGACCAACGACCCCGTCCGCATGTACCTCCGCGAGATGGGCACCGTCCCCCTGCTCACCCGCGAGGGCGAAGTCGAAATCGCCAAGCGCATCGAGCGCGGCCAGCTCCGCGTCATGAAGGCCATCTCGCGCTCGCCCATCGTCATTCGCGAGATCGTCGGCCTCGGCGAAGACCTGCGCCGCGGCGTTCGCAACATCAAGGAAGTCGTTACCTTCGACGAAGAAGAGCTCACCGAAGAGATCCTGCAGGCTCGCGTTCGCGCCACCGCCGGCCGCATCGACGTCATCCTCAAGCACCAGAAGAAGATTCACGCGCTCGAAGAGAAGCTCGCCGCGCCGCACGGCAAAGACGCCAAGGCCAAGGCCAAGGACACCCGCAAGACCCGCTGGCTCATCGGCCGCGAGCACGTCTACATCAACCGCATCGTTCGCGAGCTGAAGTACACCAACGGCGAAAAGAAGCGCCTGCTCGACAAGGTCAACAAGACCGTCGACGCCATGCGCACCCTCGAGCGTCAGATCAAGACCCTCGAAGCCAAGTTCGAGAACTCGAAGTCCGAAGAGCTGCGCAAGGAGTACAACCGGCAGCAGAAGAACTGCCGCATCGACCTCGAGCGCGTTGAAGCCGACGCCGGCATCTCCACTCGCCGACCTCAAGCGCACCCAGCGCGAGATGATCCAGGGCGACATGGACGCCGAGCGCGCCAAGCGCGAGCTCATCGAAGCCAACCTTCGCCTCGTCGTCTCCATCGCGAAGAAGTACACCAACCGCGGTCTCCAGTTCCTCGACCTCATTCAGGAGGGCAACATCGGCCTCATGAAGGCCGTCGACAAGTTCGAGTACCGTCGCGGTTACAAATTCTCGACCTACGCCACCTGGTGGATCCGTCAGGCCATCACCCGCGCCATCGCCGACCAGGCCCGCACCATCCGCATCCCGGTCCACATGATCGAGACCATCAACAAGCTCATCCGCACCTCGCGTCAGTTGGTGCAGGAGCTTGGCCGCGAAGCCTCATCAGAAGAGATCGCCAAGCGCATGGACATCCCGGTCGCGAAGGTCCGCAAGGTCCTCAAGATCGCGCAGGAGCCCATCTCCCTCGAGACTCCCATCGGAGAAGAGGAAGATTCGCACCTCGGCGACTTCATCGAAGACCGCATGGCCGTCTCCCCGGCTGACGCCGTCATCAGCGTCAACCTCAAGGAGTACACCTCGCAGGTCCTCCGCACCCTGACCCCGCGCGAAGAGCGCGTCATCAAGATGCGCTTCGGCCTCGAAGACGGCTCCGAACACACCCTCGAAGAGGTCGGCCAGTCCTTCCAGGTCACCCGCGAGCGCATCCGCCAGATCGAAGCCAAGGCCCTACGCAAGCTCCGTCACCCAAGCCGCAGCCGCAAGCTGAAGGCCTTCGTCGACGGCGTCAAAGAAATGTAACAGATTGCGTAACAGTCTCAAACGCAAGCACGAATCCTAAGAAACCCGCATCTTGCCTACGAGGTGCGGGTTTCTTATTGTCTCGACGGCGACACGATAGATTACTGTACAGCCGGTCGCGCCTTTGCCAACCCCGTCTTCTCGGCCTGCCATGCAGCTCCGCCCTCTTCCCACTGATCATCGGTGAGCTGCTCAATCTCCGTGCCGTCCGCGCGCATCGCGAAAATCTCGCCATAAGGCTGCGGCGCGCCCGTGTAGAACGCCTCGTCTTTGAATCCCATCCGCGAGCTTGTCAACAGCAATCGCTCTCCATCGGGCGACCACGCGAGATGAGCATCGTTGCCCTTCGTATGGGTCAACTGCGTCAGTCCCGTTCCATCCGCGTGAATGGTCATCGCCTGAAAGAAGCCGTCGATTCTCCGAATAAATGCGATCCGATCTCCACGCGGCGACCAGACAGGGAAGTTGTCGTACTCGCCGGTCAACTCCTTTATTGAGCCGTCCGCCAGACTCATGATGCGCAGGCCTTCCCCCTCGGGCCCGGCAGTGCGATACACAATGCGTTTGCCATCGGGCGAAAACGACGCAAACGCGTTGTTGTTGGTCCCCGACGTGATCAAGTGAAAGCCGGTGCCATCGGCGTTGAGGATGCCCACCTGCGCTCCCCCGTTGACCGGGTCGGAAAGCTTCCTTCCTCCCATAGCGAAGTCGAGAAACGCGGTGAACCCACCCACCCCCACAACAATCTGCTTACCATCGGGCGACCACTGTGGGGCCAGGATCAGGTCCTTCCGCAACAGGATCGTCCGAGCCGGCTTGCCTTCGTCAATCACGTACAGGCTGGTCCCATCCGCGCCGATCTTCGTCACCGCAAGCCGCTCCCCTCTGGGATCGTACGCGGGAAGAAAGGCCGTCCCAGCTAGACTGAACTTCGAGTTCCGGCTCCACAACCCCACCGGCTCTGTGGGACGATTTGTGACCTGTCTGCTGTACACAACATGCGTTCCATCCGGAGACCACGCTGGCGGGTTCCGCGACAGGCCCGTGCCCGATGGGCCCTGTTTGCCCGCACCATAGATGACCGCGGCAGAAGCCCCTTTTACCCGTACATAGGCAACTTCGCCCGAGGGCAGAACCCCTGGTCCCATCTTCACACCGGGCCCGGTGGTCACTGCGCTCTTCGTCCCAGTGGCCGCGTCGATCCGGAAGATCTGGTTCTCTCCATCTTCCGGCATGTCCCGGGTTCGGTACTCCCACGTATCCTGCGCCGCCGTGCAATACGCAATAACGCTCCGGCTATCGGGCATCCACTTTGGACTCCCGCAAAAGCCCCCGTGATCTGAGGCGCGCCTCAACCCAGTGCCATCCGGATGAATCAAGTAGATATCCGCAAGCTGAAGCCGCTCCCATCGGCCCTTCGCCGCCGGCAGGTCACTGCCTCGATCCGATGAAAACGCGATCCACTGACCGTCCGGCGACCATGCCGGTCGAAAGTCTCCACCTTCGCCCGAGGTCAGCGGCGCAGCCTTGTGCGTCTGGACATCCAGAATCCAGAGGTTGGCCCGGCCCGCGCCGCGCGTCGAAACAAACACAATCCGCCGTCCATCCGGTGAAAATGCTGCCTGGTCGTCGAATGCTGGATCGTCCGTCAACCGTTCCAGCCCTGTGCCATCCGGATGCACCCGGAAGAGGTCCGCAGAGCCGGCCCGCTCCGACGTAAACGCGATCCAGTCTCCTTTCGAAGACCATGCCGGGTTGTAGTCCAGCGTGCCAGGCTGGGTCAGCGCCCGCTCCGCCGAGCCATCCGCATTGGAGAGGTAAAGCCTGGACTCCGTCGGCGCGATGCGCAGGAAGACCACATGATCGACCGCAAAGGATGAGCTCGTACCAGCAACGACCAGAGACAAGCAGGCGGACAAGACGCGAAGACGTGCCATGGACACTCCGACAACCAGTTGTTTGGGGAGGTGATGGCAGCCAGCATAGCACGCACTATCACACCAGACCTTGGAACACTTTCTATAAACATTGCTCTGCGATAATTGAAGCCATGCATTTGCGGCACCACGTGACCTTAGGCGACTCGCCCGATCAGCTACCTGCCACCTCCCCCCTACTGCGCCGTCTCTGGCCCCTCTACTGCTTCCTCGCCGCCCTCGTCACCTTCGGCTACGCCCTCTACGACCGATACCAGATCGACGGCGACGCCGTCGCCTACATGGACATCGGCGACCTCATCCGCGCCCACAACTGGCACGGCGTCATCAACGGCTACTGGAACCCGCTCTATCCCGCCGCTCCTCGCCCTCGGCCACATCCTCTTCCACCCCACCCGCTACACCGAACTCCACGCCTACTACATGGTCAACTTCGGCATCTTCCTCCTGGAGATGCTCGCCGTCGTCGCCTTCACCGACGCCCTCATCCAACTCCGCGAACTCCGCGAAACCGCCACCGCGACCGAACCTCCAGTCCCTTCCTTCTCGACCGCTACACCCTCCGCTACCTCGGCATCGCCATCCTCGTCATCTCCACCCAGCGCGAACTCAGCATGGGCAAGGTCCGCCCCGACGCTCTCCTTCAGGCCTTCCTCCTCTTCGCCCTCGCCGCGCTGCTCAAACACCTCGCCACCGGCCACCTCCGCTACGCCGCCCTCATGGGCCTCGCCCTCGGCCTCGCCTATCTCACCAAATCCTTCGCCTTCCTCTTCACCTTCCTCTGCATCCTCGCGCTCATCGCCTTCCGCTCGTCTGGCAGCGCCACTCGCTCGCCCGCGTCGCAGTAGCCGCTGCGCTCCTCGCCCTCTCTGCTTCGCCATCGTCGCCGGCCCCTACATCGCCGCGCTCTCCAACCAGAAGGGCCGCTTCGACTTCGGCGACTCCGGCTCCCTCAACTACGCCTGGTTCGTCAGCGGCACCGAGAAGATGCACCTCCAGCCCTACCAGACCACCCTCTTCGGCTCAGCCGAAGTCCACCTCAAGCATCCCGAACACGAACTCCTCCAATCCCCCGTCATCTTCAGCTACAAGCACCTCCCCTACGGCACCTACCCCGACTGGTTCGACACCTCCTACTGGAACGACCAGATCAAGCCCCACATGAACCCGCGCCTCGAGATCGTCGCATCCTGCACAACTGCATCGTCCGCATCCTCCGCTACCTCGCCAACCACCCCGAAGCCTGGCTCCTTCTCGCCCTCTCCTCCTCCTCGGAGCGCGCCTCCACCCCGCTGGCGCCCCACGGCCAACGCCTTCTGGCTCGCCCCGTCCTCCTCGGCGCCGCCATCCTCGGCATCTACGGCATGGTCAACATCGAAGACCGCTACGTCACCGTCGGCTTCCTCGCCATCCTCCTTCCGCTCTTCGCCGCGCTGCGCATCTCCCACCAGCGACTCAACGTCGAACAACGCCGCCCGCATCGCCGCCTCGGCCGCCGTCCTTCTCCTCGCACTCCTCGCCGTTGGCGAATCCGCACGCACCGTCGGCGAACTCCGCCGCAATCTCGCCTTCGCACCAATCCCCGCCGGCTGGTACGACCCCGACATCTTCGACGCCGCCCACGCGCTCAACGCCCTCGGCGTCGGCCCCGGAGACACCGTCGCCTGCATCGGCACCCGCGCCTGCCTCTACGACCACTACTGGGCGCGTCTCGCCGGCGTCCGCATCCTCACCGAGATCTACGAACCCGACGCCTCCGCTCTATCCCTACCTCGCCGCCATGCCCAACCGCGACCAGGCCTTCGACATCGTCCGCCGCCAGGGCGCCAAGGTCCTCGTCGGCTACTTCGATCCCGGCCTCATGACCGGCACAAACCCCGTCTCCGCAGGCTGGCGCGAACTCGGCGACACCCCCTTCTACGCCCTTCCACTCAACTTGCCAGCACGCAAGCCCATCCAGTCCTGCCAGCTCTGAGCCATGATCGCTAACGCTCAGAGCATAACTTCACTTTGGTAGCATTCAATCAATGAGCGATCTGACCGTCACCATCCTCATGCCGTGCCTCAACGAAGCAGAGACGCTCGCCTTCTGCGTCCGCCAGGCCGTCGCCGCCCTCCGCGACAACAACATCCCCGGCGAAGTCGTCGTCGCCGACAACGGCAGCACCGACGGCTCCCAGCAAATCGCCACCGACGAAGGCGCCCGCGTCGTCAACGTCCCCGTCCGCGGCTACGGCGCCGCCCTCATCGCCGGCATCGAAGCCGCCCGCGGCAAGTACGTCCTCATGGCCGACGCCGACGCCAGCTACCACTTCGAGCACCTGCCCGCGCTTCCTCGCCAAAGCTCGAAGAAGGCTACGACCTCGTCATGGGCAACCGCTTCCCCGGCGCCATCGAGCCCGGCGCCATGCCGCCGCTCCACAGCTACCTCGGCAACCCCGTCCTCTCCACCATCGGCCGCATCTTCTTCCGCATCCCCGTCCGCGACTTCCACTGCGGCCTCCGCGCCTTCCGTCGCGACGCCATCCTCGCCCTCAACCTCCGCACCACCGGCATGGAGTTCGCCAGCGAGATGGTCGTCAAATCCTCCCTCGCCGGCCTCCGCATGACCGAGGTCCCCACCACCCTCTCGCCCGACGGCCGCAGCCGTCCACCCCACCTGCGCTCCTGGCGCGACGGCTGGCGTCATCTCCGCTTTCTTCTCCTCTTCAGCCCGCGCTGGCTCTTCTTCTATCCCGGAGTCATCACCTTCTTCGTCGGCCTGATCATCTCGCTCTGGCTTCTCCCCGGGCCCCAGACCCTCGGCCGCTGGACCTTCGACGTCGACACCCTCACCTACTCTCTCGGCCTGGTCCTCATCGGAGCGCACATCTCCGTCTTCGCCGTCAGCGCAAGAGTCTTCGGCACCCAGGAGGGCTTCCTGCCGCCCAACCCAAAGTTCGAGCGCATCTTCAACTACATCAATCTTGAAGTCGGCCTGATCTTCGGCTGGCACGCTTCTACTGATTGGCCTCGGCATCCTCGGCTACGCGATCCACATCTGGCACGGCGCAGGCTTCGGCGACCTCTCCCCCCAGCGCATGCTCCGCCTCACGCTGCCATCCGCCACTTGCTTCATGCTCGGCGTCGAAGCCATCTTCGGCAGCTTCTTCCTCAGTCTTCTTGGAATGAACCGCCGCTAAACAGCGCCGATTCATTCCTTTCAAATTGTGCCGTTTGAGCCGTAAACTCCCTTTTAATCGCGACCCCAGTGTTCGTACAGGCGCGTGAAGCGGGAACCACAGCCCAACCTTCCGCGTACTAGTCTCAAGGCAGTGAAGAGGAACAAGACCATGTACCCAACAGACCCCATCTACACCATCAACATGAACGACCAGCAGCGAGCCTGGTTCTTCGCCGAATACGAACGTGCCCGCAAGGACGAGGTCGTCGGCCTCCTCTTCGCTCTGCTCCTCGGTACCTTCGGCATCCATCACTTCTACCTGCGCCGCGACGGCCTCGGCGTTCTGTATCTCATCTTCTTCTGGACAGGAATCCCAGCTCTCCTCGGCTTCATCGAGTGCTTCTTCATGCCTGGTCGCGTCCGCCAGTACAACGCCATGCAGGCCATGTATATCTCCAGCCAGATCATGGGTGCCCCCATCCAACCAGGCGCGCCGGCCACCTTCCCCACTCACTGCAACGCCTGCGGCAACGCGATCGATCCCACCGCCGCCTTCTGCAATCACTGCGGAGCCGCCATCAGCCACACATCACTCAGCACCCAGACCGCACCGTAATCAAACACCTCAACCCGAAGCGACTCACAGCCTCATCGTGAGTCGCTCCGCACCAGACCCTACTGCCAGCTCACCACACTCTCCTTCAGGTGATCGAACTCCACAAACGTCCCACCCTCCCCGGACTGCACCTTCGCCGCCGCACCATTCACCGTCACACTGCGCACCGAACCAAACCTCCACCGCACGATCATGTGCGCCGCAGAGTCGCCTGTAATCTTCAGCGAATTCGCCTCCCGCACCACCTTCCTGCCTTCAAAATCCGTGATCGTCGAATCCCCCGAGCCATACACCTCATACACCCTTCGATCATCCAGCGACTTCACCGCACGTGTTGCCGCTCTCACTCTGCGGCACCAGCGTCATCACGTCCTCCGGAATCTTCGGAATCACCGCACCCGCCCGCACATACAGCGGCAGCATATCCATCGGCGCATCCACCACCACCGTCTTGCCGCCGCTCATCTGCGTTCCCGTCCAGTAATCCACCCACTCGCCCTGCGGCAGATACACCACCCTCCGCGTATTTTCATCCACCACCGGAGCCACCAGGAAATCCGGCCCCATCATGTACTCGTCCTTCACCACCCGCGCCTGCGCATCATTCTGATTCGTCAGCACCAGCGCCCGCATAATCGGCATTCCCGTCTTCGCCGACTCCTGCGCCGCCGCATACCGGTACGGAAACAAGCTCATATGCAGCACCGCATACTTCTTGTACGTAGCCAGCGCCGCATCTCCGTAGTCCCACGGCCCAAGATTCGCCTGCGACATCACCTCCATCGCCGGCGAAAAAGCCGCATACTCCGTCCACCGCTGAAACAGTACACGGATCCGGCGTCGAAGCCGTCTTCTCGATACCCACCCAGGTCCGCCGTCCACAACGGCATTCCGCTCAACCCCGCGCCCAGCCCCGCCGTCACCACCGAAGGCAGCCCATTCTCCGCGCTGAAGCTGGCCTCGTTATCCCCACCCCACAACATCCCGATCCCATTCGCCCCCACCGTCACACTGCGCGCAAACAACACGCCATTCCCCTTCAGATCCTTCTGAATCAACTCCTCCATCGCATTGTTGTAGAGCACCGCATACCGGTTCCGCATCACCCGCACATCCGTCCCATCCGCAAACTTCACCGGCCCCAGAAAATTCCCCTCCGCATCATCATCCTTGAATCCATCCGCACCCGCATGGATCGCCTGCCGCACCTGATCCTGCCACCACTGCTTCGCCCGCGGATTCGTGAAGTCGATCAGCGATCCCTCGCCCTTCCACCACCGCCCCACATACGGCGTCCCATCCGGATTCTTCACAAAGAACCCATTCCCCGCCGCCTCATCGATAGTTCTCCGCCTTCGCCGCAATCTTCCCCGCGAACCCTGCCTCCCTCGGCGGATTCGACTTCGAATTGATCCACGACGTATGCCACAGCACCAATTTGTAACCCTGATCGTGCACATACTTCACCATCCCCGGCGCATCCTCAAACTGCTTCGGATTGAATTTGTAATTGTTATAGGTCGTCGCCCACGGCGAATCGATCAGGATCACGCTCGCCGGCAGACCCAAGCTGCCTGGTCTTGTCCACATCCTCCTTCACCTGCGCATCGTTCTGGTGATAGTCCCTCGCCTTCCACGGCGCAAACGCCCAGTACGGCGGCAGAATCGCCCGCCCCGCCAGCGCCGTGAAGCGCTCCAGAATCACCGGAAACTCCGGCCCCGCGAACAACACAATCGCGCAGCTTCTCCGCCGCCACATCGATCGATCACGTCCGTATCGCTCGACGCATTCATGTCGAACGTCGCCTCGCCGTCGTATCCACCCACAGCCCATATCCCGTCGTGCTCATAAAAAACGGAATCGGCTTATACGTCGACGACCCCTTGCATGCCCGTTATCCTGCGACGATTCTTCACCACCGTATGCGCATGGTCCAGCGTATCGAACCGCTCGCCCAGCCCGTAGTAGTTCGCCGCATCGCGCACCCGAAACCGCCAGTACCCCCACCGAGTACGCCACGCTCGTAATCTCCACCACCCCCGCCGACAGCTGCTTGAAGTGCAGCTTGCTCGTCGGCACCGGCTCGCCGTTGAACTCAAAGTCCTCCACCACCACATCCGGCCCAGCATCGACTCCGGGCCCCACCACCTTGCCCGGCACTGTCCACGCCACAGCGTACGTATCCTTGCGCACCAGCCCATCCACCGGCACCTCCGCCGCCCTCACCGTCTGCGCAGCCGCAACTGGAGCCTCCTGCGCACCCGCGCTCCCCGCCAGCACACTCAACCCAACCGCAAGCACCATCATCATCCGCATCATCAAACTCCTCTTGCATCCACCATCAAGCCAAATAAAAGGGCCCCACACAGGGACCCTCTTGTTTGTAACAGCATTTTCAATCGATGCAGCCATCGAACCCTACATATTCGTATGGCCGCCGCGCATCTCCTCATTGAACGTCGGCTTGATGAACGCCAGCGCCGCTGCAACCTCCGCGACATACTGCGCGCGATGCCCCATCAGCGCCTCCGTCGGCGTCGCATACTCAGTGTCCGCCGCGAGTCTCACAAGACCCTCACCAGCCAGCGCAGCCGCATTCTTCTTCAGCTCCTCCACCGTCGTATTCAGGTACTGCGCATCCGTCGGATCCAGCACCCACACCGGCTGTCCCCCGCCCAGCACGCCCGACAACCAGAACACCTTCGCCGCCAGGTACTCCTGCCGCTGCGCCTCCGTCGTATCGTTGAAGCTGAACCGCTTCTTCCACGGACTGTAATACCGCGTCGTCACCGGAACCGGCTGACGATTGCCGCTCTTCACCAGCTCCAGTTGCCCTTGGTCCATCGTCTTCCGCACCGCGTTGTAGATGAACCCTTCGGCAAACGGCTGCTCCGGCGCCTTCACAATCTCGGCAAACGTCACCGTCATCGACGCCGCGATCTTCGCATGCAACGCACTTGACTCGCCGTCCTCCAACCGCACCTCGCCATGCACCAGGAACGTATCCGCCCCCGAGCTCGACCCGTGGAACGGCCACGTAAACTTGTCGAAGCTCAACGGCAGCCCATGCAGCGTCAGGTAGCAATCCGGCCGCGGATTCTTCAGCCGCTTCGCCGCCGCCGCGAGATAGGTCCCCACCTCAGCCAACATATCCGCGCGGCTGAAATCAAATCTGTCGCTCAGTTCGAGCACCTGGGTCTTCGCCTTATCCGCGACCAGCGCCATCTTGAACCGCGTAGTCGGGTTTCCCGAAAAATCCTGTCCCACCTCACTCGAAATCACGAACAGTCCAGCCGCTTTCGCCGCAGCCTCAACCTGTCCAGCCAACACTTCCTGTGTTCCCATGCCCATCTGCCTCGTAATCCTTTTCTTGTCGATCTCTCACTATTTTACGGCCTTACTCCCACGGACACCGCCACATGGTTGCATCACCTTGCACGCAAGATTTCGAAGCTGTTGATCATGCAAACAACTGATTAATCTGCACTTACTCAAAGATTTCGTAAGTGCCAGGGAAATTATTACTCTTTTCCTGCACTTAAGTGCATAGACACCCATACAACCCCTTCTTAGCAAGTCGTAACCACGGTCAGATACACGACTAATACGGCCGCAATTTCGTCCGTGAGTGGCCTTCAAGATGCTCTTAACTCTTGCGCACGAAGCATTAAACCCTATACCTCCTCGGAGATTTTTTGAAAAACTACGCCAGACTTGTTATCACTTCCGCCATTCTTTTCGGCGGCCTTATCTCCATCTCCGCCCGCGCTGACACCATCCTCCTCGCCAGCTACGGCTCGACTGCAACCAACCCCGGCGTCTCCAACACAGCGACCACCTACGACTTCGCCGATTCGCAGGTCAACAATGGTTCCAGTTCCACATTCAACATCAGTCCCGGTTCAACCTGGCACGCGCCGATTGGCAGTTCAAGTTGGGTCTCCTTCAACGCGTCCTCTGGTCCCACATCCAGCTACGTCGCCCCCAACGGCACTTACGTTTACAACACCACCGTCAATCTCGCATCGGCTGACTACTCCGGCACCATGACCGTGCTTGCCGACGACACCGTCGCGGTTTATCTCAACGGCAACTTGGTCCTACAATCCGCCGGACCCATGGGGCCAGGCAACAGCTACGCAATGTGTTCTGATGTGGCGCCAAACTGCCTTGTCCCTTTTACCTTCAACCTCACGGGCTTCACCGCCGGAGTCAACGATCTCACCTTCGATGTCAAGCAGGTCAACCTGGTTAACACCGGACTCGATTTCTCCGGCTCGCTCTCCAGTCCCTCTGCGGTTCCTGAGCCTCTTTCCCTCGCCCTTTTAGGGACCGGACTCATCGGCCTCGTCGCTATCTCACGTCGCTACATCGCGGTATAACAATCACCGATTCGCTAACTCGACCGGAAGCTCTCACAGCTTCCGGTCCTTTGTTTAATAACGCAACCAATGCCACGTCAAATCCCGCTATTCACCAACCTTCAACTAGGCATTACAGATCAAATAATTTTCCGTCCGCTTTTCATTCCATGAACATGTAACCGCGACAGTTGCTTTATTTTTCGCATTCCCTTTCTACCCTCCTCAGGCACAAATTTCTCCTCTCCAGTAAAAATTTGCCTGCCGATTCCATACAACCCCACACAAGCAACCTCTAACCTCGGCCTTCCACACCACTAACTCCCCACCCGAAAACCTCCCCGACTGGCACACCGAATGCACCCTTCAGGGGTAACACCGGTACGCGAGACTCCAGCATCAGGAGATTTATTTTGATAAAACACAAGCGTATTTTCCTCACTTGCGCAGCCGCCCTTGCGGGTTTCAGCTACGTACCCGCCCACGCCTCCCCGATCCTCCTTGGAAGTTATGGCACCGGCTCCACTAACCCCGGAGTCATCAACTCAGCCGTCCTCTACGATTCGCTCGATTCAACCGTCAACAGCGGATCCAACTCCACCTTCAACATCAGCCCCGGCACCGTCTGGCACTCGGCATTGACCAACTCCAGTTACGTCTCCTTTAACGCTTCAACCGGCCCCACATCCACTCTCGTCGTTCCCAACGGTGACTACATTTACACCACCACCTTCACGCTCTCTGCAGCCGACGCAGCCGACGTCGCCACTTTGAGCCTCCTCGCCGACGACACTGCCTCCGTCTATCTCAACGGCGTCCTCGTTCAAGCCTCCGGCGGTCCGATGGGACCCGGAAACTCCTACTCCACTTGCTCCCAGGTTGGGCCCAACTGTCTTACCCCAACAACCTTCTCCTTTTCCGGTCTGCAAGCAGGCCTCAATCAACTTAGGTTCGACGTCGAGCAGGTCAACGGAGCTGACGAAGGCCTCGACTTCTCCGGCTCGCTCTCCGATCCCTCTTCCGTTCCTGAGCCCCTTTCCCTAGCCCTTTTCGGGACTGGGCTCATCGGCCTAGTCGGAATCTCTCGCCGCTACGCCAGCGCTCGATAAAAAGCCCCTCACTAAGTAGCCGAGGGTTCTCCACGGCCCTCGGCTCAACACTCGAACCGGTGTGTCATCCAGTCTCTCCGCATCAGGGCAATCTCACGTAAACTCGCTCTACTGGAGATTGCTCAATGCACCCTCACCTCAACGCCATCCTGGCGCTTTCGCTGACCGCTGCCTTCACGTCCACACTCTCCGCTCAAGCCCCCCAACTCTCTCCCGACGTCCTCAAGTACGTCAGCGTCAACGCCCCTGCAATCCTCCTCACTCACGTCCGCATCATCGACGGCACAGGCGCCGCACCGCTCGAAGACCAGTACCTCCTCATCGAAAACGGTAAGATCACCAGCGTCTCCGCCTCAGCGCCTGCAAACACCACCGCCAAAGTCATCGACCTCCACGGCCACACCGTCATCCCCGGCCTCGTCGGCATGCACGACCACCTCTACTACATCGCCCGCGCCGACGAAGCCGCCGACGGCTCCTCCGAGCCTCCCCTCATCGTTCCCCAGATGACCTTCACCGCCCCGCGCATGTACCTCGCCGCCGGCGTCACCACCATGCGCACCACCGGCTCCGTCGAACCCTACCTCGACCTCAACCTCCGCCGCGAGATCGACCTCGGCCATCTCCCCGGCCCCCACATGGACATCACCGCACCCTACCTCGAAGGCCCCAACAGCCCCTTCGTCCAGATGCACAACCTCACCGGCCCCGACGACGCCCGCAACTTCGTCGACTACTGGGCAGCCCAAGGCGTCACCAGCTACAAGGCCTACATGAACATCACCCGCGCCGAGCTCAAAGCCGCCATCGACGCCGCGCACGCACATCACCTCAAAGTCACCGGCCATCTCTGCGCCGTCACCTATCCCGAAGCCGTCGAAGCAGGCATCGACGATCTCGAGCACGGCTTCTTCGTCAACACGCAAAACGATCCCGGCAAGCAACCCGACCTATGCCCCCGCTCCTCCGGCAACCCCACCCTCGCCGCAATGGACCCCGACGGCCCCGACGCCACCGCCCTCATCAAGCTCCTCGTCGACCACCACGTCGCCATCACCAGCACCCTCCCCGTCTTCGAGCCCGACGTTCCCCTCCACGTCCATCTCCAGAACCGCGTCCTCGAAGCCATGTCCCCGCCCACCCGCGAAGCCTACCTCTACACCCGCAACATGGAACTCTCGCGTCCCGCCAACCCCACCCGCGCCCTCATCTACGAACACGGCGCCAAGCTCGAACACAAGTTCGTCGCAGCAGGCGGCCTGCTCCTCGGCGGTCCTGATCCCACCGGCGACGGCGGCGTTCTCCCCGGCTTCGGCGACCAGCGCGAAGTCGAACTCCTCGTCGACTCCGACGGCTTCACCCCCGTAGAAGCCATCAAGATCTGCACCCTCAACGGCGCCACCTACATGGGCAAACAAGCCACCATCGGCTCTATCGCCCCCGGCAAAAACGCCGACCTCGTCGTCATCAACGGCAACCCCGCCGCCAACATCAACGACATCGAGAAAGTCGAAATCGTCTTCAAAGACGGCATCGGCTACGACTCCGCCAAACTCTTCGACTCCATCAAAGGCCGCTACGGCCAGTACTAAATCTAGTTCGAAGTGTCCTATTGTCGTGTCCGCCCAGGCACGACAGATCGGGTGCCCCATCCATCGCGCCTTCTGCGATAGGTGGGATGTAAACCCTCACCCGGGAAGCATCGGGCTTTTGTTTTTTTTAGTTGTCATCCCCGTAGGGGATCTGCGTTTCGTTTTCGCCTCAAGCCCCACCTAAGGCGCCTTGGCCGCCGCCGCAGCCGCAGCTTTATCCGCCGCAACCACAGCTTTCTTGAATGCCTCGACCGCAGGAACATCATGGGAGCGGAGCCCCTGCTGGCCCATATACCTAAACCCCGGGTCCCCTTCCATTCGACGTTCCGCGCGACCATCAAAAACCGCAAACGAATCATCGGTCATGACCTCCGTCTGCGGTTGTTGAGACGGAGCCTGCGGAGACTGACTTTGCGGAGACCCACTTTGCGGTCCTCGCGGGCCCATTCCATCCTGCCCCCCCATGAGCGGTGGCCTCGGCGCCCCCACACCGCCATTGTTTGCTGGGCTGACTCCGCCCGTCTGACTTGGATCGGTCCTCATTGGATCCGCCGGACGCAGATGTCCTTTGCGAACGACGATGATCAGGTCGGCACCCAGGGTAGTGTCTACAAGTTCAAACCTTCCCCACTTAATCAGCGCCTCCTCAACATCCTGTTGGGCGATCGCGTTGGACCGCGGATCTTCAGGATCCATCTCCGTAGCCGGAGCAATAATCACAGCCACCGTATGTGCCTGCAGAATGTACGGAGGAAGCGTCTTATCCTTGCTCTTCGCCAGCACAGGAACCGCCATCATCAAGCCCAACGCCACAAAAGTGGCAACACGCATCCGCATTCAACCCTCCCATACCCCGCCAGAATTCTACGCCCACCCATCAGCAGGAATCTTCCCGTCACTCCCACCCCACCCTCCATCAAACTCTGCCATAATCAACGCGCGATCCCACTCATCCGAAGCTCCACGGGAGCACCATGAAAGCCGCCATCCTTCACGCCGCGAATCAACCCCTCCAGATCGAAGACATTCCCCGCCCCACCCCCACCGGCAACCAGGTCCTCCTCCGCGTCCTCGCCTGCGGAGTCTGCCGCACCGACCTCCACATCTTCGAAGGCGACATCCCCCTCATCCACAAACCCCTCATCCTCGGCCACCAGATCGTCGGCGAGATCGTCGAAGGCGCAACTCCTGAACACCCCACAGGCACACGCGTAGGCGTCTCCTGGATCGGCGGCACCGACGGCACCTGCCCCTTCTGTCTCCGCCACGAAGAGAACCTCTGCGACAACCCCACCTTCACCGGCTACTCCATCAACGGAGGCTACGCCGAATACGCCCTCGTCCGCTCCGACTTCATCTACGCACTCCCCGACAGCCTCGACAACACCCACGTCGCCCCTCTCCTCTGCGCCGGCATCATCGGCTTCCGCAGCCTCCGCGTCGCCGGCACCCAACCCAACGAACGCGTTGGCCTCTTCGGCTTCGGAGCCTCCGCCAGCCAAGCCATCGCCGTCCTCCGCCACTGGAACTGCGACGTCTTCGTCTCCACCCGCGGCCAATCCCATCGCGATCAAGCCGCAGCAGCCGGAGCCAAATGGGTCGGCACAGAAAACGACAAGCCTCCCGTTCAACTCGACCGTGCCATCACCTTCGCGCCCAGCGGTGCCGTCGTCCTCGCCGCCCTCTCAAGCCTCCGCAAAGGCGGCATCGTCGCCATCAACGCCATCCACCTCGACCAGATGCCCGCCTTCGACTACGACACTCTCCTCTGGGGCGAGCGCCAGATCCGCAGCGTAGCCAACATGACCCGCAACGACGCCCGCGACTACCTCCAACTCGCCGCCGAAATCGGCATCAAACCCCAAATCCAAACCTTCCCCCTCGTAAACGCCAACGAAGCCCTCCAAGCAGTGAAGAACGAAACCGGCAACGGCCCCTGCGTCATCCTCCCTTAGCGAGACACTAAAATTGTGCACGCCGGATGAACGTCAAAAACAAAATCGTCGATCTACGCGAAAACGGTTTTTGCGTACTCCAGAGCCACTTCTCAACTTCGTCCGTGGATGCATGTCGAAAAGCGTTCTGGCCCACGCTTCGTGACTACCTGAACATCCACGCACACCAGCCGAATCGCGGCCCTCGTCGCCACTTTCTGCCGATGCCTTTCGACCCGCCCTGCTTCAATCCGGAGTTCTTTTTCGACGCAGCAGTCTTGCACATCGTCCGCGCAGTCCTGGACGAAACCGCCGTAGCAGACCAGTGGGGCTGCGACACACCCGTAGCGGGATCACAGCATCAGGATGTTCATGTTGATTATCAACGGCCGCTCTTTCCGGAAACACCAACCCTCATGCTCCCTCCTTACATGCTCGTCCTCAGCTTCGGCCTGCTTCGCATCACACACGCGGACGGCCCGCTCGAGATTGCGCCCGGCACGCACCGCATGACCAAAGAGGAAGGACTCAGTGCAGTGCAATCCGGAAAGATTCAAATGCAGCCGCTTCCTCTGGAAGTCGGGGACGTACTCATTCGTCATCCATGGGCACTGCACAGAGGCACACCCAACACGACCGATACACCACGCGCTCTCGCCTCCATCCGCTACGTGCGCCGTTGGTACACCGACAGTAGCCGCGAGACCCAGGAAATCCCGCAGGCCGTCTGGCACTCGCTGACACCCGAGCAACGCGCCATCATGCGGTTTCCCATCGGAGCCTAACCTCCCCTCCCCCGGTATCATGGACCCAGCCATGAACCTCTCCACCCTCCTCACCGAATCCCGCAACCTCCTCACCGAACACATCGACGAACTCCCCACTCTCGACATGCTCCGTCTCATAAGCGACGAAGACCGTAAAGCCGTCGCCTCCGTAGTCGCCACCCTCCCCGACATCGCCAAAGCCGTCGACGAGATCGCCCTACGCTTCAAAGACGGAGGCCGCCTCTTCTACATCGGAGCCGGCACCAGCGGACGTCTCGGCGTCCTCGACGCAAGCGAATGCCCACCCACCTTCTCCGTCCCCCCAACCCTCTTCCACGCCATCATCGCCGGCGGCGACTCCGCCCTCCGCAAATCCAGCGAATCCTCCGAAGACTCCGCCGAACAAGGCGCAGCCGACCTCGCTGCCGCAGGATTCACCGGTCAGGATGCTCTCATCGGCATCGCAGCCAGCGGCCGAACCCCATACGTCCTCGGCGCACTCCAGCACGCCAACCCTCTCGGAGCCCTCACCGTCGCTCTCACCTGCGTGCCCAACTCCCCCATGTCCACCCTCGCCGACATCACCATCGCCCCGCTCACCGGCCCCGAGGTCATCACCGGCAGCACGCGCATGAAAGCCGGCACCGCCACCAAGTTCGTCCTCAACATGATCTCCACCGGCGTCATGATCAAAACCGGAGCCGTCTACGGCAACCTCATGGTCAACGTTCAACCCACCAACGCCAAACTCATCGACCGCGCCCAGCGCATCATCATAGCCGCCACCAACGTCGACCAACCCACCGCCGCAAATCTCCTCACCGAAGCAGGCAGCGTAAAAACCGCCATCGCCATGCAAAAACTCAACCTCGACCGCCCCACCGCCGAAGCAGCATTACAAGCCCACAACGGAAACCTCTCCGCCCTCCTCCACCACACCTCCTGACCTCCAGCCCCACCCTCACCCTCACTCCCACCCTCACCCTCACCCTCACCCTCACCCTCACCCTCGTCATTCTGAGCGCAGCGAAGAATCCCCGCATTTAGCTTTTGCAGTTGCCTTTGCAGTTGCCTTTGCACTTGCCTTTGCACTTGCAGTTGCCTTTGCCTTTGCCTTTGCCTTTGCCTTTGCCTTTGCCTTTGCCTTTGCCTCTTTAGTTGTCATCCTTCGACGAAGGCGGAGGATCTGCGTTTGCCGTTGCATCTACCCTCAATGCCCCGCATTAATCGCCCGCAACGCAATCGCCGTCTTCGAACTCTGGTTCCCACTCAACGCCAACCCATCCCTATTCGCCAGATCCCGCAGCCCGCGATAGGCAGCCTGCCCCTGATCCAATGCCACTCTTGTCGACACTTCAAGAATGCTTCCACCTGGCCACTCCCAAAGCTCGAGGCTCAGCTTGCCCAACGGCCCCTTCGAGTCTGTCTTCCAACTCGTCGATCGAATCTCCGCAACACGCCTCACACTCCTCCAATCAATCTGCACCTCTGAATCCGCAAGCAACTTTTTTTGCCCCACACTCAACAGGCCAAAGACCTCCCTGCCTGTCTCCGGCACCTTTGCGTCAACATACTTCTTCTCCACAGAAAACGACTGGTTCTCGACACCATCGTTTAAATCCACTTCACACTTGTAGCCTTCGTGTCCGCCCGTCGGACCGACGAGCTTCTCGCCGGATACTTGCCGCAGCTTTGCCGTAAGATCGATCTCCTCACGTGCCCTCAAACGAAGGATCACGCCCTTCGAGAGCAAATCAAGCGCCGCCGTGTCATAAAAATAGACACGTCCACGCGTCTCTCCACGAGCCTGCAGAGCCAGAATCGCAGCCTGCACCTGAGTCGGCGAAAGAAGCAGTTTTACCTCCTCGCTGCAAGTCTCCTGCCCACGCAGACTGGAGACAATCACAAACACTGTCATCAGCGCGAGACATCGAACGAACTTGCTCACAAGCGCGGACACCACACATCTCCCTTCGACCGTTCCGATGCTCGAGACTACAGCTCACACAGGCTTTCGTTGCCAGATCGCACCCGAAGCACCTTGCAGCTCACCAATCCAATTCACGTTCAATCTACATTCAATTCGCTATCATTGTCCGTCATGTTAACCTCCATCCAGGCGCCCCTTCTTGCCGCAACGCTCCTCACCACGGCGACCCTCGCCGCCCAGCAGGCCCCCATGCAAGATCCCTTTCTCGGACTCCTCACCGCCGCCAACACCCACGCCAAAGCCCACGGCGCGCAAACTCCCACGCTCTCCCCCGTCGACGCCACCCTCCTCGGCCCCAATCCCGCCGTCAACGTAGCCGAGCTCCACAAGGCCGGCTTCCGCATCATCCCCTGGACCACGAACGATCCCGCAAAGATCCGCGCCCTCATCGACCTACGCGTCGACGGCATCATCTCCGACTACCCCGACCGCCTCCAGCAAGTCGTCGCCGAAGAAAAAGCCGCCCACCCCGAAGCCGCCGACTACTTCCGCACCTTCGTCGTCTCCGCTCATCGCGGAGGCCGCGGTCTCCGCCCCGAAAACACTCTCCCCTCCTTCGAGAACGGCCTCGACCACCTCGCCACCGAACTCGAGACCGACACCGGCGTCACCACCGACCACCACTCCCTCATCTGGCACGATCAGTTCCTCAACTCCGAGTCCTGCCGCCGCGCCGATGGCGCCCCCTACACCCTCGAGAACCGCGTCTACACCCGCGACATCTCCCTCGCCGAAGCCCAAAGCACCTTCATCTGCGACAAACTCCACGCCCAATTCCCCGAACAGAAAAACGACCTCGCCCTCTCACCCGTAGCCGTGGCCTTCGCAAAAAAAGAACACCTCATCAGCCCCTACGTCCCCACCCACGCTGAGCAGCTCTTCCACTTCGTCGCCTTCTACGCCGACTACTACACCACCGGCCCCGGCAAATCCCACCCCGACGCCGCAGCTCGCGCCGCCAACGCCGCCCGCGTCCGCTTCAACCTCGAAACCAAAATCCTCCCCCTCCCCAACGACCCCATCGGTGCACCAAACCCACCCCTCACCAACGGCCACGCCGAGCCCACCACCAACCACACCGTCGACCCGCAAACCTTCGTCACCACTCTCTGCGGAGCCATCACTCGCAATCACATGGAATCCCGCGCCGAAGTCCAGAGCTTCGACTTCCGCACCCTCATCCTCGTCGAAGAGCAGTTCCCCAAAATCCCCACCTACTACCTCACCGCCGACCCCAAACTCCTCAGCAGCCCCCTAGTCCCCGCCGCCCTACGCCAACCCGCTCCCTAAACCTGACGAGCGCCAAACGGGCGCCAAAGCAACGCCGATCAAGGCCGCGCTCCCAGCGTCCCATTCTTCACGCCAAGCGAAAACGGAGTCACCACCGGCGTCCCCGCCCCGACGAATTCAATCACAGAGTTCCCCGAAGAAAGCACCCACACATTTCCCCCACCGTCGATCGCAATCAATTGCGGGATTGTACCCGGTCCGCTTTGACCAATGGGTGACAACAAGCCGAGGGTCGTACCGCCGGTATATCCTTTGGCGCCCGACAAAATCGTTCCCGTATTTGACAGCTCCGCCACGGCGCCAGAGATCATCGGATTGGGAACCCTTCCGTTCACCTTGGTCTCCCAGGCCACTTCACCCCACACATTGCCGGCTCCATCAAGAGCGAATGCATTCGGAGCCCAATAAAGGCAGATGATGTAAAGGTCTCCGACGATCCCAGGCGAGACGCAGTTTGCGTATCCTCCCGAGGGCGAAAGCTGAGCTCCGCTTGAACTCAACTTCGCAACGTTATTGAGACCGAGTTGCGAAGAGACCGGGTAGCCAAGACCAGTATTCGTCCACGCATTGCCGTTTAGATCAAACGTTACATCCGTTGGTCCGAAATCCGTAACCGCATAACCGCTTCCCGAAATCACAGTCCCAGTGTTGCTGAGTTCCACCACCACCCCGCTAAGGGTACCCATCCATACGTTTCCGGAGCCATCGACAGCCAGGCCCTCTGGAGTGATCCCCGTTCCAGGCGAAAATCCCGATGCTCCCGACAGAATGTTCCCGCTGTTGTCCAGCTTGATCACGCTCTTGCTTCCTGCATCGGACACCCAGGCATTCCCCTGTCCGTCTAGCGCGATGCCACCCGGCGTGTCCAGGCCTCCTCCGGTAAATCCGTTCGCACCAGATAGGACAGTTCCGCTGCTGCTGAACTTCACAACGTTCCCCGTACCCGGCACCCACACATTCCCCGCCGGATCGATCGCAATGCCCGTCGGCGAGGTCAGCCCGCCTCCGGTATATCCATTCGCACCAGACAGAATCGCGCCGGTGCTGCTCAGCTCCGTCACGCTGTAGGGCCCCCCATAGACCGAACTCGCAAACCACGCATTGCCGCTCGCGTCGATCGCCATCGCGACCCCGCTCAAACCACCCCCCGAGTACGTCACCGCCAACACCCAGTCATTCGGCGCCGGCGACAACGCTGGTTGGAACGGCGGCACTCCACTGGCCAAGCCATATAACGTACTCACATTGTTCGCCGGGTTGCGAGCGATATCGTAGATCGCCTGGATCGTGTCCTTCGGCGCCGATCCCCCACTCGGCGTAGCCGCAGAAAACAACGCACTGCACGGCGTCCCCGTGCCATCCGAGTTCACGCACGAAGCAAGAATGTTCCCCAGTGTATTGATCGCGGCCTGCGGAGCAGTGCCATTGCCCGCCGGCGTCACCGACAGAGCCGCACCAGACGTCGTGCTCACCAGGTTGTTCACCAGCTGAAACGAGTTCGCAAGCCCAACCGCGTTCGTGCTGCTCGTCCCCAGATGCGTCGCATCCCCACCCATGAACGCCGCCAGCGCATAAACCGACGCCACCGTCGTCACCTCGTTAATCGAGATAAATGCATTCGGATCGAGCGTGTACTGATTTCCATGCAGGCTGCAAGGCCCCAGCGCAGCCATCAACGCCAGCGCAGCGTTGTTCGTTCCCGCCGCAAGCCCCGGATTCCCTCCCGTAGCCACAAGATAGAGCTGACTTGTCGACGAAGGACACGTGTAGTCCCCCGTAATCGAAAAGCTGCCGCTACTATCGGTGACCACCGGCGACGTCAGCAGCGCCGTCGCGCTCGTGCCATAGCCCGTAGTCCCCGCCGCGTAAAGCTGAATACTCGCTCCCGTCACCGGCTGCTGCCCACCATGCACACTGCCGCGCAGCTGGCCTCCGCCAACAGGACCGTTAGAAGGAACGTTCGCGCTGCACCCAAGAATCCATACACACAGTGCAGTCACAAATACACCGCACCACCGCTGCGAAGGGCATGTTCGAACCATCGAGAGTCAACTCCTCACACAGAATTCTCAGGGGCGTGAACCCAACGTATGGTTCAGAACCCCAACTGACAGCGGTGTCACGACGGGCGTAGCCACGCCAATCAATTCCGTTACATTATTGCCAGCCGCATTGTCCGTCCAGACATCTCCGCTGCCATCGACGACGATCGTGGTGCTACCCGTAGGCACATACCCGCCCGGTCCCGAAGTAATTGTCCCACTGCCATTCAACTCTGCTACTCCAAAAGTCCTCGCGGTAGTTTGTCCCATGCTGTTCAGATAATTGTTGGCTGTCCCAGCCCAGATGCTCCCCGAGCCGTCGATCGTCATTGGAAAGGTAAAGCTGGTATTGCACATCCGGCCAGGCAGCGTCGGCGGCGATGGCGAAACGCAACTGGGCCATCCAGCCGTGGGAGAGAGAAGCGATCCGCTGCTGTTTAATTCGAAGACAGCATTGCCAAACGCATTAATAAACCATGCATTTCCTGAGGCATCGATCGCAATCGAAATAGGGTGAACCTGCCCGCCCAGATAATATCCACTGGCTCCTGAAAGTACCGCGCCACTACTACTCAGTTCCGTGATGGTGTAGTCGTTTTCATTGGCAGCCCACACGTTTCCCGCGCTATCGATGGCAAGGCTGAGCGGACTCGTCGATCCTCCCGCCTTGAAACCGGCGGCTCCTGAAAGAATCGCCCCACTGCTGCTCAGCTTGATCACACTCTGGCTACCGTCATCGCCGACCCACGCATTTCCCGCACCATCAATCGCAATACCGCGAGGAGAGTTCAATCCGCCTCCGGTAAATCCATTCGTGCCGGAAAGAATCGCCCCGCTGCTGCTCAGCTTGATGACATTGCTATTGCCATAGGCCGTGACCCAGGCGTTCCCCGAAGGATCAATCGCAATGTCCAGTGCAAAGCTCATTCCGCCCCCGGTATATCCGCTAGAGCCGGAGAGTACCGTGCCGTTACTGCTCAACTCAGTGATGCTCGAAGTGTTCGGCGCTGTGCCATTATTCGCGATCCACACATTGCCGGACCCATCAATTGCCATACCTTGCGGGTTCGACAATCCGCCGCCCGTAAAAATCAACCCCAGCGTCCAGTCGTTCGGCGCCGGCGACAACGCCGGCTGAAACGGCGGCACTCCACTCGCCAAGCCATATAACGTACTCACATTGTTCGCCGGGTTGCGAGCGATATCGTAGATCGCCTGGATCGTGTCCTTCGGCGCCGATCCCCCACTCGGCGTAGCCGCAGAAAACAACGCACCACACGGCGTTCCCGTGCCATCCGAGTTCACACACGAAGCAAGAATGTTCCCCAGTGTATTGATCGCGGCCTGCGGAGCAGTGCCATTACCCGCAGGCGTCACCGACAGAGCCGCACCAGACGTCGTGCTCACCAGGTTGTTCACCAGCTGAAACGAGTTCGCAAGCCCAACCGCATTCGTGCTGCTCGTCCCCAGATGCGTCGCATCCCCACTCATGAACGCCGCCAGCGCATAAACCGACGCAACGGTCGTCACCTCGTTAATCGAGATGAACGCATTCGGATCGAGCGTGTACTGATTTCCATGCAGGCTGCAAGGCCCCAGCGCAGCCATCAACGCCAGCGCAGCGTTGTTCGTTCCCGCCGCAAGCCCCGGATTCCCTCCCGTAGCCACAAGATAGAGCTGACTTGTCGACGAAGGACACGTGTAGTCCCCCGTAATCGAAAAGCTGCCGCTACTATCGGTGACCACCGGCGACGTCAGCAGCGCCGTCGCGCTCGTGCCATAGCCCGTAGTCCCCGCCGCGTAAAGCTGAATACTCGCTCCCGTCACCGGCTGCTGCCCACCATGCACACTGCCGCGCAGCTGGCCTCCGCCAACAGGACCATTAGAGGGAACATTCGCGCTGCACCCAAGAATCAAGACACACAGTGCAGTCACAAATACACCGCACCACCGCTGGGGAACAAGGCCCAAAAAGGTCACCAGACAACACCTCAATCAAGAGAATGGATCGATCTGACAACTTGTAAGCCACGAGCGCAGCCGGTCTCTCCACGATCCCAGAAAACAGGCGCACCGAAAATCATACCGCCAAATCCGGCTCGCGCGCGAAAAAGCCAGTCCAGAAGGATCCCCACCGCCACCACGTAGATACCGCTTCCAACGTCCCGCCATCCCGCCGCCTTGCCCATCGTTATGGGCACAGTAGACCGCACAAGAAGAAGCGCAGCCGCCACATGCGACGACAGTCTCCACCGGCTGAAAACAAAATACGGCGCAACCATCAGCGTATAGCTGACCCACGCCAATGGCGCGCACAAGGTCGCCGCGCACAAAGCAATCCCGCCCACCTGATCACGCCACGCGCACTGCCGCTAATATCCGCCCCACATAAACCGCACACGTCCCAAACACCACGACCAGCGTCACCGGCAGAAACCACCATCCCAGCCCCACCTGCAGCCCCATCCCATTCCGCACCATCGCCAGGCAGATGTAGGCGAACATCCAACACACCTCCACCTTGATCCACCCCACCATCGCCATCGACTCCTCCAGCGCAATCTTCTCGCGCTCCGGAGCCAGCGGCCTCTTCAGATTCACCACACCCCGAACGCCTTCAACCGCCGACAGCGTCGCATACAACAACACCGCAATCCCAACCAGCACCCAGAGCGTCGACCGCGCCCCAAACCCATTCGCCACGCCCTCGCCATTGAAGTGCGTCGCAATCCGCTCCGGCAGCCGCGAATAAAAATCCGCCACCACTGCAATTGCAAATACCAGGCCCGCCAAAGCGATCAACTCTCGAATCGTCTTCACGCAAGCCTCCGAAGAAGTCAGATCTCCACTTCGCCCTCAAGGTAGAAGACGCATGTGCCCTGCAGCTCGACCCGATCCCCAACCACGCGACACACAATCTCTCCGCCACGCCGCGAAGCCTGAAACGCCCGAAACTCCGTCTTGTTCAACCGCCCCGCCCAGAACGGCGCAAGCATGCAGTGTGCAGCGCCCGTCACTGGATCCTCCGGCACGCCCTTCGCTGGCGCAAAGTAGCGACTGACGAAATCATAGCCTCCAGCACCCGCCGCAGTCACAATCACGCCCGGCCGATCCATCCGCGCCAGCGCCGCCATATCCGGAGCAAGCCCGCACAGAATCTCCACGTTCTCCACCAGAGCCATGTAATTAAACTCGTTCACGAAAACCTCAACTGGCTCGACGCCCAGCGCCTCAGCCAGCCCGCGCGGTGCCTCCACAGGCTTCGACGGCCGCGCCGGAAAATCCATCGCGTACCCTGTGCCCGCTCGCTTCACGGTCAGAGCCCCGCTCTTGGTATCGAACACCACACGGTCGCGCCCCTGCTCCAACCGCTCCATCACCACCGCCGCACTCGCCAGCGTGGCGTGTCCGCACAACGGCACCTCAGTCAACGGAGTAAACCATCGCAAGCGACACTCCCCGCCGTCCCCCACCAGAAATGCCGTCTCCGCCAGATTGTTCTCCGCCGCAACGGCTTGCATCACCGCATCCTCTGGAAAGCGATCCATCGGCATCACCGCCGCAGGATTACCCGCGAATCGGCGAGCCGCAAAAGCATCAATTTGAAATATCGGCGTACGCATAGGAAATAAATCCTAGCAGGCAGCCATGGGTCACAGACTCGCCCGAAAATATATCGCTCATCCAAAATCGACATCGCAATCGACTCGGAATCAACCTCTGCAGGAAATCCACAGAAATATTTTGAAAAGTTGGCGTGTTTTTCGTGGCCCCATTTACTGCATCAAAAAACCACACTTCCACCACGAATCCACCACAAATCACCACACAAAAACCACGATTTTGCACCCCAAAAACCGCAAAACCCCTGCCAAAACACTCCTCCACAGTACGTCAAAAAAATCCGCTAAAACAAACTCAACTTCCGCGGCATATCGATCCCCAGATGCTCATAGGCCAGCCGCGTCGCCACCCGTCCCAGTGACATCGATCCAGAAATCCAATCTGAATCAGGAACGGCTCATACACCTCTTCCAGCGCATCCTGCTCCTCCGCCAGCGCAGCCGCCAGCGTATTCAACCCCACCGGCCCTCCATCGTACTTCTCAATAATCGTCCGCAGCAGCCGCCGGTCCAGTTCATCAAACCCGTGCGCAACCACCTCCATCG
>CAVWHJ010000003.1:0-53465 GCA_963754765.1 uncultured Acidobacteriaceae bacterium | reverse complement strand
CAGCCGACCCAATGGCCAGCATCACATATGGGGAGAAACTGCCCCTGCTTCAAATAGACCGTAGCTGCCGGCGTGTGGTGGGCGAGTAGTTGATTGGCGATTTCGAAGACGCGCGCGTAGCCGCCGAGTTTATGGGGGATGTAGATGAGCGCGGCGAGCACCATGATGTAGAGCATTAAGTCCTTGACGATTGCGATGACGGCCGGGGCGCGCAGGCCGCTCGAATAGGTGTAGGCGGCGAGGATGACGAAGGCTGCGGCGAGGGGCCACTCGCCGTGGATGCCCATGGCTCCGATGACGACACGGATGCCGACGAGTTGGAGGGCGATGTAGGCATCAGGGCGAGCACGCCGGTAGGCGATGGCGATGGTGAGCCAGCGGTTGCCGTAACGGCCGTTGACGAAGTCTGCGAAAGTTATGTAACCGTGACGGTGGCATACTGTCCAGAGCCGCGGCAGGACCAGCATCATGTAGGGGTACGCGATGACCGCGTAGGGCACGGCGAAGAATCCCATGGCGCCGGCGCCATAGAGTGCTGCCGGTACTGCGATGACGGTGTAGGCGGTGTAGAGGTCGCCGCCGATGAGGAACCATGTAATCCAGGTCCCGAAGCTGCGGCCTGCCAGGCCCCACTCTTCGAGCGATCCCATGCCTGTCTTCGGTCTTCGCCAGCGTGCGGCCCAGAATCCGGCAAGGGTTACGAACAGAAAGAAAAACAGAAGACTACCAGTGCCGTCGTATGCAGTTGCAATCGGTCACCCAGCTCTAAAGATTTGCCGCACTCAAAGGTAGGAGCATCTTAGCGCAACCATGAGGAAGATCAGAGGTGCATGGGGAGATGAGTTTGCCGGATAGCTCCGTCCGTTGTCGTTCCACTCGTAGACGACCACGCCCAGGTCGTTGAGGGTTTTGATGACGCTCTCCATGTTGCGCCGAACCTGCGGGCCGTGCGCTCGTGGGAACCTCGTGGGCCTCTTCTACTGCAACGACGCGTCCGTACGGCCAGGAGTCTTCGGGATGGCATTGAACGCGGTGGGAAGGTCGGACACGCGAACGTTCAGGTCGCGACGGCGTGCGCCGATGGGTCGCAGCATTCCGCCGACGCCGAGGTCGCTGGTGTTCGCGTCAGCGACGACGACGTGCAGGGTTGCCATTCCGCCCTGCACGGTGATGTATGGGTTCTCCCAGAGAGTCAGGCTCTTTACGGCCATGTAGCGGGTCTTGGAGGGCGGCGGAATCAGTTCCATCTGCTGGCGGGCGAGGGATGTTTCCTGCTGCTGCTCGGCGGCGAGCGCGTTGGCCTCGGCGACATGGGAGCGGACGGGCGGGTACAGCCAAGCGAGAGCGAGGAGACGGAAGCAAGAGAGGGCAGGACAGAAAATAGCGGGATGAAATGTCTGCGCACGATCACCAGCATACCAAGATCGCTCGAGAAAAGGGCAAAATTCGGTAATTCCCGCGGCCTTATCGGCCTTCCCAAACGGGAGCGCGCTTTTCCAGAAAGGCCTTTGTGCCCTCCGTTTTATCGGCGGTTCCGCAAGCCGTCCAAAGATCTTTGCTTCCACGTCCATGGCCGCTTCCAGGCCGACTTCGCTGCCCCGCGCACGGCCTCCATGCATCCAGCGACGGCCAGGGGAGCCATCCCGACGATTGTTTGGGCCAGTGCTTCTGCGCGTTCCATTAACCGCTCGGCGGGAACGACTTCGTCGACCAGTCCGATCCGCAGTGCCTCTGGCGCGCCGATCATCTCCCCGGTCAGCAATAGCTTCAGCGCCATGGGCTGCCCGACGAGCCGGGGAAGGCGCTGGGTTCCACCGTATCCCGGGATGAGGCCGAGTTTTACTTCGGGCTGCCCGAGTCGAGCGGTTTCGCTGGCGAGGCGCATGGTGCAGGCCATTGCCAGCTCGCAGCCGCCACCGAGCGCGAAGCCGTTGATACAGGCGATGACAGGCTTACCGCAGGTCTCGATAAGGCGAAATACGTCCTGGCCCCGGCGAGCTTTCGCCTCCCCGGCGCGGAATCGGTTCGCGGCGAGTTCGTTGATGTCTGCGCCTGCCGCGAACGCCTTTTCGCCGGCGCCGGTCAGAAGGATGACCCGCACGGCATGATCCGTCGCGAGCGCGATGAAGACCGCCTCCAGTTCGTCGAAGACCTGGGCGTTCAGCGCGTTCAGCACCTGAGGCCGGTTCAGCGTGACGCGCGCTATCTGATCCTTGACCTCGTACAGCAGCGTCTCGTAGTTCACGGACATCTCCCTTCGCAGCGGCTAAAGCAAGCTTGTGAGCTCTCCCAGACGATACAATCGAATCTATGATTAAGGGAATTACGCTTGTGAGCGCCATTGCCTCGGGGCGCGAGGTCGCTGAGTTCGACCGTCTCACCAGCCTGTTTCCGCGCTTGGCTTTGAGCAGGGCAAGGGCTGGCAGGACGCGCAGGGCCGCGGTGCGGCCTTCCTCGCGCCGGTTGGCAATTTGAGTTCGTCACGGGAAGGGCCGCCTGCGGTTCCCCCGTTCTGGTCGAAGTCACGCAGCTCGATCACTTCATCGCTCGTGGAGAAGTGGATGCTCGCCAACTATCGCACCGAGGAGATTGCGGAATTCTGTCGGCGACAGAGCTGACGCATTGGAACAGCCGCCTGTTCACCGTGCAGATTGACGGCCGGACCTGAAGGTGGGCTTCTGGCAGTCGGAGAATCCGCTCCACGACCTGCCGAGGCCATTGAAGGCGATCTGAGCGCCGCCGAATATGCGGTTTGCCGTTGTGACGACTCGCTGGAATACGGTGATTACCGACCGTCTGCTGCAGGGCTCTCTGGATGCGCTGCATCGCAGCGGTGCCGCGAGGGCGATATTGAGATTGTTCGCGTTCCGGGTGCGTGGGAGGTTCCTTCGGCTGCGCGCACGCTGGCGGAGACGAAGAAGTTCGATGCGATTATTACGCTGGGGTGCCTGCTTCGTGGCGAAACGGCCCACTACGAGGCGATCTACAACGAGGTGGCGCGGGGGATTGGCCAGTCGCAGCAGGAGACCGGTGTTCCCCATGCCTTTGGCGTGCTGACCTGCGAGACGCTGGAGCAGGCGCTCGACCGGGCCGGTCTCAAGGCGGGCAATAAAGGGTTCGAGGCCGCCATCGCAGCGATTGAGATGGTCTCGATCCAGCGCAAGCTCGCGGCACAGAACGGCAGGTAAAAAAATAATGGGCACTCGCCGCAAGTCCCGCGAACTCACTATGCAGATGTTCTTTCAGGGCGACCTCGGCAAACAGACTCCCGAGGAGGTTCGGAAGCTGTTCTGGGCCTCGGTGGAAGATGTCGACGCCGAGACCAAGTGGCTTCGCCGAAGATCTGTATCGCATCGCAACGACTCGCCAGGAAGAGATCGACGCGCTGATCGAAGCGCATGCGCAGAACTGGCGCATGGAGCGGATGGCCGGTGGTGGACCGCAATCTGATCCGTGCCGCCGTGGCCGAGATGATCGGCTTCCCAAATACTCCTGCGGCGATCATCATTAACGAGACGCTCGAGATCGGCCGGCGCTATGCTGCACCCGAGTCGATCCACTTTCTCAATGGCGTACTCGACGCGATCGCGCGGGACCTGCTGAAGAAGCGGCTCTCATAATCAGCGGGCAAGGTTGCGCCATAGCGCCGTACACGTTAGCTTAATCTGACACTCGTAAAGTGACGTTACAAGGAGACCCTTTTGACTATCCTCGTCTACGCATTTCTGATCGGTGTTATTGCCGGGCTTCGTGCCTTGATGGCCCCCACAATCGTGCCTGGGGCGCCGGCCTGGGCTGGTTTAGTCTCGCGGGTAGCTCTCTCAACTTCATGAGCTCTCCGATTACGCGCTACATCCTGAGCTTCCTTGCGCTGGGAGAACTCGTCAACGACAAGCTACCGAAGACGCCCAGCCGCAAGGTTCCTCCACAGTTCATCACCCGCGTCGTTACGGGAGCCTTCTCCGGGGCTGTGTTGGGAGCGTCACGCGATTCCCTGATCGGCGGACTCATCGCCGGCGCGATCGGCGCGGTTGCGGGCACTCTCGGCGGCTCTGCAGTCCGAGGTGCGCTGGCAAAGGTCGCCGGCAAAGATCTTCCCGTCGCACTCCTCGAAGATCTGATTGCCATCTTCGGCGCTCTCTTCATCGTGTCACGCGTCTAATGGCCAAATTCGATTCCATCATCATCGGGGCCGGTCAGGCCGGCCCAGCACTCGCTGGCCGCCTCACGCAATCGGGCCGCACCGTCGCGTTCATCGAACGCAAGCTCTTCGGGGGCACCTGCGTGAACACCGGTTGCACGCCGACGAAAGCTCTCGTCGCCAGCGCCTACGTCGCGCAGAAGGCCCGCACCGCAGCATACTACGGAGTGACCGTCCCGGGTGCCGTCTCGGTCGACATGAAGGCCGTCAAGGCGCGCAAAGACAAGATCGTCGCCAAGTCCCGCGATAGCGTCGAGAGCTGGCTGCGAGGCATGGAGAATTGCACGGTTTTCGCCCAGCACGCACGCTTCGAGTCTGCAAAAGAAATTCGCGTAGGCGACGACCTTATCTCTGCCGACGAGATATTTATCAACGTCGGCGGTCGCGCAGTCATACCGGATTTTCCGGTGTCGACGGTCCCCTGGCTCGACAACGTCGGCATCCTCGAACTCGACACACTTCCGCGGCACCTCGTCATCGTCGGTGGCAGCTACGTCGGCCTCGAATTCGGCCAGATATTTCGCCGGTTTGGCAGTGAAGTCACCATCATCGAAAAGCACCCTCGCCTTGTCTCGCGCGAGGACGAAGACGTCTCCGCCTCCATCAGGTCCTTCCTCGAAAAAGAGGGAATCCATGTCCGGACCAGCGCAGAGTGCATCCACTTTGAGCCGCGCGGCAACGACATCGCCGTTATGTTGACTGCACTGACGACCCCACCGAAAGTGTCGGCTCTCACGTCCTGCTCGCCGTTGGGCGCCGTCCCAACACCGACGACCTTGGTCTCGAAAAAGCCGGCATCGCGCGACAAGCACGGCTACATCACCGTAGATGACCAACTACGCACAAACGTACCCGGCATCTGGGCCATCGGAGACTGCAACGGACGCGGCGCCTTCACCCACACCGCCTACAACGACTACGAGATCGTGGCCGCCAATCTGCTCGACAACGATCCTCGCCGTGTCTCTGACCGCATCCCTTGTTACGGCCTCTTCACTGACCCGCCCTTAGGCCGAGTTGGCCTCACCGAGACCGAAGTCCGCGAATCCGGCAAGCCCGCACTGATCGGCACCCGTCCCATGACCAAGGTCGGCCGCGCCTACGAGAAAGGCGAGACCGAAGGGTTCATGAAAGTTCTTGTCGACGCAGAAACAAAGCAAATCCTCAGGAGCCTCTATCCTTGGAACCGGCGGCGATGAAGCCGTTCACTGCATCATCGACACGATGTACGCCAAGAAACCCTTTACCAACATCCAGCGCGCCGTACACATCCACCCAACTGTATCCGAACTGATTCCAACCGTCTTCGGCGAGCTAAAACCTCTAGCCTGAGCCTGTTCTTAGACTCTTCCTTTGAATACATTCCGGTATCATTCGCTCTGTCCCACGAATCCGGACCGGAGCCGATGCATGCATTTTTCCCTTCCTGTTAGTACTCTCATTCGATCCAGTCTCTTCTCGCATCGCTCTCTCTCATCACGCTTGCTGCCGCTGCATCGCCGGTCCACCTGCGAACCGACCAGATGACGAACCCCGTTGGCATCGACACGCAAAAGCCGCAGTTCGCCTGGCAGAGTGACGCCAAGTCGGCAAACTGGACGCAATCGGCCTATGAAGTTCTTGTAGCCACCAGCGAAAAAAATCTGAGCTCCGGGCAAAGCCGATATTTGGGACTCCGGTCGCGTTGCCTCCTCCGATTCGATCAACATCGTCTACGGGGGACCTGCTCTAAAATCGCAAACCCGCTACCTCTGGGCCGTCCGCGTGTGGGATGGCAAGAACAAAAAAACTACCTCCTCTCCCGCATGGTTCGAAACCGGACTGCTCTCCTCTTCCGATTGGAGCGCGAAGTGGATTCGCCGCGCTGACCCAGCCGCCGACGAAGAGTTAGCTGCCGTTCGCTGGCTCTGGCTCGCCGATACCGACGCACAAAGAGTCCCCTCCGGCACTACCGCGGAATTTCGATACTCCATCCATCTGGACGCAACGCCGATGCGCGCCAGTCTGCATGTCGTCAGTCCGGGCAGCTATGTGGCAAGGGTCAACGGCAACGTCACCGGACAACACAACGCATGGAGCGCGTTCGACTGGGAGGAGATCGGCCCTCTCCTCAAAGCCGGAGACAACGAGATCCTCGTCCGAGTGATCTCGCCCGGGCGAAGGCTCCGGCGACTTCTGAGCCGTCCGCCTTCGCCGCCTCTCTTCGCATCACCGCTCAAGACGGCACCGAGCGCCGTATCCCCAGCGACAGTAGCTGGCAAGCCCGCGCAGATATGGGCAAAGCATGGCAACCCGCACAAGTCGTTGGCCCGCTCGCAACGCCGTTATCCCTGGGCACCGACCGCCGCTCTGCGGTCCCCGGTCCCAGCCGTATCGCGACTGATGCTGCACTCCTCCGTAAAGACTTCACCCTCGCCAATGCGATCAAATCCGCCCGGCTTACTATCACGGCTCTCGGCGCATACCAGGCCTTCCTCAACGGCAAACCCATTGCGCCGCAAACCCTCCTCAATCCCGGCTGGACCGACTTCCACAAACGCGTCCTCTACCAGACCTATGACGTTACCGCGATGCTCAGCAACGGCGACAATACGATTGCTGCCGTCCTGGGCGGCTGGGTGGCATGGGTCTCCAATGACCTGGGCTGGCACACGTGAATACTCCGGTCCCGATGCCCTCCGAGCACAACTCGACGTCACCCTGGCCGACGGCAGTCACAAGACCATCGACACCGACGAAACGTGGCAGACCGCCTCGGCTCCGACGC
Organism: uncultured Acidobacteriaceae bacterium; assembly: GCA_963754765.1. Lineage (GTDB taxonomy): Bacteria > Acidobacteriota > Terriglobia > Terriglobales > Acidobacteriaceae > Edaphobacter. The sequence continues at coordinate 46,497 of CAVWHJ010000003.1, read as the reverse complement.
TCTTCTCCGAGATCTACGCCGGCGAGGTCTACGACGCGCGCCTCGAGACCAAAGGCTGGTCCGGGCCACACTTCACAGCAACGAACTGGACTCCGGCAATCACTGCCGAAGTGTCTCCCGAAGTAAAACTCACTGCTCAACCGAACCTCTCCATCGCGGTATCCAACACGCTTCACCCCGTTGCGATGAACCCCGCTAACTCGGCGCATCCGGTCGTCTACGACATGGGTCAGAACATGGTGGGCAACATTGTTCTCCATGTCCGCGGTCCTCGTGGCACGCTTGTGCAGATGCGTTTCGCGGAACGCCTCAACCCTGACGGCAGCATCTATACTGAAAACCTCCGCAACGCGACGGTGACTGATACCTATATCGTCTCTGGAAATGGCGACGAGACCTACACTCCCGCGTTTACCTTCCACGGCTTCCGCTACGTCGAACTCTCGGGCTATCCCGGCGTCCCTACTACGGCCAGCATCGAAGGCCTCGTCTACGACAGCCTCCCGGCCACCCCTTCCATCCGCTTCCAGAGTTCCAGCGATACTCCTCAACAAGATGGGCCAGCTTGGCATCTGGGGTCAGCGCGGCAACTTTCTCTCCATCCCCACCGACTGCCCTCAGCGCGACGAGCGCCTTGGGTGGATGGGCGACGCTGGTGTCTTCTGGCGCACTGGCACCTACAACTTCGACATCGCCAGCTTCACCCGCAAGTTCATGCTCGACATTGACGATGCCCAGACAGCCGACAACGCCTTCACGGATGTTTCGCCTAACCTGCTCGGGCCACAAGAAGGCGCTCCCGGCTGGGCCGATGCCGGCATCCTCGTCCCGTACGCCGCGTGGCTCCAGTACGGCGACAAGACCCTGCTCGAAGACTCCTGGTCCAATATGCAACGCTATATGGACTTCATTCTCACAAGTAACCCCGACTACCTCCGCCGCAATAAACTCGGAAATAACTACGCCGACTGGCTGGCTCCCGATCAGAACACACCCAAAGATTTAATCGCCACCGCCTACTGGGCAATCATCGCCCGCGACATGAAAGAGATGTCTCTCGCCCTCGGCCGCAAAGACGACGCCGAAAAATATCAAACGCTCTACGACCACATCGCCGACGCCTACCGCAAGACCTACCTCCAACCCGACGGCACCGTCACCGGAAACACCCAAAGCGCCTACGTCGTCACTCTCTACTCCGGCATTGCTCCTGAGGATCTACGCGCCAACATGACGGATCGCCTCGTCAAAGACATTGAGGCCCACAACAACCATCTCACGACCGGCTTCCTCGGCACACCGTTCCTCATGTTTGTCCTCGACGATAACCACCGTTCCGACGTCGCCTTCAAACTCCTCCTGCAGGACACCTACCCCTCTGGGGATACATGGTCGCGCAAAGGTGCCACTACCTGGTGGGAACGCTGGAACGGCGATACGGGCGACCCTTCCATGAACTCGTACAACCACTACGCCTTCGGTTCCGTCATGGCCTGGGTATTCCGTCGAGCCGCAGGCATCGACACTGACCCATCGGGCCCCGGCTTCCATCACCTCACCATCAAGCCGCAAGTCAGCCCCACACTTCCGACGCTTCACACTGAGTACGACTCCGCCTACGGTCTCGTCACCACGGACTGGACCAGCACTAACCACAAATTCACCGTCGTCACACCACCAAACACCACAGCCACGATCACGCTGCCTGATGGCAAAACTGAAAACGTAGGCAGCGGCACCCACACCTACCAAATCCAATGAAGGCCAACGATCCCCGTATCAATCAACCGAAAGCGCGTTTCCAGATGTCTCTCTGACTTCTTGAGTAGTTGGCGGTCTGATCGGCGCCACTAAGGCGATCAGGAGTATGCTGATCCCACTCGATAGAGCCAACTCCGTCAAATTTAATTGTCAGGAGCCGAAACGTGAGTACAGAACGCGAAAGCCGAACAGAAACTTCCCTTCAACCTCATCCCAACCAACTTGAACGGCGTTCACAGTTTTGTTCCTCCTCCTAAGGGCACGGATCTCACAAAGGCGGATCGAGGAACGCTGATGAAGCATGGAGTATGGATGCGGCGCCCCGATCCTGACCGAGAGCCACGACTCTTCGCAATGTGGCATCGATACGTGACCGAAATCTGGACGGAAGAGAACTTCGTCCCACCCGTTTTTGAAGTTACCAAGGACACCCCGCATAACTTGAAAGGAGGGCGCCGTCATACCGACGGTTCGTATACGAGCTTCAGTTGGAGCGGCGTCGTGGTCATGGGCCAATGGGTAGGCGCCATGGGGCAATGGCAGATACCAAGCGTTTCGAAACCAAACACCCCAGCCGGTCCAAGTAAGGTTTGGCAATCTTCATCCTGGGTAGGTCTGGACGGAGCCGGAGGCCTGATACCCGGAACCACTACCACCGACGTGTTGCAGACAGGGATATCACAAAACGTCTGGACTCCTCGTAGTCAAAGGGAATCCCGACCTACATACTATGCGTGGTACGAGTGGTTTGTGACGGATCTGTCAGTCTCGGATCAGTTTCCCTATGTCTACCCCGTCAATATCACATCTCCGACAGTGCATCCCGGAGATGAGATCAGCGCCATTGTCCAATATGTCAGGCACCAGGACGACGACATCGCTAATCCTCTCCCTCCGGCTGGCCCTTATCATTTTGGTGGCGTCATGCTCACGGACGTTACAAGTGGCAAGCCTATCTGCAATCTTGCCCTGAGCCCTCCGACTGGCGCATCGTTCGCAGGGGATAGCGCAGAGTGGATTATGGAATGCGGGAGTGAAACGATGCCTAGTTTCTCCAGCGTAACGTTCCGCAGCGCTGGCGCATGCGACGTCAACGACGCTCCTCCAGAGGCGAATGTCGGCGTCGACCTCGGAAAAGCAGCACAGGTTAACTTCGAGGGCTCTGACGGCGTTGAGACCAGCGTGACCGCCGGTCTAGCGACTGTGAGCATCACTTATCAAGACACCTGAAAATTCCCCATCCGCTAACTTGTCGGGATGGTACGGCGAAGTCGGCTTGTGTCAAAAAAGGTGACTGGAACCCCGAAAAAGACTCTGTAAAGCCACCGTCAATTCAACGGAACAGCATTGTTTTGATTGAGAGTCATTGAGTTCGGTCCGTCCTTGAGCTGAACCGGCTGACCCCAGACAAGGTTCTGGTTGTTATACCGCGACGAGATCATCAGGTAATACGTTCCCGGCTGGACACCTGGAAACGTTCCGCTGCCACTCGCGTCGGCCCGTACCGCGGACGCCGCACTTGCCTTGATCGCGTCCATGATCTTTTGGCAATCCGGCGTGTGATTTCCGCAGGCCATGCCCAGCGCCTTATAAGGTGACGTTCCCGCTGGGACGGAAACGCCTGCTTTCGCCACAATGTTTGCAAAGCTATCGCGCAGTAATGTGTACGGACGCCCTGCGAGAGGATTCGGCACTCCCGGCTGCGCCGGAAATCCGGAGATGATCGACAGGGTAGCGTTGCCGAGGGTGGCACCGGGAACAGAGAGAGTGCCTCCGCCGTTGTATGTAGCCGTGCCGGGTGTGGCTGGTGGACTATTTCCTGCAGAAGCAATTGCTGTTGCCGCAGTCCCTCCGCCCGAAGGAATCGCCTTCGCCGGAGTCAGAACGGCAAGGTTGCAGGTCTGCTCCATTGGGGCGAAGGTGAAGTCGTCGTTGTCGTTCTGCCCCGTGACGATGCGCCCATGAACCTGGTACGGACCGGAGCCGCCAGGGTCGAGCGAACCGTCGGAGTTGAAGGCAAGAGTGAGCGGGTGATCGGGCGCGTCGATCTTGACCGCAGCTTTGCTTCCGTCTGCCACGACGGTATAAGGGTAGGCGCGCGCAGCGTCGGGACCGCAGCCGAGAATTGCAGACTCCGGGATAGAACTCGACGCTGAAGCCCGTGGAAGCGGCGTAGATGCCCTTCATACGGATGCCGGGAGGCGTGGGTGGTCCTTTATCCCCGCCGAACATGTTTTTAAGGAGATCGGTCTGCATGGTCTGGATGCCCACGCTGGCGCCCTTGGTGGAGAGGTTGATGGCGGAGCAGGTGGCGCGTTTAGGGGCGAAGTTGGTGTAGCCGGGTGTGGATGTGCCGGGGACGTAGGTGCTGTTGGTGTGGGTGGTGGCGGCGTCGTAGGTGCCGTTGCCCTGGTAGGTGAGCTGGGATTGGCCGTACATGCCGGTCTGGCTCTGATTGACGGTTTCGTGGGTGGTGGTCTGTGAGGTTTCGGTGTGGCCGGGTGTGGAGCTGCCAGCGGTGTAGCCGGCGGCGACTACTCCGTCGATCGTGACGGGGCCCGGCGGTCCGGTGATGGTGTTATCGGCATGGTAGGTGAGGACGAGAGGCTTGGGGGTGGTGTTGATTGTGAGGACGGCGCGGCCGCCTTTGAAGTCGACGGAGTACGGCTCTTGATTGGGCGAGAGGAAGGAGCAGTTGACGAGGACACCGCCGTCGATGAAGTCGAGTCGCCAGTTGCCGGGCCCGACGAAGACTCCGGCCATGGTGGGTCCGGTTGAGGGGCCGTCCTTGATTAAGCCCGGAGCGACCTGAGATGCGACCGAGTTGAGCATCTGGCCAAAGGCGCCCAACAGCTGATTCCCGGTACAGCTGGCCGGAAGCCGTCCCGAACTGACGCAGCGACGCATCTCGCGTTCCTCGGCGTTCTTAGGTGGAGGTGGCATGCCGGATCCCATGCCCTGCGGTCTCCCGGCGCCTGACTGGTTCATCTGGTTGTTGGCTGGGGGATTGGCCTTCGCCACATTCGCGTCGTAGAGTTCCTGCTGCTTCTTCTTGAAAGCCGCTGCTGCGGCGAGTTCCTTCGCCGATGGCTGAGTGCATGTCGGGAAGAGCTTCTTCAATGCGCCCCGCGTCATGGTCGTGTACTGCATCATTCCGTTCGGCAGGATGTGGTCCGGATGCCCGACCATGCAGGTAGACGCGTCGGAGGTATCTCGCATGTTGCAGTTTTCGATGAACATCTTTTCGCCACTGCAGACATAGGTCACGCCGATTGTGAGGTCCTGCGCGGCGGCGAGTGTCGTTATGGCGACAAGCAGCACTACGGCAACGCCCAACTTCGGCAGGAGGGAAGGCCTGCGGATCATCGCAGCAGGGTCGTTCGAACAGTAAGGGCTCATCTCTTACCCCCGATTTTTTCGAATGGACTCGAAGCCTCTGACGGCCCTCAGAGGAGTCGTGTTGCGCACAGCTGGGTGCTGCTCAGGGAGGGGAATTCGATACTAAGACTCTTTGGACTCAAAGCGCAAACTGCCCTTCCCGACAGCGCAGACGATTCTTCGTCAACCGGCAGACTTCATGTGGCAAAAAGAATTCAGATTGGCATCTCAAATGTTGTTGCTGGCCGTCGTATTCTCGCTTATTTAGTCGCGAGAACGAGTGAGGCATTTCCAGAAAACAAAACCCTCTCGGTTGAGAGGGCTTTTGTCCGCAATATCCGGCGAAACTAGTTGGTCGCCTTCCGTGGCTTCTGGACCAGCAGATTTGGCGCAACGATGTTCCCGTTCGCGTCCGGTAGTTTCGGGGCGAGCGGTTTCGTGACGTCCTGGTAGGTGCCGTTTGCCTGTTTCGTGATCAGGTGAACAGCGTTATCGCCGGTAGTTCCTGCGTAGAACGTCTGGTTGTCTGCGCTGACCACACCGGCCACGGGTGCAATCGGTGTTCCCAGAGCGGTCGAAAGGGGAATGGTTGCCAACGTTCCCGCTGCGCCGGCCTGCGGCGTATAACTCGGAACCACGCCGCCGGTGCCCGTATACGTCACGAAGGCGATCTTCGAATCGGAAGTCGGAAAGACGCCTGTAATTGCGGTCGCAGTTGCTGGCAGGGTGCCGGTGAACGCCACGCTGGTGTTGAACTTTACTGGAGTTCCATCCGGTAACGGGCAGTTGTTGATTGGAAGCCCAGATGAAATCGCCAGGTCGGTGAACGTCGTTGGCGTAGACCCCAGAACGTGCAGACCATCGTTGGTCGCCGCTAGCATGTCCGTCGCCGGTGCAATTACGCCTGCATCGGGATAGAAGATGTTAGTCGTCGTCGACGAAGTCGTAGCTTGTCCGCCGGTCGTTGTGGTGGTCGTCACTGGGCAGTAGGACCGCGCTGTTGTTGGATTTCCACTGAAAAACGCTCCTACGCTCGGAACTCCAATCGTAACGTCTGTCGTCGGCTGCGAAGACGTCGTCGTGTACCAGCCCGTGAATTGGGAGTGGACGAGTAGTTGATTGTTCGGTGTAATCACGCCGGTCGACGCGTTATAGTCGCCCAGAGTGATATAGACGGTCTGGCTGTCCGGCGAAAATGCCGCATGGGTTGCAACGCCACCATACTGGCTCTGAACGCCAGCCGTTCCACTGGTGCTGTAGAGATACACGAACTGACGTATGGGATCGGTCATGATCAGCGTTGTGCCGTCAGGTGACACCGCAAGCACGGTTCCACTGACCGAAACATCCTGTGCGGTCAACGTGTTCGATAGCGCGTTGAACGTCATGAGTTCGAACGAACTGCCCATGTAGATCGAACTTCCATCATCGCTGATGACCATCGAGTTCGGCACGTATGGGAGTTGTACTGGATTACCTAATTGAGGCTGCGTAAAGTCGACCGGCACCAGGTAGCGAGAGTTTGTGCTCGCAATGTACAGGTTCGTACTGTTGGTGCCGGGCGCTGTAATGGTGACTGGGTTGGAGGTCACAGGCTTGCCGTTGCCGAATAAGCCGATTTGATTGAACGGTGAGGGATTGCAGCTTGGTGGCTGACACACCGCCGTAATTGCCGCAGAACCTGGAAAGGTCGGGGTCACCGTTCCCGCTGTGGCCGCCGGAATCGTGGTGGGTGTGGTTGACTCAAACTCCAAAGCAACACCCGTTAGGACGGTGCCGTTCTTGTCCATCACCAGCGAAGTGATCGGCTGCGTGTTGTTCGGATTTACGGAGAGGCTGGGAACACATTGGTTTCCACTCGGAATGCACAATGAAATCGTCGTTGGCGGACATGTCGAAAAGAATCCCGCCGAGCTTCCCGCGTTAGAAATATTCGCCGTGATCACGGTCGATCCGGGCTTCTGCGCGGTAGCGATGCCGTTCTGGTCGATCGAAACGACCGCAGGCGTCTGCGCTGTGTAGGAAAGGTGGCCGACCTGGCAACTAATGTTGTTGGCCGGCGTCTGAGACGCATTCTGATAGACGCGCGCCGCCAATTGTCCCGTGGTTCCCTGCGATGCGCAGCTGTTCTGCGAAGCAAATGCCGCCGTTGTGGTCACGGGCGTCGTGCAGCAGCCGTTTGCCATGACGGTGCAGCTTGTCGTCTGGGTTGTGAACGCAGCAGGGCTGCAGTTGGTTGCTGGATCATTGACACAGTCAGTCGATAGCGGTCCCAGCACCACACTTGTCACCACAGGATGAACAAAGATCGGCAGTGGATTGCTGCTTGCTCCTGATCCGCTGGCAACGACATACACGGTTCCAGTCTTGTAAGTTGGGTTGCAGGTGGTGAAGTCCGCAATGCCGCCGCCGGTGTTTCTGTTCCACGTGCCCGCGCACAGTCTGCCGTTGGTAGGCTCAACGTCGGCGATGGTCATGTCTGGGGTTCCGTCAGCAAGAAACGTCCCATAGGTGTACTTCGACACACTCTCGGTTGTGCCTTTGCAGTCGGTCGCTACCGGAGTTCCGACTTGGCCGATCTGCGAAAAATTCAAAGAGATACCAAATATCTCGGGGTTCAAAGTGATGGTGGTGACCTGACCCACGGGGATGCCGGAGTCAGCGCCACTGCAATAGATCGTTGGTGATTTCTTCGAACAGCCCGAGATCGAGACGCCAAAAGGGATCGTGAAAAGTAACAGAACTGCTAGAGTGACAAACCGACGCATTGAACCTCCCCGTCCAACTCGAACTTAAGCTGAACGGTCTCACCGCAACTGCTGGATAGCCGAACCATTAGTGTAAAAGCTGCGAACACCGGAAGCAAATCGTCCGGATGTGGATTGGACGATCCAATCAACGTTTCGCATCCTGCCAGGAGTGCTCTTCAGGAACATCTGACGCCGAGAACTGGATGGCACTTTACTTCGCGGGCATCTCCGTCTCGAACCAGTTGAGCGCCCGCTCCAGAACGTCCCTTCGATGTCCTGCATCGCGGAACCCATGTCCTTCATTTGGGTATATCACTAACTGTGTCTTCACGCCTTCGGCACGCAGCGCATGCCAGAACTCGAAGCTCTGCGGAGCTGGACACTCGCCGTCGCGATCGCCGACTACAACAAGCGTAGGAGTTTTCACGTTCTTGATGTATTCGATCGCAGAGCTCTTTGCATAGACGGTCGGGTCGTCATATACGGTCTTGCCGAAGAAAGGCACCATCCATTGGTCAATCGAGTTCTCCCCGTAGTAGCTCTTCCAGTCGCTGATGCCCGCGCCAGCCACGGCCGCTTTGAATCGTGTCGTCTGCGTTACTCCGAACATGGTCATGAATCCGCCATAGCTCCAGCCAGTTAGCCCCTCTCGATTCTTATCGATAGGGAAGCGCTTCTCCAGCGCATCCATCCCAGTCAGAATGTCCTGCAAGTCGCCATAGCCGAAATCCTTGATATTCGCCTGAGTGAACTTCTCCCCCTGGCCATAGCTGCCACGTGGATTCGGCATAAAGACAAAGTATCCGAGCGCGGAGAATGGTACCCCTCCATATCCCACACCGGGCCAGCGTGGCGTGACGGCACTCGATGGCCCACCATGCACGCTCACCAGCAATGGGTATTTCTTTGCTGGGTCGTAGTTCGCGGGATACAACAGCCATCCCTGCACCTTGAAGCCGCCGTTAGTCCATTCGATGTTTTCGGTCTTGCCCCATTCGGGCTTTATCCCATCATTCAGGTGAGTAATCTGCTTCATCGCGTGAGGCGGTCCCGCCCAAACCTCGGGAGCCTTTTCAAATGAACTGCGAATCAAGGCAATCGTGTGCTCGTTCGAGACAGAGACGCTCATGACCAGCCCTCCTGCTCCGATCGACTCTGGGAAGGTGGCGTTGGCTTGAGGCAGGTCTTTGCCAGAGCTCAAATCGAGAGCAGTGAGGTGACTAGTACCACCGACATGCTCTGCAATGCCGATGACTTGTGGGCTCATCCATCCTATGAAAGCGACCGATGCTGCTCGACCAGGTGTTACATTCCTCGGCTCACCTCCGGTTGATGGGATCAAATAGATATCCCCGCCAGTTGACCCTTGATCGCTCATCAACCCACCAATGAAAGCAATCTGGCTTCCGTCGGGTGACCAGCGTGGAACGGCAATCTGTAGTCCGTGGAGTGACCCTGACACCCTTGTCGGGTCAAGAATTGATTTTGGCTGCCCGTCAGCTATATCGGAGGTATAGAGTTGCGCCACCCACCAGTTGTTCTCTCCCGGCGGATTTGCCGCCACGTAGACCAGATGTGTAGAGTCAGGCGACCATCCGAACTCATAGACATGCAGGGTTGCCGGGGTTACCTGTGAGAACGACCTGCTCGCAACATTCACCACGCCTACTCGTTGAATCTCGATACCGTCTTCACCGATGACACCGGCCCATGGCTTCATCGCTGCCAAGGCCCCGGCGCTTCGCGTGGCGTTCTGAACAAAGAGAAACGCGATCGCTTTGCCGTCCGGCGACCACTCGAGCGAATCAATATTTCCTGTCAGCTGCGTCAACTGCTTCGACTCGCCGGTCTTTTTGGACCAGACAAACACCTGGTCCTGTCCTGACTTGTCGGCGTTCGCGGTGCAATCCGACACGAACGCCAGCCATGCGCCGTTCGGCGACCACTTCGGTTCCGAACTTCCGCAGTTCATTGCGCTCGACCCTGTCCCAACGATCTTTTCCGTTGCGGGATCCGGATTTGCGACGTCGGTCAGATGAATCTGCGATCCCTCCCGGGTTCGGACAGCCCATGCTACTGTGGTGCCGTCCGGTGAAATCGCCGCTGAACTCGGTGTCCTGGTCTTTCCCAGCGTCTCAATCAACGCGCCAATTCGAGCGTCTTTTGGCGTCGAAACGGCTGTCTCAGCTTGCGCGAGCGCAGCATTTTGAAAGGTAAAAAGTGAGGTGGAGGCAAGGAGAGTAAGGGAGAGGAAGCGGACACGAAGACCAACACAAGTCATGGCAAAAGCCTAGCATGGCGAACTTGCCTCCAACTTTCGCGCACTCTTTGCAGCTCTGCCGGTGCAAATTGGCCTTTGGAGAAGCAAAATGAGGCCAAAAAGTTGACGGACGGCGCGGAGATTGCTATTGTTAGAAGGTTCCGCGAGTATCCGGGCCGCGCCGTCGGGGAGACCTGGCGCACGGCAGGGTGGAGAAAAGCCCGCGCAATTCAGCCTGATCGCCCGTCGCAAGACGGGAAGAGAATGATTGCGTTATACTGGATATAAGAGATTCACCGCAGGGCATTCGTTATCAGATGGGTTCATCGGATCTGAATGTCGTAAGCTGCGGCCCATCGCAATCGTGCCTGCGACACCCTCCACCTTGGATGGGCTATGCGGGCCGGGACAGCGAAACGGAGTCGGCTCATCCTTGAATGTCAGGGAAAGACGCTCGACCACCGTCGACTGTTTACGTCTGGCTTGTTGTACCGCTTCACAGACGCAACAGCAGGGAAGAACTTCGCCCCGTTTTGGGGAATAGAGACGCTTCAGCGTTCTCAATCTTTTTGCGTGTACGGCAGAAAGCGAAGCCCTTACCCCACTGCGCGCCTGACATGAGATTTGTTTTACGGTTTTGCGCGCAATTACTAAGGAGTTCTAGTGCCTACGTTCCATCAGCTCGTCAAGCAGGGCCGCACGCCCACACGTTATAAGACCGCCAGCCCCGCGCTTCAGGGTTCGCCCCAGCGCCGTGGCGTCTGTACCCGCGTTTACACTCAGACGCCTAAGAAGCCGAACTCGGCACTCCGAAAGGTCGCGCGCGTTCGTCTCACCAATGGGATTGAAGTCACGACCTATATCCCAGGCATCGGACACAACCTGCAGGAGCACTCGATTGTGCTCATCCGCGGTGGCCGTGTGAAGGATCTGCCGGGAGTTCGTTACCACGTGGTTCGCGGCACACTCGACTCCGTCGGTGTTGCCAACCGCAAGCAGAGCCGGTCAAAGTATGGCGCGAAGCGTCCGAAGGCAGCAGCCAAATAAATTTTGACCCGGAATAACGGGGTCGTAACCAGGCACAGCTCGTGAGAAGTCACCGCGCTGTGGGAAGACGAGAAAGAAGAGAGCAATGCCAAGAAAAGGCTACATCGCGAAGCGTGAAGTTTCCCCGGACCCGGTCTATAACTCCACCCTGGTCACCAAGTTTGTGAACTCCATGATGTGGGGCGGCAAGAAGTCGACCGCACAAGGAATTTTCTACACCGCCATGACTAACCTCGAGCAGAAGGGTGGCGACGAAGCGCTCAAGCTCTTCAAGAAGGCGATCGAAAATTGCAAGCCGCTTCTCGAAGTTAAGAGTCGTCGCGTCGGTGGTGCGAACTATCAAGTTCCCATCGAAGTTCTCCCCGAGCGCCGCACCTCGCTCGCGATCCGCTGGCTCGTTACCTACGGCCGCGCCCGTGGCGAAAAGGGCATGGTCGAGAAGTTGACGGCTGAGCTCCTCGATGCTGCCAATGGCCGTGGCGCTGCGATGAAGAAGAAGGAAGACGTTCACCGTATGGCTGAAGCTAACAAGGCCTTCGCGCACTACCGCTGGTAAAGAAAAGCGCGTCAGTGAAGGTTTTATCCTTACGGATTTTGGATTCAACAACGTTGTTATTACCGCGAGCGAATGTTCGCAGATGAGAGACAGACCGTGGCACGCACTACACCTCTGAATCGTTGCCGGAACATCGGAATCATGGCGCACATCGACGCCGGCAAGACAACGACGACCGAGCGCATCCTCTTCTATACGGGCATCACGCACCGTATCGGCGAGGTGCATGAGGGCACTGCGACCATGGACTGGATGGAGCAGGAGCAGGAGCGCGGCATCACGATTACCTCAGCCGCAACCACCTGCACCTGGAAGAACATCCGCATCAATATCATTGACACCCCCGGCCACGTGGACTTTACCGCTGAGGTGGAGCGTTCGCTTCGCGTCCTCGACGGCGCAGTTGCCTGCTTTGACGCAGTCGCCGGCGTGCAGCCACAGTCTGAGACTGTCTGGCGTCAGGCTGACAAGTACAAGGTTCCCCGGATCTGCTTCATCAACAAGATGGATAAAGCTGGTGCCGACGCCGTCTACGCGACGTCGACCATCGTCGACCGTCTTGGCGCGCGTGCTGTTCCCATCAATATTCAGATCGGCGCCGAAGCTAAGTTTGCCGGTGTCGTGGACCTGGTCACCATGAAGGCCATCTATTGGCACGACGAGACCATGGGCGCTGAGTATTCAGTCGAAGAGATTCCCGCGGATCTTCTCGAAACAGCCAAGACCGCCCGTCATGCGCTGATCGAAGCCGTGGCCGACTCGGACGACGAGATTCTCCACCTGTTCCTCGAGGGGCAGGAGCCGACTGAGGCGCAGCTCAAGGCTGGAATCCGCAAGGCCACCATCGCAATGAACATTTTCCCTGTGCTCTGCGGCTCGTCCTTCAAGAACAAGGGCGTACAGACTCTGCTCGATGCAGTGGTTGACTATCTTCCCAGCCCGCTCGATATTCCTCCCATGATCGGCCACAACCCCGACAACATGGAAGAAGAGGTTGTCCGTAAAGCGGACGACACCGAGCCGTTCTCCGCTCTAGGCTTCAAGATCATGACTGACCCATTCGTCGGTCAGCTGATCTTCATCCGCGTCTACTCCGGCCAGCTGAAGACTGGTGATTCGGTTCTGAATCCTCGCACTGGTAAGACGGAGCGTATCGGCCGTCTATTGAAGATGCACGCCAACAAGCGTGAAGAGATCACCGAGATTCTCGCGGGCGATATCTGCGCCGCGGTCGGTCTCAAGAATCTTGTAACTGGCGACACCATCTGCACCGACAAGCACCCCATCGTGCTTGAGTCCATCGACTTTCCGGCGCCCGTTATTGAAGTTGCCGTGGAGCCGAAGACGAAGGCTGACCAGGAGAAGATGGGTATGGCCCTCGCCAAGCTGGCGCAGGAAGATCCTACCTTCCGCGTCCGCACTGACATCGACTCTGGCCAGACGATCATCGCCGGCATGGGCGAACTGCACCTTGAGATCATCGTTGATCGCATGATGCGTGAGTACAAAGTTGAAGCCAACGTCGGCAAGCCGCAGGTCAACTATCGCGAGACCATTCGCTCGAACGCTGAGGCTGAAGGCAAGTACATTCGTCAGACCGGCGGCTCAGGTAACTACGGCCACGCGAAGATTCGCATTAGCCCGAACGAGCCTGGCAAGGGTTACGAGTTTACGAACGACACCAAGGGTGGCGCGATCCCGAAGGAATACATCAAGCCGATCGATCAGGGTATTCAGGATGCGATGCAGCGTGGCGTTCTGGCTGGTTATGAAATGGTCGACGTCAAGGTTTCGCTTTACGACGGCAGCTATCACGACGTCGACTCGAACGAAATGGCGTTCAAGATTGCCGGTTCCATGGCATTCAAGGAAGCGGCACGCAAGGCGAAGCCGGTTCTCCTCGAGCCAGTCATGTCCGTCGAGGTTACGGTTCCGGAAGAGTACATGGGAACGATCATCGGTGATCTGAACTCTCGCCGCGGTCGTATCGAGGGCATGGAGATGGTCGGCACCACGCAGGCGATCCGGGCCACGGTGCCGCTGAGCACGATGTTCGGTTACGCGACGCACATGCGATCGTCTACGCAGGGTCGCGCTAACTATTCCATGCAGTTCAAGCAATACGAAGAGGCGCCGCGGTCGGTCTCGGAAGAGATTATTGCCAAGGTGCAGGGCAAAGACGGTAAGGACACGAAGTAGTTCGGTGCCGCAAGGCGAAACGGTTTGATTTGGAAGTTTAAGTTACTGAAACACGGAGAGAGTCATGGGCAAGGAAAAGTTTGACCGGTCAAAGCCGCACGTAAACATCGGAACGATCGGACACATCGATCACGGCAAGACGACGCTGACGGCCGCGATCACGAAGGTGTTGTCGAAGCACAACCCGAACAACAAGTTTCGTTCGTTCGACACGATCGATAATGCTCCCGAAGAGCGTGAGCGCGGTATCACGATTGCGACCTCGCACGTGGAGTACGAGACGCCGAACCGGCACTACGCGCACGTCGACTGCCCTGGCCACGCGGACTATATCAAGAACATGATCACCGGAGCAGCGCAGATGGACGGCGCGATCCTGGTGGTTGCTGCCACTGACGGTCCGATGCCCCAGACCAAGGAGCACGTGCTTCTGGCCCGCCAGGTTGGCGTGCCGTACATCGTGGTGTTCCTGAACAAGTGCGATGCGGTTGAGGACGAGGAGCTGATCGAGCTGGTGGAGATGGAGGTTCGCGAGCTGTTGTCGAAGTACGACTACCCTGGCGACGATACCCCGATCATCCGCGGCTCTGCCCTTGGCGCGCTCAACGGCGAAGCCAAGTGGGAGGCCAAGATCGACGAGCTGATGGATGCGGTGGACAAGTATGTTCCGCAGCCGGAGCGCGCGATCGACCAGCCGTTCCTGATGCCGATCGAAGACATCTTCTCGATCTCGGGTCGCGGCACCGTGGTTACGGGCCGTATCGAGCGCGGCAAGGTGAAGGTTGGCGAGGAGTCCGAGATCGTGGGCTTCCGCGAGACCCGCAAGACGGTTGTCACCGGCGTCGAGATGTTCAAGAAGCAGCTGGATGAGGGTCTGGCAGGCGACAACGCCGGGCTGTTGCTCCGGGGCATCGCGAAGGAAGACGTAGAGCGCGGCATGGTGTTGGCCAAGCCGGGTTCGATCAAGCCGCACACCGACTTCAAGGGCGAGGTCTATGTGCTCTCGAAGGAAGAAGGCGGACGTCACACCCCGTTCTTCAACGGCTACCGTCCGCAGTTCTACTTCCGCACGACCGACGTTACCGGTTCGGCGAAGCTTCCTGCGGGCACGGAGATGTGCATGCCCGGCGACAACATCCAGCTGGAGATTACGCTGCACACTCCAGTCGCCATGGAAAAGGGCCTGCGCTTCGCCATCCGCGAGGGCGGCAGAACCGTCGGTGCAGGAACCATCTCCGAGATCATCAAGTAAAGAAGGTTTCGTAAGTTGTTTTTTTGTTTTAGTTGTTCAAGATTCACGAGAGCTGCCGGACCATTGGGAAGTAAGCACGAAATGACCGGCAGTTACTCCAACAGTTCTTTGAAGCGAGAAAGAGAAAAACAATGGCTGGACAGAGAATCAGAATTCGGTTGAAGGCATATGACTACCGCGTCCTCGACACCTCCACCGGAGAGATCGTCGAGACCGCAAAGCGCACCGGAGCACAGGTCGCGGGTCCCATTCCTCTACCGACCATGAAGAACAAGTATTGCGTTCTCCGCTCGCCCCACGTCGACAAGAAGTCGCGCGAGGCATTCGAGATTCGCACCCACAAGAGGCTCATCGACATTCTCGAGCCGACCCAGCAGACGGTTGACGCGCTAATGAAGCTCGATCTCCCGGCGGGCGTGGACGTAGAGATCAAGACGGTTCAGAAGTAAAGAAACTTTCGATAGAAAGTTCTTAGATTTTTGCAATTCAGCCCGGCAGTGCTGAGTCATTCAGGGCCAGCATGATGAGGAAAGGAAGCTCCAATGTCAGTAGTCGGAATTCTCGGAAAAAAAATCGGCATGACCCAGGTCTTCGATGATCGCGGTGACATTCACCCGGTTACCGTGCTCAAGGCTGGCCCATGCGTCATCACTCAGCTCAAGACGCTCGCGAAGGATGGCTACGACGCCGCCCAGATCGGCTATGTCGACTTCGTCAAGGCATCCAAGGTCAACAAGGCCATGACTGGCCACTTTGCAAAGTCGAATGTTCCTCCAGTCAAGATGATCAAGGAAGTCGCGATTGAGGCCGTCAAGCCGGTTGAAGGGGAAGAGGCAGTTGCAGTCAAGGCTGGCGACCGCGTTCTGGTCGACATCTTCAATGACGAAAAGTTCGTCGATGTGATTGGAACGTCCAAAGGCCGCGGTTTTGCAGGTGTCATCCGTCGCCACGGTTTCGGCGGTGGTCCCAAGTCGCACGGTCACATGTTCCAGGTGCAGGGCTCGATCGGCGCCTCCTCGTTTCCATCGCGCGTATTTCCCGGCCAACGCATGCCCGGTCACATGGGGCACGCTCAGATTACGGTTCGCAATCTCCGCATTCGCGGCATCGATCTTGAGGACAACCTCATCATGGTCGAAGGCGCAGTACCTGGTCCACGCGACGGCTTCGTGCTCATCTCCAAGGCAAAGGCCCCACCGAGAGAGCGTCGTGGATTTGCCGGTGCCGCAACGAAGGATGCGTTGAAGGCTTCGAAGAAGGCAGCACCGAAAAAGAAGTAAAGAAAAATAAAAGAGAAGGCCTCTACTTGTAAGCCTCCTAAACAAAGTTTTTGCCCGCCGCATCGATGGCGGGCGCAAAGAGAGAAGAACGATGGCAAACATCAACGTAGTAAATCTCGGCGGAAAGAAGGTTGGCGAATTTGAACTCGCCGATGAGGTATTCGCTGGAGAGATCAACGACGGTCTCCTCTGGGAGTCGGTCAAGCACTACAGGGCTGCCCTTCGTCAGGGAACCGCTGCCACAAAGAGTCGCAACCAGGTCTCCGGTGCCGGCAAGAAGCTTTGGAAGCAGAAGGGAACCGGTCGCGCGCGCGTCGGATCTATCCGCACCCCGCTTTGGCGTGGAGGCGGTACAGTCCACGGACCGAAGCCCCGAAGCTATGAGTACGCCTTCCCGCAGAAGAAGCTGATGGGTGCACTCCGCTCCGCCATCGCTGCGAAGATAGCTGACGGCAAGTTCACAATCGTCGACTCCTTCGAGGTCGCCGAGGCCAAGACGAAGCTCTTCCGGACAGCGCTCAACAAGCTCGAGGCCGGTAAGACGACCCTTCTGGTTGAAAGCAGCCGCAAGCTTGACGAGAAGCTCTACCTCGGTTCGCGAAATCTAGCCGGGGTCGAACTTGTTCTCAGCTCCGAGGTTCACCCCTACGACCTGCTCCGTTACGAGCACGCCGTCTTCTCGAAGGATGCCATTGAGGCCTTGCAGGAGACGCTCAAGAAGTTTGTGTCCAAGCGCAGCAAAGCCGCTGCGCAGAAGGAGGTTGCGTAATGCCAACCCTCTATACCGTCATTCGCCGCCCCCTCATTACAGAGAAGGGCATGACCGTCAAGGAGACGCAGAACACTCTCGTGTTCGAAGTCGCTCTGAAGGCCACCAAGACCGAAGTTAAGCAAGCTGTTGAAAGTCTCTTCAAGGTCAAGGTCACCGGTGTTCGCACTACGACCATCGAAGGCAAGGAGCGCCGCCGTGGAAAGTTTGCCGGCTATCGCCCCGACTGGAAGAAGGCCTATGTTCGCCTGAAGGATGGCGAAAAAATGCCGGAATACCTCAACAGCCTCTAACGCGAGATCTTTCGCAAGCAACAGAATTCAGGAACCGAAGTGCAGTTGAGCAATCAGCCGCACAGGCAAGGGAATAAAGACGATGCCGATCAAATCATTTCGACCGATTACCCCATCACTCCGCTTTGCGACGAAGCTCGTCAACGACGACATCACGACGGACAAGCCGCACAAGCCGTTGCTCGGAGTCAAGCAGCGCACCGGCGGGCGTAACAACGCCGGCGGCCTCACCATGCGCCATCACGGCGGCGGCCACAAGCAGAAGCTGCGCCTCATTGACTTCAAGCGCGACAAGTACGGTATTCCCGGCACTGTCGCAACGGTCGAGTACGATCCGAACCGTAGCTCGCGCATCGCTCTGATTCACTACGCAGACGGTGAAAAGCGCTACATCATTCAGCCGATCGGTCTTACCGTTGGCCAGTCCATCATGAGCGGTCCTGATGCCGATATTCTCGTTGGCAATGCTCTTCCGCTCAAAAATATACCTGCAGGTACAACGGTTCATAACATCGAACTCCGTCCTGGCAAGGGTGCGCAGATGGCCCGCTCGGCTGGCGCCCAGGTTCAGCTCATCGCCAAGGAAGGCGACTACGCTCTTCTCAAGCTGCCTTCGGGCGAGACCCGCAAGGTTCTCGTCGAGTGCATGGCGACCATCGGCCAGGTCGGTAACACGGACCATGAGAACGTGACTGTCGGCAAAGCTGGACGCAATCGCTGGAAGGGTATTCGCCCCTCCAACCGCGGCGTCTCGATGAACCCAGTCGATCACCCGCACGGTGGTGGTGAAGGTAAGACCTCGGGCGGACGTCACCCAGTTACTCCATGGGGTCAGCCGACTCGCGGATACAAGACCCGCAATAACAAGCGGACCGATGTGTTCATCGTCAAGCGTAGAAGTAAGTAATAAGCGGTAAGTCTGTAAAGAGCAAAACCAAGTCTCGCACGCAAGAGATTCGTCGTATCCAGCATCGCAACAAAGAAAGTCGGAGTTCAACACATGTCACGTTCAGCGAAAAAAGGTCCTTTCATCGACGGCCACCTCATGAAGAAGATTGAGGGCATGAACCAGATCAACGATAAGAAGGTTTTGCGCACCTGGTCCCGCCGGTCCACGATTCACCCGGACTTTGTCGGCCACACCATTGCCGTTCACAACGGTCGCAAGTTCATCCCGGTTTATGTGACGGAGAATATGGTTGGCCATAAGCTTGGCGAATTCTCGGCCACCCGCACCTTCAAGGGACACTCTGCGCGTGCGGCCGAGACCTCCGCGAAGCCCAAATAATTCGGCAGATCGATTGCAGCTCCGTATCACCGTTAGCCCGCAGCAAGGGGCAGCGAAGCAAAAGTTTTGAAGGACGAAGATCATGGCTATTGCAGCAGAAAAAATCCGAGAGTTCCGCGCAGAGGCGAAGTTCCAGCGTACCAGCCCGCAGAAGGTAAAGCTGGTTCTGGATCTCATCAAGGGCCTTCGCGTCGAGCAGGCGCTCAACACCGTTCACTTCAGCACCAAGCGCATGGCGCCGATTGTTGAAAAGGTCCTCCGTTCTGCAATCCAGAACGCGACCTACGTTTCGCAGGAGCAAGGTCTCGATGTTGATGTCGACAACCTTTACGTCCGCACTGCGATCGCTAACGAAGGTCCTCGCATGAAGCGTATCCGCCCTGCCCCGATGGGCCGCGCGTTCCGCTACCAGCGCAGGCTTGCACACATCATCGTCACCGTTGCTGAGAAGAAGTCGGCCGCTGCCAGCAACGCAGCCGCCGGCTCAACTCCAGCCCCGGCTGCGACGAAGAAGACAAAGAAGGCAGCCACCAAGACTGCGGCGAAGCCCGCAGCGAAGAAGGCCGCAAAGAAGACAGCCACCAAGAAGCCCGCAGCGAAAAAGACCGCGAAGTAAGTCGGTTTCTTGTAAACTTAAAGTTTTGCACTACCGCCTACCGGCTCAACCGGAGAGGGCACACAGTAAAGGGAAGCTATGGGACAGAAAGTCCATCCGTATGGGTTGCGCCTCGGCATCAACAAGCCTTGGAAGTCACGCTGGTTCGTAGAGCGCGGCTACGACAAACTGCTCGTCGAAGACGTCAAGCTCAAAGCTGAGCTGCGCGAAAAGCTGAAGGCCGCCGGCGTCAGCTCGGTCGAGGTCGAGCGTCCAGGCAACAAGCTGCGCCTGATCATCCGCACTGCGCGTCCGGGCATCATCATCGGCCGCAAGGGCGCCGAGATCGACAAGCTCAAGGCCGACATTCAGAAGCGTACGTCTCGCGAAGTCTTCATCGATATCCTCGAAGTAAATAAGCCTGAGCTCGATGCCCAGCTCGTGGCCGAGAACATCGCGCTTCAACTCGAGAAACGTGTCAGCTTCCGCCGCGCGATGCGCAAGTCGGTAGACTCCGCGCTCCGTTTTGGCTGCAAGGGAATCAAGGTCCGCGTCTCCGGTCGTCTCAACGGAAACGAGATCGCCCGTTCCGAATGGTATCTCCAAGGTCGTCTGCCGCTGCACACGCTGCGCGCCGACATCGACTACGGTTTCGCCGAGGCGCACACCACCTACGGCATCATCGGCGTCAAGACCTGGGTCTATCGCGGTGACATCTACGAGCAGAAGAAGCGTCGCGACCAGGGCATTACAACTGGTGCGTTCGCGTCCTAGAGTTTTTCCCGGCGTAGCCGGAGTTTCCGGGGAGCGTATCCCCGAAAGAGTGAAGAGGGTTTTGTTATGTTGATGCCAAAGAAGGTCAAGTATCGCAAGCAGCAGCGCGGCCGCATGTGCGGCAAGGCGTGGCGCGGCTCCGATCTCTCGTTCGGCGACTACGGCCTTAAGGTCATGGAGTGTGGTTACATCACCGATCGCCAAATCGAGGCAAGCCGTATCGCGATGACGCGTTTCATCAAGCGTGGCGGCAAGGTCTGGCTCCGTCTGTTCCCTGACAAGCCGATCACCAAGAAGCCAGCAGAAACTCGTATGGGTAAAGGTAAGGGCGCTCCTGATCATTGGGTCTGTGTCGTCCGTCCTGGCCGCATCCTCTTCGAGATGGAAGGCGTTACGCCGGAACTCGCCAAAGAGGCCATGCGTCTCGCGGCTCACAAACTCCCGCTCAAGACCAGCTTTGTTCAGCGCCACGATGTGAAGGCGACAGTAGCCGCCAAGTAGCTTTAGCAGTCAAGGAAAATGACAATGGAATTCGATAAGATTCGCAACCTCAGTGACGACGAGCTCAAGAGCGAGCAGGCCAAGGCTGGCGAGCAGCTGTTCCGCATTCGCTTCCAGAAGAGCCTCGGCAACAACGACGGCATCAAGAAGCTGCGCACCCTCAAGCTGGATATCGCGCGCATCAAGACCGTCGAACGTCAGCGTACTCTCGCGGCCGAAAAGGCTGCCAACCCAGTCGTCGCTAATGTTGCGCCGGCCAAGAGCACTCGCACCGCCCGCAAGAAAGCGAAGAAGGACTAATCATGGCAGACACAACCACTAACTCCACAGCAGCTGCGACTCCCGAAGCACAGACCTCACGCCGTAATGAGAAGGTCGGCCTCGTCGTCTCGACCAAGATGCAGAAGACAATTGTCGTCGAGATCGAGATGCGCAAGGCGCACCCCAAGTACAAGCGCGTCATGAAGTCGAACAAGAAGTTCTACGCGCACGACGAGCAGAACTCTGCCCGCGTCGGCGATGTCGTCCGCATCCGTGAGGCGCGTCCCTTGTCTAAGCTCAAGCGCTGGTCGCTCGAGGAGATCGTTCGCCGCTCTTCGCTCGCGCTCGCCGATGACAAGAAGGCCGCAGCAGCCGTCGAAGCTAAATAATTTCAAGCCTGGGGCATCAGCCCCGGCCGCACTACCGCTGTAGATAGCCAGGAGAAGAACGATGTCAGTACAAATGAGAACAATGCTTGACGTAGCCGATAACTCGGGCGCGCGCAAGTTGCAGGTGATCCTGCCCCTCGGTGGCGGTCTTGGCAAGAAGGCCGGCCTGGGCGATGTCGTCACCGCAGCCGTCAAGGAAGCCTCTCCTGATGGCACGGTCAAGAAGGGTAAAGTCGTCAAGGCAGTCATCGTCCGGACCCGCAAAGAGTATCGCCGCCGCGACGGCACCTATATCCGCTTCGACCAGAACGCCGCTGTCGTCATCAACGACGCCAACGAGCCGGTCGGCACCCGCGTTTTCGGTCCAGTTGCCCGCGAACTTCGCGAGAAGAAGTTTCTCAAGATCGTCTCGCTTGCACCCGAAGTCATCTAGCAAGCTTCTATTTTTCTATCGGAGTCCGACTCCGCGGTAACACGATCGTCGAGGATGGAGAGAGTTATGGCAGGCATCAAGATTAAGCGTAACGACAAAGTGGAAGTAATCGCAGGCAAAGACAAGGGCAAGCAGGGCCGCGTTCTCCGAGTTATCGCCGAAAAGAATCGCGTCCTCGTTGAGGGCGTCATGATGGTGAAAAAACACGTCAAGCCGAACCCCCAGCGCAATATCAAGGGCGGCATTGCCGAGCAGGAGTCCACCATCCACGTTTCAAACGTCATGCTCGTCGACGCCGAAGGCAACAAAACCCGCGTCGGTTCGCGGTTTGAAGGCGACACCAAGGTTCGTTTCTCGAAAACGAGCGGCAACGCGATCGCCGAGAAGAAGAAGTAAAAAGAGATCAGCAGAGTTTTTTCAGTTTGCAGCAATGGCAGTTCAAATCTTGTAACAACGGTTCACCCCACGCATCGGTACACGGGATAAACACCCAACCCGGCAACCGTGGAGAAAGCGAAGAACAATCATGGCAGCACGACTTAAAGCAGAAGTACGAGACCGAGATCAAGCAGGCGCTGGGCAAGGAGCTCAACATCACCAATGCCATGGCGATCCCCAAGCTCGAAAAGATCGTCATCAACATGGGCCTCGGCGAAGCCACCCAGAACGTCAAGATCATGGATCCCCTGGTGGCCGACCTCGCCGCCATCGCCGGCCAGAAGCCTGTGACCACCAAGGCCAAGAAGTCCATCGCCGCCTTTAAGGTTCGCGAGGGAATGCCTATCGGCGCCATGGTTACCCTACGTGGCGACACCATGTACGAATTTCTGGACCGCCTCATCTCGATCGCTCTTCCTCGCGTCCGCGACTTTCGTGGCGTCTCATCGAAGAGCTTCGATGGCCGCGGCAACTATACCCTTGGCCTCCGCGACCAGCTGATCTTCGCCGAGATCGACTACGCCAAGGTTGACAAGCTCAAGGGCATGAACGTCACCATCGTCACCACTGCGAAGGATGACAACGGAGCCCGCGCCCTGCTGAAGAGCTTTGGAATGCCCTTCCGCGTCGGCGCATAAAGAAAACAACAAAGTCCGCTTTCGAACTTTGAACCAAAGATAGAGAGTAAAAATGGCAACCACAGCAAAACGCGTCAAAGACGCAAAGAAACCGAAGTTCAAGTCTCGCCAGCACAACCGCTGCCAGCTCTGCGGTCGTCCTCGCGCGTTCCTGCGCAAGTTCGGCGTATGCCGTCTCTGCTTCCGTTCGCTCGCCCTTAAGGGAGAAATTCCGGGCGTCGTCAAGTCGAGCTGGTAGAATAAAAGATGCGCGCGGCTCAAGCCGCGCACTTACTCCAGAGACCTCATCAGGGCGTCAGCTTATGGTGCAGCAGTCTGGATGTGTCACCCGAAACAGACATCCCCGCTGGTTCTTACGAGAGACACTTGTGAGCGAACGGGGGATGAAGGAGAATGAATGAACCTCACCGATCCAGTAGCAGACTTCCTGACCCGCATCCGTAACTCCATCCGTGCGCGTCACCAGAAGCTCGACGTCCCCGCATCCAAGCTCAAGGCCGAGATCGCCCGCATCCTCAAGGAGGAGGGTTATATCGCGAACTACAAGCCCACGGAAGAGAACGGACAGAAGGTGATCCGCGTCTATCTCAAGTACGGCCCGAACAACGAGGCCGTCATCCGCGACCTGCAGCGCGTGTCACGTCCCGGATGCCGCGTTTACCTTGGCCGTGACGAGATCCGTCGCGTTCAGGGCGGTCTTGGCATCTCCATCATGACCACCCCCAAGGGTGTCATGACGGGCCGTCAAGCTCGCCGCGAAGGTGTTGGCGGCGAGATCCTCTGCGAAGTCTGGTAAAGAAAAATAAATCGAGCTTTTGTTGTTCGAGCTAACAAGGCTCACCCGGCTGCAGTGGAACGAATCATCTTTCAAGTACGATTCGCGACTCGCAAGCCATAAAAGGAATCATCATGTCACGTATTGGTAAGAAGCCGATCCCCATGCCCGCCGGTGTCAAGTACACGGTCAGCGAGAACGGCAACACCGTCCTGGTCGAAGGCCCTAAGGGCAAGGTCACTGCGATGCTGCCCGGCGGTATCACCCTCGTACAGAAGGATGGCAATCTCATCACCGAGCGCCAGTCCGACAAGCAGGCAGCCTTTCACGGCTTGGCCCGCGCTCTGGTCTTCAACGCCGTAACTGGCGTCACGGCCGGCTGGACCAAGGACATCGACATCGTCGGCATCGGATACCGCGCCGAACTGAAGGGCAAGAACATGGTGGTCTTCACCCTGGGCTACTCTCACCCTATCGAGTTTCCCCTGCCCACCGGCATCTCCGTTGAGATCGACCCGAAGCAGACGCACCTCACCATCTCCGGGATCGACCGGCAGAAGGTTGGCCAGATCGCTGCTGACATGCGCTCGCTCCGTAAGCCCGATCCTTATAAGAACAAGGGCGTACGCTATACCGGCGAGAAGCTGAAGAAGAAGGTCGGCAAGACCGGCGCGAAATAATTTCGTGAGGGGCGATTAGAGGACTCACCCTAATCGCTCCTCGCAAACCGAAGTTCAACAACCGAACGTCCCCAGCACTCTGGGTACGCCACTAGGAAGGAAAGAGAATCATGATCAATCCACGTCAACGCAATGTCATCCGCCAGCGAGTTCATACTCGCATCCGCGAGAAGATGTCCGGTACCGCCGAGCGCCCACGCCTCAATGTCTATCGCTCTCTCAACCATATCTACACCCAACTGGTCGACGACCTCAATGGAGTCACCATCGCCTCTGCTTCTACTTTGGGCAAAAAGGGTGAGGAAAAAAACTACGGTGGCAACGTTGCGGCCGCTGCTGAGGTTGGCAAGCTGATCGCCGAGCGCGCGAAAGAAAAGGGCATCAAGAAGGTGGTCTTCGACCGCGGCGGCTATCTGTATCACGGCCGCATCAAAGCCCTCGCAGATGCAGCCCGTGAAGCCGGACTCGATTTCTAAGGTTCCCAAGGCGCCCCGAAAGGCCGCCAGAAAGCTGGATAACACATTATGGCAATGAAGAAAAAAATCGATGCGAACCGCCTCAACCTCAAGGATGAGGTTGTTTCGATCAACCGCGTCACCAAAGTCGTCAAGGGCGGTAAGAATATGTCCTTCGCCGCGCTCGTCGTCATCGGCGACCCGGGCGAAGGTATCGTCGGCTACGGCTCCGGCAAGGCCAAGGAAGTTCCCCAGGCCATCCGCAAGGGAATCGAGTCCGCCAAGAAGAATCTGCACAAGGTCAACCTGACGGAGAGCACGATTCCTCACCAAGTCCTCGGCCACTACGGCGCCGGACAGGTCATGCTCAAGCCCGCTCCCGAAGGTACTGGTGTCATCGCCGGTAAGACGGTCCGCGCTGTCATGACCGCCGCCGGTGTGCAGAACGTGCTCACCAAGAGCCTCGGCTCGGCGAACCCGCACAACGTTATCAAGGCCACCTTCGACGCTCTCATCCAGCTTCGCAACAAGGCCGAAGTCGCCGCCCTGCGCGGCAAAGCAGTCGAAGAGCTCTAGCTCTTCGCACGAAAAGATCCAGAGGAGCTCTAGTCAATGGCAACCAAGAACGCAATCGCCAAAATCAAGCTGCAGTACTTCCGCTCGAAGATCTGCACCCCGGTGAAGCACAAGCTCGTCATCAAGGGCCTAGGCTTCACCCGCCTCAACCAGATTGTGGAGCGCGAAGACACACCATCCATCCGTGGCATGGTCGCGAAGGTTCCCCATCTCGTCCGAGTCGTCGAGTAGTTAAACACCAAATTATGCGAGTCGTTGGGCCAATGAGCCTTTCGGCGTTAAGCGAGGAAAAAATGGCAATTCGTAATCTCTCCAATCTCCGCGCCCCCAAGAAGGCGAACGAAAACAAGAAGCGCATCGGCCGTGGTATGGGTTCAGGCATGGGTAAGACCTCCACCCGCGGACACAAGGGTCAGGGCTCCCGTTCGGGCTCCTCTCTCATGCGGGGCTTCGAAGGCGGCCAGATGCCCCTTCACCGCCGTCTGCCCAAGCGTGGCTTCACCAATATCTTCCGCGTTGAGTATCAGGTCCTTGGCCTCGACCGCGTTGCCGAGATCGCCGCCGCCGAAAAGGTTTCTGAGTTCACACTCGAAAAGATCGTCGCTCTCGGCCTGCTCCGCAAGAAGAACGGCCTCATCAAAGTTCTCAATAACGGAGAGATCAAGACCGCGGTGACGGTCCACGCGCACAAGTTCTCGAAGACTGCCCGGGAAGCGATCGAGAAGGCCGGCGGCAAAGCCATCCTGATTGGCTAGGCAGGATTTAGAATAGATTGGCAGGCGAGGGCATACGCCCTCGCATCGCCATTTCATCCGAAGCACAGTTTTACCCCGAGGTTTCAGCATCCGATGTTCGAGAAAATCGCAAACATCTTCAAAATCCCCGACCTCCGCAAGCGCGTTCTGTTCACGCTTGGCATGTTGGCCGTCTATCGTCTCGGCTCGCACATCCCAACCCCCGGCATTAATGCTGACATGCTCGCACAGTTCTTCAATCAGAACTCCGGCTCAGCTCTCGGCTTGGTCGACCTCTTTTCCGGAGGAAATCTTCGCAAGCTCACGGTCTTCGCTCTCGGCATCATGCCGTATATTACGGCGTCGATCATCTTCCAGTTGCTTACTGTCATCTATGAGCCGCTGGCTAAACTCCAGAAAGAAGGCGAACTAGGTCGCCGCAAGATCACCCAGTGGACCCGTTACGTTACGGTTCTCCTTGGCATCGTGCAGTCCTTTGCCATCGCGCTCACGCTGACCAACACCAGCACTGGCCAAACCATGGTCACGATCTCGCGCAGCGCATTTATTCCTCTCTGCGTCATCACCCTGACAGCTGGCACAGCCTTCATCATGTGGCTCGGTGAGCAGATCACAGAGCGCGGCATCGGCAACGGCATGAGCCTGCTCATCTTCGCCGGTATCGTAGTTGGGCTGCCCAAAGGTGTTGAAAACCTTTACGAAAAGGCGCGCGACAGTGCCTGGGGAGCGCTTACTCCGATCGCCATCGTCATCCTGATCGCTGGCATGATTGCAGTCGTCGCGTTCATCGTCTTCGTCGAACGCTCTGAGCGCCGCATTCCCGTCCAATATGCGAAACGCATAGTAGGGCGCAAGATGATGGGTGGCCAGTCAACGTTTCTCCCACTGAAGGTGAACTCCGGCGGTGTGATGCCCGTTATCTTCGCCAGTTCGATCCTGTCCGCGCCACTCCTCTTCGCCGGCGCTCACATTTTCGGTTACTCGCTGCAGGATTCATCCTTCTTCGGACCGATCTTCCGTGCCATCGCGCCCGGTGAGCCTTGGTACGAGGTCCTCCAGATCGCAGCCATTATCTTCTTTGCGTATTTCTACATCTCCATCGTGTTCCGCCCGGACGATATCGCCGATAACATGCGTAAGTACGGTGGCTTTATCCCCGGCATTCGCCCCGGCAAGCGCACGGCAGACTTCATCAACGATGTGCTCACCCGCATCACGCTGGTCGGCGCGATCTACCTCATTATCATCACCATCATTCCGACCTTGCTGATCAGCGGAATTCACTTCAACCATATCTGGCTCATTGGATCCGTATTTGACCACCTGCCCGGTTGGATGACCAACGGTCTCGGCGTCAACTTCTACTTCGGAGGCACTTCGCTGCTCATCGTCGTCGGCGTTGCCATGGATACCGTCCAGCAGATCGAATCACAACTCATCATGCGCCACTACGACGGCTTCACTCCCAAGAGTGGCCGCATCCGTGGCCGCAAAAGCTGGTAGGAACTCAGCGCCTTGATTACTAGCACAGCGTCAGAACCCGAGACGGCCTTGGCAGACAAGAACTTTCTGCCCGGGCCAGTTCTCCTTTTGGGAGCACCCGGCGTCGGCAAGGGCACTCAAGCCAAGGCTCTCATGGCCGCATACGGTATCCCGCAGATATCCACGGGCGACATTCTTCGCGCCAACATTGCAAACAAGACGCCGCTTGGCGTCCAGGCCAAGACACTCGTCGATCAGGGCACGCTCGTCTCCGATGACCTTGTCAACCAGATGGTCGCCGACCGTCTCGCTCAGCCAGACACGCGCCGGGGTTATATCCTCGATGGCTTCCCGCGCACCCTTAATCAAGCTACCTGGCTCGACGCGCAACTTGCCTCTGACACGGGCACTCTTCCGGTCGTTGCCATTAGCATCGTCGTCGACTACGAGCAGCTCCTTCATCGCATTACCGGTCGTCGAATCTGCGCCTCTGGCCACGACTACAATATCTATTCGAAACCTCCCGGGGTTCCCGGTATCTGTGATGTAGACGGCTCAGCCCTCGTCCAGCGTCCCGACGACTCCGAAACTGTATTCACCGAGCGGATGAAGACCTTCGAACGCCAGACCGCACCCGTCATTGAGCACTATCGCAAACAGGGACGGTTCGAGGAGATCAACGGCGATCAGCAGGTTGAGCAGGTTACGGCGCAGATCGCTCACGCGCTCAAACGGCTGCGGCGCACATTGGACGAGTAGCATCAGAGACTAAAAGCCCTTATGGCCATCATGATCAAAACGCCGCAGGAGATCGAGAAGATGCGGATCTCGGGCAAGGCCCTCCGCCAAGTCCATAATGCGATAGCGCCCCACGTTGTCCCCGGCGCATCGACGATGGACCTCGAAGAGATTGCCGTGAAGAAGATCGCAGAACTTGGTGCCATCGCCGCCTTCAAGGGGTATCACGGGTACCCCGCCGCGCTCTGCACCTCAGTCAATGAAGAAGTAGTCCACGGTATTCCGAACGCCAAGCGCGTACTCAAAGAGGGCGATATTCTCTCCATTGACTGCGGCGTGATCATCGATGGCTTCTACTCCGACGCCGCCGTAACCTACCCCATCGGCCAAGTCGCGCCAAAGACGACAAAGCTTCTCGAAGTCACCCTCGCCTCTCTCGAAAAGGCTATCCAGCAGTGCCAAGTTGGCGGCCGCCTCGGTGATATCTCTTCCGCCGTACAGGAGTTGTGCGAGGCCGAGGGATTTGGTGTTGTCCGCGAATTCGTCGGTCACGGGATCGGCCGCGCTATGCACGAAGACCCACAGGTACCCAACTTCGGCGACCCCGGCAAGGGCCCCCGCCTCAAGGCAGGAATGGTCCTCGCCATCGAGCCTATGATTAACGCCGGCGGCCCTGAAGTTCGCGTTCTGAACGACGGGTGGACCGCAATTACCATCGACGGTAGCTACAGCGCCCACTTTGAGCACACGGTAGCCATCACAAAAGATGGCCCCCAAGTGCTAACTCGCTAGGAAAAAAGACCCAATTTGGGGTACTATAGAAGATGCTGTGTGTGCAAGTGCACATCGCGGCACATCAGGTTGAAGCCGAAAGCTCCATCCTAAACAGAAGTTGTGGAAACAAAGAGGCTTTAGCCTCCCACGTTTCCAAAGGAGATCGTTTGTCGAAGGAAGATGCAATTGAAGTGATGGCGGTGGTCGTTGAGACTCTGCCAAATGCGATGTTCAAGGTCGAGCTTGAAAACAAGCATCAAGCCCTTGCACACGTCTCCGGACGTATGCGCAAAAACTTCATCCGCATTCTCCCCGGCGACCGCGTCGCGATTGAGCTCAGTCCGTATGATCTCAACCGCGGCCGCATTGTCTACCGCTACAAGTAGGCATCGGCTACGGGAGCCCATCCCGTCTCCATAATGGGTAACTCAAGCGCATCTGCACTTGGGATAAGTCAGGGTTCAAACCCTGACAATCAAGGTTGCCTGTCGACTGGGTTTTCGCCCTGAGACATGTTCTCCGCTCCACCGGCTCCAGGTTGCAACAAAAGAAGGGAATCACAATGAAGGTTCGTGCCTCAGTAAAGAAGATCTGCGACAAGTGCAAGGTTATTCACCGCCGCGGCGTTGTTCGTGTCATCTGCGAGAACGCCAAGCACAAGCAGCGGCAGGGATAAGTACAAACAGAGGTCGTCGTTCTTCCCGACCTCAAGCTTCATCGGCCCCGCCGGGCTAGTTAGCCGAAGTCAAGGCTTGCGTTGAACCCGCCGGACCCAGCCGCAAACAAATAACCCCGCTCCGTGGCGAAGCTACTTGAGCCCAAACGAAAAGGAACCCCATGGCACGTATTGCTGGAGTCGATGTCCCTAACAACAAACAGGCGCGCATCGGTCTCACCTACATCTTCGGAATCGGCGACTCTCGCGCCGCCAAGATCCTTGCGAAGGCGGATGTCGATCCGTTCGCGAAGCTTGGCACGCTCGATGAGGACGCGCTGAACCGCATCCGTCAGGTTATTGAAGCCGAGGGCCAGATCGAAGGCGATCTCCGTAAGGATATCTCGCTGAACATCAAGCGCCTCATTGAAATTCAATCCTACCGTGGCCTCCGTCACCGCCGCTCGCTCCCTGTTCGTGGACAGCGCACCCACACCAACGCTCGCACCCGCAAAGGCCCACGTAAGGGAACCGTTGCCGGTAAGAAGAAAGCGACGAAATAAGACATGGCGAAGACACAGAATACGAAGGGCGCAGCAAAGCCCGGCAAGAACAAGAAGTTCAAGAAGCGCGAACGCAAGAATGTTCCATTCGGCCTCGTCTTCATTCAGGCGTCGTTCAACAACACCATCGTCACCATCACCGACCAGGTCGGCAACACGCTCAGCTGGAAATCGTCCGGCTCGCTAGGCTTCCGCGGCTCCCGCAAGGGAACACCGTTCGCCGCGCAGCAGGCCGCAGTCGGTGCAGCCAATGCAGCTCGCGACCACGGCGTCCGCTCGGTCGATGTGCGCGTCTCCGGTCCTGGCTCCGGCCGTGAGTCCGCGATCCGCGCCCTCGCGACCACCGGCATCGAGGTTCGCAGCATCCGCGACGTTACGCCGATGCCGCACAACGGCTGCCGTCCGCCCAAGCGCCGCCGCGTCTGAGAACAGTTCACCGTTGTCGGTTCTCAGTTGTCTCGTTTTTACTGGCAACTGAGAACCAACAACTGACAACCTTCAACAGGATCGGGACCAGAAGCGCGTCAGCGCGTAAACCGATCGTCACCCGAAGTCAGGAGTCATACACATGGCACGTTATACAGGACCCGTCTGCCGCCTCTGCCGCCGCGACGGAACCAAACTCTTCCTCAAGGGCACCAAGTGCTTCTCCGAGAAATGCCCCGTTGAGAAGCGCAACTTCCCCCCAGGCCAGCACGGCCAGTCCCGCAAAGTCAAGAAGGTCGTTGGCTACGGTCTGCAGCTCCGCGAGAAGCAGAAGGCCAAGCGCATCTACTTCACCCTCGAGACCCAGTTCCGCGCGTACTACCAGAAGGCCTCCAACAAGACCGGCGTTACCGGCGAACTCCTGCTCCAGCAGCTTGAGACCCGCCTCGACAACGTAGCGTACCGCCTCGGCTTCGCAATGAGCCGCCGCCAGGCTCGTCAGGTCGTTCGTCACGGCCACCTCCAGGTCAATGGCCGCAAGGTCAACATCCCGTCGTTCCAAGTCAAGGTTGGCGACGAGATCGCGATCCGCGAGGGTTCCAAGGCTCTCGTCATGCTCGAAGAGGCCAAGAACTTCGCAGCCGGTCAGAACCAGGTCCAGTGGCTCGACATCAACCGCGACACTCTCTCGGGCAAGGTCATCGCCCTGCCGAAGCGCGAAGACGTCAACCTGCCGGTCAACGAGCAGCTGATCGTCGAACTGTACTCGAAATAAAGTCACCCTTAACTTTGGTTTTGGACCAAGGTCTGGACTTAAGCGGCTTACTTCGAAGACTTTGACCAGTTTTTGCCGGGGTGGGAGTCGACCCTTGCCCCGGTGCTTTAACCACAACAACCTAACCCGCAACCGCATCACCCGCCAGTTCGCAGAATGCATCGCGTCTAGGACGGATAAAGGAGAAACAAATGCTTTGGAGAGGTTTTCAAAAACCCAAGCGTCTCGCAGTCGACACCGAAACACTCACCGACAAGTACGGCAAGTTTTCCGCGCAGCCTTTTGAGCGCGGCTTCGGTACCACCATCGGCAACGCCCTTCGCCGTACTCTGCTGTCCTCGATCGAGGGCGCAGCAGTCACCGCTGTTCGCATCGAAGGCGTTCTGCACGAGTTCCAGTCCATCACCGGCATCGTCGAAGACGCGACTGACATCATCCTGAACCTCAAGCAGATCCCGTTCAAGCTCGCAGGCGAAGGCCCCAAGGCGCTCTACCTCCGCGCTGACCAGGCCGGCGTCATCACCTCCGGCATGATCGAAGCCGACGGCGACGTTGAGATCCTCGACAAGAACGTCTACATCTGCACTGTCTCCGAAGGCGGCAAGATCGACATGGAGATGCGCCTCAAGCGCGGCCGTGGCTATATCTCGGCCGACAAGAACTTCGACGGCGACCTCGGACTCGGCTTCATTCCGGTCGACTCCGTCCACTCGCCCGTGCGCAAGGTCAACTACCTCGTCGAGGCAGCTCGTCTCGGTCAGATCACCGACTATGACAAGCTGACTGTCGAGATCTGGACCAACGGCACTGTGCTTCCCGCGGACGCTCTCGGTCTCTCGGCCAAGCTGCTCAAGGACCACATGACCATCTTCATCAACTTTGAAGAGGAGATGGAAGCGGGTCATGATGGCAGCCACGACGGCCCTGCTCTGCGCAACGAGAACCTCAACCGCTCGGTCGAAGAGCTCGAGCTCTCCGTTCGCAGCTACAACTGCTTGAAGAATGCCAACATCGCCACCATTGGCGAACTCATCCAGAAGACCGAAGCCGAGATGCTCAAGACCAAGAACTTCGGCCGCAAGTCTTTGAATGAGATCAAAGAGATTCTCGCCCAGATGGGCCTGTCTCTCGGCATGAAGATCGACGAGAACGGCAACCCGCAGCCCGGACCGACGTCCGTGTTGCCCGCAGCCACCCTCGCCGCTAGCTTCGGCAACTTCGACGACGATGAGGACGAGGACGAAGATGACGACCTCGAACTCCCCAACGAGCCGGAGAACTTCTAACCCAGACCTTGGCGGCGGAGGTTACTCCGCCGCCGGTTTGATCGTAAGAACGGCGCTAGCCGCGTAACAGAGCCTCGCAACACTGAGGCACGTTCCACCCGCACGAGGCCTTTGGCCGAGCGCACATTCTAAGCAGCACCGACTCACGGCATAGGCCGGGTCGAAGGAGATCACCCATGCGTCACCGCAATGCAGGATACAAACTAGGCCGCAACACCAGCCACCGCCGCGCCATGTTGCGCAATCTCGTCACCTCGGTGATCCTCATGGATCGCGTCGAGACCACCATTACCAAGTGCAAAGCCACTCGGCCGCTCATCGAGAAGATGATTACGCTGGGCAAGCGCGGCACGGTACACGCCCGCCGCCAGGCTGCTGCCTACCTGATGACGCCTGAGTCCGTTGATCGCCTGTTCGCTGTCGTGGCTCCACGTTACGGCGCGCGCAACGGCGGCTACCTTCGCATCACGCGCCTCGGAGCCCGCAAAGGTGACGCAGCCGAGATGGCCTATATCGAGCTCCTCGGAGCGGAACACGAGCTCAACGAGAAGGCACAGAAGCGCGCGGAAGCTCGCACCAAGAAGCGCGAAGAGCTTGCCAAGCAGATGGAAGAGCGCGGCGAAGGCGAAGCCGGCGATCCAAACGCCGAAGCCTAAAAACTCTTCAACACATTCGTATCAACAGACGAGACGCGCCATACGGTGCGTCTCGTTTGCGTTTGAGCAGACACCGGGCCGGCGGTCCTTCTGTCTCCGGTTCATGGGGTATCCCCTTCCCCTCCCCCTGGCCCGCATAAATTCTTTCCTTTACAACAGCTTACGGGGGATGGTGGCCCGAAAAAACTTAATAACAAAGGGGTTATGGGCAAATTCGGGCAAACAAAAGAGTAAGTCTTGGAAAGTGCATTACACTCCCTATATTGGCTCGCTGGTTTTGATCTATACCTCTAGTTTAGTGGATTGGGCCTAACTAAAGTGCCAGCCCGATCTTGTTTGATTTGTGTTGTTTAGATGGTTTTGGGGCTTAACATGCGATTTCTGGGCTGAAATCCCGAAAACTAAATTACGGTCAGCTAAACCGTAATAGAATCAGCCGCTTCTGGCTTCGCCTCGCAAGGTTCGGTGGGGAAAGACGGTGCGACCCGATTGGATACTCCAAGAAGTGGTCGCTTAGGGGCTGTTGCAGATCCGGCAGGGCACGCCTTTATCCGCTGTGGACCATCACGCGGTTCTTGCCAGCACGCTTGGCTGCGTAGAGGGCCTCGTCGGCGAGTTCGACCAACTGATATCCGCTCTCGAGCGACTCGTTCATTGCCGCCATACCCACGCTGATTGTGAGCGGCTCATTGTCCCAATCCTCGGCCGCCACTCTCTGCATCACGCGTCTTGCCAGGCCCATGGCGCTCTCTTCGCCGCTCTCTGGGAGCAACACGACGAACTCCTCGCCACCGTATCTGGCGGGAAGGTCTGGCAGTCGGACGGTGGTGCGCAGAATCGTCCCGAGGCGACGCAGCACTTCATCGCCCGCTGCGTGGCCGAAGCGGTCATTGATGGTCTTGAAATTGTCGACGTCTATCAGCAGGACCGAGAGCTCGCGCTTTCTTCGGCGAGCCATGGAGAACTCCATGACGAGCCTTTCCTCGAAGGATCGGCGATTCCTCAGCCCGGTGAGTTCGTCGGTCACGGCCAGCTTACGCAGCTGATCGTTGGCCTCTTCCAATTCGCGATGGTAGCGTTCGAGCTCGATCTGGTGCGCTACTTCTTCGGAGACGTCTACGGCGACGCCGGCGAGCAGAACATTTCCAGCAGAGTCGTTGCATGGAAACTTGAATGAGCGCAGGGAACTGACCGTTCCGTCCGAGTTGCGTATGTGCTCTTCGGTTTCCACCATTCGTCCGCCGGCCATGACCTCGAGGTCGTGGGTCCTGACGGACTTGGTTAGCTTGCGCGACCAAAGCTGTTCATCGGTGCGGCCCAGCCATGCGTACTCGCTTACCCCGAATCTGTGGGCGAAGGCACGGTTGTAGAAGAGCAGGCGGCCGGCGGCGTCCTTGATATAGCTCAGGAAAGGGCTGGCGTTCATAAACGCCCGAAAGAGCTCTTCACTGGCCCGGAGATTCGCGCTGGCCCGTTCTTTCTCTGCTCTTACTTCTTCCAGCGCTTTGCGCTGAACTATCGCCTCCAGCAGGACACTCACCTGTCGCCCCAGTACCTCGAGCCCATGAGATTGTTCTGCAGTCAAAATCCGCGGAGACATATCCAGAACAGACAAGGTCCCGATAGGATCTCCGTTCGAAGTGAATAGTCCTACACCGGCAAAAAACCGGATTGCCGGATCGCCAGTGACGAGAGGATTGGTGCCGAAACGCGCATCCATGAGCGCGTCTTTTACCAGAAAAAGCCCGGTTTGCCGGATCGCGTGGGCGCAGAAGGCGGCCTCGCGCGGAGTGTCCCTCATCTTCAAATGATCGGACGCCCGATACCATTGGTGCCGCTCGTCGAGGAGCGTTACCAGGCCGATTGGAGTTCCACAGATTGCAGCTGCAAGCTGCACCAGTTCGTCGCATTCAATCTCTGGCTGGGAGTCCAGTAAATCCCGCGTCCATATCGCCCTTAAATCAGCGGCGTCTGCTTCTTTTCGACGTACGTTCATCTTTCACCGTATGGTCAAAGCTTAGAATAGACGCGGCAAACCGCATAAGCTATAAAGATTTTCGGTAGCTTACGAAGGTAACCTACACCTCTCTCTCTAACGTGGGATATTCCCCGAATCTGCTATTTAGTCCTTCCTATGGGTGACACAAGGGTAACCCGGCCTTGGCAAGGCCGGTGTCCTGCAATAAGCTGGTAGCAGCCATGTACGAGGACTTCAAAGTAACTGACCGCTGGACCGGCGAGGACCTCCACTGCGAGTGGAAGGGAACCGTGGTTGCTATCGCGACCCGCCACGCCGATGCCACAGATATCCGCTTCGCCGTCAATGGCCGCCCGGTCTGGATCGCCATGCCAAATCTGGCCTGGGTCGAGCAGAAGCGGAGGACCGGGTATGTCATCACCGACTACCTTGCGGCGCAGACGGCAGGGCGGTATCTGCAGCACGCCGTTCAGTCCGGCTACGACAACGGCCGCGAAATGTATACGATGACCGTGGACGAAGTGCTTGAGCACGCGAACGCGGTCGTCAAAGAGGTTGGCCGGACCGATAATCTGCCCAGCCTGCCTGTCATCAATGCCGACATAAGGCCAGAAGACGAGATGGGAATCCATCTTCCAGGCGAACCAGCATAGTCTCCTAAGGGATTTGCCAATGTTCACCCGACGTAGATTCCTCTTCACTCTTCCTGCGCTTGCGGCGTCGGCACAGGCGCAAAGCGGATGGCACCTTCCCTTTCGGAAGAAGAAACCCGCACCACCACCGCCGCCTCTCACGGTTTACATCGGTACCGACACGAGCAAGGGAGTCAGCAAGGGCATCTATCAGTCGCATTTTGATACGGTGAAGGGCCAACTCGCGCCTCCTGTGCTGGCGGCTGAGACGTTGCGGCCATCGTTTCTGGCTATCACTCCGGTTGGTATGGGGCACCGCTGTCTTTACGCCGTGAACGCGATTAATGATCCTGCGGCCACGACGACGACGTTTGCTATCGATCCGAAGACCGGCGGGCTGATGCAGAAGGGCCAAGTTTCCGCAGGGGGAGCGGGGCCAGCTTACATCTCGGTCGACGCCACGGGGCACGCCGCGTTCGTCGCCAATTACTTCGGGGGCACGATTGCTTCTTATCGAATTCAGGCCGATGGCACTCTAAGTCAGCCGGTCAATGTGATCGACTTTAAAGACCAGAAGAAGCTTGGTGCTTTGGGGCCGAATTCGGCGCGGCAGGATATGCCGCACCCACACAGCGCCACCATCTCGCCAGATAATCAGTACCTTCTTGTCTGCGACCTCGGCACGGATCACATCAACATCTTTGCGATTCACACTGACACGGGTCAGCTCTCGGATCCTCGCCCGTTCACGAATGATCATCCGGGCTCTGGCCCACGGCATGTTGTGTTTCATCCTAACGGCCGCTGGGTTTATGGCATCAACGAGATCGACTCTACACTGGATCACTATCTCTGGACGGCGACGCGCTTCAGCGATACGCCGCAGGGGCTGCTGGTCAACACGAATACTCCGGTCAAGACGATAGCGGCGGACTTTCCGGGTAGCAAAAATACTGCCGCCGAACTTGCCATCTCTGCGGACGGCCTTTTCTTGTATGCGAGTAACCGCGGAGAGGACTCTTTGGTTGTTTTCTCGATCAGGCCGAAGGATGGCAAGCTGGACCTGATCCAGCGAATCTCTTGCGGAGGCAAGACGCCTCGCCAGTTCTGCCTCGATCCGACCATGCAATGGCTTCTGTGCGGCAACCAGGACTCGGCGACGATTACTATTTTCCGGCGAGATGCTGCGTCGGGAAAACTTAGCGGTCCGACTCAGACTGTGTCTATTGATTCGCCGCTGTATACGCTTTTGGCTTGAAATCGCGACTGCTGGTGAATGGCTTAGCTGCTGGGCAGTGTGGCCATATCGATCACGAAGCGATACTTCACATCGCCCTTGACCACACGCTCGTATGCGTCGGCTAATTTGTCGATTGGGATCAACTCGATGTCGGACACGATGTTGTGTTCGGCGCAGTAGTCGAGCATCCTTTGTGTTTCTTTCATTCCACCGATCATTGAGCCGCTGAAGGATCGTCGATTCGTGATCATTGAGAAGGCGGAGATGGAAACTGGACTCTCGGGCAGTCCCACGAGGCACATCGTGCGGTTCAGCCGCAGCAGATTCAAGAACTGATTCACATCGTGTGGTGCGGAGATGCAGTCCAGAATGAAGTCGAAGCTGCCGGCGTGTTTCGCCAGAGCATTGGCGTCCTTGGTGACGATGACCTCGTCGGCGCCTAACTTCTGCGCATCTGCGATTTTGCTCTCCGAAGTTGTGAACTGCACGACGTGGGCGCCAAAGGAGTGAGCAAACTTCAGGCCCATGTGCCCCAATCCGCCCAGCCCGACGATCCCTACCTTGCTGCCCTTGCCAACCTTCCAATGCCGCAGGGGAGAGTAGGTTGTGATTCCCGCGCATAAAAGTGGAGCCACGGCTGCAAGGTCTAGCTTCGGTGAGATGTTGAACGTGTATCCCTCATCGACGACAATGTTGTTCGAGTAACCGCCAAAGGTTAGTTCGTCTTTGTAGTCTCGCGCGTTGTAGGTGCCGACCATTCCCTTGATGCAGTAGGCCTCTTCAGAGGCTTTGCAGGTTTCACACACCCTGCATGAGTCCACCATGACGCCGACGCCGGCGAGGTCGCCTTCCTTAAATTCTTTACCGCCGAGCCGACCTTCACAACGTGTCCGACGATCTCGTGACCGGGCACCATCGGATAGATCGCGTTGTTCCACTCGTCGCGGACCTGATGAATGTCGGAGTGGCAGATTCCGCAATACGCGATCTTGACTACTACATCATTTGGGCCGGGATCTCGCCGCTCAAAGCTGAAAGGCACGAGTGCTGATTGCTTATCGTGTGCAGCGTAGCCATGATTTCATCATCGTCTCCTTCAGAGATTTGTTTGCCACTGACGATACGGAGTCCGAATTATACGTAGAAATTGGATCCTGGATCAGGAGTTATTCGTCGTAGTGGAGCAGACTGAACACGTCGTACTCGGGGAAACTTTGCGCGGCCCTTCAGGAAGTCGAGCTCGACCGCGAAGCCAAGGCCGGCGATCTCGCCGCCGAGCTGGCGGACCAGTTGCACGGTCGCCTGCATGGTGCCGCCGGTCGCCAGCAGGTCGTCGACGATGACGACGCGCTGGCCGGGCTCAATCGCATCCAGGTGAATCTCCAGCGCAGTCGGCGCCGTACTCCAGGTCGTAGCTCACGCGCGCGACCTTGGCCGGCAGCTTCTTCGGCTTGCGCACGGGCACGAAGCCGGCGTTCAGGCGGTACGCCAGCGCAGGGCCGAAGATGAAGCCGCGCGCCTCGATGCCGAGCACCAGGTCGATCTCCTTGCCGATGTAGTGCGCGGCCAGCGCGTCGATCAGCTGCGCGAAGCCGGTCTTGTCCTTCAGCAGCGTGGTGATGTCGTAGAAGAGAATGCCGGGCTTGGGAAAGTCGGGCACGGTGCGGACCAGTGTCCTTCAGCGCTTCACAGTTAATCGGTTCGCGCTCTACTCAGTGGTCACTTACCACGCTCCTTCAATTTCGAATGTCTTCAGCTGCGCGCCTTCGCTCTCGGCCAGTTCGTGTTCTAATCACTTCATCCACGCGGCTGCCGCGCGAGCCCTTTCGCCAGCGCCAGCTTCAGGTCCTCCAACTGTTCCGGCTCGCCAGCGGCCAGCACTTCAACGTGCCCGTCATCGGTGTTCCGCACCCAGCCGCGCAGGCCGATCTCCGCCGCCTCGCGATGCACGAACCAGCGAAACCCTACTCCCTGCACACGGCCTTTAACCAGAAAATGCTGCACCATGGACCTCTCACTTGGCGGAGTTACTGCGTCGAAGTCAGTATTACGCGCGGCTCATGTAAGCGCCTTCGGCCGTATCCACGCGAATCTTCTCGCCTTCGTTGATGAACGGCGGCACCTGCACCACGAGCCCCGTCTCCATCTTCGCAGGCTTGGTCACGCTGGACGCGGTCGCCGACTTGATGCCCGGCTCGGTCTCCATCACCGTCATCTCGACGTACGTCGGCAGCTCGATGCCGACCGCCTTGCCATCGTGGAAGCTCACGCTGATGCGACAGGTTCGGCGTCAGGTATTCGACTGCGTCGCCCAGCGTCTCGCGCTTCAGCATGGTCTGCTCGAAGGCCTCGTCCATGAAGTAGTAGTCGTCGCCATCGTTGTAGAGGAACTCCATCTTGACCTCGTCGACCTTGACGCGGTCGATCGGGTCGGGCGAGCGGAAGCGCTCGACGAACATCGCGCCGGTGCGGACGTTCTTCAGCTTGGCCTGGATGAAGGCGCGCAGGTTGCCCGGCGTGCGGTGCTCGACCGAGAAGACCAGGTGGAGCTGGTCGTTGTGCTTGATAATCATGCCCGGGCGCATCTGCGTGGCGGGAATCGACATAAGAAAACCCCTAATCTGTGCTGAACTCAGCTGTATTGAGAATTGTCGTGCGGGCTACTCAGGCATCCTGCCGAAAATGTCCGCAACCCTTTGATTGTAGCGCAGCGAAGCGGTCTTTTGCTCGCTCAACGGGAGGTGTCAGCCCCCACCAAAGATACGCTTGAAGAAGCGCCCGACCGCGTGGACCAAGTCGTGTTTTGGGGGTGCAGGTTGCGAGGCAGGAGCTGCGGGTGGCGGCTGCGTGGTCGTAGCCGCAGGCGATGGTTCAGCGAGACTATCGGCGCCTCCACTAGAGCTGAGCGACGCTGAGACCTGCTCGTGGAGCGCGCCTGCCGGAGCCTGCGGGACGGCCGCTGAGGCTGCCAGCCCGGCGCTTACGGCTGCTGGAAAGGGATGCTGCTCTGCGGCCGACTTCTCTGGGGTTGCGGCATCGCCAGGCGTGCCTGGATGGAGAAGTGCGTCGGCAACCGACATCGTCGGCTCCTCGGGAGGGCAGCCGCATGAGGAGCTTTCACGATCTACGACTTCCTTCAGGCTGCCATGTTCGAACAGCACGTGCTGGCCTGCGTGAAGTTCATAGGTCGCTTCTCCAAACTGGTCGGCGACGCTGAGCAGGGGTGCTTTTTCTCCGCGATTGTCGACGCAAGTGTCACCGTTCCTCGTTACTCGAAGCTGGAGATCGAGCGGACCATCGCCGTGCATTGTGAACCGAAGATCAGGCGTCATGACTACATCGCGGTTTGTTGCGGACATCCGTACTTCGATCGCTCCGCGGTCGAGCGCTAACATCAGGGGGACTGAGGATCCTTCGGACTCCTTGCCAGCAGTAAGATGCAGGCCGCTGGTGGAACAGACTCGAATCGTTCCACCTCGGTTTAGCGCGACCTCGGCGACTCGGTCTCTGGCTGTTACCGTGGTATTTCCAATCAGAATCGCGCGTCCGTTGCTCACTTCCAACGCGCCGGCGACAGTCGCATCCTGCATCCCAACAGTGCCGATCGATTGCTGCTGCGCACTCACGGTCCACGAGCCAAGGAGTGGAAGAGAGAGCAGGTAGATTCTGAATAGTCGAACCTTCATCTCATCCTCTCAGGAGTCGCGGGCCGGTTGGGCGGCGTGGTCGATGGAGCGAGTTGCATAAACGATCATCGCAGGTTCTGGTTGCCCGGGCTGAAAACGACTCAAAGGCTATGTATAAATATTAATGGAAGCACCTAGTCAATGAAGATTCTGTATGCGTCGCCCATTTCGCCCAATGACTCTTGTCTTTATCGCCTTTGGGCTTTGGAGCGCCTCGGTCATCAAGTCATTCCTTTCAACTCTTTTGATTATCAATCTCCAAATCCACTCGTTAACAAGGTCGTCTATCGGCTGGCTGCGGGTCCATCTGTTACACGGATCAATCGCGATCTGATTCGAATTGCTGAAACGGAAAAGCCTGATATTTTTTGGAATGACAAGGTTCTTGCCGTGCGCCCGAGCACGATTGATCGCATGCGTGCTCTGGGGATCACCACAGTCAGTTACATGATCGACAATCCGTTTGGCACGCGTCGCGACCCTGGCTGGCGGCTGTACATGAAGACCATACCTCACTTTGATCTTCACGTGGTTCAGCGCGATAAGAACATTCTTGACTACAAGTCGCGGGGGGCGCGTGACGTCATCAAGATCCAGACCGCGTACGAGCCCACGCTGCACTTCGCTCCGCCGGAGGGGTGGTCGGATGCGGATCGCGATCGAGATGTTTCTTTTATCGGGACACCATATGACGATCGCGCGGAGACTCTGGCGCGGCTTTGGCGCGAGTGTGGGTTTTCGGTTGCGGTGTCGGGGAATTCAAAGTCGTGGGGGCGCGCATTGAAAACGGACGCCTTCAACACGATCTTTCGACACGGAGAGCTGTTTCGTGATGACTATCGAATGGGAATCTGGCGGTCGAAGATCAACTTGAGCTTTCTCACTCACTCAAATCAGGACGAGTTCGTTCACAAGAGCTTCGAGATTGCAGGGTGCGGAGGATTTCTTCTGGCTGAGCGCTCCGAGGGGCATCTGCAACGCTTCAAGGAAGATGAAGAGGCTGTCTTCTTCTCGACGTTCGATGAACTGGCTGCAAAGATCCGCAGGTATCTTCCGGACGAAGCTGCCAGAGAGCGTATTGCGAAAGCGGGCAACGAGCGTGCTGCGCGAGATGGCTACCACAACGACAGGCAGGTGGGACGCATCGTCGAACGGGCGGAGTCGATTGCGAGCG
This sequence comes from uncultured Acidobacteriaceae bacterium, assembly GCA_963754765.1. Lineage (GTDB taxonomy): Bacteria > Acidobacteriota > Terriglobia > Terriglobales > Acidobacteriaceae > Edaphobacter. Next base: position 4,329 of record CAVWHJ010000003.1, on the reverse strand, counting down.
GGAAGCCTTCTCCGAAGTGACTTTGTGGCTCTTACATCTTCAGAAAATTTTCGATGAGTTTTTTGCCGCTTGTCGTGAGGACGCTCTCGGGGTGGAATTGGACGCCCTCGATCGGTAGCTCGCGATGCCGAAGTGCCATGATCGTCTCACCGTCGGCCGTTCGCGCCGAGACTTCAAGTTCCTCTGGTAACCCTTCGTCCGCGACGATCAGCGAGTGATACCTCGTGCACACCATTGTGGATGGAATGCCCTTGAAGATGGTCTTGCCGTCATGCTCGACTTCGCTGGTCTTGCCGTGCATCAGCTTGGGCGCGCGTATTACGTTGCCGCCAAACGCGGCGCCAATCGCCTGATGCCCGAGGCAGACGCCGAGAATTGGAACTCGGTGTTTTGACTTCGCAAAGTGCTTGATCAATTCGATTGAGATTCCCGCATCCTGGGGGGTGCATGGTCCGGGCGAGATCACAATCCTTTCGGGGTGAAGCGCCTCCACCTCAGCGGGCGTGAGCTCATCGTTGCGCCGGATGATCATTTCGGCGCCTAACTCGCCCATGTACTGCACGAGGTTGTAGGTGAACGAATCGTAGTTGTCGAGGACGAAGACCATAGCGATGTTTAAATTCTACGCCCGCTAAACTCCGCGCGCCCGTTCGATTGCTCTGACTACGGCGCGCGCTTTGTTGACCGACTCCTCGAACTCTTTCTCTGGCAGCGAGTCGGCAACGATGCCGGCTCCGGCCTGAAAGTGTCCTTGCTGGCCATTCATGTAGAGGGTTCGGATTGCGATGCATGAGTCGAGGTTGCCGCTGAAGTCAGCGTAGAGGACGCTTCCGCCGTATACGCCACGGCGGGCTGGCTCCAACTCTTCGATAATTTCCATGGCACGAATCTTCGGTGCGCCACTCAGCGTTCCGGCAGGGAAGCAGGCACGGAATGCATCAATCGCGTTCAGCCCGGCGCGCAACGTACCTTCGAGCGAGCTGACCAGATGCATCACATGGCTATATCGTTCCACGAACATCAGGTCCTTCACGCGCACTGATCCGAACTCGCTGACACGCCCGACATCGTTTCGGCCCAGATCGACCAGCATGATGTGCTCGGCGACCTCCTTCTCGTCTCCGCGAAGGTCGGCCTCCATCGCGCGGTCTTCCGCTTCATTCGCGCTTCGTGGACGCGTGCCTGCAATGGGTCGATACTCAACTGCCCTTCCGTGCACACGCACTAACAACTCCGGTGAAGATCCCACGATATGCGCTGCCGAAGACTTCTTTGCGCCTTCCACCTCCAGGCCGAATCGCAAGAAGTACATGTACGGCGAGGGATTCACAATGCGTAGTGCGCGATATACCTCGAATGCATCGACGCCTGGGACACAATCGAAGCGCTGCGACAGCACGCACTGGAAGACGTCTCCCGAAGCGATGTACTCTTTCGTCTTCTCTACTGCTTTAAGAAACGCGGCCTTCGAGGTTCGCGCCGTGACTTTCAGTTTGCCCTCGGGCCGCTTTCTGCGTTGTATCGGCAGTGCGATTGCGAGCCGTTTCTCCATGCAGTTGAGTCGCCGAACCGACCGTTCGTACGCGCCCTCTCGCGCCTCGCGCTTCATGTCGGCCGTCACCATGAGGTAGATCTCTTTTTTCACATGATCGAATGCCAACACCTGGTCGAAGAACATCAGGCACGCATCGGGAACCCCAAGCTCATCTTTTGCCAGCGAAGGCAGTTTTTCGATCTGCCGAACCACGTCGTACGCAAAGAAGCCCACTGCTCCTGCGGTAAACGGCGGCAGCCCGGGGATTCGCGCCGGAGTGTGTCCATCAAGAGCATTCTTCAGTTCCTCAAAGATGTCGCCGTCGAAGGTGTGTTCCCGCCGTCCCTCGCGCACCGTAATCTTTTTGCCAAGCGCCACCATCTTCTTGTAAGGCTGTATGCCGATGAACGTGTAGCGCCCTACATGCTCGCCTCCTTCGACAGACTCCAGGAGAAATGCTTCGGGCTCCTCGGACGCAATCCGCAGAAATGCTGAAACCGGAGTCTCAAGATCCGCCGTGACTGTCCGATAAACGGGCACCAGAGAGTATTTGCGACTTAATTTCAAAAATTCACGGGCGGAGGGAAGGGCGCTGGTGTTCGAAGTTGGCATGACTGTATCCATCATAACCCCGTGTTTTATCAGTGTCTTTGGAGTCGAAATGAAGCTGTGGCAGGGGTGTTAACTAACCCGTTCGTTCGATTGCACATCGTCCTTCGGCCAGCCTATACTCCTCGAGTTTGGCCACAGACCGGTCTGGTCCAAGCTGTATTCTGCTTCCAGTGGAGGCGCATCGATGGCCGGAGAATCGCTGATACCAGCAACAGAAAAAAGGAAACACAACATGCAGACTCTCACCCTCGAGCAGGAGACAAATCCCTGGGAAGCCCAGGCCGCTCGATTCGACTTCGCAGCTAACAAACTTAATCTCGATGAAGGCATTTGGAAGGTCCTCCGCTACCCCGCACGCGAACTGATTGTTCACATCCCTGTTGGCATGGATGACGGTTCGATTGAAGTCTTTACCGGATACCGGGTCCAACACTCTGTCGCTCGTGGTCCCGCTAAAGGAGGCATTCGCTACTCCCCGACGTAACTCTCGACGAAGTTCGTGCGCTCGCTTCCTGGATGACGTGGAAGTGCGCGGTCGTCAACATCCCCTTTGGCGGGGCCAAGGGCGGCGTTATCTGCGATCCGAAGAAGATGTCGCAGGGCGAGCTTGAACGCATGACCCGGCGCTATACGGCTGAACTCATTGAGTTTCTCGGCCCTGAAAAAGATGTTCCGGCGCCTGATATGGGGACCGATGAGCAAACGATGGCTTGGATCATGGATACCTACTCGATGCACATGCGACAGACCTGCAACGCAGTCGTTACGGGCAAGCCCGTCAACCTGGGCGGGTCGCGCGGACGCAAGGAGGCTACTGGTCGCGGGGTCTCGGTCGTCTGCGACGAGGCGATGAAACACCTGGGCATGTCCATTGAGGGCTGCCGCGTTGTCATTCAAGGCTTTGGCAACGTCGGTTCCAATTCGGCCAAACTGCTCGCAGCGAAGGGCTACACCATCATGGGTATCGCGGAGTTCGATGGCGGTCTCTATAACAAGAATGGCATCAACATTCCGGCCCTCATCGAACACCGGAAGCATGCCGGAACAATCAACGGCTTCACTGAAGCAGAGGCCGTGGATAAGAACGAACTGCTCACCTACAACTGCGAGATTCTTATTCCCGCTGCGACTGAGAACGTCATCACCAGCCGCAACGCTGATCGTATCCGCTGCAAGATTCTTTGCGAGGGCGCTAACGGACCGACGACTACGGTGGCGGATGAGATCCTTGCGGATAAGCGAGTTTTCATCATCCCCGACATTCTCGCTAACGCGGGAGGAGTCACCACGAGCTACTTCGAATGGGTTCAGGACCGCATGGGCTACTTCTGGACAGAGGCTGAGGTGAATCAGCGTCTCGACAACATCATGACGGAGAGCTTCAATGACGTTGTGACTTACGCAGGAACCCACAACGTGAACAATCGCATTGCAGCGTACATGCTCGCGATTGATCGCGTAGCCTATACCACCAAGCAACGCGGCATCTACGCCTGAGTTGTTAGAGTAAAGAAAGAGAGGCAGCCTTAGGGCTGCCTCTCTTTTTCTTGCTTTCACACACTACTGTTGCACCGTCACCTTCACCTTCGTCGTGACTACTGTCGCAGAGGAACTGCCGACGACTCGAATCGTATAGATTCCGGGTTTGGTTCCCAGATTCGTGCATGCCCCGCATCCGGTCATCGTTGCCATTCCGCAGATCGCAACTAAGGCCACGAGCAAACCCTTCATAGCCCGTCTCCGCTTTCCGGGGATGAAGAGAACGAGGAGTGCAGCGAGAGTGGTGCCTGCAAACGGGATGCTGGCCGTCGACGACCCTGAGTCGGCTACTTGGCAGGATTGTGGGGCGGACGTGCTTAATTGCAGGATTGTCGTGCCCCCGCCTGCCGCGATCGTCTTGGCGGCGAAGGTACACGCGGCCCCTGAAGGCAGATCGGAACATGACAACTGCACGGGCTGCATATATCCGGTTTGTGGCGCCACCGCGACTTGCAGGCTTGCGACGCCGCCGACGCCGACTTCTGCTGCACCCGTAACTGAGACGCTAAATCCGCTGGCGCTTGTCGTCGGGGCCGGTCACTGTCTCGGTTAGGACTGTCGATGCGCTCGCGCTTGAGTTGGAATCGCCGGCGTAACTGGCTGTAATCGCATGACTGCCTACGGTGAGCGAAGAGGTGCTGAAG
>CAVWHJ010000002.1:0-276742 GCA_963754765.1 uncultured Acidobacteriaceae bacterium | reverse complement strand
CATCACCATCAGAACGCCAACTGATCCGGCGCGCGCTCGTCGGGCCCCGGTAGCCACACTCGGCGCTCCGTCTCGCGTCGCTGTAGCCAGCGCAACCGCACTCGGATCGTTCGGCTCGCTCTCTTCAGCCGCCTTCATCCATGCGCCAAAGAGCGCGATGGGATCAACTGCCTTCTCCATATCGATTCCATCCATTGGAGCCTCGACTAAACCAGCCCTTCAAACAGGTCAGTACTTTGATGCGCAGGCTGCGGCTCAGCCGTAGCCACCAGAGCATAGAACTCCTCGGCCCCATATCGCTGAAGATGTCCTTCGTCTTCTCCATCAGCGGAGCCTGCGAGACATGCTGCCGAAACGCCTCGCTCTTTCGCTCCCGCACCGACCGAATATCCAGCGTCACCGTCCACGGCATCAGCATCGCAGGCGGTCCGTCAGGCATGTGAAAGTTCGCCGTCACGTAGTACAAGCCGCTTTGCCTTGATGCGGCTACCCGCCTCCGGATACCGCTTCGGCTGCCCTGCCCAGTGAAACGCCGCCGTCGTCAGCATCGAAGCCATCATGTGGTCGGCGTGCGTATTCTGCCCGCCATCGCCGCCGAACGTGATCACGACATCCGGCTTGAACCGCCGCATCCGTTCCACCAGCCGTCCCGCGGCCACCGAAAATTCGACAAACTCCAACCGCCCATCCTGATAGTCCATCAGCTCATGCTGCGTCACACCCAGCACATCGCACGAGCTCGAAACTCCTCCCGCCGGATCTTCCCCAGCGCCTCACCTGTCGCCGCATCGCCTCGATTCGTCGCCGCCTGCCCATCGGTCAGGCAGACCACATACGTCTCAATCCCACGATCCGCCGCCAGCGCCAGCGCTCCACCAAACGCAAAACACTCATCATCCGGATGCGCCATGACGCACATCAACCTCAAGCCCACTCCGCCCCCTCCAGGTCCGCATCCTCAAACAGCAACTCGCCGAGACCTGCTCCTCCATCGCCGCATCAGGATCCACCTCGCGAACCGGCGCGAAGCTCCTCCGATGCAGCGCGCATGGCCCAATCTCTGCCAGCGCCCGCCGATGCTCCGGCGTTCCATATCCTTTATGCGAAGCCAGCCCATAGCCGGGATGCACGGTGTCCAGCTCGCCGCATCAACGCATCGCGATGCACCTTCGCCATCACCGAAGCCGCCGCGATCGAAAGGCTCAGTGCGTCGCCATAGATCAGCTTCGTCTGGCGGCAGGGATGGTCGAGCCGCATCGCATCGATCAGCAGATGGTCGGGCACGATCGTCAGTCCCTGCACCGCCGCGAGCATCGCCATCCGCGTCGCCTGATAGATGTTCACCCGGTCGATCGTCTCGGCATCAACCTCCGCCACACAGACAGCCAGCGCCATCCGACGTATCTGCCGATCCAGCTACTCGCGCTCCTCGCGAGTCAGTTGCTTGGAGTCCTTCAGGCCGGCGTCGGCCAACTCGTCCAGACGCTCCGGCAGAATCACCGCCGCGGCCACCACCGGCCCAAAGAGCGCGCCGCGCCCCACCTCATCCACGCCGGCGATCCGCTGAAATCCGTAGTACCGCAGCGCCTGCTCCGGCGCATCGCTGCAAATCAGTTGCTTCAGCATCCGCTGTTTTGCGGTAGCGGCAGTGACCGTCCGAAGAGCACGAGGGTGGGAATCGAGGAGGCCATGCTCTTTGAAGATCGAGTGTATAACCACCGCGCAGAACGAAGCCACGACCGAAGTCGTGGCTCAGTGGAAAACAGGGAACGAAATCTTACTTGGCGGCGCGCTCAACCTCGCGCAGACGAGCAGCCTTACCGCGCAGACCGCGCAGGTAGAACAGCTTCGAACGGCGAACTTCGTAGGAGCGAACCTTCTCGACCTTGTCGACGACCTTGGAGTTGTAAGGGAAGATGCGCTCGACGCCCTGGCCGAAGCTCATCTTGCGAACGGTGAAGGAACCCTGTGCGCCCTTGCGGCAGGCGATCACCATGCCCTCAAACGCCTGCAGGCGCTCTTTCTCGCCTTCACGAATCTTGACTTGAACACGAACGGTGTCGCCGGGGGCGAACGCGGGTAGATCGGTCCGCTCTAACTTGGCGGCCAGCTTCTGCATAATCGGATGAATGGACATGACACAACTTTCCTATGTTGGACTCGACCTTTAGTGTACACGAAATCCACGATTTTTCGGGCCGTAATCAGCGCAGAAAACATGCGGTATCAGCGCTTTATCGCTCCCAATCTTCCTGCCAGCCGAACTCCGCCAGAATCTCCCGGTCCTCTTCGCTGATCTCGATCTTTTCCAGCAGGTCCGGCCGGTTCTCCAGTGTCTTCTTCAACGCCATCCTGCCGCCGCCATCGCCGGATCGCCTCGTGATTTCCTCCGGCGAGCGCCTCCGGAATGGCCATCCCCATAAACTCCGCCGGCCGCGTGTAGTGCGGGTAGTCCAGCAAGCCTCCAGATCCGTAGGTCGACCGCGGCGGCCCATCCGTCCGACCGGCATCTTCCGCTACATCCTCCGCGCCAAAGCTCTCAAATCGCGACGAGTCAGGATTGCCCAGCGCTCCTGGCAACAGCCGAACTACCGCATCGACGATCACTGCCGCCGCCAGCTCGCCGCCCGAAAGAACGTAGTCGCCGATCGAGATCTCGCGGTCGCAGAGCAGCTCGTTCACGCGCTCGTCCACACCCTCATACCGCCCGCAGATGATGACGACACGCTCGGTTGCGGCAAGCTCCTGCGCCACCGACTGGCTGAACGGCTGGCCCTGCGCCGACAGCAGAATCACGGTCTCTTTCTGTCTCTGCCGCTCAGCCTTCGGCGCGATCTGCAGCGACTGCACCGCGTCGTAGATCGGCTGCGGCTTCAGCACCATCCCTTCGCCGCCGCCAAACGGACGATCGTCCACCGTTCGATGGCGATCGTGCGTGAAGTTGCGCAGATCGTGTGTGGCGATGTCGACCAGCCCTGGCGTGCGCGCGCGCTTCAGAATCCCGTAGTCGAACGGGCCCGTAAAGAAATCGGGAAAGATCGTAATGATGTCGAAGCGCATAGACGATAAGTACCGTATTACCGTTGTTAATTACTGACGAGCCAGTGATTGATACCCTGCAGATTGCACCATATCACTTGGAAGTTGTAGTAGCCGTGCGCAGTCAATCTCAAACGAAAATCTAACGTGATGCTCTACCCTTTAGACACTGTCTCCAGGTCGTCACGGCGAGTAGAAAAGGCTCTGTCATGTTTCAAATAAAACTTGCCGCTGTATTGATTCTGCCACTGGCGTTCTCTTGCTCCATCGCCGCAGCGCAGGTCAGCCGCAATCAGACAGTCTTAGCCAGAGTTCATGGCGTTCTCCCAACTCAAGCTGCCTTCAGCCCGCAAGCAGGACCTCGCGTCTCGCCCTGGACTCGCGAGCCGCAATCGCCGAGACACGCCAGCACCAGCGGGTACGTCCGCGTCTGTTCCCGCCCCTCGCGCCAGCGAAGGAGAAGCCCGGCGATCCGGCCGTTTCACTCTGCTTGCCGTTGGCTTCAAGGCACACGCTCGGAGCGGGCGTCGAATTCGCCACGCCGGTCTCGCGCAGCTTCAATCTCCGCTCCGGCTTCAACGTCTTCGCCTTCGACTATCCCTTCAGCATCGACGGAGTGAACTATGACGCCAGGCTCCATCTGCAATCCACCGGGACCACGCTCGACTGGTTCCCGCGCACGGCGGGTTTCACATCAGCCCAGGCTTTCTGTACGTGAAAAACACATGTCCGCTCCCGCATCGTCGGCGCCGGCAGAGCCTTCGAACTCGGCAACCAGACCTTCATCAACAGCGTCGATGACCCGGTCAGCGGCACCTCTTCGGTCATCGTATCCGCGCAAGTTTGCTCCTATGCTGCTGATCGGTTTTGGCAACATCATTCCCGCGCAGCGGCAGACATCTCTCAGTTCCCTTTGAGTTTGGCGCCGCCTACACGGGCGCTGCCCAGATCAACGTCACGCTCAACGGAACCGCCTGCACCACAGCAGGGCTGCGTCAGCTTCGCCAGCAACGCCGAGGCACAGACCAGCCTGAAGCAGGAGATCTACAAGCTCAACGAAGATCTGAAACGTGTCCCGTCTATCCCATCCTCTCGATGGGCGTGGCCTATCACTTCTGATCTTCGTCTGGTCGCGTCGCCGCTCGCTGATCGATTGACCTCGACCAGGCCTTCGGGCAGCTTCATCTCGATTCGCTTCGCCTCGGTATCCACCGCAACCAGGAACGCCTTCGCGAACGGAATCAGAATCTCGTCCCCCTCAGGCGAGGTCACCGCCAGCAGCGGAGCAGCGTCGTCAAGCCGCCGCCCACCGTCCGCAGTCATCGCGAACTGCACGTCTTCGACGACGCCAATCGGCAGCCGCGCCGTCATAGACAGTGCAACCGATCAGCTCGCTGATGTAGACCGACTCGTCGTCGAGCGGAAGCCGCTCCTCGCGGGGAACGAGTACATCCTTTCCGGCAATCGACTCAGCATCCGAGATCGTGTCGATGCCGGCAAACTGCAGCACGACGCGCCCCTCGTTCTTTCCCACGGGCAGCCAGAACGCCACCACCTCCGCCGAGCGCGCCTCGCCTGCTTCGCCGCTCGAAGCCGGGCGCGGCGAGAAACACCCGTCTCTGCTCCTCAAATCGTTCCGGGAAATCCGTAAACAGCTCCGCCAGCACCTCGCCCTTGCGGCCCTGTGGCCGAAGCAGATGCGCCAACACGATCCATGCCGGAGTGCTTTGCGTCATAAGGCAGAACTCAGCGGCAGAAAATGCCTTAAGACAGACGTCAGCGACGCAGAATTGCAGGTCAACTCGATGTGAGCAGGCGGCTCGCCCTGTTCCACGATGTCCAGCGAAAAGCGATGCTTCAGCTTCATGCTCGCTGCACTGAGAATGGTTCGCATCGATCGCGCCGTTCGACCCTGTTTTCCGATCACTTTTCCAACGTCGCTTTGGGCGACGCGCAATCGAATGACGGTGGAATCGCCATCTGCGATGGCCTCGACCGAACGCTGTCCGGGTCATCGACCAAGGCACGAGCTATCTCGGTTACAAGGTCTGTCATGTTCTTTACAGGGTCTTCCCCTGCAGGAAACTGCGTCGCCTGAGTCATCACACACCTTCGGATTCTGGGAGTCACGAAGAAACGCTCAAGCCTCTCCCTTCGTCTCGTCTACTGCGAGATCTTCCAGGAAGTGCTGAAACGAGCGAAACACCGGTCGCAGGCAGTCCAGCGTTCACCCGGACCGTCCGCTTTGCAAAGCCAACGATTAACTTTGCAATACCAAGGAGTCTACGTGAAACGGTGTGCGGGACGATCGGCAGAGAATCTAGTGTGACAGCTATCTTTGGGAACCATTCATCAGGTTCCCAAAGATAGCGGTGACCAAGTAACTCTTACGCGCAGCGGCTGCTTCTGCCGGCTTCTGGGCCATCAGCTTTCCAACGCGCTCAGACAACTGCGCTCCATTGCTGGTCCAGTAGTCGATACGGTCGCGCTTCAGATCAACGGTCGCGGGGTTCGTGCGCGGATTGTAGGTGCCCACCACTTCGACCGAACGGCCGTTACGGGCGCGGTCCTTTTCAATAACAACGACGCGGTAGTGGGGTTGCTTACGCGCTCCAACGCGCGCCAAACGGATCATCAACACGGGCAATGCCTTTCAAAACATTTTTGAGTTTGAGTTACAGATGGCCTCGTCAGTCCTCCATCGGAACAGAGGACCGACATGTTAACCCAACATCTAAGTATGGCGGAAAACGCGGCTTTTCGCAATGGAAAAGCGTCGAAAAGACCTCGATCTAGCGGGAAACAGGAACCGCAGAACGTCCCCGAAACGGTCCGACCACGCGCTTCTCATCGTGAACCGCCCCCTGCGCCTTCACATAAGTCAGTCCACCCCGATGCTGCCAGCCGCGTTTGAGCAGCAGCCGCTCCAGCATGTCCGCATCGCGCAGATGCCGCACCCCCTCCGCCGTTCCCATGTCCAGCCAGATGCGCAGGTCGGGCTTCGTCGCTTGCTCGTTGATCGCATTGAAGATGCTGCGATGATCCCACCACAGCGAAGGCGACATCACCGCCATCTTGCCGAAGACCTCCGGATGCGCAAACCCAAGATAAAGCGAGATCAAGCCGCCCAGCGACGAGCCGCCCAGGCCGTATTCTTGGCCTCGGGCAGCGTCCGGTAGGTGCGGTCGATCAGCGGCTTCAACTCCTCGATCAGCAGCCGGCCATAGCTCCGGCCCTCGCCGCCGCCCATCTTGAAGTCGCGCGTCGGCGTGTACTCCGCCATGCGGCGAAGCCCGGTATTGGCAACGCCAACCAGGATCAGCGGCTCGATCTCGCCGGCCTCGGTCAGCCGGTCAGCCGTCGTATGCGCGTTCCATGTCTTGCCCGGCGATGTACGAGGTGCGCCCATCGAAGAGGTTCTGCCCATCCTGCAGGTAGAAGACAGGGAAGCGGCGCTCCTTCCGCTCCAGATACTGCGGCGGCAGATAGACCGAGACGACGCGGTCGTCGGGCAAAATCTCCGAGTGAAACTGATGCACGCTGTATCTGGGATTGTATCGAGATCGTCTGCGATATGCTCTCTGACTCGGCATCCTCAGCGGAGACTGGCAGAGATCTGCCTCGGGTTCGAGGCTCGCACGCTGGCTGGAAAGAAGATGGGTCAATAGGGTTCCAATGCGATAGACGACGGCTCCAGTAAAGTACGATTGCATCAGACTAGCAGAGGAGGCGGCGATGAAACGCGAATACCACAAATGGTTCTCCCCGGCTCTCGGGCGCGACATGGAGCTGCTCGTCTTCGGGCATGCCGGCCTGCCCGTCGCTCGTCTTTCCCACCTCCTGCGGCCGCTTCTTCGAGTTTGAAGACCGCGGCATGGTCAACGCCGTCCACGACAAGCTCGAACACGGCCACCTGCAGCTCTACTGTGTCGATTCGGTCGACTCCGAGAGCTGGTACAACCGCGCCGTCCCTCCGCGCTGGCGCATCGCCCGCCACATGCAGTACGAGCAATACCTGATGCAGGAGGTTCTGCCGCTCCTCCGGCAGCAGAACCAATCCTCCCAGCTTGCCGCCATCGGCTGCAGCTTCGGCGGCTATCACGCCATGAACATCGCCCTGCGCCACCCTGACGTCTTCACCGCCATGCTCTCGATGAGCGGGGCCTTCGACACCTCCAGCTTTCTCTCCGGCTACTACGACGACGACTGCTACTTCAACATCCCCATGCACTACCTGCCGAACATCAGCGACCCCTGGTATCTCGACCGCTACCGGCGCAACAAGTACATCCTCGCGACCGGCGTGCACGACCAGTGCTGGAACGACAACGAACGCATGGCGCAGATCTTCCGCGACAAAAACATCCCTGCCGTCTCGACGTCTGGGGCGACAACACCGGCCACGACTGGCCCTGGTGGCAGCGGATGCTGCAAACTTATCTCTAGACTCTCCGGTCTCTAACGAGCGAACGGCCCAGCATATCGGTAACCAACTGGAGGATTACGTGAAGAAGATTGGTGTTCTTTTTGGAATGGAAAATACCTTTCCCGGCGCCCTCGTCGACCGGATCAACGCGATGGAGATCGAAGGCATCCGCGCCGAGTTCGTCCATGTCGGCGGCGTGCACATGGCCGAGCCCTCGGGCTACGCGGTCATCGTCGATCGCATCTCGCACGACATGCCCTTCTATCGCTCGTTCTCTGAAGAATGCCGTCCTCACCGGCACGCAAGTCATCAACAATCCCTTCTGGTGGTCCGCCGACGACAAATTTTTCAACTTCGCCCTCGCCACAAACTCGGCGTAGCCGTCCCCAAGACTGTTCTCCTTCCGCACAAAAAATTTCCGCCACAAATTAACGAGCGCTCTCTGCGCAACCTGCAGTTTCCCCTCGACTGGGACGGCATCTTCGACTACGTCGGCTTTCCCGCCTTCCTCAAACCCCACGACGGCGGCGGCTGGCGCGACGTCTATCCACGTCCACAATCGCGACGAGTTCTTCCATGCCTACGACCAGACCCGCGATCTCTGCATGACCCTTCAGGCCGCAGTCAACTTCAAGGAGTACTTCCGCTGCTACGTCGTCGGCCAGTCCGAAGTCCGCATCATGCCCTACGACCCGCGCCGCCCGCATGAGCACCGCTACGTCCTCGACCCTCCCGGATACGACAAGAAACTCCTAAGCGCGTAGAAAAAGACGCCCTCACCCTCTGCAAAGCTCTCGGCTACGACCTCAACACCGTCGAGTTCGCCGTAGAAGACGGCATCCCCTACGCCATCGACTTCATGAACCCCGCCCCCGACGCCGACCTCCACTCCGTAGGCAAAGAAAGCTTCGACTGGATCGTCGACACCGTAGCGAAGCTCGCCGTGAAGAAAGCCCAGAACCCAATCCAGCCCGAACTCCGCTGGGCCTCGTTCCTGAGTTCGGAGAAAAAATCTGCCGCGAAGAAGGCATGTCACAAAAACAGCGCAAAGCACAAGCAACGAAGAAAAGCCGACGAAGAAGAGTATCGATGATAGCGGAAAACAGAAATCCGCCTTTATCCGTCCAATCCTCTTTATCCGTGTTACGCTTTTGTATTCGCTAACGAGGCCACAGAATATGCGCCCATCCTTCACGCTAGGCATCGAAGAGGAATACCAGACCATCGACCCTGAAACCCGCGATCTCCGCTCGCACATCGCGACCGAGATGCTCGCCAAGGGCAAGCTCCGCCTCGAAGAGCGCGTCAAAGCCGAGATGCATCAGTCCGTCATCGAGGTCGGCACCCGCATCTGCAGCAACATCCAGGTCGCCCAGGAAGACCTCTTCGACCTCCGCCGCAACATGATCTCCCTCGCCGAAGAGCACGGCCTCGTCCTCGTCGCCGGCGCCACTCATCCCTTCGCCGACTGGCGCGTCCAGGAGATCTACCCCGACCCGCGCTACGCCCAGGTCGTCGAAGACCTCCAACTCGTCGCCCGCGCCAACCTCATCTTCGGCCTCCACGTCCATGTCGGCATCGAAGACCGCGAAGCCGCCATCCGCATCATGAACTCGCTGCGCTACTTCCTGCCCCACATCCTCGCGCTCTCCACCAACTCCCCCTTCTGGCTCGGCATGGAGACCGGCTACAAGAGCTACCGCGCCAAGGTCTTCGAAAACTTCCCCCGCACCAATCTCCCCGACAGCTTCGCCAGCTACTCCGAGTTCGAAAGCTACGTCAACCTCCTCATCAAAACCAACTCCATCGACAACGCCAAAAAAATCTGGTGGGACGTCCGCCCTCATCCCTTCTTCGACACCGTCGAAGTCCGCATCTGCGACATCCCTCTCCGCGCCCACGAGACCATCGCCATCGCCGCGCTCATCCAGGCCACCGCCTGCAAGCTCTGGCGTCTCCACTCCCGCAACGTCGACTACCGCCAGTACTCCCGCGCTCTCCTCATGGAGAACAAGTTCCGCGCCGTCCGCTACGGCCTCGACGGCAAGATGATCGACTTCGGCAAGCAGGACGAAGTCCCCGCCCGCGAACTCATCCTCGAATACCTCGCCTTCGTCGACGACGTCCTCGACGAACTAGGCAGCCGCAAAGAGATCGCCTACATCCACACCATGCTCCACACAGGGCTCCGGCGCCGACCGCCAGCTCAAAGTCTTCCGCGAAACCGGCGACCTCAAAGCCGTAGTCGACTACATGGCCGCCGAAACCAAAGCCGGCCTCTAACCTATCCACGCTTACGAAATCGCGAACCTGAGAAGATGCCGATGTCAGTTGAAGTCTCTCGTGTCATTGCGAGGTCGCAAAGAATCTCTCCTACTACGGGAGAAAATTTGAAACCATGACCGGAGAATCCGGCAGCCAGGCTCACCTGCGGATAGCTGGGGTGCGTATCGATAATGAAGTGTTCGTCCGGCGTCATCGTATACATGCAAGTCGCCGCGTGAGATACCTCACCGTTTAGCGCGGGAATTCTAAACCTGATCGCGGACCTGATTGCTAATTCATCACGCGGATGGATGCGCCGATCGATTGTGGACGGCGTGCACGTTTCATCTCCAGAATGAATCCCTACCTTTGGGCTCCCATCTTCGCTTATTCGCGGAAGGCCATAGAACAAAGGGCGATCCCTCAGGCTCCCACAGAAAAATCGGGAACACTCCACTATCAAAGCTGGAAGATTCGCGAATAGGTTTCAGCCAGAACTGAACCCTGCGTGAGACGACGACCGGCATCGAAACGTCCGGCACCAGTTCCGCGAACCAGGGACCGACAGAAAGCACCAATGATCTGGCATGATAGGTCTGCTTTTCTGTAGTAACGCTTACGCTGTCACCATCTTGAGAAGCGATCCACGAAAGCATCGGTTCTTCGAAACGAAGATCGCGCTCCGCGCTTCGATGCACAGCGTAGGTGCTGTCGGATACATTCCTCGGGCTTTAGATAGCCTGCTTTCTCTTCGTAGAACCCTACTTCATCGTCTGCCAGGGCAAACTGCGGAAAACGCCGGCGCATCTCGTTACGGTCGAATAGGTCGTGTCGAAGCCCGTGCGTTGTGGCGCTTCTCAAGCAGCCCGCCACGAGCGTTCCTTTCGGCAGGTCCGATAGCAATCCCGCCCGTGATCCTCAAGAGGTTCTCGTTGCTCTCCTCTTGCAACTGATCCCAAAGCTCGTATGCCCTTAGAACGAGCGGAACATAGGCAGGATCTTCGAAGTAAGCCTGCCGGATAATGCGCGACTCCCCATGCGACGACCCCTTATCATGCGCAGGCGTAAAGGCTTCCAGCCCCAACACCTTCGCCCCTCGCTTCGATAATTGGTATGCCGCAGCGCTTCCCATCGCGCCGAGGCCGACAACGATCACGTCAAATCCGCCCTCCACCGTCATCCTCCTTAGTGCATCAGCTTTTTTTTCAGCTATCTCTAAATCGAATGAATGGAGTGCCTTACATTGTCTCTGCAACAGAGACCGCAGTATCTCCTGCCTTGCAAATGATGTTTGGAAGGTGCAAGCCTGACATCAGAACACGGAAGACTCTTGCACATAGTGGCGTGCCACTACAGATACTTTCAATTCAAAATTCTGTAACCGGACAGTAACAAGCTATCCTAGAGAAAAGCTCCACCGGAAGGCCGTATCCAAATGGTTGATCAAGCAACACACGTAGCACCAGACCTCCGCACCACCCCGTTCCCCGCCGAGTTCACCCCCGGCGCACGCAACGCCGTCACCACCTGCCTGCGCATCCAGCCCAACGAAAAAGTCACTCTCATCACCGACGAGCGCTGCCTCACCATCGCCGCCTCCATCGCCGCAGAACTCGACCGCATCGGCTGCACCTGGAACGCCTTCGTCCTCGAAGCCCTCGCCCCCCGCCCCCTGACCGAAATGCCCGCCACCGTCCTTGACGACATGGAGACCTCGCAGGTCAGCATCTTCGCCGTCTCAGTCCAGCCCAACGAACTCCACTCCCGCATGCAGATGACCGACGTCGTCAATCGCCGCCGCATGCGTCACGCCCACATGGTCAACATCACCCCAGAGATCATGACCCAGGGCATGCGCGCCGACTTCCTCGCCATCGACCGCCTCTCGCAAGCCGTCCTCGACAAGGTCCGCGCCGCCACCTACGTCCGCGCCACCACCCCCGCCGGCACCGACATCCACGCCCAGCTCAACCCCGAATACCGCTGGTTCAAAACCTCCGGCATCATCAGCACAGAAAAGTGGGGCAACCTCCCCGGCGGCGAGTGCTTCACCGCACCCGGCGAAGTCAACGGCGTCTTCGTCGTCGACGGCGTCGTCGGCGACTTCCTCTGCGCCCGCTACGGCATCCTCCGCGCCCATCCCCTCACCATCAACATCGAAGCCAACCGCATCACCCGCGTCTCCAGCGAAAACAAAGCCCTCGAGCGCGACTTCTGGGCCTACACCCACACCGACGAAAACTCCGACCGCGTCGGCGAGTTCGCCATCGGCACCAACATCGGCGTCGAGCGCGTCATCGGCAACATCCTTCAGGACGAAAAATTCCCCGGCATCCACATAGCCTTCGGCGACCCCTACGGCGCCCACACCGGAGCCCCCTGGAAATCCTCCACCCACATCGACGTAGTCGGCCTCGAGTTCAGCATCTGGCTAGGCGACGCCGACGGCGAAGAACAAATCATGCGCGACGGCCAATTCCTCCTCGACGCCTAAAGCTCGATCACCTCGAAAACGTCTCATTCTGAGCGCAGCGAAGAACCCCGTATCTGTCTGGGCCTTTGTCGTTGCCTGCTATTTGTCACTCCGTAGCGCCATTAGGGGTAGCCATCTTGTAAAGTTCCTATAAGCGTGCTCAAGGGAAGTTGAGCGAAGATCTAGACAGTCTCGTGGTGAAAGAAAACATCTTTTCCGTCCGATCTTCTAAGAACGTGGAAATCAATTTCACCAGACACCCACGCACTAATACGTCCCATCGCAAGCGCTGTATCAAAGTCGGCGCGAGCAGCAGGTAAATGTTCGGGGCGTTGACGCACTTCTGCCAGAGTTACGCGGGAATCTTTCAGGACGTGTTCCTTGGATCGCATCCATGACACGATTTCTTCAAGAGTCAATGGATATTCATTCATCTGGAATCTTCCATTTCACTTCTCTGAGTACGCTCCTACTCTAATAGCAACGCTAGTTCAACTGGACGTCAAAGGCCGCGTTGACCCGCTCTGGAATGGCGAATAGCATCAAATCACTTATGGAAACAAACAACTCGGCAACTCCGACCTCCACCTCTCCCCCATCGGCTTCGGCGCATGGGCCATCGGCGGAGGCGACTGGGCCTTCGGCATGGGGTCCGATCAGGACGACAACGACTCCATCGCCGCAATCCACAAGGCCCTCGACCTCGGCATCAACTGGATCGACACCGCCGCCGTCTACGGTCTCGGCCACTCCGAAGAAGTCGTAGCCCGCGCGCTCAAGACCACCTCGCACAAACCCTACATCTTCACCAAGTCCTCCATGGTCTGGGACGACAAACGCGAAATCACCAACTCCCAAAAACAAATCCGCCGCGAGTGTGAAGACAGCCTCCGCCGCCTCAACGTCGAAGCCATCGACCTCTACCAGGTCCACTGGCCCAAGCCCGACGAAGACATCGAAGAGGGCTGGTCCGTCATGGCCGACCTCCAACGCGAAGGCAAAGTCCGCTGGATCGGCGTCTCCAACTTCAGCGTCGCGCAGATGGAGCGCGTCATGAAGATCGCGCCCATCACCTCGCAGCAGCCGCCCTACTCCATGCTCAACCGCACCTACGAAGCCGAAAACCTCCCCTTCTGCAAGCAGCACAACATCGGCGTCATCAACTACGCTCCCATGCACTCCGGCCTGCTCACCGGAGCCATGACCAAAGAGCGCGTCGCCAACTTCCCAGCAAACGACTTCCGCCGCAACGCGAAGAACTACCAGGAGCCTCTCCTCTCCCGCAACCTCGCCGTAGCCGACAAGCTCAAACAAATCGGCGCCCGCCACAACGTCTCCGCCGGCGTCATCGCCATCGCGTGGACGCTCCACAATCCCGCCATCACCGCAGCCATCGTTGGCGGCCGCAACGCCAAACAAGTCGAAGGTGTCATCCCCGCCGTATCCTTCCGTCTCACCGAACCCGAGTACGCCGAGATCAACACCTTCCTCGCCGCACACCCCATTGGAGCTAGCTCACACTCGCTCGTTGACCGGCATGCGCCCGGCAAAGCAAGAATGCGTCATTTCGATCGGAGCAGCGCACGTATCATCGTGCGCTGCGTAGCGGAGAAATCTGCCGCTGACTTGTTTTTCTACAAACATCTCGGCCGCAGCAGCTACACTAACTCCCATGCTGCAGCCCTACCGCGACCACTTCAACGCGCAACTTCACCCCAGCGAAGTACACCGATCTCGTCGCCCGCCTCAACAAGCTCACCCGCACCACCATCGAATTCCGCGTCGCCGAAACCCCCTGCTTCTTCTCCGCCCTCTCTCCTCAACGAACTCGCCGAAACGGCGCGACCCTCACCCATCAACTCCTCGACAACCCCGCCTATCTCCAGGCCTCCAACCAAACCATCCCCGACCAATACCGCGTCCCCAACGAAAACCCTCAGCCCAACTTCATGACCGTCGACTTCGGCCTCGTCCGCAACCCCGACGGCACTCTCACTCCAAAACTCGTCGAGCTCCAGGCCTTCCCCTCCATCTTCGGCTATCAGGACCTCCTCGCCCACCAATACATTGAAACCTACAACCTCGATCCCAATCTCAACTGTCATCTCAGCCGGCCTCAGCCGAACAAACCTACTGGCAACTCCTCACGCAAGGTCATCGTCGGCGACCACGATCCCGAAAACGTAGTCCTCCTCGAAATCGATCCCGACCACCAGAAAACCCTCCCCGACTTCCACGTCTACGAAGACAAACTCCACATCGCCACCGTCGACATCGCCAAACTCCGCAAACAAGGCAACCGCCTCTTCTACCAACGCGATGGCCGCGAAATCCCCATCCACCGCATCTACAACCGAGCCATCGTCGACGAACTCGAGCGCAAAAACATCCAACTCCCCTTCGATTATCGCGATCGCGCTCGACGTCGAGTGGGCCGGCCATCCCAACTGGTACTTCCGCATCAGCAAATTCTCCCTGCCCATCCCTCAACCACCCTTCTGTCCCCAAAGCCGTCTTCCTCGACGACTGGTTCGCCCAGCGCAACATCGAAAGCCTTCCCCATCAACGCGAAAGCCTCCTCCTCAAGCCGCTCTACTCCTTTGCAGGCAAGGGAATTCAGTTCGCCCCCACTGACGAAGACCTCAACGCCATCCCCGTCGCCGACCGCCATCTCTATCTCCTTCAGGAACGAGTCACCTTCGAGCCCACCATCCACACTCCCCACGGCCCCACTCAGGCAGAAATCCGCATCATGTACCTCTGGCCCGACGGCGGCGCACTCCAACCCGCTATCGCACTCGTGCGCCTCGGCCGCGGACTGATGATGGGTGTCGATCACAATCGCGACAAGCAATGGGTCGGCAGCTCCGCCGCACTCACCCCTCCGTTGTAGCCCGCGTTACTAGAAAAATGTGGAACTGGCTGTTGACTGGGGTACACTCCAGTGTGTTACTAAAGGGTTCAGCACGGGCTGCATCCAACGAAACGGTACGAGGAGGAGACGCGTGGCTCAGTGGCAAATGCCAGTCGGAGAAAATCCAGTTCGCACGGCAGTGCGTTTTCCTATGAGACTCGCTATCCGCCTGCAGACTGATGAGGGTGAAATGGAAGCCATGACAGAAAATATCTCCGCCAACGGACTCCTCTTTGTCGGCGAACAGCTTCCACGGTTGGAAAGCAAAATTGAATTCACCATCGCGATGCCTTCCGCTGTCATGGGGACAGAGAAGGACGTGACCATACATTGCATCGGCCGGGTTGTGCGCCACTATCTGCAAGGTGGCCAGAAAAAAGCCGCTGCGGTGATCGACGAGTATTTTCTAAAGGCCTGACGATATGACAGTAGTTAAATTTCGATCCAACCCGCGGCAACGAAGAAGACCTTCCGGAAGAAAACGCGGCACCAGTCGGCATCCGCGTCATTCTCGCCGATTCGCAGGCCATCTATCGCGTCGGCATGAAGAAGGTCTTCGCCCTCGAAGACGATATTCGCGTCGTCGCCCAGGTCGAAACTCTCCCCAATCTCTACGCCGCCCTGCAGCGCTACCCCACCGACGTCGTCGTCCTCGAAGGACAGCTCATCGCCGGCACCATCGACGCCATCCCCGAACTCGTCCGCCAGGCGCCCGAAGCCAAATTGATCGTCCAGGTCAGCGAGGCCGACGAGTCCAACACCGTCGAACTCTACCGCCGCGGCGTCCGCGGAGTCGTTCCCCGCTCCATCTCCCCCGATCTCCTCGTCAAATGCGTCCGCAAGATCGCCGAGGGCGAGACCTGGATCGACAACCAGTCCATCAGCTGGGTCATCGAGGCCTATCGCTCTCAGGCCACCAGCCTCACCGATCCCAAAGTCCAGCCCAAGCTCTCCAAAAAGGAGCTGGCCATCATCAGCTGCATCACCCGCGGCATGCGCAACAAAGAAATCGCTTACCAGATCGGCACCACCGAGCAGGTCATCAAGAACTACCTGCGCAAGGTCTACGACAAGCTCGGCGTCTCCGACCGCCTCGAGCTCGCCCTGTACTGCCTCCACCACGAGCTCCTGAAGAAGTACATGGTCGACTCCGACCCCGCAATGCAGCCCACACCGAGCCCTTGCAGCCCCTTCGCGCCAAGATGTAATCCTTCTCACGACGGTCACACCGCAACACTGACCATCCCATTAAAAATAAATTTGTCATCCTTCGGTGAAGCCGGAGGACCTGCTTTTGTCTTCGCCACGCAACTCCCTCTCTCGCTCCAGCCTTGCCGCCGCTTTTTCTCGGGAAAATCATTACTTCGACCGAAGTTGTTTACGCCTTTGTGAACCGCGCAGCGGAGAAAGCTGCTTCCCTGCCCGAGCCACAGCCCTCATAGCCAGTTCTCCCTCGATCCTCCAGGATCAATCGTTCTAACCGCGCTAGTAAAGACATCGCGCGGCGCTATCACTTTTGCCAGTTGATTGCGACACATGCGCCGCAGAGGATTCGATCAGGATAAGTCGCTGCGTTCCCGCGGTGAATGGCGAGTGGCAGCGGTCGATCGTGCCGTAAGGAGTCTGCCCCAATGAATGTGACACTCGGGAAAAAGGTGCTGTCAGCTGTTTTGTGCGGCCCTCTTGTTGCACTGACAACACCCATAGATGCTGGCGCCGCCATGTACTTTCAGTCGCAGCCGGCCGCGCCCGCGTCAGATTATTCCGGGCAAGGCGCGCCCTCAAACCGCCGCAGAACTTACAGGGACTCGTGGCCCCCATCGCACTCTATCCGGATGCGCTCGTCGCCCAGATCCTCAGCGCCGCAACATTTCCCGACCAGGTCGCCGTTGCCGACAACTGGCTCCAGACCAACAAGGCCCTCACCGGAAGCGCACTGACGCAGGCCGTCGATAAACAAACATGGGACCCAAGCGTAAAAGCACTAACCCAATTCCCATCAGTCCTGGACAAGATGGCGCAAAGCCTGGCCTGGACCTCATCCCTGGGCGAGGCCTACCACAACCAGCAAGCCGACGTCATGACCGCCGTGCAAACTCTCCGCGCACAAGCGCAGAAGGAAGGCAATCTCAAGTCCGGCCCTCAGATCACGGTCGTGCAGCAGTCGCCCCAGACCATCGTCATCCAGCCGACTAACCCGCAGATCGTCTATGTCCCCGAATACAACCCCACCGTGGTCTACGGCACTGCGTATGTGACTCCCGGCTACAGCACCGGCGCTCTTGTCGCAACTGGATTGCTCTCCTTCGGGGCCGGATTGGCCGTCGGGGCGATGATGAGCGGAGGCTGTTGCGGGTGGGGATACAGCAGCTGGAACTGCAACTGGCACGGCGGCGCTGTTTACTATCACGGCGGAGCCTATTACGGTAACAGCGCCTGGCACGGCGGCTACTACGGCTCCAGCGGGTCTTATTACGGAGCCTATGGCAGCGCCCACGCCTCCGAGGGCTACAACCCCTCCACCGGCACCTATGCCCGCGGCGGTTACAACCTCAACGCCTACGGCACCCAAAAGGTAGGCCAATCCTACAACGCCTACACCGGGGCCTCCGCCGCCACTCATCAGGGCTCCAACTCCTACTCCAACTGGGAAGCTCAACCGCCTCAAGAACGGAACCGGACACACAGTACAACTCCGGCACCGCCAAACAGTCAGCGGAGACCTCCAACGGTAATAAATACGCTCAGCGAAGGCAGCCTCACTCCTTCAGCGGATGGCAAATCACGGCGGCTCCGCGCCGCCCTTGGGCCGACTCCTCCTCCCGTGGCTGGGGACAAAGTGGAAGCGGCAGAGGGTCAACAGCCTTTAGCGGATTCTCGGCGGGGGCGGCAGCGGCGGCGGTTGGCAGTCGCGGTCCTCGAGCGCACGGGCTGGGGCAGCCGTGGCGGCGGAGGAGGCTGGGGCGGTGGCAGCGCCGGCGGTGGAGGTTTCGGCGGTGGAGGACGAAGAGCTCTCGCCAAACCAGGAGAGAGCGGTAGGACCGCAACGATTCGCACGAACACGCGCGCCAAGGGGCCTCGTAAAGCAACGCAACGAATTACACAGGGAGAACGGCCATGTTAACAGCAGCGCCAATTAGCAAGATGGAGTACCTCCCGCCTCTGGGCAATGGTGGCTGCCCTTACGGTGTTCCTTCCGCTGGTCGCTTGCAACAACAGCCGTCGAAGCCCCGCCGCGCCTTCCGAAGCTGGACCCAGGACATTCGCCACTCCTGAAGACGCCGGAGCCAGCTTTGGTGGCCGCCGCGAAATCGGACGACCGCAACGTGTTCCTCGCGATTTTCGGCCCGGGTTCTCAAGGACCTTATCTTCTCCGGCGATGATGCGCAGGACAAACTCACAGCCGAGCACTTTACAACCGCATATCAAACCATGGACCGCTGGCGCAAACAAACCGACGGCAGCGAAGTCCTCATCGTGGGCGCCGACAACCACGCCTTCCCGATTCCGCTCAAGCGGAATAGCTGAAGGCCAATGGTACTTCGATACGCCTGCCGGCAAGGACGAAATCCTCTCGCGGCGCATCGGAGATAACGAATTGGCTGCGATCGACGTCATGGCCGCAATGGCCGATGCCCAGGCCCAATACCTGGCTCAACGTCACGGCGGCGTGAAGCAGTATGCTCAAAAATTCATCAGCGACGAAGGAAAGCAAGACGGACTCTACTGGAAATCAGCCGAAGGAGAACCCAAAAGCCCGTTGGGTCCGATTGGTAGCCTTTGCTTCCACAGAAGGATTCAGCCCGCAGGCAGGAAAGCAGCAGCCATTTCACGGTTACTTCTATCGCATGCTCACCAAACAGGGCTCCGATGCCAAGGGCGGCACGAAAGACTACATCGTCAACGGAAAGATGACCGGAGGTTTCGCCTTCATCGCTTACCCCGAGAAGTACGGCGACACGGGCATCGCGACATTCATCATCAACCAGGACGGCATCCTCTACGACAAAGACCTCGGCAACAGCACCACCGAAACCGCAACGTCAGCAACAGGATTCAATCCCGGCAAAACGTGGACACAAGTACCTGACTAAATTCCGTGGATCTGCATCTCTTGTGGGCTGGCGATGAAATCCCCCGGCCCCTCAGAGCGTCCCGGAAGCAGAAAGTCGATGGGCGCGACATCCAACTCCGCAGCCCCTGTTACAACTGCTAGTTCCTCACCTGCCGCGTCAGAGTCTACACTGTCGGTTCATTAGCCCAACATTTGTAGAGCGATAGACATTTGGACCAGGTTTTCGAAAGGACAAATACGATGATAGACAGCAAAACCCTTGGAAATGCTGCACGGAAATTCGGCTACAGCGGCCTTTTGCTCACACTGCTCCTTGCAGCGGCCGTGCCCGCCATCTCTCAGACGGAAACGATCGACGCCACAGCAATGGGTACCAGCACCCAGTTGGGTAAAAATGTCGGCATCAAAGTGATCATCAACCAATTCTCCACACCGGCGGACAGACAGGTGCTTGTCGATGCGTTCAAAAAAGGCCAAAGCCAGGGTTTGGTCAAAGCCCTCGAAGAAATGAAGCCAGTTGGACGGATTGCCATCACCGGCACGCTTGGCTACGACCTCGCTTACATTGCCCTGATCCCCTCGCCCACCGGTCGCAAGATTCGGTTCGCCACGAATCGACCGATCCGATTCGCCGAAGCCTATTACAACGGCCCAAGCAATGCTTCAACTTGACCGCCGGCGAATTTGATATGAACGATACAGACAAGAACAAGAGCGGCGGCGTTCTTTACCCTGCCTCCCAGCTGATCATCAACAGACAGGGGCAACTTCAGGTCGAACTTCGCCAGAAATCCCTGGAAGCTGGTCAACATCATCGATTGGAACGGTGCCGGAACCAACCTCACGCCAAATATAACAGCGCCTATACCTTAGCCCCGGAGACTCTCCGGGGCTAAGCCCTATCCCGTTTATTTTGTTCTATGCTAATTTTTTGATCACCATTTTCTTCCCAAAAATCGCATGTCAAGTCCCCAAACCGATTAACCCATTCGCTATCATCAACATCCGCTTGGCGTATGAGTTCCGCTCCAACCGTTATAATGGATTTAGAGATCACGAAAGACGAAGCCCTCGGACCCTCTCGGGGCTAACTCGTTTAGATGGAATATTTTGCGGGTAACCCATTTCTTTTGAATATTTTGCGGAGACTTCTGGACGGTAAGCTGCTGAATGCAAGTACTTTACGCAAATAACCCGGGGGGAGGGTAGCGGACGCCCCGACAAATCGTCTCTAAGGAAGATGTATGCTTTTGCAGGCAAGAAACCGCCAATAAGGAACAACATGGGAATCGCAACATCGACCACTGAATCTGGCCCAGAGCAAGCTGAATGTGGCCGCGCCGTATCTGATCGAACAAACCTGGGCCGACTACACCCCCGAGCAACACGCCATCTGGGCAGAACTCGTAACCCGCCGCATGCCCCAGCTTCGCGAACACGCCTGCCAGGAGTATCTCGACGGCTTCCACCAGATCGGCCTCCGCGAAGACAAACTGCCCAACCTCTCCGAGGTCAGCGCCCTCCTCCAGCCCAGAACCGGCTGGCAGTCCACCCCCGTCAGCGGCTTCCTCCCCGCCGACGCCTTCTTCGAGATGCTCGCCGCGCGCATGTTTCCCACCACCACCTGGCTCCGCTCGCGCGACTCGATGGAGTACACCCCCGAGCCCGACATCTTCCACGACGTCTTCGGCCACGTCCCCATGCACGCCCACCCCGTCTTCGCAAACTTCCTCGAAAGCTACGGACAAGATCTGCGCCCGCCTCACCGATCCCGACGCGCTCGAGCGCATGGGCCGCCTCTTCTGGTTCACCGTCGAGTTCGGCCTCATCCGCCAGAACGGCGAGATCAAGGTCTACGGCAGCGGCCTCATCTCCTCGCACGGCGAATGCACCCGCGTCCTCGCCGGCGGCTGCGAGGTCAAAGACTTCGATCTCGACGCCGTCCTCAACCAGGAGTTCCAGACCAGCGAGATGCAGCCCGTGCTCTACGCCGTAGAGTCCTTCGACCAGATCTACGAAGCCACCAAGCAGGCCGAAAGCAGGCTGGCGTAGAATCGATCAGCGCTCCTGACTCACCAACAAAGAAAAGCGGCTGCAGGGATCATACCTGCAGCCGTTCTGCTTAATCGACTTCGACGAAGAATTACCGGTGTCCACCACCGCCGTGGCCACCGCCACCGCCACCGTGGAATCCGCCACCACCGCCGCCGCCATGGAAGCCACCGCCTGCACTCGCGCCATGGAATCCGCCGCCAGCTACGCACCGCGGTAGCCGCCGCCAGTAGCCGCCACGATAGCCGCCGCCGTAGCCGTAACCTGGCCGCCCGTAGCCATAGCCGACGCCGCCGTAGCCGTAGCCGCCGCGGTAGCCATAGCCATACGCCGCGGTATCCATAGCCGTAGCCGCGATACCAGGGGCCGGCACCGATAAAGATGCCGCCGTTAAACCACGCCGGGCCGTAGTACCCGTAAGGCGCGCAGGCATAGGGATAGTAGCCGTAGTAGCCATAAGCGCAGACCGGAGCAGGATAGCCGTAGCCGCCCATAGACCGGGCCACCGATCCCAACGCCCACCGACACCTGGGCATGAGAGTAAGCCGCTGCCGGGAGCAACAAAATACTGAGTAAAGCGAGATAGCGTAAAAAGCGCATTTCGAATCTCCTGAGCAGAGCCCAGTACGCCGTCAGGCGTCAGTGGCTTTGCCGGAATCCGTACCTTGATGATGTCCGGACTCCTATCTGTATTGAACGCCAAAATCAGAAAAAGGTTGTGCTGGGCGCATGATTCGTTGGCATCGCGCGTGCAAACATATTGCGAATAAGCCCTCTGTTTCTGAACTTTCGCCTTCTAGTCGAGCTCAGTCCAATGGAGCAAGATCGGCTTCCGAAGCGCATTCGAACCGTAACGCTGAGCACAGCCTGTATTTACGCAGAGTTTTCCACATAACTAATTGCATTCTCGAAGAAAAAATAGGAAAACAATTTGCACTAAAGGGTAAAATATTCCCATCTGTGCAAAATTTTTACTCGAATACTGCAATATTTAGCATCTTGCAGCGCGATCTGCTTTGGTTCTGTAATTGCAATACATCATTAGCGATTCGTCCTTCAGTGGCAGTCGAACGAGAGATGTATACCCCAGGTGAACGAATGCGACGCTTGATCTATCTTACTGCTCCTGGTGATGTTTGTCAGCGTATCGGCAACGTGCGTTAACGCGTCTACAGATTGCGAACGATGGTTTGCCGCCTATCGGCAGGAACTGGCGCACTCGCGGCACGTTCAGCGCATAGCAGCCGCAAAACGCCGCGCCAAGTTGTACGCCCAGCGGAAGATCGCTCAGGTCCAACCCAGCCAAACCGAAGCTGGTCCTGCGCAAGGGTCCCCGCATGACCCGCAAGCAGACGCTCCACCACTTCGATCTGGCCTGCGGTGTCCTGCCCGAAGACGGCAGCGCAGACGAACCGCTCATCGCAGAGGAGACCCCCGCTCCGTTTCACTCGAGCATCCCCTGAACGACGGAATCGATCTCCTGCCAGCCGATCTAGGCGACATGATCGCCGAGAACGACCTCCCTCCTTCCTTTCACTGACCGAGGCTCCCGCCATATTCACCACCCGGCGGCGGCCCGCCGGTCTCTGTCCCGCCCTTTACCGGAGGAGTGACATCCCTCCGGTGGCGGTCCCGGTAGTCCTGGCGGGACCTCCTCCCGGTACCCGGTCCACACCGCCCCGGCTCGCCAACTCCGCCGGTCACACCTCCAGCCA
This sequence comes from uncultured Acidobacteriaceae bacterium, assembly GCA_963754765.1. Taxonomy (GTDB): domain Bacteria; phylum Acidobacteriota; class Terriglobia; order Terriglobales; family Acidobacteriaceae; genus Edaphobacter. The sequence continues at coordinate 253,783 of CAVWHJ010000002.1, read as the reverse complement.
ACGTCCCAGATGTGCCGGAGCCAGCCAGCTTCGTCTTTCTGCTGACTGGATTGGTCGGCGCAGCAGGCGCGATTCGACCGCAGATTCAAAGCCTGACCAATTCTTCAACGGCAGCTCGCGACCGTGTCCGGCGACCTGGATCGCGTGGCCAATCAAGAAGGATCACGGGCGCCGGACCAACGTCCTCATCCTCCAGCTCCGCAAGAGTGGTGGTATAAACCTGCTCATCGGGCGCCGTCGCCTTGCTGATCGCAACGCACGGTGTCTCGGCGTCGATCCCGGACGCAATAAGGTCCTCGGCCAGCGCGCGAAATTTGCGGCCCGGCATATAGATCACCAGCGTCGCGTCCTCAGGAAACGCCCCCGTCCACTTCGGAGTCAGCTCCAGCTTTCCCGCCGCATGGTGCGCCGTCGCGAGAATCAGCTTCGACGCTGCACTGCGATCCGTCAGCGGCGTCTTCAGTCTCGCCGCCGCTGCAAACGCAGTCGTAATCCCAGGAACGATCTCGAACGGAACATTGCCCCGCGCAGCGCCGCAATCTCTTCCCCCGCACGTCCAAAGATCAGTGGATCGCCCGACTTCAGCCGAAGCACCGACCTCCCCGCCCTGCGCCGCCTCCAGCATCAGCACATGAATCTCAGCCTGCGTAATGCGCGGCTGCCCGCAGCGTTTGCCAACCGGCGTAATCTCCGCGCCCGCATGCGCCAGCGCAAGTATCTCCTCCGACACCAGATCGTCCGGCAGAATCACATCCGCAGTCTCAAGCAGCCGCAGCACGCGAAGCGTAAGCAGATTGGGATCTCCCGGCCCCGCGCCCGCCAGGTAGACCGTGCCGGGCTGCGCCGCAGCGTTCACGACTTCTTCTCCGGCAGCGGATTCGTCAAAGCATGTTCACGGGCCAGCACGCGCGACGGGCACGCCTCATACCCGCACACCTCACGCTGAGCCAGTTGGTGAAGCAGCCACTTCCGCTCCTCATTCAGCGGCTCCATCTGCGTCACCTCGCGGCGAAGATTCCCCAGGTCGGTCAGCCAGTCGCCGGCGTCGAGCGGCAGCTGCGCATTGATCTCTTTGCGCAGCCTCTGCGCGAGCGCCGGGCTCGCTCCGGCAGTCGAGATAGCGATCTGCAGATCCCCCCGCCGCACCACCGAAGGAAAATAAAAATCGCAAAACGGCGGATCATCCACCGCGTTGCAGAGAATATTTTTCTCCGTAGCCTCCTTGTAGACGGCCCGATTGACCGCAGGATTATCCGTCGCCGCAACCACAAGAAACTGCCCCGTCAGATCGCCTTCAGCGTACTCGCGCTGCAGCCACTCGATCTCGCCCGCCGCCGCCAGATCCACGATGCGCGCGCGCGCCTTAGGCGCAATCACCGTCACCTTCGCATGAGCCGCCTGCAGCGATTCGATCTTCGACTCAGCCAGATTGCCCGCGCCAATCACAATGCAGGGCCGCGCAGCAATCTTCAGGAAAATAGGAAAGAGGTCCATGGAATGAACCTACTCTCCCGGCGCGTGCCGGCCCGCACCGACCGGCGGAGCATCGCGCTCAACCGGGTCCACGACAGTACCCGCAAGCTGCGCGCGAAGGCTGTCATCATCCGTCCGCGCAAAGTAAGCCCGCAGATCCTCCTCCGGCTAGCGCGCCTCAAGATAGCCGCGCAGCAACCGCTCAATCGCATCGGGAACCTCGTCAGCCGCAGCCCGGTAACCCAGCGGACGAGCAGTCCGCGCAAACCTACCCACCGCTCCCCCAACGCAGAAGTAAAAGGCATCCACCAGCTGGCCATCCTTCTTGATCTTCTTGCCCTCAAGCCCGATGTCGGCGATCCAATGCTGCCCGCAGCTATTCGTGCAGCCCGTCACATGCAGCTTGATCTGCTGATCGAAGCCCGGAAGCCGCTCCTCCATCTCGCTGACCAGCCACTTCGAAAAAGCCTTCGTCTCCGCGATCGCCAGCTTGCAGAACTCGGTGCCCGTGCACGCAATCGCCCCGCGCCAGAACGCCGAAACATCCACCTGCAGCCCCAGCGTGTTCAGCGCAACCACCAGCTCCGCCGTCTTCGCATTCGGCACATTCACGACGATGATGTTCTGCATGATCGTCGTGCGCAACTCACCGTTGCCATATCTGCTCAGCCAGCTCGGCCAGTTGAATCAGCTGATCGCCCGAAAGCCGCCCACGAAGAACGCTCGCGCCCACCGACGACAACCCAGGCTGACGCTGCGGAGCGATGCCGATGTGGTCGCGATACACATCGTCCGGAACGACATCTTCCGCCACAGGACTCGGATCCAGCTTGTAGCCAAGCTTCGCCTCCAGCGCTTCGAGGAACGACTCCGCAGTCCAGCCATGCCGCATAAACAGATACTTGATCCGCGCCCGGGTGCGGTTCTCGCGAAGCTCCTGCTGCTCGCGAAAGATCTCCGCCGTCGCATGAACCGCCGCATAAGCCTGATCCTGCCGGATAAACGCCGGAATCCGCACCGCAAGATGAGGCTCCGTCGAAAGCCCGCCGCCAACCCGCAGCGTATAGCCAATCTCTTCCTTGCCATCCACCGTGCGCTTGATCGCAGTCAGCGCAACGTCATTGATCTCCGGATACGAGCACCACAGCGAGCAGCCCGTGACCGAGATCTTGAACTTCCGCGGCAGGTTGTAAAACTCAGGATTCGCCGTCAGCTTATGCGCAATCTCCACCGCCAGCGGCGAAGCATCGATCATCTCGTGTCCATCGAGTCCCGCCAGCGGGCAGCCCGTAACATTGCGAACCACATCGCCGCACGCGCCCTTCGGACTCAGCCCCACCGCCGTCAACGCATCAACCACCTCCGGCAGCGATTCGATCGTCAGCCAGTGCAGCTGAATATTCTGCCGCGTCGTGATATCCGCAAGATTCCGCGCATACTTCCTCGTGAGCTCCCCGATCACCCGCAACTGCGCGCTGGTCAGAATGCCGTTCGGCAGGCCGATGCGCATCATGAAAAACTCAGTGGCCTTTCCCTCGCCGCCAACGCCTCCCGTCGCGCCCACGCCATCGCCCTGCGTATAGATGCCCCACCACTTGAAGTACGTGCCGGCCCACTCCGGCAGCACGGACTCGCGGCCCTCCTTGGCAAACTGGCGAACCTCCTCCCACGCCTCCCACGGATTCTTGGCCGCCTTCAACCGCTCGGACTTCTGTGCCTTTGTCTCTTTCACGACCGCTGCGGGGGAAGTGCTCATGATGGGATCCTTATTTTGCTAGCTGAAGAGTTAAAAAGAAAGACCCACTGGGTAAGTGGGTGCGGGTGGCTTCTGCTGAGTAGCTCGGGACTTAGTCGGTAAGTCTCCGATTCAGGCAAAGGCGACGGCGCACGCGGTCGCAACAACACATGCAACAAGCAGCGCAACGACATGTGAGACAAATCGCCATGCATCAAGGTTAGTTGCTGGCAAGCTCAAACGTCAAGGACGCGAACGCTCAGAATGCTCCCGACAAGCTCCCTGCAATCTGCGCCGAGGCTAGTCCGCTTCAGCGAGCGAAAACTTGTGCCGCACATCCGAACCGCGGACCCAGAAGATCACGTCCTCGGCGATATTGGTCGCGTGGTCTGCGGCCCGCTCCAGGTTGCGCGAGATGATGATCGCGTTCAGCGCCTGTCCGCTGACAACCGGATGCTGCTGCATCACCTCCATCAACTCAGCCTGCACATCGCGGTTCATATCGTCGATCTCGTCGTCCATCGCAAGCACCGACTCCGCCAGCTTGGCATCCGCCTCCAGAAGCGACTGAATCGCGCGGCGGATCATCACCCCAACCTTCTCCCCCATATCCGGAATGTCGATCGGCAGCGAGATCTTCGGCGAATCGTGCAGAAACTGCGTGCGCGACGCGATATTGGTCGCCTGATCGCCAATGCGCTCCAGGTCGCCATTGATCTTGATCACCGACAGGATGAAGCGCAGATCGATCGCCATCGGCTGTTCCTTCGCCAACAGGTCGTACGCCATCTCGTCGACGTCGCGCTCCGCCGCATTGATTGCCGCTTCGATCTCCTTCACATGCTCGCAGAGGCTCATGTCCCCCGTAAGATACGCCTCCAGCGACAGCGAAAGCGCCTGCTGCGAGAGCGCCGCCATGGCGAGGAGTTTGTCCTTAAGAGCAGCGAGCTGTTGTTGAAAATTGATGCGGGGCATGGGGAGCACCTCTAAAAATTCGTTCTATCTATTGTGACGTATAGAAGGCGAAGAGACTATGAATATCCTGAGCGCCGGTATGTGCTTGATACCCGATTTAGCACCGCGAACAGCTATTGATAGAGCAGATAGGCCTGGCGCCGATGTTCAAACGCAGCCAGATCCGTCTCCCAGCCCTCCGCAATCTTTCGCGGATCCTCTTCATTCGTCAGCGCCCGCATCGTGTCCACATTCGTCACCAGGTACGCGGCCTTCGCCAGCAGAAACTCCGGATAAAGATGATGCAGCGCGCTCAGCAGCTCAACCCCCAACTCCGGCGAATCAAGCACGCTCCTGTCGGTCACCGTAAACGCAATCCCCGGAATCGTCTTCCCATGAAACGGATAGTGATTCGCATCCTCCGCAACCGCAAAGCTCGTCGGCGCAAAGCTCACTCCCGGAATCTTTCGCGCCGTCAGGTAAGCCGCAAGCTCCGTCGCATTAATGTAAGGCGCGCCGATATGCTCGTAAGGCCTGTCCGTCCCGCGCCCAACCGAGATGTTCGTCATCTCCGTCATGCCAATCGCCGGATACAAGACCGCAGCCGTCGGACTACGCAGATTCGGGCTCGGATTCGTCCACTTCAGTCCGGTCTCGTCAAAGAACTCCGTCTCCGCCAGTTCTGCATTGCACAACCGTAAGCTGCGCACGAATAGGAACCTGAATATTCGGCGAAGTTACACTCGCAACCCTGCGTTCGCTGTTGAAATAAAGCGCAAGCTCCCCAAGCGTCATGCCGTTACGAACCGGCATCGGCATGTAGTTGGTGTAAGACTCAGCACCCCATCCGACACCGGACCCTGCACCGCCACTCCGCCAATCGGGTTCGGCCGATCCAGCACAATAATCTCGATATGCGCCTGCGCCGCAGCCTCCAGAAAATATCCCACCACGGTCTCATACGTAAAGAAGCGAACCCCCACATCCTGCAGATCGATCACCACCGCATCCAGATCCTTCAGCGACTCCATGCTCGGGCGCCGCTGCTCCGGCTTCACTCCATAGAGGCCAATGACAGGAAGCCGCGTCGCAGGATCGACCTCATTGCCAATCTTCGTCGTATCCTTCACCCCCAGCAGCCCATGCTCCGGCGAAAACAACGTCTTCAGCTCAACCTCAGGAATGCTGTGCAGCAGAATGTCGATCGTCCGCCGCCCCTCGCGATCAAGCCCTGTCTGATTCGTCACCAACCCCAACCTCAGATGCCCGTTGTGACGTTTCGCAGCTTCTGCCAGAGCACTGAAGTGCGTCGCCTCCAGCACATCAATGCCACACAGAGCATCGCCGCCAGCCGCTTGTGCACCCGCGTCCTTGTCGTAAAGATGAAGCGCCTTCGCCGCCGCCGTAGCCACCTGCCCGCGCAGCGGCGAGATCGGCGGAGCCCCCCGCGGATGAATCGCATTCGCCAAAATAACAACGAACGTATCGCTCCCCGGATCCATCCACAACGACGTGCCCGTAAATCCCGTGTGCCCAAAGCTGCCAATCGGAAACACCTCACCCCGCGGTCGCGAATAACGCAGAATTAATATCCCACCCAAACCCTCGCGCAGCCACACCTGTCGTCGTCTTGCCATCCGCCGCAAAGATCGTCGCCCCGCCAACCGCGGTCGCTGGCTGCTCCGGCTGCGTCATCAGCTTCAGCGTCGCCTGCTTCAGAGGAAAATCGCTCGGCCTCCCGGCAAGCCTGTCAAGCAACGCCTGCGCAAACAACGCAACATCAGCCGCCGTAGAAAATACCCCTGCATGTCCCGCGACGCCACCCATCCGCCGCGTCGTCGGATCATGCACCGTCCCTCGCAACAAACGGTCAAACTCCGGATTGGTCGCCGCAGTCCCCTGATCGTCATACGCAGTAGGAGCAATCTGCGAGACCCACTCCTTGCCTGGAAGATAGCGCGTATGCGTCATCTTCAGCGGCGCAAAAATATGCTCCTGCGCATAAACCTCCAGCGTCTCGCCGCTGATCTTCTCCACCAGCGCCCCCAGCGTGATGAAGTTGATATCGGAATACTTGAAATGCGTCCCCGGCGCCGAATCCAGCGTCGCATTCATCGCCCGCCGCACACCCTCCGCCTTGTCAGGCGCCGCCAGTCCCCAGGCATCCTTCAAACTCACGTCCTCCGGCAACCCGGAGTAGTGCGTCAGCAACTCGCGAATCGTCACCCTCTGCTTTCCGTTCGCCGCAAACTCAGGCAGATACTTCGCCACCGGATCATCAAACTGCAGCTTATGCGCCTCATACAACTGCATCACCGCCGTCGCCGTCACAAGACACTTCGTCAGCGACGCCATGTCGAAGATCGTGTCCTCCGTCATCGGCTCGACAGCCGGCTCCAGCGCTCGATTCCCATACGCCTTCTCAAACACCGTCTTGCCATCATGCCCGACCAGCACCACCGCTCCCGGCAGCTTCTTCGCCGCAATCGCCTGGTTCACAAGCGTCGAAACCCCACTGAAATCGCTAGCGCTCTTCGCAGCGCTCCTTCGCAGCCAGCAGACGTCCTGCCCAACACAACGCGCCCCCAACAAAAACGGAATCCCAAGCGCAAGCACAACACCCGCAACATGCGCCGCAACCTTCCGTCTCTCCTTCGTCTCTCGCGGCAACAAAAAGCTCGCCACCATCCCCACCCCAAACGTAACGATCGACCCAATCAGCACGTACCAGGTAAACGCAACATGCGGAATCGTCACCGGCCCAAGCCGAATCGGATTCGGATCAAGCCACAGCAGAAGATTCAACGCGAACCCGCAAACCATCCCCACAATCGCTCCCCCCTGCGTCGCATACCGCGTCAGCGTCCCCAGCAGAAACACCCCCAGCAAAGCCCCATACGCAACCGAAGCAATCGAAAGCCCCACCTCCACCACATGCCCTTTGCCACCCGCAAACACGCTATAAACCGCCACCCCAAACAGCACCAGCGCCCACACCACCGTGCTCGACCGCGAGATCATCATCCGCTCCCGCTCATCCGCCTCCGGCCGCCAGTGCATATAAAAATCCACCACCGTAGTCGACGAAAGCGAATTCAACGCCGCGCTCAAATTCGACATCGCCGCCGCCAGAATCGCCGCCACCAGCAACCCCGCAACCCCAATCGGCATCTCCCGCACAATGAACGTCGGAAAGATCCGATCCGCCGAAGCAAACGCCGTCGGATGCAGCCCATAAAAAACATAAAGCCCCACGCCGATCAGCAGAAACAGCGTGAACTGCAAAAAGATCACGCCCCCACTCGACAGCAGCGCCAGCCGCGACTCGCGCAGATTCCTCGCCGCCAGCATCCGCTGCACCATCAACTGATCCGTCCCATGCGACGCCATCGTCAAAAACGTCCCGCCCAGCACCCCCGCCCAGAACGTATAGCTCTGCGTCAGGTTCAGCGCGAAGTGGAACAGCCGAAACTTACCCGCCGCCGCCGCGACCTCATGAATCTGCGACCACCCACCCGGAACATGCGCCCCCAGCGTATAGATCGCCACAAACGTCCCGCCGACATAGATCGCCATCTGCACAACATCCGTCCAGATCACCGCAGCCATCCCGCCCTCAAACGTATAAAGCAGCGTCAGCGCCGAAATAATCCCAATCGACAACACATCCCGCGTCCCAATCGCAATCCCCACCACAATGCTCACCGCAAACACCCGCACGCCCTCCGCCGCCGCACGCGTCAGCAAAAACAATCCCGCCGTCACCTTATGCAGCGTGTGTCCGAAGCGCTGATCGATCAGCTGATACGCCGTCAGCATCTGCCCCTGAAAATACTTCGGCAGAAAGATCAGCGCCACCACAATCCGCCCCAGCATGTAGCCGATCACGATCTGCAGAAATCCAAAGTCCCCCGCAAACGCCACGCCCGGAATGCTGATGATCGTCAGCGTGCTGGTCTCCGCCGACACAATCGACAGCGCAATCGCCCACCACGGAATCGTCTGGTCCGCCAGAAAATAACTCCGCAGCGATCGCGCATTCGGATCCTTGCCGCTGCGAAAGCGCAGCCCAAACAGCGTGATCCCAATCAAGATAGACGACGATCAGTCCCAGATCGAAAGGATGAAGACGCGTTGGAACCGCAGCAGCAAGCATTCGAGCCAGTGTATAGCGACCACACCCAGCCACGCAGCCCATTCCCGCAGCCAGTCTCCAACAGTAAACCGCACCCGAAAATCACCCTCGCTGACATATCATGTCAGCCGATGAGTCTCTTCCTGGCGATCGATGCAGGCGGTACCAAAACAAGATGTCTCCTGGCTGACGAAACAGCCATCCTCGGCCGCGCCGTCACCGGCAGCGTCAAACTGATGCGCGTCGGCGAAGCCGAAGCCTCCGCCCGCCTGCAAGCCATGCTTGCAGAAGTCTCGCTCAAGTCCCGCGTCGACCTAAGCAAAGTCACTCAAACCTGCATCGGCCTCGCCGGCCTCACCATCGATGCCGTCCGCGAGTGGGCCGAGCGCGAAATCCGCAGCCTCGTCGGCGGCAACCTCCTCCTCGCCGGAGACGAAGAGATCGCCCTCGACGGCGCCTTCCGCGGAGGCCCCGGAATCCTCGTCATCGCCGGCACCGGCTCCAACGTCATGGGCCGCGCCGCCGATGGAACCATGTACCGCGCCGGCGGATGGGGTCCCGCAATCGGCGACGAAGGCTCAGGCTTCTGGATCGGCCAGGAAGCCCTCCGCGCCGGCTTCTGGGCCAAAGACCGCGACATCGCCACCACCCTGCTCGCCGAAATCGGAGATTCTGGGGCGCAAACTCCCTCGGCGAAATCGTCGAGATGGCCAACGCTCGCCCCGGCCCCGACTTTCCCGCGCTCGCCCCCATCGTCGCTCGCTGCGCAGATGCCGGCGACGAACTCGCAACCGCAGTCCTCGAACGCGCCGGCGTCGAACTAGCCGAACAGGTCGCCCTCGTCGCTCTCGAAGATGAAGGAGTCAGGCCGCAAGAGCAAAATCGAAGCAGCCTACACCGGCAGCGTCCTCGAACACATCGCGCTCGTCCGCTCCTCCATGATCGCCACGCTGAAGACCTCATCGCCAGACGTCAAAGTCATCGAGGGCGCAGTCGACTCGCTCGAAGGTGCCCTCTGGCGCGCACGCGAAGCAGGGAAGTAAGCGCCCTGAATAGTCTCTAGACCCTTCACTGCGTCCATCTCCGCCGCCCGCAACGCAAGCCCACGCGCAACCGAAGTAAACTCATTGCCCGTCCGCACCCGCGCCGCCGTAAATCGCGCCTCGAAGATTCGCCGAACCGCAGGCACAAAGCTCGTTCCTCCCGTCAGAAACACCCGATCCACCTCTCGCGCAGCAATGTTGCTGTCAGCAAGCAGCGAATCAACACATCGCTCAATCGACCGCAGCTCCTCCGCGATCCACCCTTCAAAATCCTTGCGGCTGACCTCGGCGACAATATCCATACTTCCATCACGAAACCAGAACTCCGCCGCTTCCTCATGCGACAGTTCCATCTTCAGCCGCTGCACCGCCTGGTGAAGCTGATACCCAAGATCCTCCTCAACCAGATTGATCAGCGCCTCAATCTTCTCCGGCTCCTGCGCCCGCGCGCGAGCGCTCTTCAATATCTCCGCCACATTCCGCGTCTTCAAAAACGACAGATAGTGCCAGCGCTCAAGATTCGCATAGATCCACGCCGGCACCGCCGGAATAATGCTCGCCGGACGATCCGCCGCCTGCGCATACGAGCGTTCAAAGCTGTCCGAACCCAGCGCCGGCGACACCAGCTTCCGCACGATGCGCGCATCGAAGCTATCGCCCGCAAGCCCAAGCCCGCTGTTGCCCAGAAGATCCTTCGCCGTGCGTCCGCGTCCGCGAACCCCCGGCCCCACATGCAGCAGCGAAAAATCGCTCGTGCCGCCGCCAAAGTCGCCGATCAGAATCAGCTCGTCGTGGTCCAGCGTCGACTCATACGCATACGCCGCCGCAATCGGCTCCATCTCAAACGTCAACCGACTCAAACCCCGCGTGCAGAAACGCCTGCCTCAACCGCTCCACGGCAAAATCATCATCCTCGTCGCTCTCCGCCCCGACGAAGCGAACCGGCCGCCCCACCGTGGCATGGCGAACCGGCTGACCGAACTGCCGTTCCGCATTCAAACGCAGATCAGTCAGAATCCGCGAGATCAAATCCTCAACAACGTATCGCCGCCCAAACACCTCCGTGCCCGTCAGCGTGCGGCTCGTCAGATACGACTTCAGCGACTGGATCAGCCTGCCTTTATGCTCGGCCTGAAGATAATGCTCGATCGCCGCCGGCCCCGTAAAGCCTTTGATCTGCGTGCGCCCTGCATGCTTCAGTTGCTCCAGATAAAGCACCGACCGAAACGACTCCGTAGTACCGGTCGCCGTCGGAAACGACACGAGCTCAACCGCGCCATTAGCCGCGCAAGCAGCGATGGAGCTGTTCGTGGTGCCGAAGTCAATTCCGATAGAGGGGCGGTGGATGTGCGTCGAAAGCATGGTCTTTTAGATTGCCAGATTTTCTGCGACGCCAGCGCGAAACCCAACCAGACTCAACAAATCCTCCCCACCTGGCACTTCTCCGGCAACGCAGTCGGCACCGGCAAACCCAACTCAGCCGCCGGCGGCAGCGTATGGGTGTCCGACCACTGCCGCTGCGCACTCCGCACCCTCTCGCTCCGAGCCTCCCACACCCCGACCGTGTAGTCGTAGTGCTCCAGCACCGGCCGCAACGCATACGCACGATTCGACCGGTACCACGCCTGCTCATACAGATCGCGCAGCAGCGAGTAAGCATCGATGATAGTCCTGAATCCGCCCATTGACGCCGTTGATATCCGACAGCTCGCGGCTCACATCCATGCGCTGCTTCCTGTCCTTCGTGTTCTGCATCGCATACGCGCGCTGATACCCCTCCGCAATCTCCTCGGCAAGCTGAAACTTCAGCCCGATAAAATCCATCCGCCGCGCTCCAAGCTCCAGCGCATCGATGGCCGCAGTCTCCCGCAGCGCAGTCGGCACCGACGGATACGACTCCGCCGGATCATAAACCGCCGGCCCCTTCGCAACTGGTGGCGCACCCGGCGCAGCCGCCCGCGCCTGCGCAATCAAAGTCAGCGCACGTTCCGCATGCAGCCGCAACTCATGCGCATACGGCAGAACCTGCGCCCCAATCCTCAACCCGTCCTTCGACATCGGATCCAGCCAGAAGATGCTGTTCGTCCCATCCCCCTCCTTCGCCTGATCCTTCAGCACCGCGTGCGCCAGCATCATCTCCTTCTGCGCTTCATTCAAATCGCCGGTCGCGTCGCCATGAAACACCTGCGCATACGAGTCCTGAAACGCCGGAATCGACGACTCACCCTTCTGCCACGCCGCCGCCGCTCCAAACAGAATCCCATACCAATCCTGATTGAAGAGCCCCTCGCCATCGTCATTCCAGATCGTGTTCAGCTGCCCCGTCGAACCCAGCCGCTGCCCATCCGCCGTGAAGCGCTGAATATTCGCCAGCGCAAGATTGTTATTCGGATACACCTTCCGAAAATTATTCACGCTCGGCGCAACCCACGTCTCGAATCCCGCCTTCGTGAACGGCGTCAGAAAGCGGTCATACCCGCGCGGCTCCGGGTTGTAGACCCACGCAACCGCAATCGTCGAATCCTTGAACGACTGCGGCAGACCCTTCAGCAGATCCGGCGAATCCTGCGCAATGTCCCCCCAGAAGAGAAGCTTGCGATTCAGCGGCTTCAGCGCCGTCACAATGCGCTGCAGAAAATCCAGATACACCGCGCCCAGCCCGCGCGAATCCACATCCGCCTTCGTCTGCCCCAGCCCCAGGTCCACCGTCTCATCCGCGCCGATATGCAGAAACGGCCCCGGATACAGTGCCGCCAGCTCCGTAAACATCTGCGTGATCAGCGCAACCGACCCCGCTGCCCCGGAGCCAGCACCGCTCCATGCGGAGTCTCCGCCAGCGGCTGATACTGCTCCCACGCCAGATTGTGATGCAGATGCCCAAACGCCTCCTGCTCCGGAATGATCGTGATGTGGTACAGCTTGCGCATACGCAACCAGCTCACTCGCCTCCTCCGCCGTCACGCTGCCCGGCGGCGCCATCAGCGGATTCGAAGCATACTGCTGCGTGTGCTCGAAGTACGGCGAATAGAGATTGATCTTGTACGCCGCGATCGTGCGAATCATCTGCTTCTCAAACTCCAGCGTCGTAATCGGCCCGCGCGACAGATCGTCATCGAGCCCGCGATACTTCATCGCCGGCCAGTCGCGAATATTCGCCGCATGCAGCACCGCGCCGCTCCGTTACCTTCGATCAGCTGCTTTACCGTCTGCGCCCCATAGAACACCCCCTCCGCCGTAGCGCCCACCACCGTCAGACCAGTCGACGTCGCCTGGATCGATGTACCCCTCGGCCTTCATCTCGTCGGTAAACTTCGCATCGGGATGGGCAGCCAGCCGCGTCAGCTCGATCGGAAACCCATCAGCCTCCGCAACCGGAATGCCTCGCGCCAGCAGCGCCGCCGAAAGATCATCCGCCGCAAACTGGTCCTCGGTCGCGCAAGGTGCGCGCACACGATGCGGACCCCGTGAGCCAGCGGCACATCCGCCCCCGCATGAACCTCGCGGGGAATCGGGATCAGCTTCAAAGAGGACTGTGCTGAGGCAAAGGTCGTGAGCGCCAGCAGAAGGGAACCGAGACGGTTCGAGTGCATGGCGTTAACGGTAAATGACATTGCGCAAGGCATGCACTGCCGGTAAACCAGCAAGTCCAACATTGAAAGTCAACAAAATTCTAATCCAAGTCCGTCCCGCATGGTCGCATCGTCCCGTCAACATCAATCAAATCTTCGTGAATGACGGGCAAATTATTCCTGTATTCACATTTGTTTGGGACGATAACCCAAAGAGCAAAGGGAGAAGATCGGACCGGGCCTTACGCCCGACGGGTTTTCTTGCTGTCCTTGTGCCTTTCCAAAAATCTTGCGAGGATCCATGACGAAGCAACTACGAGCGACGATGGCAGCGATACTGGTGATCAGTACCATCTCGCTGCCGGCGCAGACCACTACGGCCACGACGCCGAAGACTACAACCACCAGGAAGGCGGCCACAAAGAAGGCGCCCGTCGAGAGCCCGGTCGAGCGCCAGATTCGCGAGCTGCGCGAGCAGATGCAGAGCCAGCAGGCCCAGATCGACGCACTCAAACGGCAGAACGCCGATAAGGATGCGAAGCTTGCAGCCGCCCAGCAGTCTGCGCAAAGTGCAGAGGCAGCAGCCGCCACCGCATCCGCCAAGGCCGACAGCCTCAGCTCCAGCGTCTCGACGAACACCGAAGCCGTTTCGTCTCTGAACAACACCGTCACCGACCTCAAGACCACCAGCGTCGGCCTCGCCCAGACCATCAGCGACACCAAGAAGTCCATCTCCGATCAGCTGGATAACCCCCTCGCCCTTCGCTACAAGGGCGTGACCATCACGCCGGTCGCCTTCTTCGCGTTTGAAACTGTCTACCGTCAGCGCTCGATCAACTCCGACGTCAACACCCCGTTCAACTCCACCCCGTACCCGGGCGCGGCCCAGGCTCACACCAGCGAATTGAACTTCTCCGGTCGTCAGAGCCGTATCGGCGGCCTCTTCGAAGGCAACACCGGCCCATTCAAGCTCTCCGGCTACGTCGAAGCCGACTTCCTCTCCGCCGGCATCACCAGCAACGACAACCAGAGCAACAGCTACACTCTCCGTCAGCGCCAGATCTGGGGCCAGGCCGCAACCAACACCGGCTTCAAGGTCACCGGCGGACAGATGTGGTCGCTCGTTACCGAAACCAAGCACTCAGCACCGACAACCGCACAGAAAACCTGCCGCAGACGGTCGACGCCCAGTACCACGTCGGTTTCAGCTGGGAGCGTCAGCCCAGCATCCGCGTCCAGCAGTCCTTCGGCGGCTTCACCGCGGCCTTCTCGCTCGAGCAGGCGGAGTACGTCTACTCGGCCACCAACGCCAATGCCAACTTCTTCATCGGCAACCTCGGCACCGGTGGCGGTCTTTATAACGTCTCGACCAACTACTCCAACAACGTCGCCCCGGACCTCATCCTCAAGGGCACCTACGACGCGCGCTACGGCCACTTTGAAATCGGCGCCCTCGGCCGCTGGTTCCGCGACCGCTACTACCCCAACGAGACCCTCACCGTTCCCTCCGCTGCCGGTGGTCAGAACAACACCAAGATGGGCGGCGGCGGCTTCTTCAACGCCCGCGTCTCCGCTTCCAAGTACGCCGACATCGGCTTCCACGGTCTCGGCGGTACGGGCGTAGGCCGCTACGGCACCTCCACCTTGCCTGACATCACCGTCCACCCCGATGGCACTCTCGCACCCATCAAGAACTGGCAGGGCCTCGCCTCCGTCGAGCTTCACCCGGCGCCGAAGCTTGACTTCGACCTCTACGCTGGCGGCGAGTACGCTCAGCGCACCGTCTATCTCAGCACGCTCGGCTCCTCCGCCGGCAAGCTGATCGGATACGCGCCGATCACCAGCACAAATGCAGGTTGCAACACCGAAACGTTGCCGACCTCTACTGGCAACGGATTGGCCGGTGCAGCTCCCTACAACCCCGGCACCCCGGCAAACTGCCTCGGCGCGACCCGGGTCGTCCTCGAAGGAACCGCCGAGTTACCTATCGCTTCTACAACAGCCCCACGTTACGGCCGTCTGCAGGAGACCCCCAGTACAGCTACCTCACGCGCGATGCCTGGGCTGGCCTGACCAGCGGCACCTTTGGCTCCCCCACGGCAACCTACGGCGGACCGAAGGCCACCAACAACATGGTCTTCACCAGCTTCCGCTACTACCTCCCCTAAACCTTCAACCGCTCCAAACAGAAGAGGCACCCTTCGGGGTGCCTTTTTTGCTGCCGAACCGAATCAGCCGACGTAAGCCCAACCCAAACTCTCATTTGTTCGAGGTGCGACGAAATCTTTGATAGGCTTCTCATGCTGAAGTTTTCGAACGCGATTGATACCCGAGGAGCACCGATGAAGATTCTAGATGCGAACAGATTGTTTCCTGCCGACCATGAGACGCGCTCGATCGCCGCAAGACTGTACGAAACCATAAAAGACCTCCCCATCATCTCCCCGCACGGCCACACCGACCCGCGCTGGTTCGCCCTCAACGAACCCTTCCCCAATCCCACCGCCCTCCTCATCCAACCCGACCACTACATCTTCCGCATGCTCTACTCCCAGGGAGTCTCCCTCGAATCCCTCGGCATCCCCCAGCTCGACGGCAAAGAAAACGCCGACCCCAGAGAAGTCTGGCGCATCTTCGCGAAGCACTACTATCTCTTCCGCGGCACCCCCACCCGCCTCTGGCTCGACTACACCTTCGAAAATCAGTTCGGCCTCACCAAGCGACTCAGCCCCGAAAACGCCGACGAGTACTACGACATCATCGCCAAAAAACTCCAGACGCCCGAGTTCCGCCCCCGCGCCCTCTTCGAGCAGTTCAACATCGACGTCCTCTCCACCACCGACACCCCCCTCGACACCCTCGAGTACCACAAAGCCATCCGCGACTCCGGATGGAAGGGCCGCATCATCCCCACCTTCCGCCCCGACTCCGTCATCGACGCCGAGTACGCCGGCTTCCTCGGGAACATCGAAAAGCTCGGCGAGATCACCGGCGAAGACATCGGCACCTGGAAGGGCTATCTCAACGCCCTCCGCAACCGCCGCGCCTTCTTCAAGTCCATGGGCGCCACCGCCACCGACCACGGCCACCTCACCGCCCAGACCGCCGACCTCGACCCCAGCACCGCCGCCGCGCTCTACGGCCGCATCCTCTCCGGCCGCTCCGTCCCCGAAGAGCAGCAGATCTTCCAGGCCCAGATGCTCACCGAGATGGCCGGCATGTCCGTCGAAGACGGCCTCACCATGCAGCTTCACCCCGGCTCCGTCCGCAACCACAACCGCAAGCGTCTACGAAAAATTCGGCCGCGACAAAGGCGCCGACATGCCCTCGCCCACCGAGTACGTCCGCGCCCTCCGCCCCCTGCTCAGCAAGTACGGCAACGACCCCAACTTCACCTTCATCCTCTTCACCCTCGACGAGACCGCCTTCTCGCCGCGAACTCGCCCCGCTCGCCGGCCACTATCCCGCGCTCAAACTCGGCCCGCCCTGGTGGTTCCACGACTCACCCGAGGGCATGATGCGCTTCCGCGAGACCGCCACCGAAACCGCCGGCTTCTACAACACCGTCGGCTTCAACGACGACACCCGCGCCTTCCTCTCCATCCCCGCCCGCCACGACGTAGCCCGCCGCATCGACTGCGCCTTCCTCGGCCGCCTCGTCGCCGAACACCGCCTCGACGAAGACGAAGCCTTCGAAGTCATCCAGGACCTAACCGTCAACCTCGTCCGAAAGGCCTACAAGCTGTAGCTAAAAATAGAAGAAATTCGGACCACACCTAGAACTGCCTTGCCACTGGTTTAGCGGCCGCCTGATGCCCCGCGAGATCTTGTAGCCGAACCCAGTCTTCGGATATAGTGCGCGTAACACTGTGCCGACCATCCCAGCGCATCAGGGGCGTCATTGACCATCCGTCAAGCTATCCTCTGTATCTTTTGTCCGATCTATCTTGGTGTTCGGAATCTCACGGCCCAGCCAGTTCCCCTGAATATCTGCACAGTACAACCCTCTGACGGGGCAGGCAGTGGGCCGTCCGGAGCGGCGCCGGGCTGGGGAGGCTTCGAAGCGAGAAAATTAGCAAAAGAGCTCGCCACCCGAAAACTTTCAGACGGCACACCCATCCATGCCGTCGCGATCGTTCGCAAAACTCGAGAGGATTCTGAAACTGAGGCTAGGCATCAGGAATGTCCCTATGTCGTCGAACTCTGGTACCACCAAAGCGTGGACGACATCGACACGAACTCGCCCGCCTTTACCCCAAGTCCACCGCAACGAGGCACCCTTACGGGGGACAGCAGCGTGATCGAATACGCCATGAGCAGAAACGACACTCGCAAAGTGATCGCGCGAGGTTCTTCCCCGCCAGCAGCCATCCACAGGAGCGGCTGGCGTGATCCCTCACCTTATCTGATGTTCGCAAACCAGATTGTGGCAAAACTGAATCTCTCGCGTCCACGTTGAGCGCTTATGGATATAAGACTCACCTTCGCAGATAAGTCCCGAAGCGACGCCACTCGGTTCAAGCTCCCAACGTCACCTTACCGGTCGCGATGTCATTGTCGGCACTCACAACCTTCAATCTATGCCCTTGTAGTGTCCAAACGATGGCGTACTCAACTTAGCTAGAGGCATTATTGGCTTTGTACTTTCCGCATTCGTGAAAATGAATCGAGAACTTCGACGTAAAGCCACACGAAAGCTACCGCGATTCCGAGGGCAACGTACCACTCCATGTATTGTGGGAGACGTCCATTCTGCGCACTTTACAGCCGTGTCAATGGTAAATATGAGGCTTACCGATGCTATCGCTAAAATCAACACTCCCGCGATGATGCCAGGAATGCCAGCGGTGACGACAGGTACGGATCGGCAACCCGCCAAAACAAGGAAGTAATTGACGATGTAATAGAGCAATACTCCACACATCACCGAATACAGTTTGTTGCGAAGACTCGAGCTAGGACTCACTAGGTGTGACCTGTACGCCATAATAATGCCGGCGAACATTGCGGTAGTGAGGAAGACGGATTGTATGAGAATTCCTGGAAAGCGGTCCTCGAAGATAGCTGCTACATATCCCAATAGGCAACCTTGCAAGATTGCAAATATCGGCGCGGTAATTGGCGACCATTCTTTATGGAAAAGTGTAAAACCAACCACGATAAAAGGGATCGGAAAGCTGACAAGGAAGACCTCTAATATCGGAATGATTCTCGTTGGCGTTCTTCCATAGAGTGAGTCTGTGAACCAAGCCAGACCGGCGGAGACGGTGACGAGCACGAGCAGTAGTACAGCTTTACTAATCGCCCCATTTAAAGTCATACATTTTGAGTCGTCTGACTGCTGGCATGGGGCGTTGCCGCCCGCTTCTAGCCTCGTAAAGAGCGGATTCCTCGTTTTCAATTTAGACCTGCTGACATGTCGTAGCTAGGTATTCAGTACCCATCTCCGTCGAGTCTTCTCCCAATGCTCTTCCCGCAGCCAAACGAGCCGACGAGAGCCAGCGTCTTGTCTATCGCCATCAGATCTCTTGAAAAGCACTACGCTCAGGCTCCCAACGTCACCTTGCCGGTCGCGATGATAGTTGACACTCACCAAGTTCGTCAGCTGCGCAACGTCGCGGTGAACATTCAATCGTTCTCACCTCCAAAGGCCTTTGACACGTCAGGATACAGCCCTAAGCAGCCAAAGATGATGGCGTCGATCATTATTACAACGTATACAGATTGCCTCGCCGCTTCGGACTTCAATGTAGTGGTGCCAAGAGCCCAATCGACCATAAAGCGGCGTACCCAAAAAACTCAGTCCCTCCAGAGGCGACCATGAGGGCGTAGCGTGCCCACTTTTTCAGAAAGCGCAATCCCAGGCCAATACCGAAGACAGGAACGGCAACAAGCAGCATCACGAAGGGCGTCGAGAAGGTTGATGAATTGTGGCGCGTAACAATGTAGGTCAGAACTTGCACGTCCAACCGTGAGGCAAGATGCCCGGCCGGATCCATCCGTGTGCTCCAAAACACGATCAATATGAATGCTTCCCTAAAGAACTCATAGAGAGCTATCGCCGTAACCGGGACCGGCCGTGAACTTCTCTGCGATTTCTTCCGATCGGATTCTGGGGCTTCAAATGGCGGCGAAACTATTCCTCTAAAATCTTCCACTTGCTCCCTTTCTCTGCAAAGCTCCAGAGTTCGGAAGGCATCGTTGACATGTCGTAACTAGATGCTTTAGAACCCATCCCTGTCGAGCTCCCCCAAGTCCGCAGATCATCACAGGGGGGGACCATCTTTTTCCCGGGCGCGCAAAATCAAGGAGAGCGTCGTAAGTAGAAATGCTACGCCCGACAAGATGGTTCCTAGGTACACCCCCGTATGCGCCTCTCTCACATAGGAACGAACAACCAAGGTCGCGAAGCAAACACACGCAAGAGACGCCAAAATCAATCGCCGTTTCCTCATACACCCCCCTCGGGCAGCGAAGATAGGAAGATAGTTAACCGCCACACTGCGTTCAAGCTCCCAGCGTCACCTTACCGGTCGCGATGTCATAGTTGGCGCTTACAACCTTCAATCCATCTTCTTTGATCGCCTTCGCAATCACAGTCGAGCTCTCGCTCAAGATCTTCGCCTGATACGCCTCGTTCATCTTCACAGCCACCGCCATATCTCCATTGCACCCGGCGATCGCCGGTATCAGATGCTGATACAGCACGCTGATCTGTCCCGGCACATCTTTCGCCTTGATCGCCGCAGCGACCGCTCCGCAGCCCGAGTGCCCCATCACCACAATCGCCTTGGTGCCCAGCACTGCAACCCCGTACTCCAGCGTCGCGATAATCTCCGGTGTCACGAAATTCCCCGCAACCCGTGTCACGAAGAGATGCCCAATCGTCTGATCGAAGATCAACTCCACCGGTATGCGCGAATCCGCGCACGCCAGCACCGCGGCAAACGGCTCCTGCTTGTCAGCCGTCTTCGCCTTCAAGATCTTCAAGTCCTCTGGAATCGAGCTGACGTTTCCGGCCATGAATCGCTCATTGCCCGCCATCATCCTCTGAATCGCCCCCTCACCTGTCATCTCCGTCTGCGCCAGCGCAGCCTCGCCGCTGAACGTCAAACCTCCCGCCACACCCGCCGCCGCCAATCCCGCAAAAAACTGCCGCCGTGTCCACTCGCTATTCATCGCATCGCTCATACTCTCTCCTTGGCAGGAACTCATCTAGTTTCGGGTCGCGATCAGAGTATGCCCTTCCGCACAATCTAGGGAGAAAAAACACTCCAAAATTGGTAGGTCCAAAAATAAAGTTGTCCGAAGTGGCGTGTTTTTCGACCACCAAAAACGCACCATCCACTCACCACGTTTCACCAGCGTCCCACCACGATTCCACCACGAATTCACCACCACAAAACGCACACATTTCCGGCAACCCCCCTCAAAAACACCCGTAAAACAGCAAAAAACCACCACCCACCACCGCCATATTTTTTTGCAATTCGTGGGAGTAATATCAAACAACATGAGTCTCTTTTTCGCCATCGGAAGCCCGACCACCGAGATGTCTCCAGCCGAAGTCCAATCGAATCTGTACCAAGCCCTCGATAAACTCGGTCCCCGCCACAAAGTCCTCGCCGTCCCGCCCGACTTCACCCGCATGCACTCCCAAAGCGGCACCCTCACCGAGCTAGCCTGGAAGTACTACGGCAACAATCTCGTCGATATCCTGCCCGCCCTCGGCACCCATAAAGCCATGACGGACAACGAGATAGCCACCATGTTCGGCGCCACCCCGCGCTCCCTCTTCCGCGTCCACGACTGGCGCAACGACGTAGTCACCCTAGGCGAAGTCCCCGGCTCCTTCGTCTACGACGTCAGCGAAGGCAAAGTCGATTACCCCTGGCCCGCGCAGGTAAACAAGCTCCTCCGCGACGGCGGCCACGACCTAATCCTCTCCATCGGCCAGATCGTCCCGCACGAAGTCGTTGGCATGGCGGGCTACAACAAGAACATCTTCGTCGGCACAGGCGGCTCCATCGGCATTCACCGCAGCCACTTCCTCGGCGCCGTCTACGGCATGGAACGCATGATGGGCCGCGCCGACACGCCAGTACGCCGCGTCCTGAACTACGCCAGCGATCACTTCGCAAAACAACTGCCGATCATCTACGTCCTCACCGTCGTAGGCAAGAACGACGAGGGCAAACTAGTCATTCGCGGCCTCTACGTAGGCGACGACGCCGAGTGTTTTGAACTCGCCGCAGCGCTAAGCCTCAAGGTCAACTTCAAGATGATGGACCGCGAGATAAAGAAAGCCGTCGTCTTCCTCGATCCCCACGAGTTCAGAAGCACATGGCTAGGAAACAAAAGCGTCTATCGCACCCGAATGGCGCTCGCCGACAACGCCGAACTCATCGTTCTCGCCCCCGGAGTTCACGAATTCGGCGAAGACGCCGCCATCGACGTCCTGATCCGCAAATACGGCTACTGTGGAACCCCAAAGACCCTCGAATACGTAAAAGAAGACCCCCAACTAGCCGGAAATCTAAGCGCCGCCGCCCACCTCATCCACGGCTCCAGCGAAGGCCGCTTCACCATCCGCTACTGCCCCGGCCACCTCACCCGCGAGGAGATCGAAGGAGTCCACTTCGCCTACGGCGACCTCGCCGAGTACACCGCAAAATACAACCCCGAAACCCTCCAGGACGGCTGGAACACCATCGACGGCGAAGAGATCTTCTACATCTCCAACCCCGGCCTCGGCCTCTGGGCCTACCAGCAAAGATTTAACTCCTAAAACAATTTGCCCCACACACTGTCTTCCAAGTATGCTGGGACGGTTGCAAAGTGGTTAGACCAGTTGGCTTGATAATAAAGAAGGATATTTGGTTATGAGCGAAGGACGGAAACTTCCGAGATTTTCGTTGGGTGTGGGTGATCGATTTGCGCATCAAGCGAAAGCGCAGCTCGCGGCGTGCGTGCTTGCGGCCGACGCGGGACTGGAGGTGGTGCCAGTATGGAACAAATCCAATCGTGAGCACACGATTATCGCCTCTGAGCCAAGCCAGACGAGGACAGAAGCGGACGCGGCTGTCAAAGAGTTAGGTTGGACGAAGCCTTACTTTTTGGACGCGGACCATATCAATCTGAAGACGGTTGGACGATTTCTAGAGCCCTGTGATTTCTTCACGCTCGATGTTGCGGACATGATTGGACAATCTGCGGATGCAAAGGACGTTGCGGCTTTCGTGTCGCGGCATCCAGAGTTGGTGGGTACCGTCACGATTCCACACATCGACGCTCCGTTTAAAACGGACGAAGCATTTGTTACAGGTGTAGCCAACAAGTTTCTTGCCGCCGTGCAGGATGCAGGAAGAATCTATCGTTTTCTTGTGGAGAACAAAGGTGAAGGGCATTTTGTCCCTGAGGTTTCGATGGATGAAACGGACTCTCCGCAAACGCCCGTAGAACTTCTTGATTATTTTGGCGGCGATTGCGGACGAAAAAATTCCTATTCAAACGATTGCGCCGAAGTTCACAGGGCGCTTCAACAAGGGTGTAGATTACGTGGGCGATGTAGCTCAATTCACCAAAGAGTTCAACGAAGATCTCGCGGCTATTGCCTTTGCGGTGAAAACCTACGGACTGCCGGAAAATCTGAAGCTTAGCGTTCACTCGGGTTCGGACAAATTTTCAATCTACAAATCGATTCACGATGCTGTGAAGAAGTTCAATACCGGCGTTCACGTGAAGACTGCCGGAACAACGTGGCTGGAGGAGTTGATCGGCCTTGCGGAGGCCGGCGGTACCGGGCTTGAGATCGCCAAGGAGGTCTATGCGGAGGCCTATGCACATAGCGAGGAGTTATGTGCTCCGTATGCGACGGTGATCGACATCGATCCGACCAAACTCCCCAAGCCGGAAGAAGTGAACCGCTGGACGAGTGAGCAATATACCTCGGCCCTACGGCATGACCAGATCAATAAGGCGTATAACCCGAACTTCCGCCAGTTGCTTCACGTTGGATTCAAAGTAGCGGCGAAGATGGGAGACAAGTATCTCGCTGCGCTCGAAGGCGAACGAAGCGGTTGTGGCGCGGAATGTTACGACGAACTTGTTCGATCGCCATATTAAGCCACTATTTTTGGGCCTTAATTAATTCGACAAAGGGTTTCGGTTAGGAGCATCTTCATTGTTGGCAGAAACCTCGTTTCCAGTGTTGGAATCGAGCATTCAAGGAGGAGCAACAAAATGAGTCTTGGCTTCAAAGTCCCTGAAAAGGGAACGCTCGATCTACTTTCTCTGGGAGCCCTCGTCAATCGGCTCGATCCAGGCATCATTCCATTTCGCAAGGCGCATACGCTCGCAATCCATGTGAGCGGCGGCGAGTTCAATGTTGCCGCAAATCTGGCTGACGGCTTCGGAATGCGGACCGGCATCGCGACGGCCATGGTGAACTATCCGATTGGTGACCTGATCGCAGAGCGCGTGCGCGCAATGGGCGTTAAGCCTTTCTATAAACATTTTGTGCATGATGGCACACGCGGACCGAACATGGCTACGGTTTACAGCGACCAAGGGTTGGGCGTTCGCGCGCCGGTAGTCTTCTACAACCGCTGCAATGAAGCTGCGGCGATGCTAAAGCCGGGAGACTTTGACTGGAAGGAGATCTTTGGCCAAGGCGTACGGTGGTTCCATAGCGGTGGTATTTTCTCCGCACTGTCAGAGACCACTTCGGAGTTGTTGATTGAGGCGTTGAAGGAAGCCAAGCGGCACGGGGTCATCTGCTCCTTCGATCTGAACTACCGCGAGAAGCTGTGGAAGTCCGTCGGCGGGATGGAGCGCGCACACAAGGTGCTTGGCGCCATTGCAGATCACGTTGATGTTCTGGTGGGTAACGAAGAAGACCTGCAGAAGGGCCTGGGGTTCAAGGGTCCGGATGTTGCATTCAAGCTCGAAGCTGGACACGGGTGTATTCCTTTCCATGATTGAGCAGGTGGTGGCGAAGCATCCGAACGTCAAGGTCGTTGCTACGACGCTGCGTGAGGTCCACTCCACGAACCATCACAGCTGGAGTGCCGTAGCCTGGGTGAATGGGAAGGCTGTTCACGCGCCGACTACTGAACTGAATGTTCACGACCGTGTCGGAGGTGGAGATGGTTTTGCCTCTGGGTTTATCTATGGGTTGCTGAACGGCGAGACGCCTGAGGAGTCGATCAAGCTTGGCTGGGCGCATGGTGCGCTGATGACTACCTTCCCCGGCGATACGACGATGGCGACGGTTGATCAGGTGAAGGCCTTTGCCAGCGGAGGATCGGCGCGGATCCAGCGTTAGTGTGATGGGCGCGCTGGTGGCGACATCAGCGCGCTTTCAGTCTGGCGAACCTTCGGGAGTGGCGATGATCGTGGTTGTGATGGGCGTAAGCGGCTCCGGAAAGACCACGATCGGCAGACTTCTTGCCGAGCGAATGGGCTGGCTTTTCGCTGATGCTGACGATTATTTCCCGCTTATCGACAAGCAGAAGATGGCGGCAGGACATGCGTTGACGGACGACGAGCGGGCTCCGTGGCTTAGAATGCTGAACGAGTTGCTAAGGAAATGGAACGCGGAAGGACGTAACGGAGTGCTCGCGTGTTCGGCGTTGAAGTCGAAGTACCACGAGGTCCTCGAGGAAGGCATACCTACGACGCACATCCAGTTTATATTTCTTGATGGGCCGAAGGACCTGATTGCACGACGTCTCGCTACGCGGAAGCATGAGTATATGAATCCGATGCTTTTGGATAGCCAGTTAGCGACGCTGGAGCGACCCACAGATGCTTTTCGGATTGTGAATGACAGGCCGCCCGATGAGATTGTGAACCAACTGCTGCAGAGTGTCCTGGCGGTCCAAGATGTGGCAACGCGGCAGATTTCAAAATAAGAAAGGACGTTTTCAATGGGGCATCCGTTGTTTGATTTGAGTGGGAAGTCGGCTGTGGTGGTGGGAGGGACCTCGGGAATTGGGCTGGCCATGGCGGTTGGGCTGGCGGAGGCCGGAGCCGACGTGGTGGCGAGCTCGCGACGGCCGGAGCAGGTGGATGAGGCTGCGAAGGCGATCGAGGCGACGGGAGCCAGAGCACTGCGGTTGACCTCGGATGTGGCGGATCGTGCAACGTTGCAGGCGCTGCTGGATGGGACGGTGAAGGAGTTTGGCAAGGTCGATATCCTGATCAACTGCGCGGGCAAGATCAAGCGGGAGCCTACGCTGACGGTTTCGGAGGAGACGTGGGACGGAATCATGGATACGAACGTGACCGGGACTCTGCGGGCATGCCAGATCTTTGGCAAGCACATGCTGGAGCGCGGCTACGGACGGATCATCAATATTGCTTCGTTGAATACGTTTGTGAGTTTGAAAGAAGTGACGGCATAT
The DNA here is from genome assembly GCA_963754765.1 of uncultured Acidobacteriaceae bacterium. Classification (GTDB taxonomy): domain Bacteria; phylum Acidobacteriota; class Terriglobia; order Terriglobales; family Acidobacteriaceae; genus Edaphobacter. The sequence continues at coordinate 228,467 of CAVWHJ010000002.1, read as the reverse complement.
GCGGCTAGCAAGGCGGCGGTTGGGGCACTGACGAAGTCGCTTGCGGTGGAGTGGAGTTCGCAGGGCGTGACGGTGAACGCGATTGCACCGGGAGTCTTCCGGACGGCGCTGAACCAGAAGCTGCTGGATGAGAGCGACCGTGGCAAGGAGTTATTGATGCGAACCCCGATGGGACGGTTTGGAAAGACTGTGGAACTGGTTGGGTCGGCGATCTTTCTTGCGAGCGACGCTTCGGCGTTTGTTACGGGCGAGATCCTTGTGGTGGATGGCGGGTTCCTGGCAAGTGGGGTCAACCAGTAGAGAGGGACCCCCTCCGCCTCCCCTGTGTAGACGCACAATCCTTATTATCAGCGACATACGGGATGCAACCGGCCGCAAAATGGAGCTAAAACCCAAAATCGTCCAAATAAAGGGGTTATAGCGAGTTTCCCTTCCTAATATCAAAAAGCCCCAGCCATTGGCCGGGGCTTTCTTGATTTCTATTTATTATAGCGGAGTGAGAGGAACTCATACGCCAACTGGATGTTGCTGATTCTGTGTGGGTTAGGTCCTTCGGGGGCTTGACACGTGATTTCTGGGCCAAAACGCGAAAAATATTTGTTTCGAGGGGAGAAGGAGATTTCCCTAGAGTGCGCGACCGATAAGGCTCACGAAGAGTGGGCTTGGAATAGAGCGTGAGTCTCTGATGGTTATCGGAGCGTGGAATTGTGGGTGTTGTTGGGCAGCGACTTGGAAGGGAGAAGCCACGGGTAGAGGACGGCCAGGTTGGGGGGGACGATGGTTAGGAAGAGCAGGAAGATTCCAACGACCTCGGAGATGTGAAGCATGTTGTGAGCCTTCAGAACATAGGCCAAACTGCGAGTGCGATGAGGGTAGCGCAGATGACGGCGCGTGCTAGTGGCTTAGCCCAGGGTTTGCCAGAATTCGGGAGCATCTCAGGTCAACTTTCCTTCACGGTTCCAATATCGAAATGCCGCGAACACCTGAACCGTTAGATGCAGCGGCTGGCAGCACGTGCTATTAAGACGGCAGTGTAAGCTGCGCCAAAGCCGTTGTCTATATTTACTACGGTGACGTTGGGGGAACAAGAGTTGAGCATTCCTAGAAGGGCAGCGGCACCGTCGAAGCTGGCTCCGTAGCCTACCGAAGTGGGGACGGCGATGACGGGGACGCCGACGAGGCCGCCGACAACCGAAGGCAGTGCACCTTCCATGCCAGCGCAGACGATGATGGCGTCAGCTGCGGCGAGTTGATCCCGAATGGACAGGAGACGATGGAGGCCGGCCACGCCTACGTCGTAGAGACGAGCGACTTTGGCGTTGAAGAGTTCGGCGGTGACGGCAGCTTCTTCGGCAACAGGTTGATCGCTGGTGCCGGCGCTGAGGATGGCGATGTGGCCTGCAGGGTCCGTTGGGGCCGATTGTTTGAGGGTGATGGCTCGGGCTGGTGCGTGATAGATGGCTGCAGGAAACGCGGCGAGGACCATGGCGGCGGTGGCGGCGTCGGCCCTGGTGGCGAGGACGTCGATGCCGCTGGCGGCCATGCGGGTGAAGATCTCGGTGGTCTGCTCGGGAGATTTGCCGTGGGCGTAGATGACCTCGGGGAGCCCAGTGCGGAGGGAGCGGTGGTGGTCGATGCGCGCGTGGCCGATGTCCTCGTAGGGCATGGCGGCAAGGCGTTCGGAGCGGAGGTGGGAGTAACGGTGCCGGACTGGACGGAGGCGAGGAGTTCGAGGAGAGAGGCTTTGTTCATAGGGGCAGCGAGTTAGCGAGTCAGCGGGTTAGCAACTTAGCGAGTCGGCTGGTTAGTTCGTGAGCTAGGGCTCGTGGCGTTAACAAAATTTTACGTTATACGGCGGAGTTCGCAGGAGGCGCAGATCGTGTTGACTCGCTAACATTGCTGACTTGCTAATTGCTATCCGAGCCACTTTGGATTTGCCGCGGTGCCGTCGAAGTGGCTCGTGGTTTTGAAGAGTTCGAACTTTCCTTCGCTCGCTGCGGTTGCGGTTCGGGCGAGGAGGGAGTCCATCTGGGCTTGGTCGAGGGGCTTGAAGGTGCGTACGGCTTCGAAGGCCTGATCGAGGATTTGGGTGTTGTCGATACCCGTGATGATGACTGAGACCGGTTGGGTGAGGCCGTAGTGCAGAGCTTCGATGGGCTGAATGGTGTTGCTTTTAAGAATGTACGGATCTCCGAAGGTCTTCATCGCAAGAACGCCGATGCCTTGTTTGAGTGCGACGGGCATGACCTCTTTGGTGAAGGAACGGAAGTGCGCGTCCATGACGTTGATGGGCATCTGGACGGTGTCGAAGTGGAAGCTGTGCTTTTGTGCGGTCTCGAGCATGCGGAGATGGACTGCGGGATCCTTGTGTCCGGTGAAGCCGATGTAGCGGATCTTTCCGGCTTGGCGCGCGGCTACGGCGGCTTCGATGGCGCCGCCGGGGGCGAAGATGCGGTCGGGGTCTTCCATGCGAATGACTTCGTGGAACTGGACGAGGTCGATCATGTCGGTCTGGAGGCGGCCGAGGGACTGCTCGAGTTGTTTCTTGTACTCGTCGGCGGTGCGGCCGTCCATTTTGGTCATGAGGAAGACCTTCTGGCGATAGCCGTTGCGCAGGGCCTGGCCCATGCGGACTTCGGAGATGCCGTCGTTGTAGTCCCAGCAGTTGTCGAGGAAGGTTATGCCGCGGTCGACGCCGGCGTGGAGGAGGTTGATGCTTTCGTTGGGATCCTTCTGCATGCCGAGGTGATAGCCGCCCATGCCGATGGCGGAGACGCGCTCGCCGGTGGTGCCGAGTTCCCGGTAGATCATGTCGGGGGATTCGGGGCGCTTGACGGGCGCGCTGGCTGCGGGGCCGGATTGCGCGCTGGCTGGGATTGCAGCAGCGACACTAGCGGCGGTTGCGCTCTTGAGGAAGTCTCTTCGCTCCATGGTTCATCTCCCGGTTCGTTGCGGATTCAGTTTCGCTTAGTTAGATGCAGGTCGGGAGCTTTGTCGATTTTGGCTAGCGGCGGTGGTAGGCGGCGATGGCGGCCTGCTGTATGAGCTTGACGGGGACGTTATGCTGGGCGGCGGCGGCGCGGCAGTCTTCAAATTCGGGTGCGGCGTTGTACTCCTGCTCGTTGAGGGTGCCGATTTTCATGCGGATTGGGCCGTAGGGAGTGTCGACCGTAGTGTGGGTGCGGTCGAGACAGGCTCGGCGGTCGTGACGGATGCGCAGGCCGAGGGTGGAGGTCTCGCGCAGGATGAGTTGCTGGAGGGTCGCCGATTCTGCAGGGTTGCAGAGGACGGTGAGGAGCGTGCCGGGCCGGCCTTTTTTCATGATGACAGGAGTGAGCATGACGTCGAGCGCTCCGGTGGCGAGAGCTTTCTCGGCGACGTAGGCGATGAGTTGGGGGGAGAGATCGTCCAGCGCGGTTTCGATGACGACGACGGTGTCAGTTGCTGGGCTGTGGGTTTTGTGGGGCTCGTCGGCCTCGCCGATGCTGAGGCGGAGGACGTTGGGGAAGTCTTTTGGGTTGCGGGTTCCGGCGCCGTAGCCGATCTTGTGGACGCGCATGGCGGGCTGGGGGCCGAAGGTGGGAGAGATGGCTCGGATGAGGGCGGCGCCGGTTGGAGTGACGAGTTCCTTTTCAATGTTGGCGGAGTAGGTGGGGAGGCCGCGGAGAAGATCGGCGGTCGCGGGGGCGGGGACAGGGAAGCGGCCGTGGGCGCAGTCGACCATGCCGCCGCCTACGTTGAGGGGGGAGCAGAACCATCTGACTGCAGCTCCGGTTTCGAGTTTCGCCTGGTCATCGATGGCGTGGATGCCGGCCGAGGCGGCGACGATGTCGATGATGGCGTCGACCGCGCCGACTTCGTGGAAGTGAATTTTTTCGATGGGGACGTTGTGGATTTTGGCTTCGGATGCGCCGAGGAGTTCGAAGGCGTGGATGGCGGTCTGTTTGACGGCGGGCTTAAGGTTTGCGGATTGGATGAGGGTTCGGATGACGGAGAGGGAGCGGCCGTGGGTGTGCTCGTGCTGTGTGTCGGATGATCGTGAGTGTGGCCGGCTTTGTGCTGGTGCTGGGTTTTGGGTAGGTGTTGATGGGTGTGGGTTTGCTGATGGGTCTGGTTCGATGCTTCGGCTTCGTCGGGATGGGTGTGGGGTTGTTCGGCCAGGCGGGCGCCTTCGTAGACATCGACTTTGGTGCATGAGATTCCGCTGCGGTCGACCTTGTCGATCCGGAGGGTTGTGTTGAGGTTCAGGGCGGCGGTGGCTTCGTGGAGGATTTTGGGGTCGACTCCGGCTTCGATGAGGGCTCCGAGAAACATGTCGCCGGAGATGCCGGCGAAGCAGTCGAGGTAGGCGATACGCATGGAGATATTGTTTCATGCGCCTGAGAGGCGGGGTGTGGGTTGGCGGAGTACGGGCGGTGAATATTTATGTGGTGAAAGATTCGGATAGGTATAGACTTCTCGCGTTCCCGATTCCATCGCTTTCCCGGCCCATGCTTTGAGCGCCTCCCCGCGTTGTGAGGAGGCCTTGTTGCGTGCGCCGCAAACATCAATTACCTGAACTGTTTCAAAGAGCCAAGGAGGCTCGCACGATGAAAAAGTTAACAGGGTCTGCTATATGTCTTATTTTTTCCGGCTTGGTTGCAGGTACAGGGGCAGGAGTTGCGGCGGCGCAGGATACGATGGGGCCACCGCCGGTGCTAGTGATTCAGCGCGAGTTTTTGAAGCCTGGCAAGGCTGGCGCCGTGCATGAGAAGAGCGAGAGTCAGTTTATCCAGGCATTTACTGCGGCGAAGTGGCCTACGGCCTATCTTGCGATGACATCGCTTTCCGGACGTTCGCGGGCGCTATTCATGTTTGGTTATCCGACGTTCGAGGCTTGGGAGAAGGACAACCATGCCATGGCGAAGAACGCGACGCTTGCAGCTGCGATCGAGCGCAGTGAAGTCGTGGATGGAGAGTTGCAGACGGAGTTTGAGCAGAGTGTTTATACCTATAATTCGGAAGGCAGTTTGCACATAGGCAGCGTTGTTCACTCGCGATACTTTGACATAACCCAGTTCAAAATCAAAGAAGGACACCATGCAGAGTGGATGGAGCTGGTGAAGATGTATCACGACGGGTTTGCGAACATACCGAATGTGAACTGGGCGTTGTACGAGAGCCACTATGGTCAGGACAATGGCGGCCTTTATCTTGTCATCACGAAGATGACGTCGCTTTCAGAAGAGGACCAGGGCATTGGGAACTTTAAAAAGTTCTCCGAGGTCATGGGTGAAAAGGGAATGAAGAAGCTGGAGGAATTGTCAGCTTCGTGCATAGAGTGGGACCAGACCAACTTATTTGAGTTCAGCCCGAAGATGAGCTATCCGGATCCGGAGTGGATCAAGGCTGACCCTTTCTGGAAGCCGAAGGCGGCTGCTCCGGTAAAGGCAGCGACTCCGTAGTTCGTGAGTTTTCCGCGACTGAATTGAATTGACGAATCCCACCTCTGTTGCAGTCCGAAAGGGGGTGGGATTTTTCTGGGTAGTTAGCGTGAAGCGGGAGCGATGGCGGAGGCGGGGAGCACGGCGTTCATGCTACCGGTGCGGTAGCCCTCGGTGTCGATGGTGACGTAGAGGAAGCCGAGTGGTTTGATTGAGGCGGTAATTTTCTCGAGGATCGGGAGACAAAGAGCGCGAGGAAGGTCGTCGATTGCGATTTCGATGCGGGCGAGGTCGCCGTGGTGGCGGACGCGGACCTGAGGGAAGCCGAGCGCGTGCAGGGCGGCTTCGGCTTGTTCGACCTGGGAGAGATTTTCGCGAGTAACCGGACGGCCGTACTCGATTCGCGAGGCGAGGCAGGCGCTGGCGGGTTTGTCCCAGAGTTCGAGGCCAGCCTGGCTGGCGAGGGCGCGGATCTCCTGCTTGGTAAGTTCGGCGGTTACGAGGGGTGCGACGGCGTGATGATTTGCGGCGGCCTGCTGGCCGGGGCGGAATTCGCCGCGATCGTCGAGGTTCATACCGTAAGCGATGTGCGCGAAGCCGTGTGCTGCGCGGGCGTGTTCCATCTGGGTGAAGAGCTCGTCTTTGCAGTGGAAGCAGCGGTGAGCGTCGTTGCGCTGGTAGTCGGGGCTTTGCAGTTCGTTGGTTTGGAGGATCTGCGTAGGGATGTTGTGCGTGGCGGTGAAGGCGAGAGCGGCGGCGAGTTCGGCGCGAGGGAGAGAGGCCGAGTCAGCGATGACGGCCTGCATCTTCTCGCCGAGGGCCTGGTAGGCAGCGTAGGCGAGGTATGCGGAGTCGGTGCCCCCGGAGTAGGCGACGAGGACGCTGCCGAGGTCACGCAGGGTCGTGTGGAGGAGTGCGGATTTGGCGGCAAGGTTCATCTCGTTTAGCAAGGTTCATCTCGTTTAATTGTAGGCCAGATAAATTTCATACGTCTCCCCCGGCCACGGCAAGCCGACCGCGCACCAAATCGGCTGACTATTTCAGTTGCCTTGAGCAGGTAGTGTTTTGGTTGGTGGGGACGTCAGGTAGCGACTTGCGAAGATGATGAAGGTTGGCCAATTGGGTGCGGGAGTGTGTCCGCCGCTGTGCTGGCGAAAGGCGAGGTCTCCGCTGATGAGCGGGGTTTCCATTGGCGGGAAGCCTATGGTGTCGAGGCCTTTTTTGCCGAGGAGAAGGTAGACGGGATTGGCTCCGACGGCTGCCATGAACATGCCGTGGGCGTCGACCCAACCGTCGCCCTTTGTGGCGCCGCCGCTGATGAACACGGGTCGGGGAGCGCAGAGGGCGATGAGTTCGTGGGCGTCGACGGGGAGATCCTTCCATTGCAGGGGGCCGGCGTACTTGAGGAAATTGCCAGCCATCCAGTGGTATTCGTTGGTGCCGGCGACGTTCTCGACGACTTCGCCCCAGTCGCGGCGGCTGAGCTTTGCGCCGCCTTCGCCGGAGGAGCTGACGTACGCGATGGCGAACCGCTGATCGTACGCCATGGTGACGAGGGTGGCTTTGCCATAGCGAGAGTGACCTTCGATCCCGACCTGTTTGGCGTTCAGGGACTTGTCAGTTTCGAAGTAGTCGAGCGCGCGGCTTGCGCCCCAGGCCCAGGCGCGAAGGGCACCCCAGTCGTCGAGCTTGCGTGGCTGACCCTTGTTGCAAAGGCCGATGATGCCTTCGGTGAGGCCGGCACCGTTGTCGGCCTGAATGCTACCGGGGACGATGGTGGCGTAGCCCCAACCTTTTGCTAAAACTTGCTGTTGCCAGGTTGGACCGGGCGGCGGGGGTGGCGGAGCGGGAGCGCCGGGACGTCGGGGGAACGGACCGATGAAGCCGAACTCCATGATGACCGGAACGGGGCCTGTCGCGTTGTCGGGGATGGTGAGTTCGAGCGTGATATCGACCGTGATCAGGGGATAGGCGCTGTTGTCGACGTGGCCGGTGAGCGATTTGGTGGTGACGGGGACGTCGCCGTTGGTGGTGTGCTTGATGTCGGTCACCTCCCATCGAACATTGGGAGTGTTCTTGGGGACGCGACCGTAAATCTCACGGTCGAAGAGTTCGACGATCTCCGGACGCCGCTGGTTCCACCAGATCTTTGCGGAGGTAACTTTCTTGCCGTTATTCAGGATGAGAGGATCGGGCAGGTCGGGAACAGGATTGGCTTTGGACTCGTCGTAGTTTGCGGCGTAGGGCGAGTCGGGGCTGCCGTCGCGACCGCGTCGTAGGGCAGTGATGTGTAGCAGGTCCATGGTGCGCTGATGGTCTTCTTCGGCGGTGAGGTGCATGGGTGGGGGAAGAGCTTCGGTTGGCGAAGGGGCAGCCTGTGGGCGTGCGACGGGAGTCGCTAGGAGTAGTAGGCCGAGAAAGATCGAGCCTTCGCGTTGAAACCGTAACGAGAAGTTGTTCCGCTTGCGTGGTGATTCGAGCGGAGGGGAATAGGGATTACTTTTCTCTTTTCTATTTCCGATGTTCATCGATTTCTCCTGCCGAAGATGCTTGGCAATCCGATCGGTCCAATATACTTTGGGTCGTGTAGTAAATACGGATGCCACACTTATTTTGTCGCAGAAGAGCTGCTTTTCGGCAGGGATTTGGTTCAAAGAGGTCAGTCGGGGATTTGCCAACCGACAGGCGTCTGCGCGAGTGTGGCTTTGGCGGTGACCTGACTTGTGGTGGCGCGGGCCATGTCGGGAAAAGCGGCCTGAACGTCGTGGCTGAGCGCCCAGACGGGGACTTCCTTCATGGTGTAGCTGTAGGTGACCGTGGTCTCTTTGAATCCGTCGTTGACGGCAATCGGACTGAAGCTGTCGATACTGGTGACTTCGCGATGGCCATAGCAGAAGTGGGGCGCGAAGCGGGCGCCGGCGGGCGTTACGGTGTAACGGCTGGCGTGAATGCTCATCTCTTCGGACTTACTCAGGAGGAGAGCTTTGACGAGCGAGTCCATCTGTTTAGTCTTTTCGGGATCGCTGGTCTCAAAGGGGAAGCGGGCGTCGGATAAGAGGCAGTCGGTGTGGTCGAGGTAATGATTGTTGATGGCAAGGGCGAAGTTTTTGGGCGTGGGGGCGGATTTGCCGCTGTTGCAACCTGTAGCGAAGAGGGTGCCAAGGGACAGAAGGGCTGCGGCCGTTAGGGCGAATAGGTTTGAGGCTGTCTGTCTTTGAACGATCTTCATCGATTCTCCTGTTGATAGTTCATTGGATGCAGCCGTGAGAGTTGAGGGAGTCGCCGGATAAAACTATACGTTGGCGGGCAGCGATCCGTTCTCGTCGAGAATTTCATGAGGGAACTGGTCTAGCTGGCCGATGGTCTTCATCGCTTTGAGGGTTTTGAGTTTGGAGTAGGCTGGCGGAGGAGGCGGGATGGCTGGGACTTGGCGGCGAGTGGGCCGGTATGGGGTGGCGGCGGTGGCGTTTGGAGTGGTGGCCGGTGCGTGGCACTATGGGACGCGGCAGTCGGGCGGCATTGCGCCGGTGGGGGAGCGCAGGGTGATGCCGGAGTTGGAGATGGCGGAGCTTGATGGAGGGACTTGGAAGATGGCGGACCATCGGGGGGAGGTGGTGTTGGTGAACTATTGGGCGACTTGGTGCGGGCCTTGTTGGGAGGAGACCCCGGGGTTGATCAGGCTGTCGAAGGAGCTTGGACCGAAGGGGCTGGCGGTTGTGGGAGTGGCGATTGATGAGGGCGGCGAGGCGAAGGTCAGGAAGTTTGTGGATGAGTTCCATGTGCCGTATCCGGTGGTTTTGCCGGAGAGGATGTCGCAGATGGAGTTCGGGATGGAGGGTGTGCCTACGACGATTCTCGTGGATCGCCAGGGGAGGGTTGCGAAGACTTATGTGGGTGCAGTGAGGCAGGCGGATTTTTCTGAGGATGTGGGTGTGTTGCTCAATGAGCGGTAGTCGCGTGAGAAAGACCTAAATGCAGGTCCTTCGACTCCGCTTCGCTCCGCTCAGGATGACACATTTTATTTACCTTCAACCTAGATTCGCTCGGGATGGCAGATTTTACGTTCAACCTAACTCCTTCAGTTTTAGGTTTGGCCGACCTTGGTGGGGTCGCCGGGGTGGAGGATGGGGGTGAAGGGCAGGTGGAAGTCGGTTTGGGAGTCGGGGTGGGCGGGGTTGAAGTCGGGGACGGAGGGATCGAGAAATTTGGTGAGGGGGAGTTTGTCTTCGCGGATGCCGTGGACGATGCAGCGTGCGAGTTCGTAGGCGCCGTAACTGTTGAAGTGAGTGTCGTCGGCGATGGCGGCGGTCTGGCCGGGGAATGAGCCTTCGGGGTAGTGCATGAAGGCTTTGAGGGTGCCGTCGGGGCCCATGGCTTCGAAGAGCGTTTTGCTCATCGCGTTCAGGTCGATGAGGGCGACCTTTTGTTGCGCGGCGAGTTCGCGGACGGCGTCGGGATATGGGCCGAAGGAGTTGGTGATCTTGCCGGCGTCGTCGAAGGTACGGCGGTTCATCGGGGTAACGAGGACGGGGGTTGCGCCTTTAGCTCGGGTTTGAGCGATGAAGTCGGTGAGGAGTTTCTTGTATTCCTCGAGGGGAACGGCGCCGGGCTTCATGTCGTTGTGGGCGAATTGCATGAAGAGGTAGTCGCCGGGCTTCATCGTGGTCATGATCTTGGCGAGGCGATGCTCGCCGACGAAGCTTTTGGTGGTCTCGCCGGATTCGGCGTGGTTGGCGATGACGATGCCGGGGAGGAAGAAGCGGGGAAGCATCTGTCCCCAGGCTGCCCAGGGTTCGTAGTACTGGTCGACGACGGTGGAGTCGCCGGCGAGGTAGACGACGGGCTCGTTGGGGATGGGCTTCGATGTCGATGGAACGGACGCTGGGGTGGTCGCCGTTGAACTCGAGGGTGAGTTTGTGGTCCCAGTTGAGGATGCCGAGTTCGCGATCCTTGAGCTTGACCTTGTTGTTGGGGTCGCCGGAGATTTCGGGGTAGCGGACGTTGGTGTCGAAGGTCTTTGGTGACGGACTCGTCGGGTTTGGTGGCGATCTTTTCAAGCATGAGCCGACGGCCTTCTGCGCGGACGGTCGTGACGGAGGCCTGCGGGCCGCCGAGTACGACGGTGACGCGGTAGCTGCCCTCTGGGATGGGGACGGAGAAGAAGAAGGGTTTGTCGCTGGTGCAGGATCTGCCTTCGACGGTGGGGGAGTCGAGGAGGTCGAAGCCGGCGGTGGTGTCGGTGAAACGAGACGTCGGGCTGAGGGTGGCGAACATGCGGTTGGCTGGACCGCAGGCGTACTTCATGAAGTTGGGATTGAAGGGGGCTTGAGCTTGGGCGTGGGTGGTGAGAGTTGTGGATAAATAAAGTGCGGCGAGTGACAGAAGAGTGAGAGAAAGGCGGTGGTGTCGCTTACGCAGTGAACCTCGGCGGTGCGTGTTGTGGCGATACTGCGGCATACTCCCCCTCCCGGTCAAAAAGTGCGCAAAGTCTAAGAAACAAAGGATATAAGGTTGGACTTCAACCTGAATTCCTATGCTAAATCAAAGAGCCCGGCTTGCGCCGGGCTTCGATCTTTCGCTGAGTTAATATTTATCAGCGGTGTCAATGGTTTTAGTCGCGTCCCGAGCCGATCGGGTCGATGAAACAGTGCACGCGTCGATTCTAAGCAAACTTCTCCAGCGTAGCGGCAAGTTCTGCAGGCTGGTCGATCATCACGTCGTGGCCACATGTGACCGTGGAGGTTTGCCAGGTGCTGTCTGCGCGGAAGCGTGCGAGTGCCTGATCGAAGGCTTTGCTTCCGAAAGAGGCGCTCGGATGTAGAGCTTTTTCCGGATGGACTGGTATGTCTCCGGTGACCTTGAGTTTCTCGGTGAGAGCATTTCGTTGGATGCGGGGTGGTCTTGCTATCGACCCAGCGGCGTCTTTGGCGTTGACGTGGAAGACGGACGCCGGGTAGGACGGCGTAAGAGGCTCCGGCCAGGAGGTGCGGCTGGTAAGTCAGCCAGCGACTCGACCGTCTCGCGGGGACAAAGGCGTCAAGGTAGACGATAGCGGCGATGCGGTCGCGAAGCTGCTGCGGCTACGCCCGTGATCACCATCCCGCCATAGGAGTGGCCGACTAGGACGATATTGTTGAGGTCCTTCCATTTGATCTCGCCGACGACGTCGTTGATCTGGGTGGTGAGGTTGATGATGTCGGGCGGCAAGTGGGAGCGCTCGCCGACGCCTGAGAGAGTGGGAGCGACAACATAGTGGCCGTTGGCAGTGAGACGGTCAGCAACGCGACGCCAGCACCAGCCGCCATGCCACGCGCCGTGACCAGGACGAAAGTGGCCGACCTGGTGTTGCTTGCTTGATGGGAAGAGCTGCGACTTGAGTGCGGCGACGAATCCCACACCCAGAGGTATGAATTGACGGCGAGAGATGGATGCGCTCGAAGACATTTGAGCCCTCATCGTTGAGTTAGGGAGTTGACGGAGTCTGATCACCACAACAGAAAGCCCGTCCTCGCGCCGGGCTTCGATCTTTCGTTGATTCAATTCTATCAGCGGTGTCAACGGGGATTTGTGTTGGCTTGATGTCTGAGCTTTACTTCGAACCGGTCTTTGACGCTGCCTCGAAGATCACATTGGCCACTTTTGACGGTTGAGCGAGCATGATGACGTGGCTTGAGGGTACGGTGGTGGTTGTCGCTCCGATTCTCTTTGCCTGAGAGGATTCGAGTTCGGGTGAGATCGCCCGGTCATTTGCGGCGATGATGTACCAGGACGGCTTCGACTTCCAGGCCGGAGTCGTGACCTCTCCCTTCATGGCGCTGACGCTGGTTGGGACCTGCGTTGCGGTGAGCACTTCAATCTCTTTTGGGGAGAGGTCCTGCGCGAAGTCTTCGGCGATTCCTTTGCCCGTCAGTTTGAGGTAACCGCTGCTGTCAGGACGCAGTTCTGAGCCGATAGGGGTCTGAACACTGGTGATGAGACCGAAGGCGGATTCTCCTTTTTCCGGAGCTACGGCCGAGACATAGACGAGTCCGACTACCTTCGGATCGTTGCCGGCTTCGGTGATGATCGCGCCGCCGTAGGAGTGACCTACGAGCAATATGGGACCGTCTTCGAGGGCGATGGCTCGCTGCGTTGCGGCAACGTCGTCCGCGAAGGATGTCAGTGGAATCTGCACGGCGACGACATGCAGACCCTTGGCTTCCAGCAGTGGAACGACCTTGGACCAGCTCGATCCGTCCGCCCATGCTCCGTGAATGAGGAGTACGGTTTTTACTTTTTCCTGTGCCGCCGCCCTGGCTGAAGGACTGTTGACCGCCAGCAGTACGGCGGATGCCGCCAACACGTTCCGAACAAACTTGAATCCTTGCATTGCTTTCTCCTTGAATGAACGGGATGGTCCGCGCAAGACTCGAAGTTTTTTCTCCTGTCTGTACGGGCTAGGCGAATGCCCAGAACTAGCCATTCTTGCGGCCATTCTCACATTCGCTATCCTGTTCGATCTGAGGCTAGTCCTGGCTGAAGGGAGTCATCTTGGCAAAAACCATCGCAAGTTGGCGATTTCTGCTGGGTATGTTGGGTGTGGTGACAAAAGAGAAGGCGGTGATGAGGGCGGCCGCCCCGCTTACATCGCGAATTGGGTCTCGCTAGTCTTCGCTAATCCGGGTTGCGCTGCCTGCTGCTGCCGCGATTCGTTCTGCGTCGCCATATCCCAGGACTTACTCCGTGAACTCGTTTGAAGGAGCGGCTGAGTGCGGACTGATCTCCGAATCCGCAGCGAATGGCGATATCGGCGAGGGGCAGGCGGGAGTTCATCATAAGATCGCGGGCTCTCTCAACACGGCGTTCGGTCAGCCAGTTATGAGGTGGCTTGCGAAAGGTTTTTTTGAAGGCGCGCGCAAAGTGGCTGACGGATAACTCGCATGCTTCGGCAACCTGCTGGAGACTAAGATTGCCGTCCAGATGAGCTTCGAGGAACTCGCTTGCTGTTCGCATCTGCCAAGGAGAGAGGCCGCCACGAAATTGCTGAGACGATATGGGCACGCCGCCATAGGCGCAGACGAGATGACACTTCAGGGCCTGTAAGACATGGTCGACGAAGATCTTGGAGGCGTGATGGGGCCGCTCGAGGGAAGAGAGCAGAGTCTGGCTGAGGTGGAGAACGACAGGATCCTGTGCCCCAAGCTTCCAGACCATTCGCTCGACGCGTGGCGCCTGATGGTCATAAGCAATTTCGTCCAAAGAGTCTTGCGTGACGTAGACGACCAACGCGTCGAAGGGATTTGGGAGGAAGAGTGCGGGCTCGTCCTGCAAGTTGATTGCGCTGACAGCTCCCACCGGGTAAAAGCCACTCGATACCTTTTTCCTGCAGAGGAATTCCTCGATAAAAGGGATGGCTTTGAGCTGCAATGCAACGATATGGCCACGCTCGCCGGAGGTCGAACGCCCGATCTCCGGGAGACCTTCGGCGCTGTAGACTCTTCCGAACGAAAACGAGGAGAGTTCGGAGAGCTTGACGCCTGCCGTAGGCGAATCCTTGAGGTACATGTTTTCGGCGAGGTTATTCCAGACCGAAGGGACTTCGATTGAAGTATCCATGGAGGCGAACCTAGACATTTGATTCGGAGATGCGCTTCAGGGTGCTTAACATCGGAAGGAAGTGGGCAGAACAACTGTGGAATATAATATCTAATATATATTACGATAACAGCCCGGCCATCTTCCGGGCTCATCCGGCAGGGAGACCCAAAGCTAAAGCATTGGGCTACCTTCCTTGCGCTCCCTACGAACCGCAGCAGCGTGGATGTATCACCTGAGTGACAGCGTGGATTTATCGCAAGCAACAAAGGCCGGGCGCGTGATGGCCCGGCCTTTGTCTGTTGCGACGTGAGTTGGTTTATTTTCCGGATTCGGTGGATTTGATGAAGTTGGCTACGTCGGCTTTGAACTGTTTGAGGACTGCTTCGTTGACGTAGATCATGTGGCCGGCTTCGTAGTAGTGGTAGCTGATGTTGGCTTGCAGGTTGCGGGGCATGGGGAGATGGTGCATCTCGTAGATGCCTTCGAAGTAGGGAGTGGCGAGATCGTAGTAGCCGCCGGCGAGCATGACCTTCATCTTGGGATTCATCTTCATGCGGTAGGCGAGGTCGGGCATGACGTTGGCGCCGGTCTCGGAGGAGTTGTTTGCGCCGCCACCGCCGGGGAATCCGCGGCCGGGAGGCTGGTGGTTCATGTTCCAGGAGAACTCGCCGCCCTGACGCGCAGACATAAGGTAGGTGGCCTGTGTGGCGTACTTGAGATCGTTGTGGAGGTATTGGTTGATGGCGGTGTTCCAGGCAGAGGTGACGGCGTCGCTTTGGGGGTCGTAGCCGGAAGACTGGCTGAGGGGATCGACGTCGGGGCCCTGGTAGCGGGAGTCGAGACGACCGGTGGTCGTGCCTTCGTCGAGTTTGAGTTCCTTGGAGAATTCGCCGCCGGTGACGCGCAGGTCGGCGCGGAGGAGGTAGTCGACGGGGAGGCCGGTGTAGGTGTGGAGTTTTTCGGCGACGGCCTGACGCTGGGCGTCGGGGAGATCAGTGCCCTGGAGGAGTGCGGCCATGTAGTCCGTTAAGGCGTACTTCTGAACTTCTTCGAGGAAGGGTTTGAGTGCGGGCGGTTGGTTGGGGAGTTTGTGGTGGTACCACGCGGTGGCGGCGAAGGTGGGAAGCGCTAGGGCGTAGGCCTGATCGACGCCGGGGTTGGCGGTGGGGCCGTCGACGCTGTTGTCGAAGGCGAGGATTTGAGAGAGGAGGATGATGCCGTTGAGGTCTACGCTGCGAAGATCAGCGGCGAGCACGGCGGAGCGTGGGGTGCCGTAGCTTTCGCCGAAGATGTACTTGGGCGAGTTCCAGCGATCGTATTTGGAGAGGAAGCGGCGGATGAAGCGCTCGAAGGCGTGACCGTCGGCATCGACGCCATAGAAGGCTTCGGATTTATTTTTGCCGAAGGTGCGGGAGAGACCGGTGCCGGGGGCGTCGATGAAGACGAGGTCGCTGACGTCGAGGAGGGAGTACTCGTTGTTGACGATGGAGTAGGGTGCGCCCTCCTGATGCTGGGTGTCAGGGGTGACGATGCGCTTGGGACCGAAGGTTCCCATGTGCAGCCACATGGTGGGTGAGCCGGGGCCTCCGTTATAGATGAAGGTGATGGGACGCTGCGCGGCGGGGGCATCTTTCTTGAAGTAGGCGGCGTAGAACATGCGCGCAGTGGGCGGAGCATCTTCGGCGCGGTCGGGGAGATGGACGCCGGAGTCGGGGAGCGGTTTGCCGTCGAAGCCGATGGTGGCGTCCTGCGGGTCGGTGCCGCCGACGGTGATGGTCCCGGCGACGGCGCGGTAGGCGATGGCCTGGCCGCCGACGTTGACGGAACCTTCGGTGGTGGAGTCGGGTGTGATGGGGCTTGGAGTGTTGTGAGGCGCGGCAGCGGCGGGCGTGGCGGCCGGTTTTTCTTCAGGCTTGTCCTGCGCGAAGGCGATGGAGGTTGTGGTTAGAACGGATGCCATCGTTAGCATGACGAACGATGAACGACGACTGCGCCAGTGAAACGCCATTTGTCGGGACCTCTTAGGTTTTTGGATGAATCTGAGTGTAAGTGACGATTGGGTGTTTTGTTTAGTTTCTTTACGTAGGGCGTAGGGTGGTTGGATGAGGAGGGGTTGGCGCGGTTGTACCATTATTTTCGTTGGCGATGACATGTTGATTTGAGAGGTGGAGGGTTCGTGAGGAAGATTCTGTTTGGCTTTGCGACGGCGATTTTGTTGACTGGGGTGGGATTCGGGCAGGCAGTGACTCCTGCTGTGCCGTTGCCGTCGACGGCTTCTTCGGTGTCGCAGGGTGGGGCGGGAAAGACGATGCTGTTGTGGTCGGGGAGTGCGCCGGGGGCGCAGGGTGATGAGGATGTTGATAGGCCGACGTTGACGGTGTTTTTGCCGGTGGCGGCGAATGCGACGAAGACGGGTGTGGTGGTGGCTCCGGGTGGCAGCTATACGCATCTTGCGATGGAGAAGGAGGGTTTTGCGTTTGCGCGATGGCTGAATGAGCGCGGAGTGGCGGCGTTTGTGCTGCAGTACAGGCTGGGACCGAAGTATCACCATCCGGTCGAACTGGAGGATGCGCAGAGGGCGATTCGGATGGTGCGGGCGCATGCGGCGGAGTGGGGTGTGGCGACGGATCATGTGGGGATGTGGGGATCTTCGGCAGGCGGGCATCTGGCGGCGACGGCGGGGACGAAGTTCGATTCGGGCAAGGCGGATGCGAGCGATGTGGTGGAGCAGCAGGGAAGCCGGCCGGACTTTTTGATTCTTTCCTATCCGGTGATCACGTTTGAAGAGCCGGATCTGCATCGGGGGTCGCGGAAAAATTTGTTGGGGGATGATCCTGATGCGACGCTGGTGGCTTTGCTGTCGGCGGAGACGCAGGTGACGAAGGAGACGCCGACGACTTTCTTGTTTGCGACGACCGATGACAAGACGGTGCCGGTGATGAACAGCGTGATGTTTTATTCGGCGCTGGTGAAGGCGGGGGTTCCGGTTGAGATGCATCTGTTTCAACACGGAGCGCATGGGGCGGGATTGGCAACGGGGAATCCGACGCTGAGTGATTGGCCGGATCTGCTGGCGAAGTGGATGCGCGAGCTTGGGTATATGGGTGCGAAGTAATGTGCGGGGTGCGTGATGACGGTTGAGGAGTTTGAGGCTTCGGATGGGAGCGCGTTTTCTGGCGCTTTGCTTGCGTTGTGGTGGGATGCGAAGGGTGATTGGGAGAAGGCGCATGAGGTTGCGCAGGATGTGAGTGGTAGGGATGGCGCGTGGGTGCATGCTTATCTGCACCGCAAGGAGGGGGATTTGGGGAATGCGGGGTATTGGTATCGTCAGGCCGGGAGGCCGGTTGTGAGTGGGGATTTTCGGGTGGAGTGGGAAGGGATTGTCAGGGAGATATTGTCGGCTGGTTGAGGATTGCGGTTCGCGTCTGTGCGTGAATGCCCACTCATCGCGTGAAATAAAGGCGCGATGAATGGGGCACCCGGATTTGTGGTTGCACGAAAGTTCACCGTTTCGATGAGACCGAAAAACATGGGCCAGCCGGTCTTTTTGATGTTGCCAGACAAAATGCAGGTCCTTCGACTCCGCTGCGCTTCGTTCAGGATGACACTTTCAAGTAAGTTACGCCTCAACCCCTCAACCCGCTAATTGCTAACCGCTATCTTGCTATCTCGTGAACCCATTAACCGCAATCTCGCTACACGTGAACTACTCGCGATGCCCGAAAATGATTGTTCGTTTGAGGGATTATTTGCGGAGGTATGCGTCGTCTTTGTTGATCCAGTCCTGGCGGGGTGGGGCGAAGATGTCGAAGTCGATGCAGTCGGAGAGGGCGGTGGCGGAGTGGGGAAGGTCGCCGGGGATGACGAGGACCTCGCCGGCGTGGACGGTGTGGGAGGTGCCGTCGTCGAAGTCGAAGCGCAGCGCGCCTTCGGTGATGAAGGTGATCTGTTCGTTGGGGTGAGAGTGGCGGGGAACGACGCATCCTTTGGCGAGCACGACTCGGGCGAACATTGATTTTTCGCCGGTGACGAATTTGCGGGAGAGAAGCGGGTTTAGCTGCTCGTTTTCGATCTTGTCCCAGCTATAGAGTGTGGCGGTAGACATAGGTCGGGGCCTTTCTTAGGTGTGGCGATTGAGGAGAATGAATTTCTCGCTTTGTGTTGCGCTCTCCCTTGTGTAGAGTAAGCGAAACGGGAGCGATGCAGAGGTGCCTCGCTTACTGAATTTTGCAACGGTCTGAGTTGGAGACGGCGTGTCGATGAGACCGCGGGTGTCTCGGCTTTTACGTTTTCTTTACGCTATTTTGTGTAGTTTATTTCTCAATTTCTCTTTACTTATTTTTCTTAATTGGGTGATTGAACCATGCGTCTTTCAGTGGCGAGAGTATACCTGTCTCTTTTGTTTGTGCTGATTCTGTGCGGATCGGTGGTTGGTGGATCGCGGACGATGGCGCAGACGCCGGCGTCGAACGCTGTGCCTGCGGGTTCTTCAGCATCGATGAGCCAGTCGGACAGGATTGCGGCGCTGGAGAAGCAGAATGCCGATAATGTGGCGGCGATTGCGGCGGCGCAGAGCGCGGGCGACAACGCGTGGATGCTGGTTTCGGCTGCACTGGTGCTGATGATGAGCGGTCCGGGGCTGGCGCTGTTCTACGGCGGCCTGGTGCGGAAGAAAAATATTCTGGGCACGATGATGCAGACCTTCGCGATGATGGCCGTGATTACGGTGCTTTGGGGGTTTGTGACTTACTCGCTGGCGTTTGGCGAGGGCAATGCGTTTATCGGCGGGCTGCACAATGTGTTTTTGAAGGGTGTCGGGCTGTCACCGGATCCGAAGTATGCGGCGACGATTCCGCTGCAGACGTTCATGGTGTATCAACTGATGTTTGCGATTATCACGCCGGCGCTGATTACGGGCGCGTTTGCTGAGCGGATGAAGTTTTCCGCGATGCTGGTGTTCATGGTGCTGTGGGCGCTGTTTGTATACAGCCCGATGGCGCACATGGTGTGGGGCAAGGGTGGGTTGTTGAATGCGTCGCTGGGAGGGCGGTTCCCGACGCTGGATTTTGCGGGTGGGACGGTGGTGCATGTGACGTCGGGAGTTTCGGCACTGGTGACGGCGCTGTATCTGGGGAAGAGGCTGGGATATCCGAAGGTGCCGATGCCTCCGCACTCGGTTGTGCTGAGTTTTATTGGGGCTTGCCTGTTGTGGGTGGGCTGGTTTGGATTCAATGCGGGCTCGGCACTGTCTGCGGGTACGCTGGCGACTTCGGCGTTTGTGGCGACGCACTTTGGTGCGGCCGCTGCGGCGATTGGCTGGAGCATGGCGGAGTGGATTCGTCAGGGTAAACCGTCGGCGCTGGGAGCGATCTCGGGGTGCGTGGCCGGGCTGGTGGCGATTACGCCTGCGGCTGGATTTGTAACGCCGATGTCGGCTTTGTGGATTGGGCTGATTGCCGGGGTGGGTTGTTACCTGATGGTCGTGAAGGTGAAGGCGGCGTTTGGGTATGACGATTCGCTGGACGCGTTTGGCGTGCATGGCGCGGGCGGAACGATGGGCGCGATCTTGACCGGAATATTTGCGACCAGCGTGATCAATCCGATCTTTGGGGCGGGCAAGGCGACGGGACTG
Organism: uncultured Acidobacteriaceae bacterium; assembly: GCA_963754765.1. Taxonomy (GTDB): domain Bacteria; phylum Acidobacteriota; class Terriglobia; order Terriglobales; family Acidobacteriaceae; genus Edaphobacter. The sequence continues at coordinate 208,835 of CAVWHJ010000002.1, read as the reverse complement.
ATCGAGGGCAATCCTCACCAGTTGCTGAACCAGCTCGTTGGAGTGGCGATTGCGTGGAGTCTTTCGATTGTGGGTACGCTGATTATTTTATTCATCGTGGATAAGCTGATCGGGCTTAGGGTGAGTGAGGAAGCAGAGCGCGAAGGACTTGATCTTTCGCAGCACGGCGAAGAAGGGTACGATTGGGCGCACTGAAAACAGCCATGAGCCTTGGGCTTTGGGTTATTGAGGAAGGACTTGGATATGCAGAAGATTGAAGCGGTGATTCAGCCGTCGAAGCTGGACGCGGTGAAGGATGCTCTGGTGGAGATTGGCGTGGAGGGAATGACGATCATCGAGGCCAGGGGGCATGGGCGGCAGAAGGGGCACACGGAGTTTTATCGTGGGCGTGAGTACTCGGTAGATCTGCTGCCGAAGGTGAAGCTTGAGGTTGTGGTGGCGGATGCGATGCTGGATAAGGCGATTGCTGCGATTATGAGCGCGGCGCGGACAGGGACGATCGGAGATGGAAAGATCTTTGTGTCGAAGATCGATGAGGCGATTCGGATCCGAAATGATGAGCGCGGCGAGATTGCACTTTAGGGTTTGTCCGGATTTGGAAGGTCGACCACGGATCATTCGGACCGTTCCGATCTCATGGATTTGAGAGCAGGCAACGGCAAAAGCGGATGCAGGTCCTTCGACTTCGCCGCGCTCCGCTCAGGATTACACGGCGTTGGTGTCGTAGAGCGAAGAAAAAGGCCACGGCATCGGATTTGAAAACAGACAACGCCAAAAGCGGATGCAGGTCCCTTCGACGAGTTCAGGGCCGGCTCTTCGACTGCGTGTCTCACGAATTGCCGTGAGTCACTTCGCTCAGGATGACGCCGTGTTGGTGTGGTGGAGCGAAGACGAAAGCAACGGCATCGTGTTCATAACGCTTTAGAAGGGAAGCCGATGGCTGTATGCTTTAGATTCCTTCAAGCAAAATGGCCATGTCAGGAAACGAATCGACAAGCGGGATGCGCGCGACGTACCAGCGGAAGATGCAGGAGCTTCGTGGTGCGTTTGAAGCGGGCGGCTCGACGGGTGCAGAGACGATCGCCGGGCGGGCTGCGGCTGTTGATGAGTTGGTGAGTGGGCTGTGGCGGGAAGCGGTGGAGCGCGATTCGCGACTGGGCAGTGGGATGGCGCTGATGGCGATTGGTGGGTATGGACGGCGGGAGCTGTTTCCGTATTCGGATGTGGATCTGCTTTTTCTGCTGGATGGAAAGCTAACGGAGAAAGACGTCAAGGATTCGATTCGGCGAGTGAATCAGGAGCTGTGGGATTGCGGGATTCGGGTGTCGCCTGCGACGCGAAGGATTTCGGAGTGTGAACGGCTCGATCCCGAGAATCCGGAGTTTCTGCTTTCGCTGATGGATCATCGGTCGGTGACGGGGGATGCGGCGCTGTACGAGAAGCTGGCGGGGCAGTGTGTGCCGAAGCTGTTGCAGCGGGAGCACAAGACTGCCATGGCCAAGTTGCTGGAGCTGACGCATACGCGGCACCTGAAGTATGGTGACACGTTGTTTCATCTGGAGCCGAACATTAAGGATTGTCCCGGTGGGCTGCGGGATGTGCATGTGTGCGGGTGGATGACGAAGCTGAAAGAGGTTGGAGCGCAGGCGCAGAAAAAGGGCGGCGAAACGGTTGCGACGGGATCGGTCGAGGACGATAAAGAGTTTCGCAAGGCGGTGGAGTTTCTGTGGCTGGTGCGTTGTTTCCTGCACTATCGGCATGAGCGTGACGACAATACGCTGGACTGGCAAGCGCAGGATGCGGCGGCAGAAGAGATGGTCGGGCTGACCGGGCGGAAGCCGAAGAAGGCAGACGCGGCGTACTGGATGCGGGTTTATTTCCGCCATGCACGGAGTGTTGAGCGGCGGGTGAAGCAGATGATGGATGAGGTTCCGGCGGGGAAGCCGGCGGCGAAGCTGCTGGGGCTGAAACGGGATCGTAAGGCCGAAACGCAGCATGGATTTCGAGTGGAGAGGGGGCGCGTGCAGCTGGAGGCGGTGGGGGAGTTTGAGCATGAGCCGGCGCAGGATCCAGATGTGGTGTTGAAGGTGTTTGCGGCGATGGCGCAGACGGGGTGCAGGCTGAGTCGCGATGCGGAGGAGCGGTTGTCGGAGGGGCTGCCGATGTTGTCGGCGCACCTGGAAGAGGGGCCGACGCTTTGGCATCATCTGCGGGGGATATTGACGGGCTACTATGCGGGCGATGCGCTGCGCTCGATGCATGCGCTGGGCGTGCTGGAGCTGCTGATTCCGGAGTTTCATGGGATCGATGCGCTGGTGATTCGCGACGCCTATCACCGGTATACGGTGGATGAGCATACGTTTGTGGTGATCGATACTCTGCATGGTTTAGAGACCGCGCAGAAGGGATCGATGGGGGAGTGGGCGGCGCGGTTTGGGGGCGTGTTGCGAGAGCTGCCGCATCCTGAGTTGCTGTATCTCGCGGCGTTGCTGCATGACACGGGGAAGGGACGCAGCACGGGCGATCACTCGCGTGAGAGTGCGCGTATGGCGCAGAGTGTGATGGAGCGGCTGGAACTGGATGGATACGAGAGCGGTCTGGTTTTGAGTCTGATTACGAATCATCTGGAGATGTCTTCAACGTTGCGAAGAGACATCTTTGATGAGGAGACGGTGAGCGCATTTGCGGGAAAGGTGCACACGCCGGAGGCCCTGCGGATGATGACACTTTTTACGTATGCGGATATCAATGCGGTGCATCCCGATGCGCTGACTCCGTGGAAGGCGGAGAATTTGTGGCAGCTGTATATCGCGACGGCGAACTATCTTGATCGCAGCGTGGATGACGAGCGGCTGGGGTCGCAACATGAGAGCGAACTGGTGCACCGCGTGGTGTCGCTGCTGCCAGGACAGAAGGCGGCGGTGCTCGAGTTTCTAGAGGGGTTTCCGGAGCGGTATGTGTTGACGAGGACTCCTGAGCAGGTGCGTACGCAGTTCAAGATGGCGACGCAGTTTGCAGAGGATCCGGTGCAGCTGGAGTTTCGCTATTCGCCGACGGTGAGCGAGTTGACGCTGGTGACGCGAGATAGGCCGCAGTTGTTTGCGACAGTGGCGGGCGCGCTGGCGGCGTGGGGGATGAACATCGTTACCGCTGACGCGTTTTCGAACCGGCAGTGGGTGGTGGTGGATACGTTTCGGTTTACCGATATGTTTAAGACGCTGGAGATGAATGCGTCGGAGCATCAGGCGTTCGTGAAGAGCGTGCACGATGTGCTGACGGGGGCGGTCTCGCTGGAGAATCTGTTGAGCGGGAGGCGACGTGGGAGACGCAAGGCTCCGCTGGTAGAGGTGGAGACGCGGGTGGAGTTTGACGATGAGGCCTCGTCGCACAGCACGCTGCTGGAGGTGGTGACGCAGGATACGACGGGGTTGCTGCGCGCCTTGAGCCTGACGCTGGCGGCGCACGGCTGCAATATAGAGGTCGCTCTCGTAGATACAGAGGGGGAGACTGCGATCGACGTCTTCTACCTGACGCGAAATGGCGGGAAGCTGGATAAGAACGAACAACGGGTGCTGCGGCGGGCGCTGATTCAGGCGATGGAGGACAATGCTCGTTAGCTTTAAGTGTGGACCGAAGCGGCGGTGGGGGATCTATCTGGTACCTGTTTTGACTCTGGCGGGGGCGGGCATCACTTGCTGGGCGGGTGGACCGGTGAGGCCGGGAGGCTGCGTTCGGGGGGTTCTGGACGGCGAGGTCAGCGCAGAGGCGAGGTATGTGAGGCCGATTGGAGACGGACTTGAGGTGATGTTGGAGCCGCTGGCTTCGGGGTGGATTTTGCGGGTGTTGCCGACGGTTGGGCCGCGCCCGGCGCATGACTATGCGGAGCTGGCTACACCGCCGTATCAGTCGGTGAATCCTCTGTTGATCAGTACGGACTTCAGCTTTCGCGCGCAGGATGTCGTGGCGTGGAATCCACGGGAGTTTCGGTTTGCAGCGGATAGGGGAACGTTTCAACGAATGCTTGCGATGTACGACGATTTGGGGCGCAGCTCGTCAGGTGCCGCGGAGGGGGAGTTGGCGGTGCTTGCGAGCGGGTCGCCAGTGGGCAGTTTGCAGATTCTGGATGCTCATTTTGTGCCGGGGACCGCGGATCAGGCTAAGATGGCGGCGGCGGTGGCCTCCCATCTGAATACGACGCCGCACACGGTGGAACAGGCTGCGGATGGAAGATCGACGGCTTTGGGGCGGGTGACGTGGATGCGCTTTCGAATCGATCTGGAGCTTCCGGCGGGGTTTCACGCGGATCCAGGGATGCGGTTGGAGCGTGGGGAGTGTCGGTAGAGACCGGCGTCTGAACTCGGCGCATCGTGCTTCGGGACTTCAGTTGAGAGCGGCAAAAATTGGTTTGATCCGGTTATTTTCCGGCAAATCCGGTTTTAGAGGTTTTATAGTAGAGACATGACGACACCTGGGAAAGAATCGACGAGCAGCGGTCGACCGACGACGGTCCCGCAGAGAAATGACCGCTATATCTTCGGCACGCTGGACAGCTTTGGGAAGAACCAGGAGAAGTTGCACGAGGTGAGCTGGGGCGACGAGCAGCCGGAGGGGATAGTTCTGGCCTCCATGGACGCGGCGATCAACTGGGTGCGAAAGAACTCGATTTGGCCGATGACTTTTGGTCTGGCGTGCTGTGCGATTGAGATGATGTCGATGGGGGGCTCGAGGTACGACATTGCGCGGTTCGGTGCGGAGGTTTTTCGTCCGTCCCCGCGGCAGAGCGATCTCATGATTATTGCGGGGCGCGTGTCTCAGAAGATGGCACCGGTGATTCGTCGGCTGTATGAGCAGATGCCGGAGCCGAAGTGGGTGATTTCTATGGGAGCGTGTGCCACTTCGGGCGGTGTTTTCAATAATTACGCGCTGTTGCAGGGGGTCAATCAGGTGATCCCGGTGGACGTCTATGTTCCCGGCTGTCCACCGCGACCTGAGCAGTTGTTATATGCCATTACGCTTCTGCAAGAGAAGATCCAGAAGGAACGCGGCACGGTGCGGAAGACCCTGAATCTGGCTTGAGCGGGCGTTAACTGATCAGTTACAAAATTGGTTCGTTTTTGAGGGCGAGTTAGGAATTTTGCTAGTTGACGGGTAACCTATTGAAAATATAGTGTCCGCCTAGTAGTTTTTTATCCGCATTCGTTAACAACTGCGGTAAGCTGTTAGGAATCGAACAAACAAAACGATCCCTGTTTGGAATTGAAGATTCGTAAACGCAAGACTTTGAGTGGAGGAACTCGAATGGTTTATCGTCCTTTTAGCAATTTTAAGCCGGTTAATGCTGGCTGCGTGCGCAGTCGGTTTGGGAGTGGGAAGTCTGAATGCGCAAACTGCCGGTCCAGCGGCCCCAATGGGGATTAACCCATCGCGAGTTGATGTATTTTTGGGGTACTCGTATTTCGGAGCCCATGGACAGATAAAGCCCGCTGATATTTCCTATTCCTCGATCAATGTCGGAGCGATCGGCAGCGTAGCCTATTACATGAACAAGTATGTGGGTGGCGAGATTATTGGCGCTGGACACCCCAATGGTAAGAATGACGATTTCTACAGCATCTCTGGCGGTCCAATCTTCCGTGCGCCGATGCAGAACTTCACGTTGTTCGCTCACGGTCTAGTGGGCGCGGGTTGGCTTGATGGTCCGAATTCGCATAACGGCACGTACTATAACCCCTATCGGGTTGGACCAACGCTGACGGTTGGCGGCGGCATGGACTATGATCTCCCCTTCCTTAATGACCGGTTTTCGCTGCGGCTTTTCCAGGCTGACTATCGCTGGGTTCATGAGAACTATGGTCCGGCGGCGACTGTCCCGACGCCAGGCGTTCTGGGCGGCCGAACGAACCTAAGCGCGGCTGAGTTGAGCACGGGCGTTCTGGTGCACTTCGGTCACATCATTCCTCCTCCGCCTGTGACCTATGCCTGCGCAGTGTCTCCGTCGACTGTATTCCCTGGAGATCCGATCACGGTTACCGGTACCGCTGGCAACCTGAACCCCAAGAAGGCCTACAACTACACCTGGACGGCTGATGGCGGGACGATCTCCGGAAACTCGGCCACGGCAAACATTGATACGAAGACAGCAAACCCTGGCACTTATACCGTCAAGGGTCATATCGTCGAGGGCGGCACGAAGGCTCCCAAGCCCGGCGAGATGGCTGATTGCACGGCCACCTACACTGTCAAGCCGTTTGAGCCGCCGACCGTTAGCTGCTCGGCGAATCCCTCTACGGTTGCCCCGGGAGATTCCTCGACGATTACCGCAAGTGGTATGAGTCCTCAGAATCGTCCGCTGACCTATAGCTATAGCGCGTCGGCTGGCTCTGTGTCTGGCAGCACCTCCACTGCCACCTTGAGCACAGCAGGTGCGGCACCGGGAACAATAACGGTGACGGCAAACGTGGTTGACGATAAGGGTCAGACTGCTTCTTGCACGACGACTGTTACGGTCAACGCGCCTCCGCCGCCTCCAGCTCCGCTGACGAGCTCTCTCTGCTCGGTTAGCTTCGAGCGGGATAAGAAGCGGCCGACACGGGTCGACAACGAAGGCAAGGCTTGCCTTGACGATGTTGCCCTGAAGCTGCAGAGCGCCTCGGATGCGAAGCTCGCTGTGGTTGGCGAAGCGGCGACTGAGGAGACGACGGCAACCGGGAAACGCAAGCCGGTCGGCGAATCGTATGCTGCTGAGCGCGCTGTCAACACGAAGGACTATCTGGTAACGGAAAAGGGTATCGACGCCAGTCGTATTTCGGTCTACACCGGCACTGATAGCGGTAAGACTGTCACGACAACGTTGATTCCTGCTGGTGCAACGCTGAGCACCTCTGGTCTCACTCCGGTGGACGAGAGCGCAGTCAAGGCGCCGGCTCCAAAGAAGAAGAAGTAAAGACTTACCTCTACCGTAGGGCACACCGGCTGACTGGGTATCAACCCAGTCAGCCTTTGTGTTGAAGGTGAGGCACGTGGGCCGCGTGGAACAGGTTAGACTTAAGATTTAGGATCGATCCTTGAAACGACGTTATGCACTACACATTATTGGCGTAACTCTTCTCCTGGCCTTGTCGTGTCTTCGGTCAACGGCGGCGAACTGGTTGCCGTTCGGGCCGGATGGGGGAGATGCGCGCGCATTTGCGGCCGATCCGCATGACCATTCGCATCTGTATCTTGGAACGTTGACCGGGTGGATCTACGAGTCTCACGACGGTGGAGCATCTTGGAAGCGGCTATCGTGGATCGGAAAGCGGAATGATCTTGTTCTGGACTCGATTGTTGTGGACGCTGGAAATCCAAAGCACATTCTGGTTGGGGCGTGGGTGTTGGGGGGCGCTGATGGCGGGCTCTATGTCAGCAACGATGGAGGCCTGAACTGGGAGAGCGATTCGGATCTGCGTGGGCAATCAATTCGCGCGCTGACGGCTGCTCCCTCAAACCCAAAGATAGTGGTGGCGGGGACTCTGAAGGGTGTCTATCGATCGATTGACGGAGGGGAACACTGGCAGTTGATCAGCCCCGAGGGAAGCCAGGAGATTCATGAGGTTGAGTCCGTCGCGATCGATCCGACGAACGCAGAGATTATCTATGCGGGGACATGGCATCTGCCGTGGAAGACGACTGACGGAGGGGCGAACTGGGCGAGCATTAAGCAGGGCATCATCGAGGACTCAGATGTGTTTTCGATCATCCTGGACCCGAAGGATTCGAATGTGGTTTATGCGAGCGCGTGCTCGGGAATTTACAAGAGCCAGAACGGCGGCGAGAAGTTTCAGAAGGTGCAGGGAATTCCTTCGACGGCGCGACGCACCAGAGTGCTCATGCAGGATCCTCAGAATCTGAACATCGTCTTTGCGGGGACGACGGAGGGTCTGTTCCGTACGGGAGATTCCGGCGCGAACTGGTTGAGAACGACCGGACCTGAGGTAATTGTCAACGACGTGTACGTTGATCCTGCGAACACCAACCGCATTCTACTTGCGACGGATCGCGGGGGAGTTTTGGCGAGCAATGACGGTGGGTACTCGTTCGTTCCTTCGAATGCGGGGTTCTCGTCGCGGCAGATCACTTCGTATATCGGGGATGCTGCGCAGCCGGCGACCATCTATGTCGGGGTGGTGAACGATAAGGCCTGGGGCGGGGTATTTGTCAGTGACAATGGCGGTTTGACCTGGGCGCAGAAGAGCGCCGGTTTGAATGGCCAAGACGTGTTCAGCCTGGGGCAGGCTTCGGATGGAACTGTGCTGGCCGGGACGGGACACGGGATTTATCGGCTGGAGGGGGAGCTGTGGAGTCGGGTCAACAACGTCGTTCTCAGCGAACATCAGAGCGCAGAGCCAGTTGCTGAGAAAGCAGTGAGTGTTCCTTCGAGACCAGCTGGTAAGGGCCATGTGACGCCGTCGAAGAAGACGAAGGAGCCGGCCCCGGTTCATTCCTTCGATGCGAACGTCAATGCACTCGCGCGGGCTGGCGACACAGTTTACGCGGCAACCTCAGAGGGGATGCTGCGCAGCGTGACTGCGGGAGAGAGTTGGAAGCTGGTGACGGGCCTGGAGCGGCAGAACTGGAGTTTTGTTTCTACGGCGAAGACGTGGGTTGCGGCAGCGACTCTCAATTCAGCGATGCTTTCTTCGGACGGAGGGCAGCGGTGGGCAGACGTGAAGCTGCCGGAGAAGCTGGAGCAGCTCGCGGCTGTGGCGGTGGATGATTCCGGTGGGCTATGGGTTGGGGGACGGGAGGGAGTCTTCGTCTCGGATGATCGAGGAGGTTCCTGGCAGAGCTTGAAGAACCTTTCTATCCGGGATGTGAACAGCCTCTTCTATGACGAGCCATCGCAGCGGATGCTGATCTCGGCGAACAGCCAGAACACGATTGCTTTCTCGGTGCACGTGCCGGATCGCGCGGTGCATTACTGGAACAGCGGCTGGAACCTCAGGCTGGTGCGACCGGTGGGGGATCACCTGGTTGGAGCCACTCTATTTGATGGCATCGTTGTGCAGCCGCGGATGGTCGATTCGAGCGAGGTGGCGAGCCAACCACGGGCCACCGCGGGTCGATGAGGAATAGAATTGAAGTATGAGTTCTGAGTCTTTCATTTCCGCGGCGCGACATTCCTTTCAGACAGACGATGCGACACTTTTGCCGATTGCGGCGAAGGTGGAGCGAGGAGAGCGGCTGAGCTTCGAGGATGGTGTGGCGCTTTACCGGAGCGGCGACATTCTCGCGGTGGGATGGCTGGCGAACCTGGTGCGCGAACGGATGCATGGAAATATCGCCTACTTCAACGTGAACCGGCACATCAATCCGACGAATGTATGCATGGCCTCGTGCCGGCTGTGCGCGTTTGGACGAAAGAAGGGCGAGGCCGGGACGTACACGATGGCGCTCGAAGAGGCGTGGGAGACAGCGGGCACCGGGCTGACAGAGGCGGTGACGGAGTTTCACATCGTGGGTGGGCTGCATCCGGATCTGCCGTTCGAGTACTTCATGGATCTGGTGCGGGGACTGAAGGTGCGGTTTCCGAAGGTGCACATCAAGGCGTTCACCATGGTGGAGGTGGCGTTTCTGGCCAAGCGCGGCAAGATGACGATCCCGGAGACGCTGAAGCGGATGAAGGAAGCGGGGGTGGATTCCATGCCGGGTGGCGGGGCAGAGATCTTTGCGGACCGCGTGCGGCATATCATCTGCGACCACAAGATTGACGGGAGCGAGTGGCTGGATACTGCGCGCGAGGCGCACAAGATTGGGCTACGGTCGAATGCGACGATGCTGTATGGCCATGTGGAGAACGACGAGGATCGGGTCGACCACCTGGTGAAACTGCGCGAGGTGCAGGATGAGACGGGCGGGTTCCAGACGTTTATCCCGCTGGCGTTCCATCCGGAGAACACTGCGCTGGCGCATATTCCGAAGACGACGGGGATGCTGGACCTGCGGCAGATCGCGGTGGGGCGTTTGATGCTGGATAACTTTCCGCACGTCAAGAGCTACTGGCAGATGGTGTCGCCGAAGATGGCGCAGATTTCGCTGCGGTTCGGGGCGGACGATATCGACGGCACGGTGATCGAGGAGAAGATTTACCACGATGCCGGGGCGACGACTCCGCAGGGAATGCGGCGGGCGGATCTGGTTCGGCTGATTACTGAGGCGGGACGGGAACCGTTTGAGCGTGACACGCTGTATCGTGCGGTGACTCGCAGCGAAGATACCTTTACCGTCGCTGTCTGAAATTAGCCCGATCTGCCTATTCGGCTGCCTTGACTGACTGATCGTCGAGGGCTTTTCTCGTTCTGAACCTGATCGTATTTGGATGGAAGCTGACCTTGTGGGGCAGGGTGCGTTTCTGTGCCATTGTTTGCACACAAAAGTGGAAAACATTTGCCTAGTGGGAAATCTCTTGACCATCCCGGATGGGGTTGCCTGAGCTGAGGGTTCGCGAAATAGGGCGAAATAGGGCCAGAAATGGCTTTTTGCCGGGCTTGCGAGAATGGTTGCCCGCTTGCAATAGAGAGAGTGCATCAACAAATTGGCAGCAAACTGGTTTCCCGGTAATCCGCTGATTACACAGGGCGCCAGCCACATCAGATAACCCATTCTTTGGGGAAGGAGGCTTTATGTATCTCTTGTTCGGACCATCCATGGCGGCCGTCGTTGTCATTGCAGTTATCCAGCTTCGCGATCACTTTGTTGCTTCCCGCTAACGGGATCTGCAGCGTCAGTCACCCCACTCAGTGCAACCGTCCCCTCAGCGTTCTGGAGTGGGGAAGACATGATCACGGAGGTCAGGCTCAGCCTGGCCTCTTATCTTTTTTAGCTGCTCATTACGTTGGCACTCGAATTTGTAACCCACACCAGGCCAAGAAGTAAGAAGCAAGTGATTGCCACAATTGAGCATTTTTCTGCACTTGCCACAGCGTTCAATCTACACAAGTTGCGTCTAAAATTATGAAAATAAATAAGTTATATGTCCAGCGTGAGCGCGAAGAGTTGGCGGTTTACGTGCAATTGTGTGTGCGGCGTAATCATTACGGCCAGGTCATTGTGCCTTTTATCCCGAGCTTCGGGAGCCAGTGGCCAGATGAGAACGGAACTTCTTGAATCCGGTATTCCGAAAGATGCGGGAATGGCAATTCAGGGAACTGTGCGTTAGATGAGAGTTGCGACCGGAAGTCCCGGCAAGCGACCCTTCTGACGAGAGAACGTTAATTGTGAAAGTAATCGACCACTGGGAGGAGTACCTTAATGAGGAAAATTGCGTATCTGTTACCTGCTGTCTGCCTTGCGATGGTTTCTATGGGGGCAAAGGCGGACACCTTAAAATTCGACAGTAGCTCTGGCGACATTGGACCCTACAACATGACACTTACGGTTGGGAGCACGAATACCGCGCTCGAACTGTTCTGCATGAACAACACCCTGGAGATCTCTGCCGGCGAGTATTGGGGAGTCAACGTGGTGAACGGGGCAAACCTTGCCAGCTTCGCATCCGGCTCGACGCTGACTGGATACGAAAAAGAGGGCTATGTCATCAACCACGAGGGTAGTCTCACTGACACAGAAATTCAGAATGTGCTGTGGGATATCTTGAATCCGGGCAGTGAGTCGCTCGATAGTGCTGCGACGACTCTCTATAACAATGCGGTGGCGAATTATAGCTCTGCTGGTTCCCTCGCTGCTCTTGCTGGAGACACGTTCTATCTCTTTGATGGGGCTGGTCCCTACAATACGCAGGACGGCGATTCGCGTTCTCCGCAGAACTTTATCGCGGATGGACCAGTACCGGCACCGACACCTGAGCCTTCCAGTTTGGTTCTTCTGGGAACTGGATTGATTGGTGCGGCAGGTGCAGCAAAGCGTAAGTTCGCTCGCAGCTAAGCGTGGTGCAACATCGCTAACAGGATGCCAGGCTCACGCCTGGCTTTCTTGTTTTGTGGGGTTGGGATCGGGTTGGGCTGGATCCTTTGATTTGGACACGGCGCTTATGCGTCGAGTCTTGGGGTGGGCTTGCTGGTTGTAAGGGATGAGAGCAGGAGAAGGATCATCGCGCTGGCGGCGGGAACGATGAGCCCTGTGCGGAGGCTGCGGAACTGCGTTGACACGACTCCGGTGAGCCAGGGTATCGTGGCTCCACCGAGCGATGCCGTGGCGAAGAGGGCACCGAGCCGGGCGTGGTTGCCGGTGCGGGCGATGAGGAAGGACATGATGAGAGGATAGAGGGGAGCAAGGCTGAGTGCGCCCAGCATGGTGAGTGTGACGATGCTTGCCGAAGAGATGTTCGCCACCGCACAGAGGATGATCTGCGCAGAGATGAGCAGCGCGAGGCAGATGCGGTAGAGTACGGCTTCTCGGAGGCGCGCCATCAGGATAGTAACGAGAGTGCGGCCCGCGAGTTCGGATACCCAGAAGTAGAGGGCGATGGAGGAGGAGTGGAGTGTCGGGTTGACGCGGACGGCGTAGCTGGGAAGCCATCCTCCGAGAGAGTTCTCGATGCCGACGTAGAGGAAGATGCCACCGCCGAAGACAAAGAGAAGCAGCGGAGGGAGCGGCATGCGCGATTGTTGCGACGCATGGTGCGACGCATGGTGCTCAGCCGACTTCCTTTCGGGTTGCGCTGGAGACGGGATTGCGATAGAGATAACTGAAGTGATGGCGAGGAAGGCCGCCGTCGCGAAGAAGAAGTATTGGATGCCGCTCGCGGAGAACAAGTGAACGAGCATGGGACATGCGATGGCGCCGATGCCCCAGGTGACATTCAACATCGCGATGAGAGGTGCGCGGGCGGAGGGAACTGCTGTGCCGGCGATGACGTTGCCGGCGGTAAGACCTGCTCCCAGGCCTAGGCCAACGCAGAAGAGGGCGAGGTGTGCGAGTTCAAAGCCGACCCAGGCCATGGCGATGCATCCGGCTGCGGTGATGGCTGAGCCGAAGAGGATGCTGGCTCGGAGATTGCGCGTTGCGAACCACGCTCCGCAGAACTGGCCTACAAAGCTGGCGGTGAAGAGGGTACCAGCCTGGGCGTCCTGAATATGCCAGCGCTGGATGAGTCCGGGCAGGAGAGGGCCGAGCATGACGGTTGCGATGCCGGCCGCAACAAAGTAGAGGAATGTGGGGAAGAGCGCGCGAATCGGATTCGCGGGGATGTAGCGGTGGTCGGTTGAGTCTGGCGGGAATGGTTGCAAAGCGGTCCTGTTAGCGTTTACCTCGCAGCCGACGGGGCGGGGAAGCGTGGGGGATTTTCATGGTCGATTCTCTCACGATGAGCTCGGGCTCAAACCAGACCTCTTGAGGGTAGGGCGCGTCGGGCGACTGGATGCGGCTGACCAGCAGCTTGGCCGCGGCGGTTCCCATGTTGAAGAGCGGTTGGCGGACGGTGGTGAGCCGGGGATTGAAGTAGTCGGCGATGATGATGTCGTCGAAGCCGATGACCGAGATGTCATTCGGGCAGCTGAGGCCGGCGTCCTGAATGGCGCGAATGGCGCCGATAGCGGCGGTGTCGTTGAAGCAGAAGAGAGCAGTGAAGTCACGGGTGCGCGAGAGCAGATCGCGCACCGGCGGGTAACCGAGTGCGGGCGTCCAGACATTTTCTTCGAGGAAGACGCAGAGTTCGGGGTAGACGATGAGGCCAATCTCCTGCGCGATACTGAGGATGGCTTCCCAGCGAGACTCGGAGTCGAGAGAGTAGCGCTGGCCTTTCATGAAGGCGATGCGGCGATGGCCAAGGTCGTAGAGATGTTGAAGCGCCAGACGGGCGGCGGCGATGTGATCGAGCGTGATGTTGGTGACGCCGGGGGTTTTGCTGTGGGTCGAGACGCCGACTACCGGGGCAGGTATCCTATGGGTGAGTTGGGTGTTGATGACGAGAAAGCCGTCGACGCGGCGACGCATGAGGAGTTCCTGGTACTCGTCTTTGAGGTCCGACTGGCCCAGATGGCTGACGGTGAAATAGAGGAAGCCCTCCTGAAGAAGATATCTCTCGACGCCGTGCATGACCCCGGTGAAGTATCCTTCACTGAGTTCGGGAGCGATGATACCGATGGTATTGGTAAGCCGTGAGCGCAACATGCGGGCGTGCAGGTTAGGGCGATAGGCGAATTTTTTCGCTGCGGCGTGAACCCGCTGCTTCGTGGTGGCAGGGATGGAGCTGGCGACAGGCGAGTTGTTGAGGACGATGGAGACGGTTGCGGGCGAGAGGTCAAGATAGTCGGCAATCATCTTGAGGGTCGCTGGCCGATCGGCATCGGGGGAGACTTTCTTTTTTCCCGTCATCGTGCTCCACGAGGATGATGGATGTCTAACATATCTCAATAGTTGTACACCCCAACCTGGCGGATGGACAGGTCAAACTTGGAGACGTGTAGGACTTCTTTAGGGTTGCTCGAACTGAAAGTGCAAAGCGCAGACGAGATCGAGAACTCCTTGTGACATTGTTCTGTGACGAACGGCATAGTTTATTTTCATAACGTTTTTTTCTCGCGCTCGTCTTTAGGAAAATATCTTTTTTTGCTACTTGAACGACTGTCGAAGGTCTATTGGACGTTGCGGCATTTCTATCCTGTTTTTCTCTGTGCAGGGACCATGTGACGATCTGGATCCCGCGGTTGCACTCGTGAGTGGAGATGTAGGAATTTGGCGGTGTGATTCCAGTCCGACAAAGTTGAATTTCATGAACAAATAGCTTGTTTGTGATGACAAGTTTACGTTGACATCAAGTTGAATACATGAAATTTTAGATATCACTTACGACATTTACAAAATACATACGTGGAATTGATCGCCGCCCCGAGCTTACGAAATCAATGAGGGCATACAAGATCAAGCCACCGGCTTTGCTTAGGACCATCGGGTGTGCGCTGCACACCGCAAAACGAGTTGATGTCCTATCGATCGGCCGCATCCTGCGGGAGAGATTTCAGCAGGGGGCGCGTTTTTTGAAGGAGGCTTGAAGTGAATGTTTCATTGAAACTCCCAAAAATGCTGTTCGTTTCTCTCGTGTTGCTGGGGCTCAGTGTTGGCGCATGCTTTGCGCAGTCCACGGCGACGTTGTCCGGTGTTGTTACGGACCCAACCGGCGCAGTGGTTCCGGGTGCGCAGGTCACTGTGCATTCGCTTGCCACTGGCCTCGATCGTCAACTCGTAACGGACAACGCGGGATTGTATGTTGCGCCATCGCTTGTGCCTGGCGACTATCAGGTTCAGGTTAAGGCGTCGGGTTTCAGCCAATACACGGTGCAGAGGGTGACGCTGGACGTCGACCAGCGCGTGACGGTCAACATTCCGCTTGCGCTCTCGTCTGCGGGTGAGACGGTCCAGGTGGAGAGCACCACGTCGCAGATCGAAACCCAGACCATGACGGTAGGTCAGGTGATTGGCAGCAACACAGTGCAGGAGCTTCCGCTGAACGGCCGCCACTTCCTCGACTTGACGGTGCTCACTCCGGGCGGCGTGATTGCTCCTACTGCCGGAAGCTTGACATCCCCAAGTCGCGGGTTGGGCGCGAACTCGTTCGATACCGCCGGCAACCGCGAAGATTCGGTGAACTTCCAGATCAACGGCATTAACCTGAATGATATAAGCCAGAACCAGATTACGTTTCAGCCTTCGATCGTTACTACCTCCGAGTTCAAGATCAACAACTCGACCTTCAGTGCGGAGTACGGCCGCAGCGACGGATCGATTGTGAACGTTTCCACGCGCTCCGGCGCGGACAAATTCCACGGCGATGCCTTCGACTATTTTCGCAACTGGGCTCTGGATGCGCGCAACTACTTCAACCGCAATTTCAACCCCGCTACCGGACTGCCCCTCGTTGGATTGCCGGGCGAGAAAGCACCGCTGATACGCAATAACTTTGGCGGTGACGTGGGCGGGCCCATCTGGAAGGGCCGAACCTTCTTCTTCGTCAGTTACGAAGGCCTGCGTCAACATCAGGGAATTCTGCAGAACAGCACGGTGCTCACGCCAGCGCAGCAAGCGCAAATAGCCGCCAATGCTGCTCTCTACCCGTCTGCGGCTGCTCAGGCCAAGCTCATTCCACTCCCGAACAGTGGAAATAATTACGTGGCATTTACACCGGGGCCTGTCCAGATCAACCAGTACACCGGGGACCTGCTTCAGCAACTCAGTACGAACGACTCGTTGCATGCCTTCTACGCCTTTCAGAGTGATGTGCGCACCGAACCTGCATTGCAAGGTGACACCATTCCCGGTTGGGGAGATCACCGCAATGCACATCGTCAGGTACTCACGATCAACGAGACGCATATCTTCAGCCCGAGCCTTGTGAACGAAGCTCGGCTTGGCTTCAACCGCATCTCTATCGCCTTCAACCCTGCCAATTTGACCAGCCCGGCCAGCGTAGGGATCAACGACGGACTCACGGGCAACGTTGGTCTGCCCCAGATAACTCTCTCCGATATTGGCCTGGTTTATGGCGGCCCTTCGGGTTTCCCACAGGGCCGCAATGACACTCTTGGCGTCTTGTCGGATACGGCTACGCTGCTGCGCGGCAGGCACAGCATTAAATTTGGTGGCGAGTACCGCCGCTACCTCGTTGCCAGTTTCGCCGACAACATTGGCACACTGACCTATGTGAGCACTGCGAATAACTTCGAGAAGGACACAGCCACTGTCTTCAGCGTGCAGCCAAATACGGTTGCCAGCCGCGTCTACGATACCGCTGTGGGAGCGTTTGTGCAGGACAACTTCAAACTCACCTCGCGCCTCACTCTCGAATACGGTCTCCGCTTCGAGTGGAATGGTACGCCGGTAGAGGGCGCGAACCGTTTGGTGCTCTTCAACCCTGCTGGACCGTCGCTTACGCGTGTGGGCACCAATGGGCTCGGGGCCAACGCTGCGTACAATCAAAACTACAACTTCGAACCTCGGCTGGGATTTGCTGAAGACCTCTTTGGTAATGGGAAGACTGTGGTGCGCGGGGGCTATGCCTACCTGGTTGACCAACCGGTTTCAGGCACGGTGACAGCGCTGGCATCCAATCCTCCGTTCAGCACTGCGGTCTCGTATAACGGGGCAGCTATTCCAGTGAGCAACCTCTATAACCTAGCGAAGGCCGCGGGCATCTCGATCGCCTCGACCAATCCCAACTACAGGAATGCGTACATCGAGAGCTTTAATCTAAACGTGCAGCAGGAGCTACCCCACGGTTTGGTGGCCTCGGTTTACTACGTCGGGTCAGTGGGACGTCATCTGCTCATTCGTACCAATGAGAACCAGGCAAGCGGCCCGGTTGGGTCCCTCCATCCGTACCAGACTCTCTCATCCACCAGCCCCATCGATCCCGGGGTGGCGATCGCCTCCAACATCACCGAAGTGAATAGCATTTCCTCATCGAACTACAACGGCATGTGGGCCGTGCTCAGCAAAAACATGAGCCACGGACTTTATGTAAGCGCGAACTACGAATGGACGAAGTCGATGGATATCAACTCCCTCGGGTCGCAGGGCGGTCTCAATCTGCAGGACAGTAACAATCCCCGCGGCAACTATGGACTGTCGGACTTCGACACGCGCAATCACTTCGCAGGAACAGCGATCTACAACTTCCCCTTCAAGGGCAGTCGCTGGGTCTCCGGCTATCAGCTTGCGACGATCATCCAGTACCAGACCGGTAATCCCGTCAACATTACCGCCGGCAGCTCAAGCTACAACGGTGTTACCGGCCTTGTGCGTCCCAACCTCGTTGGCCCGATCACGAGGCATAAATCCCAGGGTGCCATTGCTAACGTCACCTACCTTCCTTCTTCGCTCGTTTGCCCCATCGGTCCAACGTTGGCCGTACCCGCTGGATGCAGCCTGCAGATTCAGGCAACGCAGGCGACTCCAACCTCAACCATCATCTACACCGGCATCGGAAACATCGAGCGTAACGGCGGCACTGGGCCTGGATTCGCGGACGTTGATCTCTCCGGACAGAAGGAGACTAAGATTTTTGAGGGTCTTACCTTCACGCTGCGTGCGGACGCCTTCGACATCCTTAACCATCCCAACTTTGGTCAGCCGTCGGGCAACGTACAATCGTCGACCTTCGGTCAAATATCTGCAACCCGCTTCGCGACGAGCGATGGCGGTTCTTCGCGGCAACTGCAGTTGAGCGGAAAGTTCACGTTCTAACCTGAAAAAGTGCAAGGTGCGCCTCGTTAAGTTTTTCAATGAGGCGCACTTTCTATTTCCAACATGGTTTTGTATCGGGCGAAAGTTCTTCGAAGCCGAACTCAACTTTGAGTCTTAGGAATAGAGTGTTTATCAGCGCGATTTCACTTTTTTGCTGATGAGGTATGCAGTAAGCGCTTTATGAGGGATGAGATTGTTAGTCGGGACTACCGGGTCACCGATTTAGAGCCGATGTTTCAGTTAGATGAGGCTTGCTTTGCTGAGGAGTTTCGCTTCGATCGAGAGTCGATGCGGGACTTCGCCGAGGAGCAAAACGCTATCGTTCGCGTTGCGGAGAATGGCAGCGGTGAAATTATCGGATTTGTCATCGTCCATGTTGAACGCGTTTCGCAGGATTGGCGGGCGTATTTGGTGACGCTCGATGTTGCAGCTGCCTCTCGGCAAAAAGGATTGGCAACGCGGCTGATGAACGAGGTCGAGGCCACGCTAAGGGCGGCGGGTGTGCAGTGGTTGCAGCTACATGTATTCACGAAAAACTTAACTGCGATCCGCTTCTATGAGCGAATGGGTTATCAGCGAATGAGCATGCAGCGCGAATTCTATGGCGAGAATGGATTGGACGCGTTCGTGTATGGCAAGGAGCTGTCTCCTCTGTAACTGTGACGGTTACTTTTTGCCGAAGACGTCTCCCATGCGGCGGATCTGGGCGCCGACGCCGCGAAGTTTCTCTTCAAAGTGCTCGTAGCCGCGATCGAGGTGGTAGACGCGATCGAGAATGGTTTCGCCGTCCGCGACGAGGGCAGCGAGGACGAGTGACGCAGAGGCTCGAAGGTCGGAGCACATGACGGCTGCGGATTGAAGCGGGCTCTTGCCGCGGACCGTCGCGGTGCGTCCGGAGATAGTGATGTTCGCGCCCATGCGGATGAGTTCCTGCACATGCATGAAGCGGTTTTCGAAGATGTTTTCGGTTATGGTGCTGGTTCCTTCGGCCTGCGTGGCTAGGGCCATGTACTGGGCCTGCATGTCGGTGGGAAAGCCGGGATATTCCTCGGTGGACATGTCGGCGGCTTTGAGTTCGCCGCCCGAGCGGACGCGGACGTTGTCGACACCGACGTCGATGCGGACGCCGCATTGCTCGAGCTTTGAGATAAGTGCGCCGAGGTGTTTGGGCTCGCAGCAGTCGACGTTGAGATCGCCTCCGGTGATGGCTCCGGCGACGAGAAAGGTGCCGGCTTCGATGCGGTCGGGGTTGATGCGATGGCGCGCGCCGTGAAGTTTGGCGACGCCCTGGATGCGGATGGTTCCAGTGCCGGCGCCTTCGATCTTGGCTCCCATGGCGGTGAGGAGGGCGGCGAGGTCTGTGACTTCGGGCTCGCGGGCGCAGTTCTCGAAGACTGATTCGCCTTCGGCGAGGACGGCGGCCATGAGGAGGTCTTCGGTGCCGGTGACGGTGATCTTGTCGAAGACGATGTGCGCGCCTTTAAGCCGGCCGTTTCCGTTGTTGGGGCTGCGGGCTTCGAGATAGCCGTGATCCTGGGTGATGGTCGCGCCCATGGCTTCGAGGCCGAGGATGTGAAGGTCGATGGGGCGGCCGCCGATGGCGCATCCTCCGGGCATGGCGACGCGAGCGATGCCGGTGCGGGCGATGAGCGGGCCGAGCACGAGCGAGCTGGCTCGCATGGTCTTAACGATTTCGTACTTGGCGACGGGGTCGGAGAGGATGCCGCACTTGATGCGGGTGCGATGCTGGGCGCGCCCATAGCCTAGTTCGACTTCGGCGCCCATGCTGGTGAGGAGCTTTCGCTCGGTCTCGATGTCGCGGACCTGAGGGATGTTTTCGAGGATAACCTCGTCTTCGGTGAGGATGGCGGCGGCCATGCAGGGGAGCGCGGAGTTCTTGGCTCCGGAGACTTTGATGGTGCCGAGAAGAGGATTGCCGCCGCGTACAACAAACTTGTCCATTCGATTAGTTTACGGAGATTCGCCGTGGAAATGGGTGGCTGGGTTGGTACCGGCGGCAGGTTGGTTCGATTGAACGAGGACGAGAGAGACCTGGAATTAACGGCAAGAGGTCCTCTGTACGAGAGGACCTCTTTGCGAACAATAATAGCTTAGAAACCGGCTGGCGGGGCTGGTCTCGGCTGGGCCTGGTTCGGATTTCCACGTGTGTGGTGGAGAGCCTTCAGCTGTTGGAGCTGGTCGGGCGTGAGTACGGTTGCGAGCTGTTGCTTCGTGTCTTTGTGGATGGCTCGCATCTGCTCTTTCATGATCATCGGGGAGATTGAGGCATCGCTTTTCAGCGCCGCGATCTTCTGGTCGTGATCGGCGAGGATGGGTTCGAGCTTCGCGGTTTGATCGGACGTGAGGTTCAGCTTCTTGCTAAGTCTTGCGGCTTCACGCTGGGGATTGTGAGCGTGGTGGTGGGCGTTTGCCGTTGGCGCTGGTGGTGGGGCCAGGTCCTGCTGTTGTGCAAAGACGAGGGTTGTGGAGAGTGCCAAGGCCAGGGAGGTGGAGAGCAAAAGGCGGTTCATGGGTGTTGCTCCTTGTAGCGGCATCGCCGCTTTCTGAAGGAATAAACACGCTATGGGGAGAATGTTGCGGATGTCAGCGCAAGTACTACGAGGCGCTCTTTCGAACGCGGTTTGCTATTTCAAAGAGAAACCAACCTGACGCAGCGATCAAGACCCAGCCGCAACGATGCTCCACGGGCAGGTACCACGTGGAGGGTTGCGAGGGAATGATAGTGAAGTGGCCGAGATTGTGGCAAAGGAGGCTTGCCAATAGTGCAGCGCATCCCGACACTAATACTCGGATGTCCTGAACCCAGTCGTCGCGGTCTCGCATGGTGGATCAGAGCTCGAGGCGAGAGTCGTCGATGGCGAGGCGGACGTTGCCGTCGGATTTGGTGAGGCGACGGACGGCTTCCATCTTGTCCACGTTGGCCTTGAGCATAACGACGGCGATGGGGATCGACTTGCCCGCGGATTTGATCGTGCGGATCGCTGTGTCGCGGTCGATGTCGCAGACCTTCATCAGGACGCGGATGCCTCGCTCGACGAGCTTCGCGTTCTTCATGTGCACGTTGACCATGAGGTTGTCGTAGACGTAGCCGAGCCGCGTCATGGCGCCAGTGGTGATCATGTTGAGGATCATCTTCTGGGCGCTTGCGGATTTCATGCGAGTAGAACCGGAGATGACCTCGGGGCCGACCTCGCTGACGATGGTGGTGTCGGCAACATCTGCGAGGGGGGTGTTGTGATTGCATGTGATCGCGGCGGTTTTGGCGCCACGGGCGCGAGCGTATTCGACGGCGCCGACGACGTAGGGTGTGCGGCCGCTGGCAGAGACGCCGATGACGATGTCTTTGCGAGTGGGCCGTCGGCGGGCGATGTCGCGCTGGCCGATCTCGGGCGAGTCTTCGTTGACGTCGGAGGCGGAGGCGAGAGCCTTGGGGCCGCCAGCCATAATGTATTGGACTTGAGCGGGCGCGGTGGAGTAGGTTGGTGGGCACTCCGACGCGTCGAGGGAGGCGATACGGCCGCTGGATCCGGCACCGACATAGATAAGCCGGCCACCATCGCGGAGAGAACGAGCGACGGTATCGATGACGATGGCGATCTCGGGGAGCGCCTTTTTGACAGCGGCGGCTACCTTGGCGTCTTCGTGGTTAATAATTCGGGCGATTTCGAGGGCTGACTTGGTGTCAAGTCCTTCGGATGCAACATTTGCGGTCTCCGTCGTGAGATCGTTGAATTCTGCTGCGCCTCGGTTGGCGGATTTCGTGGTGGTGACCTGCTCTAGCATGGTAAGGGTGGCCATAAAATAATCCTACTATTCTGCTCAATCCATTCTATTCCTAAGGCTTAGGAAAAGCTCTAAGAAAGGGTTCCCGAGACGGTACTCCTGGGGGATTGTTTTTTCGCTTGGAATCGGGAGCCCGGGTTGGCTCACCCAAACGTTGGTCGAGATTCGCGAGAAAGGCGTCCCATGGAGGTTTCGAGGCTGTTGAGCTGCGCCTGTAATATATAAGATGGCTCTATGCATAAATTGGTTAGCTGTTCCGGAGACCGGTCGGGGCCGCAAAGCTGGTCGACACTGGGTTGCGTCCCGGTGGCCTGCGCGTCAAATAAGTGAGGTTTGGAGACTAGATGGAGACTGACGGGCGGATGGGAGACGATTCGCCGAATAAGCCGGCTGGAGAGCCATCGGGGCAGAGCAGCGGAGTGATGCACTCCTGGCTGAGGGATCTGGTGGTGTCGGTGGTTGTGTCGGCGTTCATCATCATCTTCCTGTATCAACCGGTGAGGGTTGAGGGGACGAGCATGCTTCCCATGCTCGAGGATCAGGACCGGTTATTCATCAATAAGCTTGCGTATCGGGTGGGGGAGATTCATCGCGGGGACGTGGTTGTTTTTCTGTATCCGCACGACCATGAGAAGAGCTATATCAAGCGGGTGATTGCGTTGCCCGGCGATGATCTGAAGATCGATCATGGGCAGGTGTATGTGAATGGCACTGCGGTGGAAGAGCCATACGTGCCCAAGCGGTTTACGGATGATCGCTCGCAACCGGAGATGACGGTGCCGGAACATGAGTACTTTGTCATGGGGGATCACCGGTCGATCTCGAGCGACAGCCGTGATTTTGGGCCGGTTGACAGGGAATTGATCTACGGCAAAGCGGCGTTTGTGTACTGGCCGATGGATCAAGCCGGAGTGGTTCGGTAAGTCCAGTCTAAGAGGCTCAGCGGGCATAATAGCCTGTACGTGCGCGGACGGTGAGGCCCGGGCGAGTGGTCTGGATCACCACCTTGCGGTAGGTGCCGTCGCGCGTGGGGTTGGTGGACTGATAGGCAAGTTCGTAGAGAGAGCGAAGGTCGCCGGCTATTTCGGCGAAGGCCTGGGTGAGATTGGTTGCGTGAAAGTCGAAGGACTTGCCGCCGGTCTGGGTGGTGAGGTGGTCGAGGGCGCGCACGCCGTAACGGTCGCGCGCGTCCATCTTCCCGTGTTTCAACTCGGTGTAGCGTATGGCGTAGATAAGTACGTCAGCGTTCTGAGCGGCTTCGATCGCGTCGAGCAAGTCGTGTTCGCTGGAGTTTTCTTCGCCATCGCTGAAGACGACGATAGCCTTGCGGCGTTGATGGATGCCGGTTAGCTTTTCGGTGACACCGTAATAGACGGCGTCGTAGAGCGCGGTGCCGAGTTCGCGATCTTCTTTGGGGCCGATCTCAGGGAACTTGGTGTTGCCCTTATCGAAGCTACGGATGCCATCCATGATGGCTGGGAGCGGACGAACTGAAGTCGCTGACGAGGCGGAGGTGGTTGCCGAAGCAGACAGCGAAGGCCTGGTCGCTGGGTTCGAGGATCTGGTGGAGGAAGGCTTCGATGTCTTTTTCGTGTTCTGCTACGAACTTTTCCTGACTGCCGCTGGCGTCGATGATGAGGCCGACGCTCAAGGGCAGTTGGTTGTCGTGAGCGAAGAAGCGGATTTTCTGCGGGACGCCGTCTTCGACGACGGTGAAGTCGTCTTTGGTGAGGCCGGTGACGATGCGGCCTTCCGCGTCGTGGACGCTGAGAGTGGTGTCGATGAGATGGGTTTCAACCTGAATGACAGGAACTCCCTGTGCATGGGAGAGGAGCGTCATGAGTGAGCAGGGCGAAGATCAGCGTAGGGAATCGCAGCACAATGGCGGCACCTGGAGTGTGAGATTTTGACGACGCTACAACCGGAGGCGACAAGCAAAGGTACGTGAGGATTCGTTAGTTGTTCCACGGGCGAAAAAGAATTCGAGCCGAGCGCTCTTGCTTCTGGAGGCGGAGGTTGCCCGTGAATAGAGTTTATCTTTGGACAACATGAGCATGGGTCTCCGAATCAGACATAACAGTCGATTGATTGAGTTGGTCAGTTAGACAGGAGAACCGACAATGAAAAATCTTATGGCACGCTGGATTTTATGTATGGTTATGTTCTTTGCTTTCGCAGCGTCGGCGATGCCGGCTCGTGCTCAGGTTGTTGTTGCAGTTGGGCCCACGCATCAACGCTACTACCATCATCATCACTACTACCACCACGTCTATTACCGGCACGGTCACCGGTATTACCGATAGAATCTTCTCCCAGATGAAAGCAGCCCATGCGCTAACCTCGCATGGGCTTTGTTTTTTGATGGGCGGATGAATTTACTGCTTTAGGTATTGCAGCTGCTGGGCGTTATGGATGATCTGGGCGAAGGAGTTCGGATCCAGGCTGGCTCCGCCTACGAGGGCACCGTCGATCTCATCGAGGCAGCAGAGGGCGGCGGCGTTGTCGGGCTTGACCGATCCGCCGTAGAGGATGCGCGTGCTGGCCGCGATGGCCGGGCCGGCGACGTGGGCTATCTGAGTGCGGATGAGCCGGTGGGCTTCCTCTGCGATCTCGGGGGTGGCGGTGCGACCGGTGCCAATGGCCCAGACGGGCTCATAAGCGATAACCAGTGGCCCTAGGATGGCGGGATCGATGCCTTCGAGGGCGACGGCGACCTGCAGTTTGAGGACCTCTTCTGTGCGGTTGAACTCGCGGTCCTCAAGTTGTTCGCCGACGCAGACGATAGGAGTGAGCGAGTGGGCGAGGGCGGCCTTGAGCTTGAGGTTGACGGTGGTGTCGGTTTCGGCGAAGTACTGGCGGCGCTCGGAGTGGCCGATGAGGACGTGGGTGGCTCCGATAGCGGTGAGCATGGTGGGCGAGGTCTCGCCGGTGTAGGCGCCTTCGTTGAGCCAGTGCATGTTCTGGGCGCCGATACGGACGTGGGTGTTGCGCGCAGCTTCGACGAGCGCGGGGAGTGAGGTCATCGGGGGACAGAGGACGGCGTCAACCTTTTGATGGCTGGAGCTGAACGGAAGGAAAGCTGAGAGGAAGGCAGTCGACTCGGAAGGAGTCTTATACATCTTCCAGTTGGCGGCGATCATTAGTTTACGCATTTGTGTTTAGTATTCCACTTTCAGGGAGCGTAGGAAAGCTGTACGTAATGTTCGTTAGGATTCAATTTGAATAGACACGGGGCACCCCATTTTCTTAAGCCCAGAGATGAGATTGACTAAGTCCCTCAGAAAAGTTCGAACTTCGGACGTTGCTGATTTGAGGTGAAGGATTGATAAAGAGTAGGGAACTTCAACGGCATTGATACCACCGCCAGCGATGCTGTCGTTTAGGGCATTGAAGTTTTTCCCGTGCCATGCAGGAGAACCTAAGGCCGTAAAAAGAGCGTTGTAAACATCATCGGCTCTAGTCCAGGTCGTTGCGTCCAGAAGCAGGTGGGGAACATTGCTCATCGATTCAAGCTGTCTTATGAAAACTGATTTGCCTCGATGCGGCTCAAATGGCAGGAAATTGAAACTGTTTAGGTTTGACCGAAGCGTTTCGGAATCGTCGATACCGACGAGATGCAATTTTGCGAGTCGCGGGTGGTGCTCGTCAACGGTGTTCAGAATGCCGAGACAGTTCTCTTCGCGAGCGGCCGTGTCGTTGACAGTGAATGTTGTACAGCACGGCTCAGGTAGCCAAAGCTCCCTTGATGCTTCTCGCACCTTTTCTGCGAACGCCCGATTGGAAGGAGTATCTACAATCGCAAATCGGCATATCCGAACTGAGCGAATCGGCCGCAAATGGGTCGTAATTGGGGTCGAGGATGATTGCCACTTCCCAACTCATTCAGCAAGGCCCTTTTATGTTTGTCAGTAGAGGTTGATCGTGGAGCTGTCTCACTTGAATCTTTGGTTCTCCGTTAGCGCAGCGACGCCGGGGAGGGTTTTGCCTTCGAGGAATTCGAGGCTGGCCCCGCCACCGGTTGAGATGTGGGTGATGCGGTCGGCTACGCCGGATTGCTGTACTGCAGCGACAGAGTCTCCGCCGCCGACGATAGTGGTTGCGTCGTGATTGCGCGCGACCGCGTGGGCGATGGCGTTGGTTCCGTGGGCGAAGGCTGGCATCTCGAAGACGCCCATCGGGCCGTTCCAGATGATGGTGAGGGCTTCGGCGATCTCGTCTTCGAAGAGCGCGATGGATTTGGGGCCGATGTCCAGGGCCATCATGTCTTCGGGGAATGCGCCGGTGCCAGAGAAGATTTTGGTCTTGGCGTTGGGAGCGAATTTGTCGGCGAGAACGTGGTCGACTGGCAGGAGGAACCGGACGCCTTTCGCCTTGGCCTTCTCGAGCGCGGCTTTGGCGACGTCGATCTTGTCGGTCTCGACGAGGGATTTGCCGGTGGTCTGACCCTGCGCGTTGAGGAAGGTGTAGGCCATCCCGCCGCCGATGATGATGGCGTCGGCTTTGTCGATGAGATTGTCGATGACCTGGATCTTGTCGGAGACCTTGGCTCCGCCGATGATGGCGACGAATGGCTTGTCGGGTTCGGTGAGGGCCTTGCCGAGATAGGTAAGCTCCTTCTGCATCAGCAGTCCGGCGGCACAGACCTTGACGAAGTGGGTAATGCCTTCGGTGGAGGCGTGGGCGCGGTGGGCGCTGCCGAAGGCGTCGTTGACGTAAATGTCGCAGAGGCTCGCGAGCTTCTTCGGCGAAAGCGGGGTCGTTGGCTTCTTCTTCCGGATGGAAGCGGAGGTTTTCGAGGAGGAGCGGCTGGCCGGATTCGAGGTTGGCGGCCATCTCGCTGGCGACTGCGCCGATGCAGTTGGGGGAGAAGGCTACGTTCTCGTCGTCGCCGAGGATGTGATCGAGCAGGCCGCGAAGGTGGGCGACCAGGGGGCGAAGGCTCATGGACTCGACGGGTTTGCCTTTGGGGCGGCCGAGGTGGGAGCAGAGGATGACTTTCGCTTTGTGGCGCAGAGCGTACTCGATGGTAGGGAGCGTCTCGCGGATGCGGGTGTCATCGGTGATGATGCCGTCCTTGAGAGGGACGTTGAAGTCGACGCGGATGAGGACGCGCTTGTCGGTGAGATCTAGATCGCGAATGGACAGCTTCGGCATTAGTTTTCCTTCTGGGTGTTAGTAAACATCATCTCGAGGCAAATGTTATGTGATTTATTGCGGAATGTAGCGTCGCGCTATGAATCCGAGGGGGATGCCTATGCAAACGATAAGGGCGGCGACACCGTTGACGAGGGGAACGAGCGGAGGTGTAGGGCGCAGGCCGATTTTAGAAAGCGGAAGAACGATGTAGTTCATAACGAGGTAGAGGGCAGCGCCGAACAGGGCGCCGAAGAGCACAGGGTGACTGCCGAAGCGGAAGTTTGCGGCTGGCGAGGAGGAAGACTGTGGTTGCGGAGAAGGCGATGAAGAAGTGGAAGAACAAGCCGAGGATGGCGGAACGGTAGCCCATCCAAAGGAAGCCTTGCCCAGGACGCCGCTTGCGATGCCCTGGAGAATTCTGGTGGGAGTCACGCCGCGGAGTCCATAAAAGATGAAAGCGTCAGAGATGTCCAGCGTGCCCACGACGAAGAGTGGCACCGGCGATGACCTTCCAGAGTGGGGGGCAATCAGCGGACATTTCCATTTTCAATGATTCTAGACTGGTTTCTCGTCGGGAATGCAAGCGTCCGCTTCGATTTCAATGCGCCACGTTGGGTTGAGCAGGGCAGCGACGACGACCATAGTGGCGGCGGGACGGATGAGGCCGAAGAACTTGCCGTGGATGCGGCCGGCTGCCTCCCAGTCCTCGGTGCGCGTTAGGTACATGCGGGTGCGATAAACGTGGTCGAGGGAACTCCCAGCATTCTTAAGCGCTGCGGCGATGAGTGTGAGGCACTGATCAGTCTGCTCGGCGACGTCGGCTTCGTCAGCGCCCACGGGACCGGTGCCTGAGACGTGGACGTGATTGCCAATGCGAACGGCGCGAGAAAAGCCGATGACGGGCTCGTAGGGTGAGGTGCCAGGGATATTCTTGCGCTTGGTCATGTCTGCAGAATACCCGACGGTCGTTTGTAATTTCGATTGAATCAGTCGCGCGTTTCGGCGGGCAACGAGATCTTCTCGCGAAGGCTGGCGTTCTCCGCTTCCAGCTTCGCAAGTCTATCGCGGATTGGAGTGAGCACGTCCTGCAACTCGTCCATGGTGTAGCGAGGAGTGACGTGCTGCGGGCAGTTCCAGTCGAAGCCTTCGACGTGGATCAGAATGACTCTTTCTATGACGCCGGATTTGTTGGCGGGACGGAAGGATTCGATGAGTGCTGGAGCTTCGGAGTCGTGCTCGTGGACTTCGACGCGTCCGAGGATCTTGAGACGGGCCTGGTAGGGGTAGTCCATGAAGAAGAGGGCCACGCGGTTGTCATGCTCGAAGTTGCCGAGGCTGATGTATTGCTTGTTGCCGCGCAAATCAGCAAATCCAAGAAGGGAGGGGTTGATGACACGGACGAAACCCTTGGGGCCTCCGCGATGCTGAATGTAGGGCCAGCCGGTCTCGCTCACTGAAGCCATGTAGAAGCTGTCGCGGCGTTGGATAAAGTCCGTCTCCGCGTCGCCGAGGGTATCCTTTCCCTGTGGCGAACTCTGCTCCATCCGATCGTACTGGCGCCTGCTGCCGTGTTCCTGCTGCTGCTGTTTGACGAGGGGGGTGAACGCCAGTTCCTGGAAACGACGACCCATAGAATTCTCGATCCGGGCAGGTGGACTCGCTGCCTCTCAGTTAGATTACGTGCGGATGAAGGAGGATTCATGGTTCTTCTGATTCAGATTCGTCGTTCACCGGCAGTCGCGTATGATCGGCACAATCACGGAATTATGAGACGGGGAGGTACTTCGAACGTGTGCTTTTCGGCGACTGCAAACTTTGTGGGAAGCGGAGTGCTTGGGGCGATCGGAGTGGTGACTCTTACCAAGGTGAGGCATAAACGAGAGCTGTTGTTCGCGGCACTGCCGACGTTCTTTGCAATACATCAGTTTATCGAGGGATTCGTGTGGCTTGGATTGGATGGGGTCCTGTCGTCGACGGTGACGCACAATATGGGTGCGGCGTTTGTGCTGTATGCGCAGGGGCTGCTGCCGTTCTTGATCCCGTTGAGCGTGCTGCTGTTTGAGCCTGATATGCAGAGCCGCAGACGGATGTTTCCGTTTCTGCTGGTTGGGACGGGAACGACACTCTATATGCTGTGGGCACTGATCGCTTATCCGCTGCACATCTTCGTAAAGGGCAACAGCATTGTGTATATCAATGACGGGACCAACAACACGACGTTGGCGGTGTTGTATGTCATTGCGACGTGCGGCTCGCTGTTCTTCTCCAAGGTGCAGGGGATGGTGCTGTTCGGAGCGGCGAACCTTGCGATCCTTCTTGCGGTGATGGAGATAAAGCGGTATGCCTTCACTTCGCTCTGGTGCGCGTATGCGGCCATCGCGAGCGTGATCATTCTGATCTACTTCTGGAAGAGCCGAATACACAGGCCGTTCAAGTACGCGGAGGCGATATTCGGATGAAACAAGAGAAACAGCGCAGTCAGGACTGTGGTCCTGCACTGCGCTGTTGATTTGCAATTTGTTTTGTCTGACTACAGGCCCTTTTTCACGAGGAAGGTGATGAGGTCCTTGACGCGGTTGGAGTAGCCCCATTCGTTGTCGTACCAGCTGATGACCTTGCCGGTGTTCTGGCCGACGACCTTGGTCAGCTTGCTGTCGACGATGCTGCTGAGTGCGTTGCCCTTGAAGTCAGAGGAGACGAGCTCTTCGTCGGTGAAGCCCAAAATCCCCTTAAGTTCGCCTTCGGAGGCTTTCTTCAGGGCCTCGTTGATCGACTTGTCGGTGATGGGCTTCTCGGAGACGAAGGTGAGGTCGACTACCGAGACGTTGGGGGTCGGGACGCGGATGGCGAAGCCGTCGAGCTTGCCGGACATCTCAGGGATGACCAGCTTGAGGGCCTTGGCTGCACCGGTGCTGCTCGGAATCATGCTGAGAGCGGCGGCGCGAGCGCGACGGAGATCCTTGTGCGGCGTGTCGAGGATGACCTGGTCGTTGGTGTAGCTGTGAATGGTGGTCATGATGCCCGAGGCGATGCCGAAGGTGTCGTGCAAAACCTTGACGACAGGAGCAAGGCAGTTCGTGGTGCAGCTCGCGTTGGAGATGACGTTGTGCTTGGACGCGTCGTACTTGTTGTCGTTCACGCCGAGGACGAGGGTGATGTCCTCGTTGGTCGCCGGGGCCGAGATGATGACCTTCTTGACGGTGCTGCCGAGGTGGGCCTTTGCCTTTTCGGCGTCAGTGAAGAATCCGGTCGATTCGACGACGATCTGAGCGCCGACGGAGGCCCAGTCGAGCTTGGCGGGATCGCGTTCGGCGAAGACTTTAATCTGCTTGCCGTCCACTGCGATGAAGTCGGTGCCGTGGGTGATCTCCTGCTTGAGGTTGCCGAGGATGGAGTCGTACTTGAGAAGATGGGCCAGGGTGGCGGGGGTGGTGAGGTCGTTTACGGCGACGAATTCGATGTCGGGGTTTCCGAGGGCGGTGCGGAATACGTTGCGTCCAATTCGGCCGAAGCCGTTGATGCCTACCTTTACTGCTGCCATGATTTCGGTTGCTCCTGTCGTACTGCTGAGGGGGTGTGAATGAGTTTTTGACGCTTGGAAGCGCAGCAGAAACGCTTACGCCCACCAAAACGGATGCTACCACCCTGACAGAGGTGGTGCAAATGCCCTCATGGCTCAGGGCACACGAGGTTGGCGCAGGAGGTGCGAGTCATTTGCGGGGCGCTTCGACGCTGTGTTACAAGCGTGGTATGCGCGAGTTGCGCGAATGGATAAGCGAAAAGATGAGACGACGTCCTAGACGTGGACCGAATGAATCTGAGTCCACGGGGAAGAGTGGGCAGGAGTTGCCCGCAAACCAACAGGCTCCCCTAAGACCAACGTATCCGGAGGCTACGCCGGCGCGTCCAGTCGAGGCCACACCGAGCGCTGCCGTCAAGCACCCTGCCGAGCCTGCTGCGGTTGTCGATGCAGTGAGTTCGCCAGAGCCCGTCGCCGACAAGCCTGAGCCTCAGATGGTGATGGAGACGCAGCCAGAGTCGTTGGGGACCCCTCCTGCCGAACAAGCTGCGCTGAAGTCGCCCAAGGGCTATGTGGTGTTGACGATCGGGTTGCCGGGATCGGGTAAGACGACCTGGTACAAGCGCCGCGGCGTCACTCCGCTGTCGAGCGATCTGCTGCGGACGCTGCTGTTCGACGATATTACGGAGCAGCGCTACCAGGGGCTGGTGTTTTCGACCCTGCGGAGTTTGTTGCGCGCCCGACTGATCGCCAAGATGCCGTGGAACTATGTGGATGCGACGAACCTGTCTCCGCATGAGCGCAAGCAGTGGATCAAGATGGCGAAGAGCTTCGGTTACGAGGTGCAGGCGGTGTTCTTTGATGTGCCGCTGGCCGTGTGCATGGAGCGGAACTCGAAGCGTGACCGCCAGGTGACCGATGATGTGATGCAGAAGATGGCTGAACGTCTGAAGCCGCCTACGTTCAAAGAGGGATTTGAAAAAATCACGGTGGTTCGCGTGAAGGGCCAGCCCGGAGCCGGGGAGCCTGCTGCGGCAGAGGCTGCGCCGGAGCTGGCAGGGTAGACACACCACAAGTTAGAGTAAGGACATGCCCACGGTTGGCGTTGAGTTCGCGAAGGTGAGCTACACGCTGGCGGATGGACGTGTTTTGCTGCGCGATATTTCGCTGCAGTTGGAGGCGGGGACGACGACGGCTCTGCTGGGGCGGAGTGGGTCGGGCAAGACGACGCTGCTGCGGATGGTCAATGATCTGGTGACGCCTACCTCGGGTAAGGTGCGGGTGGCGGGAAAGGCGACGCAGGACTATGACACCGTGGCGTTGCGGCGGAGCATCGGGTATGTGATCCAGGAGACTGGACTGTTTCCGCATATGACGGTGGAGCGGAACGCGGGGATGGCGCTCGAACTTGCGGGGCGCTCCAAGGAAGAGATTACGGCGCGCGTTCGCGAGGTGCTGGCGCTTGCGGGGCTAGACTACGGGGAGTTTCGAGGTACGATATCCGTGGCAGCTTTCGGGAGGGCAGAGGCAGCGCGTGGGATTGGCGCGGGCCCTGGCGACGGACCCAATGGTGCTGCTGATGGATGAGCCGTTTGGCGCGCTCGATCCGCTGACTCGGGCTGAGATGCAGACGATGTTGCGGGGGCTGTTGGCGAAGGTCGGGAAGACGGTATTGCTGGTGACGCACGATCTGGATGAGGCGCTCTATCTGGCGAATCGGGTGGTGTTTCTTTCGGAGGGATCGGTGGCTGCGGACCTCTCTCCAGAGTCGGTCGTCGGATCGGATAATCCTTATGTAAAGGATTATGTTTCGGCTGTACATCGCGTGATGCAAGCATGATGAGCTTTTTGCAGGCGCACGGCTGGGAGATCGGGCGGCTCACGTTCGAGCATCTCTGGCTGACGCTTTCAGCGATGCTTTTGGCGGCGGGGATTGGGCTGCCACTGGGGATTCTTCTGACGCGAAGGCAGCGGCTCGCGAAGCCGGTGATCGGGTTTGCGAATGTCCTGCAGACGGTGCCGAGTCTGGCTTTGTTTGGGCTGCTGCTGCCGGTGCCGTGGCTGGGGGAGAATGCGGCTCGGCTGGCGATCCTGGCGCTGACAGGATATGCGCTGCTGCCGATTCTGCGGAATACGTTTGCGGGGATTGGGAGCGTCGATCCGGCGCTGGTGGATGTGGCGAATGCGATGGGGATGACCTCGTGGCAGCGGCTGGTGAAGGTGGAGCTGCCGCTGGCAGCCAGCGTGATTTTGGCTGGACTGCGGACTGCTACGGTGACCTGCGTGGGTGTGGCTACGATTGCTGCGGCGATTGGTGCGGGAGGGCTTGGAGAGCTGATCTTTCGCGGAGTCGCGAGTGTCGATAACGGGCTCGTGCTGGCTGGGGCGATTCCGGCGGCGTTGCTGGCGTTGGCGGCAGATGCGGGATTGGGATTGCTGGAGAAGCGAGTCGCGGTGAGGCGGGTGTGAGATACCCCCACCCCGTCAAAAGTGTGCAAAGTCTTCGAAGAAGAGACTTTAGGGTTGGACTTGTGAGTTGGGCAGAAGAACGGCGGCTCTGGCCGAACGTGTTACATGGGCGGTTTGGACGAAAATTTTGTCAAGTAGGAGGGATGGCCTGCCTTGATTGTTCTTGAGTCAGAGCGGCTGGTGTTTCGTTCGCATGAGGCGGGTGATCTCGAAGCGTTCTGTGCGATGGAGGGCGACGCGGAGGTGCGCCGGTATGTGGGCGGCGCGCCCAGAACCAGAGAGGCGGCGGAGCAGCGATTCTGGAGTGGACCGATGACTCCGGTTACGGGCATTCTGGCGCTGTGGGCCACGGTACTGAAATCGGAGGGCAGTTATGTAGGGAGGTGCGGTCTGTATCCGCATTTGAACGGCGGGGAGAGAGTGCCGGATGAAGCTGTGCTGGCGTTTTATCTGGCGCGTGCGTTTTGGGGGCGCGGGCTGGCTACAGAGGCTGGGCGTGCTTTTGTGGACTTTGGATTTGGAGAACTGGGGCTGAAGCGGATTGTGGCTGCGGTCGACTTACGCAATGCGGCGTCGGTTAGGGTGCTGGAGAAGCTGGGATTTGTCCTGGAACGGTTTGAGGAAGGTCCGAGGTCGTTTTATCACTTTGAGTTGTTGCGGCCTGAGGGGCAAGTGGTGCGCGCATGACGGGCCGACTCGAGGTGAGAGCGAGGCTCGCTGCGTTTCTTGGCGTGGGGTTGTGCCTGTTTTTGACGGCGTGTGCGCCGCCGCGTTCTTCGAGGGTTGTGATTGGGGCCAAGAACTTTACGGAGCAGGTGGTGCTGGGGGAGTTGCTGTCGCAGGAGATTGAGGCAGTGACGGGTGAGCGGGTGGAGCGGCGGTTCTATCTGGCGGGGAGTTATCTGTGCCAGCAGGCGCTGGAGAGTGGGCGGAT
The DNA here is from genome assembly GCA_963754765.1 of uncultured Acidobacteriaceae bacterium. GTDB lineage: Bacteria > Acidobacteriota > Terriglobia > Terriglobales > Acidobacteriaceae > Edaphobacter. Next base: position 174,795 of record CAVWHJ010000002.1, on the reverse strand, counting down.
CGATGGATATGTGGAGTACACGGGGACGGCGCTGACGGCGATTCTGAAGCAGCCTCTGCCGCCGGTTGGGCAACGGGATGAGGCGACAGTGTTTCAACGGGTGAGTGAGTTGTATGCGTCGAAATACCGGGTGAAGGTGGGGCTGGGGCTGGGGTTTGAAGATACGTTTGCGATGGTGATTCGGGGTGACGATGCGCGTCGGCTGGGGGTGAAGACGATCTCGGATGCGGTGAAGACTTCGCCTGATCCGGAGAAGGGTTGGCGGCTGGGGGTCGGGTATGAGTTTGAGTCGCGGCCGGATGGGCTGAGAGGGTTGGAGGCAACGTATGGGCTGAAGTTCGCTGGCGATCCGCGGACGATGGACCTCGGGTTGTTGTATCGGGCGCTAACGAATCGGCAGGTGGATATGGTGTCGGGGAACTCGACTGATGGGCCGATACGGGCGCTGGGGTTTGTGGTGCTGGAGGACGACAAGCACTACTTTCCGCCGTATGAGGCTGTGCCGCTGATACGTGAGGACTCGCTGCGAAGGCATCCGGGGATTCAGGTCGCAATGGATCGGCTGGCGGGGAAGGTGAGCGCGGATGAGGTGCGGGGAATGAACTACGCCGTGGACTCGGAGCATCAGGATGTGGGGAATGTGGTGAGGGAGTTTCGCAAGGGGAAGGGGTTGTGAGCGTAGTTAGGACTTCGTAACTTTGAGTTTGGGTGAACTTTCCGGAGTGTGGTGCAGAGGTTTGTGTTGAAAGATGGCTCCAGTGGTTGAACGACTGGAGATGCGATGAGCGAGTTTCGGATGATTGCGATTGCGAGTGAGTTGGCGAATAAGGTGAGGGAGACGAAGTTGTCGCCCGGGTATGGACATCCGGTGACCGCGAAGGTGGCGACAGGGCATGGACCGTGCCGGCACTGCCTGCGGCCGTTCGTTGTGGGAGAAGATGTCAGGATGTTGTTTACGCTGAATCCGTTCCATGGCGTTGCGCCGATACCGCAGCCTGGGCCGGTGTTTGTTCATGAGGAAGAGTGTGAGCGGTATGACGAGGCGGCAGGGTATCCTGCGGAATTGTTGCCGTTTGCCGCGGTGCTGGATGGGTACGACGAGGAACAGATGGTTCGTGCACGCAGGATGGTGGCGGATGGATCGCAGCAGGCAGCGATTGAGGAGATGATGATCGATCCGATGGTTCGGTACGTCATGGTGCGTGATGGCGAGGCGGGTTGCTTCGATTTTCGGGTCGAGCGACGAGAGGTTAGTTGATGGTTGAGCCGTGGTTGAGGGGCACTTTGACGGAGCTTGATCCGATGCGGCGCGCGGTGCTGCATGCACTGGAACTTGCGCGTGAGGATGTGGGGCGATGGTGCGCTCCGCTCTCGGATGCGGAGTTGGAAGCTGGTCTGCTCGGGCTGCCGCCGGTTGGGTTTCAGATGCGGCATATGGTGCGCAGTCTGGATCGACTGCTGACGTATGCGGAGGGGCGGCAGTTAAGCGAGGAGCAGATGAGCGCGCTGAAGTCGGAGATGGTTGCGAGTGGATCGCGAGAGGCGCTCTTCGCGGAGTTTGAGGATGGGATGCGCGTTGCGGAGAGCCGGGTGATGGCGTTCGCGCCGGAGAGTTACGGAGAGATTCGCGGAGTAGGGAGGAAGATGCTGCGGACAACGGTGGGTGGGTTGCTTGTGCATTGTGCCGAGCATACGCAGCGGCATGCGGGGCAGATGGTGACGACCGCGAAGGTTGTGATGAGTATGCGGAATGGTTCCGCGCAGATGTCTCAGTGAGCGTTGCGCATCGTCCGATGGGTGGAGTTTCGTCTCCTCCGTTTTTATCGTTGACTCATTTATCTGGGCAGAGTTGAATTGCTGCGGAGAACAAGGATGCCACAGACGCAAGAGATTCAAACGCTGAAGGTTGGGACGGGACGTTGGGTGATGCTCGCGGCAGTTCTCGCGATGGTTTCTATCGCTTGCGTGGCGATCCCGATGTTTGTGATTCGGCCGTTTCGTCCGCAGAGCGCAGGGGCGCTGAACGTTGCTTTGGCGGTTCGCGAGGTTGGGCCGTGGGTGGCAGGTGCTTGTGCGTCGCGGTGCTGTTGTTGCTTGTCCGGCTGTGGCGTGTGGTGCGAGTTGGGGCGCGGATTATGTTGGCTGGGCTGCTTGTCTTCGCCGCCCTTGGCGCCGTTCTGAATCAGGTCAATATCTTCGAGAAGATGTTTCACCCGTATGATTCACCGGCGTTTGCCAGCGCAGATAAGGTGAAAGTTGATTCGGATGATAAGGTGCTGGCCGTCAAGATCGGGCAAGAGGCGCGCGCCTATCCGATAAGGACGATGGGCTACCACCACATCGTCAACGATACGGTGAAGGGCGCGCCGATCGCTGTTACGTATTGCACGCTGTGTCACACGGGGATGGTTTACAGCCGGGTGATGGATGGAAGAACGCTGCGGTTTCGGCTTGCGGGCATCAACAATGGAAATGCGCTGTTACGTGACGAAGAGACGAGCAGCATCTGGCAGCAGAGCACAGGTGAGGCGATCTTTGGCCCGCTGAAGGGCCGACAGCTTGCGGTGGTTCAGAGCGACGAGTTGACCTTTGCGCTGTGGAGAAAGGAGCAGCCGCAGGGGCAGGTGTTGATGCCCGACGCGCAGTATCAGGCAGAATACGACCCGAAGGATTGGGAGAGTCACGTTGCGAAGACGCGAACGGTTGTGGATACGACGAAGTCCGGGATTGGGCCGCACCAGTTGATGATTGGCGTGACGATTGATGGGCGGAGCAAGGCCTACCCGATCGAGGCGATTCTGGCAGCGAAGCTGATTCAGGATCGAATCGAAAGCTCGCCGGTCGTCATTGTGGTGGGGCCGGATGGAGCTTCGATTCGAGCGTTCGAGAACAACAGCATCGGGGTCGATGGTGCGAGGCTGACGTTTGCGGCGGGCGAAGGCGAAACGATCATGACTGACGCGCAGACAGGAAGCGCGTGGAACTTTCAGGGTTGCGCGGTGGAGGGAAAGCTCGCGGGGCAGTGTCTGAAGGAGATCGACGCGCACAAGGACTACTGGTTTGACTGGATGAATCATCATCATGAATCGCGTGTGTTCAAGAGCTGAATCGGCTCGGCTACTTGGCTTTGAAGGCGGCGAGTTGCTCGAGTTCGCGAGCAACAACTTCTTTTGGAAGCGGATTGTAGGCGAGAGCGGAGCAATCTCTTTGACCTGCGGTGAGGATCCAGAGGAGGAAGTCCGCGACTGCAGCTTTCGTTGCGGGATCAGGAAACGACTGGGGTAGGAGGATCCAGGTGAAGCTGGCGATGGGATAGGCATCTTTGGCGGGGGCGTTGGTGATGGAGGCGAAGGTGTCGCTGGATGGGTTTGCGGCTGCGGCGGCGAGGGTGAGGAGGTTAGCCTGGGTGAAGTTTCCGGCGGCGTTGCGAACGGTTCCGTAGCTGAGCCGGCGTTGGATGGCGAAGGTGAGCTCGACGTAGCCGATCGAGTTGGGGGTCTGTTCGATGAGAGAGGCGATCCCGTCGTTGCCCTGAGCGCCGCGGCCGGTGGGCCAGGTGACGGTTGTGCCACTACCTACGGCGGACTTCCACGCGGCGTTCGTCTTGCTGAGGAAGTCAGTCCAGGCGAAGGTGGTGCCGCTGCCGTCAGAGCGATGGACGACGACGATGTCGGCGTCGGGAAGGGTGACGCCGTGATTGACGGCGCGAATTTCGGGGTCGTTCCACTTGCGGATCTTGCCGAGGTAGATTCCGGCGAGGATCTCCGAGGTGAAACGAAGGTCTTGACCAGCCTGCGGAAGATGGTAGATGGCGACGACGGCGCCAATAACGGTGGCGAATTGAAGCAGCTTTACAGGCATCTGGCTCATGTTGGGATTAGAGAGCGGGACGTCCGAGGCTGCGAAGGTGACCTGCTTTTCGTGGAGTAGCTGGATGCCAGCGTCGGATCCGATGCCGTGATACGTGATCTGAATATCGGTGTGATGTTCGTGGAAGGATTGGATCCAGGCGTGATAGAGCGGGGCAGGGAAGGTGGCACCCGCGCCGTTGAGGACGCGGATGTTCTGCCCGGGCCGGCTTGCGGCTGGTGTGGCGTCGCTCAGTGCTGCCAGTAGCTTTCTGATGAGCTGATCGCTGAGGTCCTGGTGAATGCCGGAGGATGCGTACCTGCTCGGTGTGGCGAGATAGGACCAGAGGGTGGTGTCGTCCTTGCCGATGAGTTCGGCCGAGAGGAAGCCGCCGTAGATGGGATATCTGTTGCCTGGGGCCCGCGGACTTACAGAGGCGTAGGCTTTGATCCAAATCTCACTGGTGACTTTGAGAATGGCTTCGGCGTGGTTGGGATCGGTGACGATCTCGACAGAGTGTGCGTTGCGCAGGCTGTCCATCAGGTGTTTGCGCATCTCGGCCGGGTCTGGCTTTGCACTGGTGGTGTCGAGGTAGATCTTCTTGACGTGGCTTAGAGTGTCGGCGGTCTGGGCCTGAACGGCAGGGGCGAAACCAATGAGCAGCGAGAGAGTGATGGGTATCGCGGCCAATCGGAGGAGTGAGCCGGTGATTGACAGGCGCTTCATGGATGGGCGAGGTCTCCCCAACGATCTATCGCGCGGCGGTAAGGCTGCGCGGTTTGACCGGAAAAGAGTACCATCCGCAGACTGTTTTCTGTTGAAGAGCGGCTTACCTGTCAGCTGACGAGGTGGCCCATCTTTTCGCGCTTGGTTGCGAGGTAGCGTTCGTTGGTGGGCTCGGAGGGAACTTCGGCGGAGATGCGCTCGACGACTTTGACGCCGGCCAGTTCGAGAGCCTCAACCTTTTCGGGGTTGTTGGTGATCAGGCGAACGGCCTTGAGTCCCATGTGCTTGAGAATTTCGGCGGGTAGCTCGAAGTGGCGGCAGTCGGCTTCGTAGCCGAGTTCGAGGTTGGCTTCAATGGTATCGAGCCCTTTATCCTGAAGTTCGTAGGCGCGGAGCTTGGCCATGAGGCCGATGCCGCGGCCCTCCTGCTGCTCGTAGAGGAGGATGCCGGTGCCGGCCTCGGCGATGGTGGCCAGGGCGAGTTCAAGCTGCTGGCGGCAGTCGCAGCGGAGCGAGTGAAAGACGTCGCCGGTGAGGCACTGGGAGTGAATGCGAACGATGGGCGGCGCGGCGTGGATGTCGCCCATGACGAGAGCTACGGCCGATTCGGTGCGCACAGCCGGCGCAGGGATGTTGTCGTTACACGCGACGGGATTTTCGATCAGGCCCTCGAAGCCGAGGATCCGGAAGTGTCCCCAGCGGGTGGGGAAGTCGGCTTCAGCTACTTTTTTCACGGTTGCGAACGCCATGGGTTGATTATACGTTTCGGCCTTCATATCCATTAGATTGCGCAGCGCCGCATAGGATGCGAAGAGTGAATTTGCTGCCGCTTTCGGGACTCGGCGTAAAGTAAAGGTGTGCACCCGGTCGATTCCAAGCTGATCCTGATTACGCTGCTGATTGAGCTGGGCGTCGCGGCGGCGGTGTCTAGCTCGCTGGCGCGGTCGAATCGTTCAAAGATCTGCTGCTGACTCCCCGGCGAACTCCGCGACAGACGGCGTGGCTGGTCGCGATTGTCTGCGTGCCGCTGACGATCGGGGTCTGGATCCGGACGACGGTGCCGAACTTCCTGGCCGCGGACTTGTCGTTTGAGACGACGATCATCCTCGGTGTCCTGGTGGGGCCGATCGCCGGGATGGCCGGAGGCGCGATTCTTGCGGTTCCCGCGCTGCTGCATCATGAATATTGGTCGCTGCCTGTGAATCTGTTGGTTGCAGCAATCGCAGGAGCGTTTGGCCGGTTCGCTGATCCCGAGGATGTCTGGTCGTTTTCGCCGATGATCGACCTGAGCATCTATCGCTGGGTAACGCGCAACCTTCGTCAGCCAAAACTGGACCGGCAGATTCTGCTCTTGCTGCTTGTGGCTGGGATGCAGTTTGGCACGAGCATGCTCGCGATGTTTTATCCGCACCATTTTTTCGAGTTGTATTCGACGAATGGTGGGTGGAGTTGCTGATCTGCGCGACTGCTCCGATTGTCGTTGGAATTCCGCTGAAGATCTGGAACGCGGTTCGCGTCGAGCGGAAGCTGGAGGAGCAGGGAAGGCTGTTGCTTGAGGCGCGCCTGGATGCGCTGCAGCGGCAGATCAATCCGCACTTTCTGTTCAACACGCTGAACTCGATTACCTCGCTGGTGCGGTCGCAGCCGGAACTGGCGCGCGAGATGATCGTGAAGCTCGCAAATATTTTGCGCGTGCTGCTGAAAGACCGTGAGGCGTTTCTGCCGTTGAGCGAGGAGTTGCAGTTCACCGATGACTATCTTGATATCGAGGTCGTGAGGTTCGGCAGCAAGCTGAAGGTGGTGAAGGAGATCGCGGAGAACACGCTGAATATCGTTGTCCCGGGCATGTTGCTGCAGCCGTTGATCGAGAACAGCATCAAGCATGGGCTGGAGCCGCGAATTAGTGGAGGCACGGTGACGTTGAGGAGCCGCATCACGGAAGAGGGACGGCTGATGGTTGAGGTGGAAGACGATGGAGTTGGGATGGCTCCGGAGCGGAATGGTGCCTCGCCGGTGAGCGGGCTGGTGAGTCCTGGGACTGGAATTGGTGTGCGAAATGTTCGCGAACGAATGGAGGTTTTGTACGGAACCTCGCGTCCGTGGAGATCAACAGCCGCCCTGGGCGTGGGACGAAGGTGACGCTGCTGATGCCGATCCTCGACGCCGGGGCTGAGGCGTGGGGTCCGATCGGGGCGCGGCGGGGCAGGCGATCAGCCATCATGGTGCAGGGTGCGGTTCGAGCGATGACGCGGGGTTAAAGTTGCGGAGGCCGCTTGACAGGCATAAGCCAGTAAAAGTAGATTTGCTACATAGGGTGATGAGCAGCCGGGAGATCATGCTATGAAGCGATTGAAGTCGCGGTGGCTGGCGATAGGGTTGGGGTTTGCGATGATGAGCGGAGCTTATGCTCAGTCGCTGCCGGCCCCAAAGTTGGAGTTCGATGTGGCTTCGGTGAGGCAGAACAAGTCCGGCGATAAGGCCAGCAGCACCTTTTCTTTGGACAACGGGAATGTCTATTCAACTGTGAATTAATGGCGATGTCTTTACTCCGCGAGGTAGTTATTTTTCGGCGACGAATCAACCGCTGTGGCGGTACATCGCGTTCGCGTACAACCTGTCGGGGACGCAGGAGCTGGCGCTTCGATTTTGCTTCTTTTAAGGGGCTTTCGACCAAGGTTCCCACGTGGGTGACGGGAGGTTTCGACTTCTCGGCTGACCGCTTCGACATCAAGGCGCAATCGGACGGGCGCCCGACAAAGGACCAGATGAGGCTGATGATGCAGGCGCTGCTGGCTGACCGTTTCAAGCTGATCGTGCACTATGAGACGCGGCAGGCGCCTGTGTTTGCGCTTATGTTGGTGAAGCCGGGTCAGACGGGACCAACCCTCGTGCCGCATCCTGCGAGCGACGCCTGTGCAGTTGGACCTACGGTTGAAGGGGTGGACGACAGCGCGTCAAACGAACCGACGCCAGGATCAGCACTGGAGGAGCTACCGAAAGTTTGCCGGGGTGATGCGCATCTTCCCACCATTGCGACGGGTGATATCCGTTTCGGCGGGCGAGGTGTGACGCTGAGTCTGTTGGCAAGCTCGTTGCCGACGATGACCGGTATGGCGACGTTGCCGATACCTGTGATCGATGAGACAGGACTGAGCGGAACGTCCGACTTCACACTGGATTTGGTTCCGGACTTCAATGTTCCGCCTGATGCGTCGGGGCCAAACTTTCGAGAGAGTCTTGAAGGAGCAGCTTGGGCTCGACTTGGAGGCGCGACAAGGGCCAGTGATTATCCTGGTCATAGATCGTGTGGAGCACCCTTCGGCTAATTAGCGAGTGGGCTCGGTGCGGGCAATGAACGCGGTCGTAGTAGTCCTCGTAGAGCGGGATGACCCGGGAGGAGCAGAAGTGATCCTGCGCGGTCTTGCGGCCGGCTTTGGCCATGGCTTCGAGGCGTTGCTGATTGCTGAGCAGCGAAATGGCGGCGGCGGACATCGATTCGGTGTCGCCAACTTCGAAGAGCAAACCGTTGTGACCATCCTGAATGAGTTCAGAACGCCGCCGACGCGAGTGGCGATAGTGGGAACGCTGCAGGCCATGGCTTCGAGGGCGGCCAGGCCAAAAGACTCCATCTCGCTGGGCATCAGCATCAGGTCGGCCAGGGCAGGAGCTCGTTGACGTTGTCCTGCTTGCCGATGAAGTGGACGCGGTCCTGCACGTTGTGTCGCGTGCCAGATATTCGGCGACGCTGCGGTCGGGGCCATCGCCGATCAGCATCAGGCGTGCCGGCATCGCCTTGCGACGCGGGCGAAGACTTCGACAACATCCTGAACGCGCTTGACAGGACGGAAGTTCGAGAGGTGAACGAGGAGCCGCTCGTTGGGTTCAGCGAAGCGAGGACGCATGGCGGCGACTACTCGGGGTTGCGAACATATACGTCGCAGTTGACGAAGTTGCGAATGACTTCGATCTCGGAGGTCGATGTCGAAGGCTTCGCGGGTGCGGTCGCGCAGATAGGTGGAGATGGCGGTGACGCCGTCAGACTGCTCGATGCCGAACTTTGTGATGGGCAGATAGGAGCGGTCGAGGCCTACCAGTGTAATGTCGGTGCCGTGCAGTGTGGTGATGAAGGGGAGATGGATGCCGCGGTGGCGAGCATCTGCCGGGCCAGCAGTGCGCTGACCGAATGTGGAATGGCATAGTGGACGTGGAGGAGATCGAGCGAGTAGAATTCGGCGACTTCGGCCATGCGGGTGGCGAGGGCGAGATCGTAGGGCGGATGTTCGAAGAGCGGATAGTTGGAGACGGCGACTTCGTGGAAGTGGATGTTGGCCTCTCGTCCGGTGAGGCGGAAGGGCTGCGAGTAGGTGATGAAGTGAATCTCGTGGCCGCGCGCTGCGAGTTCGATGCCAAGTTCCGTGGCGACGACGCCGCTGCCGCCATAGGTGGGATAACAGGTGATGCCGATCTTCATAGAGCTTCCGTGTGGCTCCTGGGTTGCCGTGGCTGCATGTGTTGGACGAGCTTGTCCATAAGACTCGTTCTTGCCCGGTTATGGACTGGCCAGTCTCGCGGAGGCGCCGTATGCGCCGAGGTTCCCATAGTTGATGAGTTGCGGAGCGTTTGGATTGCGAGAGCCATTGCGGGAACCTCGGTCAGGAGGGCCTTGCGTTCGACATCGCGATGGGAGCGCAGGCGGGTGGTTATGCGGTCGAGATCGCTGTCGTTGTAGCCGGGATGGCAGCAGAGTTCGAAGGTGCCGTCTGCGGGCATGGCGTGGAGGATTTCGCGGAGGGTCTTGGCGTAGAGTTGCCGGTGGCGGAGATGCCGATGTTCCGTCGGTGGTGAGGATGTGGGCGTTGCGGATCTGGGGCTGGCGCTCGAAGCTGCGTCTTGAGGCCCCCGAGGACCTTTGACCAGAACGCGGCGAGTGCGGCGCCGTGGCCGAGGGCGAGGCTCCAGGGCTGCTCGAAGGGATGGCGGATGGCGCCGATGGAACAGCGCTCAGCGAGCGGAGCAGAGGCCGGCGACAGCAGGGAAGAGGTGGGTGTGTTTGTGGGTGTCGAGGTGGGTGACTGGATGCCGGCGCGTGAGCTTCTGGATCTGGGCGAGGGCTTCGCGTTCGATGTCCTCTTCGCGGATTGTTGCCGCGCAGCAGGCCTGAACGAAGTCGAGCGAGGGAAGGACGGAAGCTTTTGCCGTCGGGGCCGATGAGCGTGGGGATACTCTCGGGGGCGAGACGGGGATGCCATCGGTGAGGACGATGTGGCAGCCTACGCCGAGGGTGGGATTGGCGTGAGCGACGGCGACGGCGTCGTCGAAGGCAGGGCCGGTCGCCATGAGCGTGGCCGAGGTGAGGACGCCGGCCTGGTGAAGCTCTGCGATGGCGCGGTTGACGCCGGGAGTGAGGCCGAAGTCGTCCGCGTTGATGATGAGTCGGGGAGCCATAGTCGATCCGGTCTTTGGCTGTCGCACATGCGCTTCGACGAGACTAAGAGCGTCGATCGACGGAGGCATGTATCGCTGGTCTCGTCGGAAGTCTGATGTACGCGTCGGTTAGCGTTAGGGATGACGTGCAGTGTGCCTTCAGCGGGGTTTCGCTGGAGGATGGGCCTGCGGTGATGGTGTAATCGCCGGGAAGTAAGCTGCCAGGCGTTCTGGTCCGTGTTGAAGACGGTGAGAGAGAGCGGGTGGAGCTGTGAGCGTGACTTCCTTCGATTCGCCGGGAGCCAGTTTGACCCGCTGCCACGCGGCGAGGCGCTTGTAGTTCTCCTTGGCTGCGGCGGGCAGCGCGACGTAGACCTGGGCGATCTCGGTACCTGCGCGCGTGCCGGTGTTGCGAACGGTGAAGTGGACGGTGCGCGCGGCATCATCGACCGTCAGGCCGGAGTAGGCATAGGTGGTGTACGACAGACCGAATCCGAAGGGAAAGAGCGGCTGCTTGTTGGTCGCTTCGAACCATTTGTAACCGACCTTGGCGCCTTCGGTGTACTTCAGGTCGAAGGGATCGACCTTGTGCTCGCGGTTCGGGCGCGCTGGCAGCTGACGCCTTCGAGCCCGGGAACGATGGGGTGCGGCAGCTGCGCTTCGTCCTTGGCGAAGGTGACGGGAAGCTTGCCGGAGGAGTTGACGTCGCCGAAGAGGATATTGGCGAGCGCCTGCGCCCCGCCGATGCCGGGATACCACATCTCGACGATGCCCTTGACGTGATCGGCCCAGGGCATGCTGACCGGGCCGCCGGTCTCGAGCACGACGATGGTGTTCGGATTGGCTGCGGCTACGGCTTCGACCAGCGCGTCCTGATTGTTAGGCAGCGAGAGAGTGGCGGCGTCCATGTCCTTCGCGCATGGGCTGATTGACGAAGACGATGGCGATGGCGGAGGCCTTGGCGAGCTTCGCCGCTGCGGCGGTGTCCGTCGCCGTCGATGTATTTGACGGTGGCTTGCGGCGACTTCGCCTGGATGTTCTTCAGCGGCGAAGAAGGGAAGTAGATCGGCTTGCCCCAGATGGAGCCGCCGGGCTGATGGGATCGACAGCGTTGCCGCCGGGCGCAGTCGACCTGCGCGGAGCCGCCGCCGGAGAGCACGCCGACGTCGGCGTGCGAGCCGATGATGCGCGATGGAGCTGTGTGGCGGAGGCCTTCAGCGGAAGAATGCTGCTCGGAGTTCTTCAGCAGAACGATGCTCTCTTCGGCGATGTGCTGCGCGTCGTCGCGCCCGCGGAAGGGATCGACGACGGTACGGACCGGAGGATTGTCGACGACGCCCGCGGCGAACATGCTGCGCAGAATGCGGTGGACCATGTCATCGAGGCGAGCCTGGGGCACCTGGCCATCTTCAACGGCTTTCTTCAGCGGCGCGCTGAAGTAGTTGTCGTCGCCGGGCATCTCCTGATCGAGGCCGTGCGAGCGCGGACTTGACGGTGCTGTGGGTCGCGCCCCAGTCGGAGACCACCCAGCCCTTGAACTTGAAGTCCTTCTTCAGAACCTGGTTGAGCAGGTAGTCGTTTTCGCAGGCGTAGTCGCCTTCGACGAGGTTGTAGGAGCACATCACGGCGGAGGGTCGGCGATGCCGATGGCGATCTCGAAGGCGAGCAGATCGGACTCGCGCATCGCCTTCTTGTCGAGCAGCACGTTGACGATGTTGCGGCCAGTCTCCTGATCGTTGAGCGCATAGTGCTTGATGTCGCTCATCACTTGCTCCGAGAAGACGCCGCTTGCAAGATTGCCGGTCATGGTTCCGGCGAGGATCGGATCTTCGCCCGCGTACTCGAAGTTGCGGCCGTTGCGGGGTTCGCGGGTGATGTTGACGCCGCCGCCGATGGACATGTTGAAGCCCTGGGCGCGAAGCTCGCGGCCGATCACGGAGCCATAGAGGAAGGCGGAGTCAGGGTCCCAGCTCGAGGCCGCGCCGAGAGTCGAGGGCAGCAGCGTCGCGTAGCGGCTCTGGTAGGCGGCCATGCGGATGCCGACGGCCGAGTCGGCGAGATTGATGTCGGGAATGCCAAGGCGGTCGATTCCCGCCATGAAGCCAGCGCCGAAGTTCGAGCGCGCAGGCAAAGGGAGCGCCTGCGCGCAGGACTCCCCAACCCTGCTCCGTGAACCATCTGGATCTTTTCGTCGAGCGTCATCTGCGCGAGCACCAGATCGGCGCGCTCATCGGGAGAGAGAGCCTTGTTCATCCACGGCATCTTCGAGAGTATCGGGTTTCGTTGCAGCGTGCGCTGCAGGACAGCCGAAGGTGTTTACGGCTAGCACAGCGGCCAGAACGAGAGATCGATGAGCTGCGAGAGTTTGGAAAAGCCTGGAAGATGACATCGATACTCCTTCGAATCCGAATGCGGTGATGGTCAGAACGACGGTCTTCGTGCGGAGGACTGCATCTGATCGCTCACAAGGTTGGTTCTAGATCGCCTGAAAGTCTAAACTGAACTAAAACGATTTAGTAAAGCGTTTATCTTGGCAAAAATTCAACTCGCAACAAGGGGATGATGTTACGCCCAGTGTTCGATTAGGCGATCTCTCGGCCAACAGCGAATAGTCTATCGAAGATAAGGAGATTTCGGCGAGGGGAAAAGTTGGGGTTGCCGTATCCGGCTCTTATTTACTTTGCGAAGAGCTGGCCGATGTCGGCGAATGCCTTGAACTCCAGGCATTTCCGGCAGGATCGAGGAAGAACATCGTTGCCTGTTCGCCGACCTCGCCCTTGAAGCGGATATAGGGCTCGATGATAAAGTTGACGCCAGCGCGACGAAGCCGATCAGCGAGCGCCTCCCAGGTATCCATCGGCAGCACCACGCCGAAGTGTGGAACCGGAACGTCGTGGCCGTCGACGGGATTGTGATGAGGCTTCTGCGCCGTTGTCGGAGGCCGGCTTCAGATGCGCGACGATCTGGTGGCCGAAGAGATCGAAGTCGATCCACTGTGCGGAGCTGCGGCCTTCGCGCAACCGAGGGTCGTTCCGTAAAAAGCTCGAGCAGCGTCGAGATCATCGACCGGAAAGGCAATGTGAAAAGGAGTCAGGCTCACTGGGTCTCCTGCATCCATCATACGACGCGAGGAGACCACGCGGCAGTGCGCTAGCGGCGATAGAAGGCCTGATCGTAGCCTCGCAGGTACGCTTGGCGGAATGCGTCGCGATACGGTCCGTACGGTCCCATTGCGGGGTCGTATCCGGGAGTGTCGTGGAAGGTGCGGTCGTGTTCGGGATGATGGCCAGAAGCCGTTGTACAGATCGCGCGAGCCAGTCTTGCGAGCCGAAACGAAATCCTTCGTGTTCGGCTCGTTCGACTCAGCGGCGGGGCGCTGGCATACGGCTGCGGGGGCTACTGCATAGTAGGGATGCGAAGCGCAGCCGGTAGCAGCGAGAGATGCTGCGGTCACGATCAGGAGTGCAATACGAGAGAGTTTCATAGCGTCCTCACTATCCAATTTGTGCGCAGCCCTCGATTCGCTGCGCGTTCAGATTCGAATAGGTAAACGCTGTTCAAACGGAAATGTTGTTGTAGAGAAAAGTTGCGCGCGTCAGCCGCTTTTTTATCAGCGATCGTTGGGAAGGCGCACGACAAACTCTGTGTTGCCGGGTTCAGAGCTGAATCGAATGACGCCGCCGTACTGCTCGACGATGCGCTGCACGATGCCCAGTCCGATGCCTGTGCCGACGCCAACCGGCTTGGTTGTATAGAACGGATCGAAGATCTGCGGCTGGCTCTCCAGCGGAATTCCGGCGCCGTTGTCGCTTACGCTGATGCAGAGGTCGATGTGTGAAGTGTCCGCGTCGCCGGGTCTTCGCTCTGCCCAGGTGCGCACGCGGATGCGGCCATGCTGTGGAACCGCGTCGATTGCAGTTGTCCAGCAGATTCGTCCAGATCTGATTCAGCCCGGTGCACTCGCTATGCAAGCGGCGGAAGGTCCGGCGCGAAGTTCTTCTCCAGCACGATCTCCTTCTCGCGCAGTTTGTGGCCGAGGATCACGAGCGTCGCATGGATGCTGTCGTTGATGTCGATCGTCTGCTTCTGTCCCTTGCCCTCGTAGGCGTAGGATTTGACCGCCTTCACCAGATCTGTAACGCGGCCGATGCTCTCTTCGATGGTGCCGACCAGTTGCATGCTCGACGACCAGCGCTTCGAGCCAACTCAAGGCCTCGCCAAGCATCGGCCCGTTGAAATCCTTCTGCGACCTCTCGAGTTCTTTGGCGTCCATGCCGATGGATACCAGCGTGGGCGCCATCTTCCACGCATTTTCGATGTTCGCGGACTCCATCCACTCGGCCAGAGCCTCCTCGGCATCGCTCTGATCGAGCGAGTTCATCCTGAGTGGCTGCTTCACGGCAGAGCGCCTGCTTCTGCAGATCGAACATGCAGTGCTTCTGTTCTTTCGGTGAGGTCGTACTTCCTTGAACTTGAGTGAGAGCTCATGCATTCGCATCAGGTTCTCTCGGAGTTGCGAAGCCGCGCGGCGTGCTGCGGAGCCGGGGTTGTTCAGCTCGTGCATCAGTCCGGCGGCGAGTGTGCCGAGAGAGGCCATCTTCTCCTGCTGCACGGTCACGCTCTGCATCTTTTGAAACCGGTTCGCCATGTTGCTCAAAATGGCTTTGCGAACCTGAGGGCAACTCGTCATCAGGTACCAGAACTGCTCCTCATTGAGCTGCAGCAGATGGCTCGCGCGGGTCGCCTCGACCGTCGCGATGAACGGAATGTTCGTCAGCAGGGGCAACTCGCCGAAGGCGGTTCCCGCCTCCATGGTGGTCAGCGTTATGCTCGTCCGTCGGGCTGCACCTGGTTAATGTTCAGCTGCCCTTCCAACAGAATCCAGAAAAAATGCGCAACCTCTCCCTGGTGCGCGATCACCTCGCCCGCCTCGATGTGGGTCTCGGTGACACCCTCCAGGCAATGCAGCTCATCGTCTTTGAGCGACGACAGGATGGGAACCTTGCGCAGTTGCGCAAACAGTTCACCGGTTAGCTTTTCGACGACTTTGTTCTGGACGATCTGGGTTTGTTCGCTCATCGGGTTATGGGTTTTACTGCCTTTCAAAGGGTTGCCAGATATTGGTGCACAAACTGAATTGCGATGGAGCCTTCACCGACTGCGGAGGCGCATCGCTTTACGGAGTTGTATCGAACGTCGCCCGCAACAAAGATGCCGGGAACGCTCGTCTCGAGCAGATAGGGGTCGCGGTCGAGAGTCCATGACTTCGGAGACTGCGCCTTCAGATCGGGGCCGGCGAGGATGAAGCCTTTGCTGTCGAGGGCGATCTCCTTGGGCAGCCAATCGGTCTTGGGCGCGGCGCCGATAAAGATGAAGAGGGAACTGGCGGAACGGGCCTCTTCTCCATGCGGGCGTCTTCAGGGTCAGGCATTCGAGGTGGCCGTTGCCGGACATGCGACGACCTCGGTGCCGGTCTCGACGGTGATGTTCGGCGTGGCTGCGATCTGGTCGATGAGGTACTTCGACATGCTGCTTTGCAGCGACTTGCCGCGAACGAGCATGTGAACCTTGCCGGCGTAACGGGAGAAGTACATTGCGGCCTGGCCCGCCGAGTTGGCTCCGCCGACGATGTAGACGATCTCGTCGGCGCAGGACATCGCCTCGGCGAGCGCGGCGCCGTAGTAGACGCCGGCGCCGGTGAGCTGTTCGGCAGCCGGGGACGTCGAGCTTGCAGTAGGAGACGCCGGTGGCGATGAGACAGACGTGGCAGGTGATCTCCTGGCCGTCGGACAGCTGGACGATCTGGTACTGGTTCTCGCGGCGGATGCAGGTGACCTGCTGGGCGAGGAAGTCGGCGCCGAGGCGGTTGGCCTGGATGTAAGCGCGGTCCGCCAGATCGGCCCCGCTGAGGCCCTGCGGGAAGCCGAGGTAGTTTTCGATCTTCGAGCTGGAACCTGCCTGGCCGCCGATCGCTTCGCCTTCGATGACAAGCGTGCTCAGCCCCTCGGAGGCGGCATAGACGCCCGCAGCGAGTCCGGCAGGACCGGCGCCTACGATGACGATGTCGTAGAACTTCTGCTGGGCCTGGCGCGGCATGCCGAGCTTGGTGGCCAGATCGCTGGTGGTGGGTTGAACGAGCGCGGTGCCGTCGCCAAAGATGACGACGGGGAGTTTGGAGTCGTCCAGGCCGCGCTCTTTGAGCAGGTCGATAGCTTCCGGGTGCTGCTCGGGGTTGAGCCACTGGTAGGGAACGCGGTTGCGGGAGAGAAACTCGCGGACGTCGTGGTCGGCCGAGGACCAGCGCGTGCCGACCACTCGAATTCCTTCGTAGGGAGGCTCTATACCCCTGCTTCCAGGTCTCCAGCAGGTCGTCCAGCACGGGATAGAGCTTCTCTTCCGGCGGGTCCCAGGGCTTGTTCAGGTAATAGTGGATCTTTGCGGAGTTGATGGCGCGGATCGCCGCCTCGGTGTCGGCGTAGGCGGTCAGCAGGACGCGCTTGGCATTGGGTAGATCGTCAGCGCCTGCTGGAGAAAGTCGACTCCGGTCATTCCAGGCATGCGCTGGTCGGAGAGGAAGAGCGCGACGGTGTCCTTGCGTTCGTTGAGCTGGCGGCAGATATCCAGGGCGGCGGCGCCGGAGGCAGCGCGGACGATGCGGTAGTCCTGACCGTAGTGACGGCGCAGATCCTGGACCACAGCCTCAAGTACGCTGGTGTCGTCGTCGATGGCTAGCAGAATAGGCTTAGGCATATCCCTTTATACTTCGGGACGACATTCTCGCGCGCCCCACGTATGATTCGATTGTGGACGATGCCTCCGGGGCTCAGAAAGATATCGTTTTATATGAGTCGGTTTACCCCACTGAAGTTGTACTTCGGTGCAGGGTTTTGTCCGAATTGTAGACATTCCAGGTTCTCCGCGGCAATTCTCCGATAAGGGGATTGCGGGGATGGTATGTCCCGGCAGGAGACGAAGATATCTATGATTCGACTCATTCTGGCTGATAATCAGGCGATCTTTCGCGCAGGCGCGGCCCGGGTGCTGGCGCTTGAGGACGACATGCGCATCGCCGCCCAGTGCGAAGATGCGGAGAAACTGTTCGCCGCCATCGACGCGCTGCGCGGCTCGGTGATTCTGGTCGCCTCCAGCCTGCGGCTGAACACCAGGGATCTTCTGGCCCGCACCCGGTCAGCGGGAAGCCGACCGATTCTGGTCGCCGAAAATGCGGAGCAGGTTGCCGGAGGATGTGGCCGCGCTGTTCGACGGCATCCTGTGTCGCAACGTCCCGGGAACGGTGCTGGTGGATTGCGTGCGCCGGGTGGCCCAGGGACAACGCTTTGTGCAGCACTCCAACGTCACCACCATGCAGGCCGCGGACAGCGTCGGAGCACGGGTTCGCGACCGGCTGACCCCGAAAGAGATGCAGATTGTGGCGCTGATCGTTCAGGGCTGCAAGAACAAGGACATCGCGACGCAGCTCGGCACCAAGGAGCAGGTGATCAAGAACTACCTGCGCAGCATCTACGACAAGAGCGGCGTCTCCGACCGGCTCGAACTCGCGCTCTTCACGATTCACCACCGCGCTCTCGCCGAGGCCGCAGCCAAGGCCGGCCACCTGCTCCAGATGAAGACCGCTTGAGGCAGAAACAATAGGGCGTAACAGTGATAAAGGGGCCTTATATCACTGTTACGCCTTTTGTGTTTCACAAGGTGATCCTTCTACATGCCCATCTGATCGGACTGTTTTTCCGCCGCTGGAGCTGGCGTGGCCGATCTTCTCCGCGATGCTCTTGGCCTGCGTGAACAGCAGCAGGTAGTCCGGGCCGCCGGCCTTGGAGTCGGTTCCGCTCATGTTGAAGCCGCCGAACGGATGCGCCCCGACCATGGCGCCGGTGCACTTGCGGTTGAAGTAGAGGTTGCCGACGTGGAACTCCTCGCGCGCCCGGTCCAGCTTCTCGCGGGAACTCGTGTAGATCGCGCCCGTCAGGCCGTACTCCGTGTTATTCGCGATCGCCAGTGCGTCGTCGAAGCTGTGCGACTTGATCACGGCCAGCACGGGTCCGAAGATCTCTTCGAGAGAAATCCGCGCCGTGGGAGCGACATCCGCGATCACGGTTGGGGCGATGTAGTAGCCGCCCTCCGGCGTCTCGATCGCATGGCCGCCGTTCAGCACGGTGCCCTCTTTCTTGCCGATCTCGATGTAGTCGAGCGTCTTGCGATAAGCCTTCTCGCTGATCACCGGGCCGGTGTAGACGTTCTCTGCCGGGTCGCCGGTCTTGATCTTCGCGACGCGCTCCTGCAGCCGGTCGCAGAAGACATCGTAGATGTCCGCTGCGACGATCGCCCGCGAACACGCCGAGCACTTCTGCCCGTTGAAGCCGAACGCGCTGGCGACGACGCCATCCAGAGCAGCATCCAGATCGCAGTCCGCCTCGACGATGATCGAGTCCTTGCCGCCCATCTCGAGGATCGTCCGCTTGATGAAGATCTGGCCGGGCTGCGTCTTGGCTGCACGCTCATGAATCTCCAGGCCAACGGCCTTCGAGCCGGTAAACGCGATGAACCGCGTCTGCGGATGCGCGACGACTGCGCTGCCGAACTCCGGGCCCTCGCCGGGGCAGAAGTTCACGACGCCGTCGGGCAAGCCCGACCTCTTCGAGCAGCTCCATAAACTTCGCCGCGATCGTCGGCGCATCGACCGACGGCTTCAGAATCACCGTATTGCCGCAGACGATCGAGGCCGCCGTCATCCCCGCCATGATGGCAAACGGGAAGTTCCACGGCGGAATCACCGCGCCGACGCCCAGCGGAATATAGCGCAGCTGGTTGCGCTCGCCGGGGAACTGAATCGGCGTCTTCGCTCCGTCCAGCCGCAGCGCCTCGCGCCCGTAGAACTCCAGAAAGTCGATGGTCTCGCCCACGTCGGCGTCAGCCTCGGCCCAGTTCTTGCCCACCTCGAGCGTCAGCCACGCGCAAAACTCGAAGCTCCGTTCGCGAATCAGCGCAGCGGCGCGAAACAACAGCTCAGCACGCTCGGCGACGGGCACCTTGCTCCAGGTCAAGAAACGCCGCCTGCGCGGCCTGCATCGCCTCTTCGACGTGCTCCGCTCCCGCGCGCTGATGGACGCCGATCACCTCAGCGGGATGCGCCGGATTCATCGACACGAATCTTGGCCGTCGGTCTTCAGCCGTTTGCCGCCGATGACGATGTCGTACTCGCGGCCGAGTTTGCTCGCGGACCTCCGCCAGCGCAGCCTGCATCCGCCGCTTGTTTTCGGGCTGGGTGAAGTCGACGAACGGCTCGTTGACGAACGGTGTCGTGCGGCGTGAATGCCGGAACGGAGTGGGTAAGGTTTACAGTAGCCATAACGCGTCGATTCTAGCGCGAGCGGTGCGTCCTCGTCGCTCTTGAGATAGAGAAAACTGACAGATTCCTATGCGCATTCATTAGATGCAGCGCGCAGCGTATTCGATTGTGCTACTTGGCAGACGCTAGTCGCCCTCGGTAACTTCTCCGGTAGCTTCGGACATGGTAGCCGTGCGTTCCAGCTTGTCCCAGTTGAACGGTTTGCCGTCGATGGCGCGCTTGACCGTCTTGAACAGCACGACCGAGAACAGTTGCCGGTAGGTGAACCGCTGGATCCAGATGTGGAACAGCAGCCAGCCATCGCCTTTGCTGGCCGGGTGCTTCCGTTCCAGCGCAAACGCCAGCGCCGACGCCGCAAAATCGATCATCAGAAACGCCGCGAAGAAGACCAGCAGTTTGTAGAAGCTGTCGGTCGATGCCGTCTCCGGATGGAAGTGTTTATCGATCACGTAGTGGATCACGCCGGCGACGAACATCACATCGATCAACGGCGAGACCAGCGGCAGCAGAATCTGGAAGATCAGAATATTCGGCAGCGCAAACAGACCCATGGCGCGATGTTTGCTGATGGCGCCTTTGTGTTTATAGATCGCCTGCAGTATCCCGAACGACCAGCGGAAGCGTTGCCGGATCAGGCCGTCCGCAGTCACCGGAGCCTCGGTAAACGCCAGCGCCTGATCCTCGTAGATCACGCAATATCCCTGCTCGAGCAGGTTCATCGTCAGGTCGGCATCCTCGGCCACGGTGTTCGAGTGATAGCCTCCGCCCTTCTTTACGGCAGCGGTCCGCCACGCGCCGATCGCTCCCGGCACCACCATCACTACGTCGAAGAGATCCAGCGCCCGCCGTTCGAAGTTCTGGCTCGTGATGTACTCGAGCGCCTGCCAGCGGGTCCACAGATTCACGCGATTGCCCACCTTGGCATTGCCCGCGACCGCTCCGATCTTCGGGTTGGCGAAGTGCGGCACCAGGTTCGTAATCGCGTCATGCGCAATCACGCCATCCGCATCGATGCCGACGTAAATCTCCTCGTCGATCCTCTCCAGCGCGTAGTTCAGCGCATCCGCCTTGCCTCCGTTGGGCTTGGTCAGCACCGTCAGCCGGCCCGACGCGATATCGGCCGGGTAGGCCTGGCGCGCCACCTCGTAGGTCCTGTCCGACGATCCGTCGTCGATGACGATGATCCGTATATTCTTGTAGTTCGACATCATCACGGAGCGAATCGTCCGGACGATCACCTTCTCCTCGTTGTATGCAGGAATCAGCACGGCAACTCTCGGCTGATAGTCCGGCGTCGCGTAGTTCTTTCTCTTGCGGAAACGGTCGATGATGGCGAAGATGCCGATGATGATCAGCCGTCCACTCATCAGCACGTCGCCGACGAAGAACACGCCCACCACAAAGAAGTGGAAGAAGCTATAGAAGAAGAAGGTGATGGAGTCCGCGCGTGCCTGCCAGCGCTGGCGCGACGTCAGCGGCGGCATCACCTCGGCGCGAGTCTTGCCCACCAGCTCCGACACCGGAACGATCTCGTAGCCGCGCGCCTGCAACGCCTCAATCAGCACCGGCAACGCCGCAATCGTGGCCGAGCGGTCCCCGCCGCCATCGTGCAGAAGAATGACGGAGCCTCTGTTCCACGGCTTCGTCTGCCATATCCGCGATCTGCTGAAAGACGCTGTCGGTAATCTCTTGCGGAGACTTGCGCGGATGCTCATCCCAGTCGTTGGTATCGATCTTGTTGCCGATGATGACGTAGCCGAGCGTCTGGATTCGCGCTACCGGAGCGGCCTGATCGTTCGTGTCCGGTTCCTGGTCGATCGAATACGGCGGACGGAAGTAAAGCGGCTGAACTCCAAGCTCGGACGCGAACAGACGCTCCGTCAGGTTCAACTCCAGATCCACCTGCCGGGTCGAGATGTCGCTGATGTCGGGATGCGTCCAGGTGTGGTTGCCGATCTCGTGCCCTTCGCGGAAGACCCGCCGCATCACCCCGATGTTGTCTTCGGCCACCTCGCCGATCATGAAGAACGTTCCTTTGACGTTGTACTTCTTCAGGATGTCGAGAATCTTCGGCGTCCACTCGGGATCGGGCCCGTCGTCGAAACTCAGCGCCACCTTCTTCGGATGGTAGCCATACTGCTCGACCGTGTAAGAGAGCGGATAGGAGTCCATCGACTCCTGCGTGATCATGCGATAGTCCACCGGCACGGAGTCGTCGTCATCCATCGTGACGATGCGTTTTCCGTTCTGCGGATTGCGCGTCACGCGCAGAATGTCCCCCTCGCCCTCGGTGTCCACGTCGTATCCCGGCGCAACCTGCGCCAGTTCCTTCACCGGATCCGACGTCAGGGGATGGTCCCAGATCTTCCACATCGAGTTGTCTTCCGAGCCCAGCCGCCAAAGCGCGTAAGTCTGGATGCCCAGCGTCCGCGCGGCGCGCATCTGGTTCAGAATCGTGACCGCATCGAGAAACCAGACCTGATGGCGCTCGTGCGCATCGACATCGTCGTAGGCAAAGTGGACGTTCAGTGAGTCGTCGTCAAGGTCGATCTGCGAGTCCGAGTCCACCGCCGCCTGCCACGCCTGCTGGGTCGACAGATATTGCGACGACAGAACCTTTTCCGGGGCGGCCTTCTTCGCGCTTTTTCCCGGGTGGAAGTTCGGGCGGCAGAGCCGTCGCCCAGTCGTAGCCGTAGCTGCCCAGCGAGCAGATGATCTTCTCTTTGGGTACCGTCTTCAACACCTGTTTCAGATTGTCGAGAAACCAGTCCTGCGAGGCGATCGGTCCCGGCTCGCCGCCATCCTGGTGCTCGTCATAGTTCATCAACAGCAGACCGTCGGAGTGGTCCGCCATGAACTTCAGATCCCAATCGTCGTCGCCTACCGGCGTGTTCACATAGAGCCGCAGATTGCGCGGATGGAGATCGTCGTACAGCGCGGCGATCAGCGCCTTGAAAGCCGGGCTGCGCCGAGGTCGGAATCTCCTCGAAGTCGATCGACAGGCCGCGATAGCTGGGGTTTGCCGCAAGGAACGTATGAACCTGTTGGAGAAAGTTTGTTCGTGCCGCCTCGTTCGAGAAAAAGGCGCCAACCTCCGGCACCCAGAGTCCCTTCTTCGGGTCGTAGTTGTTGACCAGCGGAAAGATATCCAGGTTCACGTGGTTGGCAGCGACAGTGCGGGCGACCTTGGCCTCGCGATCGACCTGACGAACCGTGCCATGATCGATCACCGCATAGGGACTATTGTCCTGGGCGTAGGCGTTCAGTTTGCCGTCCGGCGTGATGACGTGCAGCCACTCCGGAAACAGCAGGTCGATCTGGCTGATGTGCTGCTTCAGCGAGGAGTAGCTCGCGGGATCGTCTTCGACGTAATAGGCGGCGCGCAGACCTTCACCCGAGTTCAGGGGAACGTCGCCCGGCTTCACGTCGGTCTTGCGGTGTGCCGAGCGGTGCAGTTTGATCACAGCCACTCTGATTCGCCAGCGCCCGGTAGTTTCGCTTCTGCGCCTGCAGAAACAGCTCCGGCAGCGGCTTCATCCGCATCAGCCCGACCACGAAGACGCTGCCCAGCACCAGCCCCAGCAGGGCAAGCAGGTCGAAGATGCGGCGCAGCCGCTTCCAGCGCTTGCGTTGTGGGTCGTAGAAGACTTGTTTGTTCATCAGGAAATACGGGCGGCTCGGCGCATGCGACTTTCTCCATCGTATGCAGGCTATTGGTCAGAGTCAACGCAGGTTTAGAACGGATACGGACGCGTTCCTGCACCCAGTATGATGCAAAGACATGACCGGAGGACAACGTTGAAAACAGGCATCTACGCCGCGCTCGCGCTCGCGGCAGGCCTTGCGCTGCGTCTCTGGTTTGTCGCCCATGCGGGCCGCATCGACGGCGACACGCTGATCTATGGAAACATTGCCCGCAACTGGATGCAACACGGCGTCTACAGCTTCACCCCGGCGCCCGCCAACCCTGTTCCGACTCTGATCCGTCTGCCCGGCTATCCGCTCTTTCTCATGGCATGTTTCGGGATCTTCGGCGTCGACCACTACACCGCCGTGATGTACGTGCAGTGCGTGATCGACCTCTTTACCTGCGTGTTGATTGCGGCGCTGGCCGAGAGGCTGTTTGGCCGGCGAGCCGCGATGGCCGCGCTGTGGCTCTCTGCACTGTGCCCGTTTACGGCGATCTATACTGCGCCGCTCCGCTCACCGAAGTCCTGACCCTGTCCTGCATCGCGCTTACGTTTTATGGCCTCGAACGCTGGCGAAGCGCAGGGGTTCGGCTTCAACCGCTGGCTCTGGCTGATTGCCGCCGCCATGGCCTACGCCGTTCTGCTGCGTCCGGAGCAAGGGCTGCTCGCCGCGACGGTCATCCCGGCGATGCTCTGGATGGTCTGGCGGCCAACGACTCCTTCATCGACTCGCGACGGACTTAGCGAAGCGAGCCTTTCCGGTCGCACTCGCCGCCCTCTGCGTCGTGCTTCCACTCGCGCCCTGGGCGGTGCGGAACTGGCGAACCTTCCATGTCCTGCAGCCGCTCGCGCCGCGTTACGCGACCGATCCCCGGAGAGTTCGTTCCGCTCGGCTTTCAGCGCTGGTATCGCACCTGGGCCATCGACTTCGCTTCGACCGAAGAGGTCTACTGGAACTACGACAGCGCGCCCATCGAGATCGGCGACCTGCCCTCCCGGGCCTTCGACTCCAACGACCAGTACACCCGGACCGCAGCTATCCTTGAACGACTACAACCGCACCTACAACGCCACGCCGGCGCTCGACGTACGCTTCGAAGCGCTGGCCGAGGAGCGCATCCACGACGACCCGCTCCGCTACTACGTCGCTCTGCCCGTCGCCCGGCTGCTGAATATGATCTTCCGTCCCCGCGCCGAGATGCTGGAGATTCCGCTCGAATGGTGGCAGTGGCGCGAACATCGCGAGACGACCCTGCTCGCTGCAGTTCTGGCCGCGCTTAACCTTGGCTATTTTGTTCTGGGAGGCATCGGCCTCTGGCGATGGCGGCGAAGCGGCTTGGGGCCGCACGCGCCTTTGGTCGCGGCGATGGTCGGTTTTGTCGTTCTGCGATGCGCTTCTGCTGCTGACGCTCGACAACTCGGAGCCGCGCTACACGCTGGAGTTCTTCCCGCTGCTCATCGTGTGGGCAAGCTTTCTCTTTCGCTCGGACTCGGAAAGCTCGTCGAAACGACCTTAGTGCTCGTCGTTCGTGGTCTTGGTGTTCGTGTTGATCTGGTATGGCTTCTCATCGACCTTCTGGTTGTACTTGATGTTGTTGTAGACCGCGGTTCGATAGTCCCCTGAAGGCATATAGAGGCTCTGTTTCAACTCAACGCCTCGTACCGGGTCGACCCAGATCGTCATGTGGGTGCAGTTGTTGTGAACGGCAGGATCTTTCGGCACCAGGTCCAGCTTGGCCGTCTGCACTCCGTCGATCACCTCGTCGCCGAGGTCCGAGATCGTCCACGCCTTTGCAAGGTCCTTGCCGCTGCCGCCGAAGCCCACTGTCAGGAAGCTCTCCACTTGTGACTTGTTCTTTGTGGCGTCGACGGTTGTCAGATGATTGGTGCCGGGATCAAAGAGACGAAGCATCCCATTCCGAAACTCGATGAACTTCGTCGAGGGCGACTCGATCTTCGCGCCCATCACGGTTGATGCTCCCTGTTTCTTGAAGTAGATGGTTCCTGTCTGGGTCGTTGTCTCCTTCACGACGAGCTCGTAGAGGTCCCACCGGAAGTCAGCCTCGGCAGATTGGAACTTGAAGCTCGCCTCATCCATCTGGCGGAGGACCTCGTCCAGATGGCCGGGCTTGGGCTGCGCGTGCAAAGAGGCTGGCGTGACAACTGCCACTGCGGCGGAGAAGAGAAGCGATGCAGCGATGCGGCGAAGGTTCGATCATAAAGTCGAATGCTCCCGTGGTTGGATGCGGGTTGCCGCTGCGGTGTCATCGAAGCACCCAGGCGTTGTAGGCGATCACCTTGCCCTGGGCGTCGTAGACGGGTTCGTAGTGGTCGATCGATACCTCGCCGGAGATCGGTTCGATGACGCGAAGAATGGCGGCGCGGCGTTCCGCGTCGGTTGAGGCTTTGCCCATGTCTTCGGCGCGGACCTGGTAGATGAAGCGGCTGCTTCCGCCGGAGGTGCCGGCCTCCCGCACCAGAACCTCGCTGGCGTGCAGCGCGACCGTTTCGACCGGCTTGTCCTTGTAGTTGATGAAGTGCGGCGAGACGAACATGAAGATAAGGATCGCCGTCACCATGATGTCGTACTGGACGCTGCCGCGCTCGTAGGCCCAGAAGATGTAGCTGTTGATAACTTTGAAGCATAGCTTAGCTCCTGCCCGATTGCTTGCCAATGATCGTGTCGCCGTTCATGTAGGGCACGAGGACGTCGGGAATTCTGATAGTGCCGTCGGCCTGCTGGTAGTTTTCGAGGATTGCGAGATAAGTGCGGCCGACGGCGAGGCCGCTGCCGTTGAGCGTATGAAGAAACTCGGATTTCTTGGCGCCAGCGGGACGGTAGCGGATGTTGGCGCGGCGTGCCTGGAAGGCTTCGAAGTTCGAGCAGGAGGAGATCTCGCGGTAGAGATTCTGTCCGGGCAGCCAGACCTCGAGATCGTACGTCTTGGCGGAGGCGAAGCCCATGTCGCCGGTGCAGAGCAGCATGCGGCGGTAGGGAAGGCCGAGTTTTTCGAGCACGGTCTCGGCATGACGAGTGAGCGCCTCGTGCTCAGCGTCCGAGTCCTCGGGCCTGGCGAACTTCACCAGCTCGACCTTCTGAAACTGGTGCTGGCGGATCATGCCGCGGACATCCTTGCCGTAGGATCCGGCCTCGGAGCGGAAGCACGGCGTGTAGGCGCAGAAGGAGATAGGAAGCTGGGCCTCGTCGAGCGTCTCGTCGCGAAAGAGGTTCGTGACGGGAACCTCGGCGGTGGGGATGAGCCAGTGATCGCTGTCCTGAAAGACTCCGGGCTGGTAGGCTCCTTTGTCGTCGCAGTGGAAGAGGTCTTCGGCGAACTTTGGGAAGCTGCCCGGTGCCGAAGAGCGACTTCGAGTTGACCATGTAAGGCGGCAGGACCTCGGTGTAGCCGTGCTCGCGGGTGTGGAGGTCGAGCATGAAGTTGGCGAGGGCACGTTCGAGACGCGCTCCCTGACCGAAGTGGACGACGAAGCGCGAGCCGGAGATCTTGGCGGCGCGATTGAAGTCCAGGATGCCGAGGGCTTCGCCCAGCTCCCAGTGAGGCTTGGCAGGGAAGTCGAACTTCGGCTGTTCGCCCCAGACTTTTTCCTCGCGATTGCCATGCTCGTCCTTGCCGACGGGCACGCTGTCCTGCGGCAGGTTCGGCAGCGTCTGCATGATCTCGCGCAGACGTTCGTCGGCCGTTGCAGCGCGCTGCTTCGAGCGACTCCACCTGAGCCTTGAGTGTGCGCGTCTGCTTCAGTCTGGGCGGTTGCATCCGCGCCTTCGCGGCTGAAGCTTGGCGATCTCTTCGGTCGAGCTTGTTGCGCTGGGCCTTAGCGTCTCGACCTGCGTGATGGCCTCGCGGCGTTCGCGGTCGACCGCAGCGAAGTCGCCCAGAGCAGCAGCGGGGTCCACGCCCCGGGCGCGCAGTTTTTCTTCAACCAGGGCCAGATTGCGCCCGCACAAATGCAAGATCGATCATTACTTAGCATTTTAGCGTCTCTATCGGAAAAAGGGACGATCCTTCCTCATGCCGGCAACATGCAATTACCCTTATAGCCATGCGCAAGTTTGCCTCTGCTCTGCTTTGTCTGCTGATTCCCCTGTCCAATGTATTGCCGGCGAGGGCAGACGCGTACACGCGGAAAGCCGAAGCTGGTTATTGTGCTGGTGATCGATCAGTTCCGTGGCGACTATCTGGAACGCTACCGCGACGACTTCAAGACCGCAAATGGCTTCAACCTGTTCCTGAAGCGAGGCGCATACTTCACCGATTGCTACTACGACTACGCCAACACCATGACCGCCCCCGGCCACGCCACCATCGGAACCGGCGCCTACACCAACGGCCACGGCATCTCCATGAATGACTGGTGGGACTTCAAGCGCTCGACAACCCATACAGTGAGCTCCGTCGAGGACGAGCGCTACGCCATCGTCGGCGACCCCCAGTCCACCGACGTGGGAGCTTCTCCGCCGCAATGAGCAGGCATCGACGCTCGGCGACGAAGTAGTTCTAGCGACGCAAGGCAAGTCGGAGCTGTTCGGAATTTCGCTGAAAGATCGCGCTGCCATTCTCACTTCGGGGCATGCGTCGAAAGGTGCCTTCTGGCTCGACCACGCCAGCGGTCGGTTCGTCACATCGACATACTGGGACACGAAGCTGCCGCCATGGGCAGAGTCCTTCAACGCGAGCGGGCGAAGGGACCAGGCTCTCCACGAAGCAGGCGCGACTCCCGGGAAGTTTTACGACGAAGTAGGGAAGACGCCGGCCTCCGTGTCCTACCTCCTCGATTTTGCCAAAGCGCTCATCGCCGGAGAGCAGATGGGGCGTCACGACGTCACCGACGTGCTGACGATCAGCATCTCGACGACCGACATTCTTGGCCATGACGTTGGCCCGGATTCGCCCGAGCAGCGCGCGCTGATCTCAGCCGTCGACGTCCAACTGGACAGCTTTTTCTCATGGCTCGATAAGAATGTCGATGGCGGCCTGGATAACGTGTGGGTAGCGCTCACCGGAGATCACGGCATCGCGCCGATACCGGCGGTTGCGGCGAACTTGGGGATGCCTGCCGCGACCTTCGACCTGCGCAAGCTTGTCGCGGCGCTCAATGAGCGGCTGAATCAAAAATTCTCTCCTGGAAAACAGACGAAGTACATGCTGAGCAGCTCGATGCCCTACCTGACGCTGGACCCCAGACCATTCCAGCAGTCCGGCATAAGCGAGGCCAAAGCGGAAGAAGCAGTATCGGAGATGATTCCCGAGGCGCTCGACTCGACGCTGCCGCCTGAGCCTGCGGGTGTCAGCCAGACCCGTCTGCCGCCGCGGCCAATGATTCGCCGCAGCTACACAAGGGTGCAAATGGCGGCCGGTCAGCTTCCCGCGACCGAAGAGGGCAGGCTGATCCTGCACAGCTACTCGCCGAACGACGGATGGTACGTCATGATTTCGCCAGGCATGTATGAGCTAACCAGTTCGCAAGGGAACAAATCACTTTTCGCCGTACTCCTACGACAGGCACGTGCCGCTGGCGTTCTTCGGCTCGCCGTTTATCCCAGGTACGTATCATGACCGCGTAGCTCCGGTGGATATCGCGGCAACCTTCGCGTCGCTTCTGCGGATCAATCAGCCGTCCGCCTGCGTTGGGCGAGTCCTGACAATGGCGATCCGTCCTGAGGCCGGTTTGAACGCATCGCCGGTTGAAGGGAAACCGGCACGGTGAGCGCGAGCCAGCACAGTAAGGGGCCGGACATGCGCGTCAGCATTGCGGGAGTTGAGTTTCGCTCGCCTGTGATCGCGGCCAGCGGCACCTTCGGCTACGGAGTCGAGTTTGAGGACATCGTCTCGCTCGACCGGATCGGCGGATTCGTCACCAAGGGTCTGTCGCGCGAGCCGATGGCGGGCAATCCCGCTCCGCGCATCATCGAGACAGCCGCCGGCATGATGAACGCCATCGGGCTCCAGAATATGGGCGTGCGCGCGTTCATCGCGGAGAAGCTTCCCAAGCTGCAGCAGATGACCAGCACGGTCGTCATCGCGAACGTCTTCGGCTTTACCATCAGCGGACTGCCTCGAAGTGATTCAGATTCTCAACGACGCGCCCGGCATCGCGATGTATGAGCTGAATGCAAGCTGCCCCAACACCAGCCACGGAGGCATGGTCTTCGGAACCGACCCGCCGCAGCTCTGGGAGCTGACAGCGCGATGCAAGGCCGCCGCGAAACGGCCGCTGATGGTGAAGCTCTCGCCCAATGTCACCGACATCGGCCTGATGGCTCGCGTCGCCTACGACGGCGGAGCCGACGCGGTTTCGCTGGTCAACACCTTCGTCTCGCTCGCCATCGATGTGGAGACGCGCAGTCCGCGTATCGCCAATATCACCGGCGGCCTCTCAGGGCCTGCCATCAAGCCGATCGCGGTTCGCATGGTGCACGAGGTCTTCAAAGGCGGTGAAGATTCCTGTCGTCGGTATGGGCGGAATCCTGAAGGCCGAGGACGCTGCGGAGTTCATGATGGCGGGCGCGACGGCGGTGCAGGTGGGCACTGCGAGTTACGCCGATCCGCGCGCTGTCGAGAACATCGCCAACGGATTGAAGCGCTGGTGCGCCGCGCACGATGTGGACCATGTCAGCTCGCTCACCGGTTCGGCGTTGCTCTAGCGCGCAGCCAATTTCCGCCGCATCTCTGCCTTAGAATAAGAAGTGATGATTGAACACAGTACCGATTCTGCCTCCCCTGCCGACCTCCGCCCCATTCGCCGCGCTTTGCTCTCCGTCACCGACAAGACTGGCCTGGTCGAGTTTGCGCATGTCCTCTCGTCCTTCGGCGTAGACCTCGTCTCAACCGGCGGAACCGCGCGTGCGCTCCGCGATGCCGGGCTTCCGGTGCGCGACATCAGCGACCTCACCGGCTTTCCCGAGATGCTCGACGGGCGCGTAAAGACCCTCCATCCAAAGGTCCACGGCGGCATCCTGCATATTCGCGACAACGCCGAGCACATGGCCTCTGTCGCACGAGCATGCGATCGAGCCGATCGACATGGTCGTGGTCAATCTCTACGCGTTTGAAAAAACGTCGCAGCGCCCCGGCGTCTCCTTTGCGGATGTCATCGAAAATATCGACATCGGCGGTCCGTCGATGGTCCGCTCCGCCGCAAAGAACTTTGCCGACGTCGCGATCGTCACCTCTGCCGCCGATTACTCCTTGCTGGCCGAAGAACTGACGGCAAACTCCGGCAGCCTGACCCGCGCCACGCGCTGGCGGCTGGCAAAAGCCGCCTTCGCCGTTACCGCCGCCTACGACGCCGGGATTGCAACCGCGCTCGAAAGCATCGAAGAGCCCAGCGGCAAGGCCGTCTTCTCGCAGGAGCAGCTGCCCCCGACGATCCGCGTCATCGACCCGCTCCTGAAGACCCTGCGCTACGGCGAAAATCCCCACCAGAAGGCTGCGCTGTACACCGACGGCAGCGGCAAAGGCGTAGCCAACGCCCGCCAGTTGCAGGGCAAGGAGCTGAGCTACAACAACATCGTCGACCTCGACGCCTGCTGGGAGCTGGTCAGCGAGTTCGACGAGCCCGCCGTCGTCATCATCAAGCACACGAATCCCTGCGGAGCCTCGACCGGCGCGACCGTCGTCGAAGCCTACCGCCGCGCGCTTGAGGCCGATCCGGTCTCTGCCTTCGGCGGTGTGATCGGCATCAACCGCGAGGTCGACGCCGCAGCCGCAGAGGAGATCGCGAAGCTCTTCGTCGAAGCCATCGTCGCCCCATCCTTCACGCCCGACGCGCTCGAACGCTTCTGCATCCAAGAAGAACCTGCGGCTGATCGAAATCTCCCCGGCGGAGACGCCGCGAATCCTCAAGCAGGTCTCCGGCGGCCTTCTCGTTCAGGACGCCGACCGCCGTCGCATCACCGAAGCCGAACTCCAGATCGTCACCAAGCGCAAGCCGACGCCCGAAGAAACGCGCGCCCTGCTCTTCGCCTGGAGCGTCTGCAAACACGTCAAATCAAACGCGATCGTCTACGCCCGCTTCAGCGAAGGCCACGGCCAAACGGTCGGGGTCGGCGCCGGCCAGATGAGCCGGGTCGACGCCGCCCGGTTCGGCGCCATGAAGGCCGTTCTTCCGCTCAAAGGCACCGTCGCGGCCTCCGACGCCTTCTTCCCGTTCCCGGATGGCCTTGAAACCATTGCCCAGGCGGGCGCCACGGCGGTCATTCAGCCCGGCGGCTCAGTCCGCGACGCCGAGGTCATCGAGGCGGCCGACCGGCTTGGTGTGGCTATGGTGTTTACCGGCATCAGGCACTTCCGGCATGGATAAAAACCGCGATTTTGCTGAAATGGTGGATATAATCACGTGCATGCTGCGCAAACGGCCGGTCTGTGCCGCCTGCATCCAATCTGCTGGTGGCTCGTCTAACGATTGTCTGGCTATGGCTATACAAGCTTTCGGCTTCCATTCCGTCGGCACAGGAAATCTAAACTCATGACACCGCTCTCGCGTGCCTCCTCTCTTCGCCATCTCCGTCTGATTCCCGTTGCTGCCCTGTTTTTCGCAGCCCAGACGATGATTGCCCAGGCCCCCGCCGCGGCGACTCACGCTGCCGCTCCTGCCAAAGCAACGACCTCGCCCGATCGAGCGTCCTCGTACTATCACTACGGCCTGGCGCGGCTCTACGAAGATATGGCGGTCAACGCGGGCCGTTCCGACTACGCCTCGCAGGCTGTCGAGCAGTACAAACTGGCGCTCGACGCCGACCCCGACTCCAAGCTCCTGCAGGACGGCCTCGCCGACCTCTACTTCAAGATCGGCCGCATCCGTGAAGCCGTCACAGCCGCGCAGGATCAGGTCGGCAAGGATCCCGACGACCTCGAAGCCCACGCGCTGCTCGGCAAGGTCTACCTCCGGTCGCTTGGCGACATGCAGAGCGCGCAGTCCGGTCAGATGCTGCAGCTTGCCATCGGCGAATACGAGAAGCTCGCGCAGTTGAAGCCTGACGACGTTGAAACTCATCTTCTGCTCGGCCAGCTCTACGGTCTGAACCATGATTCCGCCAAGGCTGAGGCGCAGTTCAAGCTCGCGCAGAAGCTCGATGCAAACTCCGAAGAAGTCGCGCTCAACATGGCCCGCCTCTACAGCGAGCAGGGAGACCCGAAGCGCGCCGCCGAGGTGCTCGACGCTATTCCCGTCGACGACCGCTCGCCGCGCATTGAGTTTGCCCTCGGCGCCAGCTACGAGCAGCTGAAGAACAATAAAGAGGCCGTCGCCGCCTATCATCGCGCGCTGGACCTCGAGCCCGACAATCTCGACACCGAGCGTGCCCTCGCGAACGCGCTTCTTGCCGACGGCCAGCTGGACGAGGCATTGAAGGTACTGAACGGCATCGTCGCTGCCGAGCCGCAGGATGCGCAGTCGCAGGTCCGCATCTCCGAGATTCAACGCCGCCAGGGACACTACGACGACGCGTTGAAGACCCTGGAGAAGGCGAGGCCGCTGGCTCCCGACTCCCTCGAACTCACCTATAACGAAGCGCTGATCTACGATTCGCTCGGCCGCTATGACGATGCCATCGCGGTTCTCACCAAACTCGTCTCGGACACCGAACGGGCCGACGGCAAATACTCCGACGGAGAGAAGACGAACCGCTCCATCTTCCTCGACCGCCTCGCCATCATCTACCGCGAGCAGAACAAGACGTCAGAGGCTGTCGCGACCTACAAGAAGCTGATGGTGCTCGGCGGAGACTACGTCAAGAACGGCTACTCCGGCCAGATCGATGCCTACCGCGACGCACACCAGTGGAAAGAGGCAACTGCCGTCGCGGCCGACGTAGCGAAGGCGCTGCCGAACGATCACGGCATCCAGTTGATGTACGCCGGTCAACTCGCCGATACCGGTCAGGTCGAGCAGGGAATTGCGCTCGCCAAGGCGCAGCTCGCAATCACGAAGGGCACGCCCGACGAACGCGACTCGCATCTCGCCCTCGCCACGATCTACACAAGGCTGAAGCGCTGGCAGGAGGCCTCGGCAGAGTTGAACAGCGCCGATGCGCTCGCAACCAAGCCGGACGAAAAGCTCTACGTCTACTTCCTGAGAGGCTCGCTCTACGACCGCCAGAAGCTGTATGACGAAGCAGAGGCTGAGTTCCGCAAGGCGCTCGCCATCGATCCGCAGAACCCGACCGTGCTCAACTATCTCGGCTACATGCTCGCCGACCGTGGCGTGCGGCTGCCCGAAGCGCTCGTCCTGATCCGCAAGGCCGTCGATCTCGATCCGCAGAACTACGCGTTTCTCGACTCGCTCGGCTGGGTCTACTTCAAGTCCGGTCAGTATGCCCTCGCGGAAGAGAATCTGCGCAAAGCCAATGAGCGCAGCAATGCCGATCCTACGGTTCACGATCATCTCGGAGAGGTCTACGAGAAGACCGGCAACCTGAAGATGGCCGTGGTTCAGTGGGAGCGGTCGATGACCGAGTACGCCAGCTCGCTGCCCGCGGACGCCGATCCGGCGGATGTCTCCAAGGTGCAGCACAAGCTCGAGAACGCTCGGGTAAAGCTCGCCAAAGCAGGCACACCGGCCAAACAACAGTAATCGCTTCAGCGAATACAACGCGTGATGGCGTCTGCCATTACACTTTAATCTGTCTATGGCAATCGATCTCCATCGATGTGCGGTCGCCGGAGATCGTAACGATCTCCTCCTGACCCGCGTCTATCCCGCACCCGTCAGCCCTACGCGTACGCCGTTCCAGCGTGATCGCGAGCGCATCGTGCAGGCCCGCGCCTTCCGCCGGCTGGCAGGGAAGACCCAGGTCTTTACCAGCCGCGCCTCTGACCACTTTCGCAGCCGTCTCACCCACACCATCGAGGTCGCGCAGATCGCCCGCGCCGTAGCAGCCACGCTTAACCTCAACGAGGATCTGGCGGAGACGCTTGCGCTGGTTCACGATATCGGCCATCCACCCTTTGGCCACGCCGGCGAACGCGCTCTGGATCGCTGTCTCACCCGTCATGGCCGCCGGTTCGATCACAACCTCCATGCGCTGCGAATCGTTGAGCACTTCGAGCAGCGCTACGCAGCGCATCGCGGACTCAACCTTACGCTCGGCGTCCGCGAGGGCATCATCAAGCACTCGCGCGACTACAGCATCGCCGCAGCACCCTGAGCTTGGCGAATATTTCCTCGACCAAAGACCGCCCCTCGAAGCGCAGTTGATCGATCTCGCTGATGAGATCGCATACCTCACCGCGGACCTCGACGACGGCGTAGAGTCGGGCCTCCTCGAAGTTGGTCACATCCGCGAACATTGCGACATCCTCGGACGCTGTTATCGCGTTGTCGAAAAACAGCACGCCGGCGTCGACGAAAAGCTGTTATTCAACGAGGCGCTCCAACTGATGCAGAACGTCCTTACCGACGACTTGATCGAAACGACCGCACGCAACACACAGGCAATCGGAGCCGACTCTCTCGACGACATCCGCCGCCATCCCTCGCGGCTCGCTACCTTTTCACCTCAGGTAGAAGCGGAGCGCCTCCAGGAAAAGCGCTATCTGTACGACACGCTCTACACCTGCGAGCCCCTCGAAACCGAGCACGACAAGGCGGAAGAGGTCGTCACGGCACTCTTCGAGCATTGGATCAACGATCCTGAAGAACTTCCCGTGGGCCATTTCGAAGAGGTGGAGAATGAAGGCTTAGCCCGCGTCGTGGCCGACTATATCGCCGGTATGACCGACAGCTTCATCCTCCTGCAGTACGCCCAGATCAAGCGAACCGTCCGCCGCTAGTCGTCGTTGAACACGAATAAAAACCGTATAGCTCTCCGCGAACCCTGTACACTTTCAGGCAAATGAACTTCAGCCCGTCTAACATCACGGCGCTCGTCGTTGCTGCCAGCTTCGCGGCCGGCCTGAATATCTACGCGACCGTGCTGACGCTGGGTATTCTTGCCCGGACGCAATGGGTGGCGCTGCCTCCCGGCCTCGATGCGCTCGGCCACACATGGATTCTGGTGGTCTGCGGAATCATGTTCGCGATGGAGTTCGTCGCCGACAAGATTCCCGGCTTCGATGTGATCTGGAACGGACTCCACACTGTCGTCCGCGTCCCCATCGCTGCTCTGGTGGCGTATCACGCCAGCTCGCAACTCACGCCGCAGATGCAGATTCTCGCCACCACAATCGGCGCTGTCATCGCGCTCGCAGCCCACAGCTCGAAGACCGCTCTTCGCGCTGCCGTCACGCCCAGCCCGGAGCCGATCTCCAACATCGCCCTAAGCACGACCGAAGATGCCGCAGCCGTCGGCCTCACCTGGTTTGCAACGCACCATCCATTCATCGCGGCGTCCATCGCGCTGGTCTCCCTCGGCGCCACAATCCTCGCGGCTCGGGCGCTGCTGCGGGCGATACAGCGGCCTCTGCGCAAGCTCTTCGGCACCGAACTCGAAGAGGACAAAGCCCCAATCAATCCGAACCCCTAGCTTTTCTTATTTAGCTGCGGGCATCTTGATCAGAAATAGTTTGGCCGGGTCGAGATAACTGCCCTCCCACCGCACTCCGAGATGCAAATGCGGCCCTGTAGCCCGACCACTCGCACCGCTTAGCGCAATCACCTGGCCTCGACGAACCCTGCTCCCAACCGCCACTTCAATCTTCGACAGATGCATATACACGCTCATCAGGCCCAGCCCATGATCGACGACGACGCATCCCCCCTCGTAGTACAGCGGCTGCGCGAGAACAACGCGGCCCGAGTTGATCGCCGCAACCGGCGTCCCCGCCTTCGCATGATAGTCAAGCCCGCGATGCACGCTGGCCAGCTTCCCGTTGAAGAGCCGTTGATTGCCAAACGAATCCGACTCCGGCGCTCGGTGCAGGGGCGGCAGAAAGTCACCCGTCCACTGCGGCCTCGACGCCGAGTTGGCGAACGCCCGATCCTTCACAACCTTGTCCGCCGCAATCTTTCTCATGGCCGCGGCATCGGGCTCAACAAACTTGTCCGGCACGCTCAACGGCACCTTCTCATACGGAGCCTCTCCGACCGCGACGTCCTCATGCAGCGAAACATGCGTCCCATCCTTAAGATCAGCTTCAACCGCCAACGGATAATTGCCTGGAGCCACTTCCACATCCACGCCGACGACCGCGTACCAAGTCCGTCGGCTTCCTCTAAAAAAGAACGCAACGGGATGCCCCTGCCATTTGCCCGTCACAGTCGACGCCTCCTCAACCAAGGAAACGCTCAACACACAAGGCGCTCCATTCGTCAGATCCTCCGGCGTAATCCGTATCGAATCGCGAGCAGCCGTCTGACTCCGCGCAGCAGGAGGCGTTACTCCCGCAATCACCGTTGCCAGCAGTAAGCCTCTGAGGCACATCCTGATCGATGTCTCGAACATGAGAACAGCGCTAAGTGAGAAAGCACGCCACGGCGAATCAAATCGCAAATCAACTCCACACCCATCACCCTGCAGCGCGCTCTCTCGATATAGTTATCTGCGAAGCGGTGATATTCTAGCCAAAATCAGGGAAAATCGAGGCCCGCCGCTTTTCATGTCCAACCCGAACACTCCAGAGAACGATCCCTCCGTCGAATCCGTAGATCCCACCGAGTCAACCGAATCCTTCGATACCATCCTCTCGCAGTTTGAGCAGAGCCACTCGCACCGCTCCGGAGAAGGCGGCAAGCAGATCTCCGGAACAGTCGTCGCAGTCTCCGCCGACCTCGTCTTCGTCGACATCGGTTTCAAATCCGAAGGCGTCCTGCCGATATCTGTCTTCGAGAACGCAAAGGAGACAGTCGAGCCCGGCACCAAACTCCTCGTCTCGATAAAAGGCCGCAACGAAGAGGGCTACCTCGAACTCTCCCGCCTTCGCGTCGAAACCCCCAAAGATTGGACCGCGCTCGAAAGGGCCTTCGCCGACAAGGCAGTCATCATCGGCACCGTCACCGCAGTCGTCAAGGGCGGCCTCAGCGTAGACGTCGGCGTCCGCGCCTTTATGCCAAGTTCGCGCAGCGGGGCCCGCGACGCAGCCGAAATAGAAAAACTCGTCGGCCAGGAGATCCGCTGCCGCATCATCAAGCTCGACGCCGAGGAAGAAGACATCGTCGTCGATCGCCGCGCCGTCACCGAAGAAGAAGATCGCTCCACCAAAGAACGCCGCTACTCCGAGATCCAGGAAGGCGACATCGTCTCCGGCACCGTGCGCAGCCTCGCCGACTACGGAGCCTTCGTCGACATCGGTGGAGTCGACGGCCTCCTCCACATCAGCGACATCGCATGGAGCCGCGTAGAAAAACCCTCCGACGTCCTGACGGTCGGCCAGCAGATCGACGCCAAGGTCCTGAAGGTCGAACCCTCCGGCAAGCGCATCTCGCTCGGCATGAAGCAGCTGCAGCCCCATCCCTGGGACGCCGTCGCCGAGCAAGTACACCGCAGGCGAGCGTATCCGCGGCAAAGTCACCCGCGTCACCGACTTCGGCGCCTTCGTCGAACTCGAGCCCGGCATCGAAGGCCTGGTTCACCTCTCCGAGATGTCGTGGGCCAAGAAGGTCCGAAAACCCGGCGACATGGTCAAGCCCGGCGACGTCGTCGAGGTCATGATCCTCGGCGTCAACCTCGCGGAGCGCCGCATGTCTCTCGGCCTCAAGCAAACGCTGGGCGATCCCTGGGCCGATGCAGCCGAGAAGTTTCCCGCGGGCTCACAGGTCGAAGGCCCCATCACCAGCTTCACCAAGTTCGGCGCATTCGTACAACTCGCCGACGGCATCGAAGGCATGATCCACGTCAGCGAGATCAGCGCCGAGAAGCGCATCGAGCGTCCACAGGATGTCCTTCGCGTCGGCCAGGTTGTCAAGGCAAAGGTGCTCGAAGTCGACAAGGAAAAGCGCCAGCTCAAGCTGAGCATGAAGCAGTTAGTCCCCACCGGCCTCGACGAATACATCGCCGAGCACAAAGTTGGCGAGATCGTCTCAGGACGCCTGATCGAAGTCTCCGGAGAGCAGGGAACAGTCGAACTGGGCGACGGAATTCACGCCCAAGCGCGCCTCGTTCTCGAGACCGCCGCGAAGGAGGCGCCGTCCACTGGCGCGGCCGATCTTTCTAACCTCAGCTCCATGCTCGCAGCTCGTTGGAAGAACGGACCATCGCCCAGCCGAAGCCAAATCGGAACCCGTTCGTGCCGGCCAGATTCGCAGCTTCCGCATCACCATGCTCGATCGCGGAGCCAAGAAGATGAAAGTCCAATTGGTGTAACGATTAAGCTGGATTCGCCGTGCGGCAACGGAAACCATTCGGTTTCAGCGCACGTCTAAGAGACATCGGCATACTGCGATATATTAGATTTAGCGTGTTCAGTCTTGGCTCAAAATCGATGCGGCAAAGCACGTGGAGGCTGGTCCTCGCACTGCTCTGCATCTCTCTGGTCGTCGCCTGTGGGACGATCCAGGCCGTTCACGTTCATCCGCAAGGGGACATCTCCCACACTGACTGCTCCCTCTGCGTCACGGCTCACGTCGCCGCGCAGGTGGCAGAGCAGCCTGTCGTGCTGCACGTCGCTCCCGTTGTAACGGTCATCGAAGCGCTGGTTGCGCCCACGCTGACCCAGACCTTTTCTACGTTTGCACTCTTCACCCGACCGCCGCCTGTCGACGTTCTCGCTTAAGAACGTCGTAAAAAAACACAGGTTAAAACTCAAGGGGGTAGGAAATGCACACGTCAATGCGACGGGTCATCATTGCAACATTTGCAATAGTCTTTATATTCAACAGTCCGGGTCTATGGGCCCAATCTGCTGGAAGCGCCGGCACCATCTACGGCACAGTTACAGATTCGTCAGGAGCCATCGTACCCGGCGCCACCGTCACCATTTCAAATCCTGTGAGCGGCCTCACACGAACCGCAACATCGGATGATCAGGGCCGCTATCAATTCACTAACCTGCCGTTCAATCCCTATCATCTCGCCATCACGATGGCTGGATTTTCCGCCTATAGTCAGGACGTATCGGTATCGTCGGTTGTTCCCATCACGCTGAAGACAGCCCTTGCCATCGGCTCGACGTCAACTGTCGTTGACGTCAATGCAGGCGGCGACCTGTTGGAAAGTGACTCGACCTTCCACACTGATCTCGATCGGGGCGCATTCAACAAGCTTCCCCTCGAGAGCCAGTCGTCTTCGCTCAGCTCACTCGTTACGCTGTCTTCACCCGGCGTCGCAGCCGACTCGAACGGCCTCTTTCATGGCCTCGGAGATCACGCTTCCAACTCGTTCTCCATCGACGGTCAGCCCATCACGGACCAGCAAAGCAAGGTCTTCTCCAACCAGATTCCCTCGAACTCCGTCCAGTCGATTGAAGTCATCTCCGGTGCGCCTCCTGCCGAATTCGGCGGCAAGACCGCCCTGGTGATCCAGGTAACGACGCGATCGGGTCTCGGAGCAACCAAGCCGACCGGCAGCGTCACCACGTCCTACGGCACGTTCGGATCGGCCACAGGCGCGGTCGATCTAAGCTACGGCGGAAAAAACTGGGGCAACTTTATTGAAGTCGATGGTCTGAACACCGGCCGTTTTCTCGACCCCCCAGAGTTCGTCGTCTTCCACGACAAGGGCAACGAACTTAACATCTTCGATCGCATCGATCGCCAGCTCACAGCGGTTGACTCCGTTCACCTCAACCTGAACTACAGTCGCTCGTGGTTTCAAACACCGAACTCCTACGACAATTTGAATGTGCAGAATGTGATCGCTGGCGGAGCTGGTGCAAATCCTGTCTTCGGCAGCGTCGGCAATACCGATCAGCGCTCGAAGATCGGCACCTTCGACATCGCACCCAGCTATACGCACACCATCGGCGATACCTCGGTCTTCAACTTCGGACCTTATGTCCGCCGCGACGATTACAACTACTATCCGAGCAACAATCCCCTTGCGGATCTGGGACCAATCCAAAGCCAGACCATAGCTCAAAACCGGTCGCTTACCAATGCCGGAGTCCACACCGACATCTCCTACGTAAAGGGGATCAACAACATCAAGGTTGGAGCGAACTACTCCCAGACGTTCTTGAACGAAAACGACACGCTTGGGATCATCAATTCGACATTCAACTCGCCCTGCGTCGATGGAAGCGGAACTCCACAGTCGGGCTTCACCAATCCATCGCAATGCGCCGCTGCGGGCTTGTTCTCAAACGACCCAACCGCTGGAGGCACCTTCAACTCGGTTCTACTGCCGTACGACCTGACCCGCGGCGGTGGCCAGTACCTCTTCGTCGGCCACACCGATATCAAGGAGCTGGCGTTATATGCACAGGACCAGATCAAGCTAAAGAACTGGCTCTTCAACGTCGGGATTCGTGGAGATTTCTATAACGGTCTGGCGATTGCGCGCCAAGCGGAGCCACGGCTGGGCACCTCGTACAGCATCAAAAGAACGAATACAGTCCTCCGCGTCTCATACGCGCGAACGCTGGAGTCGCCCTTCAACGAAAACCTCGTGCTCTCCAGTGAGGGTTGCGGAAATGACGTTCTCGCTCCCTTCCTTGCCTGCTCGCCAGGTGTCTCCACCATCCTGCGACCGGGATTCAAAAACGAGTTTCACGCCGGGCTGCAGCAAGCCTTTGGCAAAAATCTCGTGATCAGCGGCGACTACATCTGGAAGTACACCCATAACGCATTCGACTTCAGCGTACTCGGCAACACGCCGATCACGTTCCCAATCGACTGGCACAACTCAAAGATTCCAGGCTTTGCCCTTCGCGCCGACGTCCCCAACTTCCACAACCTCTCGGCCTTCGTCGTCATGTCCTCTGTGGCTGCTCGATTCTTCCCCCGCAAGTCGCCGGCGCCGGAGCCACCGTGGGCCAGAGCGGATATCCCTTCCGCATCGACCACGACGAACGCTTCAACCAGACCACGCACCTGCAATACCAGATACCCGGAAAGCATGGTCCATGGGTGGGCTTCAACTGGCGGTACGACAGTGGTCTCGTCGCCGGCTCGGCTCCCTGCTACGGCGTAACGGACCCCAACAGTCCGTGCCTGCTCTCCTCAACACTGCTGAATGGACAGCCTGCCATAAAGATGGTGAATGCGTTCGGTGCGCCTCTAACCGCCGACGAGGAGTTCCAGGCCGGCCTCATCTGCAATGGCGTCAAGGCCACGCCCTTCGCAGCGTTGCCTTCTGTATGCCCTGCGACCGAATTCTCCTCCAGCCTGATCAGCATTCCCGCTCCGAACACCGGGAACAACGACAAGAACCCGCAGCGCATCGCTCCGCGCAGCCTCTTCGACGCCTCCATTGGAGAAGACAATCTCTTCAACGGCGACAAACGAAAGTGGAGCCTTCGCCTGACCGCCGTCAACATCACCAACAAATACGCCCTCTACAACTTCCTCTCAACCTTCAGCGGAACCCACTACGTCACACCCCGCGCAATGACGGCGGAGTTAGGATTCCACTTCTAACTCCACAGATAGAGAAAGCAAAAACGACAGGCGGCAGGGATAATCCCAGCCGCCTATCTTGTTTTAGCCCATTCCCTATCGCCAGATAATCACGAAGCACGCGCATCACCGCTGATCTGCCCCCATATCTCAGGATCAACCGGCACGCCAAGCCGCATATTCTCTTCGCGAAGCTGCACCGTCTGTTCTCCCGGATAGCGCACCGGCTTAGCCGGATCGACCGGCTTCGCTGTCCGCAGCGATTCCAGAATCCCCTCAGCAATCCGGTTCAGTTCCTCCGCATCCCCCACCGACCCCGGATCGATCGCAAGAAAGATCTGCGACAGCCCCGATTCGCGTGTCGGGTCCAGCGGAATCTGATGTGTCGCCAGTCCTCCCGACAGCATCGCCGCCACCATATCCATCACCAGCGATAGCCCCGAGCCCTTCCAGTACCCCGCCGGCAGCGGGCGCTGCGAAGCCTCAATCGCCTCCGCATCTCGCGTCAAATTCCCCGCCAGGTCAAACCCTCCATCCACCGGCAGCGGCTGCCCGCGCTTCGCGTAAGCCGCGAGCGCACCATACGAAAACTGCGACGTCGCCATATCCAGCACCACATGCCCACCGGCGCGAGGCACCGCAATCACCAGCGGATTGTTTCCAATCGTCGGCGTCGTCGCTCCCCATACCGGCAGGTTCGCCAGCGTATTCGTCCAGCAGATCGCGAACAGCCCCTGCTCCGCAGCCTGCAAGCCGTAGCTTCCGCCGCGCATCCAGTGGTTCGTGTTCGACAGCGCGACCCCGCCAATCCCATGCATCTTCGCCAGTTCAATCGCCCGCTGCATGCACGTCTTCGCGTTCAGATTGCCAATCCCGCGACGACCATCCCACCGCTCCAGCGCGCCCATCCCCGCGACCTTCGTAGGCTCCGCCTTCACGTCCGTACTGCCATTCTCCACCGACGCCACAAACCGCGGAAACCGGTTCAGGCCATGCGTGTAAACGCCATCCCGCGTCGTCTCAGCGAAGAGCCGCGCACACTCCGCGGCACGATCCTCCGCGATGCCCAGCCGCAGCATCGCGCGAAAAAGAGATATGTACAGTTCGTCGTAGGGCACTCGAAGCATAAATCCAGTGTAGTGGCCGAGCCTGCGCGGCCCAGACTATTTCTTCCCAGCCTCACCCTGCGTATACGCCTCTTTCGAGTGCTCAAAGGCCTTAGTCGAGTGCTCATGCGCCTGTTTCGACAACTCATGCGCGGTCAAATGATCGCCCTTCCCATGAGCCGTTGCAGCAGCCTCGTGAGCGTGTGCCGCCTTGTTGTGAAATTCTGCAGCGCGGTCGTGCGTACTCTGTGGCATGATTTTCTCCTGTACCTGGTTGGATGCAATCTACCGGCGATCGAACAGTAAAACGTTACCGCCCCATCCACCCGCCGTCCACCGTCAACACCGTACCCGTCACATAATTGCTTGCCGGCGAACTAAGAAACAGCGCCGCCCCCGCCAGATCCTGCGGCTGACCCCACCGCGCTGCCGGAATCCGCTCAAGGATCTGCCGATTGCGCGTCTCGTCCGCCTGCAGCGCCTCCGTATTCGTCGTGGCAAAGTACCCCGGCGCAATCGCATTCACCTGAATCCCCTTCGGCGCCCACTCATTCGCCAGCGCCTTCGTAAGCTGCGCCACTCCGCCCTTACTGGCCGCGTACGCCGGCACGCGAATCCCGCCCTGAAAGCTCAGCAGCGACGCAATATTCACGATCTTGCCGCAGTTCACGCCAATCCCGCCGCGCGGAATCATGTCCCGCGCCGCAAGCTGCGAGAGCTGAAACACGCTCGTCAGATTCACCTGCAGCACCTGCTCCCAGTCCGCGAGTGTCACCTCTTCCGCAGCCGCCCGCAGAATCGTCCCCGCGTTATTG
Source organism: uncultured Acidobacteriaceae bacterium (assembly GCA_963754765.1). Lineage (GTDB taxonomy): Bacteria > Acidobacteriota > Terriglobia > Terriglobales > Acidobacteriaceae > Edaphobacter. The sequence goes on along the minus strand of CAVWHJ010000002.1, from coordinate 131,369 downwards.
ATCAAAATATCGACGCGGCCAAACTTCTCCTTCACCTGCGTAAACAGATCCTCGGCCCCAGTCGTCGAAGAAAGATCCGCGCGAAACGCCGCAGCGCTTCCACCGATCGTAGCGGCAGTTTCCGTCGCAGCCCGCCGATTCCCATGGCACGCTACCGTCGCTCCTGCCTGCGCCAGTGCAATGGCAATCGCAGCGCCCAATCCGCTGGCAGAGCCCGTAACCAGCGCAACTTTATTGTCGAGTCGAAAGATATCAAGAATGTTTGGTGTGTTTTGCATGTCTAGGCCAATGTACGTTGTACGCTGCAGCTGGATCAACTCGTCCCGAATTAAAAGGCGCATTCGCCTACAGCACGCGATACATCACCAGAGCATCCACATAACCAAGATTAGGATGCAGAAACGCATTCGGAATGCGGCCCAACCTGCTCAAAGCCGAACTTGCGCCACAGGTGAATCGCCGGCAGATTACTGCACACCACAAAGTTGAACTGTATGGCAAAAAATCCCTGCGCCCGCGCATGCTCCAGCGAGTGTCTACACATCGCAGTCGCCACTCCGTGCCCCACGGCACTCGTAGCCGTCATGTAACCGCAGTTGCCCACGTGGCTGCCGCCTCCGCTCTGATTTGGCCGAAGATAGTACGTGCCCAGCACCTCGTCTTCGACCTCCGCAACAAAGACCTCATGGCTCGGAGCAAACCAGTACGCCAGAGCCTGCTCTCGATCCATATCTCGAGGCAGAGTGTAGGTCTCGCCAGCACGAATCGTAGGCTCGAGAATCGACCAGATGGCGTTCGCATCAGACGGTTTCGCTGGACGAATGGTCATGGCAGGAGTGTACGAACTTACCGCCCGGTTTTCCAGCAATACAAGCCGTGAAACAATTCAATCCACGCGAGTACTATGGATCGGCAGTGCGATTAGCGTTGTAACGAAGACGAACTCTTATACTGGATTCAACGAAACTGGATTGAAAGAAAAGGGAGACAGTGATGCGGCTTTATCAGATGGCAGACGCGGTGCGATATGGATTGATGAACACCGAAGAGTTGCGCGAGACGTTTCTTCTCGAGGGCATGTTCGAACCCGGAGAGATCGAGTTTGCCTACGTTGACCTCGACCGCACCGTGATCGGTTCGGCCGTTCCCGTAACCGAGACGCTGACGCTCGAAACCGAACCCGAACTGCGCGCCGAATACTTTCTCGAGCGCCGCGAGCTTGGCGTCTTCAACGTCGGCGGCGCCGGATCCGTGCTCGTCGACGGCAAGAGCTTCGATATGGACAAGCTCGACTGCCTCTACGTTGGCCGCGGCAGCAGGTCCGTCACCTTCTCCAGCAAGAACCCAAAAGATCCCGCTTCCTTCTATCTCCTCAGCTATCCCGCGCACGCCGACTACCCAACCGCGATGGTGAAGTTCGCCGACCTCAAGGGCCTCGAACTCGGCAGCCTCGAAACCTGCAACAAGCGCACCATCTACAAGGCGATCTATCGCGACGGAATCAAGAGCTGCCAGCTTGTCATGGGCTTCACCCTGCTCGCCCCCGGCAGCAACTGGAACACGATGCCTGCCCACACCCACATGCGTCGCAGCGAAGTCTACTTCTACTTCGACGTCGATCCCGCGCACCGCGTCATTCACCTGATGGGACCTCCGGATGCAACAAGCCATCTCGTCGTCGCCGACAAAGAAGTCGTCGTGTCGCCCGGCTGGTCGATTCACGCCGGCGTCGGAACCAAAAACTATGGCTTCTGCTGGGGCATGGGCGGAGAGAATCAGGCTTACGATGACATGGACCCCGTGGCGATTGCGGATCTCAAGTAGAAAGCATTACCTTGACGAGTCGCCATCCTGAACGCCACACCAACCGAGGTTGTCATCCTGAACGGCAGTGAAGGATCCCCGCATTCTGTCGGAGCGCCTCTACACCATCAGGAATTAGAATTCCTATGCCGGGAAGGGAAGAGCCAGTGACGAAATCTGCAAACGAAACCAAGAGCCTTGTAATCCGCCCGAAAGACAAATGCAAGTGGGACGAAGTAAGCCTCGGCGAAGTCATGCTCCGCCTCGACCCAGGCGACGTCCGCGTAGCCACCGCGCGCCAGCTTCAACGTGTGGGAGGGCGGCGGCGAATACAACGTAGCCCGAGGCCTGCGCCGCTGCTTCGGCCTCAAAACCGCCATCGTCACCGCACTCGCCGACAACCCCGTCGGCCGCTCTGCTCGAAGACCTCATGCTGCAGGGCGGCGTCGACCAGTCGCACCTCGTCTGGACCAAGTACGACGGCGTTGGCCGCACCACGCGCAACGGCCTCAACTTCACCGAGCGAGGCTTCGGCGTACGCGCCGCTCTCGGCTGCTCCGATCGCGGCAACACCGCGGTCAGCCAGTTGAAGCCCGGCCAGATCGACTGGGAAGAGATCTTCGGCAAGGAAGGCTCGCGCTGGTTTCACACCGGCGGCATCTTCTGCGCACTCAGCGAGTCGACCCCCGAAGTCGCGAAAGAAGCGATGGTCGCCGCGCGCAAGCACGGCACCATCATCAGCTACGACCTCAACTACCGCGACTCGCTATGGAAGTCGATCGGCGGCAAGGCACGCGCCACCGAAGTCAATCGCGAACTCGCCTCCTACGTCGACGTCATGATCGGCAACGAAGAAGACTTCACCGCAGCGCTCGGCTTCGAGGTCGAAGGTACCGGAGATCACCTGGGCGAACTCGACTCAGCCAACTTCCGCAAGATGATCGAGAAGGCCGTAGCCACCTTCCCCAACTTCAAGGTCGTCGCCACCACCCTCCGCCACGCCAAGACCGCAACGGTCAACGACTGGGGAGCCATCTGCTACTACGAAGGCAAATTCCACGAAGCCCGCCCCATGCCCGACCTCGAAATCTTCGACCGCGTCGGCGGCGGCGACTCCTTCGCCTCCGGCCTCATCTACGGCTTCCTCAACGACAAGGGCCCCGAGTGGGCCGTCAACTGCGGCTGCGCCCACGGCGCACTCGCCATGACCACCCCCGGCGACACCACCATGGCCACCTTCGACGAAGTCCAGCGCATCATGAAGGGCGGCGGCGCCCGCGTCCAACGCTAGGCTTTTCCGCCGTTAGCATCGTTCGCAGCACCCTATCGAAGTCAATACCTATCGATGCCGTCATCCTGAACGAAGTGAAGGATCCCCGCATTTGTAGTTCCACACAGCCAACCTGAACGCCAATGAAGACCGGACAACTCAGCTTACGTCTACATCCTCGCAAGCAGCTTCAAAAGACTCTACATAGGCGTAACCACGAGACCTGATGCACCGAATCACCGAACATAAATCGCACAAGAACCCGCAAAGCCACACCGCAAGATACAACATAAACAAACTCGTGCTACTTCGGAACGCTTCACTACAATCACCGCAGCCATCCAGCGCGAAAAGCAATTAAGAACGGCTGGCTCCGACACCCGAATAGCTAGAGCTCGTCATCTCCACCAACCCACTATGGCAAGACCTAAGTGAAGACTGGGACAAACCAATCCCACTATTCAAGGAATCCGATCAAAGATCACCGACCACGTTTCGATGACGAGCCAACACCTCTTCGAAGCACGTCACCACGAAATGAGCGAAGGGCTCCCGGTGGCTAGCCACCAACCTTTCGAAGTCGTCATCCTGAACGAAGTGAAGGATCCCTGCATTTTGTCTTTCCGGTAAGACCGGCACACTGCCCTATGAGCACGATCAAGATAATCGAAAGGAGTACAGAATGCAAAAACACGAAGTCCTCCAATCCCTCCAACAAATCGGCCTCGTCCCCGTCCTCCGCGCCGACTCCGTAGACAAAGCCATGGCCATAGCCGGAGCCATCGCCGACGGCGGCGTCACCGTCCTCGAGATCACGATGACCGTTCCCGGCGCCATCGAAGTCATGCGCAAACTAGCCGAGCAGCGCCCCGACATCCTCATCGGCGCCGGCACCGTCCTCGACGCCGAGACCGCCCGCATGTGCATCCTCGAAGGAGCAAAGTTCGTCGTCAGCCCAGCCCTCAACCTCGAGACCATCGAGATGTGCCACCGCTACTCCATCGCCGTCCTTCCCGGCGCGCTCACGCCGACCGAGATCGTCACCGCATGGCAGGCAGGAGCCGACGTCGTCAAAGTCTTCCCCGCAAGCGCCATGGGCGGAGCAAAGTACCTCACCGCTCTCAAAGGCCCCTTCCCCCAGATCCACATGATCCCCACCGGCGGCGTCTCTCTCGGCACCGCCAAAGAGTTCCTCGAAGCCGAAGCCTTCGCCCTCGGAGTAGGCTCCGACCTCGTCAACCACAAAGCCATGGCCGAAGGAAAACCCGAGATCGTCACCGACAGCGCTCGCAAGTATCTCGGCATCGTCCACGAGCACCGCGAGTCCAAAAAGAAGAAGTAGAGACCCAAAAATAAATCTCAAAAAAGTGGCATGTTTTTCGTAACCGAAAACGTGGTGATCAACTCACCACGTTTCACCATGCTTCCACCACAAATTCACCACAAATTCACCACCACTTTGCACCACGAAAATCACAAAACCCCCTCGTAAAACGGCGCTCCTCACCACGCAAAAAAAAATCGCAAAACTCACGGTTTCGGACGCGTCACCCAGAGCAGCGGCTGACGAATCGGAAACGTCTGCTGCAACTCCGGAATCGGTGGGATCCGGCTTCAAAGTCTTCCACAAGCTCCGCATACTCAGGCCTGTCATAAGCCCGCGCCGCAAACAGCAGACTGGGCCGCCGGAACGGCAGAGACGTAAAGTACTGCGCATCAGCGCGATACGGCCACGTGCCGCGATCCAGAATGATACGGATACAGCCGCGCAATCACAGTCCGCATCCCCGGACCATCCTGCAACTCATACTCCCAAACACTCTCAAAACGTGTTGAAAGCAAAACACATATTCCCGCCATCATATCCAGATTGAAGAGCGTATTGCGATAAGGATTTGGCGTAGTAAGTTCATGAGGAAACGTCCCATCCGCCACAATCTGCGCCCGAATCGTGCTCGATTTGTACTGATGGCGAAGCGTAGTAAGTGGCGCATCATCAGTATTTTGCGTCAGATGCGCAATCGCCGCCGCCTGCAGCAGCCACGAAGTTCCATGATGACTCTTGGTATCCCGCGCCAAGCCCCGCCAGCCGCGAAGTATTGAGCCACTCAAAATACTCCGCAAACCACTTCTGCAAGCGCAGCGAGATCCTCCTCGCGAAGCGCCTCAGAGTTACTCAAGAAACGGCAGACATTGAACAACCTCCGCCAAATGAACAGCTTCCACCACCCCTTCAGGCCGCCCCGTCTTCGCAGGAGGAATCGTCTGCCCGTAAAGAATGCTTGGCGTCATGCGAGTCGCCGGATCAAGAAACCACGCCCGCAGATGAGTCACAGCCTGCTGGGCATAACGCGATTCGTTTGTAAGCACAAAAGCCGCAGTCAGCGCCGGAACGCAGATGCTGAAATTCAGCAGCGCATCACGATGAGCGACGAAGGCGTCCGGGTTGGCAGGGCCGCTCGCGAATGACGTAGGGGCCGGTGGGGTTTGACGGGTCGGGCCAGTAGTCTTCGGCCTCGGAGTAGTAGTCGTGTGGCGTGCCTGGGCTGCGAGGACACGGAAGTGTAGTGAGTGGAGTTGGCGACTTGCGTGAGGAAACGCGCTGCAGCCTGAAGGATTCGGTCATGGTCGATGGCTGCAACATTGGGGCGCGCTGTTGGCGCAGACTGGGACAAAAGCAGACGCGGCGTGAGGAGAAGCGTTGCGGCTTGCTGTGCAGAAGATGCGGCGGGTGGTTGCCATGGTGGATTCGGTCTTTCGGCGGAAGAGTAACACGGCGCGAGCAGCGATGTGTCAGTAAGACGTATCGAGTACCGCAACTGATCTGAAGATAGGATTGTAGTCAATGCGAGCACTGCGTGCAATTCTGGCTTCTGGCGATGACTTGCATGTTGTCGAACGCATTGCCGCTGTTCGCTAGTGCGCATTCGGTTCAGGTCTGCATTCAAGATGAGCGTGGACAGCCAATCGTGGGTGCGCGAGTGCAGGTTCAGGGTGACTCGTCACAGGTGGTTGTGAGCGATGCCAGTGGATGCGCGACTGTAAGCGCAGAAACGCCTGGGATGGTTGAAGATAACACGCGACGGTTTCGTTCGCGTGGTGCAGGCTCTGGGGGACGACAGTCAGTCTGGTTGTGGTGATGCGCGTGGCCGGTGTTTCGGAAGAGGTGGACGTCACGGCCGCGCGATCGCCGCTGGCGCTCGATGCAAGTGCGAGCAGTGTGCGGACGATGACGGGCGAGCAGTTGCGCGAGGCTCCGGGGTATACGTTGGATGATCGGCTGCGGCAGGTGGCGGGGTTTCAACTGTTCCGGCAGAACGAGTTCGTGGGTGGCGAATCCGACTACGGAGGGGACGACGCTGCGGGGGCTGGGGTCTACGGCGGCGAGCCGTACGCTGGTGCTGACCGACCAGGTGCCGTTGAATGATGCGTATGGCGGATGGATTCATTGGGATGAGATTCCAGCGCTGGCTGTTCGGGATGTGGAGTTGATGCGAGGGGAGCGTCGGATCTTTATGGATCGAGTGCGATTGGCGGTGTGATCGATGTGGTTCCGGTGGTGCCGAAGAGTTTTGATTTTGGGTTGAATGTGGCGGGGGCGAGTGAGGATACGTGCGCTTGCGGATGGGTTGCTGACTGCGGGGGCGCGGCGGGTGGAGTGGGTTGGCGGCTAGCAGTCTGTTTCGGACGGGTGGGTATATTTTGACGGCGCCTGAGTTTCGGGGGCCGGTGGATGTGCCGTCGAACGTTCACTCGCAGGATGGGAGGGTGGAGTTGCGGCGGAGTCTGGGGACGGATGGAGATGTGTTTGTCCGGGGCAACGTGATGAATGAGGCTCGCAGCAACGGGACGCCGTTGCAGACCAACGCGACTCGGATCTGGCGGTATCTTGCGGGAAGCGATTGGTCAGGGGGAGATGGGGGAAGGTTTCTGGTGCGGTTCTATGGGACGGAGGAACACTTTCGACAGAGTTTTTCTGCGATCAATGCGACGCGAACCAAGGAGGTGTTGACGGGGTTGCATCGTGGATCCTTCGCAGCAGGTGGGTGGGGCGGTGCAGTGGGCTCGGAGCTATCGGCAGTGGACGGTGGTGGCGGGTGGTGATGTGCTGGATAGTCGCGGGACTGACCTGGAGGAGATCTCGGAGATGAGTCTGAGTTCGCGGCAGCGGGGCGAGGGCGTGTATGGCGAGGTGCTGTGGCAGCCGGCGACGTGGTCGATTGCGTTCTCCTCGCGGTACGATCACTTCGGCAGTTTCGATGCGCACCAGGTGGGAGGAATACCGAAGTCCGCTGCCGGATATCAGCGAGACGTCTTTGATCCGCGGCTTGGGGTGGTGAAGAAGATTAACGGGGACGCTATCGCTGACAGCGTCGGGGTTTCGAGCGTTTCGCGGGCCGACGATGAATGAGCTCTATCGCCAGGGGCAGGTGGGGCAGCAGATTACGTTGCCGAATGCGAGTTTGAGGTCGGAGAGGGCGACGGGGGCTGAGGGGGGCGCGCTGGTGGGGTTGGAGAGGTTTGGGTCGGTGCGCAGCAGCTACTTCTGGACTCAGGTGAATCGGCCGGTGTCGACGGTGACGTTGGCTTCGACTCCTACTGCCACGCTGTTGATGCGGGAGAATCTGGGGCAGTTGACGAGTCAGGGGCTGGCGGTGGAGTGGGCGTTGCAGCCGACTGGGTTTATGTCGGTGATCGGCGGGTACCAGTTGGCGTTTTCCACGGTGACGAAGTTCCAGGCGGATCCGGCGCTGGTGGGGAAGTGGACGCCGCAGGTGCCGCGGAACATGGCGACGCTGCAGGTGCGGTTCGAGCGAGAGCGGCTGGGAGTTCTGAGTCTGGATCTGCGGAGCAGCGGACATCAGTTCGACGATTCGGCGAACCAGTACAGGCTTGCGGGATATGCGCAGGTGGATATTTTCGCTGAGCATAACTTCGGACGGCGATGGCAGATGTACTGCGGGATCCAGAATCTGTTGAACCAGCCATTGGAGGCGGGAAAGACCCCGATCCTTACGCTTGGTTCTCCTATTACTGTGCTTGGTGGCGTGCGACTCTCGCGGTAGGCCCCACCCCGGCTAAAAGTGTGCAAAGTCTAGATCCGTTTGGAGTTAGGCTTGGACTTTATGTGAGGTAAAGTCGCATATATTGCAAAGTATTGATATCAAAGAGCTTGTTGGAATAGGAAAAGCCCCGGTAGTTCCGGGGCTTTTTCTGCTGTCCTGATCTAATTATAGCCGGTTGACCATAACTCATACGCCAAGTGGATGTTGTTGTCTGGTATAGGGTTAGGTGGCGGTGGGGCTTGACAACATTTTTGCTATTCGGCAATGGAACGTGTTTGCAGGGCCGAGAGACGGCCTTCCATCTTGTGTTTGCGGCGACGCTTGTCGGCGAGGCGACCGTAGGTGGTTTCGAGCTGGCGGTGCATTTTGGCTGCGGCGCCGGAGAAGGCGTCATCGATGTCGGTGGCTTTGTTGGTGACGACGAGGGAGGGGTGGCGTTTGGCGCGGGCTTCTAGCACGCAGCGTTTGTGTTGGGGATCGGATTTTCCGGCGCCTGACGTTTTGATGTTTTCGCCGGTGAGGTGAACTTCGACGCGAGTGAGGTAAGGGTCGAATCGTTGCAGGAGGCTGTTGATATAGTCTCCGATGGAGTTGGAGAGCTTGGTATGCATTGAGATCGTGTTATCGCTGTTTATCTGAACCTGCATGAAAACATCTCCTTTTTCAGACGTCTGTAGATTAGACGCGATTGGAGGTTGTTGCGTGGCCAAAAGGTGGTAGTTTGAGCTCCCGTTTGGGGGATGTAGGGGCGGTGTTTTGTGGGCAGGTAAAGAGAAAATTCAGGTCCTTCGACTTCGCTACGCTTCGCTCAGGATGACACTGTCTTTTGTTTGCTCAAGATGACACAGTATTGTTCGCTCAGGACGGCACTGTTTTTGAGGTTGGTGACGAAGGGAACAGCAGCAATGAGTGTGGATCCAAAATAGGAAATGCAGGTCCTTCGACTGCGTGGCTCACAAAGTGCGTGAGCCACTTCGCTCAGGATGACACGGTTTTTTCTTCGCTCAGGATGACACTGTCTTTTGTTTGCTCAAGATGACACAGTATTGTTCGCTCAGGACGGCACTGTTTTTGAGGTTGGTGGCGAAGGGAACAGCAACAATGAGTGTGGATCCAAAATAGGAAATGGCAGGTCCTTCGACTGCGTGGCTCACAAAGTGCGTGAGCCACTTCGCTCAGGATGACACGGTTTTTTCTTCGCTCAGAATGACACTGTTTTTTGTTTGCTCAAGGTGACACAGTATTGTTCGCTCAGGGTGGCGCTGTTTTTGAGGTTGGTGGCGGATGGAAACAGCAACGACAAGTGTGGATCCAAAATAGAAATGCGACAACGGAGGCCGTATGCTCGGAGCATGCCTATGAAGAAGTTGGTTGGCGCTGTATTGGTGTTCTGTGCTGCGCTGTCGATCGATGCAGAAGCGTACGTGCAGGCGAGAGGATCCCGTGGTGTTGCCTTCGGCGACGGGAGCGCAGACTGAGACGGATGAGTACACGCGGTATGAGTTGCTGGCGCCTGAGACGGCGAGCTTCAAGATCTATTACGAAGTGACGGCGACGACGGCGGGGGCGAAGTACTTTTATAACCCGATTCGGAAAGGGAGTGTCGCGAGCGATGAGAGTGTCTTCGATGCGATGAGCGGTGCGCCGTTGAAGTTTGAGGTGGTGAGCGGGGTGGAGGCGCAGAAGGATCCGCTGATGGCGAAGGCGGATGCTGGTACGGATTACATCAAGGTGACGCTGGCGCGGCCGGTTCCGGAGAACGGGCAGGGGCGAGTCGTGATTGTGAAGACGTACAAGGATGCGAAGAGCTACTACGTGGATGGGAAGACGATTGTGTTCAATCGTCCGCTGGGGATAAGGCGGAATAAGGTGGTGTTGCCGGCGGGGTATGAGGTGGTGGGGCTGACGGTGCCGTCGCAGATACGAACGGAGAAGGATGGACGGATCGCGATCAGCTTTATGCATGCGGGTACGGGTGAGGCTCCGCTGGTGCTGAAGGCGGTGAAGGATGCGCAGACGGGTGCGGCGGCGATGCCGAAGGAGTTGACGAAGGATAAGAGCTGGGAGTCGCCGTTTGCGGGTGAGTCGGAGCGGGCGCGGTTGTCGGAGCGGGCGTATCAGGATCGCGACATTGTTTATTTTTTGCAGCAGCCGGAGACGCATGCGTTCAGCCTGTACCACGACTACACGGAGTCGCGGCCGGGGATCAATGGATATGCGAATGTGGTGCGAACGGGAAGTGTGGCGAGTAATCCGTCGGCTTACATTCTGGATACGGGCGAGAAGTTGAAGACGGAGGAGATGAGCGGGGCGGAGATGGTGGCTTCGAAGATCAATGCGGGTGAGACGGTGGATCCGAAGGACAGGGTGGTGGTGATTCCGTTTCCGGCTCCGGTAAAGGCAGGAGAGACGTTGCGGCTGAGGATTGCTGAGACGTATACGGCTCCGGTGAGTTACCGGCTGGATGGGGATGAGTTGGTGTTTGATCGGAGTTTAGGAAGGCCGCGGAATGCAGTGGTGTTGCCGAGTGGGTGGTATTGCACGGAGAGTGCGGAGCCGGCGACGGTGACGCAGTTGCCGGATGGAAGGGTGAGGCTGGATTTCTGGGATGATCGGCCTGAGGCGGTGGATGTTTTGTTGAAGGCGAAGCGGCGGGTGGTTCAGTGAAGAAAGCGGTTCGTGCTTTCGCACGAAGGCCCACTCATGCGCATGAGACCGCATGAATGGGGCACCCGGATTGTGCGCAGTTGTCGCGGCAGTGTTTGTGCTGGCTTTGTGCGGGGTTGTGATGGCGCAGGAGGCCGCGAAGCAGGTTACGTGGCGGTTTGATGATGTAGCGAAGCTGGGTGGGCATGCGACGAAGGTGCTGGGGCATCCGCAGGTGATTGAGACGCCGATGGGGAAGGCGATCGCGTTCAATGGCGTGGACGATGCGCTGTTCGTCGATGTGCATCCGCTTGCCGGGGCGGAGACTTGGACGTGGGAGATGATCTTCAAGCCGGATGCGGATGGGGGAGCGGAGCAGAGGGTATTTCATCTGCAGTCGATCGATCCGGCTACGGGCAAGGATGTTGCGGAAGAACGCATGCTGTTCGAGATTAGGATTCGTGATGGGCAGTGGTGCCTGGACAGCTTTGCTACTTCGGGTGGGCAGAGGTTGCCGCTGCTGAATTGTGAGAAGAAGTATCCGTTTGGAAAGTGGTATCGCGTGACGACGGTGTATGACGGCAAGATGCTGAGGAATTATGTGGGGGATGAGTTGCAGGGCGAGGGTGAGGTGCATCTGACGCCACAGCGACCGGGGCATTCGTCGGTTGGGGTGAGGATCAATCATGTGGATTATTACAAGGGATCGATCTATGAGACGCGGTTTACGCGGTCTGCGCTTGGGGTTGGGGAATTTCTGAAGGTGCCGTAGTCGGGCAGAGCCGAGTGAGGCGGTTTATACGTTCGTCCGGCTGAGCTGTTTCGTTGAAATTGGCAATGCATTATTCCTCTTGACAATATTTGTGATAACGACTATTGTTGAAAGGTAGATGAATAGCAGCCATCAAAAGTCGATTCAAAGGCCAAAGCCGGGCTCTCTTCCCGGAAGAGGTCACGCATCTTGAGATGATGCGGACGATGGAAGCTCTGTCGCACCGCTTTGCGCAGGTGATGAAGACCGAGGATCTTACTTCGGCGCAGTACAACGTGCTGCGGATTCTGCGGGGCGCGCCGGAGGGACTTCCGTGCGGGGAGATTAGCAACCGCATGGTGACGCGCGACTCGGATATTACCCGGCTGCTGGACCGGCTCGAGAAGCGATCGCTGGTCTCTCGTTGCCGGGAGAGCAAGGATAGGCGGACGGTATTGACGCGGATTACTCAGGAGGGGCTGGAGTTGTTGGGGCGGCTGGATGAACCCATGCTTGCGGCCCATCGCGACCTCCTGGGGCACCTTGGGATTGAACGTTTGAATCTTCTGGCGGATCTGCTGCGCCTTGCCCGCCAACCGCCCGGCTAATTTTTTTGACCTTATGTTGTTGCAACAAAATTCATTGCAACGTATCCAATCATTCGAACAGCACCATCGGAATTCTGAAAAGGACACAATACTATGAGCACTGTTACTGCTCCCGCCATTACTACCTGGAATGTCGATTCGACTCACTCGGTTGTCGAGTTCAAGGTCAAGCACATGATGATCTCCAACCTTAAGGGTCAATTTACTAAGGTTACCGGCACGCTGTCGCTGCATGAGACTGATCTGACGCAGTCGAGCGTGGAGGCTGCGATCGAGATTGCATCGATCCACACGCGGGATGAGAACCGCGATGAACACCTGAAGAGTCCGGATTTCTTCGACGCCGAGAAGTTTCCGACGATGAACCTTAAGTCGACGCACATCGCGGTGAAGACGGATGGGGAACTTGTGGTCACGGGCGACCTGACGATCAAGGGTGTCACCCGTAGCGTGCAGTTCGACGTGGAGGGACCGTCTGCGGCGACGAAGGATCCGTGGGGCGGCACGCGCATTGGCGTGGAAGCGACGACGACGATCAATCGCAAAGACTTCGGGCTGACCTGGAATGCCGCGCTCGAGGCTGGCGGATTGATGGTTGGCGAGGATATCAAGATCACTCTGGACCTGGAGTTTGTGAAGCAGGCGTAAGAGCGACATGGAAGATTGGAAGGATTCGCCGCCAGGGCATGGAAGTGTGCTCTGGCGGCGAAGTGCGTTAGGACGGAGATCAGGCGATCGCGGCGGTGACGAGTGTCTGGGCTTCGGTCTGGATTTGTTTGAGGTGGTCTTTGCCCTTGAAGGATTCGGCGTAGATCTTGTAGACGTCTTCGGTGCCGGAGGGGCGGGCGGCGAACCAGCCGTTCTCGGTGGTGACCTTGAGGCCGCCGATGGGGGCGTGGTTGCCGGGGGCTTCGGTGAGGATGGCGGTGATGGGTTCGCCGGCGAGTTGTTTGGCGGTGACCTGCGTGGGCGAGAGTTTGCCTAGTTTGGCTTTCTGGTCTTTGGTGGCTGCGGCGTCGATGCGCTCGTAGACGGGGTTGCCGTATTTCGCGGTGAGTTCGGCGTAGAGCTGGCCGGGATCTTTGCCGGTGCGGGCGGTCATCTCGGCGGAGAGGAGGCCGGGGATGAGGCCGTCTTTGTCGGTGGTCCAGACCTGGCCGTTGCGGCGGAGGAAGGTGGCGCCGGCGGACTCTTCGCCGACGAAGCCGAGGGTGCCGTCGATGAGGCCGTCGACGAACCACTTGAAGCCGACGGGGACTTCGAGCATGGGGCGGTTGAGGCCTTTGGCGACGCGGTCGATGATGCTGGAGGAGACGAGGGTTTTGCCGATGCCGACGTTTGCGGACCACTGCGGGCGGTTGGTGAAGAGGTACTGGATGCAGACGGCGAGGTAGTGGTTGGGGTTGAGGAGGCCGGTGGTGCGGGTGACGATGCCGTGGCGGTCGTGGTCGGTGTCGGCGGCGAAGGCTACGTCGTATTTTTCCTTGTTGGCGATCATGGAGGCCATGGCGTAGGGGCAGGAGCAGTCCATGCGGATGCGGCCGTCCCAGTCGCAGGTCATGAAGCGGAAGGTGGCGTCGACGTTGGGGTTGAGGATTTGTAACGATGGGAGATACTTTTCGGCGATGCGGGGCCAGTAGTGGACGCCGGCTCCGCCGAGCGGGTCGACGGCGAGCTTGAGGGTGGTGTTGGCGAGGACGTCGAAGTCGATGACGCTGCCGAGATCGTTGACGTAGGCGGTGATGTAGTCGTGGCGATGGGTGGTGGGGGCGGCGAGGGCTTTGGAGTAGGGGATTTTTTTTACGGCGGTGAGGTGTGGCGGCGATGATCTCGTTGGCGCGGTTCTCGATCCACTTGGTGGCGGTGGTGTCGGCGGGACCGCCGTTGGGTGGGTTGTACTTGAAGCCGCCGTCCTCGGGTGGATTGTGGGAAGGGGTGATGACGATGCCGTCGGCGAGGTTGATCTTGCGTCCGCGGTTGTAGGTGAGGATGGCGTGGGAGAGCGCGGGGGTGGGGGTGTAGGCGAGGTCGGTGTCGACCATGGTTTCGATGTTGTTGGCGGCGAGGACTTCGAGGGCGGTGGCGAAGGCGGGCTCGGAGAGGGCGTGGGTGTCCTGGGCGAGGAAGAGGGGGCCGGTGATGGACTCCTGCTTGCGATAGTCGCAGATGGCCTGGGTGATGGCGGCGATGTGGTCTTCGTTGAAGGAGGCGGTGAAGGCGCTGCCGCGATGGCCGGAGGTTCCGAAGGCTACGCGCTGGGCGGGGATCGCCGGGTCGGGGTGGAGGGTGTAGTAGGCCGTGACGAGGCGGGGGAGATTGACCAGGTTGGCGAGGAGGGGCGGGTGGCCGGGCTGGTTGGGTGTTTGGGATGGATTGGTGCTCATGCCGTTGTTGTCCCTCGGGGAGTTGTTATGATCTTTGTCACTATATGGGATGCGGGTTGTGAGAGGGAATGGGTGGTTGGAGTTGTTACGAAGGTGGCAGCGAAAGATGCTTGTGTTTTAAGGGCGTTAGCCTAAAACGGAAATGCTCCCAGTTGTTCGTTGTGTTTCTGGAAATATTGCAGGGTTGGTCGTCGAATTCGACTCCCCCGGCAACGTGCACCGCAGAGTTTTGATCGTTGAAGGATTGGACTGGTCTTTGGACACGCAAATTCGCGTGCGAAGGCCGTCTTTTAGGGGTTGGATGGGCCTGGTTCGGAGGGGATTTCTGGTTGGAGTGGGGCTCGCGGCGTTGTGGGCTGCAGCTTTGCCGGCGTTTGCAGTCGAGGCGACGCTGGTGGCAGACGCGCATGTGAACAGCGCGTTGCCTGCGGTGAATAGCGGGGCGATTTCCAATCTGAATGTTGGCGGCGGTTATACCGCGCTGGTGCAGTTTGATCTTTCGACGCTGCCGGCGGGGACGACGGCGGCGCAGGTGTCGCGAGCGACGCTGCGGCTGTATTGCAATCGGATGGATACGGCGGGGCTGGTAAGTGTGCAGCCGGTGGGGGGGAGTTGGGGTGAGTACAGCGTGACGTATGCGACGCTGCCTTCGCTGGGGAGTGCGGCGCAGGTGGTTTCGGTGAGTCAGGCTGGCGCGTATGTGGCAGTGGATGTGACGGCGATGGTGCAGGGTTGGGTGAGCGCGCCGTCGACGAACAATGGGTTGGCGCTGACGGCGGGGACTGCGGTGGTGCAGTTCGACAGCAAGGAGAATGACCTTACCGGGCATGCGGCAGTGCTGGATGTGGCGCTGGCTTCTTCGGGGGCGACTGGGCCACCGGGCCAGCCGGGCCTGCGGGAGCAACGGGACCGGCGGGTGTTACCGGGGCGACGGGGCCAGCGGCCTGGCCTCAAGGGCCACAGGGACCGCAGGGGGCGGCGGGGTTGAACTACCAGGGGACTTATGCGGCGGGTGTGAGTTACGCGCTGCACGACGTCGTGACGTTTGCGGGGTCGAGTTATGTTTCGCTGGTTGCGGGGAATGAGGCGAATACGCCGGGTGTTGCGACACAGTGGGCGGTGCTGGCGCAGGGTGGGACTGGCGGTGGAGCGGGGAGCGGGGTGGGAGTGGCGTATCAGGGCGCCTACTCTTCGACGGCGAACTATGGATTGAACGACATTGTGTCGTTTCAGGGGTCGAGCTATATCTCGCTGATTGCGGCGAACCATGGGAATACGCCGGCTACGAGTGCCGGCGAGTGGGGGGTGATGGCGCTGGGGGCGGTTGGGGCTCAGGGGCCGATGGGAGCTACGGGGGCGACGGGACCGGAGGGTTTGACGGGGCCGCCCGGGCCTGTGGGTCCGACTGGGCCGACGGGGGCGACGGGAGCGGCGGGCGCGCCGGGATTGCCGGGGCTGGTGTATCAGGGGAACTACGCTTCGACGACGAACTATGCGCTGGGCGATGTGGTGTTTTGGCAGGGAGCCAGTTATGCTTCGCTGCTGAATGGCAATCATGGGAATACTCCGAGTTTGAGTCCGTCGCAGTGGGGTGTGTTGACGGCGCAGGGACCGACGGGGGCGACGGGTGCGCAGGGGCCTCAGGGTGTGGCGGGGCCGCAGGGACTGCCGGGGTCGGTAGGACCGAACGGGCCTCAGGGGCCGCAGGGTTTGCAGGGGATTCCCGGGCAGGCTGGGGCGCAGGGGCTGACGGGTCCGGCGGGGCGCAGGGGTTGTCGGGGCCGATGGGTCCGCAAGGGCCTGCAGGACCAGTGGGAATGACGTTTCAGGGGGCTTACTCGTCGACGGTGAACTATGCGGAGGGGGACGGGGTTATCTTCAATGGCTCGGCGTATGTTTCGCTGGTGGCGAGCAATCATGGGAACACGCCGGATGTGAGTCCGACGCAGTGGTCTTTGTTTGCGACGGGATCGCAGGGACCGATGGGGCCGCAGGGATTGCAGGGGCTACAGGGATTGCCGGGTGTGGCGGGTGCGGCAGGTGCAACGGGGGCGCAAGGTCCGCAGGGGCCGGTTGGGCCGCAGGGGCCGGCTGTGGCGAACTATACGGGGAACTACGTTTCGACGACGAACTATGGGCTGCATGATGCGGTGAGCTTTGATGGGTCGACCTATGTGTCGTTGATTGCGGGGAATGTGGGGAATACGCCGTCGCTGAGTCCAGCGCAGTGGGCGGTTCTGGCAGCACAGGGGCCGGCGGGGCCGGTGGGGGCGCAAGGGCCTGCCGGAGCGCCGGGTGTTGCGGGAGCGACTGGCGCGACGGGGCCTGCCGGGCCGCAGGGACCTCCGGCGAGTTTTCAGGGCACGTGGGTGGGCGGCAGTTCTTATGGAGTGGGGAGTGTTGTGGGGTACGGTGGCTCGAGCTATGTGGCGTTGACCGCGAATGTTGGGCGCGAGCCGGATCTGAGTCCGACGTACTGGGCGGTGCTGGCGCAAGCGGGCACGCCTGGAGCTGCGGGAGCCACGGGTGCGCAGGGGCCAGCGGGTGCTCCGGGTACGGTGGGTGTGACGTATCGAGGAACGTGGGTGGCGGCGACGGCTTATCACGCGAACGATGTGGTGGTGTTTGGCGGGGCGACGTATCTGGCGGCGACGACTTCGCTGGGGTCGGAGCCGGATGTGTCGCCGTCACAGTGGGCGGTGCTGGCGCAGAACGGCGCGGTTGGCGCGACGGGGCCTTCGGGGGCCGCTGCCACGGTTAGCGTAGGAACTGTGACGACTGGTGCGGCCGGGTCGCAGGCCAGCGTGACGAATAGCGGGACGGCGAGTGCGGCGGTGTTGAACTTTACGATTCCGCAGGGTGCGGCGGGAACAGGTGGGAGTTCGGGCAGCGGAGGGGGAGGGGCGAGCGGGATACCGTTTGCCACGGTCTTTCACGCGGTTTCCTTTACTGTTCCGTATCAGTCGGTGAATAACGCCAATGGGGCGGCGAGCGAGACGGACTCGGTGCTGACGTGGGTGCCGGCGGGATGTACGGCGACGACGCTGAATGTGCTTTCGCACCTGACGAACACAGTGACGGTGACGTTGCGGATGGGGACACCGGGAAGTATGGCGAATACCGCGCTAAGTTGCTCGGTGGCTCCGGGGGGGACGTGCGCGGCGTCGGGCAATGTGACTGTGGCGGCGGGAGATTTTGTGGACTATAGCGTGATGGGGGCCAGTGGGACGGCGTTGGGGATTTGGACGGCTCTGGCGTGTAACTGAGGCTGAGAAAACTGGGTTCGGCTGAGGTTATGCTGGTGTCCGTGTTTATTTCTGGAATTTGAGGCTCGGTGGATGAAGCGTTTTGTGGTTTTGATGGTGTTTGGGCTGGCGGTGCGGCTAGGTGTGGCGCAAGGGGTGATCGCGGTGGATTCGCCCTCGCGGGAGATGGCGGCGACGGTAATCAAGATGTGGCCGACGGGAGGGGTGCTGACGACGGCGCACCCGGGCGAGTGGGGGTACGAAGAGGGTGTGCTGCTGGATGGGATGGCCGCGGAGTGGCACTCGACCGCGGACGGCGAGGACTTCAAGTACATCAAGGCGGCAGTGGATAAGTATGTAACGGCGGATGGAACAATTAACGGCTATAAGGCGGATGGTCACACGCTGGACGATATTGAGCTGGGTCGGGCCGTGCTGCTGGTTTACCGGGTTACGCAGAAGCCGAATTATTACAAGGCTGCGAAGTTTCTTCACGGTCAGCTTGAGCTGCAGCCCAGGACGGCAAGTGGAGCTTACTGGCATAAGCAGATCTATCCGAACCAGGTGTGGCTGGATGGGGCTTATATGGCGGAGCCGTTTCGGGCGGCGTATGCGGCGACCTTCCGGGAGCCGAAAGATTTTGACGATATTGCGAAGCAGTTGCTGCTGATGGATGAACATATGCGCGACCCGGGTACGGGGCTGCTGAAGCATGGATGGGATGAGTCGAAGCAGATGCCGTGGGCGGATAAGACGACAGGACTATCGCCGGAGGTGTGGGCGCGTGCTTTGGGGTGGTACGCGATGGCGCTGGTGGATGTGCTGGATTGGTTTCCGAAGGATCATCCGCAGCGGACGGCGCTGATTCAGGCGCTGAACAGGACGGATGCGGCGGTGGTGAAGTATCAGGATGCGAAGTCCGGACTTTGGTGGCAGGTGATGGACAAGGGCGAGACGGCGGGGAACTATTTGGAGACTTCTGCCAGCTGCATGTTTGTTTATTCGCTGGCGAAGGGCGTGAGGATGGGTTATCTGCCGCAGAGTTATGTGGCGAATGCGAAGCGCGGGTGGGAGGGGACTCAGAAGCAGTTTGTGACGACAGGCGCGGATGGCCTGATGGTGCTGGATGGGACGGTGAAGGTCGGTGGGTTGGGAGGTAAGCCTTACCGGTCGGGGACGTTTGAGTACTACGTCGGAGAGAAGACGGGGGTGAACGACGCTAAGGGGATTGGGGCGTTCTTGCTGGCGGGATCGGAGATGGAGCAAGCTCCGACGGCTGGAATGGGGCGGGAGGGATCGGACAGGTTGCTGGTCGGCTCGAAGGACAAGCTAGCCATTACGGATCGGGCAGGTGGGAGAAAGACGGTTCTTTTGGATGCATGGTTCAACTCGCAGACGCGGAAGAATGCGGCGGGGCAGACGGAGTTGTTCCACTACAAGTGGGATGATGATGCGAATAGCGGGTTTTCGTTCTTCGGAAGGGCGTTTCAACGGTATGGCGTGCAGTTGGCGACGGAGACGACTGCGCCTACGGCGGCAGATTTGAAGGGGGCGCAGATCTATGTGATCGCTTCGCCGGATATTCCGGTGAAGAATCCGACGCCGAACTACATGGATAAGGAGAGCGGCGATGTGATTCAGGCGTGGGTGAAGGCGGGCGGGGTGCTGGTGCTGATGGAGAATGATGTGACGAACTCAGAGTTCGATCACTCTAACACGATGAGCGAGCGTTTCGGGATTCACTTCAACCCGGTGATACGGAACAAGGTGGACGGCGATCATTGGGAGATGGGAACGGTGATGATTCCGGCGGGGACCGGAGTGTTTGAGCATCCGCACAAGGCCTATCTGAAGGAGATCTGCACGATCAAGGTATCGGGGCCGGCGAAGGCTGTGGTGACGGACCAGGGCGACGTGCTGATGGCGGTCTCGAAGTACGGGAAGGGAACTGTATTTGCCGTGGTCGATCCCTGGGTCTACAACGAGTATGTGGACCGGCGAAACAGGCTGCCGGTGGAGTACGACGGATTTGCGGCAGCGATTGACCTGGCGGGGTGGGCGGTCAGGCAGGCGAAGTAACGGCTCCGACTATAGAGCGATGGCTAAGGATTTGCGCAGATCGGCAGCAAGGCCGGGGAGCGTGACGAGCTCCTCGGGAAGAGCTGTTTTGAGGATGCGTTCGATCTTCGCGGCTATCTCGGTTCCTTGCTGATAGCCGTACATGCCGAGTGAACCGGAGAGTTTGTGGGCTACGTTGAGCGCCTCGTCGCGGGAGGCAGGGGGAATGGTGCCTGAGGAGGCGCTGGAGGCGATGAGGTCGAGCAGGTCGAGACGCTCGCGAAGAGTCGGGAGGTTCTTGCGCCAAAGATCTGCGAGAAGAGTATCGATCGGGTCGGAGGGAGGGTTCTTCATCGGGAGAGTGTGGAAGCTACTCCTTCCAGCCGAGGGCTTCGGAGATCTGTTCGGCCAGGGTGAGGGGATCAAAGGGTTTGAAGAGAATTCCTGCAAGGCCGAGACCGGCAAACCGGCGCTGGTCGACTCCCTGGACCTTGGCGGTGAGGAGCAGAACCGGGATATTCGCGATCGCGGGGTTTTGCTTCATGACGTTGAAGGTGGTGGGGCCATCGACTCCGGGCATCATGACGTCCATGAGGATGGCGTCGGGCTGCTCGGCGGTGGCAATGGATATTCCTTCTGCGCCTGAGCTGGCAGTGAGAATCTTCCAGCCGGCGGTCGCCTCGAGGGAGAGAGCGGCGACCTCGCGAATATCATCTTCGTCGTCAATGATGAGAACTCGTCGCATAAGCGAACTAATTCTCTCATGCGACGAGCCTGCCTGGAGGTATCTTGATGGTTTCGTTCTTACGTGGTCGGGGTGGGGGCTGCCAGGTCGGCGAAGCGGCTGCGAATGCGGTGGACCATGGAGAGGACCAGTTCTTCGACTTCCTGTGGCTGGACTTTGGCCTTGGTGAGGAACTCGGTTGGGCCCAGGCGGAGTTTTGCCATCTCGGTCTCCGAGATCTCGCGGCCGGAGTAGACCACAAGGGGAAGAGCACGCAGGGTGGGCTGCTGCCGGAGCCATTCCACGAGAGAGAAGCCGTCGCCGTCGGGCAGAGTGAGGTCGAGGATGAGAAGGTCAGGCGGGCGGGTGATGCACTGCCGGATGGCCTGCTGGCGGGTGGCGGCGTGATCGATGTGAACGGCGGCGTCTTCAAAGCTGGCGGTGAGAACGCTGGCCAGATCTTCATCGTCTTCGACGAGGAGGACATAGGCGGGGCCTTCTCCGTGATGGAGGACGCGGCCGAGTTCGGCGAAGAGGAGATTTTCGTTGAAGGGCTTCTGAACCCAGCCTTGGGCGTCGCCGGTGAGCTGGGGTCGCAGGGTGGAGGAGAGAACGCTGAGGACGACGACGGGGATGTTGGCCGTGATGGGGTTGTTGCGAAGACGTTGGAGGGTCTCCCAACCACTGAGACCGGGCATGTACAGATCGAGCAGGATGGCTTCGACGTGATTTTCGGCGGCGAGGACCAGTGCCTGTTCTCCGGAGACGGCTTCGATGACGGTGTATCCCTGACGGGTGAGGTGTTCGGAGACGACAGTTCGTATACCGGCGTCGTCGTCGCAGACCAGGATTGCGCCTTCGCCACGTGGTGGGAGCGATGCCGGGAGCATGACATCGGTGGCGCGGCTGGTGCGGGGAAGCATGACGTAGAGGGTGGATCCTGCGCCGAGGTTGCGCTGCGCCCAGATAGAGCCGCTGTGTTGCTGGACGATGCTGCGGCAGATGGCGAGGCCGAGGCCGGTGCCGCCTTTCTGGCGCGCGTCAGACGGTTCGATCTGTTGGAAGCGATCGAAGATGGTGTCGAGCTTGTCGGTGGGGATGCCACGACCTTCGTCGACAACTTTGAGGAGGATGGAGTCGGAGGTCGCTTCAGTGTGGATGCGGACGGTAGAGGCTACCGGGGAGAATTTGATGGCGTTCGAGAGAAGATTGGTGAGGACCTGGAGAATGCGGTCGGCGTCTCCGTCGAAGAAGAGGGCTTCGGGGTAGGCTGCCTGTGCGACGGTGAAGGGTTCCAGTTCGAGGTGAACCGTGTTGGCGTCGGCCATGGGGGTCATGGTTTCGATGGCCTGCTGGGCGAGATCGCGCAGGGAGCAGCGGCGAATCTGGAGGGGGGCGCGACCGGACTCCATGCGCTCGAGGTCGAGAATGTCGTTGATGAGGCGGATGAGTCGGTCAGTGTTGGTAACTGCGATGCGGAGGAGGTTAAGCGCTTTGGCGTCGACGTCGCCGATGATGCCTGAGGAGAGGAGACCGAGAGCTCCACGAATGCTGGTGAGCGGAGTACGGAGCTCGTGCGAGACGGTGGAGATGAACTCATCCTTCAGCGTGTCCAACTCGGAGCGTTGTGTGAGCTGAAGTGTGTGCTGATGGTGTTGTTCGCGAGCGAGCGTGAGCTGCTCTGCGAGTTCGCGAGTGGTGCGCTGCGCCCGGAGGAAGGCGAAAAGCAGAACACCGGAGGTTGTTAGAAGCGAGAGATAACCAAGTAAAGAGAAGATATGCATTATGGCCGGTAACCTATGGTAACTTTCCGTGGGTCATATTAGTAACTTATTTCGGTGACCGTCTCTGCTTTATTTTTTGTTTACAGATTGATTAACATGGTTCGACTGCTTTGGTTGTTCTGGCCGCTGAAGCGAAACGCGGATGTCAGGGGATTTTTGGAGTTGAACCCTTTCACAGAGGTGCAAGAGATTTCTTCAACACGCTGAGGATGACAGAAAATAAGTTGCAGTGGCAATAACACCTCTGTGGGTTATCAGCGATGACAACATTGGTGTAGCAGGGTTTATGGCGTCGGGAAGCCGACAAAAGGCCGTCTTTTTATGCAAAAGACGGCCTTTTTCGCCATTGCGAGACTGAAGGAAAAACCCTAGGCGGGAACGGCTACCTGATCGAGGATCGTGGCCCATTTCTTTCCGGTTCGGGCTGCGTGAGCCTTCTTGTGGAAGGCGTATCCGGCGATAAGTGGTAGGGCCAGAGTGGCCTCGGAGAAGACCATCTGCTCGTAGGTGAGGTCAACTTTACCCCAACTGCTGGCTTCTTTGAGGGTGGACCCGGAGAGTGCGCCGTCTCGGGCGTCCGCAACGGTAACCTGGATTGCGTACTTGTGCATCGACGCCTCGACACCAAGGATGTCTGCGGCGACGACGATGTCCTGGGCGAAGTTTTTGGGCACGCCTCCGCCGATCATGAGCAGGCCGGTGGTGGGGTTGGCGATCTTGAGCTGAGTGATCTCGTAGAAGTCTTTGGCGGAGTCGATCGAGACGTGTGGCTTGCCCTGACGCGCGTGCTGATGGGCGACGAGGCCGAAGCCGGCGGAGCAGTCGGAGAAGGCGGGGCAGAAGATGGGAACGTTCTTCTCGTAGGCGGCGAGGACGATGGAGTCGCGGCCACCAGCTTGCGGAGTCTTGCCGTTCTTGGCGAGGTAGGCGCCCATCTCGCGGATGAACTCGCGGGAGCTGTAGGGGCGGGGCTCGAGGGAGTTGGTGATCTGGTGGGTGGTCTCGTCGCAGATGCGGAGCTCTTCTTCGTCGATGAAGGTGTCGTAGATGCGGTCGATCATCAGTTCGCGGAGGTCGGCGTCGCCTGCGCCGTACTTGTACTCATCGCCCGCGATGTAGTGATTGAAGCCGAGGGCTTCGAAGAAGTCCTGATCCACGATATTGGCGCCGGTGGAGACGACGGCGTCGACCATGTTGTTGCGGATGAGGTCGACGAAGATCTTCTGGAGGCCAGCGGAGATGAGGGAGCCGGCAAGGCATAGGATGACGCCGCAGTCGGTGTCGCGGAGCATCATGTCATAGATGTTGGCGGCGCGGTGGGTGTCACGCGCGGAGTAGGCCATGTTGCCCATGGCTTCGACCAGGGGGACGACGTTGTGCTGCTTGATATCGAGGTGGTGGATGGGGCGGGCGAGGAGTTCTTTTTTCGTAGGCATGGCTCTACTAGGATATCAACGTTTTGGGCTGAATTGGCGCGGGTTTTATGTGAATTTAACAGACGGTCGACGGGGTTGGAAATCCGGACTGAACCATGCGCGAGGCACTTCTTCGCCAAACTGCCGGTTGGCTTATGTGACTGCCTATCTATTCCGTTTCAATGCGATGATGTAGCTGCGATGAGATCTCTGCGAAACAGCCTGATCCGCCTTTGTGGTCTGCTCCTGTTGCTGCAAGCCGGCTTGGCGCAAGAGACTAGCTTCCGTATCACGCCGTTGCATCCGGTGGAGGAGCTGCGGGAAAAGGCGCTCAAGATGCAGCCGCCGAGGGAGCAGGGGAGCTTTCGCGAACCTAATCTGGCGGAGTTGGTCAAACTCGATCCCACGATCAAGCTCGACGTCCGTTACGCAACTACCAACAATTTTCTTGGTACTCCGGTGTACACCCAGGCGCGCGCGTTTCTTCAAAGACCGGCTGCCGAAGCGCTGGTTCGGGCCGCGCACGAACTCGAGGCGCACGGATATGGCGTGATCATCTTCGACGGCTATCGGCCGTGGTATGTCACGAAGATCTTCTGGGACGCGACGCCCGCGGACAAGAAAATCTTTGTTGCCGATCCAGCGGCCGGCTCCAAACATAACCGCGGATGCGCGGTGGACCTGTCCTTGTACGATCTGGCGACGGGCAAAGAGGTGAAGATGCCTAGTGGATATGACGAGATGACCGATCGCGCGTATGCCAACTACGCCGGCGGTACGGCGGAGGAACGCGCTCGCCGCGCCCTTCTACGCCAGGCCATGGTGAAGCAGGGTTTTGAGGTGAACCCCACGGAGTGGTGGCACTTCGATTACAAGGATTGGAAGCAGTATCCGATCCTGAATCTGAAGTTCGAGGATCTTGGACGCTAGAGATCTCGCTGCCCCGCTGGAGATTGTTTGGTTTCCATCGATCAATGCGCGGTGCACTTTGCGACGATGAGGGTGATGTCGTCGTGCTGTTCGTGCGGGCTGAAGCGCTGGATCTCGCTGATGGTGGCGGAGAGGATGTCGGCGGGCGGGAGGTGCGAGTTTTGTTGGAGCGCGAGGATGAGACGGTCTTCGCCGAACTCTTCTTTTGACTCGTTGAGGGCTTCGGTGACGCCGTCGGTGTAGAGGACGAGGATGTCGCAGGGTTGGAGTTGGCAATCGACGGTGGGGGAGTTCCATTCTTCGAAGAGGCCCAGAACGGTGGCGGTGGAGTGAAGGTATTCGATGTGGCCATTGCGGCGAAGAAGGATGGCGGAGAGATGGCCGCAGTTGGTGTAGCGGAGGCGCCGGGTGCTGTCGTCGTAGTCGGCGAAGAAGACGGTGGCGTAGGCGCTGTCGATGGAGTTCTGATAGAAGAGCCGGTTGACGGACTGGAGGAAGAGCTGGGGTTCGTCGCGCGCGAGGGCGAACTGGCTGCGAAGGTTGGCTTGAAGATTGGCCATGAGGAGAGCAGCGGCGATGCCTTTGCCGGCGATGTCACCGATGACGAGGCCGAGGCGCTGGTTTCCGAGGGCGAGGAAGTCGTAGTAGTCGCCGCCGACGTGGCGGGCCTGAATGCAGACGCCGGCGTAATCGAGGGTGTCGAGGGCGGGAAGGGTTTGAGGGAAGAGCCGGGCCTGGACTTGTTTGGCGATCTCGAGTTCCTGAGCTGTGCGGCGTTCGGACTCGATCTTCTGTGCGGCGAGCAGGCGCTCCTGTTCGATCTCGCGGGTGAACTGGTCGGTGCCGATGAGTTCAAAGGTGTTGCCGTCGATGTCCTGGAAGCGAGCGTAGGTTGCGCCGAAGAATGTCTGCTGGGGAGGCTGGTGAAAGCGGACGCCTTGTCTGCTCCAGAGCTCGTAGGTGGCGTTGATGTTTTCTGAGAGGAAGCCGATCTGCGTGTCGCGGCCGATGTGGCGGAACTTCTCGGTGCCGGGTTTGGGTGCGACGAGGGCGAGGATGGCCTGGCCGTCTGGAGGGGCGATCGCAACCCAGCGGCCGTCATAGGTGAGCTCAATGTCGGCGAGGACGCTGAAGCCGAGTTGTTTCACGTAAAACTCGACGCTGCGGTCGTGGTCGCGAACGTAGACGGTGGACTTGAACATCCTGAGGTAGGGGCAGTCTCCGCAGGAGCGCTCGGGCTTCGTCTGGGCGAGATTGTTGGTGGAGGAGGGTTGGTGCACAAGTTGCGGAGTCAAGCGGCACTCTCCTGAAGGGAAGGGCCCGGTGACGGTAGGGGTTTCCTTGTTGTTCCGTCTTGCGATTCGATGTATGGGGTGTTAGCGCGGATTCGTTTTTACGAGGACGAATGACGACGGAGGAGCGGGTGGCGCCGGCGTTGTGATCTGATTGGCACGCTTAGTGTTGACAAGAGATGTTGTCTGGCCGAAGACAGGTTTTTTGAGCAGCAGGAGGCCCGCGAGAAGAAAGAGAATGGCGGCCAGGCGTTGGACTGTACGCGACGTGAACATCACGAAGCTCCTTGAGTGCAATTTCAGTGTGGCGGCTACGGTGCGTTGCTGCCAGTGGCTTGCGTCATTGAAGTGACCTGACAGTTGTCATGACGAGAGATGGCTTGCGGAGGACTACTCTTCGTCGGTAAAGATGGCTTCGATGGGGCTGCCGAAGAGACGGGCGAGTTTGAAGGCTAGTGGCAGGCTGGGGTCGAACTTGCCGGTTTCGATTGCGTTGACGGATTGGCGGGAGACCTCGAGCTTCTGGGCGAGGTCCGCCTGGGACCAATTGCGTTCGGCGCGGAGGACGCGGAGGCGGTTTTTCACTGGCTGCTCCTGAGATGGAAACGGAGAGCAAGCATCGAGACGATGAGGAAGATGTCGACGTAAAACATCGCGGGCGGGCCAATGATTTCGAGAAAGTTCTGAAGGAAGCTATAGACGACGGTGAAGACGAGCGTGATGAGGGATCCCTGAAGGAGAGCCAACAGAACCTGGGCGCGGATAAACTCGTCCTTCTCGTTGGCGATATAGCGTGATGCGATGATGACGGTTCCGATGAAGGGCAGTGCGGGAACGATGGCGAGCAACCATGCCCATGGGCCGGTTGGGTGGTAGTCCTTGAACCAGGTACGAGTCATCAGCGTGAGAAAGGCGGTGAGGATGATGCTTGAGCTAAAGAGCTGCAGGTAGCGCCGCTGGAATTGACTGAGATTCTTGTTGAGCATGGTGGGTCCTTTGCCTTGAGCCGATTGGAACGACGACGCTAGCGATACCTGCGTTTGAGCAGGGGCGAGGAGATGCTGAAGAAGACGCAGAAGACTGGAAAGACATAGAAGATTGGCAGGTGCGGCACGCCGGCGATCATCTCGAGAAGTCCCCAGATGGAGGTGACGGCGAGGACGAGGCCCATGCTCCAGAGCAGGCTCTGCTGAAAGATGGCGCGTTGGAATTCGTCAGTCTCTTCTTTGAGGTAGAGGCCAGCGATTGCGATCATGGCGACGAGTGGAATCGAAGGCAGAATCGCTATCACAATAGCGAGTGGACGGCTCGGATGATTGTGTCGAAGGATGTGAGTCGCGGCGAACAGCAGGACGAGGTAGAAAGGCAACGTAATCAGATAGCGTTTGTTGTAACGTTTCCAGGCTCGATTGTTTGGAAAACAGTCCATGGGTGTTTCCTTTTGCAGAGCAGTTATCTTTTCGCTACGTGCGCTTTGGGAAGTATTCGCCTTAGTTTAGTGAGATTCACTCGCCACTTTCTGATGGCAACTTCGCGGTAAGCCAGCCGCTGATACCCGCTGACATGACCTTCACTGTTTTGAATCCCATCTTGCTCGCTCGACGGGCGGCATTCGGCGCTTTTCGACACATGGGGCCGGAGCAGTAGAACACCAGGGTGGACTCTTTGTCTGATGGCAGGTCGTTGTCTGTGTAAGCGACGGGATCAAGGTTGCGTGCGCCAGGAACACGCGCCTTCGTCCAGCTTTGATGAGCATTGACGTCGATGACCGTTACCGGTTGCTGCTGTTGCAGCATCTGGTTGAGGCGAGTGGGTGAGATTGTGTTGAGTCCCATGAGTGTGGCGAACATGCTTTTCTCCTTTACGGTGGTATCAGGCCGTTGTGCATGGGTTGCGGCGCTTGTTCGGTCGCTGGAGAGCGACCCAGCCGGCTGCGCCGTTAATTGGGATGAGCATCTTCACCATCGCCGGGTTGTGGATGACGATCAGGCTCGCCACAAGGAATGAGCCTGCCAATAACAGTGCAACCATAGAGGGACCGAAGGGCTTTCCTCTCAGTCGAGAGCGCAAAACATCTGCGGCCAAGATGGTGAGGGACAGAAGGAGCGGTCCGACAAGGACTAGCCAACCGGATTTTTCGGTTAGTCCTGCGACGTATGTTGCGAGGAGGATTCCCGCTGCCATAAGCAGGCTAGGTGTGAGGTTGGGCCAATGTCTTGAGGGCATGGTTGTTCTCCTTTACTTCCATGGAGTTACGAATCCGTGGCGACTGCGAACAGGTCAAAAAGTTTGCCCAATTGCGTGCTGAGTGATCGAAATAGGGGTCGTCAGTCGAGTATGGTTTCCTTTTCTTTATGACAAGTAAACTTTACCAATTTCGACTTTGAATGTCAAGTGTCCTTGTCAATTTATTTTTCGAAGGGAGTAGGGGCTGCCGATTCGTCAGCTGGAGTGCGTTGGTAGGCTTAGTTTGAGGATTTCATCGTGAATGTGAACTTTGCAGAGCGGGCGCATAACCATAACTGGAAGCTGGACCCGATTGTGCGGTCGCTGCTGGATACGGATTTCTACAAGCTGCTGATGCTGCAGTTCATCTGGAAGAATTTTCCAAAGATTAATGTGACCTCTGAGGTTACAAATAGAACGGTGTCGGTTCGGTTGGCTGAGCACATCTCTGCGGCGATGCTGGTCGACCAGATGGAGCACGTGCGGGGGCTGAGGTTCCGGCGATCGGAGATTATCTGGCTTGCGGGTAATACGTTCTATGGGACGCGTAGCATCTTCGAGCCGGCGTTTCTCGACTGGCTGGAGAACGACTTCAGGCTGTCGGAGTACGAGGTCAGCGAGCAGTATGGACAGCTTGTGTTGCGGTTTTTCGGTCTATGGACCGAGGTAACGATGTGGGAGGTCTACGGCCTGGCACTGGTGAGCGAGATGAAGACGCGCGCCGCGCTGAGCACGCTGAGCGAGTTGGAACTGGATGTGTTGTATGCGCAGGCGAAGACGAAGCTATGGGAGAAGATGGAGCGTCTGCGCGCGGTTCCTGAGGTGCGTATCTCGGAGTTTGGCACGCGCCGGCGGCATAGCTTTCTTTGGCAGGAATACGTGGTGGAGGTGATGCGCGTGGCTCTGGGAGCGAGCCTTTCTGGTACATCGAATACATTTCTTGCCTACAAGCATGACCTGGAGGCGATGGGAACGAATGCGCATGAGCTACCAATGGCAATGGCCGCGCTGGCGAATGGGGATGAGGCGTTACACGAGTCGCAGTATCGCGTACTGGAACTGTGGCAGAAGAGCTATGGCGGCGAGTTGCTGATTATGCTGCCGGATACGTTCGGGACGGCTCAGTTTCTGGAGGGCGCTCCGGATTGGGTGGCGGACTGGACAGGACAGCGATGTGATAGCAAGGATCCGTTTGTTGCAGGCGACGAGTATATTGCGTGGCTGCTGAGGCGCGGTCGTGATGCGCGAAGGAAGAGGTTGATTGCTTCAGATGGACTTGATGTCGGTGACATCCTTCGACTACATGAGTACTTTCATGGGCGGATCCGTTTCAGCGCTGGTTGGGGGACACTGCTGACGAACGACTTTCGGGGATGCCATCCTCGAGGCGAGACGACGTTGGATCCGATCAGCCTGGTGTGCAAGCTGATGACGGTGGAGGGAAGGCCGGCGGTGAAGCTGTCGGACAACGCGCGGAAGTCGACGGGGCCGCAAGAGGAGATTGAGAGGTATCGCAGGGTGTTTGGGAGTGTTGCGGTGGAGGGCGCGCTTGTCGAGGTTTGAGTCGCGGTAGATGGATATACTTTTTGCATGGCGAAATTGAGTGGGATAGTTCGTGTTGCGGTGGCGGCCACTCTGCTGCCGGTGATGCTGGTTCAGCAGGGTTTGGCGTGGGGCAGAGAAGGGCATATGATGATCAACCGGCTGGCGGGTGCGGCGCTGCCGGCGGATGTTCCGGAGTTTCTGCGGTCGAAGGAGGCGTTGGAGGCGCTGGAGTACTACGGGCCGGAGCCGGATCGGTGGAAGTCGCCGGGAGAGCCGGAACTGAATGCGGCACAGTCGCCGGAACACTTCATCGATTTGGAATACGCAGATCTGGTGGGCGATCTGCCGAGGCGGCGCTATGACTTTGTGAGGGCGCTGGCGTTTGCGCAGAAGTCGCATGTTGATCTGCCGCTTTCGCCTGAGAAGGTGGGACTGCAGCCCTACCAGGCTATCGAGGTGTGGGAGCGATTGAAGAGTGCGATGCGGGACTATCGCAAGCTGAAGGACGACCACAAGGACACGAAGCCGTCAGAGTGCGAGATCGTGTTTCTGGCCGGATGGCTTGGACATTATGTTGCGGATGGGTCGCAGCCCTTGCATACGACGATTCAGTACAACGGGTGGACGGGTCCGAATCCGAATGGATACACGACCGAGCACAAGATTCATGCGCTCTTCGAGTCGACTTATGTGTCGGCGAATGTGAAGGCCGCGGATGTGGCTCCGCTGATTGCGGCGAAGCCGGTGGTGCTGGGCGATGTGTTTACCGACTACATGGCTTATCTGCGGCACACGAACTCGCTGGTGGAGAAGACGTACCAGTTGGAGAAGGCGGGTGCCTTTGCAGGGGCGGGAACTCCTGAGGGCAAGGAATTCACGGATGAGCGGCTGGCGGCGGGAGCGACGGAGCTGCGGAACATGATCTATTCGGCGTGGGTGAAGAGTGCAGAGCCGGTGCCGCAGTATCAGCCGGGGTCTTAGTCGGAGTGGGTGTGTCGAGAGGATTGGGTATTGGTGGCGTTCGACGCGGACCAGAAGGCGGCGGAGGAGCGGCGTTAGCGCGAGCGCGATGAGCGGTACTGCTGACTGCGGCGATGATGGCCCAGAGGACGAACGCGTGCCACTCCCACAGCCATAGCTGGCGGGAGAGGTCGAGTGGGTGCTCGCGCGCGGCGTGGAGGAGTTCGGTGCGGAGAGCGGCATCGGCGCGGTGTGGAAGACGCGGCTGGCGGCGTTGATGAATGGGATGATGAGGATGAGTTCGAGCGGATAGACGATGTGATTGCCGAGTTGTGATGCGGCGATGTTGAGGCGGAGAATGAAGGCTATGGCGAGACAGAGAATCGTTGTGCTGCCGAGGATGGGATTGATTCCGATGAGAAGTCCGGCGGCGAGGCTCCAGGCCAGCTTTTCGGGCGAGGCCCCCATTCGGAGGAGCGCGAGGATGGGAAGCGCGACGCGTCGATAGACCCAGTTGTGGTGGACGGGAGCGGGAGTTTCCTGGGAGTGGATTCGATCTGGTTCGTCGGAGGGCACTTCTGACAGGATAGACTGCGCTAGTGAAACTGAACGGATATTGAGAGATGAGGGTTCGGTCTGGTGAATTTTTTCAGGGCTGCCTGGCGTAGTGTTCGGCTGGTGGGGATGTTTATTGTGGCGGGGACGGAGTTGGCGGTGAAGCGGCCGTCGACGCGTGAGGCGCGGGCTGATTGGCTGCATCGATTCTGTGCGCGGGCGATGCAGGGGATGGGGATTCGAGTTGGCGTGATGGGGGTGTTTCCAGAGCATGGGGCGGTGATATCGAATCACCTGAGCTATCTGGATATTGTGGTGTTTGCAGCGGTGCATCCTTGTGTGTTTGTGTCGAAGGCGGAGATCAAGGAGTGGCCTGTTGTGGGGTGGATGACGACGATGTCAGGGACGGTGTATGTCGAGCGTGGTCATGGCGGATCGGCGATGAGGGCGCGGGCGGGGATGCAGGCGGCAGTGGATGCGGGTTTGCCGGTGGTGTTCTTTCCGGAAGGGACGACCTCCAATGGCAATGGGTTGCTGAAGTTTCACAGCGGGTTGCTGTCGCAGGTGATTGATACGGGCTCGCCGGTGACAGCGGCTCATCTGTCGTACAGCCTTGCGGAGGACAATGGGGCGGATGTGAGTGTGGCGGATGATGTCTGTTACTGGGGCGATCGAAGCATGCTGCCGCATGTGTTTAAGTTTCTGGGACTGCGCGGGGTAAGGGCGGAGGTGCGGTTTGCGGAGCAGGCGATTGTGTTTTCGAGCGATGACCTTCACCGAAAGAAGGCGGCGGTGGAGGCTCGAACTGCGGTGATGATGCTGGGGGCGGCGAGATAGGGAACTGTTCGCGCGAAGGCTGACTCGTGCGATGAGACCGAATCGATGGGATCTCAGCTTGCGTTTATGTTGTGTGGGTTCCGGCTATTCGAGGGATCAATGCCGAGAGTAAGCCGGTGAAAGATTTCTCTGCGCGACGGCCGACTTCCATGACGTCATCGTGGAAGATAGGTTCGGCGGTCTGGTGTCCGTAGCCGATGACGCCGGCGGCCATGTTGGTGACGATGGAGATGCCGAGGACATCGAGACCCATGTGCCGGGCGACGATGGTTTCGTGAACGGTGGACATGCCGACGAGGTCGGCTCCGAGGGTACGGAAGGCGCGAATTTCGGCTGGGGTTTCGTAGGATGGGCCGAGGACGGCCAGGTAGACGCCCTCCGAGAGCGGAATATTCTGCCGGGTCGCTTCTTTGAACGCCAGGGTGCGGAGGAGCGGCGAGTAGGCGGTGGACATGTCGAAGAAGCGGAGGCCGGCGCCGTGGAACATAGCGAAGCGAGGTTCGTTGGGACCGTAGAGGGCGTTCATGCCGGTGAAGTTGATGTGGTCGGAGATGGTGACGAGTGAGCCTTGCCTGAAACCGGTGTTGATGCCTCCGGCGGCGTTGGTCACGACGAGAGTTTTGCAGCCGAGGAGGCCGAGGACGCGAGTGGCGAAGGTGACCTGGGAGACGGCGTAGCCCTCGTAGGCGTGGACACGGCCCTGCATGACGGCTACGTGAATACCGTTGATGGTGCCGAGGACAAGATTTCCGGAGTGGCCTTCGACGGTGGTGGGGGGGAAGTGGGGGATCTCGGCGTAGGGGATACGGAGAGCGTCCTGTACTTGCGAAGCGAAGCTGCCGAGACCGGAGCCGAGGGTAATGCCGATGGAAGGTCTAGGGGCTCCCGCGGCGCGAATGTAGTCGACGGCTGCTTGGGCGTAAGTAAAGGTATCGGTCATCTTTGATCCATCTTCCATCCAGAACATGCGGGGTGTACCCCCTATGTAGCATTTTCCAGAAATATTTAGAATGAGTCACTTGCGGCGAAGTGCTGCCCGCAAAATCGTCATTCCAAATAGGTTACAGCCAAAATCTTCCAAAGAAAAGACTTATGGCCAAGTTGCTTTGAGTGCTGAAAAAATCTTCTGTTAACAGTGTAGCGAGTTGAGAGGGGTAAACACGCCACGGTTTTGTGAATTATTTTTCAGGGCCTTGTGGTGCGGAAAATGCTGTATTGGCGCGGGTTTTTGTGAGGTTTCGTGCGAAAGATTTCGTGTGAAAGACGCACTGTGGGGGCTTGACATGCGAATTTGACCGGAAATCGGGGGATTCGCGGGTGACCGGTCGGATACCTGTAAGGGTATTGCTCGCAGAACCGCAATCCGGGAGGAGATTCCCGGATCGTACCGGTCTCTCTTAAACTAGCGGGCAACGAGTTGCTGGCCGCCGTCGATGTCGTAGGTCGCGCCCGTGAGGGCTGTGTTGCTCATGATGTGTACGGCGAGCGCGGCGACGTCGGCCGGTGTGACGACGCGCCGGATGGGAAGCGTGGCGCGAAGCTGATTGCGGCGGTTTTCTAGTTCATCGCCGAGAAGCGACGCCGACAACGGGGTATCAACAAACCCGGCGGCGATGAGGTTGACTCGGATGGGTGCGAGTTCGAGCGCCAGACTGGCGGTGAGGGCGGGGAGTGCAGCGGTCACGGTCGGGACGATCCCCAATTCGATACTGGTGCGGCGGCCGCCGGTACCGCCCATGAAAAGTAGCGTGCCTCCCGGTCTTACTTTGTGTGCGGCGTTGCGGGCGACCAAGAGCATCTGGATGAGGTGCGTGTCGAGGGCGCGCCGCGCCTGCTCGAGGTCCATGTCGAGAAGGCGTCCGTAGTGCGGCTGCCCGGCCGTCACCATGACGTGGTCGATCGTAGGCGGCAGGTCATTGAAGAAGCGTTCGAGAGAAGTGGCGTCGGTGGCGTCGAAGGTCGCGGTGCTCAGAGCTTCGAACTCGCTGGCGGCGCGCTGGAGTGGCTCGGGATTCCGAGCGGTGAGGATCAGCCTGGCCCCCTCAGCGCGTGCTCGTCGAGCCGTTTCGAGTCCGATGCCGGCGCTACCGCCGATCACAACGACGGTTTGCCCGAGAAGTTCAGGCTCACGCCGGACGGGAGAATTGGGGGTTGTGCTCATGATTCCTCCAAAAATTCGCTGATCGTTCAATGCAATAGATTGATGACTTCACGCGCGGGCTGCAACATTTGTATCTAAGAGTGCTCTTTTGGCGCCAAGCGCGGAGAGGCCGTCGGCGACGACGATGGCGAGGTCGCTGTGTGTGGGGTGAAGCTGGGTGAGGGAGTCGGGATGGAGGGTTTGGCTGAGCGTTGGTTGGCGGAGGTAGGTGGTGCGATTGAGTCTTTGACCTGGTTGTTGCTTGGCTATTGCTTATAGATGCGTGACTCCCACGGAGCGAGATTGAGGGTGGTGGTGTTGGCCTGATGGGATGTCGGGATGTCAGAGAGAAGGAGCTTGCCCGCTGTGAGGTTGTTAGGGAGTGTGTATGTGATTGAAGTGGAGCTGAAGTTTTCGACGACGAGGTACTTTTCGGCACCCAGGGTGCGGGTGTAAGCGAAGACGTGGGGATGCTGCGGGTCCAGGTCTTCGAAGTCGCCATAGACGAAGGCCAAGGTGTGAGCGCGCAGGGCGATGAGAGCGCGGACGTAGTTGAGGACGGAGGCGGGGTCGGATTCTTCCTGGGCGGCGTTGATCTGCTTGTAGTTGGGATTGACGGCGAGCCATGGGTGGGTGCTCGTGGTGAAGCCGGCCTCCGGGGAGCTGTCCCACTGAATGGGGGTGCGGGCGTTGTCGCGGGCAACCTTCGCCTGGGAGGTAAGGAAGGCCTGAGCGGAGACTTTGCCGGTCTCGACGAGGGCTTTGTAGGCGTTCTTCACCGCGATGTCATCGTAGTCGGCGAGCGTCTTGAAGGGGAAGTCCGTCATGCCGAGCTCGTCGCCCTGGAAGAGGAAGGGTGTGCCGCGAAGAGTGAGAATCATGGTCTCGAAGAGCTTTGCGGACGGAACGCGCATTGTGGGGGAGTC
Organism: uncultured Acidobacteriaceae bacterium; assembly: GCA_963754765.1. GTDB lineage: Bacteria > Acidobacteriota > Terriglobia > Terriglobales > Acidobacteriaceae > Edaphobacter. The sequence goes on along the minus strand of CAVWHJ010000002.1, from coordinate 96,204 downwards.
GTCTCCGAAGGTGGAGACGATTCGCGGATTGTCGTGATTGGAGAGGAATACGGTGTCCCAGTCGTGCCTGGTTAGAACGCTGGCGTGGCTGTCGTAGATCGCTTTGAGTTCGGGAAGGGACCAGGGGCCAAGCGTGCTGAGACCAAAGTCGGATCGACCGAGCTTGATCGCGTCGAAGTTGAAGATCATGTTGAGTTCGTGGCGGCGGTCGTCGACAAGGTTGCCGGTTTGCGCAAGAGTGGTGCCGGTGGCCTCGCCTACGGACATGTCGTCGTACTTGGAGAGGACGTCGCGGTTCATCTCGCGAAGGTATTCGGCGAGGTGGGGGCCATTGGCGTAAGCGTTCGGCGGCGCTTTGAGCTGTTCGGGCGTGAGGTCGGGCATGCCGGTCGGCTTGGAGATCAGCGGGATGACGTCCATCCGGAAGCCGGAGACGCCCTTATCCAGCCAAAAGCGCATGAGCGAGAAGACCTCTTCGCGGACTTTTGGGTTCGCCCAGTTGAGATCAGGCTGCTTGACGGCAAAGTAATGGAGGTAGTACTCGTCGGTCTTTGGGTCAAGGGTCCAGGCGGAACCAGAGAAGTAGGATGGGTAATTGTTGGGCGGGGTGCGGGTGCCGTCGGGCGCGGTATGGCCGGGCCGCCAGATGTAGAAGTCGCGGTATGGGTTTGTCTTGCTCGAACGCGATTCGACGAACCACTTGTTTTCATCGGATGTGTGGTTGACGACGAGGTCAATGATCAAGCGCATGTGGCGCTGCTTGATGCCGGCAAGAAGAGTGTCGAAGTCGGCCATGGTGCCGAACTCTGTCATCACTTTGCGGTAGTCGCGGATGTCATAACCATTGTCGGCGTTGGGTGAGTCGAAGTGAGGGCTGAGCCAGATGACGTTGACGCCGAGCTTCTGAAGGTAGTCGAGCTTGGAGGTGATGCCAGGCAGATCGCCGATGCCGTCACCGTTCGAGTCTTTGAAAGAGCGCGGGTAGATCTGGTAGACGACGGCTTCCTTCCACCACTTGGGCTCGTAACCGTTGATGAGCTTTTGAGCAGGAGCGGAAACACCAAGCGAGAGCAACGCGCCGACGATGACGTTACGTAAGAGGGTGCGGTAAAGCATGCAGAGAAGTGTAGACCGAATGGGGCAGCTGATGTTGCTGGTCCCACTACAGCCTCAGCGAGATGCGTTCTATCCCTGCTGATTTCTAGATTGGGAGGGTGCGTTGAGTTCGAGGGAGCCTTCTTTGAGTGCGGTGCCGGTTATTTTTCTTGTGCGGGCGGTTTGGAGGTACCAGAGGAGGCGGGTGGCGGCGGCTTCGGGGGAGAGGCCTGCGTCGCGGATGTTGGAGAGGCAGTTGCGGTCGGCGTCGGTGCGGGTGGGGTGGGGGTGCCAGGTGATGTAGGCGCCGAGGGAGTCGGGTGAGGAGAGGCCGGGGCGTTCGCCGATGAGGACGAGGCTGAGGGTGGCGGCTAGATGTTGGCCGATTGGGTCGCCGATGGCTACGCGGCCTTGTTGGACCAGGGTGATCGGGGCGATGGTCCAGTTTGCGGTGAGGAGTTGCGGGAGGAGCTGGGCGAGGACGGGGATGGCGTTGCGCTCGACGGCTAGAGCGGAGAGGCCGTCGGCGATGACGATGGCCAGATCGCTGTTGTGTGGGGTGGAGTTGGGTGAGGGAGTCGGGGTGGAGGGTTCGGCCGAGCGTTGGTTGGCGGAGGTAGGTGGTGCGGTTGGGGGCGTTGGTTTGGAGTTGGAGGATGGGGATTTTGTCTTCTGCGAGGATGGGGAGTTCGGTGTGGAGGCGCTGCGTGAAGCTGGGAGATGGAGTGTGGCGTGGACGGCGTCGCGGGCTTGTGCGTGGGCTAGCTGGAAGGCGAGGACTTCGGTGGTGGCGATGCTGTTGCCGGTGGTGGGGAGGGAGACGCGGGCGGGGGTGTGGTGGCGGAGGTCGAGTGCGGGAAGATATTTGAGGTGGCCCATTTACTCTGGAGGAGAAATCGCAGGTCCTTCGACTGCGCTCAGGAAGAGGTGAGGTGGATCGGAGGTAATGCAGGTCCTTCGACTGCGTTTGACGCAAAAGCGCGTCAAACTCCGCTCAGGATGACACATTTTTTGTTCCGGATGAGACATCTTGTTCTGGATGACACAATCTTTGTTCAGGGATGACACGCTTTCTGTTATGAATGACAGCCTTGTTTAGGTCAAGGCTGTTTTGAGATGCGGCGGAAGGGTGAGTTGTTCGCGGGCGTTTGTTTCGAGCCAGGCTTCGAACTCGGGGGCGGGGCGGAGGTTGAGGGTGGAGCGGAGGTAGAGGGCGTCGTGGAAGGAGGTGCTCTGGTACTGGAGCATGACGTCGTCGGCGCCGGGGACGCCCATGATGTAGTTGACGCCGGCGGCGCCGAGGAGGGTGAGGAGGGTGTCCATGTCGTCCTGGTCGGCTTCGGCGTGGTTGGTGTAGCAGACGTCGCAGCCCATGGGGAGGCCGAGGAGTTTGCCGCAGAAGTGGTCTTCGAGGCCGGCGCGGATGATTTGTTTGCCGTCGTAGAGGTACTCGGGGCCGATGAAGCCGACGACGGTGTTGACGAGCATGGGAGAGAAGCGGCGGGCGACGGCGTAGGCGCGGGCTTCGCAGGTTTGCTGGTCGACGCCGTGGTGTGCGTTGGCGGAGAGAGCGCTGCCCTGGCCGGTCTCGAAGTACATTGATGTTTTCGCCGACGGTGCCGCGGTGGAGTTCGCGGGCGGCTGGTGGGCTTCGTCGAGGAGAGCGAGGTTGATGCCGAAGGAGGTGTTGGCCTGCTCGGTGCCGGCGATGGATTGGAAGACGAGGTCGATGGGTGCGCCGAGCTGGAGTGCGGCGAGTTGCGTGGTGATGTGGGCGAGGACGCAGCTTTGCGTGGGGATCGCGTAGCGCTCGCGGATGGAGTCGATGAGGCGGAGGAGGGAGGTGGTGCTGGCGACGTTGTCGGCGGCGGGGTTGATGCCGATGACGGCGTCGCCGGAGCCGAGGAGGAGGCCGTCGATGATGGCGGCGGCGATGCCGACGGGGTCGTCGGTGGGGTGGTTGGGCTGGAGGCGGGTGGAGAGGCGGCCGGGCAGGCCGACGGTGGTGCGGAAGCGGGTGACGACGCGGATTTTTCGGGCGACGGCGATGAGGTCCTGCACGCGCATGAGCTTGGAGACGGCGGCGGCCATCTCGGGTGTGAGGCCGGGGGCGAGGGCGGCGAGGGATTCGGTGGTGGCTTCGTGGGAGAGGAGATGGTCGCGGAGTGCGCCGACGGTGAGGCTGGCGATAGGGGCGAAGGCTGCGGGGTCGTGCGTGTCGAGGATGAGGCGGGTGACTTCGTCGGTCTCGTAGGGGATGAGGGCTTCGTTGAGGAAGGCGGTGAGGGGGAGATCGGCGAGGGCCATCTGGGCGGCGACGCGTTCGACGGCGCTGCGGGCGGCGATGCCGGCGAGTTCGTCACCGGCGCGCGGTGGCGTGGCTTTGGCGAGCAGATCCTTGAGATCGCTGAAGGTGTAGGAGACGCCGTCGATGGTGTGGTGGAGAGGCACAGGTTGGCTCGCGGGTGATGGACTGCTGATGCAGTCTCGCTGCGTGCAGTCTATCAATCACGCTTTTGCCTGCGTTTTATAGGGTTGGATTATGCGGTGGGTTGAGCGGCTTGCAGTTCGGCGTTCTTCCATGCGTCGTAGCCGCCGGTGAGGTCGGCGATCTCGTGGAGGCCGGCGCGGCGCAGGATGCTGGATGCTATGGAGCTGCGATAGCCGCCCTTGCAGTGGACGACGATGAGCTTGGAGGGGTCGAGGTCGCTGGTGCGTTCGGCGAGCTGGCCGAGGGGAATTCGAATGGAGTTGGGGAAGGCGCCGGTTTCGACTTCGCCGGGCTCGCGAACGTCGAGGATGGCGAGGTGGGTTTTTTCTCTTTGCTCGAGTTCGGCGAGTTCCTGGACGGAGATCTGCGGGATGTAGTCGAGTTGGTAGCCGCCTTTGAGCCAGCCGGTGATGCCACCGTCGAGGTAGGCGTCGACGTGCTCGATGCCGACGCGGGCGAGGCGGAGTTGGGATTCGCGGAGCTGATCGGCGTCCTCTCCGACGAGGATGATGCGCGTGTCGAGGCCGAGGATGCGGGCAGCCCAGGAGGCGTATTGGCCGGAGAGCGCGATGTGTAGCGAGCCGGGGACGTGAGCGGCGGCGAACTCTATTGCGGGGCGGGTGTCGAGGACGATCGCGCCTTCGGATTGGAGGCGGAGGACTTCGGGGGCCGAGAGGGGCTTGGGTGCGGGGAGCTGATCGAGAGAGGATGCGCCCTGGCGGTTGAGCTCGACGTCGCGGCCGAAGTACTCGGGGCGCGGGGGAAGGGAGTCGGTGAGGAGATGGATGAACTCTTCTTCGCTGCGAGCGAGGAGGGCGTAGTTGGTGCGGCGCTGCTTGCCGATGGTGGAAGAGCGCTCCGCGCTCATGCTGCGGCCGCAAAGAGAGCCGGCGCCGTGGGCGGGAAAGATCTCGGTGTCGTCGGGGAGGGTGAGGAGTTTTTTGTGGAGGCTGCGGTAGAGCAGGGATGCGAGCTGTTGAGGCGTGTGATCACCGGAGAGATCGGGGCGGCCTACGTCGCCGACGAAGAGGGTGTCGCCGGTGAAGACGGCGCGTGGGGCTGAGGGTGAGGTCAGGTCGGTGAGGACGGCGCAGATGCCTTCGATGGTGTGGCCGGGGGTGTGGAGGAAGTTGAAGCGGGCGTTGCCGAACTGGAGGGTGTCGCCATCTTTGATGGCGGTGTGGGGGAAGGTGGCGTAGGCGTCTTCGCCGAGATAGATGCGGGCGCCGGTGCGTTCGGCGAGTTCATGATGGCCGGAGACAAAGTCGGCGTGGAGGTGGGACTCGATGATGTGCTCGATCTTGAGGTTCTTCTCGCGGGCGTCGTCGAGGTAGATGTCGACGTCGCGCTGGGGATCGATGACGGCGGCGATGCCCTGGGAGGAGACGACATACGAGGCGTGAGCGAGGCAGCCGAGGAAGAATTGTTCGATGACCACTGGTTCCATTTTTTGTCTTGTGCGTTCTGGATGATTTTACTGGAGTCGCGGTGGCGTGAGTCTGATTTAGCTAGGATCTGCGTTTTGTCTTCCGGGACTTTGGGGGGTTGGCTTCTTGGGGTGGAAGCAGCAGTGCGAAGTGCTGGCGGAGTTGTTTGACGGCGCGGTCGAAGGGTTCGACGGAGCCGTAGGAGCGGGAGATCATGACACCGCCTTCCATGACGGCGAGGACGTAGGTGGCGAGGGCGTCGGGGTCGGTGTTTTTGGGGAGGCGGGGTTTGAGCTGGTCGATGCACTCGCGGACGGCGGTGATCCAGCCCTGGAAATTTTCGGCGATGAGTTTGTGGGCGGGGCGATTTTCGGGGTCGATCTCGAGGGCGAGGCGGCCGAGGGGGCAGCCGTAGCGGCATTCGGTCTGGAGGATGCGGTCGCGGTAGCCGGCGAGGATGGCAAAGATGCGCTCGACGGGGTCGTGGGTGAGGGCGAAGGCGGGGTCGACGATCATGGGGCGGAGGGCTTGGAGGTAGCCGGTGAGGACTTCGCGGAGGAGGGCTTCTTTGCTCTCGAAGAAGTGGTAGAAGCTGCCGGAGTTGACGTCGGCGTGGGCGAGGAGGTCGGCCATGCTGGTTCCGGCGTAGCCGCGATCCCAGAAGAGGAAGCGGGCTGAGTGGATGAGGCGGTCTCGGGTGGAGATGGGGCGGCGGTCATTTTTGTTTGAGAGATCTCTTGACAGAATTAGTGTACAGGGATTTACTTGAACGACCAACCAAGTGAGTCGAATGAGTAATCAAGTGAGGAGGATTTTTATGAATTCGATGACGATGCGGAAGATGCGAACGGTTTTGACGGTTTGGCTGATGATGGCTTGCGTGGTGGCCCGCGTCTGGCTCGGGGTGCGGAGAAGGCGGCTGTGGACAAAGCCGCGAATGGTACCGTCGCGGAGCAGGCTTTGGTGATTGAGGTTATGGTGCCGGCGCCGGTTGGGGAGGTGTGGAAGGCGTTTACGACGAGTGAGGGGTTGATGACGTGGCTTACGCCGAATGCTGTGGTGGATCTGCGGGAGGGCGGGGAGTGGACGGCGAAGTTTCCTGGAGGGAGTACGGGGGGTGGGACGATTCTGAGCTTTGTGCCGGAGAAGGAGCTGGTGATCTCGGCGCTGGCACCGGATAAGTTTCCGACGGTTCGGGCTACGCGGACGAGGGCGCGATTTCAGTTTGAGGCGAAGGGCAATTCAACGGTGGTGCGGCTGACGCAGACGGGATGGAAGGAGGGGGATGAGTGGGTGAAGGCGTATGAGTATCTGACGGTGGGGAATGCGCAGTTGCTGGCGACGCTGCATCATCGGTTTGTCAGCGGGCCTATTGATTGGACGAAGTAGGAGGGCGTCGATTTCCTGAGAGGCAGGATTGAGTTGCGGCGGTGACACTTGCGGCCCCGGAACGTCACTTGTCAGTGACTTAATGCGGTGCGGCGTTCGAAGAGGTGATTCTGATGGTTGCCAGGCCCGTTTTGTTCGGATGCCTCTTCCTGTTCTCTACGCTCTGCGGCGCGGGTCTTCCAGCTAACGCGCGGTGGCAGGTTTATCGCAGTCCCGATTACGGGTTTACGATCGCGTATCCGGCGAGTCTGTCGTTTTATCCCGGACACCCTGATCTTAAGGAAATTCAACTATTGTCAATGATTCCAGTCTGTGACGAAACAACTGTCGCGTGCTTCCTGTACAACGGGCATCACGAAGGGACGAACCTCCAAGCAGCGGGTGTTTCAGTGAATGTGCTGCGAGACAGGAAGACAGAGCAGGACTGTAACAACATCGATACCGGACAATACCCGATAAAAGACCGAGACGATCAATGGCATCGACTTCCACTATGGCGAGACAGGACGAGGTGGCCGCGGGCAATGACGGGGGCGGCCCTGTATATCGCGCCTTCTATCAGAACGTCTGTTTCGAAGTAGCAGTTGTCACCGCGTGGACGAATATATCGGCCTATGATTCGGGGGAAATCAAGGCGTTCGATTCAAAGGATCTGGATAAGCTTCTTTTGAGCGTGGTCCATACATTCAGGTTCGTGGGTGCGGTCAAGGATGGTTCGGGATGGAAGGTATACGAGGATAGTGAATGCGGAGGTTCGTTTGAATATCCCGAAGGCGAGACCGTCCGGACGATCAAGGGATACTCCGATGCTTCCTTTGCTCCACATGACATTTCCTGCTCCCGATTCTTCACACACAATGGGCTGGTCTATACGATCTCGGCGAAGGTGAATTTGAAGGGAAAACCAGCTCGAACCGTGGCTAGAGTCATCAGGGTATCCCGGACTGACGAATGCGCGAACGGTGGCGAATGGGAAGTACTTCACCGAATACAGTGCCGGGTCTTACTGGTATTTCTACGGTCAGGGGACGTTATGTACATTTTGAGCGTTTCAGATGCGAATCATAATGTGATTCTTCCTCACGACGATCAGGTATTTACGCACTTAGTGGACTCCTTCAAAGCGAAATGACCGCAGAAGCCTTTTTGTACGCGTGAGCGTTAGTGGCCATCGCTGCGGAACAGGATGTGTCCGTTGCGGATTGTGTATTTGACGTGGGTGAAGGCTGTGGGGTCGGAGGCGGGGTCGGAGGTCAGGATGGTGAGGTCGCCGTCCATGCCAGGCAGCGATGCGTCCTTTGTGGTCGGAGACGTGAAAGCGTTGCGCGGGTGAGGTGGTGAGCATGGCGAGGATGTCGCGGTAGGTGAGGCCGGCGAGGTAGAGCTGGCGATACTCTTCGGTGAGGTCGTAGTCGGTGAGGAAGCCGGTGTCGGTGCCGAACATGAGTGGGCCGCCGAGTTTATGGAAGGTGGCGACGATTTCGCGGATGCGGACGATGTCGGAGTCGTCGGAGAAGAGTTTGAGCGTGGGGATCATCGTCATGTGATGGGCGACGAGTTTGGCGATGAGGGCGTCGTCGATGCCGGTTACTGTGTCGGGTGCGTGGGCGAGGACGTCGACTCCGCTCTCCATGGCGACGGTTATGCCTTCGAGGTTGGACGGGTGTGCGAAGACGAGCTGGCCATGTTTGTGGGCGGCTTCAACTGCGGCGTGGGCGATGGGGACGCTCATGGGTAGGACGTGGCCGGGCTGGACGTAGGAGCCGGTGAAAAGCTTGAGGATGTCTGTGCCTTGCGCGATGTTCTGCTCGACTGCGGCCTGGGCCTCGGCGGGCGTGGAGGGTTGGGGCAGGATGGCGCGGATCTCGGCGGGAAGATCGCTCAGGTAGAAGGGGATGCCGTGCGGTGGGTAGAGGGGCGTGCCGGCGGTGTAGATGTGTGGGCCGAGGACTTCGCCGCTCTCGACGCGGCGGCGCAGAGGGATGGTGTTGCGAGGATCGGAGCCGGTGTCGACGACGGTGGTGAAGCCGGAGTGCGTGAGCATCTGCTGCATCTGCAAAGTGAGTTGTTCGGCGGGGAGCTGGGCGGCGTTGTTCCACTTGGGTTCCATGAAGTGGATGTGGGTGTTCCAGAAGCCGGGGAGGACTACGCAGTCTTTGCCGTCGAGTGTGGTTGTGCCCGGCGGGATGGCGACGCGGGCGCCGACGGCTGTGATCTTGCCGGAGCGGATGAGAATTGTGGTGCTGGTTGCGGGTTCGGCGGTGGAGGAGGCGTAGACCTTGGCGTTGGTGATGGCGATGTCCTGTGCGTTGGCGGTATAGCAGAGGGTTGCGGAGAGGAGCGCTGCGATGGCAAATCTCATGGGAGGATTTTATGGAGATCGTCGCAAATCGTTCCGGCTCTCGATTGAGGCGATGTGGTGCGTGATGTCGCGCATGTATACTTCTGCCCTGTTCGAGCCTTCTGGAAGAGGGCGTGGCCTATGGCAAGTGGATCTATTGATTCCGCGGATGATGTGGCGCGGGCGCTGGCCTCTATTCATACGGAGTCGGGTGCGAATTTGTTGGCGCTGGCGGAGGCTTCGCCGGTGTTGCTTGTGTTCCTGCGACACTTTGGGTGTTCGTTTTGCAGGCAGGCGATCAGCGATGTTGCGGAGTTGAAGGGGGAGCTGGCGCGGCGGGGTGTGCGGCCGGTGTTTGTGCATCTGGGGACGCCGGAGCGGGCGAAGCCGTTCTTTGATTATTACGGAATCGGGGATGTGGAGCGGGTGAGCGATCCGGAGGCGAAGATTTATCAGATACCGGTCTTTGCATTGCCGCGGATGCATCCGGCGCTGACGTTGCTTCAGCCTTCGGTGTGGGTGGGGTGGTTGAAGGGTCCGGTCTTCAAGCATGGGATTGGGCCGATCAAAGAGGATGGTCATCAGATGCAGGGGATCTTCTTTTTGAAAGGGCCGAAGATCGTGCGGCTGTTTCGGTATAAGACGATCGCGGATGAGCCGAATTATCTGAAGCTTGTCGGGTGAGATATGGCTTGTGCGTTGGCGCTGCTTTCGTTTGTGCCTCTGTGAATCTCATCGTGCTAGGATCAAACAGCGTTGGGGATGGGTGGGTGAAATAGGAATCGCGGCGGGAAAAGACGCGAACCAGAAGGTTATGTCAGAAAAAGCACTGCAATTTCTACCGATAAATTTCAAAGATCGTTTTCCTGCGCTCGACGGTATTCGTGCCGTGGCTGTGATGATGGTTTTCCTGAATCACTATGGCGGGGGTGCTCACGGTGGAGTGGTACTTCAAATTCTCAATCAGATTCGCGGCCGTGGAGCTCTTGGCGTGGATTTGTTTTTTGTCCTCTCAGGTTTCCTCATCACAGGTATTCTCTTCGATACGCGGAACGATAGTCATTTTTTCAAGCGGTTTTTTGTGCGGCGCAGCCTGCGAATCTTTCCGGTTTTCTTCCTGGTCGTGGCTATTCTGCTTGCGCTGACGCCAGTCCTGCACTATCAGTGGCGGGCAGGGCACCTTCTGTTCCTTGTCTACATCGGTAATTTTTGGGCGAACCACGACTTTACGCTGTACGAGATTTTGAGCCGAAGCCATCCGACTTTCAAAGTAGAGATTGGGCACTTCTGGTCGTTGTGCGTGGAAGAGCAGTTCTATTTGTTGTGGCCAATTGCTGTGTGGATGGTGCGTGATCGAGTCAAGCTGCTGTGGACTGCGGGCGGTTTTGCAGTATTGGCGCTCATTTTGCGTTGTGGGATGGTTGTGTCTGGCAGGGCCAGTTTTGGCAGAGACGTGGATTATCCGAACGTTGCCCTTCAGAATGGACACATTGTTGATTGGTGGGATACTTGCTTTGCTGCTGCGTGGTCCGAATGCTGCACGCTGGCAGCGGCTTTGCCGACCATTGTTTCTGGTCGCGAGCTTAGTGACCCTGGTAATTCTCTTCCTGTCTCCCGCATATGACTCGCCTTGGCTGCTGACGATTGGTTTGAGCTTCACGGCGCTGGCGAGTGCGGGGTTGATTGGCCTGACGATACGAACAGGCTCGCCGGCATTCCGATTTTTCTATCGAAAGCCACTGCGGATCCTGGGTAAGTACAGCTATGGTTTCTATATTTTTCATAACTTGTATATCTGGGCGTGGATTCAGTTTCTTATCCTTCTGACAAGCTACTTTCATTCGAGGGCGATCGCAGGAGTATTGGCGTTGGGGACAAATTTTGCTGTTACCTTCCTTGTCTCGAAGTTGAGCTACGACCTGATAGAGGTCAAGTTTCTACGATTGAAGAAGGGTTTTGAATACGATTCAGAGATTGCTGAGCATAAGCACGCCTTCGTTCTCAAGTAGGCGTTATTCGGCTTGCTCAGGTGCGTGGAATTGCTTTATGAGTGATCGCTTAAACTTGGGTGGATGCATGAATCGCTATTGAGTTAATTTATGTTGCGTCGCTTCTTGTGCGGGACAAGGCTCCAAACTCGAGTTGACTGCCGAGGCGGGAATTCCTTGCTCTTGTTTCACAAAGGGCTTGACGCAAAATTCGGCTCGTAGTGGATCGGTGACAACGGATGGGTCGAGGTCTTCCTGAACAAAAAGGTATGGCTTGGTTTCGTCGGCGCGGGGTTGCGATTTGAATTGAGTTCCGAAGATCTGTTTTTGGTTGATCTGCACAAGATAACGATCGAGCGTTGCTGCAGAAAGCCACAGTCCGGAGGACTCTCCTTTGGATAAGGCGACTTCCGCCAGAACGTGTGCGAGCAGGGTTCCGTCGGGATTGCCGCTGTGTTGGAAAACGAGCGCTGCACGGAAGTAGTCTGTCCCGGTATGGAGTAGCCCTTGCTGGAGAAGTTCCTTTACGCGCGCTTCGCGAGCGTCATCGTTTCGTCGCACGTCGACGCCTGCGAGCGCCTTGGGCTGCGCCTCACCGGGTTTGGCGTAGGGATTGTTGCCTCGGTCGATCTGATCCTGGAGAAATATTTCTTTCATCTCAGGATTGTTCTGCTGAGAGGGTGAGGCTTTCGCTACGTTTGGGGCAGGTGCGGTCTGGGCTGATGTTTGCAGGGCGGTTGCGACTAGCAGAGGTGCGATGAGGAAGATTCTGTTGGCCATGGGCTTCTCCTCTTTGGCTACTTTGCCTATTTGATGAGCATGGAGACGATGCTGGCGGACATGAGGTTGGCCATGGTGCCGGCGAGCATGGCGCGAAGGCCGAGTTGGGCGAGGTCGTTGCGGCGGTTGGGGACGAGGGCGCCGATGCCGCCGATCTGCATGCCGATGGAGCCGACGTTGGCGAAGCCGCAGAGGGCGAAGGTGGCGATGGAGAAGGTGCGTGGGTCGAGCATGGTCTTTAGTTTGCCTAGTTCGGTGAAGGCGACGAACTCGTTGATCATGGTGCGGGTGCCGAGGAGGTTGCCGATGGTGCGGCAGTCGTGCCAGGGGATGCCGATGAGCCAGGCGACGGGCGCGCCGACGACTCCGAGGATGGCGTTGAGGGAGTGAGGGAAGGGGATGTGGCCGTGTGCCCAGGCGAAGTTGGAGATGCCGAGCATGATGGCGTTGAAGAGGCCGACCAGGGCGACGAAGCTGATGAGCATGATGGCGACGTTGAAGGCGAGCTGGCCTCCGTCGATGGTGCCGCGGGCGATGGCGGCGATGAAGTTTTCGTTTTTGTGCTCTTCGTTGGGCGGCATGTTGACGGTGCCGGCTGTGGCGGGGACTTCGGTTTCGGGGACGAGCATCTTGGCGACGAGGATGGTGCCGGGGGCGGTCATGATGACGGCGGAGAGGAGGTCTTTGGCGTTGATGCCGAAGAGGATGTAGGCGGCCATGATGCCGCCGGAGACGTGGGCCATGCCGGAGGTCATGATGGTCATGAGCTCGGAGCGGGTGGCTCCGCTGAGGAATGGACGGATGGTGAGTGGGGCTTCGGTCTGGCCCATGAAGATGCTGGCGGCGACGTTGGTGGACTCCGCTCCGCTGGTGCCCATGGTGCGCTGCATGATCCATGCGACGACCTTGATGATCTGCTGCATGAGACCGATGTGGTAGAGGATGGCGAAGAAGGCGGAGACGAAGATGATGGTGGGAAGGACGGCGAAGGCGAAGACGCTGAGGGCGCTCTTGGGGTCTCCGAGTGCTGCCGAAGACGAGCGAGGAGCCGTCGGCGGAGTGGCCGAGGAGGCCGGTGATGAAGCCGGAGACGTTGGCGAGGACGGTCTGGCCGTAGGTCCACTTGATGACGAGGAAGGCGAAGATGATCTGGAGGCAGAGACCCCAGGCGACGGTGCGCCAGCGGATGGCGCGGCGGTTGGTGGAGAAGGCGTAGGCGAGGCCGAGGAAGGTGATGAGGCCAAGTAGACCGGTGAATCGTGCCAAAGGGTGAGCTCCTCGCACGGGTGACGCTGGGGTGGATGTTGGGATGAGTGTACTGGGTTGGAGGGCGAGGCGCCTAAGGATTTGTTCTCGCTGATTGTCGCGGAGGCTGTTAGTTTGGGTGGGTCGGTGATCGGCGAACGATGGGTCCCCTTGATCTGAAGCGAGAGGAAATATTATGCGGGTTGCTGATCGTTCGATTGTCGTGCGAATTCTGGTGGGGCTTGTCGCATTTGCTGGCTCCGGGTCGGTTGGACGCGCCCAGGTGCCCGAAATTATGACGCCGGTGCTGCTGAATGTTCAGGATTGGCCTGTGCCGTTCGTGGGTTCGGATGGGCGAGTGCATTTGGTGTATGAGCTTTGGATGACGAACTTCTCGAGTGGGGATGCGACGGTCGAGAAGGTGGAGGTGCTGGACGGGGGCGGCGAGGTAATTGCGAGTCTTGATGCAGCGGCGATTGCAGGGCGGCTGCAGCCGGCGGGAAAGCGTGAGTCTTCGGGCACGCTGGCGCCGGGCACGCAGGCCTTGTTGTTTCTGCATGTGACGCTTGGGTTGGGAGCGGCGGCGCCGGTGAAACTATCGCATCGGGTGACGATTCATGCGAGTGCGGCGCCTCCGGGCCAGGAGGAGATTACGGAGAGCGGCGGCAACGTGACGGTGAACCGGCGTGCTGTAGCGTTGATTAGTCCGCCGTTGAGTGGTGGAGGGTATGTGTCTGCGGATTCGTGCTGCGATTCCAGCCGGCACACGCGGGCAGCGATGCCGATCAATGGGCGTGTGTGGGTGGCGCCAGAGGTATGCGGTGGACTGGGAGCAACTGGATGCGCAGGGACGCATTTACAACGGCTCGCGGGAGAAGCTGGAGAGCTATACGATCTTCGGCAAGCCGGTGCTCGCTGTGGCGGATGCGGTGGTGGTGTCGGTGAGGGACGGGGTGCCGGAGGGGACGCCGGGTAAGTATCCGGCGAATATCTCGTTGGATGATGCGGATGGTAACAACGTGATACTCGATCTTGGAGAGCTGCGCTACGCGATGTACGCTCACATGCAGCCTGGGAGCATTAAGGTTCACAAAGGTGACAAGGTGAAGGTGGGGCAGGTGATCGGATTGGTGGGGAACACAGGGAATTCGATTGTGCCGCATCTTCACTTTCAAGTCATGGACAGGCCGTCGTCGCTGGCGTCGAATGGGCTGCCCTATGAGATTAAGGAGTTTCGTGTTGCGGGGAAGACTCAGGGAACTGAGGGGTTTGATGAGGCGGAGGAGAAGGGAACGCCGATGACGGTGACGCCGGTTTCGACAGCGCGGCACGTGACGAAGGCGGCGCCGTTGGATCAGCTGATTATTTCGTTTGAGCCGCAATAGATTTGCGGGTGTGATTGAACCATGCGTGAGTTAAGAACTTCCGCGGGGCAGATTAATCGTCGGGAAGCTATCGCGATGATGGCGGCGATGTGTGCAGTGGGCGGGTTGGATTGCGCGGAATCAGGCAACAACTCTGTTGGAGAGAGACCATGACGATCACTTGCTTTATCCGATACCAGATTGATCCGTTTCAACGAGACGCTTTCAAGAAATACGCGGAGAACTGGGGACGCATCATTCCTCGCTGCGGGGGACATTTGATTGGATATTTTCTTCCGTATGAGGGAACGAACGATGTGGGGTGGGGGCTGATTGCATTCGATAGTCTCGCCTCGTACGAGGCCTATCGGACGCGGCTGAAGGCTGATCCGGAGGCGCGCGAAAATTTTGCGATGGCTCAGAGCAAGCGATTCATTCTTCGCGAAGAGAGGAACTTCGTGGAGGTGGTGGATGGGACGCTGAATCTCCCTTCGACGTTCTGAAATAGGAGCAATTGCGAGGGTGGTCTGCGGGGTGGTTGGAGGCGCCGCCGCCGTGGGTACGGTGTGATTTCAGAAGCGTGACGTTGGTGGTACATTGGCTCGGATGCGGCGAATGATGGGCTATGCCGCTTGCGAGATTTCAGGTGAGAGTGCCAGCGAGGAGGGTGAGCGATGAGTAAAGTGAGATTGCTGGTCGGAACGCACAAGGGCGCGTTTGTGCTGACGTCCGATGGAAAGCGGGAGACGTGGGAGGTGAGCGGGCCGCACTTTGCGGGTTGGGAGATTTACCACGTCAAGGGATCGCCGGTAGATCCGAATCGGCTGTATGCGTCGCAGTCGAGCGGATGGTTTGGGCAGATCATTCAGCGATCGAACGATGGCGGCAAGACGTGGGAGCAGGCGGGGAACAAGTTTTTGTATGACGGGGTGGCGGGGACGCATCAGTGGTATGACGGGACGCCGCATCCGTGGGAGTTCAAGCGTGTGTGGCATCTTGAACCTTCGCTGACCAATGTGGATGTGGTCTATGCGGGGGCGGAGGATGCGGCGCTGTTCCGGTCGTCGGATGGGGGGATGAACTGGGAGGAGCTTTCGGGGCTGCGGAAGCATGGTTCGGGGCCGCACTGGCAGCCGGGAGCGGGTGGCATGTGTCTGCACACGATCATTCTGGATCCGAGTGATCCGAAGCGGATTTATATTGCGATCTCGGCGGCGGGAGCGTTCCGGACGGATGATGGCGGACAGACGTGGAAGCCGATCAACAAGGGGTTGCGGTCGGCGCAGATTCCGGATCAGGATGCGGAGGTGGGGCATTGCGTGCATCACATTGCGATGCATCCTTCGCGGCCGGGGACTTTGTTTATGCAGAAGCACTGGGATGTGATGCGGAGCGATAACGCGGGCGACCAATGGCAGGAGGTGAGTGGGAATCTGCCGACGGACTTTGGGTTTGCGATCGATGTGCATGCGCATGAGCCGGAGACGATCTTTGTGGTGCCGATCAAGAGCGACTCGGAGCACTATCCGCTGGATGGGAAGCTGAGGGTGTATCGCAGCAAGAGCGGAGGCAACGAGTGGGAGGCGCTGACGAAGGGGCTGCCGCAGAAGGATTGCTACGTGAATGTGCTGCGCGATGCGATGGCGGTCGATTCGCTGGATGAGTGTGGCGTGTATTTCGGGACGACGGGCGGGCAGGTGTATGGATCGTCGGATGGGGAGATAGCTGGAAGCCGATTGTGAGGGATCTGCCGGCGGTGCTCTCGGTTGAGGCGCAGACGCTCGCATGATCAGGGTAGAACTGCCGGCGCATCTGAGGACCCTTGCGGGCGTGAAGGACGAGGTGACGCTGGAGGTAGAGGGACCGGTGACGCAGCGGGCGGTGCTTGATGCGCTTGAGGCGAAGTATCCGATGCTGGAAGGGACGATCCGCGAACATGTCACGATGAAGCGGAGGGCGTTCCTGCGATTTTTTGCATGCGAGGAAGATCTGTCGCATGAGTCGCCGGATGCGCTTGCTGCCGGAGGCGGTGGCGACGGGGAAAGAACCGTTTCTGGTGATTGGGGCTATCGCTGGGGGTTAGTGTGATGGTGTAAGGATTGCCGCGTTCCTACGTGGATTTCTAGAGGAGGCGTATGCCGGAGATTGGCGGAACGAACATTGAAGTTGCTCACCAGCTGAACGAGGGTGGAGCGCACCACGCGCCAGAGCCTTCGCGCCTGCACCAGATTCTGGAGATTATGGAAGCGATTTTGCTGGCGCTGGTTGCGTGCGCCACAGCCTGGAGCGGTTACCAGGCAGCGCGCTGGGATTCGCAGCAGAGTTTGATGTATGGACAGTCCAGCAAATTGAGGGTCGAGGCGGAAGGGTTTTCTTTGCGCAGCAATCAGCAGCGGCAGTACAACGCCGCGAATGTGGACGAGTGGTTGAAGGCAGAGGCTCACGGAGAGACGAATCTGGCTGCATCTCTTTGAGCGGCGATTTTTGCCAGAGTTTCTTCCGGCGTTTGAGGCATGGAAGAAGACCGATCCGCTTCACAACGTGAACGCGCCTGCGGGTCCGGCGATGATGCCGGAGTATCGCGATAGTGCTTCGGAGGAGTTCACCAGACTGGACCATCAGGCCACGGAGTTGTTCGATCAGGGTACGATCGCGCGGGAGCATGGGGATGAGTATGTGCGGGTGACGGTTGCGCTGGCGACGGTGCTGCTGCTCACGGCGATCAGCCAGCGATTTCGCGCGCACAGGATTCGTGTGGGGCTGATCGTGCTGGCGGCGGCGCTGTTGTGCGTGCCGCTGTGGCATATCCTGACGTTGCCACGGGCATGACGTTTTGTTATTGGGTGGATGTTAGGTCTTGCTCGGATTTTAGGCCTAGGTTTTTGGCCAGGCGGTGAAGGTATTTGGGATGCACGCCGAGGAGCCGCGCGGCCTCGGGGTAACTTCCTTTTGTCTCTCGCAGGGTGTTGAGGATCATCTCTTTTTTGATTGGTTGAGGACGTCGTGGTACTTCGCGCCGGCGAGTTCGGCGGATTGCTCTTCGAGGATGCCGTTGGGGAGATCTTCGGGGAGGATCTCTTCGGTGAGGCCGAGGACGATGGCGTGCTCGATGGCGTTTTCGAGTTCGCGAATGTTTCCGGGCCAGCTGTAGCTCATCAGCAGGGCGCGTGCCTCCTTCGAGATGCCTTTGAAGGGCCGTTTGCTTCTTTCGGCGTACTTCGAGGCGAAGTAGAGGGCGAGGAGCGGGATGTCGTCGCGGTGATCGCGCAACGGCGGGATGGTGACGGAGACTACGTTGAGGCGGTAGTAGAGGTCCTGACGGAACTCGGCTGGCTTTGATGGCTTGTTCGAGATTTTTGTTGGTGGCGGCGAGGACGCGGGCTTTGAAGGGGACGGAGTGGGTTCCGCCGACGCGCTCGAACTCTCTTTGCTGCAGGACTCGGAGGAGCTTGGCCTGCATGGGGGGCGCGAGTTCGCCGATCTCGTCGAGGAAGAGGGTTCCGTCTTCGGCGGCTTCGAGCTTGCCCTTTCTCGATGCCGACGGCGCCGGTGAATGCGCCTTTTTCGTGGCCGAAGAGCTCGCTTTCGATGAGGGTTTCGGGGATTGCGGCGCAGTTGATGGCGATGAAGGGCTTTTCGCGTCGCGGGCTGCTCTGATGGATGGAGCGTGCGACGACTTCTTTTCCGGTGCCGCTCTCGCCGCGGATGAGGACGGTGGAGTCGCTGGGCGCGACCTTGGAGATGAACGCCTGGAGCTGCCGAATCTGGCGGCTTTCGCCGACGAGGCTGGTGGTGGGGTTGAGCTGCTGTTTGAGCCGGAGATTCTCGGAGCGCAGGGCGTCGAGGGCGAGTATGTTTTCGAGTGTGACGGCCGCGATGTGGGAGGCCGAGTCGAGGAAGTGGATGTGATCTTCGTGGAAGGGCGGGGCGGGGTGGGGCGAAGTGAGATAGATGACGCCGATGGTTCGCTCGACGGCGACGAGGGGCTGGCAGAGGATGCTTTGGGAGTCCTTGAGGTCTGGTGGGCTGCGATGCAGAGTTTGTGAAGACGGCGGAGCGCTCCCAGATGGCGCGATGGACGAGTTCGCGTTGAATCTCGATCTGGCGGCGCGGGGTCGTGACTGACGATTCCAGGTGGAGATGGCGTAGGCCTCCTCGTCGAGGTCGGTGACGAGGATGACGGCGCCGCTTTCGGCGGGAATGACTTCGAAGATAAGGCGGAGAAGTTCGCGCTGCAGGAGCTCGGAGTCGCGGATGGAGTTGATGACGTTGCTGATTCTGAAGAGGGCGGTGAGGTCGCGGGCCATTCGTCCGACCTCGGAATGGAAGGTTGGGGGGTTTGAGTGGGGACGCGTCCGCTGGTTGATAGCGATGGTGGAAGTGGAAGAGCGCTCGGTCAGGCGCGACCTGGAGGTGGGAACGACGTCGCCTTCGTGGAGGAGGAAGACGAGTTCGGAATTGCCGATGCGGATGGTGTCGCCGTGGGCGATGATTTTGCGGTGGATCGGGATGCCGTTGACGAAGGTGCCGTTGTGGCTGTCGAGGTCCGTGAGTTCGAAGCCGTCGGCTGTCTGTTTGATGGTGCTGTGCTGGCGCGAGACTACGGGATCGATCGAGGCATAGCTGATTCGATTCCTGGCGGCCAATGGAGAGGCGGCCGTCGACGAGGGTTGAACGGTGCCTGTCAGCGTGCCCGAGATGGCGAGGAGACGGGGCTTCATCAGGTACTCCAGTCGAGTCAAAGTGTAGCTGAGAGGAGAGAAATCGCAGATTATTGGAGGAGTTTCGGAGCGCGGTGGGAGCGGATCGGATACCCGCGGGTAACCGTTAAGATACCGCCGGGAGGGGTGGGCGGGGCGGCTGGCTGAGGTCGGGTCTGGGCGGGGTATTTGTATCTCACTGCAAATGCAGATGCGGAGCTGATGTGGCGGGAGCGTGGACAGAGTTTGGCCATAGGCTTGCATTATGTCAGGGCATAACAAGGCTCCCCAAAGAGAAGGTATTCGAGCCCAGAGCCACCCAGAGGGACCTCAAGAAAAGGTCCCTCAGAAAAGGAGATCGTCATGAAACGCACAATCAACCTTATCGCTCTCTTCGTCGCATCTCTCTTCATCACAGCCGGGGTATGGGCTCAGACCGGTGAAGAGCAAACGATTCCGTTCAACTTTACAGTCAATGGTTCGTATGTTCCGGCCGGAACTTATACGATCACCGCTACCTGCCGACGGACCACCACATCCTTGAGATCCGCAATGGCAGATAATCAGCGTTCATATCCTGAGCATGGCTCTTGACGATGAAAGCAAAGGAAAAGACAACGTCATGGTATTCCACAGGTATGGCGACCAGTACTTCCTGAGCGAGATTCGCAGCGAGACCGTTTCGATGGAGCTTGCCTTTCCGACTTCCAAGGCAGAGAAGCGAGCGAAGTCGCAGACTCTGGAAGCGGGAGTTCCTTCCAGTGGTGATGTTGTGTTGGCTCTTTACTAGATTTAGCACAACGTCAAAAAGACCCGGAGACCATCCACTCCGGGTCTTTTCTTTTTAAGGGTGAATGGTCGGGGGTTAGTTATTGAGGAACGTTGCTTTTGGTGATGATCTCGCGGATGAGGGGTTGGAGCGTGGGTGGGGTGGGCGTGATCTGGAGGGTTTCGCGGAGCATGGCTTCGGGTTCGTCGAGGAGAGATTCGTCTTCGCTGAAGAGGGTGACGAGGGGCTGGCCTGCTTTGATTTTGTCGCCTAGTTTGGCGTGCATCTCGATGCCGGCGTGAGCGCTGACTGGGTCGCCGGGTTTGGCGCGGCCTGCTCCGAGGCGTTGGACGGCCCAGCCTACTTGTTTGCAGTCCATGGCGGCGAGGTAGCCGGAGTGGGGGCGGTGATGGTGCGGGTGGCGGTGGGTTTGTGGTGGGCGGCGGGGTCTTCGAAGACGGAGATGTCGCCGCCCTGGGCTGCGACGATCTTGAGCCAGGCTTTGTAGGCGGCTCCGCTGCGGAGGATTTCGTCGGAGAGCTGCGCTCCTCGTTCGGGGGTGTTGGCGTGGCCGGCGAGGTGGAGCATCCAGCCGGAGAGGATGTTGGAGAGTTCGATGAGGTCGGCGGACATGGGGTGGCGGTCGCTGCTTCATGATGTCGACGCACTCCCAGACCTCGACCCAGTTGCCGGAGAAGCGGCCGAGGGGCTCGTCCATGGTGGTGAGGAGCGCGACGGTGCGGGTGCCGGAGGCTTCGCCGGTCTGGACCATGAGTTCGGCGAGGAACTTGGATTTTTCGTAGGTGGGCATGAAGGCGCCGGAGCCGACCTTGACGTCGAGGACGAGGGCGTTGAGGCCTTCGGCGAGTTTCTTGCTCATGATGCTGGCGGTGATGAGGAAGGGAGATTCGACGGTGCCGGTGTGGTCGCGGAGGGCGTAGAGGATGCGGTCGGCGGGGACGATGCGTGGGGGTCTGGCCGATGAGGGCGGCGCCGCACTTTGCGAGGACGTCGCGCATGGCTGGGAAGGAGAGCTGGGTGTTGAAGCCGGGGATGGTTTCGAGCTTGTCGAGTGTGCCGCCGGTGTGGCCGAGGCTGCGGCCGGAGATCATGGGGACGCAGATGCCGGGGACGCCGTCGGGAGTGGGTCGAGGCGAGGCCGGCGGCGGCGAGGATGGGGGCGATGAGGAGGGAGGTCTTGTCGCCGACGCCGCCGGTGGAGTGCTTGTCGATGGTGAAGGTGTTGAGGGCTTCGGTGTAGGCGACTTCGCCGGAGAAGCGCATGGCGGCGGTGAGGGTGGCGAGCTCGCGTGGCATCGAGGCCGCGGAGGAAGACGGCCATGAGGAAGGCGGCGATCTGGGCGTCGGTGACGAGTTGTTTTTGCTCGGGGTGCGCTCGACGATGGCGCGGACGAAGGCACGAATCTCGTCGTCGGTGAGGGCGAGGCCGTCGCGCTTGTGGAGGATGACGTCGATGGGATGGATGGATAGGGTCTGGGTACAGTTACAGGTGTTCAGTTGGGAGGAGAAAGGCGGCGGGGAGGAGGTCGGCGATGGTGGCTTGGGCGATGGCGCCGGCTTCGGCGGGGAAGAAGATGATGGTGTCGGGGGTGCTGAACTCGTGGATGGTCTGGCGGCAGGCTCCGCAGGGTTGGCTGGCGGTGTCGTTGAGGTTGGCGACGGCGATGGCGCGGATGCGGATGTTGGGGCCGTGGAGAGCTGACGGCGGCGGCGATGGCGGCCTGCTCGGCGCAGACGGTGAGGCGGTAGGAGGCGTTTTCGACGTTGCAGCCGGTGACGATGTGTGCCGTCGGTGAGGAGGATGGCGGCGCCTACGCGGAAGTGGCTGTAGGGGGCGTAGGCGTGGTGGGCGACGGCGTTGGCGCGCTGCTGGAGGTCGGCGATTTGAGCTGGGTGAGATGCGGGGCAGGTTGAGAGTCGGCTTGGAGGACATGAGTGAGTGAGGCTATCGGGTGCGGGGGGCGATGGCAAGTCGTGTTGCGCTAATGGTTACGGTCGTTGCGCCCGATATAGAGGTGTGGACGACCTGACCAAAGAGTTTATCGCGGAGAGCCAGGAAGGGCTGGACCGGATGGAGCGGTGCCTGACCGAGCTGGAGATGCGGCCTGGACGATGCGGGACTGCTGGGAGAGATCTTCCGCGCGGTGCACACGATCAAGGGGACGACGGGATTTCTGGGGTTCGACCGGCTGGAGAAGCTGGCGCATGCGGGAGAGCATCTGCTGGGCTCGCTGCGCGATGGAAGGCTGGCGGTGACGTCGGAGCTGATCAGCGGGCTGCTGCGCCTGATGGATGGGCTGCGCGCGATTCTGGTGCTGATTGAGGAGACGGGCGGCGAAGGGACTCGGTCGAGCGATGAAGATGGCGAGCTGATCGCGGAGCTGGCGTTGCTGAATGGCGAGAGGCCGCCGGCTGAGATCGAGCGGAGATGTTGAACGCGGTCGTAGCCTGGAGATGCGGTGTGTCTGCGAAGCTGCCAGCGGTGGCTCGAAGGCGCTGGATGCGCAGCCGGGATGACTGCCGGCAGCTGCAAACGAGCGAAAGGACTGGCGGAGCGAGTGTAAGAGCGATAAGACGCTGCGGATCGATGTCGATGTGTTGAACCGCATGATGAATCTGGTGGGCGAGCTGGTGCTGACGCGCAACCAGATGCTGCAGAGCGATATGGCGGCGGCGAATTTTCCTGAGTTGGCGCGGCGGCTGGATAGTGTGACGGCGGATCTGCGCGAGACGGTGATGCAGGCGCGGATGCAGCCGGTGGGAAATCTGTTCGGGAAGTTTCCGAGGATGGTGCGCGACCTGGCGCGGACGTGCGGGCGCGATGTGCGGATTGAGTTTTCCGGGCAGGAGACGGGGCTGGATAAGAGTCTGCTGGAGGCGATCAAGGATCCGCTGACGCATGCGGTGCGGAATGCGGTCGATCATGGGATTGAAGCGCCTGCGGATCGCGTGCTGGCGGGCAAGCCGGCGGAGGGATGTGTGCGGCTGAAGGCGTTTCATCAGAGCGGGTCGGTGGTGATTGAGGTTGCGGATGATGGCGCGGGGATTCCGATGGAACGGGTGCTGGCGAAGGCGATTGAACGCAACCTGGTGACGGCAGGAGCAGGCGGCGGGGATGTCGGAGCGCGAGGCGCTGCAGCTGATCTTCCTGCCGGGATTTTCGACGGCTGCGGCGGTGACGACGGTTTCGGGACGCGGCGTTGGCATGGATGTGGTGCGCGCGAATGTGGAGAAGGTGGGCGGAAGCGTTGAGGTGGAGTCGCGCAGGGGGCGAGGGACGACGCTGCGGCTGCGGGTTCCGCTGACGCTGGCGATTGTTCCTTCGCTGGTGGTGCGCAGCGGAGGGCAGAGCTTTGCGCTGCCGCAGAGCGCGCTGGTGGAGTTGGTGGATATTCCGAAGCGTGAGTTTGCGCAGGCGGTGCAGCGGATTGGCTCGGCGGAGGTGTATCGGCTGCGGGAGCGTCTGCTGCCGATGGTGTGGCTGGATCGGTTGCTGGGCTTGGAGACGAGCAATCCGGAGACGTCGCAGGGGCATTATCTGGCGGTGCTGGAGGCGGATGGTTGCCGGTATGGCCTGGTGGTCGATGACCTGATGTCGCCGGAGGAGATTGTGGTGAAGCCGCTGTCGCCGGTGCTGCGCGAGATTGGGTTGTTCTCCGGGGCGACGGTGCTGGGCAATGGGACGCTGGCGCTGATTCTGGATATTGGTGCGACTGCGGCGCGCGCGGGCGTGAAGCCGATTGAAGAAGAGGTGTCGAGCTGGGTACGGAGGAGACAACGGCTCAGGAGGCGGGGGAGTCGTTCCTGATCTTCGAGGATCGTGCGCGGGAGCGGACGGCGCTGCCGCTGGATGCTTGTGGAGCGGATTGAGAGTGTGCCGCTGGAGCAGATTGAGTATGCGGGTGGACGGCCGCTGCTGCAGTATCGCGGCGAGCTGCTGCCGCTGAGGGATGAAGGCAATGTGCTGCGCGGAGCTGGAGGCGGCGCGGCAGACCGGCGAAGAGGTGTTGGCGACGGTGCTGATCTGCGGCGACGCGCGGCAGGGTGGAGAAGCAGAGAGTGGGCATGGTGGTGCGGCAGGTGCTGGATGTTTCGACGGGAACGCTGCTGGATCGAGATGAGTGCGGCGTCGGGACTGGGATGGAGCTTGCGCTGGTGAAGGAGAAGCTGACGCTGGTTCATCGCGAGTTTGGAGCGAAGGCGGCGACGGCGTGGCAGGAGGTCGCGTGAAGATTGCGGGTCGGGACAAGGTGGACGAGATTCAGGAAGAGAACGATGCGGTGTCGCTCTGCTCGCTGTTTGCGGGAAGCGAGACGCTTCGGGATCGATACGAGGAAGATTCGCGAGGTGCTGGGCGAGCGCGATCTGCAGCGGGTGCCGATGGCTCCGGCATTTATTGCAGGCGTGGTGCCGTATCGCGGCGAGGTGCTGACGACGGTGAATCTTCGAGCGCTGCTGGGATTGGGCGACGCATACCGGGACGATGCTGCGTGCTGGTGATGGAGGACGATGAGGCGAGGAGCGGTTTGGCCTGGTGGTGGATGCGGTTGGCGGCGTGGTGACGGTGAGCCAGGCGGATGCTGGAGGCGAATCCGTGCACGCTGGAGGCGCGAGGGAAGTGGCTGTTCGATGGCGCTTACAAGATGGAGACGGGGTTGATGGTGCAGCTGGATCCGCAGAAGCTGTGCCCGTCGCGGCTGGCGGAGACGGGGCTGTTCAGGACAGAGTACGAACGGAGAGCAAGATGCGAGCCCTGATCGTCGATGATTCGAGCTTTATTCGCGAGTATCTGCGGCACCTGCTGAGCCGGATGGATATTGTGTGCGAAGAGGCTGTGGATGGCAGCGATGCGCTGACGGTGCTGGCGGCCGAGCGAGACCTTCGACCTGATGCTGCTGGACGTGAATATGCCGGTGATGAATGGGCTGGAGTGCGTCAAGGCGTTGCGTGAGGCGAGGCTTGGCCCGGAGATGAAGGTGATGATGGTGACGACGGAGGCCGATCACTCGTTCATTACGACGGCGCTGGACAATGGCGCGGATGAGTTTCTGATGAAGCCGTTTACGCCGGAGAGCCTGCGGGAAAAGATGCTTCTGCTTGGTGTGATCGCGGCGCTTAACGGTAAGAAAAGGGAAGATCGACTATGAGGATCTTTGAGGGACGAGCACTTCGCATTCTTGCGGCGGACGATTCTGCGGTGATGCGGGGCATGTTGCGGAAGCTGTTTCTGATGCATGCCGAGGATCGGTCGAGCGAGCTGCCGCGGATGGAGTTGTGCGGGGTTGCGCGGGATGGGGTGGAGTGCCTGGAGGCAGGTGAAGCAGTTGCGGCCGGATGTGCTGGTGCTGGATCTCGAGATGCCGAGGCTGAATGGTCTGGAGGTGCTGGACCGGTTGCGGGTGGAGAATCCTGAACTGCCGGTGATCATGTGCAGCGCGTATACGGAGCATGGAGCGAGATCGACGCTGGAGGCGCTGGCGCGTGGGGCTTCAGACTATGTGACGAAGCCCAGCGGAGCAACGCGATTTTGCTGCGGCGATGCAGTCGCTGTCGCAGCAGTTGCTGCCGCGAGATTGCGGCGCTGGCGAAGGGTGCGAACGGAGGAGAGGACGGAGGACAGATGAGCGGGCGCGGAAAGAGATTGCGTGACGTCGAGTCCGGTGAGGCGCGTGCGAAGACGAGCGTCTTCCGATTGAGGTGGTCGTGATTGGGTTGTCGACGGGCGGACCGTCGGCGCTGGAGCAGTTGCTGCCGAAGCTGCCGGAAGATTTTCCTGTGCCGGTGTTGATTGTGCAGCATATGCCGAAGCTGTTTACCGGCGCGCTGGCGGAGCGGCTGGATAAATGCTGCGCGCTGCGTGTGGAGGAGGCCTACGACGACGCGGTGATTCGCCCGGGCACGGTCTGGCTGGCTCCGGGAGATGCGCACATGGAGGTGGCTCCGCGACGGCTGTGCTCGGCGAAGCTGATGACGCTGAGGGGGTACGCAGGAGCAGGGTCCGGCTGCATCAGCAGGAGCCGCTGAATCACTGCAGGCCGTCGGTGGATTATCTGTTTCATCTCGGCGGCGCGGATGTATGGCGCGGGAACGCTGGCGTTGGTGATGACGGGAATGGGCGTCGGATGGATTGGAGGGAGCTCGCGCGGTGCATGAACGGGGCGGGATGGTGCTGGCGCAGGATGAGGCGACCTCCGCGGTGTGGGGTATGCCGGGACGAGTGATCGAGGCGGGCATTGCGAGCGCGACGCTGCCGCTTTGGGCGATTGGCGGAGCGCGTTGAAGCAAAGGGTAAGCGCGGGACGGCCGATGCAGATCGGAGCGCGGCGGCTACATGCGGCGTCTGACGCGTTGAGTGCACGGCGGGAGGTGATCCATGGCTTGCTCTGATTCGGACTACGCATATCTGCGGGAACTGGTGCTGGCGCAGTCGGCGAACCTGATCGATCCATCGCGCAATGCGCTGTTCGATACGCGGCTGACGCCGATTGCGCGGATGGCGGGGGCGGCGAATCTGGAGGACTTCGTCAATATGCTGAAGGCGGACAGGCCGGCGCATCTGCATCGCGCGGTTGCCGAGGCGATGACGATCAATGAGACGAGTTTCTTTCGCGATCTCAAGCCGTTTGAGATGCTGCGGGAGGTTGATTCTTCCGCAGTTGATCGAGCAGCGAAGGAGCGCAGCGGAGGCTGCGGATATGGAGCGCGGCGAGTTCGACCGGGCAGGAGGCGTACAGCCTGGCGATGCTGATTGCAGAACATTTTCCGGAGCTGGCGCATTGGGACGTGAAGATCATTGGGACCGATATCTCGCGGCAGGTGGTGGACTATGCGCAGGAGGGGCGGTACCGGCGGCTGGAGGTGAATCGCGGATCTGCCGGCGCGGATGCTGGTGAAGTATATGGTTCGCGACGGAGAAGAGTGGGAGGTGTGTCCGCGAGATTCGATCGATGTGCGAGTTTCAGTATGCGAATCTGTGCGCGCCGCTGCCGCAGCTGCCGGTGTTCGATCTGGTGTGCTGAGAAATGTGTTGCTGTATTTTCCGCAGCAGGACCGGAGGACGCTCTTCCAGGATGATTATCGGCAGATGGCGCCGGATGGATATCTGGTGCTGGGGAATGCGGAGCAGGCCGAGGATTCGACGAATCTTTTTGAGGTGGAGTTTGCGCGCAAACTGCTATTTTTATCGGCCGGTGAATAGAGATTGAGCGTCTATAGAATTGTCGGGGCGATCTGAACATGGCGTGGCAGGTCGCATCTTATCGATGTGCGGCAGGCTATGCTGCTGAGAGCACATGACGACGATGCCACGAGACCGTTCCGAGAGACCGAAGAAAGCGGTCGCGGCGAACGAGCGAGGTTGCGGCGATCGAGAGATCTCGAGGGCGCGGTGAGGCGGCGCTGGCGCTGTTTCATCCGATCACGGCGAAGTGGTTTCGGGCTGTGTTTGATGCGCCGACGGCGCCGCAGGTGGAGGGCTGGCCGGCGATTGCGCGCGGCGAGTCGACGCTGATCCTGGCGCCGACCGGCACGGGCAAGACGCTGACGGCGTTTCTGTGGTGTCTCGACAAGCTGATGCTGCGGACTGCCGCCGGAGGCGGAGCGTGGCTGCCGGGTGGTGTATATTTCGCCGCTGAAGGCGCTGGCGGCGGATGTGGAGCGGAATCTGCGATCGCCGCTGGTGGGCATTGCGAATATGGCGCAGCGCGAGGGCGTGGCGGTGCGGATGCCGGAGATCAGCGTGCGGACGGGGGATACTTCGCAGAAGGAGCGAGCGCGGTTCAGGAAGCATCCTGGCGATATTTTGATTACGACGCCGGAGAGCTTGTATCTGCTGCTGACGTCGGAGGCGGGGGAGGCGCTGCGGTCGGTGGAGACGGTGATCGTGGATGAGATTCATGCGCTGGTGCCGAGCAAGCGCGGCGCGCATCTGGCGCTGTCGCTGGAGCGGCTGGAGGCGCTGACGGGAAGGCGAGCTGCAGCGGATTGGGTTGTCGGCGACGCAGAGGCCGCTGGAAGAGGTGGCGCGGTTTCTGGGTGGGCGGAGAGCGAGCAGGTAGCTAGTCAGGGACAGAGGTGAGCGAGGGAAGAGCGGAAGCGAGGTTGCAGTGTGTTGATGAGTGCGGCAGTGATGATGAAGCTGAGCGGATGAGGGGAGTGGGCGTGCGGTTTCGGCCGGTGACGGTGGTGAATGCGGGGGCGCGGAAGCTGCTGGAGCTGAAGGTTGAGGTTCCGGTGGAGGATATGGCGCGGCTGGGCGAGATTGAGGAGCAGCCGAGTGGGCCGGCATCGCAGGGGCCGAAGCGGACTTCGATCTGGCAGTCGATCCATCCGCGGCTGCTGGAGATTATTCGCGGGCGGACGTCGACGCTGATCTTTGTGAATGCGCGGCGCGTGGCGGAGCGGCTGGCGGGCGCGCTGAATGAGCTTGCCGGGGAGCCGATTGCGCGGGCGCATCATGGTTCGCTGGCGGCGGCGCAGCGGACGGAGATTGAAGAGTTGCTGAAGGCGGGGAAGATCAAGGCGCTGGTGGCGACTTCGTCGCTGGAGCTGGGGATCGATATGGGGGCGATCGATCTGGTGATTCAGATTGAGGCTCCGCCGTAGCGTGGCGAGCGGGATGCAGCGGATTGGGCGGGCGGGGCACCAGGTGGGCGCGCCTTCGCATGGGATTATCTTTCCGAAGTATCGGGCGGATTTGATTGCGTGCGCGGCGGTGACGCGGGCGATGCATGAGGGGCATGTGGAGTCGACGCGGTTTCTGCGGAATCCGCTGGATGTGCTGGCGCAGCAGATGGTGGCGGTGATTGCGCATCCTCCGCTGAGTGTTGCCGGATGCGGAGCGACGGGCGAAGCATGCGACGGAGGAAGAGGAGAGCCCGGGGATTAGCTATGCGGCGCTGTTTGCGCTGGTGCGCGGCGCGGCGCCGTTTGCGGGGTTGAGCCAGGGTGTGTTCGATGGCGTGCTGGATATGCTGGCGGGGCGGTATCCGTCGGATGAGTTTGCGGAGCTGCGGCCGCGGATCACGTGGGACAGGACGCGGAACTGGATTACGCCGCGGCAGGGCGTGAAGCGGATTGCGATTCTGAATGGCGGGACGATTCCGGATCGCGGGACGTATGGGGTTTTTCTTGCGGGCGAGAGAGCGAAGCCGGTGCGGGTGGGCGAGCTGGATGAGGAGATGGTGTTTGAGAGCCGGACGGGCGAGACGTTTCATTCTGGGCGCTTCGGCGTGGCGGATCGATGAGATTACGCATGACCGCGTGCTGGTGTCGCCTGCTCCGGGCGAGGCGGGGAAGATGCCGTTCTGGCATGGGGATCAGGCGGGGCGGCCGCTGGAGTTTGGGCGGAGGATTGGCGCGCTGGTGCGGGAGTTGCGCGAGGTGCCGCGGAGTGTGGCGATGGCGCGGCTGACGACGGAGCATGATCTGGATCCGGTGGCGGCGGAGAATGTGCTGCGCTATCTGGCGGATCAGGAGCTGGCGACCGTCGTTGTTCCGGATGATCGCAACATTGTGATTGAGCGGGTGCGGGATGAGCTGGGGGACTGGCGGGTGTGTGTGCTGACGCCGTTTGGGAGCAGGATTCATGCGCCGTGGGCGATGGCGGTGACGGCGAAGCTGCGGGCAGCGAGTGGGCAGGACGTGGAGACGATGTGGTCGGAGGATGGTTTTGTGCTGCGCTTTCCGGAGACGGATGAGGCGCCGGCGATCGAGCCGATTCTGCTGGAGCCGGAGGAGGCGGCGGAGCTGGTGCTGCGGCAGCTGGGGTCGACGGCGCTGTTTGCGGCGAAGTTTCGCGAGAGCGCGGCGCGGGCGCTGTTGCTGCCGAGGCGGAGAGCGGATGGGCGGACTCCGCTGTGGCAGCAGAGGAAGCGGGCGTATGACCTGTTGAGTGTGGCGAGCCGGTATGCCGTCGTTTCCGATTCTGCTGGAGGCTTATCGCGAGTGTCTGCGGGATGTGTTCGATATGCCGGCGCTGATGGAGACGCTGCGGAATATCGGGAACCGGTCGCTGCGGGTGCATACGGTGGATTCGCGGACGCCTTCGCCGTTTGCTTCGGCGCTGCTGTTCAGTTATGTGGCGAACTACATCTATGACGGCGATGCTCCGCTGGCGGAGAGGCGGGCGCAGGCGCTTTCGATCGATCAGGACCAGTTGCGGGAGTTGATGGGCGATGCCGATCTGCGCGAGTTGCTGGATGTCAATGCGATTGAAGAGACGGAGGAGCAGTTGCAGTGTCGTGGCCGAGACGTATCGCGCGCGGAATATGGATGGGGTGCATGATCTGCTGCTGCGGCTGGGGGATTTGACGCGGGAGGAGCTGCGGTTGCGATGTGTCACGGACGAGGTTGCGGATACGGTTGCGAAGCTGATGCGGGCGCGGCGGGTGCTGGAGGTGCACGATCGCGGGAGAGAAGCGGTTGATTGCGGTGGAGGATGCGGCGCGGTATCGGGATGCGCTGGGTGTGCCGCTGCCGCCGGGACTGCCGTCGGCGTTTTTGCAGGAGGTGCCGGATGCGTCGCTGGATTTGGTGCGGCGGTTTGCGCGGACGCATGGGCCGTTCACGACGCATGAGGCGGCGAGCGGTTTGATCTTGCCGCG
The DNA here is from genome assembly GCA_963754765.1 of uncultured Acidobacteriaceae bacterium. Lineage (GTDB taxonomy): Bacteria > Acidobacteriota > Terriglobia > Terriglobales > Acidobacteriaceae > Edaphobacter. Next base: position 65,990 of record CAVWHJ010000002.1, on the reverse strand, counting down.
GAGACGTGTGGAGGCGATGCTGCAGCGGCTGGTGCAGAGCGGGCAAGGTGGTGGAGGGTGGGTTTCGGCCGGGAGGGATTCATCGCGAGTGGTGCGATGACGAGGTGCTGCGGGCGATTCGGCGGAAGTCGCTGGCGCGGCTGCGGAAGGAGGTTGAGCCGGTTGAGCAGAGGACGCTGGCGCGGCTGTTTACGCGATGGCAGGGTGTGGTGCAGCCGCGGCGCGGGCTGGATGCGCTGCTGGATGTGATTGAGAATCTGCAGGGGGCTCCGCTGCCGGCTTCGATTCTGGAGACGGAGATTCTGCCGGCGCGGTTGGTGGGGTATAAGCCTGCGGATCTGGATACGTTGATTGCGGCGGGCGAGGTGGTCTGGGTTGGGTTGGATCCGATTGGCGAGCGGGATGGGCGGATTGGGCTTTATCTGGCGGAGAAGCTGTCTGCTTTGGCCGATTGCTTCGGCGCAGCCGGTTGAGCGAGTTTTGCGGGATGACGAGGGGAATGTGATGCCAGCTTCTCCTGCGGAAGTGAGCAAGGAGATGGCGATTGTTGAGTATCTGAAGCGGCATGGGGCTTCGTTCTTTCAGGATCTGCATGATGGCGTGGGCGGCGGGTATCCGGGAGAGACGCTGGAGGCGCTGTGGAGCCTGGTGTGGAGAGGGATGCTGACGAACGATGGCATGGCTGCGCTGCGGGCTTACTGTGAGAGGCCGGCGAGTAGTTCGCGGAAGCCGGCGCGAAGGGTGAATCAGCAGGCGGTTTTTCGGTCGCGGCGGACGACTCCGCCGACGGCGCAGGGACGGTGGGCGTTGAATGGGGCGGCGTTTGCGACGGATCGAGCATCGGCGACGGAGTGGAGTCATGCGATGGCGCAGCAGTTGTTGACGCGGTATGGCGTGGTGTTTCGCGAGACGGCGCATGCGGAGAATCTGCCGGGAGGATTTTCGGCGATCTATGACGTGATGAAGGCGCTGGAGGAGAGCGGGAAGATTCGGCGTGGATATTTTGCGGCGGATCTTGGGGCGACGCAGTTTGCGATGCCGGCGGCGGTGGATCTGCTGCGGTCGCTTGCGGGTGCAGCAGGATCCGGACAAGGTGGAGATGCTGCAGCTGGCGGCGACCGATCCGGCGAATCCGTATGGGGCGTTGATGCGATGGCCAGCGGCGCCGGATGCGGGTTCGTCGCTGACGCGGAGTGTGGGGGCGCGGGTGATTCTTGTGCGATGGGGCGCTGGTGGCTTATCTGCGGCGGGGGAATCCGAATGTGCAGGTGTTTCTGCCGGAGGAGGAGCCGCAGCGGTCGCAGGTGGCGCGGAGCCTGGCGGAGTTTCTGGTGAGTCGGGTGCAGGATCAGGAGGATGCGCAGGGGCGTGGTGGGATGTTGATTGCGACGGTGAACGGTGTGCTTGTGGCGGAGCATTGGATGGCGCGGTTTTTGCTGGATGCGGGGTTTGCGGCGGGAGCGATGGGATTCAATGTGCGGAAGCATCTGCCGCCGCTGCCCGGGCAACGTAGTGGAGTGAGCGCGAATGCCTGAGGGAGACACAATCTATCGCGCGGCGCGGGCGTTGCAGAGGGCGATTGGCGGCAAGGTGGTGACGGGATTTGAGACGGGGTTGGCGAAGCTGGCTCGGGTGAATGATGATGCGCCGATGGTGGGGCGGGTGGTGGAGAAGGTGGAGTCGCGGGGGAAGTGGTGTCTGATTTATTTCTCGGGCGATTTGATTCTGGTGACGCATATGTTGATGAGTGGGAGCTGGCATCTGTATCGCACGGGCGAACGGTGGCGGATGGGGCGTGGGCAGGATGCGGGTGGTGATTCGGACGGCGGATTGGGAGGCGGTGGGGTTCAATGTTCCGGTGGCGGAGTTTCATACGGCGCGGTCGCTGGAGAGAAGCAGCCAGGTGCCGAAGCTGGGGCCGGATATTTTGGCGGATGAGTTTACGGTGGAGGGTGGAGTGGCGCGGCTGGCGGCTTATGGACGAGAGAATCCTGAGGCGGAGATTGCGGTGGTGCTGCTGAATCAGCGGGTGCTGGCGGGGTTGGGGAATGTCTATAAGAGCGAGATTGCTTTTGCGGCGGGAGTGAATCCGTTTCGTGCGATGAGAACGATTACGCCGCGGGAGATGGAGGTGATGGTGGAGTTTGCGCAGCGGTATATGAAGGCGAATGTCGTGGATGGCAAGGGCGATGGGATTGTGACGTACTCGGGGAATCGGAGGACGACGCATGCGATGGATCGCGAGGAGCGGTTGTGGGTGTATGGGCGGCAGGGACAGGAGTGCCGGCGATGCGGGGCGATGGTGATGATGCGGAAGCAGGGTGTGCAGGCGCGGTCGACGTACTGGTGTCCGGAGTGCCAGCCTTGGGTGGGGGAGGGCGAGGCTCCGGTTGGGAGAGTGCAGACTGTGAGGCGGGGCAAGATCGGCTGCTGAGATGCGCTTTGGAAGCGAAAATTTGTTGACTAGGCGGACTGGGTCAGCTGTAGTGATTGGATGAAATTTTTGCTGGGCTTTCTGACTTCTGGTCCTGGTTTTAGTGGGTGCAGGATTCGCGCAGACTCCTGGAGATGCGGGGTCGCAGGCTGCAGCGGCCGCAGGCGCGCCGCCTGCGCAAGATGCGGTGGCTCGAACGGGAGTTCTATGATGCCGGTGCGCGGGGCGGCACAGGGAATTGATGTGCTGCAGGTGGAGGTGGAACGGCCGGGGAAGCATCCGCTGGCGATTTTGACTCATGGAACTGCGGCGGAGGCGAAGGATCGAGCGACGGTGACACCGTGGGGATTTCTGCCGCAGGCGATCTGGTTTGCTCGGCGAGGTTATGTGGTGCTGGTCGTGGTGCGGAAGGGATATGGGCGATCGTTTGGGGATCAGGATGGGAAGTTTGGAGGTTGCCGGAATAACGGTCAAGGAAGTTTCGTGGAGGCGGGAGAGGATAGTGCGGATGATCTGCGGGCGGCAGCGAAGTATGCGCAGGAGAAGCTGCCGGAGGTGGATGCGGGGACGATCGTGAGTGCGGGTGTTTCGACGGGAGGATTTGCGCAGGTGGCGCTGTCGGCGGATCCGCCGGCTGGGTTGAAGGCGGCGATCAGTTTTGCGGGCGGGCGCGGCGGTGATGGTAAAGAACACAATTGCGATTTCTGGAGGGATTGTGTCGGCCTTTCAGCACTTTGGGAAGAAGTCGCGGGTGCCGATGCTCTGGATCTATTCGGAGAACGACCACTGGTTTCCGCCGGAGATGGCGCATAAGTTTGATGAAGCGTTTCGCACGGGCGGAGGAGTGGATCAGTTCGTGATGGTGCCGCCGTATCGCGACGATGGGCATGGTTATTACTACGACATCTGCGGGCTGGACGCCGGTGGTGGAGGATTTTCTGCGAGGCGCATGATCTTGCTGGCGCAGACAGAGTTGCTGCCGGCGCCGCCGGTTCCGAATGTTGCCGCCGCCTCCGGGTTTGACGGATAGAGGCCAGGCGGCTTTTCGCAATTTTCTGATTATGGGACCGGCTAAGGCCTTTGCGACCAATGGGGCAGAGGTCTGGGGGACGTCGTACGGGCAGTTTGATCAGGAGATCGCCGACAAGAAGGCGCTGGAGAACTGCGCGAAGAACCTGCATGGGCAGGGGAAGATGCTCGCGTGGTGGCGCGAAGCGAAATGAGTGCGACGCTTATTGTGGCGGTGGGGTGGGCTGCGGTTGTTTGGTTTGGTCTTTGTCCTTGCCACCGCCGAAGATCTTCTGCAGGAAGTTTTTCTTCTTGGGTTGGGCGGGTGGCTGGGTGGTGTCGGGGGCGTTGCCGTCGGGTGGGGTGTTGGGGGGCTGCCGGACGATGGGAGCTCCAGTGGTGGATTGAGGCGTGGAGGCATCAGGGGTGGCTGATTTGTTGCCGCCGATGCCGAAGATCTTCTGGATGAAGTTCTGCGGATTTTCGCCCATCTGGCTGCAGGTGTTGACGGGTGCGGTGCCGTCGAGGAAGGCGAGGTAGCGGCTATTGTCGGGGCATGTGGAGTCGACCAGAAGACCGCTGGTCCTGTCGATGTGCGCGGTCGTGACGCCTTCGGGAGCGGTGAAGGGCTTGACGTCGGAGTACTGCGGGAGTTGGATGGCGCGCTTCATGAACTCGGTCCAGATGGGCGCGGCGGCGTGGGCGCCTTCGATCTTGATGTCGGAGTAGTCGTCGTTGCCGACCCAGATGATGCAGATGAGGTTGGAGGTGTATCCGGCGAACCATGCGTCGTGGCTGGTGCCGGTCTTGCCGGCGGCGGGTGCGGTGAAGCCGTGACCGCGAACGGCGCCGGCGGCTGTGCCGTAGTTGATGGCGCCCTCGAGCAGGGATTGCGTGAGGTAGGCGGTGCGAGGGTCGAGGACCTGCTTGGCCTCGGGGGAGAAGTCGGAGACGATGTCGCCGTTGGCGTTGCGGACGGAGGCGAGCATCCAGGGAGTAAGGTGGACGCCACTGTTGGCGAAGACGGTGTAGGCGCCAGCCATATCGATTGGGGTGGCGTTGTAAGTGCCGATGGCGACTGAAGGTGTGCCGCGAGCGTTGGTGATTCCTGCCGAGCGGGCGAGAGAGGCTACGTTGCTGTAGCCGACCATCTCGGCGAGTGAGATCGTTGCGATGTTAAGGGAATGAGCGATCGCATCTGCTGCGGTAACCATGCCCGGGATATTCGTTCTTTTCAAAGTTGCCTGGTGTGTACTCCTGGCCGTTGAACATGAATGTGGTGGTGTCGTCGTTCAGTTTGGTGAGCGCGGTGAAGACTCCTTCGTCGCCGAGGGACATGCCGTTGAGGCTGGAGTTGTAGGCGGCGGCGTAGACGAAGGGTTTGAAGATGGAGCCGGTGGGGCGTTCGGAGACGGCGTGATTCAGTTGCGAGACGCCGTAGTTGCGACCGCCGACGAGCGCGAGGATCTGACCGGTGTGCGGATTGATGGCGACGAGCGCGACCTGGGGATAAGTGATGGGCCCGGGCTGTTCGCCTTTCGGGGTTTTGTGCTGCTTGCGGACGATCTCGTCGACATTCTTCATGCCGATTTCGACGGCTTCTGAGGCGGCGCGTTGCAGTTCGGGGATCGAGCGAGGTGTAGATGCGGAGGCTCTGGTGCGAGAGGTCCTGATCGCCGATGCGCTTGACGAGCTGGTCGTGGACGAGGTCGACGAAGTAGGGGGCTTCGCTGGCGTCGATGTTGGGCGGTGCGAGGCGAAGGGGTTCGGCCTTGGCGCGCGAGGCTTCGCTGGCTGTGATGGCGCCGGTTTCGACCATGGAGTCGAGGACGACGTTGCGGCGCTCCATGGCGCGCTCAGGATGGCGGTAGGGATTCAGTCGAGTGGGAGATTGAATGGTGCCGGCGAGCAAGGCACTCTCTGCGAGGTCGAGCTGACCGAGGTTTTTGCCGAAGAAGGTTTGGGCGGCCTCGCCGAAGCCGTTGATGGCGTAGCTGCCGCGCTGGCCGAGGTTGATCTGATTGGCGTACATCTCGAAGATCTGTTTCTTGTTGAAGCGATGCTCGAGCTGGAAGGTGATCATGATCTCGCGGAGTTTGCGAGTGATCTTCTTTTCCGGCGAGAGGAAGAATCCGCGGGCGAGTTGCTGGGTGAGAGTTGAGCCGCCGCAGCTCATGTGGTGAGAGATGAGGTCTTCGAAGCCGCACTTGATGGTGCGGAGGTAGTTGATGCCGCCGTGATCGAAGAAGCTCCGGTCTTCGATGGCGATGACGGCCTGGACCATGTGCGGAGGAATCTCTTCGTAGGTGACGAGGCGGCGCTTGGTGCGGTTCTTGTCTTCGGAGAGAGCGGTGATGAGTTGCGGTTCGAGTTCGTACGCGCTGAGGGCGACGCCGTTTTCGGCGGTGATGCTCTGGACGACGCCGTTGCTGGTGTTGATGGTGGCGCCGTCGGTGTTGTGAAAGCTTTCGGGGCCGGGCTTGATGAAGATGTTGTCGCCGTTGAGCTGGAAGGTGCCGAGTTTGCGAGTTGGCGTTGTAGCCTGCCTGGCGAAGTTCGGAGGCGATGGCGGCGGCGGAGAGCTTCTGGCCGGCGCGGACTTGTGGGGATGCGGCGTAGATCTGCGAGACGCTGGCGAAGATGGGCCCGGCGGCGAGGCGGTCGTCGACGACCTGCTGGTAGTGGTAGTAGAAGTAGCCGAAGACGATTGAGCCGATGACAACAAGGCCGAGGAAAGCGACGAGAAAGACGCGGAGGATTTGAAAACGCAGATCCGGTGGACTTGGTGGCCGTACGAGCGTTGCTGCCGTATTTGAGTTTGACGGGCATAGGCAGGACTAGCGACGTGAAAGCGGTTTGTGTCCAATCGCTATGACGTTAGACGGGTTGGATGCGGCTATTGGCATTTGGGGCCCGGCCCGTTTGATCCTACGGGGTGGAGTTAAGTTTAGCTTGGAGGATCAGGTTGACAGGCGAGGCGTGATTTCATCGATGGAATGATCCTCACTGGTTAACTTGAGCCGGTCGACAAGTTCTACCTTGCCTTCAGCTACTCCGCGTCCGATATTGATTCGATAGGGGATACCGACCAGATCGGCGTCCTTGAATTTGACGCCGGCGCGCTCGTCGCGGTCGTCGAGGATGACGTCGACACCTGCGGCTTCAAGGTCGGCTGCGACCTTTTCTCCTGCGGCCAGGAGAGCCGGGTCGCCGATGTTGGTGATGGTGACGACGGCCTGGAAGGGTGCGATGGCGGGAGTGCAGCACGTAGCTGTTGCCGCCGTTTGCGGCGGCTGAGGTTTCGATGGCGGCGGTGAGGATGCGTTCGATGCCGATGCCATAGCAGCCCATGATCGGCATGACCTCTTTGCCGTCGCGATTGAGGACGGTTGCTCCCATCGACTTCGAGTATCTGTTGCCGAGTTTGAAGATGTGGCCGATCTCGACGGCTTTGCCGATCTTCAGGGGCTTGCCGCTGATGATGTCGAGGTCGCCTTCGTTGATGTTGCGGATGTCGGCGACGCGGGTCCAGGTGAAGTCGCGGCCGGGGGTGATGTTGCGGTAGTGGTAGTCGAGCTTGTTGGCTCCGCCGACCATGTTCTTGCGGCCTTCGAGTCCGAGGTCGATGACGACGAAGCGGCGCGGGGGTCTCCCTTTGCGGCGGGAAGGACCTTGAGGCCGATGGGGCCGAGGTATCCGGCGGGGCCTTCGAAGTAGAGAGCAAGCTCTTCGGCGACCATGGTGCGGAGTTCGGTGACGTAGGCGGCAGCCATCAGCTTTGTTTCGTTGACGAAGTGGTCGCCGCGCAGGAAGGCGATGACGGGGACTTCGACGGTCTTGCCGGTGCCGTCTCTCTTCTGGCCCATGTAGGCGACGGTCTTGATGTCGGAGGACGGGGAGATGCTGAAGAACTCGGCGACCTCGGCGATGGCGGCTTTGCCGGGAGTGTGGACGAGTTCGGGCAGGCCGTCGCCGGTGGGTTCCATCTCGGTGACGGGCGAGAGTTGCGAGGTGGCCTTTTCGAGGTTGGCTGCGTAGCCGCTTTCGGGGCAGCTGACGATGAGGTCTTCGCCGGCTTCGGTGTAGACCATGAACTCCTGCGACTGCGAGCCGCCCATGGCGCCGGAGTCGGCTTCGACGGCGACGAACTGGAGGCCGCATCGGGTGAAGATGCGGCGATAGGTGTCGTCGTGCTTGTTGTAGGAGAGGTCGAGGCCAGCTTCGTCGATGTCGAAGGAGTAGGCGTCCTTCATGAGGAACTGGCGGACGCGGAGGAGGCCGGATTTGGGGCGAGGCTCGTCGCGGAACTTGGTCTGGATCTGGTACCAGATCTGGGGGAGTTGCTTGTAGCTGCGAAGCTCCTTGCGGGCGATGTCGGTGACGATCTCCTCGTGGGTCATGGCGAGGCAGAGTTCGGCGCCCTTGCGGTCTTTGAGGCGGAACATGTTGTCGCCCATGCCGGACCAGCGGCCGCTGGCCTCCCAGATTTCCTTGGGGTTGATGGCGGGGAGGAAGAACTCCTGGCCGATGCGGTCCATCTCTTCGCGCACGATGGCGATGATCTTGTTGATCGGAGCGGTTGCCGAGGAAGAGGTAGGAGTAGATGCCGGCGCCGAGTTGGCGGATATAACCGGCGCGGAGAAGAAGCTTGTGGCTGGCGACTTCGGCGTCTGCGGGTGCTTCACGGAGGGTGGGGATGAAGAGTTGGGACCAGCGATGCATGGGCAAAACAAGCACTTTCCGGCCCGCGGCCGGATGCGCGCGGACATCAATCAGGATGAATTCTCATTCTAAACCGGGGAATCTTGATCTGTGTAAGGTCGAGTGGAAGACATAGCTTGATGGGACAAGCAATGAGGTTACCCGCAGATTGTGACGCTATGTCGTTCATGTGACATACTTTTGCATCGCAAAAGAGTAGTGTCCAAGCAATCGCATCTACCCGCCCCCGCTTGTGTGGGGCAACCAGTCTTTGCGGAGAGATTATCTCGTAGAGGGGACGGTGAAAGATGCGAAGCAATCAGTCTATGTCTGAGTCACATTACCGCGGCCAAGAAATCTCATGCTGGCACAGTTGCCGGATGCCGAGTATGAATCCTTGGCAAGTTCTCTCGTGCCTGTCGAACTGCCTTTAGAGATGCGACTTTCTGAGCCGAACGAGCCGATTGAGTATGTCTACTTTTTGAATAGCGGTCTGATCTCTACGGATGCGATTACCGAGAAAGGGTGAATCAGTGGAGGTCGGACTGATCGGTCGCGAGGGGTTTGCGGGATTGCCTGCGCTTATGGATCAGCCGCAGATGTCGCACTCGGTGATCATGCAGGGGGTCGGTGAGGGGCTTCGGATCCGCTCGTCGATCGTTGCGCGATCAGTTTTTGAAGGGTGGGCTGCTGCAGCATCTGGTTCATACGTTTACTTATCTGCAATTGGTGCAGATGACGCAGTCGGTTTTGTGCAATCGGATGCATGAGGTGGAAGCGAGGCTTGCACGATGGCTGCTGACCTCTGCCGACCGGATGGAGTCGGAATCGCTGAACCTGACGCAGGAGTTTCTGGCGCAGATGCTGGGCGTGCAGCGTTCGACGGTGACTGTCGCGGCGGGGGAGTTGCAGCGTGCCGGCTTGATCGGCTACAGCCGGGGCAAGATCACACATTTTGGATCGCCCGAGAGCTGACGAGGATGGCATGTGAGTGCTACTCGATTGTGACGTCGGCCTACGAACGGGTGTTGCAGTTGGATGCGAATAATTCGCTGGTATACGTTGAGTAGAATGACCGACGTTTCTTCGTTTCGCTACAAATTTCAGAGCTCTAGCTAAACCTCACTCTACATCCGCAACTTCCGCCGCGGCTCTGTGCGTTGAGACGATCTGGAGGTGACCGAATGCCTCAGAATTCTTTTGGCAGGACAGGATGATTCTCGATTGCTCGCGAGCGCGAGCAGCGGTGCTGGCGAAGACGGGCGCAAGTGATCGCCTACGGTCATTGCAGGGAGGCACTTGAAGCCCTGGAGTGCGAGAGGAACTTGATCTGGTGGTTCTTTGTCATTCGCTGCTGGAGGACGCGGAGTCATAGCGATGATCGCGGATAAGTGTTCGAGACGAAGATTCTGCATAGTGCTATCGAGATGGGTCTGAATGGTGGCGGTCAGATGGAAAGTTCGATGCAAGTTGCCGACCTTCGCGAGTCGTGACGCGCAAACGAGCATGCTCCGGAGCCGATCCAGGAGTGATAGCTGGCGCGAGGCGAAGGCAACTGCTGGCCTAGGGTGACCGCTTCCGGCAATTCTTGAGTTCAGTCCGTTGAGTTGAAGGCTCCAGAGATCGTGGAGGTGGACGACTCCTTCGACCAGTCCGCCCGGGGCGACGACGATGAGCGAGGTGATCTTCTTCTCTTCCATCAGGGCGAGCGCAGATGAGGCCAGGGCGCCGCCGGCGATGGTGAGGGGATGTGGGTTCATGATCTCGCCGGCGGTGTGTTCGAGGGCGTGGGAGCCGTCGCGTTCGAGGAGACGGCGAAGATCGCCGTCGGAGATCATGCCGGCGAGATGGCCGTCTTCGAGGACGGTGGTCATGCCGAGTTTCTTGCGCGACATCTCGTAGATGACCTGCGGCATGGGGGTGGAGGGCGCGACCTGCGGGAGGGCTTCGCCGGTGTGCATCAGCTCGCGGACGCGGGCGAGGCGTTTGCCGATGCGGCCACCGGGGTGAAGGTCGGCGAAGTCTTCGGCTTTCCAGCCGCGGCGGCGGCTTACTTCGAGGGCGAGAGCGTCGCCGAGGGCGAGCATGACTGTAGTGGAGGCTGTGGGCGCGAGATTGAGCGGGCAGGCTTCGGCGGAGACGCTGGTGTCGAGGAAGATGTCGCTCGCCTGGGCGAGGGTGGAGGTGCTGCAGCCGCTGATGGCGATCAGGGTTGCGTTCAGGCGCTTCAGCGTGGGGAGCAGACGGAGCAGTTCCTCGGTTTCGCCGCTGTAGGAGAGAGCGAGAACGATGTCGCCCGAGGCCAGCATGCCGAGGTCGCCGTGAATCGCTTCGGCTGCGTGCAGGAAGTGGGCGGGTGTGCCGGTGGAGCGAAGCGTGGCGGCGATCTTGCGGGCGATGATGCCGCTCTTGCCGATGCCGGTGACGATGACGCGGCCGCGAGTGTTGGCGGATTGAAGAAGCAGATCGGTTGCCCGCGCGAAGGGTGCGACGCATGGCCCCGTCGAGGCGAAGGGCGAGCTCGTGAAGGCGGCTGCCTCGATGCGGATGAACTCGGAGGGACGCAGGGAGTCGGACGGGATGTTGACTTTGCTGGACATAGTGGCCGAACCATGTCGATGCTAGCAGAGGACAGCGCGAGGAACTTGTCCGGATTGATGGCTGCGTGATCGTAAGGCTTGTACGGTTGGCAAAAGGTATGAGTTGCATCGTTGACAGAGGGCTTTGCGTCTAAACTGAAGATAGGATGTGGCGCGGGGTAAGTGCCGGAAGGATTTCAGACGTGAAGCGGAATGGATTGGTCTTTGGTGTGATGGTGGTCGGGATTCGCGCTGATGTTGTGGGCGGGTTGGCATAACCTGCGGGAGCGCCGGCTGGCGATGCAGCAGGCCGCAGGAGAATCATGTTGTTCTTACGCCTGCAAAGCCGGGGGACGCTGCAGGGCCGGCGGCGCAGACGACCGGATGTGGAAGGTCCGAAGATGCTGGGCAAGATGGCACCGGCGTTTACGCTGGTGACGCTGGATGGGAAGAAGGTTCGCTGAGCGACTACAAAGGCAGGCCGGTTCTGGTGAACTTCTGGGGCGACCTGGTGCGGGCCGTGCAAGATGGAGATGCCGTGGTTTGAGGAGTTTCACAAGCAGTATGCAGCGCAGGGTCTTGAGATTCTTGGGCTGACCGACGATGTGGATGCGGGCAAGGATGCGATCGCGAAGGTTGTGAAGAAGACCGGCGTGACGTATCCGATTTTGCTGACGGATGGGAAGGTTCAGAAGGCTTATCGGTGGATTGGATTATCTGCCGATGTCGTTCTATGTCGATCGGAACGGGTGATTGTCGAAGAGACGGCTGGGCTGGGCAGCAAGGACGAGATTGAGGCGCATATCAAGAAGATGATTGCTTCGGGAGCGAAGCCGGCGGCGGGTGGACAGTGATGCGGCTTCGTCTGGCGGCTGCGGGGATGGTGTTGGCTCGTGTGGGCGCCGGGCGTGTTGGCGGCTCAGCAGGTGGGGACCCTTGATGCTCCGGCGGCAAAGCCGAAGTCGTTCGTTGTCTATGCGGCGGAGCAACAGAATGTGGCGGCGGGGAAACGGAGCGTGCTGGAGTTGCATTTTCGCGTGATGGATGGGTTTCATGTGAACTCGCATACGCCGAAGTCGGAGCTGCTGATTCCGACGCGGATTGAGTTGCAGCCGGCGGCGGGTGTGAAGGCGGAGGCTGTCGAGTATCCGGCGGGCACCTCGTATAGCTTCAGCTTTGATCCGACGGAGAAGCTGGATGTTTATACGGGGGCGTTTACGGTGAAGCTGCCTGTGGTGGCGGAGGCGGGGACGCATACGGTCGATGGAACGCTGCGGTATCAGGCTTGCGATAAAGCGGCGTGTTATCCGCCGAAGAGCCTGCCGGTGCAGGTGATCTTTACGGCGAAGTAGACTCCGCGACATCGTGAGCGGCAGAGATTTCTGTTGGTAGCTTCGGTACGCCTGCCATCGATTGTGGTGGAGTGGTGGCATCATGAAGGGACAGCAGAGACAGGAGCGGGCGGACGGGAATGGAAGAATTTCGAAGGCTGACACGGCTGCCGGCGTATGTATTCAACATCACAAGTGAGTTGAAGGCGGCGGCGCGCAAGCGTGGCGAGGACATCATCGACTTCGGGATGGGGAATCCTGATGGGGCGACGCCGAAGCATATTGTCGACAAGCTGATTGAAGCGGCGCAGCGGACGGCGACGCATCGGTATTCGTTGTCGCAGGGCGTGCCGCGGCTGCGCAAGGCGATCTGCAACTGGTACAAGACGCGCTATGATGTCGATCTCGATCCTGAGACTGAGGCGATTGTCACGATCGGTTCGAAGGAGGGGATCGCGCATCTTTGCCTGGCTGTGCTGGATGATGAAGACACGGTGGCGGTGCCGAATCCGAGCTATCCGATTCATATCTTTGGGCCGGTGATTGCGGGGTCGAAGGTGCAGAGTATCGCGGTGGACGGTGGGACCGCGGAGGCGCTGCTGGAGCGGCTGGAGCATGATCTGCCGCGGATGGAGCCGCGGCCGAAGCTGCTGATTCTGAACTTTCCTTCGAATCCTACGGCGCAGTGTGTGGAGCTTTCGTTCTTCGAGCGGATTGTCGCGCTGTGCAGGGATTTGGGGATTTATATCATTCACGATCTGGCTTATGCGGATATTGTGTTTGATGGGTATCGTGCGCCGAGCATGCTGGAGGTTGCGGGGGCGAAGGATATTGCGGTGGAGTTCTTTACGCTCTCGAAGAGCTACAACATGCCGGGGTGGCGCGTGGGCTTTATGGTGGGAAACACCAAGCTGGTTGCGGCTTTGGGGCGCATCAAGAGCTACTTTGACTATGGGACGTTTACGCCGATTCAGGTGGCGGCGATTGCTGCGCTGGAGGGGCCGCAGGATTGTGTCGCGGAGATTCGCGATATCTATAAGTGCAGGCGGGATGTGCTGGTGCCGGGGCTGAATAAGCTGGGGTGGCCGGTGGATTTGCCGAAGGCGACGATGTTTGCCTGGGCGAAGATTCCGGAGCAGTATCAAGGGGCTGGGATCGGTTGAGTTTTCGAAGAGGCTGCTGCTGGAGGCTAAGGTTGCGGTGAGTCCGGGCGTGGGGTTTGGCGAGCATGGGGATGGGCATGTGCGGTTTTCGCTGATCGAGAATGAGGAGCGGACGCGGCAGGCGCTGCGGGGGATCAAGCAGATGTTTAAGGCTGGTTGAGATTATTTTGCGAGAAATATTTGCCCCGGTGGAGCCGGGGTTTTGTTGTTTTTGCGGTGTTTTTGAGGGGTGTTTTGGAAAAAACGTGTGGTTTTGGTGTGGTTTTTGGTGGTAAATCGTGGTGGATTGGTGGTGAGTTGTGGTGTTTTGCGATGGGCGTTTTTCAGAGGCGAAAAATACGCCAACGTTTTTGAGATTTATTTTTGGGGTGGTTGATGGGGTCGGGGTGCCCTGGTGGAAGGTGATCTGCCATCTTCCGTCGAGGTGGATCCAGATGGAGCTGCGGCAGGATTGGCCGGATGATTTCGCCGGCGAGCGTTTCGTCTGGCGGCTTTGTAGGTTGCGAGGATGGCGGTGGGGGCAGATCTCGCGGGTGGCGAAGTCGGTGAGGGTGAGGCTGGGCGGGGTGGTTCGTTCTTCAGGTCTTCGAGGATGGAGGCTTTGTCGAAGACTCGGCCGGAGCTGCCGAACTCGAGGAAATTGTCGGCAATCATAGTGGCGACAAGTCGGAGTTTTTGCGGACGGCGGGTCGAGGAGGCTGCTCTTCGAGGGATTGGAGATGGTCTTCGATTCGCATGTGGGATTGGCTCACGTGTTCGGGCGAAGCATGGGTAAGGTGAGATCTACATTTGAAACATCAACGGCAGACTCTACGTCGATGGGTACTGCGTCCGCGAGATTCGGTGTATTTCCGGTCCAGTAGTAAAACGAAGCGCAGTTCATGGTCGGCGGGACTCCGTTCCACATCAGATTTTTACGGACGTAGTCGAGAAGCTTCGGTGCGCGAGCGCCAACTACATATTTGCCGGTGTAGAGTCCCTTGAATCGGTAGTTGCCCTTGTCATCGGTTTCGGTACCGTAGGCGTGAGCGTCTTGCTCAGACCGGAACGAGTGGTCACGTCGCTTATCACCATCGACGAGGATAAGTTTCATTTGATTGCGAGCTGCGGGCGTGCCGTCCTGCCAAGAGACCTTGCCGGAGATCGTGCCGCCGACCGCTAAGGTCAGGTTGATCTCGGTTGCAGCTTCGGGAGTTACCGTGACCTTGTCGAGCGCTGCATCAAGAACGGGCTCTGGCGCGTTGAAATGATCGCGGACTCCAAGGCAGCCCCAGGATTGCGATAGGTGCGACGCGGGGTAGGCGTATCCGGGCACCTTTGCGAAGATGTAGTAGGTCCAAGCAAGAACGGCCCGAAAATCGAAGTTGCCGTTTGCATCGGTGACGCCAAGTGTGCGGATGCCGAACACTTCGTCGATTGAAGGAGGCGCGCCCTGCAGGCTAATGGTGGCTCCAGCTAGTGGCGAGCCGGTTTGAGTGCAGGTAACGCGTCCGAAGAGGCGTCCCCTGGGGAAATTTTGGTCGATCTCGCGCGGTAGCCGTGTCATGGTTGTTCGAGTCCCTGGGTTCCAGACCGCGCGTTGCAAGGCGATCGAGGTAAGCGATGATATCAATTTTGCGACTGCGAAAAGACTAGCCTTGTAACAGAGTAAAAGACAGCGGCCGGGGCCGAAGTCCCCTTTTTTCAGCGGCCTGAAGGACCCTGCTCCTTCCCGGTTCGCGCTTTCGCGCGAAGGGTGATGGGTTCGTGCGCTCTCTGGAGCGATCGTGGACTGGCCGCAGAAGGCGGTGGCGACGGTAAAGCTTATACAGGTCCTTCGACTGCGCAGTTCGCAAAGTACGCGAAACCGCTTCGCTCAGGATGACACTTCTGGTGTGAGGTGAGATTAGACCTTTGAAAGGAAGAGGAAAGCGGTTCACGCTTTCGCGCGAATGCCCACTCATGCGATGAGACTGCATGAATGGTGGCACCCCTGGCGATGGTTTAAGGCGGACGCTTGAGCTCATCAAAAAAGTAGAGACAACTGCCCGGGGCTAAAGCCCCCTTTTTCCTTTGGCCCCTTTTCAGGGGCCTGAAGGCCCCTGCTTCCTCCGGGTTCGCGCTTTCGCGCGAATACCCATTCATGCGATGAGACCGCATGAATGGGGCACCCGGTTCTGTGCGGGTCCTGGTCTTTCGGGGTTCTGGGAGGGTAGTGCTACTTCTTTGTGTTGGCTAGTTTCTTCTGGGTGTCGAGGAAGCGGCGGACGCGGTCGAGGGTGCGGGATTTGCCGAAGACGACCATGCTTTCGAGGAGCGGCGGAGACATGGTGCTGCCGGTGATGATGGCGCGGAGGAGCATGAAGTTTTCTTTGACGGACCACTGCTTTTCTTCGCCTAGTTTTTTGAGGGCGGGTTCGAGGGCTTCGTGGGTCCAGTCGGTGGCTTCGAGGACGGTGAGTTGTTCGGCGGCGAAGGCGAGGGTCTCTTCGAGGGTGCGCTTTTTGGGGACGAAGACTTCGGCTGACGGCATGATGTCGTCGGCGAAGAAGAAGTGGGTGAGGTTGCCGAACTCGCCGAGGGTTTCGATGCGGGTCTGGACGAGCGGCGGCGATCTGCTGGAGGTAGGCGTCGCTGAGGATGGTTTCGCGCAGGGCTGCGTAGAAGGCTTCGGGGGTGAGGGCGCGGAGGTATTCGCCGTTGAGCCACTTGAGCTTGGTGAGGTCGAAGACGGGGCCGCCGAGGCGGATGTTTTTGATGTCGAAGCGGGCGACCATGTCGGCGAGGGTGAAGATGTCGGCTTCGCTGGCTTTGGTCGCGGCTTGCGTGCGGTGGTGGCTTCGGTGTCGGTGCGGGCATGCCGCCGCCCATGAGGCCGAGGAAGTTGATCATGGCTTCGGGGAGGAAGCCGGCCTGGCGGTAGTAGATGAGGGAGACGGGATTTTTGCGCTTGGAGATTTTTGACTTGTCGAGATTGCGCAGGAGCGGCATGTGCCAGAAGCGCGGGATGCTGCCAGCCGAAGGCCTTGTAGAGCAGGACGTGCTTGGGGGTGGAGGAGATCCACTCTTCGGCGCGGATGACGTCGGTGATGTGCATGAGGTGGTCGTCGACGACGTTGGCGAGGTGGTAGGTGGGGAAGCCGTCGGACTTCATGAGGACCTGGTCGTCGACGTTGGAGTGCTCGAAGGTGATGTCGCCGCGGAGTTCGTCGCGGAAGGTGGTGGAGGGGTGGGTCGCCGGTGTGGGGCGGGACCTTCATGCGGACGACGTAGGGGCGGCCTTCGGCGAGGTAGGCGTCGATTTGTGCCTGCGAGTAGGTCGCGGTGGGCTCCGTCGTAGCGTGGGGGGAGCTTGGCGGCGATCTGGCGCTGTGCGCAGGGCTTCGAGCTCTTCGGGGGTTTCGAAGGAGCGGTAGGCGGTGCCGTTGGCGAGGAGGATTTCGACGTGCTCGCGGTAGATTTCGGTGCGCTCGGACTGGCGGTAGGGGCCGTAGGGGCCGCCGACGTCGGGGCCTTCGTCCCAGGTGAGGCCGAGCCAGCGGAGGGAGTTGAAGATCTCCTGCTCGGAGGTGGCGACGAAGCGGGCGCGGTCGGTGTCTTCGATGCGGAGGACGAATTTGCCGTTGCGCTGGCGGGCGTAGAGGTAGTTGATGAGGCCGATGTAGGCGGTGCCTACGTGGGGGTCGCCGGTGGGGGAGGGAGCGATGCGGACGCGGATGGGGGCTGTGGTCGTGTCGGTGTATTCATCATAAAGGCCAAGAGTTCAATGCTAGCAGAGGGTTGGTTCGGAGGTGCGTGTGAGGAGTGCGGATTGCGCTTGCGCGATGAGCCGCTCATGCGATGAGACTGGGTGAATGGTGGTGCTCGGGACAGGATAGTAAAGCGACTGCAGGTCCTTCGACTGCGCTACGCTTCGCTCAGGATGACACTTTTGATATGAGGTGAGATTGGATGTATCGCGCTTTGCGTGATGGCTTACTCATTCGATGGGACCGTGTGAAATGGGCGCCCAGGGACAGGATGGTAAAGGCGGCGACTGCAGGTCCTTCGCACTGCGCTGCGCTTCGCTCAGGATGACACTTTTGTGGCTTGGCGATAATGCAGGTCCTTCGGCTCCGCTGCGCTTCACTCAGGATGACACTTTTGGTGTGAGGTGAGATTAACAGCGTTTGGAGACGGAGAGGAAGGCGGTTCGCGCTTTCGCGCGAATGCCCACTCATGCGATGGGACTGCATGAATGGGCACCCTCTTTGGTGGTCTCCGCATTAATTTGATGCACTTCCACAAGCGCTGTACCCCGGAAGTGAGGACAAGCAACGGCGAAATGCGGGGATCCTTCACTTCGTTCAGGATGACGAGATTGCTATTGGACACAGTTGGCTTGGGGGATGAGGGAGGCTAGGGTGGTGGCGGCTTGGTGGAGGGAGGTGTCGGGGGTGAGGTAGTCGGGGCAGAGGCGGAGGAATTTGTTGCGGGCGTCGGTGGTGATGTTTTTGTGGGCGAGTTGTTTTGCGAGGGAGACGGCGTTGGGGAGTTCGATGGTGAGGAAGCCGCCGTGTTCTTCGTCTGCGCCTGTGGCGGGGATGTTGAGGTCGGCTAGATATTGCTTGAGGCGGGTGAGGCGGTCGAGGTTGTAGGCGCGGATGCGGGCTACGCCGAGTTGGAGGGTGATGAGTTGGCCTGCGCGGGCCTGGTAGTAGGTGAGGACGGGTGGGGTTGATTCGAGGAAGGCGTCGCCGCCGGGGGCGAAGCGTGGGGGATTGGGGCGCTCGTATTGGAAGGGGTGTTCCTTTGCGAACCAGCCGATGTCGATTGGTTTGAGGTCGCTGGTGAGGGCGTCGGGGGAGATGTAGAGGAAGGCTGCGCCGGGGCCGCCGCGGAGATATTTGTAACTGCCACCGATGAGGAAGTCGGCGTTCATGGCCGCGACGTCGACGGGAAAGACGCCGATGGCGTGGTAGGAGTCGACGAGTAAGCGTGCGCCTGCGTTGTGGCAATGTTGCGCGAGGTGATCGAGGTCGGGAACGATTTGGCCGGTGGTGAAGAAGACTTGAGAGATGACGACGAGGTCGATGCCTTTGTGGATTGCTTCGATCACTTGTGCGAGATCGATTTTGCCTTCGGGGTTTTGGTGGGGGACGGTGGTGAGGTGGATTCTGCCTACGGCGGCGTATTGCTTGAGGATGATGTCGACGGAGTCGAACTCGGCTGCGGTGGTGAGGACGCGAGGTGTGCCGGGGAGCGCGTTGAGGACGGTGCGGAGGCCTTGTCCGGCGCTGGTTTTGGGGACGATGCAGTCGGGGCGGGGGGCGTTGATGAGCTGCGCGATGCGTGAGCGATGGGCGTGTTCCTCTTCGAGCCATTGGTCCCAGGCGTCGTCGAGTTTGTTTTGCCAGTGGCTGAAGCCTTCGCGGAGATCGTCTTCGGTTTGGTCGAGCGGGCGACCGAGAGAGTGGTTCGCGAGATAGATGCCGGGCTTTGCGAGGGTTTTTGAGAAGAGGGGAAAGATGTGAGCGCGCAGGGACTCTTCTGTGAGTGCGCCGGGACCAAGGGCTGCGACGGCATCGGCGATCTTCATCCGCGGGGAGCCTCGGTGCGTGAGGCGAGGAGTTCGGGGAAGAAGGTGAGTTCGAGGGCCTGGCGCAGGAAGCCTGCGCCGGATGAGCCGCCGGTGCCTGGGCGAAAGCCGATGATGCGCTCGACTGTTTTGAGGTGACGGAAGCGCCAGAGCTGGAAGTACTCTTCAACGTCGACGAGTTTTTCGCACATCTCGTAGGCTTCCCAGTGTTGCTTGGAGTTGCGGTAGATGTCGCGGAAGGTGTCGACGAGGGCTTCGTTGCGGATGTATGGCTTCGACCAGTCGCGATTGAGGCACTCGGGGGCGATGGTGTAGCCGCGGCGTGAGAGATAGCGGAGGAACTCGTCGTAGAGGCTGGGGGATTCGAGGGTGTGCTGGAGGTCGTCGTGGATGGCGGGGTCGTGCGCGAAGACTTTGATGGTGTCGGGGTTTTTGTTGCCGAGGAGGAATTCGAGCTTGCGGTATTGGTAGGACTGAAAGCCGGAGGCGTTGCCGAGGACGCCGCGGAACTCCATGTACTCGGAGGGGGTGAGGGTTTCGAGTACGGACCATTGCTCGAAGAGCTGCATCTGGATGAGTTTTACGCGGGAGAGAATTTTGAGCGCGGGCGGGAGGCGGTCGTGACGGATGTGGTCGATGGCGGCGGAGAGTTCGTGGATGATGAGTTTCATCCATAGCTCGGAGACCTGGTGCTGGATGATGAAGAGCATCTCGTCGTGATGCGGGGGTTGGGAGAGCGGGCGCTGCTGGGCGAGGAGTCCATTGAGCGAGAGGTAGCCGGCGTAGCTCAACTTTTTGGAGAAGTCGGTTACGATGCCGGATTCGACGGGGCGCTGATTGGTGTCGGTGGTCTTCATCTAGTGAATGGTAATGTTTTGCCGCAGATGCTGCTTTAGTGAGTCATGGCGTAGACGACGTAGTTGACGCCGATGCGGATGCCGAGCTGGGAGTATTTCAAGGGGTAGCGAGGTTCGTCGGCCCACTCCCAGGAGTCGCCGATGTCGGAGTTGAGGGAGATGGCGACCATGATGCGGCCTTTGTCGTCGTAGATGCCCTCCCAGCGGGCGACGCGGCCGTCTTTCTTGTAGCCGGTGCGGAGGTGTTCGGCGCCGGGGATCTGGAAGCGGTCGTCGAGATCGAAGACGGTGTGGAAGATGGGGTCGTCGTTGGGGATGTCGACGATGGGGCGATCGGGGAAGACCATCCGCATGGTCTTTTCGAAGTAGGCTTGCTCTTCGTGGCCGTGGAAGTCGTCGGCCATGAAGAAGCCGCCGCGAAGGAGGTAGTCGCGGAGTTTTTTGGCCTGGGGTTCGGTGAGGCCCCACTCGCCGACCTGAACGGCGTAGAGCCAGGGCCAGTTGTAGATCTCGTCGCCGTCGTCGAGGTTGACGGCTTGTTCGACGGAGCGGGCGTCGACGCGGGTGAGGCGGCGGACGGCTTCGGCGAGGGTGCGGTCGGCTTTGGGGAAGTCCTGGGTCCAGAGGGAGAGGCCGAGGCGCCAGTCGCCCTGGAAGCGGGGGTAGTAGCCGTCGAGGGGGCCGGGTGGGTACATGAGGCGGGCGAAGGTCCATTCGGCGGGCTTCTGCCAGTCGGGCGGGAGCGGCATGGTTTCGTAGCCTTCGACGGAGGGGTATTCGCGGAAGGGACGCTGTGCGTAGAGCACGCCAAGCAAGGTGCCGACGAGTGCAAGCACGCAGGCTGATTGCCAGAGGTTTTTCATGGCCCCGGTCCCCTCAGTGGCTCCGAGGATAGCACGGGCGCGTGAACGCTGTCAGGTGCGGGCGGAGCGGACGGCGGCGGCTAGTTCGGTGAGGGCGACTTTGGTTTCGGGCCAGTCGATGCAGGCGTCGGTGATGGATTGGCCGTAGACGAGGGGTTGGCCGCGGACGAGTTTCTGGGCTCCGGCGACGAGGTTGCTTTCGAGCATGACGCCGATGATGCGGTTGTCGCCGCCGGCGATCTGAGAGGCGACGTTGCGGCAGACGGAGAGTTGTTGCGTGTGATCTTTGTGGCTGTTGGCGTGGCTGCAGTCGATCATGACCTGGGGGCGGATGCCGGCGGTGACCATTTGTTTGCAGGTTTCTTCGACGGAGGCGGCGTCGTAGTTGACGGTCTGGCGGCCGCCGCGAAGGATGATGTGGCAGTCCTGGTTGCCTTTGGTGACGAAGATGGCGGTCTGGCCGTGTTTGGTGTGGCCGAGGAAGTTGTGGGACTGACCAGCGGAGAGGATGGCTTCGATGGCGATCTGGACGTTGCCGGAGGTGCCGTTTTTGAAGCCGACGGGGCAGGAGATGCCGGAGACGAGTTCGCGGTGGACCTGGCTTTCGGTGGTGCGGGCTCCGATGGCTCCCCAACTGACGAGGGAGGAGATGTACTGGGGGGAGATCATGTCGAGGAACTCGGTGCCGGCGGGGACGCCCATCTCGGCGAGGTCGAGGAGGAGATGGCGGGCTTTGCGAAGGCCTTCGTTGATCTGGAAGGACTCGTCGAGGTGGGGATCGTTGATGAGGCCCTTCCAGCCGAGGGTGGTGCGGGGCTTTTCGAAGTAGACGCGCATGACGAGGCAGAGCTCGTTGGAGAACTCGGCGATTGCGCCCTTGAGGAGTTCGGCGTATTCGCGTGCGGCTTTGGTGTCGTGGATGGAGCAGGGGCCGACGACGACGATGAGCCGGCGGTCTTTGCCGTGGAGGATGTCGATGATTTCGTTGCGGGCCTTGAAGACGGTGGCGGAGGCGGTTTCGGTGAGGGGTAACTCTTCTTCAAGAAAGGCCGGGGGGAGGACGACTTTGGTCCAGGTTATGCGAAGGTCATCAGTGGGAAAGAACATAGGTCTCGTTAGGTGTGGATGTGTGTGGGCCGCGGTGATGAGGCACTCTTTTTATTCTAGCTGGATTGTGGGGCTGAGAGTAGGATGACACCTTTGTGGCTTGGTGATTAATGCAGGTCCTTCGACTGCGCTGCGCTTCGCTCAGGATGACACCTTTTGTGGCTTGGAGAAAATGCAGGTCCTTCGGCTTCGCTCGGGATGACACCTTTGGCTATGTGCGTTGGGGGTGGAAAATGCAGGTCCTTCGACTTCGCTGCGCTTCGCTAAGGATGACACCACTTTTTTGTTACTTATGATGAAGTGACACCGTCTTCTTGTTACAAGTGATGAGGGCAATTTAAGTTTGGGACGTGATTCATGAGTGATCGGATTTACTGCGCCTATATTGTTGCCAGTCGGAGTTTGAATTTTTATGTTGGGATGACTGGTGATCTGTTTGTGCGTGTCGCTCAGCACCGCGAGGGCAGATTTGAGGGCTATTCCAAACAGTACAAGTGCAATCGTCTTGTCTGGTTTGAACGCTTTGTGTATGTCGAGGACGCTATTGCTCGAGAGAAGCAGATCAAAGGGTGGACACGAGCTAAAAAGATAGCCTTGATTCGTAGGGGGAATCCTACCTGGGTTGATTTGAGTGAGGATTGGGGTAAGGTGATTGAGCCGTATTCCGGGCCTTAGCGGGGGAAATGCAGGTCCTTCGACTCCGCTGCGCTTCGCTCAGGATGACACTTTTTTGGCTATGTGCTTTGGCGAAGGGGAAATGCAGGTCCTTCGACTCCGCGCTTTGCGCTTCGCTCAGGATGACACCTTCATGGCTATGTGCTTTGGCGAAGGAAAAATGCAGGTCCTTCGACTCCGCGATTTGCGCTTCGCTCAGGATGACACCTTTGTGGCTATGTGCTTTGGCGAAGGAAAATGCAGGTCCTTCGGCTCCGCTGCGCTTCGCTCAGGATGACACCTTTGTGGCTATGTGCTTTGGCGAAGGAAAATGCAGGTCCTTCGACTCCGCTGCGCTCCGCTCAGGATGACACTTTTGTGGCTATGTCCTTTGGCGAAGGAAAAATGCAGGTCCTTCGACTCCGCTGCGCTCCGCTCAGGATGACACCTTTGTGGGTATTGCAAAGCCTCTGTGGCTAGAGTGAATTTGAATTACCTGCTGGCGGTGGCGATTCTTCGCAGTTCGGGGAGGATGTTGCCGAGAGGCGTTGCGGGTGCGTTGGGTTGGCCTAATGCGAAGTAGGCTTTGCGGTAGAGCGGGTAGAGTTCGTTGTAGACGGCGACGGATTTTGGTTGTGGGGTGTAGGTGCGGTAGGGGAGGCAGATCGCTTCCTGGGCTTCTTCGATGGTGTTGAAGGCGTGGGCGGCGAGGAGCGCGAAGATGCCGGAGCCGAGGCTGGTGGGTGTGCCGTCGGGGACGAGGACGGGTTTGCCGAGGACGTCGGCGTAGATCTGGTTGAGGACGGCGTTGTTCTGCGGGATGCCGCCGGCGTTGATGACGCGGGTGACGGGGACGCCGTGTTCGGCCATGCGCTCGAGGATGATGCGGGTGTGGAAGGCGGTGCCTTCGATGGCGGCGAAGAGCTCGTCCTGCGCGGTGTGGAGGAGGTTCCAGCCGAAGGTGACGCCGCCGAGTTCGGGGTTGACGAGGACGGTGCGGTCGCCGTTGTCCCAGGTGAGGCGCAGGAGGCCGGTTTGGCCTGCGCGATAGGCTTCGAGGCCTTGGGCGAGGTCGCGAACTTTGACGCCGGCGCGGCGCGCGATGGCTTCGAAGATGTCGCCGGTGGCGGAGAGGCCGGCTTCGATGCCGGTGAAGTCCGGGTGGACGCTGCCGGGAACGACGCCGCATACGCCGGGGACTAGCTCGGTCTTTTTTGCCATGGCGATGATGCAGGTGGAGGTGCCGACGACGTTGACGACGTCGCCTTCGCGGCAGCCTGCGCCGATGGCGTCCCAGTGGGCGTCGAATGCGCCGACGGGGATGGGGATGCCGGGTTTGAGGCCCATCTCGGTGGCCCACTTTTCGGAGAGGGTTCCGGCGATGTGATTGGAGGTGAGGTATTCGCCGCCGAGTTTTTCGCGGATGCCGTCGAAGAGGGGATCGAGTTTGGAGAGGAAGGATTGTGGAGGAAGGCCGCCCCACTTGGGGTTCCACATCCACTTGTGTCCCATGGCGCAGATGCTGCGTTTTACTTTGGCGGGATCGGTGACGCCGGAGAGTGTGGCGGCGACCATGTCGCAGTGTTCGAGGGCGGTGGCGAAGCGGTCGCGTTTGCCG
Source organism: uncultured Acidobacteriaceae bacterium (assembly GCA_963754765.1). Lineage (GTDB taxonomy): Bacteria > Acidobacteriota > Terriglobia > Terriglobales > Acidobacteriaceae > Edaphobacter. Next base: position 42,118 of record CAVWHJ010000002.1, on the reverse strand, counting down.
GGGTTGTTGCGGAGCCAGTGGAGGAGTTTGGCGAAGCCCCACTCGTGGGAGTAGACGTCGCCGCACCAGTGGATGGCCTCGAGGTTTTCGGCGAGGGCGAGTTCGGTGATCTGGCGGGCTTCTTCGTGGGCGCGATGATCGCACCAGAGGTAGTAGTCGTCGATGGGCTGGAGGTTGGCGTCGACGGGGATGACGCTGGAGCCGGTGGTGTCGAGCGCGATGGCGGCGATGTCGTGGCCGTTGATGTGGTTTTCAGCGAGGACGCGGCGCATGGCTTCGACGAGGGCGCGCATCTGGTCGGCGTGGGATTGGGTGGCGTAGTCGGGGTCTTCGCGTTTGCGGGCGAGGGGATATTCGGCGGAGGCTGTGCCGAGGCGTCCGCGGACGCTGTCGAGGAGCGTTACACGAACGCTGAGGGTTCCGAAGTCGACTCCTGCGACGATTGCCACGTTAGTTGCCTCGCTGAAATTGCAGACACATCATCTCATTTTGCGGGGCATTTGAGAAATCGTTTACCCGCGGCGGGTTTTTGGCTTTGATTCGAGGACGGCCGTGGAGGTTATTGGAGGGAAGAAGCTTGGGTTTAGCGGCAAGTTGCACCGCTTATCGCACAGCAGCATCAATATCTTACAGCGACTAGAATATGTATTGATGGCTACCGCAGTTTGGATAGCTGATTGATCCAGTTTTGCAACAGAAAGGCATTACAAGTGAAGGCATTGGTGAAGAGCCGCGATGAACGCGGTCTGTGGCTTGAGGATGTTCCTGAGCCCGAGATGGGCATTAACGATGTGAAGATCCGCGTGCTGGCAACCGGAATTTGCGGCACCGATCTGCACATTTATGAGTGGGACGCGTGGGCGCGGTCGACGATCAGGCAGGGTTTGACGATTGGCCATGAGTTTGTGGGCGAGGTGGTGGCGACGGGATCGAATGTTACGGATATTCCGATTGGCCAACTGGTGAGCGGCGAGGGCCATGTGGTGTGCGGGCGATGCAGGAACTGCCTTGCAGGACGGCGACACCTTTGCGCGCATACGCTGGGAGTTGGAGTGAATCGCAACGGGGCGTTTGCGGAGTATGTTGTGCTGCCGATGTCGAATATCTGGATTCACAGCGCAGGCGTGCCGCACGAGATTGCGGCGATCTTCGATCCGCTGGGCAATGCGGTTCATACGGCGCTGGCGTTTCCGGTGCTTGGCGAGGATGTGCTGGTGACGGGAGCGGGACCGATTGGGATTATGGCGGCGGCGGTGGCTCGGCATGCGGGGGCGCGGCATGTGGTGATCTCCGATCCGAATGAGTATCGGCGGAAGCTGGCGGAGAAGGTGGGAGTGACGCTGGCGGTGGATCCGCGGGCTACGCCGCTGAAGGAGATTCAGCAGAAGCTGGGGATGCAGGAGGGTTTCGATGTTGGGCTTGAGATGTCGGGCAATCCGAGTGCGTTTCGCGAGATGCTGAAGAACATGAGCCACGGCGCGAAGATTGCGATGCTGGGGATTCCGTCGGAGGAGATTTCGATCGACTGGAATCAGGTGGTGTTTAACCAGCTGACGATTCGCGGGATCTACGGACGCGAGATGTATGAGACCTGGTACAAGATGACGGTGATGCTGCAGAGCGGGCTGGATATCTCGGGCGTGATTACGCACAGGATGAACTGGCGGGATTATGAAGAGGGGTTTGCGGCGATGCGTTCGGGTAACTCAGGCAAGGTGATTCTGGACTGGCGGGACGTGGCTTAGAGTTCACGATTGTTTATGAGAGGCTGCATGTGCTTGCGGTCTTTGAAGGTGCTTGAATGGAACATGGGGCCATGTGTGAGCAGCTGCCTGGAGTTCTTCCGGGCGGCCTCCGCGGGACTTTTTCCTTGGAGATTGCAAGGCTGGACGTGGATGGGCAATCCACCGTTTCGGCGCGATCGTAACCTTATTGGGAAAAGTGCATCGAACGGTAAAGTCACTGGATATCGAAGATCGCTTTTGCTGTGACCCATTAGTATCGTAGTAACCCTCGACCGTAGTGAGAATTCGACTGAAGCGCACGATCCAACCTGAAAAGGTCAAGAATGGACTCAAGCGACTGCGAAATGGACGGCCGAAGATTGGCGCATCCTCCCGCGCATACTCCTGACAGCCTGTTCGAAGGGTGTTCGTGGTTCTATGCGCTTTGTCGCGAGTACTTGTTTCGCGACCATACTCTTGAGATTGCGCGCGCGTTGTTTCCGCCGGAGGGGCCGGCTCCGGGGACGCATGTGCTTGAGTTGGGATGTGGGCCGGGGTTTTATGCTTGCCGGCTGTCGGAGGAGTATCCGGAGATTCATACTACGGGCGTTGATCTGTCGCGTCGTTTGATTGCGAGAGCAAAGTCACGGGCGGCGAGCCGGAGTTTGAACAATTGCAAGTTCGCTCACGGCGATGTGCACGCGTTGAGCGATGTTTCGAACTCGATTGATGCGATTGTTGTCTCGCGGCTTTTTCTGATCGTGCCGAACCGCGAGGCGGTGTTGATGGAGATATTCCGGGTGTCTGAGGCCGGGTGGCCGATGTTTTATTGCAGAGCCGACTTCGGGATTTCGGACGCGAATCCCGTTGAGCTGCATGTGGTTGCTGTCGAAGCTGACGAGCAGTCCGGCGGGAAAGTATCGTGAACCGCGACAGGCTGAAGTGATGACTGCGGCTGATTTTTCGGAGTTGGTTCGCTCACAGCCGTGGAGCGCTGTTGATCTTCGGTACGATGGTTGGTATCAATACGCTGTCTGTGAGAAGGCCGCCGTTGGGCTTAGCGGCGGAATGGAAGACGAGCAACAAGACGAGCAACCTGCAGGCTGGAGCACGGTGTAACGCGATGCCCGCTTCGACGATCTCGTATCCGATTCTTAATCCCGCGAATCGTGTAGCCGCGCGAGCGAGCCAGTGCGCGCTGGCCGTGATGGCGAAGGCTCCGCGGGCGGGCAAGGTGAAGACGCGGTTGGCGCCGCCGTTGACGCTGGAGCAGGCTGCGGCGATCAATGTTTGTTTTCTTCGCGACACTACGGAAAATATCGCTGCCGTTTCTTCAGGGGGGAGGGCCGCGGGGGTTATTTCTTATACTCCGATCGGGGATGAGGCGCTCTTCGACAATCTTCTTCCGGCGGAGTTTGCGTTGATTCCGCAGCGCGGCGAGGGATTTGGGGAACGGCTGTTGGCAACGGCCGAGGACATCCTTGCGTGTGGGTATGGGAGTGTGTGTCTGATCGATTCGGACTCGCCTACTGTGCCTGCTGCTGTATTCGAGATGGCTGTCGCGGAACTTGAGAGGCCGGGCGATCGCGTTGTTGTTGGTCCCTCGCATGATGGCGGGTATTACCTGATCGGTCTCAAGCGGGCGCATGGTGAGGTCTTTGCCAACATCAACTGGAGTACGGCTACGGTTTTCGAGGAGACGATGGCGGCTGCGAGGGCTGCGACGATTGAGATTGTTGTTTTGCCTCTTTGGTATGACGTGGATGACGCTGCGAGCCTGTCGGTTTTGAGGAACGAGTTGCTGGATGGTACTTCGCCTTCTTTCGCGGAGATTTCTGGTTATGCTGCGCGTCATACTCAAGAGTTTCTGCGTAATCTCGACGGTCGGGGAAGTGAGCTGGGATGACTACTGCGATCAATCCGGCGTTGCACTCGCGAGTCAGTGGCTCGATATTTGAAGCCAGAACTCACTGGTCTGTTGCGCGAGCGTGGCAGACCAATGCGGCGCTGGTGTTAATTGGGGTGGGGCTGTTCTTTCTTACGCGGCAGCTTGTGAGTGAGTACAGCCACTTCACGATTGGATTTTCTGGTGTGTCGGGCTGGTCATCGATACTTTATCTTGCTGCGGTGTTTCTTATTCTGACTCAGCCAGTGGATCGATTCACGTTTCCGATTATCCTCGCTGTGGCTATTGCGTGCCGGCTCGTGACTCTTTTTGCTGAGCCTTATCTATCGAGTGATATTTACCGGTATGTCTGGGATGGTGTTGTTCAGCACGCGCATGTGAGCCCGTATCGTTATGTTCCGGGTGATCCGGTACTTGCGTTTCTGCGGGATCCGAATCAAGGCGTGTTCGATCACATCAATCGCCGGGACTACGCCCATACGATCTATCCTCCGGCGGCGCAGGCGTTGTTTTATCTGATTACGTGGATCTCGCCGACTGTCAGGTTTATGAAGACGGTGATGGTGCTGTTTGAGGGCGTGACGATGTATGGGTTGGTCGTGCTGCTCGGTTCTCTGGGTGTGCGGCGTGAGCAGACTCTGCTGTATGCGTGGTGTCCGCTTCTGATCTGGGAGATAGCGGGTTCGGGGCACCTCGATTCGGTGGCGATGGCGTTTATTGTGCTTGCGCTGCTGGCGCGCTATCGCAGACAGCCGGTACTGACGGGGCTTTTTCTGGCGGTTGCGATTCTTCTGAAGCTTTATCCGCTTGTGCTGGTTCCGGCGCTGTATCGGCGGGGCGACTGGAAGATGCCTGCGACGGTTGCGGGCGTTATTGCGGCGGGGTACGCAGCGTATTCGAGTGTCGGGATGTTGGTGTTTGGATTTCTCGGAGGGTATGTCAAGGAAGAGGGGATGGCTTCGGGCACGCGATACTTTTTGCTGGAGTTGGCGCAGCGGATTCTCGGTTTGAAGGGCCTTACGACGACTGCTTATTATTTTTTCTGTGCTGCTGTGATCGCGGGGATTTTGTGGTGGTGCTGGCGCACGGCGAGTGGGGTTAGTGGCGGGGATCCTGATCGGTTCGGGCCGAAGGAGGAAGCTTCTTTCCTGCGTCCTGCGTTTGCGTTGGCTGCGGCTTTGATGTTTCTTTTTTCGCCGCACTATGCTTGGTATATCGCTTGGCTGATACCGTTCTTTACGCTGATGCCGAACCTGCCGATTCTGACGTATCTGCTGGGGTTCTTTTATCTGTACACCACGGCCCTGGCAGAGCCGGGCCCGAAGATGTTTCTGGCAAACGAGATTCTGTACGGCGCTGTTGCTGCTGCGGTTGTCCTTCAGGCAGTTCTCATGCGTTTTCTGGTACATCGCGGACTGTTCGTTCAAGGCAATATTGCGAGTGAGATGCTATGAGCACACTTCTACCGATTCTTCCTCCGGATGATCTTCTCGATAAGAAGGACACGCTTAGTCCTGCGGCGCTGCAGGCAGAGGAGGAGAAAAATCGCATGCGCCGGTATTTTGAGAAGCCGGAGAGCGATGCGCATCTTGCATCGGTCGCTCAGAATGAGCCTGTGTGTCTTTATCTTGAGACGACGAATCGGTGCAACTTGCTTTGTACGACGTGTCCGCGGACCTATGAGCAGCTTGAGCCAGAGGCTGATATGTCGTGGGAGCTGTTTACTTCGCTGATTGATCAGTACCCAAATATTGCGCGGGTTGTGTTGCATGGAATCGGCGAGCCGATGTTGGTGAAGGATCTTGCGCAGCGCGTGAAGTATTTGAAGGATAGAAAGATCTATGTGCTTTTCAATACGAATGGTACGTTGCTGACGAAGGCGAATGGGCGTGCGCTGATTGAGGCTGGGCTGGATGAGCTTCGCGTCTCTCTTGATGCAGCCGAAGCTGAAGTGTTTCAGATGGTGCGGGGTAAGGATTTCTTCGACAAGATTGTTGCTAATGTAAAAAACTTCACGGAGATGCAGCGTGAGTTGAATGCGGCAAAGCCGAGGGTGTCGTTGTGGCTGACGGGTCTGCGCGAGACGGTGGACCAGCTGCCGAACTTTGTGCGACTCGCGCATTCGATTGGGGTTGGCGAGGTTTATCTGCAGCGGCTGGTTTTCTTTGAAGACCCGATGAGTGAAAACTCGCTTGCGCGTGCGGAGTCTGCACTGTTTGAGCATACGACGGAGCGGGAAGAGGCGCTGATTCGAGAGGCGGAGTCGGTTGCGAAGGAGCTGGGTGTGATGTTCTCGGCGTCGGGCGCAGTGGATCCTGGGGAGTCGATTAAGATGCAGCGCTCTGATAGTCCGTGGTCGCTGTGCCGGCGGCCGTGGTCGTTGATGTATGTCACGGCAAACGGGCGGGTGCTGCCGTGCTGTATTGCGCCGTTCAGTATGAAGGGATACGGGAGTTTTACGCTGGGGGATGCGACGCAGAGCAGCTTGCGCGAGATTTGGAACGGGCCGGAGTATCAACGCTTTCGCGAAGGTCTGTTGACGAGTGCACCGCCTCCTGCCTGCGCTAACTGTGGCCTTCGATGGAGCCTCTAAGTTCTATGGAGACTGGCGTTGCAGGGTCGCTTACAATTGCCCTTTGCGGAGATCAAGGGAATGAATATTCAGCAGCACGACGGCTTCTACGTCGTCGGATTAACTGCCCGGACGAACAATGCACAGGAGATGTCGGGAAGAGGCAAGATCGGCGATGTGTGGCAGGAGTTTCTACGGCCTGAGCTGGTTGTCAAGATACCGAACAAGATTGGGGTTGATCTGATCGCTGTTTACACGGACTACGAGACGGATCACACGGGGCACTATACCTATCTTCTGGGAATGCCGATCTCTTCCGCGGAGGCTCTTCCTTCAAGCCTTTCGGTCAAACACATTCCGCCGGGGCGGTATGCGGTGTTCACGTCTCAGAGAGGACCGATAAAGGAGATCGTTCCGGAGATTTGGCAACGGATCTGGGCGCTCTCGCCTAAAGAGTTGGGAGGGAGGCGTGCGTTCAAGACAGACTTTGAGATTTACGATGCGCGATCGGCTGATCCGGAGAACGCTCAGATCGATGTGTATGTTGGGCTTTGCTGATCGTGTCATGGTTAGTGGTACTACGGCCTGGTTGGATCTGAAGAAAAGGGCGGATGGCTCCTCCAATCTCCATTATCATCCCGGCGCTGAATGAAGCGGAGTCGATAGGGCAGGTGGTGTCCGAGATGCCGTGGGAGCTTATCGCTGAATGCATCGTGGTGGATAACGGCAGCACGGATGGGACTGGTTCGATTGCGGCGGGTGCCGGTGCGCGGGTGGTTCAATCGGCGCGTGGGTATGGGGCTGCTTGTCTCACGGGATCGAAGGCTGCGGTTGCGTCGAGCACGATTCTTGTTTTTATGGATGGTGATGGGTCGGATGTGATCTCGGATCTGCCGCGACTGGTTGAGCCGATTCTGAAGGATGAGGCGGATTTTGTGATTGGGTCGCGGATTCGGGGGAAGAGGGAGCCGGGCTCGATGCTGGGGTCGCAAGTTTTTGCGGGGCGCTTTGTGGGGGTTCTGCTTCGTGCGATGGGGAAAGGTGACTACACGGATATGGGGCCGTTTCGAGTGATCAGGAGAACGTCACTGGAACAGTTACATATGTCGGAGTTGACGTATGGGTGGAATCTTGAGATGCAGATCAAGGCGGCACAGAATGGGCTGCGGATTCGGGAGATTGCTGTGGACTATCGGAGACGGATTGGAGGAGTCAGTAAGGTCTCTGGCGATTTGAAAGCTAGTGCGAAGGCTGGGGTTCGGATTCTGGCGGTGCTGTTTCGCGTGGGGTTGGGGAGGGCGCAGGTAGAGAGGCGTAACAGGGATCAAAACGATAAAGGCTGATACGAGAGAATGATGTTGTAGTTGGCAAAGTTTGAGTGTGTTCACTTTCGGGGCGCATTACTGTCGTTCGCGTTTATTTAGTCGACTTATACTTTGTGTGTTGTGTGATTTGGAGGAATTATGCAGAATCGCATTCTTGGCACGACGATGCCAGTGTTGGAGTTTGCTCTTGGGCCTAACGATGCTGTGATTTCGGAGGCCGGGGAACTCTCGTGGATGTCGGCGCTGGTGCAGATGACCACGCATACGCAGCATGCGGGCGGTGGTGGATTTTTTGGCGCGATCAAGCGGGTTGCGGGCGGTGGTTCGTTGTTTATGACGGAGTATCGGGCTGTGGGCGGTCCGGGTGAGGTTGCGTTTGCAACGCGGGTGCCGGGGCATATTGTGCCGGTGGAGGTGGGGCCGGGACATGAGTATCTCGTGCATCGGCATGGATTTCTTTGTGCGACGCCTGCGATTGAACTAGGGGTGGGGTTTCAGCAATCGCTGGGAGCGGGGATATTTGGGGGAAGTGGATTTGTATTGCAGCGGATTACTGGACAGGGGATTGCGTGGTTGGAGTTGTCGGGTGAACTTGTGATTAAGGATCTTGCGCCCGGGGAGTTGCTGCGCGTTCATCCCGGACACGTGGGGGCGTTTCAGTCGACGGTGGGGTTCGAGATTCAGCGGGTGCCGGGGATTAAGAATCTGATCTTTGGTGGCGATGGGATTTTTCTTGCGGCGCTGACGGGGCCGGGGCGAGTTTGGCTGCAGACTCTGCCGATCTCTCGACTGGCACATCAGATTCAGGAGTATCTGCCGAGGGAACGTGCTGCAGAGACTACGGAGGCTGGCGTTGTTGGCGGGATTGTGGGATCGATACTGAAGGGGATGTAGGGCGGCTATTCTAGGACGATGAGTGATTTTCTTGAACTCGCGCATGTGAACGTGGCGCGCGGCGAAAATGTTGTGCTGCACGATATCAGTCTTTCGGTGAAGACTGGTGAGCATATTGCGATTCTTGGGCCGAATGGCTGCGGCAAGTCGACGCTGATCAAGACGATTACGTGTGAGTGCTATCCGCTGGTTGAGCCGGGGATGAAGGTGCGGATCTTTGGGCGGGAGCGCTGGGATCTGACGGAGTTGAAGAAGCGGCTGGGGGTGGTGTCGACGGAGCTGCCGGGGAGGCAGACGCTGCATACGACGGGGCGCGATGCGGTGATCAGTGGGTTCTTTTCGAGCAGTACGCTTTGGCCGAATCTTGTGGTGACGGATGCGATGCGGAGTCGCGCGGAAGAGATTTTGGAGGTGGTGGATGCGGTGGGGATCGCGGAGAAGCTGGTGGGAGAGATGTCGGCGGGTCAGCAGCGGCGCATCATGATTGGGCGGGCGCTGGTGGGTTCGGCAGGGATGCTGTTGCTGGATGAGCCTTCGAATGCTCTGGATCTGGCGGCGCAGGCGGATTTGAGGAATCTGTTGCGGAGGCTGGCGCAGCAGGGGACTGGGATCATGCTGATCACGCATCATATTGCGGATATTCTGCCGGAGATTGAACGGATTTTGATGATGCGGGATGGGCGGATTGTGGCGGATGGGTCGCGGGAGGAGTTGTTGACGGCGGAAAGACTGGGGGAGTTGTTTGGGACTAAGGTGGAGTTGGCGGAGAGGGATGGTTTTTTTCACGCTTGGTGAGGGTTAGCCGATCAATCCTCTGAAATTGATGCGTGCATGAGAAAAATGCAGGTCCTTCGACTCCGCTGCGCTTCGCTCAGGATGACACTTTTGTTGCGATAAGTCCTTCGACTCCGCTGCGCTTCGTTCAGGATGACACTTTTGTGCGATAGGCCCTTCGGCCTCGCTCAAGATAACCGGTTTGTTGCGATAGGTCCTTCGCGCTGCGCTTCGCTCAGGATGACAGGTTTGTTGCGATCGGTCCTTCGGCTTCGCTTAGGATGACAAGTTTTACTCGACACAAGATGACGAGTTTTACTCGACACAACACAAGTGGATGCCTAGTGATTGGGTGGGATGGTGCCGGTTTGGAGTTTGACGAGTTCGTTTTGGGCGATGCGGCTGGGACCGAGGACGGCGATCTTGGGCAGGGGGCCGCGGACCATGGCGACTTCGTCGCAGGCGTAGAGGCGCGGGCAGGTCTGGCAGTCTTTGTAGATCTTGTCGGGCAGGGTGGTGCGGTCGACTACGCGGAAGCCGAAGTGAAAGAAGAAGTCGGGGATGCGGGTGAAGAGGCAGACGGCGGTGACCTTTTGCTCTTCGGCTTCTTCGAGGAGGGCGCGGAGGAGGCGGCCGCCTGCGCCCTGGCCTTTGGCTTCGGGCTTGACGACGATGGAGCGGACCTCGGCGAGGTGAGGGCCGTAGAGATGGAGGGCTCCGCAGCCGAGGAAGACGCCGCCGGAGTCTCCGTCGACGGGGGATTCGGCTACGGCGAAGTCGCGGATGTTCTCGCAGATCTCGGCGTAGTTGCGGCGGAGGAGGGTGCCGTCGCCGGAGAGGGAGTTGACGAGGTCGAAGATGTTGACTGCATCGGGGAGCTTCGCCTTACGCACGGTTGCGCCACCTGCGCGGAGGCGAGATGAGGAGGTGGATTCACTCACGGTCATCAGGGGGGTAATGGACAACTGCGTTGGGCTCCTTTCCTTATTTTCGCAGAGTATTGGATGGTTTGATCAAAACGTTCGGTGCAGATGTTGAAGAGTGCGGTTCGTGCTCTAGGTAGTGGCAGCGGGTGAGAAGGTGCGGGCAACGTGATACATGCCGGGGTCGAACTTTGCTATGGTGAGCGCTTCCTGGAGGAAGGGGAGCGGGGCGGGATCGCTGCGCATGGCTTGATAGTCCTCTGCGCTTCGCCATTGAGCGACCATGGTGACCTTTGTCCCGTCGATGCTGCGATGGAGATTGGCCGAGATGAATCCTGGTGCGTGGCGTACCGAGGTTTCCGTTGCACGGGTAAGGAGTTCGATGAGGCGTTCCTGGTTTACGGGATCCACGGTGAATACGTTGATCAGCGTGACGGGTTTGTCTTGTGTGGGAGGATGTTGTCATATCTTTCTCGTTGCGGGTTTGTCTGGTGGTTATTCTGCAGGGATTGCGAGGCGGGTCTTTGCTTCGGCTAGCGCGGTTTTGACGCGGGCGCGGGCGGTGCCGCCGATGACGTCGTGGCAGTCTAACGTTGCTTCCAAAGTGATGGCCTGGAAGAAGTCTTCGCCGAACTGGGGGCAGATGGTGCGGAGTTCGTCGAGTGTGAGTTGCTGGAGTTCGCGATGGGTTTCGAGGCCGAGGCGGACGGCGTTGCCGATGTGCTCGTGGGCTTTGCGGAAGGGGATGCCCTTGTCGGTGAGGTAGGTTGCTGCGGCCATGGCGTTGAGGTAGCCGGAGTGGGCTGCGGTCTTCATGCGGTCGAAGCGGAACTTTAGGGACGCGGTGAAGGCGGGGAGGACGCTGAGGATTCCGGCGATGGTGTCGGCTGCGTCGAAGACTGGCTCCTGGCCTTCCTGGAGGTCTTTGTTGTAGGCGAGGGGCAGGCCTTTGATGAGGGTGGCGAGTGTGGTGGCTGCGCCTAAGAGGCGGCCGGATTTGCCGCGGATGAGTTCGGTGAGGTCGGGGTTCTTCTTCTGCGGCATCGCGCTGGAGCCGGTGGAGAAGGCTTCGGGTAGGTCGAGGAATCCGAATTCGGCGGTGGAGTAGAGGGTGAGTTCTTCGGCGAAGCGGGAGATGTGGAGGCCGAGGGTGGCGATGGCTTGCGTGAACTCGAGGGCGAAGTCGCGGTCGGAGGTCGCGTCCATGGAGTTGGGCGTGGGGGCGTCGAAGTTGAGGCAGCGGGAGGCGATGGTGCGGTCGAGGGCGAGGGTTGCGCCGGCGATGGCTCCGGAGCCGAGGGGGCAGAGGTTCATGCGGGCGCGGGCGTCGGTGAGGCGGCTGGCGTCGCGCTCGATCATGCTGACATAGGCGAGGAGCCAATGGGCTACGAGTACGGGTTCGGCGCGCTGGAGGTGGGTGTAGGAGGGCATGGTGGCTTCGCCTGCGGATTCGGCGAGTTCGATGAGGGCGCGGCGCCATGCGGTGAGGCCGGCGAGGGTGCTGTCGATGGAGTCGCGGACGAAGAGGCGCATGTCGGTGGCGATCTGCTCGTTGCGGCTGCGGCCGGTGTGGAGTTTGAGGGCGAGGTCGCCGATCTGTTTGGTGAGTTCGAGTTCGACGTAGTGGTGGACGTCTTCGGCCTGGGGGTTGGCGGCTACGATGGCTTCGCCTTGTTCGGCGTGCTGCTTGGCTACGGCGCGGAGGCCCTGGATTGTCAGGAGGAGTTCTTCGCTGGTGAGGATGCCGGCGGCTTCGATGGCTCGGGCGTGGGCGATGCTGGCTTCTACTTCGTAGGGGACCAGGCGCTAGTCGAAGGGGAAGGAGCGCTGCCAGGATTCGAAGGTGGGGTTGAGTGGCTCGCGGAAGCGGCCGGACCACATTTTGGTTTGTGGGTTAGACATGAACGGGTCTCTCTTTTCGATTAGAGCAATCAACAATGGTGGTGTGAGAAATCGATAATTGCGGCGACGATCCAGATTGCAGCGGCGAACAGCCACATGTGTCCAGTTTTCCATTGATGACGTTTAAGGATGATGACTCCCTATGCGGCATTGAGTAAGAAGAAGACAACAATTATGGGAGCTATCGAGATAAACCAAACAAAGGGCTCTCCGGTGATTGCGTTTACACCCGCTTCGCATTCTTGACGTCTCACCCAAGCTCGTGAGGCCAAGAGTACGTAAGCGCCTGCACCGGTCGCATTGAGTCCGAGAAGAACAAGTGGCGACTTCTTTGCGGGTTGTTGCGAGTCAGACATCGTGAAGCATACCCCAGGGGCTAAAGCCCGTTTTGTAGTGAACCCTCTGGGAGGCCCAAGGCTGAAGCCTTGGGTTACCTAGAAGCAAGAACAAGGAAAAAAGCAAATACGGGGATCCTTCGCTTATGCTCAGGATGACGACGGTTCGAGTGCGATGCAGCTATTTCTTATTGCTGCTGCTGTTTAGTTGGGGCATTTCGGAGCCTTTGCTTAGGGTGATTAGGCCGCTTTGGGCGTAGGTGATTAGCTTGGCGCGGGTGTCGGTGATGTCGAGGTTGCGCATGGTGAGTTGGCCGATGCGGTCGCGGGGGGAGAAGGTGGATTCGCCCTTTTCCATGGTGAGGCGCTCGGGGTGGAAGGTGAGGTTGGGTGAGGCGGTGTTGAGGATGGAGTAGTCGTTGCCGCGGCGGAGTTCGATTGTAACCTCTCCGGTTACAGGTTTGGCGACCCAGCGCTGGGCGGCTTCGCGGAGCATGATGGCCTGGGGGTCGAACCAGCGGCCCTGGTAGAGGAGGCGGCCGAGTTTGCGGCCGTTTTCGCGGTACTGCTCGATGGTGTCCTCGTTGTGGATGCCGGTGATGAGGCGCTCGTAGGCGATGAAGAGGAGAGCGAGGCCGGGGGACTCGTAGATGCCGCGGGACTTGGCTTCGATGATGCGGTTTTCGATCTGGTCGCTCATGCCGAGGCCGTGGCGGCCGCCGATGCTGTTGGCTTCGAGCATGAGGGCTACGGGGTCGGAGAGCTCTTTGCCGTTGAGGGCTACGGGGAAGCCTTCTTCGAAGCGGATGGTGATCGTCTTCGGGTTTGATGGCGACGTCGTCGCGCCAGAAGGCGGTGCCCATGATGGGGGCGACGATCTTCATGCTGGTGGTGAGGAGTTCGAGGTCCTTGGCTTCGTGGGTTGCGCCGAGGATGTTGGAGTCGGTGGAGTAGGCTTTTTCGGCGGACATCTTGTAGCCGAAGCCGGCCTTGGTCATGAAGGCGGACATCTCGGCGCGGCCGCCTAGCTCGTCGATGAAGGCGGCGTCGAGCCAGGGCTTGTAGACCTTGAGGTCGGGGTTGACGAGGAGGCCGTAGCGATAGAAGCGCTCGATGTCGTTGCCTTTGAAGGTGGAGCCGTCGCCCCAGATGTTGACGTCGTCTTCCTTCATGGCGGTGACGAGCATGGTGCCGGTTACGGCGCGGCCGATGGGGGTGGTGTTGAAGTAGGTGACGCCGGCGGTGGTGATGTGGAAGGCGCCGGATTGGAGGGCGGCGATGCCTTCGCGAACGAGCGGGCCGCGGCAGTCGATGAGGCGGGCCTTTTCGGCGCCGTACTCGAGGGCCTTGCGGGGGATCTCGTCGTAGTCGGCTTCGTCGGGCTGGCCGAGGTTGGCGGTGTAGGCGTAGGGGAGGGCGCCCTTCTGCTTCATCCAGTGAAGCGCGGCGCTGGTGTCGAGGCCGCCGGAGAAGGCTATGCCGACTTTTTGGCCGAGGGGCAGGGATTCGAGGATTACGGACATATGGTACGAACCTCAGTTTCTACAGATGAGTTGATGATGAATGCTTCGATCTGGCATTAGCGCAAACGAGCGTACTCCAAACTACTGAACGCCGAAGAGTGCTTTGGTCGCGGCGGCGCGAACGCTCGGAGCCCTGCTATTATCTCCTGCGATCCGCGAAAGAGACTGCTGACTATCCAGGACGGCATCCTTCCCCATAAATTGGAGAGTCTCAATTGCAAGGACACTCTTTCTTCGTCGGGATCATCTGCGTATCCAGCCACTTCCTTTCCGATCTCGCGGTTGTGAGATTTTGCAACATGCCAGATAGCGTTCAGTAAGAGACCCCGGCTGGCTGAGGTTTGGTCTCGACGTCTCATGAACTGCACAACCGCGTTGGTGCTATCAGGTGTATTCGGGGCAGCTTGCATAAGCACAGTAGCGGCGGCCGCGCCGATGGTTGAGACGGCGTCCTGCCGGGTCAGGTAGGTTTCGAGAACCGGCACCAAGGGTGATGGCGTCCGGTCGCAAAGTGAGACCGCCAAAATGCTGATTCTTCTGATTGGAATATCTGTGTCAGTGAGAAGCGTGGTGAATTTTGAGGTTTCTGCCGAAAGCAGTGTCTGACCGTCAGGTCGAGTCGTTATCCGATATAAAGCCATGGCAGCTACACGGCGTACTGACAAATGAGTATCACTGGTTGCCTGGAGGATCACCGGTAGTGACCGTACTACGTTTTCCCTATCTGACCGCACAAGTCGTTCGAGTACGGGATCGGCGTTGTCAAAAGTGGCTGGCGTTCCTGCGTCCATGGCCTCAAGATCGTGGAAGAGGTTCTCAATCTCGCTTGTCTGTGCGTTTGCACGAGTAATCGCGGCCATCAACATTATGAGTAATATGCCGATTGCCTTCTTCTTGGACTTCATTTGCCTACCTGTCGGTCGTGAAGCAGCATTTTGTGTTTCAGATCGTCCGTTGAGAACCAATCACGGGACCGCGATTCCTGATAAGAATTCATCACTCTTAGTTGCGTTTGCGGGGCTGAATGCCGCGGTCGCGGGAGTTGGAGATGCGCTTGGCTCCGCCGAGGAGCATGAGCAGGAGAGCCTTTTGGGCGTGCATGCGGTTTTCGGCCTGGTCGAAGACGACGGATTGCGGGCCGTCGAGGACGGCGTCGGTGACTTCGGCGTTGCGATGCGCGGGGAGGCAGTGCATGAAGACGGCGTCCGGCTGGGCGTGGGCCATCAAGCGCTTCGTTGACCTGGTAGGGCTTGAAGATGGGGGCGCGCTTGGTGGCTTCGTGCTCGAAGCCCATGCTGGTGCAGACGTCGGTGTAGACGGCGTCGGCTCCGGTGACGGCTTTGACGGGGTCGTGCATGAGGGTGATGCTGCCGCCGGTGGTCTCGGCGATCTCGATGGCCTTGTGGATGATTTCGAGTTTGGGGGCGAAGCCTTTGGGCGTGGCTACGGTGCAGTGCGACGCCGAGTTGCGCGGCGGTGAGCATGAGGGAGTGGCAGACGTTGTTGCCGTCGCCGACGTAGGTGAAGTGAAGGCCCTGCGCGGAGCCGAAGCGCTCTTCGAGGGTGAAGAAGTCGGCGATGGCCTGGCAGGGGTGCTCGAGATCGGAGAGGGCGTTGATGACGGGGATCTTTGAGCAGGCGGCCATCTCGGTGATGGTCTCGTGGGAGTAGGTGCGGAGGACCATGATGGACATCCAGCGCTCGATGTTGTGGGCCATGTCGGCGAGGGATTCGCGCTCGCCGAGGGGTGATTGGGTCTGGTCGACGAAGATGGCGTTGCCGCCGAGGGTGTTGATGGCGGTTTCGAAGGTGAGGCGCGTGCGGAGGGATGCCTTCTCGAAGAACATGACCATCTGGCGGCGTCGAGGGCGTGGCGGAAGTCTTCGGGGTGGTTCTTGACGGCGTGGGCGAGCTCCATGATGGCGGCCATCTCCTGGACGGTGAGGTCGGCGATGGAGCAGAGGTCGCGGCCGTTGAGGCGCTTGGAGGCTTCGCTGAAGGCGGTGTCGGACTGAATGCCGAGAGCTGCTGGCGGCTTGGCCGGGGCGAGATCGTCGGTGTCGGCGGCTTTGTTGTTCATCATGACGGTTTTGCTACCCATGGGATTTTTCTCCTGCCGGCGCTGCGCCGGCGTATGCTGCAGCTGAAGATTTCGTCGAACGCTTTGATGGCGGTCTCGACGTGCTTGCGCTCGAGGATGAAGGGCGGAAGGAAGCGAAGGACAGTTTCGCTGGTGCGATTGATGATGATGCGGCGCTCCATGCATCTGGGCGGCGACCTGCTGGGCGAGGTCGGCGGAGTTGAGCTCGAGGCCGAGCATGAGGCCGATGCCGCGGACGTCGGTGATGCAGTCGTGGCGTGTGGCGAGTCGTGAGAGCTGGGCGTGGAAGTAAGTCGCCGACTTCGTCGGATGTGATCGAGGATGTTGTCGCTGCTTGATGGTGTCGATGACGGCGATGGCGACGGCGCAGGCGAGCGGGTCTGCCGCCGAAGGTGGTGCCGTGCATGCCGGGGGTGATGGCGCGGGCGGCCTCGTTGGTGCAGAGCATCGCGCCCATGGGGATGCCGTTGGCGATGGGCTTGGCGAGGGTGGTGACGTCGGGCAGGATGCCGTAGTGCTGGTAGGCGAACCACTTGCCGGTGCGGCCCATGCCGGACTGGATCTCGTCGGCGAGAAGGAGGGCGCCGGTGGAGTCGCAGAGTTCGCGGGCTGCTGCGAAGAACTCCTGCGTGACGGGATGGATGCCGCCTTCGCCCTGGATGGGTTCGATGCAGATGGCGCAGACTTCGTTGGAGAACTTTGGCGCGGAGGTCGGCGACGTCGTTGAAGCGGACGAACTCGACGCCGGGCATGACGGGCTCGAAGGGCTCGCGGTATTTTTCTTTGTGCGTCGTGGCGACGGAGCCCATGGTGCGGCCGTGGAAGCTGTGTTCGAGGGCGAGGAACTTTGTGCCGATGGTGCGGCCTTCGGCGCGGAGAAGGCCGGCGTGGGCGCGGGCAGAGCTTCAGCGCGGCCTCCCAGGCTTCGGTGCCGCTGTTGGTGAAGAAGACGCGGTCGAGGCCGCTGATCTCGGTGAGGCGCAGGGCGAGTTCGGCGGTGTGTTCGTGGAAGAAGAGGTTGGAGGTGTGGATGAGGCGTGCTTTGCTGCGCGATGATGCCGCTTCGACGGCGGGGTGGGCGTAGCCGAGGGCCGAGACGCCGATGCCGCTGAGGAGGTCGAGGTAGTCGTTGCCGTTTTCGTCGCGCAGGTAGACGCCTTGGCCGCTGACGAAGAGGATGGGGTTGCGCTCGTAGGTGTTGAGGAGCAGTTTCTTCTCCGCTGCCTGGATCGATTGCTATATGTTCATGCGACCATGACCTCCGTTCCATCGTTGACCCGGGTGGAGACGAGGTCGGGTAAGAGACGATGCCGCCTCCGCGGGAAGAATGCGTACGCGTTTGACGCCGTGAGTGAGGGCGTCGCGGCAGGCGTTGAGTTTGGGAAGCATGCCGCCGGAGACGACCTGCGCTTTTTCCATGGCGGGGATCTGGGCGAGAGTGAGCCAGCGCATGACGTTGCCGTCGGCGCCTTTGACGCCGGGGACGTCGGTGAGGAAGACGAGGGCGTCGGCCTTGGTGCCGATGGCGCAGGCGGCGGCCATCTCGTCGGCGTTGATGTTGTAGTACTCGCCGTCGAAGCCGAGGGCGATGGAGGAGATGACGGGAACGGCTCCCATGGCCCAGATGGCTTCGAGCCAGCGCGGATCGGTGGCGGCGATCTCGCCGACGAAGCCGAGGTCGGGGTTGGTTTTCTTCTTGCGGGCGCGGAAGACGTGGCCGTCGCCGCCGGAGAGGCCGACGGCGGACTGGCCGTGAGAGCCGATGGCGGCGACGAGGGACTTGTTGACGCGGCCGGCGAGGACCATGAGGGCGGCGTCGCGGGTTTCGGCGTCGGTGATGCGGAGGCCGGAGATGAACTCGCTCTTCTTGCCCATCTGGGCGAGGGTGCGGGTGAGCTGCACGCCGCCGCCGTGGACGACGGCGACCTGGTTGCCGTCGGCGACGAGGTCGGCGATGGCTTTGCCGCAGGCGTGAAGAATCTTCTTGTCTTCGAGAGCGACACCGCCAAGTTTGACGACGAATCTCACAGCAGGCCCTCCTCTTCGTTCCATCCACACATCAGGTTCATGTTTTGTACCGCCTGCCCGGCAGCGCCCTTGAGGAGATTGTCGAGGCAGGAGACGATGACGAGACGCTTGCCGTCGGGGCAAGGGCGAAGCCGAGGTCGCAGAAGTTGGTGCGGACGATGTGTTGAATCTCCGGCAGGTTTGGTGTGGCGTGGAGCCGGACCATTGGACTGTGCTGGTAGAAGTTGTCGAAGACTGCGGTGATCTCTGCTGCGGTGCTGTCGATTGCTTGAGCCGAAGGTAGATCGTGGAGAGGATTCCGCGCGGTATGGGGAGTAGATGCGGGGTGAACTGGATTTGATCTGCGTCGAGATGCGAGCTGCTCGAGCAGTCTCGCCGGTGTGGCGATGGCCGAAGACGGCGTAGGCGGAGAGATTGTCGGCGGCGTGCATGAAGTGGGTGTTGGCGGTCGGGGCTTTGCCGGCTCCGCTGACTCCGGATTTGGCGTCGCAGATGATGCCGTGGTCGACGTCGACGAGGCCTGCCTGAAGCAGCGGCGCGAGCGCGAGGATGATCGGAGGTGGCGTAGCAGCCGGGGTTGGCGACGAGGCGGGCGTTGGCGATTTCGTCGCGATGGAGTTCGGGGCAGCCGTAGACGGCTTCTGCCTGGAGGTGCGGCCGCGTGATCTGGGTTGGCGTCTTGCAGCTTGTAGATGGCGCGGTTGGCGTTGTGCTGGAGACGCCATGCGCCGCTGAGGTCGATGACCTTGATGCCGTGCTCGATGGCCTGCGGGCACCCATTCGCGGGATTGCTCGTGCGGGGTGGCGAGGAAGAGGACTTCGATGCCTGAGTCGACGACTCGCTTCCAGGTGAAGGGAACGATCTCGTGCTTTTTGGCCCGGTGTGGCGAGTTGGGGGTGAATGTCTTCGAGGCGAGATGGGCTTGGCGACTTCGGTTTCGCCGGCGCGGCCGAGAAATGTTGGTGTTGCACCTGCGAAGCGGGGATGGTGCAGGAGAAGGCGCGCGAGTTCGCCGCCGGCGTAGCCGCCTACGCCGGCGATGGCGGTGCGGGGCGCGGCTGAGTGCGGCGCGGTTGGTTGGGGCGAGTTGGTCTGCTGTTGCTGAGTTAGCCAAGATAACCTTCGATTCGGTGTCTTCAAGAGAGTTGCTTGTTTCTCGTCGGGGCAGATGATGAGGACGGTGTCGTCTCCGGCGATGGTGCCGACGACTTCGGGCCAGTCTTCGTAGTCGATGCCTGCGGCGATGGGTTGCGCGCTTCCGGTTGTGGTGACGAGGACGAGGAGGTTCATTGCCTGGCGGACTTCGAGGCCAAAGCTCTCGAGGACTTCGCTGATTCCGGGGAGTGCATCTTCGTCGGACTCCGGCCCGGCGGGAAGGGAGTAGCCGGCGGGGCCTTTGTTGAGACGGAGTTCATGAATGTCGCGGGATAATGTTGCCTGAGTGACATGAAACCCTCGTCCTGCAAGTTTGCGACGCAGTTCGTCCTGGCTGGCGACGGCGGTCTTGACCAGTAGTTCCTGAATTACGGCATGACGTTGTTGTTTCATTGGTCTGTTTGTACCTGTTTTTCCAGCGTTACGTCTTCAATGTAGGTTGAAACAAAGAAGGTAAAGATTCCAGTCATGTATAAATATACATTATTTGTGTATATTTATACATATTCGTTATATCAGTTTCGGCGGATAGGCGAAACACTCCCGATCAGGAAGGTGTCGTGACGGGTTTTATATACCGTGACGACGTATAGTGAAGCATGGAACGGTCTCTGGCAGCTATTCTGTCGCGGACGAGTCGAGTTGTGCCTGCGGCTGAGGGAGTTTTGACGACGCTGATCGACGAGCGCTTCGATCATGATTCCTGCGGTGTGGGGTTTGTGGCGTCGGTGGATGCAGTTCCGTCTCATGGGATTTTGCAGCAGGCGCTGACGGCTTTGAGCAGGCTGGCGCATCGCGGCGCGACGGCTGCTGATGGAAAGAGCAGCGACGGTGTGGGCGTGATGACCGCGATTCCGCGGGCTTTGCTCGTTGAAGTCTCAAAATCTCACGCTTGATGACAAGCAGTTGCTTGGCGTGGGAATGGTGTTTGTGCCGGTGGACGAGACGCGGGTGGAGGGGCTGCTTGAGCGGTGTCTGTCGTCGCATGATTTTGAGGTTTTGTGTTGGCGGGATGTTCCGGTCTGTACGGAGTGGCTGGGTGAGATGGCGCGGGGTACGATGCCGAAGATTCGGCAGGTGCTGGTGGTCGACTCGGGTGATGCGGAGCCGGGGACGATGGAGCGGCGGCTGTATCTTGCACGGAAGCAGTTTGAGCGGGCGCATGCGCAGGGCGATGTGACGGGATACGTGTGTTCGCTGTCGTCGCAGACGATTGTGTATAAGGCGATGTGTACGGGCGAGTTTCTTGCCGAATTTCTTTCCGGACCTGGCGTCGGACGAGTATGTGACGCCGTTCGCGGTGTTTCATCAGCGGTATGCGACGAACACTTCGCCGACGTGGCATCGCGCGCAGCCGGGGCGGAAGCTTGGGCATAACGGCGAGATCAATACGGTGTGGGGAAATCGGGCGCGGATGACGGCTCGCGATTCGACGCTGCCGGTGGAGTGCAAGCCGGTTTTGACGCTGGGCGGCACGGACTCGACCAGTCTGGATGAGGCGGTGGAGTTGCTGTCGCAGAACGGGCGGACGCTGGCCGAGGCGATGCGGATGCTGCTTCCGCCGGCGACGGATGGGCATCATGCATCTTCGTTTCTGCGATATCACGACGGACTGCGCGGAGCCGTGGGATGGGCCGGCGGCGATTGCGTTCAGCGATGGGCAGGTGGTTGGCGCGGCGCTGGATCGCAATGGGCTGCGGCCTTGCCGGTTTGCGATTACGAAGGATGGGCTGGTGGTTGCGGGGTCGGAGGCGGGTCTTGTCGATCTCGATCCGGATGAGGTGACGCATAGCGGGCGGCTGGGACCGGGGCAGATGCTGGTCGTCGACCTGGTGAACCACAAGGTCTATGAGGATGAGGCGCTGCTGGAGTTGTTCGATGCTGGAACGACGTATGCGCAGCTGGTTGAGGAGACTCCGCTTGTGGCTGCGGCTGCGCCGCTGAGATTGGATGCTGCTGCGCTGGTCGCCGCGCAGAGAGGTTTTGGGTACACGCGCGAAGACGTGAAGATGATCCTGCAGCCGATGGCGGTTGAGGGCAAGGACGCGGTGTGGTCGATGGGCGACGATACGCCGCTGGCGTTTCTGGCGCGTTCGCCGCGGCCGATTTATGCGTACTTCCGGCAGCGGTTTGCGCAGGTGACGAATCCGCCGATCGATTCGCTGCGCGAGGCGTGTGTGGTGTCGCTGCATACGCGGCTTGGACCGTGGCCGCACTTGCTGGATAAGAATGCGCCGCTGCCGGGAATTTCGCTGCCTTCGCCGTTTCTGTCGCTGGGACAGGTGGAGGCTCTGCGGAGGGGCGAGTATCCGCATAAGGCTGAGTTGAACCTGGCGGAGTTGCCTGCGGTGTTTGAGGCGGAGAAGACGCTGGCGCAGGCGCTCGATGAGCTTTGCATGCAGGCGATCAAGCTGGTGCGGAATGGCGCGCGGATTCTGCTGCTGTCGGACCGTGCGGCGAGTGCGGAGATGCTGCCGATTCCGATGGCGATGGCGACGGGCGCGGTGCATCAGGCGCTGGTGAATGCTGGGCTGCGAACGCTGGCGGGACTGGCGGTTGAGGCAGGGGACTGTCGCGATATTCATCATGCTGCGGTGCTGATTGGATATGGCGCGGGCGCGGTTTGTCCGTGGCTGGCGCTGGAGACGGGCAGGAGTCTTGCGCCTGCCGGTACCGATGCGGCGGACGCTGAGAAGAAGATGCTGAAGTCGCTCGATGCCGGGTTGGCGAAGGTGATGTCGAAGATGGGGATCTCGGTGGTGGATAGCTATCGCGGAGCGCATCTGTTCGACATTCTGGGGCTGCATTCGAGCGTGGTGGCGCGATGTTTTGTGGATACGCCGGCGCCTCTGTCGGGGATTGGATTTGCGGAGTTGGAGCGGCAGCTGCGGCAGACCTGGGCGCCGGGTGACGAGGCCGCTGCTGCTGAGTTGCCGGATTATGGATGGGTGCGATTCCGTAAGGCGGATGTTTCGGAGCCGCATGCGTGGCAGCCGCCGACGGTGAAGGCGCTGCAGTCAGTGGTGGGGAGTGCGCGGAATGTGCCGCAGCCGACTGATCCTGCGGGTGCGTTTGCGATCTATACGCGGGATGTGATCGCGCGCGATCCGGCGGTGTTGCGCGATCTGCTGGAGATTCGTCCGGCGGGGGCTGAGCTTGCGTTTGAGCGAGGTGGAGACGCCGGCGAGTTTGTGCAAGCGGTTTGTGGCGAGTGCGATGTCGCTGGGGTCGCTGAGTCCGGAGGCTCACCAGACGATTACGGCCGCGATGAATATGCTTGGCGGGCGCTCGAATACGGGTGAAGGTGGCGAGGATTCGGTTGTCTATAAGGTGCATCCGGTTGGATGCGGAACACATCGCAGTCGAGCGAGGGGGCGAGCCTGGCGGCCGGTCGGGCGGCGGTACTGCTCTGGTAGAGCCGGTGGTTGAAGCGCCGGCGGTTCACACTTCGCTGAACAACAAGATCAAGCAGGTGGCTTCCGGGCGGTTTGGCGTGACGGCGGAGTATCTGGCTCATGCGGAGGAGATCGAGATCAAGGTGGCGCAGGGAGCGAAGCCGGGTGAGGGTGGACAGTTGCCAGGGCACAAGGTGAGCGGGTTGATTGCGCGGTTGCGTCATGCGCAGCCGGGAGTGTCGCTGATCTCGCCGCCGCCGCATCATGACATCTACTCGATCGAGGATCTGGCGCAGTTGATCTACGACTTGAAGCGGGTGAATCCGCGGGCTGCGGTTGGCGTGAAGCTGGTTTCGGGTTGTGGCGTGGGGACGGTTGCGGCAGGTGTTGCGAAGGCGTATGCGGACTATATCGTGATCGCGGGGAACACAGGCGGGACGGGGGCTGCGGCGCTTGTCGAGCATCAAGTACGCGGGGAATCCGTGGGAGCTGGGGCTGGCCGAGGCGCAGCAGGTGCTGATGCAGAGCGGCATGCGCGGACGCGTGCGGCTGCGGACCGATGGCGGGCTGGCGACGGCTCGTGATGTTCTGATTGCGGCTCTGCTGGGCGCGGATGAGTATGCGTTTGGGACGGCGGTGCTGGTGGTGCTGGGTTGCGATATGGCGCGGCAGTGTCATCTGAATACCTGTCCGACGGGAATTGCGACGCAGAAGCCGGAGTTGCGGGCGAAGTTCCGCGGGAAGCCGGAGTATGTGGTGCGGTTCTTTGAGGAGCTTGCGAGCGATCTGCAACATCTGCTGGCGCGGTATGGCCTGCCGTCGATTGAGGCGGCGGTTGGGCGTGCTGATTTGCTGGAGCAGGTTAAGTTTGACGGCAATCTTGATCTTCAACCGATGCTGGCGAGGGTTTCGGATGGGCCGACGCATTGGATGGGAGTTCGGAACAATCAGCCGATTGCGGTACCTCCGCTGGATGAGGAGTGGGTTGTGCCGGCGATGGCGGCGGTTGATGCGGGACTGCCGTTCGTCGTTGAGTCGAAGATTGCGAATCGCGACCGAGCGGTGGGTGCGCGGCTGGCGGGAGAGCTTGCGTTGCGGCGGGCGCAGGCGGATCTGCCTGCGGATGTGACCTTCAACCTGAGAGGGACGGCGGGTCAGTCGTTCGGTGCGTTTACGGTGGAGGGGATGAAGCTTGTGCTGGAGGGGCAGGCGAACGATTTTGTTGGCAAGGGGCTTTCGGGCGGGGAGTTGGTGATCCGGGCTCGCGGGCTTGCGGCGAAGGATAGCGGGCAGCATGTGATTCTGGGGAATGTGGCGTTGTATGGGGCTACGGCCGGGAGTCTGTTTGCGGCCGGGCGGGCGGGGGAGCGGTTTGCGGTTCGGAACTCGGGTGCGACTGCTGTGGTTGAGGGTGTTGGCGACCATGGTTGCGAGTACATGACCGGGGGCGTTGTCGCTGTGCTGGGCCGCGTTGGGATCAACTTTGGGGCAGGTATGACGGGCGGGCTGGCGTGGGTTTATGACGCCGACGGATCCTTCGTGTCGGGGCAGAGGTATCATCCGGAGTTTCTTGTTGCTGAAGGGTTTAGTGGAGTTGAACCGGCGGCGCAGGAGGGTTTGCGAGCGTTGATTGAGACTCATGTTGAGCGGTCGGAGAGTGGTCTGGCGAAGGCGATGCTGGCGGATTGGCCGAGGAGCGCGGAGGCGTTTGTGCGGCTGACTCCGAAGCCGCAGGCGTAGGGTACCCCTCCCCTATGTAGATACGGGATCGCTTAGATTTATCGACTTAAGGGTCGTGAAAAATAAAATGGATTATTGCTGTGCTCCTACCATTAGGAATCAGTTAGCACCAGGACGTTTCTCATACTAGTGCAACCGAAGGGAGTCAATCAGGGCGGCCAGAGCTGCAGGTTGATTTCGTCGGCTGGGGTAGTAGAGAAAATATCCGGGAAAAGATGGGCACCAATCTTTCAAGACTTGGACCAGGCGTCCTTCAGCAATCAGGCCCTTAAGGCTGTGTTCCATCGCGGTTCCGATTCCTACTCCATCCAGTACCGCCTGGATGACGAGGTCTGGATCGTCGAAGGATGCAGGCCCCTGGGGCTTACCGTGAGTCCCTTGCGACCCTTCTCAAACTCCCACCGGTACAGACCGTTGTTGAAGCGAAATCCAATGCAGGAGTGGTCCTTGAGGTCTTGCGGGTGTTTCGGGATGGTGTGTGATTTGAAGTACTGGGGAGATCCGACTACTGCGAGACGCATTTCCTTGGTCACTCGGACGGCAATCATGTCCCGTTGGATGAATTCGCCAAGTTGGACTCCTGCGTCGTACTCTCCGGCCACAAGATCGACAGGGTCGTTGGATGAGGTGATTTCCAAGACGATCTCCGGATAGCTACGAGTAAACTGAGCGAGCTTCGGCAGAATCACGCTTTCGTCGCCGTTCGCGGGATGATGAGCCGAATGCGACCTGACGGATTTTCCGTTGCTTCCGAGTTTCCGCTAGCGCTCGCTCGATCCGTTCTAAGCGCCGGCGTCAGTTCCCGGAGTAGAGTTGTGCCGGCGGCAGTCGGAGAGACACTTCGAGTTGTCCGCGCGAGCAATTGAAGTCCGAGCCTCTTTTCGAGTCCGCGCATGGAATGGCTAAGAGCAGATTGCGAGATGCCCAGGCGCGCGGCGGCGCGGGTAAAGCTACGCTCTTCCGCGATGATTGCAAAGGCTGAAAGTTCTTCAAGATCATTCTTCATGATTCATGAATTTTACTCATAACTCTATGAATGAGATACCATCTAGTCTCATAGACGATATCTATCTAAACTTGAAGGTATTCGGACAGCTCGACCGACCGACACAGGAGAAATCATGCAAAAGCGCGACACTAGGAAAAAGCGGTCTCGAAGTTTCAGCACTCGGCCTCGGTTGCATGGGCTTGAGCTTTGGCCTCGGCCCCGCCACAGAAAAATCAGAAGCCATCAAGCTCATTCGTGCAGCCGTTGAGCGCGGCGTTACGTTCTTCGATACGGCCGAAGTCTACGGTCCTTACGTCAACGAAGAAGTCGTCGGGGAAGCCCTCGCGCCGTTCCGCAAGGACGTCGTCATCGCCACCAAGTTCGGCTTTGAAGCGGATCCCAACGATGACGGCAAATGGACTGCAACCAACAGCCGTCCCGATCACATCAAGCAAGTTGTTGAAGGCTCGCTGAAACGGCTGCGGACCGATACCATCGACCTTCTTTATCAGCATCGCGTCGACAAGAACACTCCCATCGAAGACACGGCGGGTGCAGTCAAAGACCTGATCCGGGCAGGCAAGGTAAAGCACTTCGGCCTCTCGGAAGCCGGCGCAAACACCATCCGCCGCGCGCACGCCGTGCAGCCCGTGACCGCATTGCAAAGCGAATATTCCCTCTTCTGGCGCGAACCCGAAGAGTCCGTCATGCCCACGCTCGAAGAACTCGGCATCGGCTTTGTCCCTTTCAGTCCTCTCGGCAAAGGCTTCCTCACCGGCAAGATCGACGCATCCACCAAGTTCCACAGCACGGACTTTCGCGCTATCGTGCCGCGCTTCAGTGAAGAAAATCGCAAAGCCAATCAGGCGCTCGTCGAGGTGGTCACCGAGTTCGCGAAGCGGAAGAAAGCCACGCCTGCACAAATCGCTCTGGCATGGCTGCTCGCAAAGAAGCCATGGATCGTTCCGATCCCAGGCACAACCAAGCTCTCGCGGCTCGAAGAAAACCTGGGCGGCGCAGCGATCAAGCTAACCGCAGAAGATGTGCGCGCGCTCGAAGAGGCCTCCTCCGCAGTCAGCATCGAAGGCGAACGTTATCCCGCGACGCACGCGAAGCTGATCGACCGCTAACGCGTTCCTTCGTTGGACTGGTTGGGTGCTTGCGATCGCAGCCATCGTAACTGCGCGATGGCTGCGATCGCCCGGATTTAGATGTGGTCCACCCGTGCTAAGCGGAGATCGGGGAGATCAATGATTCCTCGGGCTTCCTTTCGGTTTGAGTTTTGTTGGCGGTCAGCTTCTTTCCCAGGGCCATCGCGGGCTTTTCGATCCAATTGAAGTAGAGATGAGAGATTCCAAAGGTCACGGCCATGAAGGTCGCGAAGATTTCCCAGAGAGGTACTTTTCCGTATAGCAGGATGATCGAGGCAAAGAGGACGGGGCCGTGGAGGAGATAAAGGCTGTAGGAGATATCTCCGATATAAACGGGTACGCGCTTGGATAGCCAACCCCTTATGCCGCTGGAATCTGCGAGCACGATTACGCCGCAGCAGGCCGGGATATTGCTTAGTTCATTTGAGAGTCCTCCACCTCGGTAGAAGCCCACAATGACGCAGGCAAGGAGAAGGATCTTTGTTAGCAGGTTGAACTTCAGATAGATTCGCCTGATTGGATCCAGATACTTCGCAAGGACCGCTCCGAAGAGAAAAGCCGAAGCGTAATAGATGAAATCTATTTGCCCTTGCGGCATATGGCCCATGATGAATTGTGGGCGGCCAAGGCCAATCAGTTCCAGGCCGAATGCAAGAGCCCAACAGGCGATTGGAGGAAGTCTCAGAAGAGTCCAACAGACAAACGGGAATATCGAGAGACATGATCATCTCGATCTTGAGAGACCAAAACGCCAGTGTTAATGGCCTGCACCTCTGGGATTGGAAAACGACAACTGTTCCAAGACGAGCTTCGTGGTAAATGGCTCGTGCCATGTGTTGTAAAACCAATGGGTCAGCGGAAGGTTGGAGTTCAGCAGCCTGCGCACCAACGATCACGGCAATGAATATAGCCCCGGCGTAGGGAAGGTAGATGCGGCAGATTCTGCGAACCAGATACTTGTTGTAGCTCGACTGCCGACCGGACCAAAATGGAAGCGACAGGACGAATCCACTGAGGACGAAGAAAAGTTTCACGGAGTTGGGGCCCGCAAACACCGGCACCAGATAGAGGGGAGCGGGCTTACGGCGAACATATTGCGCCAGTGGTGCAACATGACGACGACTGCTGCAATTCCGCGCAAAGAATCAAGGTGGTGCAACCGCCCCAATGGGGACGGTTTTGTAGGGGCCGGGTTGTACAACGGGTCCTCTCCTTCGCTCTGCTCTGCGGAGTCCTTTGGGGAGAGAGGCTAAAGGACTCTAGCGTAAAGGCTTTGTAGTGCCTTAATTGAGTAGACGATAGCATAACTTCTGCGGCCGTCAAATGAATTCAATCGCGCAATCGGGGGATTGACAGGACCGTTTTGGCTCTTTATTTCCAAGGGTGGTTTTCTTCCTAGCGGTGCATAAAGATGCATTTCAAAGGCACTGAATGAGAATTCATTGTTGGCAAAGGCAGTTCAAATCATTAGAGTGGCGGCACTGGAGATTTCCGGTGTGAGGCCTGAACTGAAGCGAAGAGGGAAGACGGCAGGGACTGAGACGGCGATTGCCGGGGTGCCGGCGACGGGGCCGGGGAGCGAGAAGTATCAGCGCATTCTGGATGCAGCGGTGGAGGTGATCGCCGAGCGTGGGTATTTCAGCTCGCCTGTGAGTGCGATTGCGAAGAGGGCGGGGGTGGCGGACGGCACAATTTATCTCTACTTCAAGAGCAAGGATGATGTGCTGCGGACGGCGATTGATGAGACGTTCAACAAGTTTCACAACCAGGTGGAAGAAGAGTTCAAGACGCTGAAGGGGCCGCGCGAGCAACTGGAGTACATCGCGCAGGTTCATCTGGAGAGCCATGCGGTGAATCGGAGCATGGCGATTCTGATGCAGACGGAGGTGCGGCAGAGCGCGAGGTTTATTGCGGAGTTTTCGCATCATCATCTGGTGAAGTACATCCAGGTGGTGCGCGAGGTGGTGCGGCGGGGACAGCAGGAGGGGATCTTTCGAAGGGATGTGTCGGATGGTGTGGTGGCGCATTGCATGTTTGGCGCGATCGATGAGTTGTTGAGTTCCGCTGTGTTTACAGGGCGCGTTTATGATGCGAAGGCGACGGCTGCGCAGGTGATGGATGTGCTGTTGCATGGGATAACGGCAGGGAACAAGGGGTAGGGTACGGGTGGTCCGGCGGTTTGACGAGTCGGTTGAGATTTCATTGAGAGATATGCGGCCTCTGCATCGAATATGGATTTCTTCGATCCCATCGTGGGTTATTTGTGGGCCGTTGATCGTGATTTTGTTTGCATGCGCTAAACAGGTGGGTTCGCAGGTTGATGCTCAGGGGGTGGAACCGATACCGGCTGAAGGTGCCTGTCGATGAGGTGAGTCTGAGCTTTCACGCGGCCGATCGAAATGGACTTGCTGTAAACGACCTGAAGCTTGAGGAGCTTAAGCTTCTGGACAACGGGAGACCGCCGGCGAAGGTTGCGGTCTTTCAGTCGCTGCTGGATGCTTCGATTCGCGCGGGGATACTGATGGATACGAGCGAGTCGATGCGGGAGTTTGTTGCCGGGAGCAGGATGATTTCGATGGAATATGCGCAACGGTTTTGCGGCGGCAGACGGATCAGGCGTTTGTGATGGATTTTGGGTATCTGGCGAAGGTGGTGCAGCCCTGGACAGGCGATGCGGCGGCATTGGTTGCAGGTCTGCGGAGGGTGAGCGCGGGTAAGGAAAATCCGCTGGGCGGTACGGCGATGCTGGACTCGATCTATCGGGCTTGCTTTTTCGAGTTCGGCAAGATCGATCACGGCACGACGGGGAACTTTATCCTGCTCTTTTCTGATGGTGAAGACAACGCCAGCCACATGTCTCTGAGGGAGACTGTGGATGCGTGTCAGAAGACCAATACGGCGATCTACTCGTTTCGCTCGGAGCCGAAGGATAGTTTTTTCTCGGGAGGTGGGGCGATGTTGGCGGAACTGGCGGCGAAGACTGGTGGGCGTGTGTTTCATGACAACGGATCGGAGGCGGAGGTGTACGAGGATCTGCGGGTGATTGAAGGCGATTTGAGGAATCAATATCTGCTGGTTTATAAGCCGGCGGGGTTGAAGCACGATGGATCGTTTCACCGGATTGAGTTGACGGCTCCGGAACGTGTGAACAGGATCACGGTGCGTTCGGGGTACTATGCTCCGGTGCATTGATCACGGCTTCGTGGCGATTTGCGATTTCGATGGATATTGTAATTTTGCTGCAATAATGCGTTTGGCACTGAATGCGGTTTGGAGATGAGAATGTTTGATTTGAGCAGTGTGAATGATGTGCTGGCGCGGGTTACGAGTCGGGGCGATTCGGTGGTGATGTTGTGGCAGGATGCGGATGGGGCGTGGAAGCCGATCACTTCGAATGAGCTGTATGGGCGGGTACGGGCGCTGGCGGAGGTGTTTCGCGGATGGGGTGTGGCGAAGGGCGACCGGGTGGCGATTCTGTCGGAGAACCGGTGGGAGTGGGCGGTGACAGACCTGGCGACGCTGGCGATTGGAGGGGTGGATGTGCCTCTGTATCCGACGCTGACGCCGGAGCAGATTGGGTATATGTTGCGGGACTCGGGGGCGAAGGCGGCGGTGCTGTCGTCGCGGGAGCAGTTTGAGAAGCTGATGGCTGCGGGTGATTTGCCGGAGCTAAAGCATGTGGTGGTGATGGATGACGGCAAGTTCGACGGCGCGGAGTGCTTTTCGGCGCTGATGAAGGGAGCGCCGGAGAGGCAGCAGAGGGATTCGGCGTTCGATGCGATGGTGAAGGATGCGAAGCCGGAGGATTTGACGACGATTATCTATACGTCGGGGACGACAGGCGAGCCGAAGGGCGTGATGCTGACGCATGGGAACCTGGCGAGCAATATCAATTATTCGACGGGCAAGATGGGGTTTGGGGAGAAGGATAGCTGCATCTCGTTTCTGCCGCTGTCGCACGTGACGGCGCGGCATCTGGACTACGCGATGATGTGCTACGGGGCGAAGCTGGCGTACTGCCCGAAGTTTGAGCTGCTGCCTGCGGCGATGAAGGCGGTGAAGCCTACGGTGCTGGTTGCGGTTCCGCGAGTGTACGAGAAGATTCGGCAGGCGGTGGAGGGCAAGTCTGCGCTGTCGCCGGTGAAGCTGAAGATTTTGAATTGGGCGCGTGGCGACAGGCAAGAAGCATCGGAACGAGATTCTTACGGGGAAGACGCCGAGCGGGCTGAGCTCGAAGCTTGCGGACAAGCTGGTGTACTCAAAGATCCGGGAGGCGTTTGGCGGTTGTGCGAAGGTATTTATCTCGGGAAGTGCGCCGCTGGGAATGGATACGTCGGGCTGGTTTGCGGATGTGGGGATTCGGATCTTTGAGGGCTATGGGTTGACGGAGACTTCGCCGGTGATCTCGTTGAACTTTCCGGATGCGCATCGCATGGGAACGGTTGGGAAGGTGCTCGAGAATGTACAGTGCCGCTTCGCGGAGGATGGCGAGATCGAGGTGAAGGGGCCATCGATCTTCAACGGCTACTGGAAGAAGGAGAAGGAGACGGCGGAGGTGTTTACTCCGGATGGGTGGTTCAAGACGGGGGACATCGGGAATCTCGATGCGGATGGGTATCTGTCGATTACAGATAGAAAGAAGGAGCTGCTGAAGACGAGCGGCGGAAAGATGATTGCGCCACAGCCGATTGAGAATAAGCTGAAGGCGAATTTGCTGGTGGGGCAGGCGGCGCTGGTGGGAGACAAGCACAAGTTTGCGTGTGTGTTGATTTCGCCGAACTTTGCTGCGCTGGAGGGATGGGCGAAGGGGCAGGGGATTGTGACGAATGATCATTCGGCGCTGGTGAAGGACGCCAAGGTGGTGAGGGCGTATCAGGAGATTGTGGACAAGGTGAATATGGGGCTGGCGAACTTTGAGAGTATGAAGCGGGTGTGTGTGGTTCCAGAGGAATGGAGTTTGGAGGATGGGACTCTGACGCCGAGTATGAAGTTGAAGAGGCGGGTGGTGGAGCAGCGGTACTCGAAGGAGATTGGGGAGTTCTATGCGGATGAGGCGACGGCGTCGAGGTGATGGCGGCGAGCGCTAGTGGGGATGGCGAGGGTGTTGAAGGCAGCGGTGCTGACTTCAACGCGAGGGTGGTGGGTGTTCCAGTCGTAGAGGCGGTAGTTGTAGCTCTTGAGGAGGCCGGTGACTTCGGGGCGATTGCGATGCTGGGCTTCGCAGAGAAGAGTGGGACGGACCTCGCTTAGCAGGCAATGTGAACTGCGAAGGAGGTTGATCTCTGCGCCCTCGACGTCGATTTTTACGAGGCTGAGGGCGAGGTGTGTTCGAGGAGCCAGTCGAGGGTGATGCAGAGGACTTTGAAGGTTTCGCGCGTGCTGCCGGCCTGAGAGTGCTCGGCTATCGAGGAGAGGTGGTTGGAGGCGCGGCCTCGTTTTGCGATGTGAAAGGTTTCGATGCCGACGGAGCCGGACACAGCAACGGGCAGGATGTTGATTGAAGCGAAGGTTGAAGGCTGGGCTGTCGCAGTTCTTTGGAGCAGCGATGCGAGCCAGATGTCGGGTTCGATTGCGACGACGCTGCCGTGAGGGCCGGCTCTTTGGGCGGCGGGGATGGTAAAGAGTCCAACGTTGGCGCCGATGTCCCAGACAGTGTCGCCCTGGTGTACGAACTCGCGCGCGAGATCGAGATCCTTTGGCAGGTGTCTCACGAGGACTCGTTTGCGGCTCATCGTTTCGGCAAAAGTCCTAAGCGATGCCATAGCGGTCGATGCTCCATGTGCTGCCTCTTCAGGCGCACAGTTGGAGTTCTAGAATGCTTCTATCACAGCGTATGACGCGGATGAACCACGAACGTAGTATTGACGTTTTGTGTATGCTGACGCCTGGCTGGGCGGTTGATTTTCGAAGATTCCTGTAGGAGGTTGCGATGAGACGATTTTTGCGTGTGATGTGTGCGCTGGCGCTGGCGAGCGGGGTCGGCGTGGCACAGGTGGGTCCGCCGGTTTGTCCGGTGGCTGCGGGGAAGAAGATTTCGAGTGGAGCGCCTGCGGCTACGAGGCCGTCTGTGGCGTCTACCGTGGCTACGGCGGAGTCGGGCGCGGCGGATCCGTCGGTGCTGGTTGCCGCTGAGCCGATGGAAAACTTCGGTGTGGCGCGGTATCGGCTGCAGGACTACGGGGAGTGCGTTGGAGGGGGTGGATGTTACTGGGCTGACCTGGATGCTCAGGCGCGACGGGCGGAGGCTGCTCTGGACGGGTTGGTGGCTGGACGAAAGACGGGCGAGAAGCTGGCGATGGTGCTGGACATTGATGAGACTTCGCTGTCCAACTACTGCGAGATGAAGCTTGAGGACTTTGGGTTTCTGGCGTCGATGTTCAACGCGTGGGCGGTGTCGCCGGAGGCTGACATGGCGATCCCGGGGACACTGAGGCTGTTCAACAAGGCGCGGGCTGCGGGGATTGAGGTGTTCTTCATTACGGGTCGAGCGGGGGATCAGAGGGCGGCGACGGCTAAGAATCTTGAAGCGGCTGGTTATCGGGGATGGAAGGGGCTAAGTCTTAGGGAAGGGCCGCAGAAGAATATGGCGACGGTTGAGTACAAGAGTGAGGAGCGAAAGAAGATCGTGGACGCAGGGTATCGGATTGTGATGAGTGTGGGGGACCAGTGGAGTGATCTGAATGGAGGGTCAAGAGCTGAGATCAATGTGAAGATGCCGAACCCGTTTTATTACCTTCCTTAGGGCCGGGACAATGGCGGGCTGAGTCGCGGTTGTAACATTCAGGGATGACGATGTTGCGACGGGCTGGCAAGTCGGGCCGGAAGTTTTTGAATCCGGTTCCGACGACGATTGGCGGATTCAGCACGATGATTAAGGTGCTGCCGCGGTTTCTGAGTAACAAGGCGGAGAAGTTTCCTCGCAAGCCGCTGGGACCCTTTACTACGGACATCGGGGTTTATGGGACGGCGCCTCAGAGCGGGTTGAGGGTGACGTGGATGGGGCACTCGTCGATGCTCGTGGAGATCGATGGGGTGAGAGTGCTGGTGGATCCCGTGTGGGACGAGCGAGCTTCGCCGAGCACGTGGGCGGGACCGAAGAGATTTTTTGCTGCGCCGGTGCGACTAGAGGACCTTCCTCCGGTGGATGTGGTGCTGGTGTCGCACGACCACTATGACCATCTGGGCGAGGCTACGATCCGGCGATTGGCAGGGCTGGAGTCGATGCGGGATGTGAGGTGGGTAACGTCGCTGGGGGTGGGCGAGGTGCTGCGGCAGTTTGGCGTAAGGGGGGAGCAGATCTCGGAGCTCGATTGGACGCAGAGCGTAACGGCGAAGGGGCTGGAGATTACGGCTGTGCCTTCGCGGCACTTTTCGGGGCGCAAGTTGACGAACCGGTTTGAGACGCTTTGGTCGGCGTTCGTGCTGAAAGGCGCGAAGCACAAGGTGTACTTTGGCGCGGACTCGGGTTGGTGGGAGGGGTTCGCGGAGATTGGAACGGCGTATGGGCCGTTCGATCTGGTGATGCTGGAGATCGGCGCGTTCGATGTGTTGTGGGATGCGATTCATCTGGGGCCGGATGGGGCGGCGCGGGCGTTCGAGGCGATGGGTGGTTCGGGTTTGATGATGCCGATTCATTGGGGGCTGTTCGATCTAGCGCTGCATCCGTGGCGGCAGCCGATCGAGCGGCTGCTGGAGTTGGCGGACGAGAAAGAGATCATGCTGTGGGCTCCCGAGCCGGGGCGGCCCACCGAGGTGGTGGTGGGGTCAGAGGTCCGGTCGGATTGGTGGCGGTAAGGTTCGATTTGGCTAGATAGCGCTGATGACTGCTTTCAGGATCTCTAAGGCTTCATGAAGTGCGGCGCGCTGTTCGCGGCTGAGTGCGGCGATCTGCTGCGCCAATGCACGCACGCGACGGGCGCGGCCCTCCATCAGAAGCTTCTTCCCGGCCGCGGTGGCGGAGAGGAGTGTACTTCGGCCGTCATCTTTGTTTTGTTCTCTTGTGACCAGCCCTTGTTCTTCGAGGGCGTTAACGATGCGCGTCATCGTCGGAGGGCGAACCTGCTCGGCAGCGGCGAGATAGCCGAGGGTGATGGGGCCTCCGAAGACAATGACCGAAAGGGCAGAGAGGCGGGGGGCGTTAAGGCCGCTGCCTTCGTCTTCTTTGCGGAGCTTTCGTAGCAGGTGAATAGCGGCGGAGTGGAGCTGGTCGGCGATATCTTCTGAAGTTGGTAGGGCTTTGTTTGACATTTGACGGTGGGGTTATGGTATATCGTTAGCTGGGCTAATCAAATGGAGGTTCCGATGAGTGGATCCGAAAATAGCGTTCAGTTGAATGATATTGGCCAGATCGCTTTAACGGTGCGTGATCTGGGACGAGCGAAGGATTTTTATCAGAATACGCTGGGTATGAGATTTCTCTTTGATACGGGGACGATGGCGTTCTTTCAGTGTGGAGCGATTCGGCTGATGATCGGGCTGTCTGAGGAGGCTGTCCCAATTGGAGGGACGATTTTGTATTTCAGGGTCTCTGATATTCAGAGGGTGCATGACGTCTTGTTGGAGAAAAGCGTGGCGTTTGTGCAGCCGCCGCATCTGGTCGCCCGGATGCCTGACCATGAGCTGTGGCTGGCGTTTTTGAAGGATTCCGAGGGCAATACGCTTGGGTTGATGAGTGAGGTGCGCTGAACTAGTGACTCGGTTCCTTCATTCCAAATGGAAAAAGTGATCGACGTCTGGCGTATGATTTTTTTGGAGTTTATAGATCAAGGAGATTGCGATGCGGATTGGGATGTTGACGGGGGGCGGAGACTGCCCTGGATTGAACGCGGTGATTCGCGCAGCTGTGCGAAAAGGAATTCTGCACTACGGCGATGAATTTGTAGGGTTTATGGAAGGATGGCGCGGCGTTCTGGATGATGTGACGATGCCACTGACGCTGGAGACGACGTCGGGGATTCTGCATCGCGGTGGGACGATTTTGCGATCTTCGCGCACGAATGTGAAGAAGATTCCTGGTGGATTTGATAAGTGCGTCGAGGTGCTTGCGAAGAACAAGATTGATGCGCTGATTGCGCTGGGCGGGGACGACACACAGTCGATCAGCGTGGCGTTGGGTGAGCGCGGGGTGAAGTGTGTTGGGGTTCCGAAGACGATCGATAACGACCTCTCTGGGACGGATGTGTGTTTTGGATTTGATACGGCGGTGAGCATTGCGACGGAGGCGGTGGATCGGTTGCATTCAACCGCGGAGGCACACAACCGAGTGTTGGTGTGCGAGGTGATGGGGCGCGATGCGGGTTGGATTGCGATCACGGCCGGGATTGCCGGCGGGGCGGACGTGATCCTCGTGCCTGAGGTGCCGATCGATATCGATGAGGTCTGCCGGCTGGTGACGTATCGGCGGGAACATGGGAAGAAGTTTTCGATTGTGGTTGCGGCGGAGGGCGCGAAGTTTCCGGAGTCGGGCCAGGCGACGCATGGGACGGCGGTGGACTCGTTTGGGCATGCGCGGCTGAGCGGGATTGGACAGGCGCTGGCAGAGGAGATTGAGAAGCGGACTGGCTATGAGACGCGGAGCGTGAACCTGGGGCACACGCAGAGGGGCGGAACGCCGTCGGCCTATGACCGAATGCTGGCGACCCGGTATGGCGTGGCGGCGATCGACCTGGTACATGCGGGCAAATTCAACCGGCTGGTTGTGCTGAAGGGAACGCAGATCACGGATATTCCTTTGGCGGATGCGATTGCCAAGACGCGTACGGTTGGTGAGGACCTTCTGGCGGTAATGAAGGGGTTACAGCCCGTGAAGTGATCGAAGGCCGTGCATTTTCGGCGGTTGGATTGGGTTGTTTCGAGGAAAAAGCTCCGGCGATTTGCCGGGGCTTTTTCTCCCAAAAGGTGAGTAGTTAGTACTTTTGTATCAGTTAGTTAGTGGTTAATAGCTGAGATTTTTGTTGTATAGGATGGTAAAAGCGGGTACAAAGAGGGTGCCGGTGGTTTGCCGCCGGTGCGCTTTGATGTGGCTGAACGGAGACCTGTGATGGCGGTAGCGGTGCAAACGGTGGTTCGCGAGGTGATGGATATCCGGCAGGCGTCGGAGTATCTGGGCATCAGCGGCGATACGTTATACCGGTACGCGTCTGAAGGGTTCATTCCGGCGTTCAAGCTGGGAAACCGTTGGCGCTTCCGAAAGACGCTGCTGGATGCTTGGATGGACGAGAAGTCCGGGGTGAAGGCGGCTACTCCCATCGCGGTGATGCCAAAGCAGAAGAAGCCGGTTGCGCGGGCGCGGTAAAGCGCTTTGACGAATGGCCTGGTCTCTCATATCGATGGCTACGTAATCCTGTTTGGCGCGATCTCCGTTACAGCGTTCTGGTTTGCTATTCAGTTGTGCTGGTCCGTTGTGGGGAAGCGATGGTTTAGCGTGATGTGGCGGCTTTTGGCTGCGCTGGGACTGTTTGGGTTGGGGTTTGTGATGATCTTCTTCACTGCGTTTGGGGTTTAAAGGACGTTATCAGTTGTTCGTTCTCAGTTGTCAGTTGGGAATTTCTTTCCTTAGAACTGATCACTCAGAACTGATCACTGACAATTTTTATGCTGGTTGCAGGGTGATCACGGTGATTTCGGGGGGGCAGTTTAGCCGGAAGGGCAGGCCTACGGTCCCGATGCCGCGGTTGACGTAGAGCTGCATATTGTTGAAGCGGTAGTGACCCTCGGGGTATCTCAAGCCCATGGGGGGCAGGATGAGTGGTCCCAAGAAGGGGAGTCTGATCTGACCGCCGTGGGAGTGCCCGGAGAGCATTAGATCGACGAGCGGGCCGCGGGGGTGGACGCGAACCTTGTCGGCGTAGTCGGGCTCATGCGCCATCAGGATAACGGGGCCATCGGGATTGGCGGGGACGGCGAGGTCGAGGTCTGGATGGCTGGTACCGGGATCGTCGACGCCGCAGAGCCAGAAGCGGCCGCCGTTGCGCTCGATGGGCACGTATTGGTTGACCAGTACGGGAGTGCCGTGAGTGGAGAGGGCGCTGATTACGGCGCGGGAGTTGAATGTCACGTCATGGTTGCCGAGGACGCCGTATCGGAGAGGAGCAGTGAGGGTGGTCAATATCTCGGCGCAGCGGTGGAGGGCGTGGTTTCCGGCGATGAAGGTGAGGGAGCCGTGGGTGATGAAATCTCCGGTAAGGAGCACGAGATCGGGGTTCTGGGTGTTGACCTGACGGACGATCCGTTCGAGGAAGTAGGGCTCGGTGTACTCGTCGAGGTGGATGTCGCTGACCTGGGCGATGCGATAACCGTGGAAGGAGTCCGGGAGGTTTCGGATGGCGATGGTGCGGTCCACGATGTCGATCTCGTGGCGCGCGACTTCGCCGGCGTACAGGGCGAATCCGGCGGCAGTGATGCCCGCACCCGTGAGGAAGCTTCTGCGGGTGAAGCGTGAAGATTGGGGAGGGGTGAAGCCGGGCATACCTCAATGATACCGGGTCGGAAGTGGTGCAGACCAAAGAGATGCTCGGGCTGAGGGTTACTGCTGGGTAGAATCAGCGGGTAAAATCAAAGAGATGAGCTTGATTCAGCGGAAGAAAAACGCGGCGGCTGCTGCGAAGGCTGCGGGTGCGGGTGGAATGCTGGTGACGCACCTGCCGGATGTTCGGTATCTGTGCGGATTTACTGGATCGAACGCGGCGCTGGTGATGGCTGGGGGGCGGGCAGTACTGTTCACCGATGGCAGGTATACGGCGCAGGCGAAAGCCGAGGCTGCGGGGACCAGGGTGGTGATTGCGGCGAAGCCGGCGGTGGTGGCGGCGTGTGAGTGGCTGGAGGCAGCTGGAGTGCGGCGGTGTGGGTTCGATGCAGTGCATACGTCGGTGGCATCGCTTGAGACGATGCGGAAGGCGGTCGAGGCGAAGATGGCGCGCGGGATGTTTGTGCCGGTGGGGTCTCCGGTGGCGAAGTTGCGCGAGGTGAAGGATGCGGGTGAGATTGCGAAGCTGCGGGCGGCGGCGCGGGTGGGTTGTGAGCTGTTTGAAGGGATGCTGAGTTATCTCGATGCGGGGCTGACCGAGATCCAGGTGGCGGCGACGCTGGAGTATGCGGCGCAGGCTGGCTGGCGCGGAGGGAATGTCGTTTGAGACGATTGTGGCGAGTGGGAAACGGTCGGCGCTGCCGCATGGGCGGGCGACGAGCGCGAAGCTTCCGAAGCAGGGATTCGTGACCCTGGACTTCGGTGTTATTCTCGACGGATATTGCAGCGATATGACGCGTACCGTGCACATGGGCAAAGCGATGCCGGGTGAGCGGGACGTGTATGATTCTGTGCTGGAAGCGCAGGAAGCTGCGGTCGCTGCCGTGGCACCGGGAGTGACGGCCGGTGAGGTGGATGAGGCAGCACGAAGTGTGTTGCGGAGGGTGAAGCTGGATAAATACTTCAGCCACTCGACGGGGCATGGAGTTGGGCTGGAGATTCACGAAGGACCGAGGCTTGC
Organism: uncultured Acidobacteriaceae bacterium; assembly: GCA_963754765.1. Taxonomy (GTDB): domain Bacteria; phylum Acidobacteriota; class Terriglobia; order Terriglobales; family Acidobacteriaceae; genus Edaphobacter. Next base: position 3,196 of record CAVWHJ010000002.1, on the reverse strand, counting down.
AGCGAAACAGAAGCAGGTTTTAGAACAGGGAATGGTGATCACGATCGAACCGGGGGTGTATATGCCGGGGCGGTTCGGGGTGCGAATTGAAGATATGGTTCTGGTTACGGCTAAGGGCGGAGAAGTGTTGACGCCTAGTGTGAAGGCCTGGATCGAGCTGTAGGGTTCTGGGCATAGGTCCAGGACAAGGGAATTGAATTACGGGTGCTTCGAGCACCGGGAGACATGATGGACGGAAATAAGTTGGAAGAGCTTCGGGCACTGGTCGAATTTTTGAAGGCGAACGGAATCGCCGAGTTCGACATGGAGCAGGATGATCTGAAGGTGCGGATCAAGTTTGCCGGAGAACCTGGGGCTGCAACGGCTGGTGGGTTCGATATGGCGCAGTTGAGCCGGATGATGGCGTCAGCACCGGCTGCTGCACAGGCCGCTGCTCCTGCGCATGCGGCTCCGAGTGCGGCGGCTGAGCTTGGCGGCAGAGATTGAAGAGAAGCTGCATGAGGTGAAGTCTCCTATTGTGGGGACGTTCTATGAGTCGCCGTCGCCGGGTGCTCCCGCGTTCGTGAAGATTGGAGACCAGGTGGAGGTGGGGCAGGTGCTCTGCATCGTCGAGGCGATGAAGCTGATGAATGAGATTGAGGCTGACGTCGCTGGCGAGGTGGTGAAGCGGATCGCTTCGAGTGGCCAGCCGGTGGAGTATGGGCAGCCGTTGTTTGCCATCCGGGAGCGATGAGTCAGTTGGCCTCAGTCGCGAAGTATGACGACCGCGAGATGGGGGAGTGGGCTCGTGAAATGCGCACACCTTCTCCAAAAGCATTGCGCTGCTTCTTGATCGAACAGATTATGTGTTTCGTCGCCGGCATGTTTTGAGCCATCAGCGACAGGAAAGGTTACATGTTTCGTAAGGTATTGATTGCTAATCGTGGGGAGATCGCGCTGCGGGTGATCAGCGCGTGCAAGGAGATGGGCATCCGCACGGTCGCGGTGTATAGCGAGGCGGATAGAAATTCGCTGCATGTGCGGTTTGCGGATGAGGCGATTTGCATTGGGCCGCCGCGGTCGGCGGATAGCTATCTGAATGTGCCGGCGGTGATCTCGGCGGCGGAGATTGCGGATGTGGACGCGATCCATCCGGGGTATGGGCTGCTCAGCGAGAATGCTAACTTCGCCGAGGTTTGCAGGGCTTCGAATATTAAGTTCATCGGGCCTCCGCCGGAGGTGACGCGGATGATGGGCGAGAAGTCCACGGCGCGGCAGACGATGAAGAAGGCGAAGGTGCCGATTCTTCCGGGGTCGGATGGGGTGATCGCGGACGAAAAAGAGGCGCTGCAGTGGGCGAAGGACGTTGGCTATCCGGTGATCTTGAAGGCCGTGGCTGGTGGCGGTGGGCGCGGGATGCGGATTTGCAGGAATGCCGAGGAGTTGCCTGCGATGTTCCAGCAGGCTTCGACTGAGGCGGCCAATGCGTTTGGTAATGGCGATATGTACATGGAGAAGTTCATTGAGCGGCCGCGCCATATTGAGTTCCAGGTGCTGGCCGATGAGCATGGCAACGTGATGAGTTTGGGCGAGCGTGAGTGCTCGATCCAGCGGCGGCACCAGAAGTTGATTGAAGAGGCGCCGAGTCTGATGGTGACTCCGAAGCTGCGTGAGGAGTTGGGGAAGACGATCAAGAGGGCGCTGGAAAATATCGGGTACTGGAACGCCGGGACGATTGAGTTTTTGATGGATGAGGACGGCAAGATCTACTTCATCGAGATGAATACGCGTATCCAGGTTGAGCATTGTGTAACCGAGATGGTTACAGGAATTGATCTGGTGAAGGCACAGTTGCGGATTGCGGCGGGCGAGAAGCTGAGCTCGATCATTACGAAGCCGGTGGAGATTCGCGGGCATGCGATTGAGTGCCGGATTAATGCGGAGCATCCGGAGAAATTCACGCCCAGCGCGGGGAAGATTACGGCGTTCAATCTGCCGGGCGGGAACGGGGTTCGTGTGGATACGGCCCAGTATGCCGAGGGCGTGGTGCCGCCGTATTACGATTCGTTGATCGCGAAGCTGATCTGTCATGGTGCGGATCGCGAAGAGGCGATGAACAAGATGCAACGGGCGCTGAGCCAGTTTGTGGTGCAGGGAATTCACACGACGATTCCGTTGCATCAGAAGATCTTTGCGGATGCGGAGTTCCGGTCGGGGCAGTTTGATACCAAGTTCATGGAGCGGTTCTTCGAGCGGCAGAAGGAAAGCTAGTCGATGCGCTTTTGCAGCCAGTACTGGGAGATGCCGCGTGGATGGTCTTTGAGTTCTCCGAAGACGCTATATCCAAGCTTTTCGTAGAAGGGCCGGGCTTGAAAGGCGAAGGTGTCGAGCCAGACTCCAAGACAGCCGCGGTCTTTGGCGATCTGTTCTGCTTGAAGCATGAGTGAGCGGCCGAGGCCAGTGCCGCGGAGTGGCTCAGGCACGAAGAGGAGCTCGACGAAGAGCCATTCGTATGCAGAGTTGCCCCAGAGACCCCCGAGGATGGATCCGTCTGGAGCCTTGACAAGGAGCGCGAGCGGTTTGAAGTTGGCGGGTGGGGCGTTCTGGCGATTGTATTCATAGAGCAGATCGGCGATGGCCTGCCGATCTTCGCTCCTTCCTTCTTCCGTTACGGCAATGCTGAATTCCACGGTGCAGGCTCCCTGTCGTGAGGTGAGGCTTTATCGTATTAGATGGAGCAGGTGAGGGTTGAGGGTGAGTGTGAATCTTTCCGTGCTTTATGCGATTGTCGATGCTGAAGTGCTCAAGGTGAGGCGGATAGGGCTGAGGAATTTTGCAGAGGGGCTGCGGACGGCGGGCGTGTCGCTGTTGCAGTACAGAGATAAGCTGGGCCAACCCCAGGAGATATTGGCTGGGGCGGCGGTATTGCGTGAGGTTTTTGCTGGAACAAGCTGTCGGTTGATTATGAATGACCGGGCTGATCTTGCGGTGCTGGCTGGTTGGGATGGGGTTCATGTGGGGCAGGGGGATCTGTCGCCGAAGGATGCGAGGGTTATGGTGGGTGCAAAGCGATGGGTTGGGGTTTCGACGCATAACGACGAACAGGTTCGGATTGCGAATGAGACGAGTGCGGACTACGTGGCCGTGGGGCCGGTGTTCGCTACGGGGACGAAGTTGGATGCGGAGCCGGTGATTGGGTTGGATGGCGTGCGGCGGG
>CAVWHJ010000001.1:0-120095 GCA_963754765.1 uncultured Acidobacteriaceae bacterium | reverse complement strand
GCCTTCTCAAGTGGAGCGCGAGCGTCGCTATACTTCTCCCACTCGATGTAATTAACTCCGAGGTTGATATACCCGTCCTTGTAATCAGGACGAAGCTTCACAACCTGTTCAAAGGCATGCATCGCATCGTCGTACTGCTGCTGATCGAGATAACTGATTCCGAGGTTATTCCAGCGCATCCACTCCGCGTTGTCATTTTCAAGCGGCGGTGTTGGCGTGTTCGCGCCCATGTTGATGGTGCGTGTCCGCGATGCGATCTCGATCACCGGATACGCGGGATGCTCTGCGCCGAGAACATTGTTGAGATAAGTCTGACGAAGGTGCCGGTACTCGACGGCCGCCTTGATCTGGAGAGGTCCGGTCACATTCTCCGGGAGATGAAAGCGATAGCGCACCAGCGTCGAGCGGCCGGCCTGGATGGAGTTGTCATACGCCACGGAGTGAATCGTCCACACTCTGTGATTGTCGACAAAAGTGCCCCCGGAGTTCACCGGGCGATTGGTAAAGCTGTGTGCCCCAGGGTCAAGCGTGCCATCGGGGCGCAGAAAGCCGCTCTGGTAGATAGTCTTGCCGTCAGCGTCAGAGACCGTGAAGGCAACCCACGCTTCGTACAGATCGCGCACCTCGGGAATCAGCGAGTGTCCAATGAGCTTGCTTTGAATCACAACGTAAGTCTCAAGGGTGTCCTTCGGCGTAATCGTAAACGGAACCGTCCCGAGCGGAGCGATCAGCGACTGCGAATTCTCATGGTTTTTGTCATCGCCCTTCGAGTCGACAACGCGCAGGCCGAATATATCAACGTTGAGGTAGTTGCCGGTCTTCAGAAAATCGATCGTCTTATCGAGCTGCTCTTTGAAGTCATAGTAGTAGGGAACCGCGCTGTTGCCCGCGGGCCAACGATGCGACGCCAGCGCTCCGTGCTTGGCTCCCGGGTCAGGCAGCGCGATAGCCTCGCGCTTCATATGGCAGCCCTGGCACGAGGTGTAGTCGGCCGTGTAAAAAACCAGCGGATTTTGCTTGGAGTACTTTGACCCCTGCCACTCGTCATAGGCGCTGAAGGCTCGAATCCACTTGTAATCATTCAGCATGACGGGGAGGTTGGCCTTGTGGCAGGCTGAGCAGAACTCCGGCGACTGATAGATAGGGCGCATTACGGCTTTGTCATGGCGGTCGAGGTGCGCAAGAATCTCGGCATCAGGAACCATGCCGGGAATGCGCTTGCCTTGCTCATCAACCAGAACAGCGGGCACGCCCATGACATAGCTACCGTTCCCAAGTTTGCTGTCCACGCTCTGGATGGAGTGGCACACCGTGCAGGTGAGGCCGTCGCGATCGAACATCCGATCACCCGATGCGCTGGTGTTCAGCGAACCCGAGAGCACAGCGATAGGGTTGTGACAGCTATCGCAGTGCCGGGTGAACTCGATGCCTTTTTCCTTGATGAGCAGATTCACGCTGGTACGATAGAAGGGCGTTCGAAACGAATTCGAATGGAGTGCCTGCCGCCACTCTTTGTACGCCTCCTGGTGGCAGTGGCCGCAGTACTGTGCTGTCGGGAACGCCCCGGGTTGCAGGAAGTCATCACCCTCGACGGCTGCGTTGCCGGGAAGCGAGAGCTTGCCATTGCCGTAGACTGCCTCCGCAGCTCCGGGCGAGATGTACTTGTAGTTGAGTCGAACCTTGTCCGCGTACGATTTGCGTTCGGCAGTCTCGTCCTCTGCCGCATGTGCCGTGCGGAGGGTCAAGACGCTCAGCCACCCAAGGACGGAGATGCCTGCGCAGAAAATCGTCAGGAGGAGCGTGCGTCGTGGAGAAATGTTTGCCACGAAGTTCACAACTGCGAATTATAGGCGCGCTGTAAGAGCGATGTATAGACAGATCAATAACCGATTGAAAGATTTGCCATAACAATTCAAATAGTCGCCTTGTAATGGCTTAGGGAGCCTTTACAGCAACCTTTGAGCGCTCCGAGGCAGCATCTGCGGTTCTGCCCTGAGCGTCGTAAACCTTTGCCAGACCCTCATGAGCGTCGCTGAAGGTCGGATCGAAGCTGATCGCGTCATTGAATTGGACCATCGCCCGCGCAAGGTCCCCGCTCTTCAACAACGACTCGCCCGAGTGCGTCGCAACTTCGGCGCGCTGGCGATTCATGTTGTTGCGCATCAGATTCGCAGCGACCTTGCGCTCGGCTAACGCATCATCGGGCTTGTTTTCCTTAGTCAGGACGGCAGCAAGGGTAAGGTGGGGATCAGGTTGCTCCGGTAGTTGAGCGATCGCTTCCTTCAGCGCTGCTTCGGACTCCGGCAGTTTGTTCAGCTTGTTATAGACGCTGCCGAGCGTGGCCCAGGCGTCTCCATTTTGTGGGCGAAGCGTCAGCGACAACTTCAACTCTCTCGCTGCATCCTCATAACGGCCACCCTGCATGTAGAGCATCCCCAATGCATACGGAGCCTCAGGCTGATTCGGATCGAGCTTCTCCGCCTGCTCTAGCTCAGGAATCGCATGGACCGGATCATCCTTCAACTTGAAGGCAACACCAAGGTTGTAATGAAGCTGCGGCGAGTCGGGATTGAACGGGATTGCCGCGCGCAGTTGAACGACGGCGTCATCGAACTGATTCAACTGAATGTAAGCCGCGGCCAGATCCTGCAACGCGATTGGATTCTTCGGTGCCAAACTGACTGCCTTCTGCAAGATGGGTACGGCCTGCGCAGCCTTTTGCTGCTGGCACAGCGCCATGCCGAGATTGGTCAGCACCTCGGCGTTCGCAGGTTCGGCCGCGGCAACGGATTCGAAGAGCGGAATCGCCTCAGCAGTGCGATTTGACCGCTGCAGCGCAAGCGCAAGTTGGTACGTTGCCTCGATCGGATGTTGCGGCAGTTCATTCGCGTGCTGAAGCAGCGGCACCGCCTGCGCATCGTTCCCTTCCGCAGCCAGTGCGCGCCCATACTCGAGGTTGGCGACAGGGTTGTCGGGAGCAAGCCGATAAGCCGCGGCAAGCTCGTCCGTTGCACCGGGCCGATGCTGAGCCTGCAGCGCAAGGCCGAGGTGCAGATGCGCCGAAGCAAGGTTTGGGTTAACCGATAGCGCCGCGCGAAAGTTCCGCTCAGCGTTGGGCCAATCCTGCTGCATCGCATAGAGCGAACCAAGGCTGTCCAATAGATCCGCATTGTGAGGGTCCGCCGCGACAGCCTGCTGCATCCGGGCGACCGCAGCAGGCAAGCGATGCGTCGCTGCAAGAGCGCGGGCATACATTGCTGACACGTCGGCTGGCAGTGGCCGCTTCTGCGCTCGGCTCGTCTCATCCATCCGCGCAAGCAACACCAGTTCCTTCTCTGGCTGCCCCAGCTGTTCATAGGCAATAGCAAGATTCATCTGCGCGGCAGCGTCGGAGGGTTTCAGCTTCAATGCCTGTTCCAACTCCGGCACACTCTCCTGAACTCTGCCCATCCTCAGAAGGACAAGCCCTACCGCGCTGTGTCCTGCCTCCGCAGACGGAACGAGATGAACGAACTTCTGAAAGTCGCTCAGTGCGGTTTCGAGGTCATTCCTTATGAAAGCAGCAGAACCTGCGCGATACAAAGCATCTGCCTTCTCCAGAGTCTGCGATGGTTCCTGCGCGACCGTACTCCCACCGAAGACCAGGAATAGAAGGAGCCCACGAGCCGCCCTGCATCGCAACCTTAAATTTGAATCGACCATTTGCTCATCCGCACTCATACAGTACGATTCATGCCCGTCAGTTGTCACTTCAAGTCATTTGGCTTGAAGATTTCGGATACCATTAGTCGAAGCCAGAACAACGGCGCCGCATCAAATAAACAATGAATTCGCTACCCAGCTCAGATATTAATCCCGTCCGTTTCAGCTTTGATAACAGCTACGCGCAACTACCAAAGCACTTCTTCGCCCGGGTAAACCCCACACCCGTCGCATCGCCGCGCCTTGTTAAGCTGAATGCCGAGCTGGCCCGAAATCTGCGACTCGATCCAGACGCACTCATGAGTGAGCGAGGCGTCGAAATTCTCGCTGGCAACCGCGTGGCCGAGGGATCTGACCCTCTTGCGATCGCATATGCCGGGCATCAGTTCGGGCACTTTGTGCCCCAACTCGGCGACGGCCGCGCCAATCTTCTCGGTGAGGTCATCGGGCTCGACGGCAAGCGCTACGACATCCAGCTCAAAGGCTCTGGCCCAACGCCATTCTCTCGCCGCGGAGATGGTAGAGCAGCCCTCGGTTCCGTCTTGCGTGAATACATCCTGAGTGAGGCAATGGCAGCCCTCGGTGTGCCGACCACCCGCGCTCTCGCCGCAGTAACCACCGGCGAACGGGTCTTTCGCGAAACGGCCTTGCCGGGCGCAGTGCTCACCCGTGTAGCCGCGAGCCATCTCCGCGTAGGAACCTTTCAGTACTTCGCTGCCCGGGGCGACGTAGCTGCCACACGCCGGCTCGCGGACTATGCCATCGCGAGGCATTACCCGGAGATCGCACATACGGAGCAGCCCTATCGGTCCCTCCTGGATTCCGTCATCACCCGGCAGGCTGATCTGATCGCCCAATGGATGCTTCTCGGCTTTATTCATGGAGTGATGAACACCGATAACACCTCCATCTCAGGCGAAACAATCGACTACGGCCCCTGCGCTTTCATGGAGGCATTCGACCCGGACATGGTGTTCAGCTCCATCGATCATCAGGGACGCTACGCCTACAGCAACCAGCCTCACGCCGCACACTGGAACCTGATACGTCTCGCTGAAACGTTGCTGCCTGTCTTGGAGCAAGAGGAGGGAAGCAAGGAAGCCGCACTCGCCTTGGCGAACGAAGCACTCTCCAACTTCGGCCCTCGTTTCGACTCGGCTCACCTCGCCGGCCTCCGCCGCAAACTCGGCCTCTCTACAGAGCACGAAGGTGATGCGGCGCTGGCACAGGACCTGCTAGATCGCATGGCCGCCAACCGCGCCGACTTCACTCTAACCTTTCGCCGGTTGTGCGACGCCGCGGCAAGCCCAGTCGGTGACGCGGGCGTACGCGTTCTCTTCACCGACCCTCAAGCGTATGACTCATGGGCGATCGATTGGCGCCGCCGCATTGAGAAGGAGCCAGTCGCAGCGCAAGAGCGCGCGGCATCCATGCGAAGAACAAATCCGATCTTTATCCCGCGTAACCACCTAGTCGAAGCAACGATCGTTGCCGCCGTCGCGCAGCAGGACTTCCAACCGTTCGATGACCTGCTAAACGTTGTATCCCATCCGTACGAGCACCGGCCGCACCTGGAACGGTACGCGACACCAGCCAGCCCCGAGCAATGCGTCACCGCGACCTTCTGCGGCACGTAACGGTCGAAGAAGCCTTCAAGGCCTTTCAGTACTTTTTGTCTGTAAGAGGAGAATGGTGCGCCCGAGAAGATTCGAACTTCTGACCTACAGCTTCGGAGGCTGCCGCTCTATCCAGCTGAGCTACGGGCGCGCTCCTTAAGCCTAGCACGATCGCTCCAGGTTGACAGCCGGCACCGCGCCAGTTCAGCATCATCACGGGCCATCCACGCAACAAGATAGGTTGTCCCGTCAAGGCAACACTCAACGCACTCCTCAACCAGAAAGAGAGACTCGCTCATGTTCCTCCGCTCCCTGGCAACCGCTGCCTGTTGTACGCTCCTCGCCACCGCAAGCCTCGCCCAGATGGGTGGTGACAAGCCGGCCAGCCCCCCCGCAACCGCTGAGGTTAGTTTGAACGGCAAGGCCATCACCATCCACTACAACTCTCCCCGCCTCAAAGGCCGCACCATCGGCTCCGACATCGTTCCTTACGGCGAAATCTGGCGCACAGGAGCCAACCCAGCCACGACACTCGTAACACCGACTAACCTCAAGATCGGAAACCTCGATGTTCCCGCCGGCACCTACACCCTCTTTACCCTGCCCAACAAGGACCAGTGGCTCTTCATCGTCAGCAAGAAGACAGGCGAGTGGGGCATCCCGTACCCCGAAGGCAACGACCTTGGCCGCACGCCCATGACCGGCAAAACCCTGGGCGCCTCCCAGGAAAATATGTCCATCTCTTTCGAGAACACAAAGGGAAGCACCACCGAACTCCACGTCAAATGGGGCACAACCGATCAGTACGTTACCGTCAAAGCCCAGTAGCCGCCATCACAGCCTGCAGACCAGAGCGCGGAACCCTAGAGTTCCGCGCTCCTGCGTTAAACGCAGTCCAGCGAAGCTCACCACTTCTGCCGATCACAGAAGCCTGACGCCTACCACTCCTTCGCCGCTGTATCGACCACTAAGGGCTCCGGAGCCACCGGCCCCTTCCATCGCAGTATCGGCTTCCTCGCCGCCGTCGTCTCGTCCAACCGCTGCACCCGCGTCGTATGCGGAGCCGTCTTCACCAGCTCTGGATTCTCCTCAGCCTCACGCGCAATCTGTTTCAGCGCGTCGATCAGCAGGTCCAGCTCCTCGCGCGACTCGCTCTCCGTCGGCTCAATCATCATTGCCCCGGCCACGATCATCGGGAAGCTGACCGTATACGCATGGAAGCCGTAGTCAATCAGCCGCTTGCCCATATCGCCGGTCTTCACGCCATTCTTCGCCTGCAGCTTGTCCGAGAACACGACCTCATGCAACGTCGGCGTCTTGTACTGCAGCTCAAACGTATCCTCCAGCTTCGCGCGAATGTAGTTCGCGTTCAGCACAGCATCTTCCGTCGTCTGCCGAAGACCATCCGGCCCATTCGCCAGAATGTAAGCTAGCGCCCGCACAAACATCCCGAAGTTGCCATAGAACATCCGCACGCGTCCCACGCTCTGTGGCCGTTTGTACTCGAGTCCCAACTTGCCGTCCGACTTCGTCACCAGCACCGGCGTCGGCAAAAACGGCTCCAGAATCTTCTTGCACGCCACCGGCCCCGACCCTGGACCGCCGCCTCCATGCGGAGTCGAAAATGTCTTGTGAAGATTCAAATGCATCACATCGACACCGAAATCGCCCGGCCGCGTCTTGCCCACCAACGCATTCATGTTCGCGCCGTCCATATACAGCAGCGCGCCCTTCGCATGCAGAATGTCCGCGATCTTGTGAATCTCGCTCTCGAACACGCCAATCGTCGATGGATTCGTCAGCATCAGCGCCGCGGTGTCTTCATCCACCATCCGCTCCAACTCCGCGATATCCACCATGCCCTCGGCGTTCGACTTCAGGTTCGCAACCTCATACCCGCACACCGCCGCCGTCGCCGGATTCGTGCCATGTGCAGAGTCCGGAATCAAAATCTTCTTCCGCGGATTGCCCTTCGACTCGTGATAAGCGCGAACCATCAGAATCCCCGTGAACTCGCCGTGCGCACCCGCCGCCGGCTGCAGCGTAATCGCATCCATGCCCGTAATCTCGATCAGCGCCTCAGACAGCGTCTTCATAATGCTGAGGCAGCCCTGCGACAACGACTCCGGCTGATAAGGATGCGCTTCGGCAATTCCCTCCAACCGCGCCACTGCCTCATTCACGCGCGGGTTGTACTTCATCGTGCAGCTTCCCAGCGGATACATCCCCAGATCGATCGCATAGTTCCAAGTCGACAGTCGCGTGAAGTGCCGAATGATCTCAATCTCACTCAACTCCGGCATCACACCCAGGTCCTTACGCACCGACGCGCCAAGCAGGGAAGCGGCATCCACCGCCGGCACGTCCAGCTCCGCCAGCCGATAAGCCTTCTTCCCCGGCGAAGACTTTTCAAAGATCAAATCTTCATTCTGATTAACGTGCGTCGTCGCCTTCTTCGGCGTACCCTCAAACTTCTTATCTGCCATTCTCAAAACTCCTGCGCATCCACAGCGCTTCCGGTCTCCGAGTAACTCCCCGACTCCGGCACATCCAAATCTTCTTCCCGTAACGACAACCCAAACACCGTACCGTTTTCAAATTCAATCGTCAGCGCATCGCCTTCCTCAAGCGATGCCTGCACGACCTTGTCATTGATCTGCGCACACAGTGCATTCCGATACTCCGGCTCACCATAGGCCACTGAAAACTCCGGAAACAACACATGCGGCCACGCATAGAACGTCAGCAAAGGAGTCTCAAATCGAAGCTGCAGATAATCCTCAACGAACTCAACCGCCTTCAACTCCTCACCGATGATCGCCGAAACATCCATCCCTAAGCCTTCAACCGCAAGCGCAGCCGCGACGGCATCTATCTGCTTCTTCGTCGTCAACTCCGTCGCGCACCACAAGCTCGCATTCGGCCCAAGCTCCGGATACCACTTCTGCAACGCCAGCCCGCCAATGATCTTGCTGCCCAGCAGCGCAGCATTCGTCTCCTCAGCACTCTTCGGCAGCTCCACCACAAACTCATGGAACCGAGGCGCACCATCAAACAGCACTTTGCCGCTCGTTCCACCGAGCACGCCCTTCAGATAAGCCGCCTTCGCAAGATTCTGCTCCGCCAGCTCCTTCATCCCCTGCTTGCCATACACCGTCAGGAAGATCGTCGTCATCAACGCAACCAGCGCCTGATTCGTGCAGATATTCGAAGTAGCCTTCTCGCGCCGAATATGCTGCTCGCGCGTAGACAGCGTCAGCACAAATCCACGCTTGCCGTCCTTATCCTTCGTCTCGCCGATCAGTCGTCCCGGCATCTGCCGCAGAAACTTCTCCTTGCACGCAATCACACCGCAGTACGGCCCGCCATAACCGACCGCAACGCCATACGACTGCGCCTCGAGCGAGACAATATCCGCCTCAGCCGGCGGCTTCACAATCCCCAGCGACACCGCCTCTGCGATCGAAACAATCAGCAGCGCACCCTTCTTGTGCGCAACCTCGGCAATCGCCGCAACATCCTCAATCGTCCCAAAGAAATTCGGCGACTGAATCAGCACGCAAGCCGTGTCCTCATTGATCGAAGCCTCGAGCGCAGCCATATCGACGCGCCCATTCTCCGTATAACCAACCTCGATCGTCGGAATCTCCTGGTGCTGCGCATACGTCGCAATCACCTCGCGATACTCCGGATGCACCGTCCGCGCAATCACCGCGCCATCGCGGCCCGTAACGCGAACCGCCATCATGATCGCCTCGGCTGCGCCCGTCGAGCCGTCATACATCGACGCGTTCGCGATCTCCATGCCCGTCAGCTCGCAGATCATCGTCTGGAACTCGAACATCGCCTGTAGCGTACCCTGCGAGATCTCCGGCTGATACGGCGTATAGCTCGTCAAAAACTCACCACGCTGAACCAGCGAGTCAATGATCACCGGCCTGTAGTGCCGGTACACGCCCGCACCCAGAAAACTCGCGTAACCGACGGCGTTGTTCTCCGCATACGCACGAAAGCGATCCAGAATCTCCGACTCCCCATGCTGCCGGGGAATCGCAAGGTCGCGCTTCAGTTGATACTCCGCAGGAATCGTAGAAAACAGATCGTCGATCGACGCTGCCCCAATCTCGGCAAGCATCTCCTCACGATCCACAGGGGACTTCGGCAAATAGCGCATCTTTTTAGTGTCCGGTCTCTTCGCTGGTAAATTTTTCGTAGTCCGCCGCGGCTAACAGTCCATCAACCTGCTTCGCGTCCGACAGTTCAACCTTCAGAATCCAGGTCGTATTCGCATCGGAGTTAATCTTCTCTGGCTTGTCTTTCAACTCTTCGTTGATAGCGGTCACCGTACCCGAAACCGGCGCAAATAAATCCGACACAGCCTTCACCGACTCAACCGACCCGAAGCTCTTTCCCGCTTCCACGGTATCGCCCACCTTCGGCAGATCGACAAACACAATATCGCCCAACGAGTTCTGCGCGTAGTCCGTAATCCCGACGGTACCGATCTTTCCGTCGACCTGAATCCATTCATGTTCCTTCGTATAGCGATAGTTTGCTGGGTACGCCATTCGTTCGTTCTCCCTGTCTCAAAAGTCCAGAACTTCTATTGTAGTTCGTGCAATTGCTCCCGATGGGCCTAGGCTAAGTGGATTTCTTAGCCCTTCTATAGAAAGGAGTGGGCACCACCTTCGCCTTCACCATCTGCCCGCGAATCTCCACCGCGACCTCTTCATCCAATCCGGCAAACTCAACCGGAACATACGCCAAAGCGATGTTCTTCTTCAGAAATGGCGACGGCGACCCGCTGGTAATCTCGCCAATCCGCTTGCCATCGACCGAAAACACCGGATAACCATCCCGCCCGATCCCGCGCTCAATCATCTCCAGCCCAACCAGCTTCCGCTTCGGGCCGCCTTCTTCCTGGACCTTCACAAGCGCATCGCGCCCGACAAAGTCGCCTTTGTCCAACTTCGCATATCGCCCCAGCCCAGCCTCGAACACATTGATCGTGTCCGAAATCTCATGCCCGTACAGAGCCATCGCCGCCTCGAGCCGCAGCGTATTCCGCGCCCCTAGTCCGCACGCCAGAATGCCAAACTCTTTCCCGGCATCCAGCACTTCCTGCCACACCCGTGCACTGGTCGGCTCATCCGACGGAATATAAATCTCGAACCCATCCTCACCGGTATAGCCCGTCCGCGCGATCATCACATTGTGCAATCCGCACACCTGTCCCCACGTAAACCAGTAGTTCTTGATCGTACTCAGATCAGTCGAAGTCAGTTTCTGCAGCGTTTCCGCGGCCCTCGGTCCCTGGATTGCAATCTGCGTGTAGTAGTCGCTGAAATCGTTCACATGCACTCCCGGCATGTGCCCAATCGTCTTCCGCACCCACTCCACATCCTTTTCGCGCGTACCTGCATTGATCACGATCAGGTAGTCGTTATCCGAAAGTTTATGCACAATCACGTCGTCCACAAACGTCCCATTCGGATACAGCATTGCCGAGTAGTGGGCCTGCCCCACTGCCAGCTTCGACGCATCGTTCATGCACAACCGCTGCACCGCTGCCAACGATCCCGGCCCGCGCAGTTGAATGTCGCCCATATGAGAGACGTCGAACACTCCCACCGCGGTCCGCACCGCCATATGTTCCGCGATCAACCCGCAGCAATCGACGGGCATATCCCATCCGCCAAAATCCACCATCTTGGACTTTGCCGCCCGGTGTACCGCGTTCAATGCTGTCTTGCGAAGTGGTGTCATTGTCTCTGTCATAGGGGTGCTTCCTTCTGTCTGTCGCGCGTGAATGCCGCCCCTAAAACGATAGCACCGGCGGCCGCATCCAACCACTCGGTCCGATTACCGTTCTCGCATCTCGTGAAACTCCAACGATTGTCCTTATCATGAGAACAACTTGACGAGTCGGATCAGTGCATTCCATTCGGCAACGACTTCGTCAATCTCGCCGCATCCAGCACAAGCGCCGACACCGCCTCGTCGAAGTTATGGTCATGCGTCTTCTGCAGCGCCGCGGGAGCAATCGACTCCGTCAGCGCCCACAGAACATAATGTGCGGGCCGATCGTAGATCACCAGCCGCAGCATCGGCAGCGGGTCCGACGCGCCCTTTTGTTTATCTGCGTTCGACGGGCCGTTTGGAGCCGTAAGCTGCAGCTCGAAGACCAGGTCTGCATCGTCCGGGGTAGAGACCAATTGATAGCGCCCCCAACTCAAAACATCGGCATAGAACTCGTTGTAAGCACGGTCCGGATCGCCAGTAAACGGATGGGGAAACAGTCCGCTATCCGCACCCGCATTTGAGATGAAAACCGTCTTTGCATCGAATAACCGGGGCGGAACCGGCGCTACCGCAAACGGTCCATCGTGTTGGGCCAGCGCGATCCCGGCAAGCATCCAAACAACGCTAAGGCAGGCAATCAATCGAAACCGGAAAAGTCTCATATCGTCTCCTATCAAAGCGGACGAATGAGCTACTCTGCAATCGTCCGCTGTACCGCAGACGCAAAACCCTTCACAAATGTTTCGTCCCGCGCCCTTCGCGCTTGCTACACCGTAACCGTCTCCCGATACTCCCCAAATACCCTCCGCAGCACATCGGCAATCTCACCCACCGTCGCATAACTCTCCACCGCATGCAGAATCTGCGGCATCAAATTCCCGCCACCCCGCGCCGTATCCTCAACGCGCCGCAGTGCAGCTGAATGAACCCCCGCCTCACGCCGCGCCCGCAGCGCCCTGCAGCCGCTCCACCTGACGGCCCTCCAGTGCCTCGTCGATCCGCTGAATAGGCACCGCGACCTCCTGTTCACTGGCAAACTCGTTCACCCCAACGACGATCGCCTCCTTCGCGTCCACCGCCCGCTGATACCCGTACGCCGCGTTTTGAATCTCCCGCTGCACATAGCCCTGCTCAATCGCCCGAAGCATCCCGTACTGCCCACCCAGGTCGAACCGCGCAACCGTCGCCATATACTCGTCCGCCCGACGCTCAATCTCATTCGTCAGCGACTCCACATAGAACGACCCCGCCAGCGGATCCACCGTCTGCGACACGCCGCTCTCATGCGCCAGAATCTGCTGCGTCCGCAACGCAATCCGCGCCGCATTCTCCGTCGGCAGCGACAGAGCCTCATCAAACCCATTCGTATGCAGGCTCTGCGTCCCCCCCAGCACCGCAGCCAGCGCCTGCAGCGTCGTCCGCACAATATTGTTCTCCGGCTGCTGCGCCGTCAGCGTCGACCCCGCCGTCTGCGTATGAAACCGCAGCATCCAGCTCCGTTCCTTCTTCGCGCCAAAGTGCTCCCGCATAATCCGCGCCCACATCCGCCGTGCCGCGCGAAACTTCGCGACCTCTTCCAGCAGATTGTTGTGCGAGTTGAAGAAGAAACTCAGCCTCGGCGCAAACGCATCCACGTCCAACCCCGCGTCAATTGCGGCCTGCACGTACGTCATGCCGTTGGCCAGCGTAAACGCGACCTCCTGCACCGCCGTACACCCGGCCTCGCGCATGTGGTATCCCGAAATCGAAATCGTATTCCACTCCGGAACTTCCTCAGCCGCCCACGCAAAGATATCCGTCACCAGCCGCATCGCATGCGCCACCGGATAGATGTACGTCCCTCGCGCAATGTACTCCTTCAAAATGTCGTTCTGGATCGTCCCATTCAGCTTGCTTAACATCCGCACCCGTGCCGTCGCGCCACCGCCACATACAGCGCCAGGAGAATCGAAGCCGTCGCGTTGATCGTCATCGACGTGGAAATTGTATCCAACGCAATTCCATCGAACAGCCGCTGCATATCCTCGATCGAGTCAATCGCCACCCCGACCTTCCCCACCTCACCCAGCGCCAACGGCGAATCCGAGTCATACCCAATCTGCGTCGGCAGATCGAACGCCACGCTCAACCCCTTGGTCCCATGCGCCAGCAAAAACTTATACCGTTTGTTCGACTCCTCGGCATCCCCCATGCCCGCATACTGCCGCATCGTCCACAGCCGCCCGCGATACATTGTCGGCTGAATCCCTCGCGTAAATGGATATTCGCCCGGTTCGCCCAACGTCTCCGCAGCATCGAAGCCCGCGAGGTCTTCGGCCCGGTAAACAAGCTCCACCGGAATCCCTGAACTAGTCTTTGGTGAAGTTTTAGAGGTCTCTGACATGACGCTCAAGTGTACCCGCTTACCGCCCCCAAATCAGGGTCCGCTCAGTGCCCCCGGGTTCTCCGGTTCGCCTTCACAAAGCTGCTGACGCAGAAATACCCAAACACCGCCGCCATCACCAGCGAGATCACGAAACGCGTATGTGCGTCATGATTTCCTGCCGTCTCGCGCAACGCCGCCCGCATCCTCCACGAGCCCGCAATCGCGGAAACTGCAAAGATCCCAAAGAAAACCCCCGTCAGTTCCAGCCACAGCGCCCCCGATAGCCTCACCAGCCGGCCGCCCACAGCCTTGTTGAACTGCTTGCCGCCCTGCTTCAGCCCACGCTTCGTCTGCTGCACCTGCGCAGCCGTGCGCGTCACCCTGCCTCCCAATCCCTCCTTGGAATCGGCAACCGGCGAACGTGCACCCTCGCCCGGACTCGCCGAAGGATTCGGAGCCGTTGCCGCATCCAGCGCCGCTTTCGCAGTCTTTGCTGCAAGCCGCGTTCCAATCCCCAGCACCCGCCCAAAGCGAACCGAATCCATATTCCTGATTGTAGTGTCCCCAGCTTCCGTAAAACACATTCGCCAGGCGAACTGCCCCGCGATTCACTTGAAAGATTATCTTAATATCAATCACTTAGAGAGCCGCTGTTTCCAATTGCAGCAATGTTCAAGAACTCGCCCCAATCTATCCTCCCTGCACGCCGCACGCCAAAACAAAACTGACTCATTTCCATCGAATTGCTTCCCGTCAATGAAACATCCTTCCCCACTTTTGCATCCCACCCTCTACAGACGGGCGATCAAAACGACGTCGAGCGAATAGGAGTAGGGCTAATGACGAAAATTCTTTTGATGGTGGGAGGCTGTTGTGCAGCCATGGCAGGTTTCCTTGTGTTTGGTTCTAAACGTACGCCGCCCGTAGAGTTACTGGCCCATCGCCTTGAAGAAGCCTGGGCCGACCACCATACCGTCGTCGAACCCAGTTAGGTCCCATCGTTTTATTCACTAAAGAAATGTCGTTGCAGCCATCCTTGCCATGGGCGTATTGTTTTAACAGTAACTAGTTACGATCGATGTACCCGCAATGCCGTTCCCGCCGGTCACCTTTGCCGGGAATACCCGATGCGTGGTCGGATTCGAACCATAGGCAGCCCGGAGGTGGCATTGAATCAGAAGGTCAAAAACCTTATCCAGAAGCTTGGCGAAGCGATCCACGAGTCCGTCTCGGAATCGGAGGACATTGCAGGCGTCGTCAAAAACATCCGCGAACAGGGTTTTGATGTTCTCCTCATGCTGGAGGCTACGATCGGCCTCAATGAGGTTGAGACAGAAGCCGAAGAGTCAACCGAACCCGCCGTCGAAGACACGGACGGGCCGTTTACCCGCAGCGACCTGACCTTCCTGAAATCTTTGCGCATCAGCCTCAGCGAAGATGCGTCCGCAGACCCGGCCGCAGATCCAGCCGGGGACAACGCTTCCGAAGCGTAGGCTTCAAACCCAGTCCCGAAATCGAAACCTATCAAGGTTTCCAAAGAGGCCCGCGCGCCAGTCGCCGGGCCTCTTTTCTTGCTCTCCCGTCGCTAGAGATTACAAATTCAATCTCGCGTGGTAGACTCGCGTTTCTCTGTTGCACCTGAGCAACTTTGTGCATCTGACTCACGTGGTTCATCGATTTTCTAACGGAAGCAGCGCCGGAGTTTTATGGATATGAGAGATACGCTAGGCGTTTTACTTGCCGGTGGTGCCGGCGAAAGACTATTTCCGCTTACCCGCGATCGCGCCAAACCGGCCGTTCCCTTCGCCGGCCAGTACCGCATCATCGACATCACCCTCTCCAACTGCATTAACTCCGACCTCCGCCACGTCTACATCCTCACCCAGTACAAAGCGCTCTCGCTCAACCGCCACATCCGCGAAGGCTGGGGCCCTGTCGTCGCCAACGAACTCGGCGAGTTCATCGAGATCCTTCCCCCCATGCAGCGCGTCTCCAAGTCCTGGTACCAGGGCACAGCCGACGCCGTCTACCAGAACATCTACTCCATCGGCTCCGAAGAGCCCAAGCACGTCATCATCCTCTCCGGCGACCACATCTACAAGATGAACTACGCCCTCATGCTCCAGCAGCACCGCGACTCCGGCGCCGACGTCACCCTCGCCACCCTGCCCATCTCGCCCTCCGAGGTCTCCGCCTTCGGTGTCGTCGAAGTCGCCCGCAACGGCGAAGTCACCGGCTTCGAAGAAAAGCCCAAAGAGACCAACATCCGCTCTCCCTTCAATCCCGAGATGGTCGACGTCTCCATGGGCATCTACATCTTCAACACCGACGTCCTCCTGCCCGAGCTCATCAAGGACGCCGAAGACCCCAACTCCAAGCACGACTTCGGCCACGACATCCTGCCCAACATCCTCGGCCGCTTCAAGATGCACGCCTACAACTTCGTCGACGAGAACAAGCAGAAGGCCCTCTACTGGCGCGACGTCGGTACCCTCGAGGCCTACTACGAAGCCAACATGGACGTCGCCGGCGTCACCCCGACCTTCAACCTCTACGACAAGTCCTGGCCCATGCGCACCCGCCCCTACCAGTACCCGCCCGCCAAGTTCGTCTTCGGCGAACCCGGCCGCACCGGCATGGCCATCAACTCCATCGTCTGCGCCGGCTCCATCGTCTCCGGAGCCGTCGTCCGCAACTCCGTCCTCTCGCAGGACGTCCGCGTCAACTCCTACGCCGACGTCGACTCCAGCATCATCTTCTCCCACGTCAACATCGGCCGCCACTGCCGCATCCGCCACGCCATCATCGACCGCGACGTCCACATCCCCGACGGCACCGTCATCGGCTACGACCCCAAGGAAGACAAGAAAAACTACTTCGTCTCCTCCAGCGGCCTTACCGTCGTCACCCGCGACTACTCCGTCTACGAAAACCCCGTCTCGCCAGAGTTCATGCAGCAAGGCAACACCTGGTAAGCGCAGGGAATAGGTGGTCAGGAAGTAGCAGACGAACAATAAAGCGGGTCGCCTCTTCAGGCGGCCCGTCTTCTATTGCATTCGTCCTAGCTCTCTATTCTCTTACTTCTTCCCAAACCGGTAGAGCGCTCCACCCGACACCGCCACAAACTCCCGCAGCCCAGTTCCGTAATGCTCCAGAATCAGATCAGGCGAAAACCGGATCGCCCACTTCTTCGACAGGTTGAAGTCCAGGCTTCCGCCCAGCGCGGCAAACGGCGCGGTGCGATTCGAGTAGAGGCCCGTTGCCGCATAGGCCTCGGACAAAGGCACCACCAGATTCCTAAAGCTGGCATTGAAGGTTCCGTGTGAAGCACCGCCATAGCCGTGGAAGTTCACCGCGACATATTGGTTCCTTAACTTGCTGCGATACTGCAACCCACCCATGAACGTATTCATGTAGACCAATGGCCGGTTGTTGATGCCCGTCCCGCCGATCGCATTGGGCTCTGTGATTCCCGAGTTAGGAAACACCGGCGTCGTTCCCGCATCGAACCGGTAGTCTGCCGCCAAGCCCACGTTCTTGAAAAACCGTGAGGTCTTCGGCAACCAGTACGTGAACATCACCTCGCCGCCGCCCAGGTTCATTCGCTTTGGCAGCTCTTGCCCCGCCATAAAATTCTGAAAGTTGAACCCGCCAAACAACTCATACTTGTTGTCGTAGGTCACCGGAGCCGCTGGCCCAAGCTTTGTCGAGGTGCTCGCTGTCGTCGTCTGTGTCGTAGCCGTCTGGGTTTGCGCCGCCTGAGGCGCCTCTTCGCTGTCCTGCGCCAGTCCCTGCGCCGCACCCGCAATCAGTAAACCCGCCACCAGAATTCCAGTTGCCGCGCGGTTGCCTGTCTTCCGCGCCCCTGTCGTCCTCACTTCACCAATCGTCTTCAATCGCAACATCCGTCTCCACGTTTCTTGAAACATCAGGCCTCAAACTGCGGCAGGCCGCTTCCAGCGTCAGTTCAAACATTTCCTTCACTAACCAAGATATAACGTTCAGACCACATCTGCCTTGCCCGTTGCTGCGTATCTATCAGCAGAGCCCAATTGTGCGACAATACTGGGTGGGCAGCCGACGTGTAGAATGCGGTTGCAGGGAGAAACAGTATGGGCGAACTATTTACACCAACACATCTCATCGTCATCGCCGTCGTCGTCCTTGTCCTGTTCGGTGGCAAGAAGCTTCCCGAACTCGGCAAAGGCCTCGGTGAAGGCTATAAGGGATTCAAAGATGGTTTGAAGGGTGTCAGCGACGATATCAACAAGCCCGGAGAAACCGCTCACACGGTCACCCCCAAGCCTGAAGAATCAGTCAAGTAAGCCAGGCGGACGATCCATCACTCCACCGTTACTCTAGCCTCGACTCGGCGGCCAGCGCCTCATGAAAATAAAGTCGCCTCATCTCATCAAGCCGCACACGAAGGTTCGGCTCGCCAAGATATCGTCCTCCGACACTGGCGGCTACAAAACCGAAGAGGCCGCAAAAGCGATTCTGGCTAAGCACCGCGGCCACCTCGCCGACCTCCAGGACCTCTTCTACGCCAGCCAGTCCAAAGCCCTCCTCATCGTCCTTCAGGGCATGGACACCGCAGGCAAAGACGGCACCATCAGCCACATCTTCTCCGGCGTCAACCCGCAGGGCTGCGACGTCGCCTCCTTCAAGGTGCCCACGCCGCTCGAAGCCCGTCACGACTTCCTATGGCGCGCCCACGCCCAGGTTCCCCCGCGTGGCATGATCGGCATCTTCAACCGCTCTCACTACGAGGACGTCCTCTCGCCCTACGTCCACAAGGTCATCTCCCGCGACATCGCGCATCGTCACCTCGACGACATCAACGAGTTCGAGAGCATGCTCGCCGACAACGACGTCCTCATCCTCAAGTTCTATCTCCACATCTCGCGCGATGAACAGACGCGCCGCCTCCAGTCCCGCATCGACGACGCCCAGAAGCACTGGAAGCTCTCCGAGGCCGACCTCCACGAGCGCAAGTTCTGGCCGCAGTACATGGACTCCTACAACGAAATCCTCTCCACCACCAGCCACAAGCATGCGCCCTGGTTCGTCATCCCCAGTGACAACAAGTGGTATCGCAACATCGCCATATCCACGATCATCGTTGACGCCATGCAGAGCCTCAAACTGAAATACCCGAAACCCACCGTCGACGCCACCGCCATAAAGCTCTAAGCGCCGGACCCGGTTCCGCGTCACCTACCCCCGCAAAAAAAAGAAAGTGTCATCCTGAGCGAAGTTGCTCACGCACTTTGTGAGCAACGCAGTCGAAGAGCCCGTCCTGAGCTTGTCGAAGGAACCTGCATTCGCCTTTGCTTCTTGCCGGTGCATTTCAGGATTAGCGTGGGGCTTTAGCACACGCCGGGCTCTCTTCACAACCGCCTACAACGTAATCATCACAACAGCCGCCGCCGCCACTGCCATCCCCAACCCCTGCCGCCGCGTAGGCCTCTCATGCAGCGTCCATGCCGCCAGCAGAATCGTCGAAGCCGGGTACAGCGAAGCCAACACCGCCGCCACATCAAGCCGTCCCGCTCGCGTGGCCGCTACGAACAGCAAATTTCCAGATGTATCCAGCAGCACCGCACCCAGCGCCCACAACACAGCCATCCGCGTAAGGCGAACTCCACCGTCGCCCCCACGCTGTTTGAACGACATCGCCCCCACGAGCAACGAACACACCGTCAGGCTGCCCATCCTGCAGGTAGCCAGTGGCCAGATCACACCCGCTCTCCCCGCGAACTTCAGCGCCACAAAGTAGACCCCAAACCCAACGCCGCCAATCACCGCCAGCCAGAACGTCCCCCTGTCTGCCGGCTTAGCCTCGGGGTTAGGCCCCGCCGCGATCAACCAGATCGCCGCCCCCGCCACCAGAAAACCCACCAGGTGCAGCATCCCTGGCGACCCCTCGGCACCAGCCGAAACCGCAGCCGGAATCGCCGCGGCCAGCAACCCGCTTAATGCCGCTGAAGCCCCCATTGCGCCCCGCGATAGCGCCACATAAAAACACGCCAACGCCACTCCCGCCGTCGCACCCGCGCCCAATCCCCACGCCAGCGGAGCCCCATGCGGAAACGCATCGCCCCGCCACCACGCGAGTGCACTCAGAACCGCCAGACTGACCGCATGGCTCAGCAGAATCACGCGCAGTGCCGCCCCCATCGTGCCGCCAGCGCGCTTCACACCCATGCCGCCTGAAAAGTCCCCTCCACCCCACAGGACCGCCGCCGCCAGCGCCAGCAGCGCATTTCCGTGCAACAAAATCTCCATCAAATTCCGATCCAGCCTTCAGGAAGTCTTCGCAGGCCTACTTGGCCATCGGTGTCACGGTAGGTGGCTTCGAATCCTCCGCCGTCGGATAGTAGCCCAGCTTTGCCAGCACCGTCAGATTTGGCCGCAGCACCTTCACCTCCACCGATCGGTACTTCCCGTCGATGAACGGCTCATGTGTGTAATACCCCACCGTGTACTGCGTGCGCACCTCTTCGGTAATCTTCGCGAAGCTCGTCTCGATGCCCTTCTGCCGGAACTCCCCATCGAAGTTCCCACCCGTCTGCTTTGCGTAAGCCGGCAGGATGTTATCCCGCATCATCAGCGGCAGATGCATCCGGTCCAGGAAGCCCGTTACCGGCAGCGCAGAATCTCCCACCAGCGTTCCGAACACAGCGATCTTATTCGTGTTCAGATACTTCACCACCTGCGAGAACTTCGCCGTGCTGCCATACTCTTTGCCATCGCTGATGACGTAGATAATTCTTCTACGTCCCGTCGCAGTCCTTGACAGCGAAGTCGCCGCCGCCAGAATCGCATCGTTCAGCGTATGCACATCTCGCGGAGGATTCTGGATTCCGAGAATGCTCCCCCCATGCGAAGAATTGGTATTCGGATCGATATAGCTCTCCGACCCATCATTCTTGGAAATGTTCTGCGACAGAGGGCCGGTGCTGTAATACGTCATCTCGCGCCCGGTCGTCTTCGATCGATCCAGAGCCTGCGTCAGTCGCGCGCTCGGCCCGGCCGTAAAGTCCGTCACCATCCGCGGCCCGTTGTTATACGTAAACACCGACACCTCGTCATACGGTGTAAACGCTCCCTGGATCGCGGCCAGCGAATTATTCACCTTGGCCATGTTGTCGAAGCCGAGGCTCTGATCAATCACCAGCGCTATTGACAACGGAAATGGATCGACAGTGAACAGAGCAAGCTGCTGCCGCACATTGTTCTCATAGATGCGCACATCGCGCCACGTCAGCCCCCATACCGGCTTGCCTTTGTTGTCCTTCACCGTGAACGGAATTTCTACAAAGTTCACCTTGGCGTGGATCACGTACTCCGGACCCTGCCCGGCACTCGGCAGATCCGGCTGCTGTCCGTCATCAGCCTTCTGCTGCGCCGTCTCCGGCAGCTTGTTCGGCACCGCTTGGTCATCTGACGTCGAGGTTGACGTTGACGTCGAACTGTCTCCATTCGAGTCCGGCGTCGTTCCGCTACCCGGCCTCACCGGACCCACCGGCAGCGCCTGCGGCTTGGGAGCATCGGGAATCTGCGGCTTCGGCCCATCGGGGATCTGCTGCTGTGGTGCACTCTGCTGCGCCTGCTCCTGTGCCGGCTGTCCAAGCATCATGCACGCTAAAGCCCCCGCCAATACGCTCTTACTTACCACGCGAATCCCCCATACCTTTACTGCGGCCGTCGAGGCCCAAAACTATAACAGCTACCAGACTACCAGCGCACCCTCGCCGCCGCCATCCCGTCCCCCTTTGACGCTCTCTTCTCCCCCAATGTTGCGCTCCAGACCTTCCCGCGTCCACTTTTTTCGCAAACTCAACCCAAACTTTGTCGTCTAATGCAGTATGCGCTCTCTCCGTCTCGCTGCCGTCCTGGCCTTCTGCATCGCCCCTTTCCTCCAAGCGCAGGAAGCACCATCCCCTGGCGGTCCCCCTCCAGCCAGCAAAGCCGAGCCTCAACCCGTCGACATCGGTGACGTCCAGACCCTCAAAGTCAACGTCAACCTCGTCAACGTCTACTTCTCCGTCCGCGACAAGAGTGGTTACATCACCAACCTCCACAAGGACGACTGCAACATCTTCGAGAACAAAGAGCTTCAGAAAACGAAGAACTTCACCCAGGAAAAAAATCTTCCTCTCACCATCGGCATCCTCCTCGACACCAGTGGCAGCCAGATGAACGTCCTCCCCCTCGAGCAGCAGTCCGGCGCCGAGTTCCTCAAAGACGTTCTCACCCCCAAGGATGAGGCCTTCCTCATCTCCTTCGACATCAACGTCAATCTCCTTGCCGACTACACCAACAGCCCCCGCGAGATCAAACGTTCCATCGACTCCGCCCAGATCAACACCGGCGCAGGCACCGGCTCCGTCACCGGCAACAGCAACCCCCGCGGCACCCTCCTCTTCGACGCCGTCTACCTGGCCGCTCACGACAAACTCCGCCAGGAAGCCGGCCGCAAGATCCTCGTCCTCCTCACCGATGGCGGCGACCAGGGCTCGCAGGAGAATCTCAAGACCGCCACCGAGGCCGCCCAGAAGGCCAACGCCATCGTCTACGTCATCCTCATCGCCGACCGCCAGTTCTACGGCGGAGGCTTCGGCATCAACCTCGCCGACACCGGCGCACGCGACATGGAGCGCCTAGCCTCCGAGACCGGCGGCCGCGTCATCAACGTCGGCAACAACGGCAAGAAGCTCCAGGAAGCCTTCGACCAGATCCAGGACGAACTCCGCACGCAGTATCTCGCCAGCTACACGCCCACCAACCCCAAGATCGACGGCACCTTCCGCACCCTCAACATCACCTGCCAGCAGGGACAGAAGGTCCAGGCCCGCAAAGGCTACTACGCCATGGCCGACGCCATGGACCCCGGCCAGTAGCCTCAGCGCTCGTCACCGTGAGCGAAGTCGAGCGGGCCTTTCCCAACCGCTTCATGTCGTCATCCTGAACGGAGTGAAGGATCCCTGCATTTGCACTTTCTGGTCACCGCAACCAAATCCGATACCTCACCGTCCCCGCCTCCTCACCCTCCCCGTCATACATTAGCCCACACTTCTCCATCACCCGGATCGACGCCGGAATCGACGGAAACGTATGCCCGATCACGCCCTTGATTCGCTCATCGCGCCGAAGATACTCAATCAGAGCCTTAGCCCCCTCGGTGGCAAAACCCCTGCCTTCATAAGGAGGCAGAATCTCATAACCAAACTCACACACCGACGGGTCAGCGACCGTGGCAAACGCGCCCAGCGTCCCGATCAACCTGCGCCGTCCATCATCCACAAAACTCACATACCGCGGCCATCCCAACTGATCGGGATGCTCCGCCAACTGAGTCAGCAGGAAGTCAAAAACGTGCGGCTCCCAACTCGACGGCGGCCAATTCTCTGGAATGACACATCGAGTAAGTTCACCAAGACGCCCATCGCCATTCTTCTCCGACAGCAACATCTCCGGCGTAATCGCAATCAAGGAAAGACGAGCCGTAACGATATCGTCACACAACAAAACTGACATTTGGAATCTCCTGAATAGGTGAGTGCAGCAGCAACGCACACTCCGGCCCAGCAGCTCCAGAGCACAATCGCAACACGCACATCAAATTCAGGCAGTCATAGGCAGACCAGAAGTCTACCAAACGGTTGGTCATTGAATCAGACGAATCAGACCCTCAGCAGCGTTCCCTAAAATTTCGGTGGAACATTGGTCGAAGTGGTTTCGTAAAGACAACGATGAGCGACGCAACCGTAGCCCAAGCAATAGAAAACCCGGCCGCGAATAAGCACTGGGCAACATGGCTCGGTTTGGGTCTTTCTCTGTTCTCTCCGATCATCATTCGCCAGGCCTTCCGCGCAATCTCGCCCGACCTTAGTCCAACTCTGACGCTCGCTCGCGAGGCCTGCATGTTCGCCAGTGCGGCTCTGCTGATCTGGCTCATCCGTCGAAAAGAAAAACTACCCCTGCGCTCCATCGGGATCGGCACATCTCCTCCCTGGAAGTCGCTGGCCTGGGGCGTCGTGATCGCCATTGCCTGTATCATCCCCGCCGCTTTGATCGCCAAGCTCACCGGCTACGGACACGGTGCCGGATCACAAACCTTCGCCAAGTTGCCGCTCTGGGTCGTCTTCATCGTCGTGGTGCGAGCCGGAGTAGTAGAAGAGTTGTTCTATCGCGCCTATCCGATCGAACGCCTGAAGTCACTCGGCTTCGCAAAGATTGCTGCCTGGGCCATCCCTCTCGCGATCTTTGCCGTCGCACACTGGACAGGCGGCCCGATAAATATCCTGATGGCATTCGTAATGGGCGCAATCATGACTGCCTTCTATTTATGGCGCCGCGACTTGGCGTCGAATATGTTCGGACACTTCCTCATCGACTTCGCAACAAACGTCCTACCCGCAATGTTCTCCTAAAGCTAAGATCGTACCGTGCAAACATTCACGACGGCCCGCGATGCGAAGGAGTTCCTTGTCAGTAGGATCGTCACCGAAGCACAGCGCGAGGGAGTTCCGCTGTCTGAGATAGAGCGGAAGATGCTTTACTTTTCCGAAACCGCATGGACTTTGCCAGACATTGCGGAAGTAAGTGAAGCCTTCGAGCCACGACTACGATCAGGCGGAATACGAAGAGAAGATCGGGTCGCTCATCCGCAACCTTCCGAGTCGATTCTCGCAAAAATAATCGACGCGACTACGACGCGTGGATCGAAGCAGTCCGCACGATTCAGCAAGAGGACCACTACTTACTTGTGTTGATCCTCGTCTCGAAATCAAAGAACAGCCCCCCGGTCGGCTTCCTAAAGCTTGTGACAATAGGGTTCGTGCTCGCCGGCTTCATCTGCGCCGTGGCATATCTATTTCTCAGGATGTAAGCGCCTGCCAATGTAAGCTCGTCTGCGCGATACACTCAATGCCAGCGATGACCGGCACACCAAAAATTCGTGGATGGAAGGCATTCGCCCTTCTCGCAGCCCTTCTCGCCGTCCTGCTCCTTCTTCTGCCCCACGCAACCGATCATCACGCCACCGCCCTCTTCCTCCTCGTCCCAATCTTCCTCTTCGCCGCTCTGGTCGAAGAACCGTGCACTTATCAGCCACGAACCGACCACGTTGCTGCACCGAATCACCACGTTCAGGTCCACGCTCTTCCAGCGTCCCCCTCCCTCGCACGCCTGATCCCCCGGAATAGAAATCATCGTCGCAGCCTTTATTGGCGCGCCGATCCACGCTTGCGCTATCTCAGCCACAAAGGGACGTCCATGGACATCGACCTCATCTTCTCGGGGGCTTTCTCGCCATCTTTTGCCTCTTTACCGTCGTATTCCTCCTCCAGCGCTTCCAATGGCGACGAAAAAACAAAGCCAATCGAATTACCGAATCTTCTACCCCTCCGCAACAGCCCTTAGCCTCGCGCTTCTGTCCCTCCAAACCCTTGCCCAGCCCGACCTCCACCATGCTCTCGAACAGCGCCAGTCCGAAGCCGAAGATCGAAGAAGAAAACGGCGACCCAGACGACCCATTCACCCAGTTGAACCGTCAACTCAAACGCATCCGCAACGGCCTACCCATCGACTCCCTCAAAGTTCCTCTAAATAAAAGAGATTGACGTGGCCTCAACTTTTTTCTTCCATTTTCTGCCCAAAATCGCTTGTCAAGCCCCGAAACCACTTAACCCATTGCCGTACAACAACATCCGCGCGGCGTATGAGTTACATCCAAATCGATATACTGAATCTAGGCATCAAAAAAGAACAAAATATCCCGCCGAAATGCTCCTAACCCCTTTTGATGGAATATTTTAGCGAAACCCCTTTGTTATGAATATTTTGTCGACAACCCTATTCAAGTTAACTGAAAATAAAGCAATTCACGCGCAGTGCTAATAGGGGGGTACCCCCGGACGCAGGAGAAGCGCATGGAATATGTAAATCTCGGAAAGACCGGCCTCAAAGTCTCCCGCATCTGTCTCGGCTGCATGACCTACGGCGTCGCACCTCCCGGGCCCCTGCGCCCCGGCAGCCACGCCTGGGCCCTCAACGAAGCCGACAGCCAGCCCTTCTTCAAACAGTCCTCTCGATCTCGGCATCAACTTCTTCGACACCGCCAATGTCTACTCCACTGGCTCCAGCGAAGAGTTCCTCGGCCGCTTCCTCAAAGCCAACACTAAACGCGAAGACACCGTCATCGCCACCAAGCTCAACGGCTTCATGCGCGACGGCCCCAACGGCAAAGGCCTCTCCCGCAAAGAAATCTTCTTCGAACTCGACCAGAGCCTCAAACGCCTCGGCACCGACTACGTCGACCTCTACCAGATCCATCGCTGGGACTGCGAAACCCCCATCGAAGAGACCATGGAAGCCCTCCATGACGTCGTCAAGGCCGGCAAAGTCCGCTACATCGGCGCCTCCTCCATGTACGCCTGGCAGTTCGCCAAGGCACTCTATATCGCCGACCTCCACGGCTGGACCCGCTTCGTCTCCATGCAGGACCACTACAACCTCCTCTACCGCGAAGAAGAGCGCGAGATGATGGGCCTCTGCAAAGCCGAAGGCATCGGCGTCATCCCCTGGAGCCCCCTCGCCCGCGGCCGCCTCACCCGCCCTTGGAACTCCGAAACCACCAAGCGCACCGAGACCGACCAGTACTCCAAGGCGATCTACACCAAGACCGAAGAGGCCGACAAAAAAGTAGTCGACCATCTCAAAGCCCTCGCAAAAAGCGCGACCTCCCGATGGCAACCCTCGCCCTGGCCTGGATGCTCGCCAAACCCGTCATCACCTCACCCATCGTCGGCGCCACCAAACCCAACCACCTCACCGACGCCGTAGCCGCCCTCTCCGTCAAACTAACCCCCGAAGAGATCACCTCACTCGAAGAGCCCTACGTCCCCCACCCCGTCCTAGGCTTCAGCTAATTTCTAGTAGTCTTGCTTACGGTCCAGGAATACACATCCCAAAAAGTGTCATCCTGAGCGGAGGTGGCAGTCGAAGGACCCCTGTATTTCGCTGAGCAGTACTACGCAGAGAAGGAAAGAAGAAAAAATGCTAATCCCTTCCATCGATCTCATGGGCGGCCAAATCGTCCAACTCGTCCAAGGCGAAAAACTAAAACTTGCCTTCGACGACTTCGAATACTGGATCGAGCGCTTCTCCAAGTATCCGCTCGTCCAGCTCATCGATCTCGACGCCGCCATGCGCCTCGGCGACAACCGCACCCTCATCGAAATGATCTGCAAACGCCTCCCCTGCCAGGTCGGCGGAGGCCTCAAAACCGCCGAAGACGGCAAGATGCTCCTGGACGCTGGAGCCAAGCGAGTCATCTACGGCTCCAGCCTCTTCCGCATCTCCGGTCCAGACCACATTCGCCGTCACAAGATCATCTACCTCGAGTTCGCCGAAGGACTCAAGAACATCCCTAGGCGAAGAAGCCCTGGTCTTCAGCGTCGACACCAAAGCCGGCAAAGTAGCCGTCAAAGGCTGGAAGGACTCCGTCGACCTCACCCCCGAAGAAGCCATCACCTGGCTCGAAGACTACTGCGCCGCCTTCCTCTACACCCACGTCGACACCGAAGGCACAATGCAGGGCTTCCCCATCAACGTAGCCGCAATCCTCCGCGCCTGCACCGCAAAACAACTCATCGTAGCCGGAGGAATCAAAGCAGCGCAGCGAGATCGACGCCCTCGACGCGATGGGCGTAGACGCAGTAGCCGGCATGGCCGTCTACTCCGGCGCCATGGATGCCTGATCCGCTTCCGTTTTTCTAGTTGTCATCCGAAGGGGGTCTGCTGTTGCTGTTGCTCTTGCTTTTTTGTCGTTGCTGTTGTTTTTTTGTTGTCATCCGTCGCGTGGCGGTGGACCCGCTTTTGTCTTTGCTTCTAGGAGACCCAAGGCTTCAGCCTGGGTCTCCTGAGGGTGGCAAGAAGAGGGCTTTAGCCCCAGGGGTATGCCTTCTTCCGTAGGTCACGATCTAATCGAGCCTTCAGCAGGGAAGCCGCACACTCACCCCAGCCCGCTGCAACTCCGCCTTCAACTCCCGCGAATCCGTAACCCCAAAGTGAAAGATACTAGCCGCCAGCGCCGCATCCGCCTTACCCCGACCAAAAACCTCAACAAAATGCCCCGCAGTCCCCGCCCCACCTGAAGCAATCACCGGAATCTGAACCGCCGAACCCACCATCGCAGTCAACTCACAATCGAAACCCGCCCCGCATCCCGTCAGTATCCATCGAAGTCAGCAATATCTCTCCCGCACCGCGCTCCTCCGCCTCGCGAGCCCAATCCAAAACCCGCAAACCCGTCGCCTTTCTTCCTCCACTCACAAAAACCTCAGCATCCTCAACGCCACGCATCACCGCGACGAGCATCAATCGCCACGATCACCGCCTGCGCTCCAAAGCTCCCACCAATCTCCCCAATCAACTCCGGCCGAGAAATCGCAGACGAGTTGATGCTCACCTTATCCGCTCCCGCATCGAATACCGCCGCAGCATCCTCCGCACGTCCGAATCCCGCCCCCAACCGTAAACGGCACAAACAACTCCGCTGCCGTCCGCTTCACCGTCTCGAGCAGCGTTCCGCGCCCCTCATGCGTCGCCGTAATATCCAGCAGCACGATCTCATCCGCTCCCGCCGCCGCATGACGATGCGCCAGCTCCGCCGGATCCCCCGCATCGACGATGTCCACAAACTGAACACCCTTCACCACGCGACCACCGCGAACATCGAGACAAGCAATCACACGCTTCGTCAGCATCTCTCTATCCCAACCTCATCGGCACAGCAGCAGGAACATCAGCCTGCGAGCCCTCGCATACGATCCGCGCCAGCACATCCTCGTTCTCGATTACAGCCCCATGCTCCACAAACCACTCCACCAGCAGCCCCTGCCTCGGCGCATGAACGTGGAACTCCATCGCCCCATCGGTAAGCGTACAAACCGCCTGCCCCGTTCCAACCAGCGACCCAGCCGGCACTAGCTGCTGGACAAACGTATACGAAGGCTCTTCAGCCGCAATCTTCAGTTCATACATAAAAGGCATTGCTACAACTCCACGAAGTTCCTCAACACCTGTAAACCCACAGCGCTCGACTTCTCCGGATGAAACTGCACACCCATCACATTCTCCCGCTCCACAACCGCAGTAAACGCTCCACCATACTCAGTCACCGCCGCAGTCGCCTCAACAACCGGAGCTCGCCACGAGTGCGTGTAGTAAACAAACCCACCATCCTTCACGCCGCGCAGCAGCCGCGAATCCGCCCTCACTCCCTCCAGCGAATTCCACCCCACATGCGGCGACTTCAACTCCGCCCCCTCATACAAAGCAGGGAAGCGCTCACACATCCCCGCAAAGTACCCCAGCCCCTTCATTCCCTCTGCTTCAGTCGACCCCTCAAACAACCACTGCAACCCCACGCAAATCCCCAGGAACCAAGCGCCCTTCGCCACACTCCCCCGCACCGCCTCCGTCAACCCCAACTCCCCCAGCAACGAGTAGCCTGAAAATGCCCCACCCCGGGCAACACAACCTTCGAAGCCGCCCGTACCACCGCCGGATCCTGGGTCACCACATCTCTTTCGCGCCAAGAAAATTCAGCGCCTTCACCACGCTGGTCAAATTTCCCGCCTTGTAATCAATGACCGCGATCACAACAAACCCTTCGTGCTCGGCAGCATCTCCCGCATCCGTTCATCCCGCGAGCAAGCCCCTCGCAACGCCCGCGCAAAAGCCTTGAAGATCGCCTCAATCTTATGATGGTTGATCCGCCCATACATCGTCTTCACATGCACATTCGCCTTAGCTCCACGCGCAAACCCGTCAAAGAAGTCCGCCAGCAACTCACTCTGAAAATCCCCAACCAGCCGCACCTTCACCTTGTCGTCGACGACGTAAGCCACACGCCCGCTCAAATCCACCGCAGCAACCGCCAGCGTCTCATCCATCGGCATCACAAAATATCCGGCGCGCATAATCCCTTTCTTATCGCCCAGCGCCTTGCCAAACGCCTCTCCAAGAGCAATCCCAACATCCTCAACAGTGTGATGCTGATCGACATCCAGATCGCCCGTGCACTTCAGCGTCAGATCGAACCCGCCATGCCGCGTAAACAACTCCAGCATGTGGTCGAAGAACCGAATCCCCGTCGAAACCTTATAAACACCCTGTCCATCAACCACAAGCTTCAACGCAATCTGCGTCTCCGTTGTATCCCGCTTGATCGTTGCCGAACCCGCCCGCTGACTCGCTAACCCGCCGACCTGCTAACTCGCTCACTCTTAGCCATTACTCAAACTCCCTCACAATACCGCTGTCATCGTGACCAGCCAGATCGCCAACGTGCTGCCTATCCCAACCAATCTCCACAAGACAAGTCTTCAACGCCGCCAATCCTTGCGTCACATGTTCCTCCACGCCAATCGTGATCCGCACAAAACCATCGCACCCAGGATCAGTCGATCGGTCCCGCAACAGCACTCCATGCTCACGCATCGCCGCTACGAACTCCTTATGCTTCGGCCCAATATTCATCAGGACGAAGTTCGCGTGGCTTGGAAAGAACGGAACTCCCAGCTCCCGCAACCCATCCATCATTCGCTCACGCCCCACCCGCACCTGCTCCGAATACCACGCGACGTATTCCTCATCCGCCAGCGCGATCGGAAGGCAATTCAACGCCACTCCGTTCACGTTGTACGGTGAGCAAACCTTCCGCACATACTTCAACAGCTCCGCATTTCCAGCCAGCATCCCGATGCGCAGATTCGCCAGCCCATACGCCTTCGAGAATGTCCTCGCCACGATCAGGTTCGGCACCGTCGCCAGGTCCTCCATCACCGAAGCACCATCAAAATGGTAGTAAGCCTCGTCCACCATCACCACCGCCTGCGGAGCAGCCGCCGCAATCGCCAGCAGATGCTCCCGGCTCACCACCGCGCCAGTCGGATTATTCGGCGAAGCCACAATAATCAGTTTTGTACGCTCCGTAATCGCCGCCATAAATCGCTCGAAAGGAAACGCAAGCGTCGAATCCGACTGCACCTTCCGCAGATGCGGCGTCATCATTTGCACGCTGACGTCGTACATAAAGAACGACGGCGTCGCTATCAGCGCCTCATCTTCCACCTTCCAAAAACGCGCAGCACATCAGGTGAATCGCCTCATCCACTCCGTTGGTCAACAGCACTTGCTCGGTCTGCAATCCAAAGTGTTTCGCAACAATTCGCTCGGCCGGCTCTCTCTCGGGATACTTCGTAAGCTCCTCTGCGGTAACCGCCCGCAGCCGCTCCATCACCCGAGGCGAAGACCCAAAAGTGTTTTCATTGAAGTCCAGCCGCAAGGCAGTGCGCCCCGCTAGCGGCGGATGGTACTCCGGCATCTCCGACACCGCCTTACGCGGTCCTACTGTCCTCAAATTTGTAGCAGTATCAGTCACAATCATTCATCCTCACTCGCACGCTCTCCGCGTGTCCAATCAATCCCTCAGCCTCGGCCAGCGCAATCGCATGAGGGCCCATTTGTCTTAGGCCCTTCCGTGCGTACTCCTGCACGGTAATCACCTTCACAAAATCCATCACGCTCAATCCGCCGCGAACCCTCCCAACCCGCCCAGTCGGCAGCACATGGTTAGGACCGGATACGTAGTCCCCCAAAGACTGCGGCGAATAATCACCAACAAAGACCGATCCAGCATTACGAACCCACTTCAAGTCGCTTGCGGCATCCACAGTCAAATGCTCGGGAGCCAGCCGATTCGTCAACTCCTGAGCCTCGCGAACCGTGGCAGTTACAAATATGCACCCCTGCGCATCAAGCGACTGCTTCGCAATCGCATTCCCTCTCGCCTGAACCTTGACCTCAGCCGCAACATCTTTCGCCAAAGCCTCATTGCTTGTAATCAAAACGGCAAGCGTCTCAGGATCATGCTCAGCCTGCGCAACGAGATCCGCCGCAATCCCTGATGCGCTCCCTGTCTCACTCGTCACCACGATCTCCGTCGGCCCTGCAGGCATGTCGATTCCGCACTCGCTCGAAACCAGCATCTTGGCCGCCGTTACATACAGATTTCCCGGCCCTACAATCTTATCGACGCGCTCAATCGTAGCCGTGCCATACGCCATCGCCGCGATAGCCTGCGCTCCTCCCACACGATAGAACTCTGTAACGCCCGCGAGCCACGCAGCTGCCAAAGTCTCCTTCGCCGGCTTTGGGGAACAGACCACAATCCGCTTCACCCCCGCCACCTGAGCTGGAGTAACAGTCATCAGCAGCGTCGAAGGCAGCGGATACCGTCCTCCCGGCACATAACAACCTACGCTTGCCCAAGGGCCGAACAATCTGCCCCGTCTTTACGCCCGCAACCGGAGAGATCGTCCACTCGCTCGGCATCTGCGCCTCGGCGAACGCAAGAATATTTCCTCGCGCCACCATCATCGCAGCCTGTAGCTCCGGTGCTGTCCCCTCCCAGGCGGCCCTCATTTCCTCGCGTGAAACCAGCAGCGCCTGCCCCTTCGTCAAGCCCATCGAACTCTGACCGCATACTTCAGCAAGGCTCGATCCCCGCCTCTTCGAACCGCCGCAAGAATGCGCCGCACTACCGGCTCTACGCGGGCCGTGTTCACGGCACCACGCTGCTCCAGGGTTTCGATCAAGTGCATGCGCCGCTGCTTTTCCACGGCCAAACGTCCTAACGAGCTTCATCAAACAGCTCCATATTATCCGCCAGCGACTCGACGCACTTACAACACAACCTTGCTCAACGGATACTCCACGATCCCCGTTGCACCCGCCGCCTTCAATTTCGGGATCACGTCACGCACCAACGCTTCATCAAGAATCGTGTTGAGCGCAACCCAGTCAGGATCGCTCAGCTGCGACACCGTAGGCGAGTTCAACGCAGGCAACACGTTGATCACCTTCTGCAGATCGGCTTTCAGCGCATTGAGCATTAAGCCAACTCGGCCTTGCGCCGCGATCGCCGCATTCAGCATCAACGAAATGTTGTCAATCTTCTTCCGCTTCCACGCGTCCTGGTAGGCGCGTCTTATTCGCGATCAATTGCGTCTCGCTCTCCATCAGAGTCTCGATAATCCGCAGCCGATTCGCTCTCAACGAAGACCCAGTCTCCGTCACCTCTACGATCGCATCCGCCAGCGTCGGCGGCTTCACCTCGGTCGCACCCCAGCTGAACTCCACCGTCACCGGAATATTCTTTCCCGCAAAATATCGCTTCGTAAATTCCACCAACTCGGTCGCGATAATCTTCCCCGCCAGATCCTCTGGCCTCTGAAACGGCGAATCCTCCGGCACGGCAAGCACCCACTTCACCTTCTGCCGGCTTTGTTTGGAGTAGGTGAGGCTCGTCACATACTCTACATCTGTCTCGTTCTCCTGAACCCAGTCGTTCCCGGTTAACCCCGCGTCGAGCGCGCCATGTTCGACATACCGCGCCATCTCCTGCGCCCGCACCAGCATGCACTCAATCTCAACATCGTCGACGGAAGGGAAGTAGCTTCGTCCATTTGCAAAGATCCGCCAGCCCGCCCGCTCAAACAACGCAATCGTCGCATCCTGCAGGCTGCCCTTCGGAATCCCCAGCTTCAACTTGTTCGTCTCGCTCACTTCGCCTCCCCTTTCGCTTCCATGCCAATATTTTTCGTGAAGCAACTCACCGTACCTTCATGGCACACCAGTCCGTCGCCTTCGACTTCTACCTTGAACAGCAGAGCATCATTGTCACAGTCAGTCGAAGCCTCGATCACGCGGAGCCGATTGCCGCTGGTCTCGCCCTTCATCCACAGCTTCTGTCGTGTCCTGCTCCAGAACGTGACAAAGCCGGTCTCAAGCGTCTTCGCATAGCTCACTTCGTTCAGAAAGCCAAGCATCAACATCTCGCCCGTCTTCGCGTCCTGGACGATACCCGGAACCAGGCCATCCATCTTTGCAAAATCGATCTTTATTGCCTCAATCATTGTCATCTCTCCGAGTTCGTTTTTACGCAAGAAAAAGGCCCGCTCGCGGTGTGCGCGTTAGCGGGCCTTTCGAAATCCTGAGTAAGCGTTCGTTACTTCGCCACACCGGACCCAGCCGCCAACACGCTCTTCGCATGATGATGGTGATGCCCGTGATGGAGGTGAAGCATGCTCATCTCCCCTTCAGGGTATCTTTCGAGCTTTTAGAAGTCAACTCACCATCGAACGAGCAGCAGCATTTCATGCAGCCATAGAAGCACAAACTTGCACATTGACGCGCCCCGCACGCTCTCGTAGTCTTCGGCAGTAAGGTATCCACACCTCAAGGAGAATCTCCAATGTCTCAGATTCGCCGCAAGCTATTCGCTGCCGCCCTGCTGTTCGCGATTACTCCCATCTTCAACATTGCGCAGACACCTAAGCCGGCGGCGGCCACCGCTGCCGCCACGGGCGCACCCCTCGATATCAATACCGCCACGGCCGACCAGCTCAAGGCCTTCCCCGGCATCGGCGACGCCTACTCCAAGCGCATCATCGACGGGCGGCCCTACACCGCAAAAAACCAGCTTGTCACCCGCGGCATCCTTCCCCAGGCTACCTACGACAAGATCAAGGACCAGATCATCGCAAGCCATCCCAAGAAGTAGCGTCCAATAATTCGCTTCAAAGCCAGCGACTGGCTGCTAAGATGCAGCCAGTCTCCCTATGATGCAGCGATCCGCAAGCCTCCAGTACGCTCTTCTAGCGCTCGTGGCCTTCTTCGCTCTCACTCACTTCTTCATGGGTGTGGCGAACGACTTTGACATTCTCGCGAATGGTCACCTCCGCGCCCGCTACCCCTTCTTTCAGGGGAGCCTTGGTCATGCAGTTCGTCTCACCACGCCGGAGGCGGTAGGAGCAGGTCGCAATTCCGGCGATACCGCAGTCACCGTCACCCTCGCAATGCCAGAGGCATTGGCGGGCGGCCTCCATGTCGGCGATGCAGTACTCGACGTGAACCACCGCGCCTTTACCGGAAGCGAGGTTTTGCTCGAGGAGTTGCGGAAGAGCAGGCCTGGTCAGCAGATGTCACTTACCATCCTGCGTCCGGACGAATCCGAGGCGACGATAAGTTTCCCGCTTGCCCCGCAGAGTCCCTCCGTCCCTGGCGCCTGGGCATGGATTATTCGAGGCACCTTTGTCTTCTTGCCTTTCCTTTGCATGCTTGTCGGGCTGTACGCCGTCTTCGCCCGCCCTCGCAACGCCCACGCGTGGCTCATCCTTGGGATCCTCGCCTATCTGCCGGCGATCATCATTCCGCAGAATCAGTTTCACGGCCCATTCACGCCAGTCGCACTGATTTGGAACATTGTCGCCCAGACCGCGATGCCAATCTGTCTCATGCTCTTTGGTATCTACTTTCCGGAGCGCTCGATTTTCGATGTGCAGGCTCCATGGATCAAATGGGTTCTTATCTTCCCGATACTGGTGCTCCTCCCTACTGATTTTCTTAGCCAGCTTTGGTCACACCTACAACTTCAACCTCGACGCTCCCGTTGATCCGTGGGCGATGAAGATCAATATGGTCGAGAACATCTTCAGCATTCTCACCATCTGTCTACTTCTTCATCACCATCAGTACCAAGACGGCGACGGCCACCGGAGATGCCCGTCGCCGGTTGAAGATTCTCTACTACGGTGCCGCCATCGGGCTTACACCCTTTTTCATCCTCGTCTTGATCTCCCTCATCCGCGCCAAGGACGTCGGTCAGGACATCCCGCAATGGATCATCCTCCTCTCATTTTTCATTCTCCTGCTCTTTCCTCTGTCCCTCGCTTATGTTGTCATCGTCCATCGCGCCGTCGACGTCCGCATCCTCATCCGTCAGGGCACTCGCTACGCCCTTGCTCGCCAGTCCGTCAATATTCTCCGAGTCTTCTTGGCATCTGGCTTTCTCTTCCATCCGGGATTTCGTCCGGCATCCCGGCCATCAGCGCAACGTCGATGTCGTCCGCATCTTGGCTATCATCGGCCATCTTCTTCGCCTTTCGCTTCAAGCTCTCCAGGCGCCTCCAGCAAATGATCGATCAGCGTTTCTTCCGCGAGGCCTACTCCACCGAGCAACTCCTCTCTGAGCTCTCCGAAGAAGTCCGCAACTTCACTGAAGTCGCCCCGCTTATCAACACAATCACCCGGCGTCTCGGCGACACCCTCCACATTGACCGCATCGCCGTCTTCCTTCGCTCCGGCGACAACTTTCGATTGCAACTGGCCACCGGAGCCCCGCTTCTCGCCGGCACCGCGGAGATGTTCTCCCTTCCCTCCGCGTCCACCACGATCACCACCCTCAGCCGCGCCAAAGCCCCCGCCAACGTCTACCGTGACGATCCCTCCAGCTGGCTCGTCGACGCCACCCCCGCCGAACGCACCGCCCTCGCCGATCTCTCCACCGAACTCCTCGTCCCTCTCCCCGGACGCAACCGTCTCGCCGGCGTCATCGCCTTGGGCCCAAGCGATCCGAGGAGCCATACACGAAGACCGATCGCCAGCTTCTTCAATCCATCGGCTCGCAAACCGGCCTCGCGCTCGAAAACGCCGAGCTCTTCGAAAACCTGACCGCCGAAGTCACGCAACGCGAACGCATCTCCCGCGAGATCGAGATCGCCCGCGAGGTGCAGGAGCGCCTCTTTCCCCAGAGCTGCCCCATAGTCCCCGGCGTCGACCTCGCTGGCTACTGCCGCCCCGCCCAGGCCGTCGGCGGCGACTACTATGACTACTTCCTGCTCAGCGACGGACGCCTAGCGCTGGCCCTCGGCGATATCTCCGGCAAAGGCATCTCCGCCGCCCTCCTTATGGCGAGTCTTCGCGCCAGCCTTCGCAGCATCGCAAGCCTTCAGCAGGGCGATCTCGCCAGCCTCATCGCCAACGTCAACAATCTCGTCTACGAGTCCTCGACAACGAACCGCTACGCCACCTTCTTCTACGCCGAATACGATCCCTTCACCAGACTCCTCACCTACGTCAACGCCGGCCACAACCCTCCCTACATTCTCCGCGGTCAAAAAACCATTCCACTCGACGCCACCGGGAATCGTCGTCGGCCTTCTACCCAACGCCGAATACGAGCAGGCCACCATCCCCATGCACGCCGGCGACGTCCTCTCACCTACACGGACGGAATCTCCGAAGCCATGAACCACCAGGACGAAGAGTGGGGAGAAGATCGCATGATCGCCTCCGCCCGCCAACTCCTCAGCCAGCCTGACTGCACCGCCTCGGCCCAGCAACTCCTCAACTGCATCATCGAAGCCGCCGACAAATTCACCTCCGGAGCACCCCAGCACGACGACATGACCCTCCTCGTCTGTACCATCGGCACTCCTGCTGCCCCGCATCAAGAAATTGTTTGATCGTCTCCCGGCAACAGGCTATCTTCTCTTACAAGCTCACAAGGCCGCTCTCTGCCGTGACCGCTGGCTCAATACCACTTTATACTGAGACCGACTGAGCAATCGAACCTTGAAACCACACTGAAAGCGGGTCCTTTTGGCATGAAAGCTTCACACCGGCTCTGTCTTCTTCTCGTAGGCCTCTCACTTCCCGCTCTTCGCCCAGCAACCCTCCGAATCATCCGCCGCAACTCATCCTCTGGTCACGTTGGACGTCGTCGTCAGCGACAAATCCGGTAAGCCTCAAGCCGGCCTCCAACAACAGGACTTCACCCTCCTCGACAACAAGTCCCCCCAGAAGATCATGTCCTTTCAGGCAATCGACGAGCCCGCCACCCCGGCGGTCCCCCCAGTCGAGGTTGTCATCGTGATCGACACCGTGAATGCCTCCCCTCAGACTGTCGCGAACGAACTCCTGCAGGTCCAGAAATACCTTCGCAAAAACGATGGCAAGCTTGCCCATCCCACCTCAGTCATCATCTTCTCTGACTCAGGGCTGAAAAACCTCGGCAACTCCACCCTCGACGGAAATTCGCTGAGCACGCTCCTAGGCGGAAACGATGTGACTGGTCTGCACTCCATGCACCAGGCGTCGGGGGAGAACGGAGACTTCGAGCGTCTCACGTCATCCATCAGCAAGCTCTATTCGCTCGCCGCTTTTGAAGCCAAGAAACCAGGCAAGAAGATCGTGATTTGGATAAGCCCAGGCTGGCCGTTGCTCCGCAGCGCCGGTGAACAGATGTTCTCAAACGGAAAGGACCAGCTCTTCCTGACGCTGGTCAAGGTCTCAACGGCACTTCGCGAGGCCCGAATCACTCTGTACAGCATCGATCCAGAGGGTGCCAGCGGTGGCGGCTTCGGCAGGCTTGAGAGCCAAAGCGGACCCTCGCGACAGATTCGGCTACGAGAGCTACTTGAAGGGAATCCCGAGTGGAAAGGAGATGACGCCCCCAAACCTCGCGCTTCAGGTTCTCGTAACTCGAAGCGGAGGCCGTGTCCTGACGACCGGCAATGATATCGGCGGCCAAATAGACGACTGCGTCTCGGATACAAAAGCCTTTTACGTCCTCTCCTTCGAAGCCATTCCCACCGAGCACCCAAACGACTATCACAACCTCGAGTTGAAGCTCGATAAACCCGGCCTGACCGCCCGCACGAGTGCCGGCTACTACGCCCAGCCTGAACAGCGCCCAGGCGCACCGCAGGAAAAGAAAAAATGACATGGCTGATAGATCGCTCTTCCAAGGGGCGAGCGTCTGCTGCAGAAACGTCGACACGGCAATGATATCTCTCACGCTCTGCATGAATTGACGATAAATTCGCCCTTGAAATTATTTCCAGATGTAGCGTACGCTTCCCCATGCCGTTCTCCCGCCGCAACTTCCTCACAAACACCTCCCTCCTCGCCGCCTCTTCACTCATCCCACGCAAACTCCGCTCCCAAATCGGAGCCCCCGCAGGCGCACCCGACGCGTACGCCAAGCCCAAACCCATGATCGACGGCCCCTTTCAGCCCACATGGGAGTCCCTCCGCGACAACTACCATCTCCCCACCTGGTTCAACCAGGCCAAGTTCGGCAT
The DNA here is from genome assembly GCA_963754765.1 of uncultured Acidobacteriaceae bacterium. GTDB lineage: Bacteria > Acidobacteriota > Terriglobia > Terriglobales > Acidobacteriaceae > Edaphobacter. Next base: position 81,606 of record CAVWHJ010000001.1, on the reverse strand, counting down.
CTTCATCCACTGGGGTCTCTACTCCATCCCGGCCCGCCTCAACGAGTGGTACGAGCGCCACATGTACACCACCGACTCGCAATGGCACACCGAACACTACGGCCCTCCAGACAAGTTCGGCTACAAAGACTTCATCCCGCTCTTCACCGTCAAAAACTATCGTCCCGATGAGTGGGCCCAGCTCTTTCAGAAGTCCGGCGCAAAATATGTCGTCCCCGTAGCCGAGCATCACGACGGCTTCGCCATGTGGAACTCCGACATCACCCCTTGGTGCGCCGGCAGGATGGGCCCCAAACGCGATCTCACCGGCGAACTCGCCACCGCCGTTCGCAAACAAAACCTGATCTTCGGTGTCTCGAGCCATCGCATGGAACACGATGCCTTCGCCTACCCCGCCCCCGGCATCCCCAACGACGAATTCGATCCCAAATACGCCGGCTTCTACGGCCCTCCCATCCAGGGCGAATTCAACAACGCCAACGCCTCCAAGGCATTTCAAGAAGACTGGCTCGCCCGCGTACAGGAACTCGTCGATAAGTACGAGCCGCAGATGATCTACTTCGACAACGGCGTCAACGTTCGCGAGTACGATGACGTAAAACTCCGCGCCGCGGCCTACTACTACAACCGCGCCGCGCAATGGGGCAAGCAAGCCACCCTCGCCACCAAAGACGTCGCCTACCTCTTCGGCAGCGTGCAGGACTTCGAGAAGCAGCAGCGCGCACCCAAGTGGATCTACGCTGGCGGCTGGCAATGCGACGACGCAATCGGCAGCACCTGGGGCTACACCGAGTCACCGACCCCCATGACCTACCGATCGCCCGAAAACATCCTCCACGAGCTCATCGAGCTCTCCAGCCTCGGCGGCAACCTTCTTCTCAACATCTCTCCCATGGGCGACGGCAGCATCCCCGAAGCGCAACAAAAAATCCTGCTCGCCAATTGGCGAGTGGCTCAAGCTCAAACGGCGAAGGCATCTACGGTAGCCGCCCCTGGATCCGATACGGCGAAGGCCCCAGCGTCCCCAACGAACCCCCCGGCGACTGGAAGGGAGGATCCACCGCTCAGGCCGGCCCTCCGCTCAAACGAAAGCCGGCCATCCCAATCTCAGAAGCAGAATTTCGCTTCACCACCGCGAACAGACAATCTATACGCCTTCGGTTACAAATATCCTGCGGCCGAAGCCAGCATCCGCTCCCTCTCGAGCTCCGCGGCCAAGGTAGAGCGTGTCACGCTCCTCGGCCCCGAACCCAGACAACTCCAGTTCCGCCAATCCGCCGAATCGCTCATCGTCACGATGCCTCCACTCTCGGCGCCGCTCGCTTCATGCCCTATACCCTCCGCATTGAAGGCTCGCATCCCCTCGGCTGCCATGTAGCCCATCTCCCACTATTTAGCCATTTGCACATTGGATTCCATCGTCGCTTATGGCCGTTTAATCGTTTAGAGTTGATGCATCTTGTTGTTTCAAACCAAAGCGATCCTTCCGAGCCGAAGATACAGACACGATCCAGAAGTTCCATGTTCGCCACGACCCTTAAACTCGACCGCCATGCCGCCCGGTTCGCCCTCGCTATCCTTGGCACGCTTAGCCTTACCGGTTGCCAGGCCGTCGTCAGCACTGCTCCCGAGGCGCAGGTTCGCGTCATCGACGCCAGCCCGGACGCTCCCGGCCTCGACATCTACGAGGGCCCTCCACCGCTCTCGCCTACAATCTCGGCTTTGGAACAGTCACCTCCTACATTCAGACTCACTCCCGGCACCTACACCTTCAATGCCGACTACAGCCGGAACCAAGCAGGTTCTCTCCTCCTCCAAGGCGACTGTCGCCGGCTCCAAGTCAGTACACCGATCCTGATCGGCAACGTAGCCGCCAGCCTCGCATCAGCTCATCGCTCAACGACCAGAGCCAGCCCGCGCCCTCCAGGCCAAATCGCCCTTCGCTTCATCGACCAGGCCACCCGCATCGGCGCCGTCGATATCTACCTCGTTCCCGCCGGCCAGAAGCTCACCGCAGTCTCGCCCCTTGTCAGCGACATCACCTTTGGCGTAAATACCGGCTACCTCAACATTCCCACCGGCACCTACACCATCATCATGGTGCCCGCCGGAACCGTTCCCATCAGCACGACCGTCGCCACCTACACCGGCCCCCAGGTTACCTACACGCGGCGGTTCAGCCACCACCATCGTCCTCATCGATCAGCAGCTCGTTTCAACTCCTGGCCTTCAGGTCATCACCGCCGCCGACTTCACCCCTCCCGGACCGCGACGAGCTAGTCGCTCCCCAACGACCTCAGCTCCCTCCAGCGCATATTACACGCGCGCGTACCCAAAATCGCCCCGAAAGTCGCGGCATTTCGCAAAAAATATACCCTCCAAAATCACCACAACACTCATGAGTCCCTGTGTCTATGCACACCGTAAGCAGTAGCAGCAACATCGAAGCCACCGCATGAAAGACTAAAGGAGCGCCATCATGAACCTCACTAACTTGCCCTCATCGCATCTACTCGCAATCGCCCCCGCCGCAATTTTTGCGCAGACCACAACGACCACAACCCCCACTCCCGGCCAGCACGACTACGACATCAATCAGCGCAAGACCGATCAGCAGGACCGCATCGCGCAAGGCGTCAAGAGCGGCCAACTCACTGCCGGCGAAACATCCCATCTCGAGACCCAGGAAGCCGGCATCAACAAGGAAGAGCGCGGCATGCGCGCCCAGGACAACGGCCACCTCACCAAAGCCGATCGCCAGACCATCCACCAGCAGCAGAACCAGGAATCCCGCCGCATCTATCGCGACAAGCACAACGGCAAAGTCCGCTAAATCCGGCCAAATCCAAGAAGCGCTCAAGGTTCGTAAGATCACTGGACGACTGAAAGCCTGAACCAACCCTGTCTCGTTCTCTCATTGCAGCAAAAAAGAAAAGGGCCGCGAGGAAACCTCCCCAGCGGCCCTTTCTTTTTGTTTCGCGAAAACTAGTACCGGTAGTGATCCGCCTTGTACGGCCCGTCCACCGGAACGCTCAGGTAATCCGCCTGCTTCTTCGAGAGCGTCGTCAACTTCACGCCGATCTTCTCCAGGTGCAGCCGTGCAACCTCTTCGTCCAGCTTCTTCGGCAGGATGTAGATCCCGATCTTGTACGTATCCTTGTTCTTCCACAGATCGAGCTGCGCAAGTGTCTGGTTTGCAAAGCTGTTCGACATCACGAAGCTCGGATGACCCGTCGCGCAACCCAGGTTCACCAGCCGTCCCTCAGCCAGAATGAAGATGCTGTTGCCAGTCTCTTCAAAGGTGTACTTGTCCACCTGCGGCTTGATGTTCAGCTTCTTCACGCCCTTCAGCGCGTTCAGAGGCTCCATCTGGATCTCGTTATCGAAGTGGCCGATGTTGCACACGATCGCCTGATCCTTCATCAGCTTCATGTGCTCCACCGTGATGATGTCCACGTTGCCCGTGCAGGTCACGTAGATATCGCCGCGGCCCAGCGTCTCTTCGATCGTCGTGACTTCATACCCTTCCATCGCAGCCTGCAGCGCATTGATCGGATCGATCTCCGTCACAATCACTCGCGCTCCCAGCCCGCGCAGCGAAGCCGCAGAGCCCTTGCCCACGTCGCCATATCCGCAAACCACGGCAACCTTGCCCGCAACCATCACATCGGTCGCGCGCTTGATCCCGTCGACCAGCGACTCACGGCAGCCATACAGGTTGTCGAACTTCGACTTCGTCACCGAGTCGTTGACGTTGATCGCCGGCACCAGCAGCGTGCCCTTCTCCAGCATCTTGTACAGCCGGTGAACGCCGGTCGTCGTCTCTTCCGAAACGCCGCGCCACTGCTTCGCCACATCCTGCCAGCGAGTCGGATTCTCCGCATGCACCTTCTTCAGCAGCGTCTTGATCACGGTCTCTTCGGTCGAGCTCGAAGGCGAATCAACCCACTTATCGCCCTTCTCCATCTCCACTCCCTTGTGGATCAACAGCGTCACATCGCCGCCGTCATCGATCACAAGCTGCGGCCCCAGGAATCCGCCCTTGCCGTCAGGGAACTTCAGCGACTCGTTCGTGCACCACCAGAACTCCTCCAGCGTCTCGCCCTTCCAGGCAAACACCGGCACGCCCGCCGCCGCAATCGCCGCCGCTGCATGGTCCTGCGTCGAGAAGATATTGCAGCTCGCCCAGCGAACCGTCGCGCCCAGTGCAACCATCGTCTCGATCAGCACAGCCGTCTGAATCGTCATATGCAGCGATCCGGTCACGCGAACGCCCGCCAGCGGCTTACCCGCGGCATACTTGTTGCGGATCGCCATCAACCCCGGCATCTCCTGCTCGGCGATATCGATCTCCTTGCGTCCAAAGTCTGCAAGCGAAATATCCGCGACTTTATAGTCCTGAACCTTATCCACTGTCGCTGTTGCCATTAATGCACCTCTTCTCGAATTCAAAAGTCGTTACAAGCCTCTTCAGAATACCAGTTTGCGCCGCCTTTTCGGCACTTTCTCCGCGGACTGGTTCAACTAAGGACACTGTTTTCAGCTACATCAAAGTCGACGATTTTTCACATCAATCTAATTTGACGAAGAATTCATTCGCCACGATCTCCCCACAACAAGACTCAACATCGCAGCCCCCAACGCCAACCCGCTGATCAGATAGAGCCCACCAGCGAAACTATGCGTAGCATCCCGCAGCCGTCCCGTCACATACGGCCCCAGAAATCCTCCTACCGCCCCCGTCGTCGTAATAATCGCAACCCCGCCAGCCGCTGCCGCACCTCCAACCATCCGAGTCGTCAACGCCCAGAACGGCCCCATCGTGCTGAACAGCCCAATCGCCACCAGCGACATCGCACACAACGCCACCGGAATATTCCCTGCAACCGCCGCCCACGCAAACCCCACTGCCGCCAACGCCATGCACCCCGCAAGATGTCCTCGCCTCTCGTTCCATCGATCCGAACTCCACCCCACGATCACGGTGAAGATCGCAGCCAGAAGATATGGCAGTGTCGAATATCCGCGCGATCAGACTCGAATCCGTGCCTCCCCGCGTCAGGCTGCTCAGCATCAGCGGCATCCACAAGTTAACGACGTAGACCCCGATCTGAATCACGACATAGACGCCCGCCAGCGCCCACACAACCGGCAGCTTGAACGCATCCGAAAACTTCTCCTGCCTCGGCGCGCCATACATCTCGCGGTCGCGTTGCAACTCGCCCCGAAGCCACAGCTTCTCCTCCGGCTCCAGCCACTTCGCCTGATCCGGACCATCCCTCAACAAAGACAGAACCGAACTACCCACCAGCAACGTCGTCATCCCCTCAAACAAAAACAACCACTGCCATCCACTCAGCCCACCCACGCCATTCAGCTTCAGCAGCGCGCTCGACAACGGCCCGCCAACCACGCCAGCCAGCGACGTCGCCGTCATAAACTTCGCCACTGCCTTCGCCCGCTGATGCGAAGGAAACCAGAACGTCAGATACAGCAGCATCCCCGGAACAAACCCGGCCTCCGCTATCCCCAGCAAAAAACGCAGAGTATAGAACGATCCCGCCGACCTCACCAACACCATGCACGCTGAAACCACGCCCCACGCCATCATCGTCCACGCGATCCACCTCCGCGTCCCGACCCGCTGCAGCATCAACCCGCTCGGCAGATTTCCCGAAGCGTACCCAAGAAAGAACATCCCCGCACCCGTGCCATACACCGTATTGCTGAACCGCAACGCCCGCTGCATATCCATCGCCGCGAACCCCACGTTCACGCGATCCATGTACGCCACGATATACAGCAGAAACATGTAAGGAATCAGCCGCCACGAAATCTTCGCGTACAGCGCACGCTCATTCACCGCCGTTTCGCCAGCGACCTCTGCCATCGCTCTACTCTAATCGTTCAACGGCACAGGACGTCTACGCTTTCTCCGCCTCCAACAGCCTCCGCTTCCGCTCCACGCCCCACCGGTATCCCGTCAGCGATCCATCCTTTCCCACCACCCGATGACACGGCACCACTACCGCCACAGGATTCGCCCCGCAAGCCCCTGCCACGGCTCGCGAAGCCTTCGGCACTCCCAACTGCAACGCCAGCTCCGAATAACTCCGCGTCTCGCCCCGCGGAATCGCCTGCAGCGCCTTCCACACCCGCTGTTGAAACGCCGTCGCCCGCACATCCAGCGGAAACTTCGCCGCCAGCGGATGCTCTCCCAGTTGACTCGCCACAAACGCAACCGCATCCGCCAACCAACCCGTATTCCCCTTAGCCGCCACCAGCTGCGCCTTCGAAAACTTCTCCCGCAGCCCTTCGACTAACTCCTTGTCATCCCGTCCAAACGCAATCGAACAGATTCCCACATCCGTCGTCGCCACCAGCATCCGTCCCAGCGGACTGGCCGCCGTCGTATACCGAATCAACAATCCCGCTCCACCCTCCCGCATCACCCGCGGCGTCATCCCCAGCGCAGTCGCACTCTTCTCATACAGCCTGCTGCTTGACCCATACCCCGCCTCATAGATCGCATCCGTAATCGGAGCCTTCCCCTTCTTCGGCTCGCGCACCTTGTTCTTGAATCTCTCCAGCCGCGCCTCTTTCGCATACTGCCCCGGACTCACCCCAAGCACCCGCTTGAACCCACGCAGAATCGTCAGCCTGCCCACCCCCGTCGCCTTCGCCACATCCGCCAGCCGCGTTCGCTCCTCCGAGTGCTCCTTCAAGTACTCAGTAACAGCAGCAATCGCTCCCGCCTGCGGATCCGCCTTCGCCTCAGTCCGCTCCGGCTCACACCGCTTGCACGCCCGATATCCCGCGGCCTCTGCCAGCGCCGGGGTAGGGAAGAAGCTCACCTGCTTCCGTGTCGGCCGTCGGCTCGCGCAACTCGGCTTGCAGTAAACCTTCGTCGACTTCACCGCATACACAAACTGTCCATCCGCACGCGCATCCCGCTCCAGCACCTGCTGCCACTGTTTTCCCGGAAAATAGCTCGGAACCACGATCGCATCCGTATTCACTCTTTGCTGCACTCGTCATCGTCATTCCAGTATCCTCCCACCGCCCGCAAATCCGCACACTCCGTTTCGTTCCTTCAAACTCGTGAAATCGAAGCGGCGTAAACTACCGTGGATGAGCCACCGCACCCACCTCCCCCTCATCCTCGCCGCAACACTCTCGCTTGCGACCGCCGCTGCGGCCCAAAGCCCCACCGACCCACGCCGCCACCTCAACATCCCATCCTCACCGTCACCGGCAAAGGCGTGCAAATCTACACCTGCCAGCAATCCGCCACTGGACCGCAATGGGTCTTCCAGGCCCCCGAAGCCACGCTCACCGATGCATCCGGCAAACCTGCAGGCTCCCACGCCGCGGGCCCCATCTGGATATCCAACCGACGGCAGCACCGTCAAAGGCGAGGTCCTTCAAAAAATCCCCTCTCCCGACCCCGCCTCCATCCCCTGGCTTCTTCTCAAAGCCGCAAGCCCCACCGGCTCCGGCACTCATGTCCCGCGTCGAATTCATCCGCCGCTCCGACACCCACGGCGGCATCGCCCCCACCACCGGCTGCGACGCCCAGCACCTCAACGCCGTCTCTCGCGTCCCCTACACCGCAACCTACACCTTCTACTCCGCGAAGCCCTGAATCGCGCCCGCCGAACCCCTGTTCGCCGACGTCACAACCGCCTGCTGCGCTGCCGCACCCGGCAGGCTCGGCACCGTCGTCCCATCCTCGAGCACCTCATAGCTGTCGACATAGAAGTTCGTCAGAATCGCATTCCCAAATGAAGTCGTAATCGCCACATCCGCCGCATCTCGTCCCGTGGCCATCAACACCCGCCCCATCTTTGGCGTATTGTGCCGCGCATCCATCGTCATCCAGCGCCCATCCAGAAACACCTCATACCACGCGCTGAAATCCCCGGGCCCGCTAAAAGGCGCACGAATATCCCCCAGATACCCCGTCACATACCGCGCCGGAATATTCTGGCACCGCGACAGCGTAATCGCGAGATGCTGATAATCCCGGCAAACCCCGATCCGCTCCATAAAAACATCCATCGCCGTCTTGGTTGGCCGTGCCGTCTGGTAGTTGAACGCCACCTTCTCATGCACCCAGTCGCGAATCGCCGAAGCCCGTGTCCACCCCGGCGTCATCCAGCCGAACAAATCCTGCGCGATCGGTCCAAACTGATCTACCTCGCAGTACCGGCTCGGCAGTAAAAACTGCAGCACCTCAGAAGGGAGATTCTCCACCGGAGCCTGTTGCGCATACGCGTTGATCGGATCGGTCACCGGCTCCATCTCTACGACGCTTGTGGCGCTCAGCCGGATCGCCCCCGCTGGAGTCGTAAACCGGGTGCAGCGATTCCCAAACCCATCCAGATACTCCATACGACGGAACATCCGTCTTCGTATCCCGGTCTATGTGTTCCACCTTCAACACATTACCCGCACGCACCCGGCTATCGAGCGTCGGATGCAGATGCAGCATCGCCACCATCGGCGTAGGCATGGAAAGATGAAATTGAATATCGAATTCAGACTTAACCAGCATCGGAAACCCTTTCCCTAAGCAGGGGTTGGTCTAACTTGAGATGCAATTAAGTGATAACCAGCAGTCTATCCTCATCTTCTCGCAATCGCCACCAACAAAAAGAAAGGGCAGGCCCGAAGGCCCGCCCATCTCTCTAACTCTCTGACTCGTGAACTACTTGGCAGCAGCCTGCTTAACTCCAGCCTGCTCTGCCAGTGCGGCAGCCTTGTCCGTCCTCTCCCACGTAAAGGTGTCTCCCTTCCGTCCGAAGTGGCCATAAGCCGCTGTCGCCTTGAAGATCGGCTTGCGCAGATCAAGCCCTTCGATGATGCCCTTCGGCGTCAGCGAGAAGTTCTTCCGCACCAGCTCCTCCAGCTTGGTCTCGTCGACCTTGCCCGTGCCGAACGTATCCACCAGCACGCTCACCGGCTCAGCTACGCCGATCGCATAGGCCAACTGCACCTCGCAGCGATCAGCCAATCCAGCGGCAACAATATTCTTCGCCACATAGCGCGCCATGTAAGCCGCCGAACGGTCAACCTTGGTCGCATCCTTACCGCTGAAGGCTCCGCCGCCATGCCGTCCCATGCCGCCATACGTATCGACGATGATCTTCCGTCCCGTCAATCCGGTATCGCCCATCGGCCCACCGACGACGAACCGCCCCGTCGGATTGATGTGGTACTTCGTGTCCTCGTCCAGCAGGTTCGACGGAATCACAGCCTGAATCACGTTCTTCAGGATGTCCGCGCGCAACTCTTCGTTTCCAACGTTCTCGGCATGCTGCGTCGAGATCACGACCGCGTCCACCCGCACCGGCTTGTGGTTCGAGTCATACTCCACCGTCACCTGGCTCTTGCCATCAGGCCGCAGATACGACATCAACCCGTTCTTGCGAACCTCGCTCAGCTTGTGCGCCAGCTTATGCGCCAGCGAGATCGGCGTCGGCATCAGCTCCGGCGTCTCGTTCGTCGCATAACCGAACATCATGCCCTGGTCGCCGGCGCCGCCCGTATCCACGCCCATCGCGATATCGCCGGACTGCTTATTGATCGTCGAGATCACCGCGCAGGTGTTCGAGTCGAACCCATACAGCGCATTGTCATACCCGATCGCCGCAACCGTTCCGCGCACCAGGCTCTGGAAGTCCACATAAGCCTTCGTTGTGATCTCCCCGGCAATCACCACCAGTCCGGTGCAGGTCAGCGTCTCGCACGCCACACGGCTGTAGGGATCCTGCGCAAGGCAGGCATCCAGAATCGCATCGGAAATCTGATCGGCGATCTTATCGGGATGTCCCTCAGTCACAGACTCACTTGTAAAAAGAAAACGGTCGCGTTTAGCCAAAACAACTCCTCCAGAGAGTACCTGCCCGGACACTTAGCCCCGACAGCATGCAACCCTCTTATTTTACCCGTGCATCCCCGGCCCGGCAAAGACGCTCACCCATTGGCGCCTATCGATCCTTCAACGGCAGCATCCCGCATCAAACGGCAATTTCAGTCTCGGGCTTTTCATATGCAAACCGTCTCTTGAGCGTTAGCCATTGTTTCTCATACAGTTCGTAGCTCGCCACAGACAAAACCAGCGTTCCCGCCTAGCATGAGAAGCACAAAACTCACGCCGCCCAGTACATTCGAGTGCAGTCGAATCTGCAACCACGGCTGCATCCACGCTCAGGCCGCGCCAGAAAAGTATGTGGTAGACATACATCCCGTAGCTGTAACGCCCGATAAAGCGCAGTCCCGTAATCTTCCCTAACCGGTTCACCAGCGATGCATCTTGCAAAGCCAGCAATAGAAGACAAGCGAAGGTTGCGGCGAGGACAGGAAAGCCAAATACCGTCATTGCAATCGAATGAAAATCGATCCCACCGATCGCAATCACCAGCCCAGCGTTCCGAGTGCATACGGTAATATCTTTCGCGTCCTTCGCAGCGCCTGCTTCTAAGGGCAGCGTCCGTATCCAGATCGCCGCCAGGCTCCATAAAGCATGCCGTCCATGTGCGTGGGTAACTGGGCATAGCACCATTCATAGGCGCCTCGCGGGGCAGCCAAAGCAACAGGCCACCCGCACCGCCAGTCCTCCTAAAGAGAGCCTCCGCAGATCCACGCCAGGCGTCGACGACTTGAGACCATAAGCACAACAAGCGGCCATATCAGGTAAAACTGCTCCTCCACCGCCAACGACCACAGGTGCAAAAATGACACGGCTGGGCGCACCTGGGCAAGATCCGGGTTCAAGTTGTAAGCGATGTTTCCCGCATAAAACAAGTACGCAATGTGCCCCGTGTGCCACTGCAGATGCAGCCAGGGTGTCAGGAGAAACAGCACCGCCAGCATGGTGTAGTACAGAGGAAAAATACGAAGTGCACGTCGTACATAAAAATTCTTGAAATAACCTGGGAGCTCCCGTGTATCCAGCAGGATTCCAGTGATCAGAAAGCCGGAAAGCACAAAAAATAGATCGACTCCCATCCAGCCACCGTCGCACAGATAGGCGACCCACTTCATCCATGTCGGTACTGGTGTGAAGTCAACCCATAGTGCCGAAAAAAGATCATCAGGAATGCGAGTCCGCGGAGACCGTCCAGACTCGCCACGTGCCGACCCGACAGGCGCGTCTCTAATTTCGCGATGGGGCCTCCCACGTTAGACACTCTTAAATCGTAATCTACCGATCATCGCTCGCCTTCTCGGTTCCCAAGCGACAACCCCAAGGCCCATTTTATTTGTTTTTGTCGGTATCGGCGCGCACGAAGGGCGTACTGGCCGAATCAAGGCCTTGGCTTCAAAATGAGAATCCGGCTGATAGGAACGCAAACCGCGCAACGGCCACCGCTACGGAATCAACCGGCCATGCAGCGCAAACTTCCACACACTCCAACCAATTGCTGCCAGCGATGTCACCATTGCAGCCACGCCCGACCCATCGCAAGCCAGTCTTGGACTCAGACCCGACCCTGTTCCTTCGCACATTCTCGGCGAACTCAGTCCAGTCCTCAGCCTCGCTGCTGTGCGCGCCACTCTCCCGCAGACTCGCCTCAAATCGCTCAATCCAAGGCGCTTCGTCCAGCCCAAGCGCGGACAGATAGCTGCGAACGATGCCCTTTCGAAACACTCCACCCGGCAGTGCCCCGTACTCCCCGGCCTCCAGCGCGAGCAGATGACGTAGCGAAACCTTCGTCTCCTCGCAGATCCTCTCAATCGAGACCTGGCGCCGCTCCCGCTCCCATCGCAGCTCGTCGCAGAATCGTTCCATTCGCTCCGTTCAACCTATATCGGTACAGTCCAACCGCCCGCCGACGCACGCCACCTAATGGAAAGCGCGCCAGTCCCTCGAAGAATAGACCGGAATATTTGCCAAAGTCAAAGCCCCATTTAGCGAAACGCTACCAATCCACATCCTTGGAACCAAATTGGTTAGGCGTCGAACTCAGAATCATTGCAACGATTTGCGGGCAATGCCCCTGCTTCGATAAGGGAGCCGTTCTCACCCGTTGTCAGCCCCATACAACCGCCAGCCGCAAACCCTGGCAGCGACCTACGCTCTGAGTCGGGCGGGCTTTGACTCGCCATAGAGCAGACACTATCATCAGGGAAGCTTTCGTATCGAAGGTTTAGCACGCCCATCGGTCCTCGGCTGAAGGCCGAAATCCGTCCCGGTCCAGAAAGAAAACGAGTGCGCCTGCCTTTCCCCGAACGCGTCCCCCTGGTGCCCGTCTTTTACTTTGCCGGGATACTTTGTGCGATCCAGCTATTCCAGGGAACGAACCCCACCTTCTCTCTCCTTTGTTCCTTCTACATTATCGTTGCCGCCATTGCCTTCAACCTGGCGGGTGGATTCACCCGAACCTCCGGCGCGTTTATCTTCTTCAATTCGACCCTCGGAGTCATCGTCGGCCTTTGCGTAAAGGCTTATCTCGGAGAAGCGGCGGACACCAATTTATATGTCCCTATCCTGACGATGTCGGTCTATCTCGCCGGCATGTGCATGATGCTGGTGGCGGTCTACTTCAGCAAGAAGTTGTCGACTAAGCGCGCGCTTCTCGGAAGAATGGTTACAGACTCCAACCTTCAAACCGCAACAGTGGGCTGTCTGGTCGCCGGCATTTTGATGTTTGTCGCCGGCCGCGTTCTGCCCGGGGGAAATGGGACGGCGCTCAGTGCGCTCAATCAACTCAACCGCTTTTTTCCTCTAGCAATTATTCTCGGAGTCATCAATACCATTCGGCGCAGCGGAGGAACCCGCTGCGTCAATAGCCTGTCCTGATTGCAGCGGGGATTTCGTTTGCCTTCGGAGTCCTTAGCTATTCCAAGGAGGGAATGTTCGCACCCTTCGCCGCGCTCACCCTGGCAGCCGCCTCTCAGCGCTACAAGGTATCCCGCGCCCAAATTTTTGGCGTCACTCTCGGAATTGTCTTCATGTTTGAATTCATGGTTCCATACGCCCAGTATGGAAGGAACTATCGAGAGGAGTCAGGCGACGTCAACATCCAAACCTCTCTCTCCCTGCTGTCCCACCTCGGATACGTTCGCGAACAATATAGTGAATCTTCTGCAGGCATGTATCAGGAGCGCGTTCTTGGCTATTACAATCAACCGCAGGGCTTTTTTGACCGTCTAGAGATGATCTCGATCGACGATGCCCTGAATAATGTGACCGAACAGTCGGGCACCTACGGCATTTATCCAATTGTCGCGGCGCTGGAGAATGTCGTTCCCCACTTCATCTGGAAGGACAAGCCCTTCCTGCTGAGCGGAAATATCTATGCTCACGAGGTGGGCTTGTTGGGCGAAGAAGACGAAACCACGGGCATCTCGTTTTCCTCTACAGCGAGTGCCTACCACGATCTCGGCTGGAAAGGAATTCTCTTTCTCGCGCCCGCGGTTTGGCTTTGCTTGTTCACCATCTTCGACTCGCTTTGCGGAGACACTCGCAAAACCCCGTGGGGTCTCCTCGTCCTCGTTCTCTACGCCCATGCAGCTCCCGAAGGAGACATCGGCGCCATCATCTACATGTGCGTCTACACCGTCATCGCTATTGTCTTCGCCGCGGTATTGGGCGCCTATGTCATGCCAGTGCTTGGAACCTTCTTTATCGGTCCCGAAGGCATTATGATCCGCCGCGGAAGGCCAGTCCAAAGTATGCCCGCGCGACGTCCTAACGGAGGTCTCTCGCAAGTGTAGGTCCTGAAAATTTCCAGTCCAGAATCGGAGGAGATAGAACGATTGTGGAAAGAGAAATAATAGGAATGGCTCGCGAACTCTCATTGCACGAAATTGCAATCAGTGTGGCGATTGGTGGACTTAGTGCAGTGCCCCTTTCTTCTCGTCCCCCGAGAAACTGCCTGAGCATTTCTAAAAGCAGTTCCGAATGCGTTCCTGATATTCGCTATACTCAGCAAAAAAGGAATGCCGTTGTCCATTTACATTTCCGGCGCTAAATGGGCGAATCATATCCTTCTTCAGGAGAAAATTCTGGCATGGGGTTGAAAGGTCAGGTAAAGCGGCTGATGCGCTCAACCTTTGAATTTGGGCAGTCTATCAAGGTTGATGTTCTGCCTCGTCATTTCTATTCGGAAATTCCTTCGATTAAGCAACTCCGGGCCACGACGACTTGGAGAAAGCCTCGCAGTATGACCCACATCGCCGGCGCTGATCTTTCGTCCCAGAATGCATTTGTCTCCTCCTGCACTCGCGGCCTCGGTTCCAGTATGACCGCAAGCTCCCTGCATCAACGCGCCTGCGACATGAACGGTCTGCCGGAAGGGTTTGGTCCGATCGAAGCAGATTTTCTTTATTGCTTCGTTCGGTCGCAGAGGCCGCCACGAATCGTTCAAATTGGATGCGGAGTCTCCACTGCTATCTGCATTCTCGCGGCTGAACACGCTGGTTACAAACCGGAAATCATCTGTATCGAACCATATCCAACCGAGTTTCTGGTGCAGCAAGCGGCTGCAGGAACGCTTCGTCTTATCAAGGAAAAATTTGAAGACAGCGCCTTACCATTGGCCGAGATGTTGCAAGGCAGCGGCCTCTTCTTTGTCGATTCGAGCCATACGTTGGGTCCAGCCGGTGAAGTTACACAACTGATTTGCGATGTTCTTCCAACTCTGCCCGCAGGCACGTGGGTTCATTTCCACGACATCATGTTTCCCTACGACTACTCTCCAAACATCCTTACTTCGGAGCTTTTTTTCTGTCACGAGACCGCCTTGCTTCATGCTTTCTTGCTGCAGAACGAGCACTATAGCATCGCTGCTTCGCTTTCAATGCTGCATCACGAAACACCCGATGAACTCGCAAAATGCCTCCCTAACTACCGGCCTGCGAAGTTCGACCAGGGACTTCAAATTACTAGCGGCCACCATCCGAGCTCCATCTATCTCCGAGTGCACTGATTGAGCGCTCGTTGGCGGTCGCTTGTGTTTTCAAGGAGCTGCGCTAAGATTGCGATCGCTCTTCCATCGCCTTGATCCCTAGAAAAATCAGAAGTTCTCCCTTTACTTGTCGATTGCGAGATGCGATGCCGTCGCTGGAGCGAGCCGCCTTGTCCTCCGGCTTCTCGCCGTTCCCATACACTGGTACAAGCATGAATAAACTGGTTGTCGGCAATCTCGTCCATCGTCCTCTGCGTTCGCTCATCAGCTGCCTCGCTATCGCCATCGAAGTCATCATGATCCTCTCCATCACCGCCATCCTGATGGGCAAGCTCAACGGTTTCAAGGATCGAACCAACGGCATCGGTATGGACATGTTCGTCCGGCCTAGCAGCACCAACAACTTCATCGGCATGAGCCCCGCTGGCGCCTCCATCAAGGTCGCCGACATCCTCGCCCAGATCCCCCATATCAAGGTCGTTGCCCCGGTCAACATCCAGATCACCAGTTCCCTCGACAACATCTACGGCATCGACTTCAAGACCTACGACGGCCTGCTTCCCTTCGTCTTCCGCTCCGGTGGACCCTTTCAAACCCCCTATGACGTCATCGTCGACGATTACGTCGGCGCCGGGAAAAAAGTCGGCGACACGCTCACCATCCTCAACCATCCCTTCCGCATCTCCGGCATCGTTGAGCACGGCAAGGGTGGCCGTAAGTTCATCCCCATTGATACGATGGGCACCCTTACCGGCACTGAAGGCAAAGCCACTGCCTTTTACCTCAAGACGGAACACCCGCCCCAATACGAGGACGACGTGCGAAAGTCCATCCTCGCCACTCCCGGCATGGCCCAGTACAACGTCATCACCACCGACGAATATCTCTCCTCCATGACCCCCAACGCACTCCCCGGCTTCAACATTGGCCTTCGCGTCGTCATCGGCATCGCAGTTGTCATCGGGTTCCTGGTCATCTTCCAATCGATGTACACAGCCGTCATGGAGCGCACCCGCGAGATCGGCATCCTCAAATCTATGGGAGCCTCCCGCGCCTACATCGTCGGCATCGTGCTTCGCGAAACCAGCCTTCTCGCCTTCGTCGGCATCGCTCTCGGCATCGCTGCCAGCTTTGCCCTCAGCGCAGCGCTGGAAGCCCGATTTCCCACCCTCGACTTCGTCATTAACGTTCCCTACGTCTGGAAGGCCATCCTCATTGCCTTCATTGGTGCCATCCTAGGTGCTCTCTACCCGGCCCTCAAGGCAGCCAGCAAAGATCCCATCGACGCCCTCGCCTATGAGTAAGTAGGTTTGTCCCTTACCTCTCAGCGCCATCGCTTCAGCCAACTGTGAAAAGGTGATTCCATTTGACCGATAAGGCCTATCGTTGGACGATTTCAGTTTTGGCCCTATGGCTTTTGCTGTGGGTAGTCCTCTCATGGGCTGGAGTCCAGGATGACGCCTTCATCCATCTCCGATACGCCGACAATCTCTTCCACACCCATCTCATCACCTACGACGGCGTGCATCCCAGCTATGGTGCATCCAGCCTCCTGTACGTCTATGTGCTTGCGTTTTTCCGCGCCTTTTTCACCTCACCGAATCTTCCCCGCGTTGTGTCAACGTGCGCGCATCTGTTTCTTGTCACTGGTCTCGCGATCCTGTTTCTCAAGTCGATCCCACGCGACTCCCTTGCCCGTCTCCTCGGACTGATTCTGCTTCTGATCTTCGTTGGTCCGTCAGCTGTCCGCTGGCTCGATGACGGCATGGAGACCGGCCTCTCCCTCTGTTTCGTCGGCCTTCTCTGCTGGGCCACCTTTCGCCAGTCAAACCGCTCCACCTCCACCCTCCCGCAGTATCTGGCCTGTGTCGCGCTCGGCTTCTTCACCGTTCTCCTTCGCACCGAACTCATACTCCTGTGCGGTTTGGCCTTCGTCATCCTTGTCTGGAAGCCTCTCTTCAACTCACAGGGGCAATCGAAGCCAAATCGGGTCCTCAGCGCACTCTTAAGTGGAAGCCATCTTCTCTTCGGCGGCATTCTCGCCATTATTTTCATCAGGCTAAGAATGCACGTCTTCCTTCCCGACACGGCCATAGCAAAATCTAGCGGCGTTGCGGATTGGGGCGGCACTCTCTACGTGAGCGCGAAGATCATGGCAGGTGCGCTTTCCTTCGGAGTTGGAATCCTCCTCCTCTGGCTCTTAACCGTCGTTCTGCTCTGGCGCGAGCGACGCCTTTCCCTCACGACTCTCTTCGCCAATCTCGCTTTTCCAATCTTGTTCTCCCTAGCCGCTGCGCGAGGCCAGCAGATTCAGGGAGCCCGCTACTTCGTCTGGGCACTCTTTTTTTCGATCCTCTGGAACATCCTCGAACTGAGCACGCCCCAGCCCGATCAGCGATTCCAGAACCAGAGCAAGACCCTTGCCTACTGCTTCCTCGCGCTTCTTCTGCTTGCTCTCCCATTCGAGTCCATCAAGCTCTATCGCATGTTGCGAGATCGCGCGACCTTGCTCACACAATTCGAAACCGATCACCTCGAAGCCTTGCAGGGCAAGCGCGGAGTCGCCTTTGACATCGGCTACGTCGGTTACTTTTCTCGCGCCGACATCTGCGACCTGGCCGGCCTGGTGAACGGGAGAGACAAAGCCCGACTGACGTCTCAGGAACGCTTTGCAGCATGCGCGACAACTCATCCCGATTTCTTCTTCTTGGACCAAGATGGAATAGAACATGCCAGCCACTATCTTCCTATCGATGATTGGCAGGTGTGTTCCAAATATGACTTCAGAAACGTAAATCAGAACGACCCCCACTACCTCGTCCTGCCGCGATCGACCGCTCCCGAACTCTGCCGACGCGTCGCGAACTCCGCCCCCACCGAGATAGCGCCTCTCTTGCGCTGAAGCCCTGCCCGCAGTTCAATCGGCTCAGTCTTTCGAACTCAACCCCCCTGCGTCTCCACACCATCAACATCACGCAGAAAGCATTGCATTGCCAACCCCACCGTCAACGGTGCCAGTGCCAGCGCGAACGGAAGAAAGATCCGCACCTCCTTGATCCTCCCCACCGTCAACCACATCCCCACAAAAATCATCGCCGCCGCAAACATTCCGGCCCCACCAGCCTCCATCTTGTAGCGCCGACGAGCCACCATCACCGCCGTCCAACCAACCGGAGTCATTAACAGAACAAACGGAACAAAGCTCTGCACCGATTTAATGTTGTAAAGCAGCTGCAGCACTGCTGTATCGCCATAGTTCGCCAGCGGGTACATCTTCTTCATCAGCCAATACTGAACTCCCAGCACCAGTATTAAAGCCACCAGGCTAGTACCTGCCTGCAGCCGGCGGGAAAGCGCAAACCCCCGGCCCGCAGGCGTCAGGCACACCAGCAACACCCCGGCATGCAGTGCAAACGCAACATCCGCGCGTACAAACCCCTGCGCCACGGCAAGCAACAGCAAACCAATCATCGACAACCCCGGCGACGGCAGCCGCACCGTCAAGAGCAGCAATGCAAGTGATAGCATCGCCGCCGTCGGCAGCGTCTCAGGCTTCTGGTACCAAAGCAACCATGCCAAATAAAACTGGATGAGCACCACAAAACTGGCCGCGCCAAACCACTGCGCCGCCCCGCTGGCTCGGCTATAAACCGCAGAACGCCGCAAAACCAGAAACAGCGCAAAGACCGCAATAAATCCTGCAACAACGTCCAGCACCGTCAGCATAAGCCGAAGCGTCAGGTGGGTATGTTGGCTCAGAAAGTAAGCGGTATCGATCACGCCGATCCGGTACTGTCCCGGCGCCTGCGCCGTCCCCGATACGACGTCCATCCAGATTCCAGGCTCCCGATAAAACGCCTGGCTGTAACTCCAATAGTCCAGAAAACCCGCCGACAGTACAATCAAGCAAAGCAGAACGCTTACGACTCTCTTGGGGCCCTGCACCATCGGCTTAGCTTCTCGCCTCTCAATGGATTGAGGGTAAAGAATAGCATCCTGCATTCCGCCGCAAGCCCCATCCGATTGCTCGACATGTCCGCAAACTTGTCAGCCTCTGTATCTGTCGCATTTCTGTAATACTCTGGAACTCTCGTCACAAAACTGCGTTAACTACTAGGGCCCATGAATCAGTCGCACCCCAGCACGTCTCGTCTCTTTCAGATCGCCGAGGCCGTGTTCCTCCTCGTCGCTGCCATCTTCTTCGTTCTCCACGCCTTCCACCTCAACGCCGACTTCCCCAACCACTCCCCCTGGATGGACTGGGCGAAGTACACCGACGAGGGTTGGTACGGCGATGCCGCCATCCGCCACTTCCAGCGCGGCCACTGGCACGTCCCCGGCGATTTCAATCCCGCCGCCGCCCTCCCTGTCTGGCCTCTTCTCGAAGCCGCTCTCTTTCGCTTCACCGGCGTCAACCTCGCAGCCGCTCGCGCCCTCACCGTCGCCATCTTCGGAGGCATTCTCCTCACCTCCTACTTCCTGCTTCGCCGATGGCAAACTCCCACCGCCGAAAAAAGATCCGGAACCTCCCTCGCCCCAGCCATCGCAGTCCTCCTACTAGCGGTCAGCCCCTTCTGTTACGTCTTCACCCGCATGGCCATCCTGGAGCCGCTACTGATCCTCCTCACGCTTCTGGCTCTCCTTGCAGCCTCCTACGCCACGCCTCCGCAGCACTATATCCCGCAGCAGAAAACTCCCGCCACGCGCACCCAAACCCGCCTCATCCGCGCTCTCCCCGCCTTCGCTCTCGGTCTTCTTCTGCCCCTCATGGTCCTCACCAAGACCACGGCCATCTTCGTCCTTCCCGCCATAGCCTGGCTCCTCTGGGCCCGCGCGGGATACCGAGTCCGCCCCTTTCTCCGCCTCAGCCTTCCACCAGCAATCCTGGCCGCGGTCACCTGGCTCAGCTATTACCTCTTAGTCGTCCGTCCGCACTTCCTCCCGGACTACCACTACCTCTTCAGCGCCAACGCCTACACCGGCGTGACCCCCACCAACATCCTCTCCGTTCTGGCCGAAACCATCGCCGACGGCCTCTGGATCGGCAAGATCCTCTACCCCCTTGCCCTTCTCGCTGCCGTCTCCGTCTTCCTCCTCCGTCCGCGACTCCTACGAAACCCGCTCATTCCCACGCTTCTCCTCTGGGCCGTAGGCTACGCAGCCTTCCTCGCGTACCACGACAACCTGCAGCCCCGCTATTACCTCGTCATCGCCGTCCCTCTCACGCTCCTCATCCCCATGGTCTTTTCGACCCTCTGGACCTCAGCCCCCCGCACCCGCACCCTCGGCGCAACCTATCTGCACCGCCTTGCCGTAGCCTCCATCATGGCTGTCCTCGCGGTCGTCACCATCACCGACGCCCGCCAGACCCTCCACTACGTCCGCACACCCGATTACACCTTCACCACCGCCGCGGCCCAGATCCGCCAGATCATCTCAGCCGATCCCAGCCACAACCCGCTCATCCTCTCCATCAGCGGCTCCCAGCTCTCGCTCATGACTGGCCTGCCCTCCATCTGTGACGACTTCGGCACCATGGATCTCCCCGTCCGCGTCCAGGCCTACCGCCCCGGCTGGTACATCGCCTGGAACCAGGTCGACGACGACAAGATGGACGCCCTAGCCCCCATGTACCACCTCCACCGCGTCGCGGCCTTTCCCGCACTCGACGACCCCGAGCGCAACCTGCTCATCCTCTATCGCCTCGATCCACCCATCCCCGGCACCCCACCGCGTCCGCATCGCAAACCCATCATCCCCCGCCTGCTCCGAACCAGCTTCGGACAGCAACCCAGCCCCACCCAGCTCGTGCACTAACTACCGGGGCGGACCCGTCAGCGAAAACTGTTCCTCCACCACCACCCCTGTCGCCACCGGGCTACCACTCCGCGTCCCCGGCGAAAACCGCCACTTCGTCATCGCCTCAACCGTGCTCGCATCCAGCCCATAGCCTAGCGGCCGAGCCACGCTGATCCGCTGCGGAGTCCCACTCGCATCCACCACCATCCGCATCTGAATCGACCCCTGCACCTTGTCCCGCACCGCGAAGTCGCTATACTTCGCCTCCGCACGATGCTCCACCTTCGGCGCAATCACATCCTTCGTCTGATCCGCCGCTCCATACAGCGCCCCGCCGTTCAATGTATAGATCGTCTGCCCACTCAACCCATCCTGCGGCCACGCCAGTGACGGATCGAAATAATGTCTCCAATATTCCGGCATCGACCGCTGAAACGCCGGATCGATCCCAATCGAAAACATCGCCCCAAAAGCCTCCTCCAACCGCTTCGCATCGCCCGTGTCCTTCACTACCACGCGCAACTTGTCATCCTTCAGCTCATGCCGCTGAAACTCGTGTGTGTCGGTGTTATATCGAATGGCCACCCGCACCCCGTCCATCTCAATCTCGCCCGCTCCGCGACGCTCCACCTTCTGCACATTCACCGCCGCCAGCGTCCAGTCGCCCACCTTCGGCGATCCCTGTACCCGCCCTGCCGCGTCATACGTCAGGTCATTGCTGATATAAAACCCGCGCAGGAAAAGCGCCTTCCCCACCAGCAACTCCGCCGCCCGCAGTGAGAGATCCTCCGGCGCCCCCGCGGCCGTACTCTGCTGCGCTCCTGCCGGCGTCACAAAAACGGCAACTATCGCAAGCAGCACCGCCACAAACCTGAACGACCTCGTCGCCCTCATCAGACCTCTCGATCGCGAACCCGACGGCGCTTCATTAACCCTCAGCCGATTGCAGTTCGTTCTGCCGCGGGAACAAACCGGTGATACACGATCAAACCCAGTGCCGGCACCAGAAGCGCGCTCAGCTCTGAAAAAATCCGTATCTCCGGCAGTAGCCCCATAAAGAACATCCCCACAAACCAAAGCGGAACGAGAATCATGCATCCCCAATAGATACCCTGGTTCCCGATCCATC
The DNA here is from genome assembly GCA_963754765.1 of uncultured Acidobacteriaceae bacterium. Classification (GTDB taxonomy): domain Bacteria; phylum Acidobacteriota; class Terriglobia; order Terriglobales; family Acidobacteriaceae; genus Edaphobacter. The sequence continues at coordinate 59,760 of CAVWHJ010000001.1, read as the reverse complement.
TCCGCTGCAACCACACCACAGGCAGCAGAAACCCGAAGACGCTCAGGTACACCGGCCACTGCTGCGGTAGCACCAGCTCATGAATATTCAGCATCACCCTGCCAACGACAGGAGGATTCGTCACCCGCGACCCATAGTCGTACGTGTTCACTGCAAACCGGTGCGCCAGCCACAACTTCAGCGCAATCCATATCGCCGCCTGAGCCAACCCATGTGCAGCCAGCCGCCACGCATCTCGCGGCGTCAGTTTTCCGTCTCTCGCTCGCAGCTCCTGCCACTTCCAGATCAGGAAAAAAATCGTCAGAAAGCAGATTGTCTCCCGATTCAACACTGCGATCGGATAAACCAGGTAGTACAGCAGATCCCGCCCACTCACCACCAGATACACCCCGATGCAGAAGAACAGCAGGCTCGGCGTATCGTACGGAAACGTATAGCCAAGCCCCCAGCTCGGCGCCAGATTGAAATAAGCCATATAGATCAGAAGCAGACTCATCCAGCGGCTGAAGATCCTGTCCCCGGTCAGCTTCGTCAATGTACCCGCCGTTGCCAGAACACCCCCGAACAGGCTCACAATCGCAACGCCAATCTGCACCAGTTGCTGCGGCATCCTCCACTGGACCGGAACATGCATATGCTCAGCATGCTGCGCCAGCGCCACGACGATGTGCCGGCTCGACAGCAACCGGAACACGTACATCATTAAAATCCGGTACTGGTAAGGCGTCTTCTCCAGCCCCTGCGTATAGGCTCTCAGGTCGAGATAATCGGTCTCCAGGTTGTAAGCCAGCGCAAAATGGACACAGATGCCCAGCGTAAACAGCACCCAAACCGCCGTCCGGACCCGCGAGTCCGGCCTGCCGAACCAGACCCTCCCCCGCCGACCCGTGATCCTTTCAAGCCTTGGCTAACTGCAGTCTCTGCCATTCTTCACAACCCTCCCACCCCAAATTCGCCGATAGTAGCATCCTAACGGAGCCATCCCCAGGTACTCCATTGACTTCACGCGGCCAGTTCGTTATTCTATCCACTCGCGCAGTCTCGCGTCTGTACGTCTGTGTCTTCACTGTTCCCAGGCAAGTTCAGGCACCCGAGGCATCCGTGATGGATCCACTGGGGAGCAGCTTCACGATAGCCGCCCCTGAAGCACCCATCCCATAGGTTGTGCGTAGTCCAGGTCAAGCGGCACTATTCCGCGTGTTGTGGTAGAGAGCAAATCTTCTCCTCCTTCGCCACGCCGCCCTGCTCTGGAACAATCGCTCTTTGCTTTTCCGCTTGTTCCTAACGAACCACCAACTTTGCACCAATTTCTTCCTGCACCACGCCGAACACTGAAGACGGCAGAATCAAGGAGTAACTCAAACGATGTCCACTACGATTCCGAGCGGCAAAGATATCAAGCGCAAGTGGTACCTGCTCGACGCCAGCGGCAAGACCCTCGGCCGCCTCGCCACGCAAGCCGCTTCCATCCTCGCCGGCAAGCTCAACGTCCTCTACACCCCCTACATCGATATGGGCGATCACGTCATCATCATCAACGCCGAAAAGATCGTTCTGACCGGCCTCAAGTCTGACCAGAAGCTCTATCGCCGCTACACCGGCTTCCCCGGTGGTCTCCGCGAAGAGTCCTTCATCAAGCTTCTCGCCCGTCGCCCCGAAGCCATCGTCGAGCAGGCCGTCAAGGGCATGCTGCCCAAGAACAAGATGGGCCGCCAGATGGCCACCAAGCTCAAGGTCTACAAGGGCGCGCAGCACCCGCACCTCGCCCAGCAGCCCGTTGCCATGGACTTCCATGCCTCCAACGCGCCCAAGGTGCTCACCTCCAAAGTGATGGTGCCAACGCACCCCCATCAGGAGCACCAGAAGCTCGAAGGCCTAAGTTTAGTTCACAGGGTTCGTTGACTCAAGTTTTGGTTTTTGGGATTAGCAGTGGGCTTTAGCCCACTGAACAGCAACGGGCCGACAAGAGGGGCTTCAGCCCCGGGCCTCTTACAAGTTCAAGGAGCACCATGGCAGATCTGATTCAGTACTACGGAACCGGCCGTCGCAAGTCCTCGATCGCACGCGTCTTCCTGCGTCCGGGCAGCGGCAAATTCACCGTCAACAAAAAAGAGTGTGACGTCTACTTCGTCACCGCGCAGCAGCGCGCAGCCGCCAGCCGCTCCCTCGGCATCGCCGACATCGGCGAGACCTTCGACGTCATCACCACCGTAAAGGGTGGCGGCGTCATGGGACAGGCCGACGCCGTCAAGCTCGGCATCGCCCGCGCTCTCATGGTTTTCAACCCCGAGCTCCGCAAGGCGCTCAAAGCAGAAGGCCTCGTTACCCGCGACTCGCGTGGTAAGGAGCGCAAGAAGTACGGTCAGAAGGGCGCTCGCGCTCGCTTCCAGTTCAGCAAACGCTAAATAGCGTTTCAGCAAGGTTCTTTGCTGTTGCTTCAGTTCTCAGTCTTCAGCTTGGCCTCGACAACGGGAGCTAGACTAGCCAGGAACTGACTTAGCTCCGGACATCGTATCGCATCACCCTCCGAGCACCTCACTGCATCGGAGGCAAGGAGTCAAATCTCCCTTACGAGGGATCAATCCAGGCACCGATGCTCACACTCGGCCGCCTCAACCAAGGAGCTACATTGGCAAATATCACTATGAAAGAACTGCTCGAAGCTGGCGTTCACTTCGGGCATCAGACCAAGCGCTGGAACCCCAAGATGAAGGAGTACATCTTCGGCGAGCGCAACGGCATTTACATCATCGACCTCCAGAAGACCCTCAAGATGTTCAAAGAGGCGTCCAAGTTCGTCACCGACCTGACCTCCACCGGCAAGCTCGTCCTCTTCGTCGGCACCAAGCGCCAGGCACAGGACGCGATCGCTGAAGAAGCAACCCGCGCCGGCATGCCCTACATCAACAGCCGCTGGCTCGGCGGTCTTCTCACCAACTGGATCACCGTGCAGAAGTCGGTCAAGCGTCTCCAGGAACTGGACGACATGTCCACCGACGGCCGCTACGAGCTCCTCACCAAGAAGGAAGTCATCAAGCTCGAGCGCGAGCGCAAGCACCTGTCGACCAATCTCGCCGGTATCAAGAACATGAAGCGCCTTCCCGACGCCATCTTCGTCGTTGACTCCAACAACGAAGCCATCGCCGTCGCCGAAGCCCGCAAGCTTGGCATCCCGGTCGTCGCCGTCGTCGACACCAACTGCGACCCAACCGTCGTCGACTACGTCATCCCCGGCAACGACGACGCCCTCCGCGCCATCCGCCTCTTCACCACGAAGATCGCGGACTCCGCATACGAAGGCGTCCAGATGGTCTCCGAGAAGGCCTTCGCCACCGAAGCCGCCGACGTTCAGCCGCTTGAAGTCTCCCCCGAGTACATCGGAGAAGATGGCGAGATCGAGCCCGGCGAGATCCACGCCGCTGCCGAGCCCGTCGCAGGCTGCTGCCGACGAAGACGAGACCGTCGACCTCGAGGCCGTCCTCGGCGGAAACATCCGCAAGGCCCCTGCCGCCTCCGAGCCCGAAGCCGACTCAGAAGCCATCTCGGCCCAGGCCGCCGTCTAAGGCAGTCACGAACACTCACTCAGTGGAGCGTGGCAGCCCGCGAAAGCGAATTCGGCGCCACGCTCTTTCTGCGTCAACGATCCATTAACACTCACACCGCATCATCAATAGAAGGATTATGACTACCATCATGGCTGACACACCGCAAAATCGACGCAAAACTCGTCAAGGAACTCCGCGAAAAGTCCGGCGCCCCCATGGGCGACTGCCTCAAGGCTCTCCAGGAAGCCAAAGGCGACATGGAAAACGCCTTCGTCGTCCTCCGCAAGCGCGGCATGGCCTCGGCTGCGAAGAAGGCCTCACGCACCACCAATGAGGGCGCAGTCGGAACCTACATCCACGCCGGCGGAAAGATCGGCGTACTCCTCGAGCTCAACTGCGAGTCCGACTTCGTCGCCCGCACCGAAGACTTCCAGGAGCTGCTCCGCGACATCGCCATGCACATCGCCGCCGTCGACCCGCGCTTCGTCAGCCGCGAAGACGTCACCGAGGCCGACCTCGAGCGCGAGAAGGACGTCTATCGCGCCCAGGCCGCGGCGACCGGCAAGCCAGCGAACATCATCGAGAAGATGCTCGAGGGCAAGCTCGCGAAGTTCTACGAAGAGTTCTGCCTCCTCGATCAGCCCTTCATCAAGGAAGCCTCGCAGACCATCGCGCAGCTCATCGCCACGAAGGTCGCAAAGCTCGGCGAAAACATCAGCGTCCGCCGCTTCGCCCGCTTCAAAGTAGGCGCTCCCGACTGGACCGTAGCGCAGGCCAAAGCCGCAGGAACCGAAGAAGCCTCGGCCTAAACTAACTTCTTCTCGAACACCAAAGCCCGGGCCAACAGCCCGGGCTTTCTTTTACTTCAAGGTAAGCCAAGGCTTCAGCCTTGGCATCATTAGATCCAGCTCGGTCGTTTCCAACCGCTCCCACCGAAAGCAAGCATTCTCGGTGAGCGGGCATCCCTCATCAATTGCCAAAAAGACCTTACGAACCTAGACCACAACCCGGATGCTATCCTTGAAGAAATCACCCCAAAAAGCCAAATGACCAGCAGTGAAGAGTTAAAGGCCTGGGGAGCACCAGCAAACTCAGACGTAAATTTCCCCAATAACAACCAGATCAAGGAGAAGATCGATGTCACTCTTTCGTACGAAGCGGTTCAGCATATTCCTCGCAGCACTGATGGCCTTTGCATTCGCAGTTGGAACTCATAGTTCCTTTGCACAAGATGTAGCCCACGCCCTCAGCGGCGTCGTGAAGAGCGTCGACAAAGGCACCAAGACATTCGTCGTCAAGGCCGCTGACGGCACCGAGCACACCATCAAGTGGACCGACAGCACAGTCGTCAAGGGCACTAAGGACACCGGCAAAGGCATCGAGAAGGGCAGCGTAGACACCTACCTCGGCGCCAAGAAGGGCACCCAGGTAACAGTCGACTACACCGAGAAGGCCGGCGAAAAGACCGCCACAGGAGTAAAGGACGCCAGCAAGGCCACAGCGAAAGCAGTCTCGCAGTAAAGACCCACTAACACCAAGTACCTTAGCGCACAGAGTAAAAGAACCGGACTTGCCACGATGGCGAGTTGAGGTCTTTGAAAGGACGCAGCCCCGGACACCTTCCGGGGCTACGTTTTTTAATAAAGTTCTTTAGCTACAACTCGCGCAGCGAATTAAAACAAAAGGAGCGCAGCCGAAGCCGCGCTCCTCCCGAACACATTGTGTTATTCCCAGTGTGCGGTCGACTGGGCGTTATCTACGATCTGGTGCGCGCGATCCACATGCCCGATCGCCCGGTCGCGCAATCCACGCGACTCCGGCACATCCTCTGCCTTCGACAGGTCATTGTGCGCTGCCCAAAGAAGCTCATTCGCTTTCCGGAATCGGTCATGCGGGCTCAGATGAGTATCGATGCTGAACGGATCGTTCAATCCCTTGCCGTCATCGATCGAGGCTTTCTTGATCTCATTGATCGCCGCGTCGATCTCGCGAATCGCGGCATTGTCATCATGCCGTACTGGCTCCCATGCCCAACCATCGTTCAGGTAATGACGCGCGGCGCGCAAGTCGCTCAACGCATGCAGATAATGCGGGTGCGGTCCGGGAACCTCCTGTGCCTGCATCGTCATTGGCGCCGTCACTGCTACAAGTCCAGCTGCCAACACCATCAATCGTGCTTTATTCAACATGTTTGTCTTTCTCCTTCGTCGGCATTTTTGCCGCACGCAACCTGCTATACCCATAGTCCAGCCGAAAGTTGCGAGAACCCCATCCCACCGAAGTTGCAGGGGACGCACCCATCCCTCCTCGGCCAACCTTCTTCTCGCCGAGTACTTATCTACCTACCTTGTCAGCGCGAAGACACGGAATACTGCACCAGCACGCCATTCACAAAATCACCCTGCACCTTCTCGTCTTTACTGATAAATGTGCACGACGTAATGGTCAGGCCATTCTCTGTTCGATCATGCGCCTCCACGGCCTTGCCAAACATGGCCTCCACCTGATCTCTGCTCATTCCTTTTTTCAACCCCGGCGTCGGATCAGCAGTCGGCTCGGGATTACGCACAATCAACCCCGGCGTCCCACCCGGAGCAGCATCAGCAGGCTGACCACCCGCGGGTGCGCCACCCGCATCGCCGAAGCTTACATACGCCGCCAACGCATCCATCACAACCTGTGGCGTCAGCGAATCACCCATCTTCCGCGCATCAACCCGCACGTTGAACCTCGATCCACCCTGCTGACGCTTGATCGCGACCTGTTGCGCTCTCATCGCCGCGTCGTCCTCCGCTCGCGCACGCTCGATCCGGTCTCGCCTCTCGCGCTCAGCCCTCACATAGTCCAGCTCTCGCTGCAACGACCGCCGCCTGTCTGGATCAGTCTCCGTATTCAGTTGATCTTCAAGCTCCTTCTCTCGGCTGCTCTTAGCCGCCGGCGTGAAGTGAACCGAAGTATCCGTATTGTCCCCTGCCGTTCCAAACCCGCCTCCCCCAAGCTGAAACTCAACGTTGTCCTTATTAACCTTTACCTTCGTGACCATCACGGCATCGCCGTTACGCAGCGAAACCCCGAAATCCTTCAGTCGATCCGAATAGCTCTTCACATCCAGAGGCTGTGGCCGCCCCGGATAAATATCCACGCCCTTCTGCGTCCCCGGCATATCCATTTTCACCACAACCTGCTTGCCTTCGAAGTACCCGGAGAGCATGTTCGGATCCTGCGCGGCTGCACCGCTCCACCCCGCCATCACAACAACAGACCACACTATCAATACCCAGCGGAAACGAAGCATACCAATTCCTCCCAATTAATTTGCCGTCTCACAACGCCAACGTTGCCCCGAAGATACACCACGCCCCGACCGATACCGCCTTACGACTCCTTCGACTCCGCATAGATAAGATGATGCAACACGAAGTCTTTAGTCAGGCAACTCAGCATGCGCAACTCCACTTCGCGATCCGCCTGAGTTAGCCGCTCATGCTGGCGCTGATGCTCCCCCCACGATTGCACCAGAAATATCTCCAGGTACTGATTCGCAGTCTCGGTATCATAGTAAATTCCCCATCGATACGCTCCGTCCCGATATCGTATCCGGCCATACTCATGGATCGCTTCCACGAACTCCTCGATCCGTTCCGGAATCACAGAGTATTCGACCGTGATCAGCACAGGTCCTATATCAGGATCACAATCACCCCCTCTGACAGTAACTGGCAAATGCCAATGGTTCCATGGGCTCAAATCTGCAGGCGCCTCCGGAAGCTCTGCGAGAAGCGCGAGCACCGTAGTCGCGACTGTTCCAATCCCAGCCACCACCAGCGCAGTCTCGATCCCCCGTCTCTCCGCCAACGCGCCCCACACCGCGCTCCCAAGAGCGAAACATCCCTGATACACAAGGATGAAGACTGCAAGCACCCTTGCCCGCACCCAATCCGGCGCCAGGTTTTGAACCAGCGCATTGATCAGCGAAATGAAGAGCACCCACGCCGCACCACCAATTAGCATCACCGGAGCAAGCGTGACTAACCGGTGCAACCCACTCATCGCTACAATCGCGAGCCCCAAAATCGCCACACCGGTCGACACAATAATCTCGGTCGACCATCGCGCGCGTGCCGACTGCATGATCAGCGCACCACCAACGGCCCCAGCCCCAAAGCATCCAAGCAGGAGCCCATAGCCGATCGCGCTCTCATTTACGCTTCGCGAGACCGTCGGCAGCAACGCAAACAGCGAGCTTGAGAAAAACATCACAGCGCCCGTTCGAACGACAACGGTGAGAATCTCGGGAGAGTAGCGCACGTACCGAATAGCGGCAACCGTAGCTCCTGCGAACGTCTCCGGCGGTGCAGTCCACTTGCGAACTGGCCGCTTCCACTTCAGAACAACCAGAATCACTCCGAAAAATGCCACAAAATTAGTTACAAATGCCGTAGCCACACCAGCAGCCGCTATCACGACACCGGCCAGCGCAGGTCCAACAGCCCGTGCCAGATTAAATTCGATTCCGTTCAGCGCCGACGCCGCCGGCAGATCTTCCTTCGACACCAGCTCCGGCATGATTGCATGCCACGACGGCGTCTCGAACGCATCCCCCGCCGCCAGCGCAAACGTCAACACCAGCAACAGCCAAGGTGACATCCAGCGCCCGATGGTCAGCACGCAGATCACCAGCGCCACCATCGTCATCCACGCCTCTGTCACCAGAATCAGCTTGCGCCTGTCGACGATATCTCCCGCAGAGCCCGCAGGAAGGGCCAAAAGAAAATAGGGCAGGGAAGAGGCCGTTTGTATCAGCGCGACGAAAGCCGGTCCTGCGTGGAGCGATATCATCATCCACGCCGCACCCACGCTCTGCATGAAGGCTCCGATGTCGGACACAACATTGGCCGCCAACAGATTACGAAAAGTAGGCACACTCAACGGTCGCCACAGGCTCGACGTAGACCCCGGGGTCTTCTTTTCGATAGCCTCGGTCAATTGGCTGAGCCTCCGTCTCGGGATGGCGCGTAACCGGCCACCGAAGGCCGATCACTCTTCTTTAGAATCTACATCCAGCCCGTCGCCACCCAATTCGCCCGACAGAAATCGTCCGTAAATCATCCGGTCCAACACCCCGCCACGGCGCGTGCTCATTCAAAATAAATTTCTGGCAATCTAGGACTAATTCGGTCGCCAATAGTGTATCGTTGACATATAGGACCAATCAGGTCGCCAATAATCTTTTGTGCAGATCATCCTGTCTCCAAAGGAGTTACAGGTACGTCGAGCCTGCTGTAAACCTTGTCAACGAAGAGTATGGAGCACCAGTGAAGCACACACATTTACCTGCCAAAGCTCGATCCCGGCATATTCGCCTTGTCGCCCTTGCAACTGTTACTGCGTATGTCGCCGCTGCCGGTCGCGGCCACGCCTTCGCTCAGAGCCCTCAAAGCAAGCCCTCCGGAGCACCGAGCCAGCCCAGTTCAACCCTCCCGGTCCGGCGTTTCAACATAGCTGCCGGGCCCCTGAAATCCGCACTTCGCGAATTTGAGTCCGAGTCCGGTGTGAAAACCGAGATCGATCTCCCCGCCGACTCCAACGGAGTGCCCAGCCTGATCGATGGATTCAACTCTCCCGGCGTCACCGGCCTCTATCCAAACGACGTCGCCCTCCGGCAACTTCTCACCGGAACCGGCCTCAGCTTCAAATTCGTCGGATCCGACCGCGTCCAGATAGGCCTGCAACACACCGATTCTGTCGACGTCACCAGTGCCCTACCGGACTCCGTCTCCATGCTCAAGTTCACCGAGCCGCTCCTCGACACCCCTCAATCCGTCTCGGTCGTTCCCCAGTTCCTCATGCAGGATGAGGGCATCTCCACCCTCAAAGACTCCCTCCGCAACGTCCCCGGCATCAGCCTCGCCGCCGGTGAGTCCGGTGCCCAGGGCGACAACCTCACCATCCGTGGATTCACCGCCCGCAACGATATCTTCCTCGACGGCATCCGCGACTTCGGCAGCTACTATCGCGACTCGTTCAACTACGAGCAGGTTGATGTCCTCGAAGGTCCCGCTGGAATTCAGTTCGGTCGCGGTTCCACTGGCGGCGTCATCAACCAGGAGAGCAAACTGCCAGAGACCAAGCCCTTCGTCAATGTCCAGTCTCAGTTCGGCACCAACCTCGAACGCCGCATCGCCGCTGACATCAACGAACCTATTCCCAACTTCGCCTCTGGAACCGCAATCCGCGTCAATGCGATGGGCGTCGAATCCGGAGTATCTGAAAGAGACTACGCCGAAATCCGCCGATACGGCGTCGCCCCGTCCATCTCCTTCGGTCTCAACTCGAAAACTCCCGTCTACCCTCAGCTACGTCCATCTCGGCGAGGACGATGTTCCCGACTACGGCCTGCCCTGGCTCTTCAATCAGGTCGCCCCCGGAGTCAATCGCCGCAGCTACTTCGGTTTTCACAATGAAAACTTCCTTCGCACCAACGACGACATCGTCACCGGTCGCGCCGATCACTTCTTCTCCCACGACATCGGTCTCCACACCATCGCACGCTGGGCAAACTATCCACGCAACGTTCAGATCACGGAGCCGCAGATCTGCTCCAACGCCGCTGTCAGCGTACCCGTCGGAGGCACTGTCTCAGCGCTGCCCACCTCGTCCGTTACCGGCACTCCGTGCAACTACACCATTGCCAGCAATCCCTCCAGCATCCTCGTAAACCGCAATCAGATCCAGATCAAGAGTGTAGAAGGCGATCTCTGGGATCAGACCCAGGTCACCGCGCACTTCAAAGCGCTCGGCATCCTTAACGATCTCGTGGCCGGTGTCGAGGGTGGCCAGGAAGTCTCAAACCCAATCAAGTACGGCTACACGATCAAAGGCTTGAACACAGTCCCTTCCACCACCCTCGTCGACCCCAACGAGGAGCAGCCGTTCAGTGGTACTGGCTACATCGTCTCCGTCACACACACCAAATCGAACAGCGTCGGCCTCTACTTCCTCGACACCATCCACCTCGGCCGTCTCTTCGAACTGAGCGGTGGCATCCGCTGGGATCGCTTCAACACCGGATACAACCTCTACCAGCCCACCCCTCCTGCCGGTGGCACAGTAACGGCCCCAATCGCTCCCATCAGCCAAATCGTCGCGCAGCCCACCTACCGCGCCGCCTTCGTCTACAAACCCTCCACCCACGGCAGCATCTACTTCGACTACGGCACCAGCTTCAATCCCTCCGCCGAAAGTCTCTCCCTCAGCGTCAGCAGCTCTCTCCTTCCGCCCGAAGAAAATGAGACCTACGAAGTCGGCTCCAAGTGGAGCTTCCTCAACGACCACCTCATGCTCGAAGGTGCCCTCTTCCGCACCGAGAAGGACAACGCCCGCGAGACCGATCCAACCAACTCCAACAACATCGTCCTCGCCGGCAATCAACTCGTCAAAGGCGCGCAGTTCAGTCTCGTCGGACGGCTCCCCGATGGCATGGACGTTGTCCTCGGATACGCCTATCTCGACAGCGCCGTCATCTACTCAAAGTACTATCCAACCTCCGTCGGCTATCCGTTGGCCAACGTGCCCAAGCAGACGTTCAATGCATTCATCACCCATCGCCTCCCATGGCGCTTCAACGCGGGCCTAGGTGGCAACTACGTCGCCAGCCGCACCGCCAGTTCTACCGTTCCCTTCGTTCCTCTTACCTTCTCCGGCCCAAACACCAACCCAGTCACCGGAGCCGTCACCTACACCGTCCTGTCCACAGGCATGAAGCAGGTCCCCGGCTACTGGGTCTTCAACGCGATGCTCAAGCGCTCCATCAACGACCATATCGATCTTCAGGTCAACGCGAATAACATTCTCAATCGCTTCTATATCGATCTTCCTCATCCCAGCCACCTCATCCCTGGCGAAGGCGCGAACGTCCTCGCCGGCATCAACTTCAAGTTCTAAATTTTCAGGAGAAAGTTTCATGCTTACCACCATCCCCGACGTGATCACCAAAGAGCAGGCCGCACAAGCGCGCGCCCGTCTCGCGGAGGCCGATTGGATCGACGGCAAGGTCACAGCCGGCTACCAGGCACAAACCGTCAAGAAGAACTTTCAGATCCCCGAAAACCATCCCGTCGCCCGCGAACTAGGTGACGTCATCCTCGCCGCGCTCGCCCGCAGCCCGCTCTTCATGTCGGCAGCGCTGCCTCTCCGTGTCTTTCCACCCATGTTCAACAGCTACTCCGGTGGCCAGACCTTCGGCGCCCACGTCGACACGGCCATCCGCCAGCTCGCCTCCACCGGTCAGCGCATCCGCACCGACCTATCCGCCACCCTCTTCCTCACCGAGCCCGAAGACTACGACGGTGGCGAACTCGACATCCAGGACACCTACGGCACCCACAGCATCAAACTTCCCGCTGGCTCCATGGTCCTCTATCCCGCCAGCAGCCTGCACGCCGTCCGCCCCGTCACCCGCGGCGCGCGCGTCAGCTCCTTCTTCTGGCTCCAGAGCATGATCCGCGACGACGGCCACCGCGCCATGCTCCTCGATCTCGACAACGCCATTCAAAAGCTCGCCGCCGATCACCCCGGCCATTCCTCGGCCCTGCCTCTCACCGGCGTTTATCACAATCTCCTCCGCCAATGGGCAGAGATGTAGCCGCTCCTGCACAAGCCGAATCGACGACCATCACTTGACACAATGTACCCGGTAAGAAAGTCGTCATCCTGAACGAAGTGAAGGATCCCCGCATTTCGCTGTTAGTTGTTCTTACTTCCGGAATACAGCAACCATGGAAGCAACTTGAAGTCCAAAGCTAACCCATTTGCTTTTTAGACTTTGGGCAACTTTCACCGGGGTGGGGAGGCACCCACCTGCGCTTTCTTGCAGGTCTCCACTGCAAGCAAGCCCATGCGATACTTAGTTCTGACATGTACAAAAGAGTCCTCCTCAAGCTCTCCGGCGAAGCCCTGGCCGCCGGCAAGGGCTTCGGCATCGACGCCGTCTTCATTCACAAAGTAGCCGCTGAAATCGCCGCAGTTCACGCCCTCGGCTGCGAGATCGGCATCGTCGTCGGCGGAGGCAACTTCTTCCGCGGCGTCGCCCAGCAGGCCATCGACATGGACCGCGTCGCCGCCGACCACATGGGCATGCTCTCCACCGTCATCAACGCCATCGCCCTCCAGGACGCCATCGAAAAGCTCGGCCTCTTCTGCCGCGTCATGTCCGCCATCGAGATGCACGAGGTCGCCGAGCCCTACATCCGCCGCCGCGCCATGCGCCACCTCGAAAAGGGCCGCATCGTCATCTTCGCCGCCGGCACCGGCAACCCCTTCTTCTCCACCGACACCGCCGCCAGCCTTCGCGCCATGGAGATCAAGGCCGACATCCTCCTCAAGGCCACCTCCGTCGACGGCATCTACACCGCCGACCCCAAGATCGACGCAAAAGCCACCAAGTTCGAGCAGATCACCTACAACGACATCCTTCGCCTCAACCTCCGCGTCATGGACACCACCGCCGTCTCCCTCTGCAAAGACAACAACATGCCCATGATGGTCTTCAGCATGCGCGAGCCCGGCAACATCGTCCGCGTCGTCAGCGGCGAAAAGCTCGGCTCCCTGGTCACCGCCTAATCGAAACAAATTGCAGGAAAGACTCTCTTGTCCATCCGCGAAATGGGAGGAAAATAGGGTCTTGCATCAGATTCCACACGTCAAATTTGGAAGCTGCGTTAGATAAAGTGGCACCCGCATCCAAACAGCAGGGACGAATCGGTGAACACCAGCATCCTGGAATTAGAGCCCAAATCCGAGATCGAGCAGCCGTCGGCGACGGCTCCCTCAACAGACCACCACTCGCAAGCCGCCTCTCCCGGCGCTCACGGGCATTCGCACTCTGCTCGCGATCTTCATCATCCTGTTTCACTTCACGCCGCCCGCACCTCGGCCTCCTCTATCCCTTCATCGACAACGGCTACGTCTTCGTCGGCGTCTTCTTCCTCATCTCCGGCTACGTCCTCACCTACAACTACGCCGACCGCGCGAAGACCCTCTCCAAGCGCGAGTTCTGGCTCGCCCGCTTCTCGCGTCTCTATCCCGTCTATCTCCTCGTCCTCATCATCTCCATCACCATGCTGCAGGACGAGTGGCACGCTCGCTCCCACGCCGAGTTCTGGCAGGGAATCATCCTCACCCCATTCGTCCTCCAGGGCTGGAGCCCATCCGTCGCCACCTTCTGGAACACCGTAGCCTGGACGCTCACCAGCGAATGCGTCCTCTACGCCGCCTTCCCCTGGCTCATCCGCTTCCCCTGGCCCACGAAGCCGCTGCGCCTGGTCGCTCTGCTCATCACTCTCTGGGTCATCGGCCTCATCCCCCACTCGCTCTATCTCTACCTGAACCCCGACCACATCGTCGGCCCCGTCGATCGCTACAGCTCCAGCCAACTCATCCGCTTCCTCAAGTACACCCCACTCCCCTACGTCTGCACCTTCCTCACCGGCGTCACCCTCGGCAAGCTGCAGCTCGCCCTCACGCTCACCCCGCGTCAGCGCCTCATCCTCTCCAGCATCAGCCTTGGCCGCTGTCGGAATCTTCTTCTACTCCCTTGTCAGCCACACGCCCTACCTGCTCATGCATGGCGGCCTGCTGACCCCGGTCTTCGCCGCTCTCGTTCTCGGCCTCAGCGGCCCCCACCCCATCTCAGCGCTGTTCTCCTGGCGCCCCCTTCTCCTCATCGGCGAGAGCAGCTACTGCCTCTACCTTCTCCACTTCAATGTCTTCCAACTCCTTCACACCTACCACGTGCCCGAGCGCCTTCACCTCGCCGCTCTCGACCCATGGCTCTCCTACGTCATCCTGATCCTGCTCGCTCTCGCCGTCTTCCACTTCGTCGAGATCCCGGCCCGCAAAGCAATCCTCAACCGCTTCTCCCGCAAGCACCGCACCCTCATCCCCGCCGCATAGTTCACCGACGCTCTGGCAGCGACAAGTTTCCGCGCTCCCAAGAAGATGTCATCCTTAGCGAAGCTCTGGGAGCTGGCAGCTTTCAAGTCCTCCCCGGAAGTGTCATCCTGAGCGAAGGCTCTCGCAGTTTATCGCGAGAACCGTAGTCGAAGGACCTGCAGTTGCATCTTCTTTACGCCGGTTACTATCCCGTTGAGTTGCCGATGCATTCTCGTCCACTCCGGTGTGATAACATTCCGTCTGCGCGAGGCAATCGCCGAATCCCGTTGAGATCCAACTTCATTTTCCTGTGGGGAAGATTTGCATCAGGCAGCAAAAAGCCCCGCAATCGCGGGGCTTTTTGTTCAATCTGTAATGTTGCGGACTAAGGAACGATGATCTGCGAAGGATGCGATCCGTTCGCCACGGCGGTCGCGCATGTTGGCAATCCAGAAGACGGGAACGGAGTGTTCTGCACCTGCGACAACCCGCCAGTGTTCGGACTCAGCTTCAACGCCGTAACCGTATTCGCCAGTTGATTTGACGTGTACAGATAAATGCCCAGTGCCGGTTCGATCGTCACGCATGTTGGCCCTGTGTCCGTTGCCGTTGAGGCCGACCCCACAGATCCAACCGGCGTCCCGGTCGATGTATTGATCGCATACGCCCCTACAGTGCCCGAGGTGTAGTTCGCGACATACAGGAACTCGCCTCGCGGATCGATCGTAAGTCCCAACGGCAGAATACCCGTTGCAAACGGTCCGTTGATCATTGCCGTGAGCGATCCATTGGTGTTGACGACATTGCCATACAGCTGATTGGTAGCCTCGTCCGTGATATACACAAACCGCGCCGAAGGATCTTCAGCGATCGCGCTCGGTGTTGTGCCCGCGCCATAACCGGTCGCCACGGTCTTGCCCGTGGGATCGGTCGTGATCACAGTGCCTGGCGTTGGCGTCAAAGCGCCGTTCGAGGGATTCTGCGAGAAGCCGAGCACCGTCGCATTGGGTGAGACCTCTTGATCCAGCACATACACAAAGGTCGCTCCCGCCTTCGGACGGCTCACCACAACTCCCACCGGATTATTGCCGACCTTCACTGTCGACGGAGTTCCCAGGCTTCCATCTCGAGTTGATCGGGAAGATCGTCACTCCCCCCGGCCCCGGCGAAGCCGGCGAATAGAGCTGCTGCCCGTTAGGCCCGATCTGGTAGGTAAACGTCACATACAGGAATGCGCCTGCTGAATCGATCGCAATCGAGGTCGCTTCGCTGCCAGTGATGTTATAGGTGTTCTGCAGATAGATCTTTCCGTCCGTCCCGATCGAGTACTCTCCGACCGTCGAATCGTCATGATTCACCACATACAGATTCAGCCCGTTCGGCGACGCAACCAGAGCAACCGGATTGCGGCCCGCCTGGATCGGTGAATCCGCCAGCGGCGTGAGCGAACCGATCTGATAGTCCACCGCATATGCGCTTATACCGCCATTCTGCGATCCGGTCGTCAACGGTTTTGCCGTTGTCACGTACACATACGCCAGCACATAGTCCCGGCTGCACGCCGTTACGCTCACCAACGCCAGAGACAATATCGAGGCCAATGTTCCACGGCCCAACTTATTCCACTTCATGCTTACCTAACTCCGGGGCAAATCGTTTCCGCCCGTTCCTGCTGTCCCGATACTCAGGATTCGTCAAGACATCCTGCACTGGTTCTCCAGCTGCCGTCCTGCCAGCTAGTCTACGTTGCCGCTTACTGCAAGGCATGTCGCCTGTCCTACTGCCGTAAAGGTCGAGCCTCGAGTCAAGTTCGAGAGCTGGCCCGACGGGGCGTACAGAACCTTGCCAGTGACTGTTCCATCGCCATTCGACGTATACAGATACTGGTTTGAAGGATCCTCAACCATGCACACCGGTCCTGCACCAATCGGATAAGGATTGTTCGGTGGATCCGGAATCTCCTGCAGAACGCCATTCGACAGAATGGTGAACGCCGAGATCGAGCTATTCGGCGTGGTCGAGTTCGTCGTCGACTGATTCGCCACATACAGGTACTTGCCCTTGCTATCCACCAGCGTGTACACCGGATTTGCTGCTGGAGGAAGATTCCCGGTGGGTCCGCCCGTGATGGTATTCAACGAGCAACTGGTTCCTCCAACGGTAAACGGAAGTATCTGTCCTGGCGAATTCGAGTTTGCCGGACCCGCGTCCGTGATGTAGACCGCTGTGCCTCCCGCAATGATCGACGTCGCCCGCGTCGCTCCCGAATTGATCGTCGAGTTCGTCGTTAGCGTCAACTGGCCACCGGAGCCCGCGATATAGGGGAACACCGTCTGATTCGTATCATTGTCGAGCGTAAACACGCACGATCCTGAGGTGGCAAGCATCTTTGGATTTTGCCCGACAGGGAAGTAGGTCAACTGCTCCCCGGTAACTGGATCCTTGATCTGCTGATTCAGAACCAGCGACAGCCGCCCCGTATTGGGATCCGCCGAGAACACCGTAATGTCTCCGTAGCAAGAGGTCGGAGTCACATTAGGTCCGCTGCATACTGCAGACGGCGCCACCTGGTCCAGAACATAAAGGAAATTTCCCGTGGAATCGTGCGCTCGCCCAAACCGGTGTCGTTCCCTGGCTCGTGAAGCACTGCTGGAATGTCAGCACACCCTGTCCGCCGATCGCGAACTCGGCGATCCCGCCTGCGGTGCCGCATGGCAGAGATCCCGATGCGCTCGACGTCGCGCCGCCACCCTTGTTGATCACATACAGGTACCGCCCGCCGGGCTTCACCACAAGTGAAACCGGGTTCGACCCGCCGGAGCTGAAAGGCGAGCCGGGAGGTGTTGTGAGATTTCCGGTGAAGTCATCGATCTTGAAGGCAGCAATCTGGTTATACTGCGTTCCCAGAACCCACATGAACCCGATCGTGCCGCCACCGCACGCCGTCATGCCTAGACCCATCGCTACGGACACTACCAAGGCCATTGAAATCCGGCCAATCCTGCTCAACTTCATGCGCTTCCTTAATCCTCGCCAATGGACGGTTTCCGCCCATCTTCTGCCGCGAGCAATTCTGTAGGGTACGATTCCTCTGCTTATTGTAGAAGCTGTCGCGACTTTGTGCCACTTGACCATTGCTTTCTGCACAATCTAACCTCGTTAGACCCCAGTCACCAATCCATGGTTACCAGCCCCGCCGCGTGCCCGCAAAAACAAAAAGCCCAGGCCGAAGCCCGGGCTTTCTCACTCGCTCACCTCTACCAGACGCGGCACGAATTCACCGGCATCATCGGTTGACCCACCTTGCAGCCAAACGCTTTGCCGAACTCGTCGAAGTTCTGCACCGTGCCCTTCGTCCGCCACTCGCCCGTGCTGTGAGGATCCGTCTTCGCCAGCACGCGCGCACTCTGCTCAGTCTGGTTCTGGCACCACACCTGCCCAAACGTGATGAAGAACCGCTGCGCCGGTGTGTATCCATCCTTCTCTCCATTCACATAACCAGGCTCAGCATTTGGTCCGCCTTTGGCCAGCACCTCCTGCAGCGCCTGGAACGCAATTCGGATACCGCCGTTGTCGGCCGTGTTCTCGCCCAACGTCAAGTGGCCATTCAAATTCTGTCCTTCAGCCACTTTGAAGCCGTCATACTCCTTCGCCTCGCATTCCGTCCGTTCTTTGAACTTCGCAAGGTCTTCGGCCGTGAACCACACCTTTACATTCCCCTTCGGATCGTACTTCGATCCCTGGTCGTCGAACCCGTGCGTCATCTCATGGCCGATCACCACGCCGATCCCGCCGAAGTTCACCGCCGGATCCATGCTGTTATCGAAGAACGGAGGCTGCAAAATTCCGGCAGGGAAATTGATGTCATTATTTGGCGGATTGTAATAGGCGTTCACCGTCGGCGGCGTCATCCCCCATTCCTTCTCATCCACCGGCTTGCCCAGTTTGTTGAAGTTCCGCCTGCGCTCAAACACCTCGCTTCGCTCGATATTGCCCAGCGGATCGTCGCGTTTCACCACCAGCGCGCTGTAGTCGCGCCAGTTCTCCGGATAGCCGATCTTGTTGCGGATCGCATCCAGCTTCGCCTTCGCCTCTACCTTGGTCGCATCGCTCATCCACGGCAGCTGCTGGATGTCCTGGCCCAGCGCCCGCTCGAGCGCCGCAACCAGCTTGTCCATATTGGCCTTCGCGTCAGGCGGGAAGTTCTGCTTCACCCAATCCTGACCGACAGCCTCACCAAGCGCTTGATCGGTCGCACGCGTGCAGCGCTTCCATCGCGGCGTCGGCTCCTTCTGACCGTTCAGCGTCGCCTGGAAGAAGTTGAAGTTCTCATCCACAAACGGCTTTGACAAAGCGGGCGCCGCAGCTCGCAGCGCATGCCACCGCAGATAGCTCTTGATCGAATCCAGGCTCGCCGAATCGATCTCTGCATTCATCGCCGTAAAGTAAGTCGGCGTCGCCACATTCAGCGTCTTGAACTCGCCAATCTTGATGCCCTTCAGATACGCATCCCAGTTGTAGTTCGGAGACAACGCCTGCAACTCCGCCAACGTCATGATGTGGTAACGCTTCGCCGGGTCGCGCAGCTCCACACGGTCGATCGCTCCCTTGGCCAGCGCCGTCTCGATCGACATCACGCTCTTGGCCTCCTCCGCCGCCTTGTCCGGCGAATCACCCAGCAACACGAACATCTTCGTCACATGGTCGACATACTGATCACGCAGCTTCTGGCTTCGCGGATTATCGTCGATGTAATACGAGCGGTCCGGCAGTGTCAGCCCTCCCTGCGCCGTATTCACAATCTGTTGGCTCGAATCCTTCTGGTCCTGCTGCACCCCCATCTGGAAGAACGTCCCCACCGCATACTCGCTCTGCAGCTTCGCCACCATCGCCGAAAGCTGCTTCTTGTCGTCGAGCGTCGCAATCGTCTTCATTGCGGGCTCCACCGGCTTCGCCCCCAGCTTGTCCGCCAGATCCACGTTCATGCACGCCGCAAAGTAGTCCCCGAACTTCTTCTGCAGCGGGGTCTTCGGAGCGTCAGCCGCAGCCTTCAGCTCCTGGTACAGCAGATAGTTGTTCCGCTCCGCCAGTTCGTTGAACCGTCCCCACCGCGCCTGGTCCGCCGGAATCGGATTCTTCTTCAACCAGTTTCCGCACGCGTATTGATAGAAGTCCACGCAGGGATCTGCCGTCTTATCGATCGCAGAAAGATCAAAGATGATCGGCTTCTTCGGCTCCGATGTCGGCCCGGGAGCCATGTCCGATCCCACAAACGACTGCCCTAGGCACACGCCTGCAGACAGCACCAGAAAACTAGCAAGAGACTTGAACATCATGGTTCTCCTCAAACTGAAGCTTGGTGAAGAAATTTCACAAAGACGCAAATGCAAAGATATTTGAGATATTACGAAGACGAGACACCGTATCACAAAGTTTCGAGCACGCGCCAACG
Organism: uncultured Acidobacteriaceae bacterium; assembly: GCA_963754765.1. Taxonomy (GTDB): domain Bacteria; phylum Acidobacteriota; class Terriglobia; order Terriglobales; family Acidobacteriaceae; genus Edaphobacter. Next base: position 39,831 of record CAVWHJ010000001.1, on the reverse strand, counting down.
CAGAAAAGCGGGCCCGGACCTTAGCCCGAACCCGCCATATATCCGCTACTCCATGCGATTGCTAGAAGATCTTCAGATGGATCGTCAGATACTTCTTCGGATCGCTCCGAATCGTCGTCACCAGATCCGTACTCGCCGTCAGCAGCTTGTTGACATTCGTATACATCGAATCGTCCGTCGCCAGCTTGCCCAGCGTCCCCCTGCCATCATTGATGCCGGAAACCAGTGAGTTCACCTGGGTCAGCGTATTGCTCAAATCCTGCCGGAACTTCGGATCCTTCAACATCAACCCCAACCCGCCCTTGCCCGCATCCGCATCTGCCATCAGCGAGTTCGCATGCGCCAGCGTCGAGTTCAGATTCTTGTACAGTGAATCGTCCTTCAGCAGCTTGCCCGCCGTCCCCTTGCCCTGAGTTCACTGCATCCACAATGCTCTCCAGCTTAGCGGCCGTATCATTCAGCCGGTTGTATAGCGTATCGTCGGTCATCAGCTTGCCGATCGAGCCACGCCCGGCATTCAGGTTCTTCTCCAGCGTCAGCAGTTCATCCACCGCGGCGTTGGCCTTGTTGTACAGGTCAGGATTATTGATCAACTGACCAACCGACCCCTTGCCCGATTGCAGGTTATCGACGATCACATTCATCTTCGCCAGAATCACATTCAGGCTTTCGATCGTTCCCTGGCTGGCCTTTACCACGTCGGTCAGGCTCGGCGTCTCCAGTGTCTTCAGCTCATCGCCGTCCTGCAGCCGCGGACCCACCGCAAACTGGCTGTTGATATCCACCACCGTGTCGCCCAGCACGCCCACCGTCGACAGCGAAGCCTTGGAATCCTTCTTCAGATTGGCCCCATACTTATCGTCCAGCTTCATCACGACCTTCACCGGCGTCAGCTTGCGCTCCGGAGCAGTTATCGATCGTCACCGACTTCACCGTGCCGATCGTGACTCCTTCCAGATTCACCGCGGCACCCGTCTTCAGCCCGGCCGAGTTCTCAAAGTAGGTCACTACCGTCAGTTTGTGAGTAAAAATCCCCAACCCCGACGAGCTCGTCATCAGAAACAGCAGAGTTACCAGAACGATGGTCGAAATCAATACAATCACGCCAACCTTCAACTGCGACCATCGAACCTCCTGCTGGCTGGGCATATCTCTCCTTTAATCCCTTGTTTCACAAAAAAACTGCACGGGGTCTCATCCGCCGTCTCCAGCCTTCGACACAGCAGGGTTGCTCGTAATTGAGAGAATACATTACCTCCCAAACCCTTCCGCTATGAAATCCATCACGAACCCCTTGTCCGAAAGTGCTTTGTCTTCAATAGATGCGGAAATTGAGCCATTGGTTTCAATACTCAACTGCGGCTCAACTTCAGTCCTCCGCTACCACCACCGCCATCGCCAGTTCGCGGCTATGAGTCAGGCTTAACTGCAGCCTCCTCACCCCCATCGCCCCCGCCAACTCCGCCGCCCGTCCGCTCAAGTGCAGCGTAGGCCGTCCGCTCGGCTCGCGCTTCACCTCAAACTCTTTCCAGTTCACGCCATGGCTGATCCCGGTCCCAAGAGCCTTCGCCCCAGCCTCCTTCGCCGCAAACCGCGCCGCAAAGCTCTCCGCCGCATTTTTCTTCCGCCTGCAGTAGGCAATCTCGCCCGTCGTAAATATCCGCTGAAGAAACCGCTCGCCGAACCGTTCAATGCTCTCATGCACCCGCCTAGTCTCAATTAAATCCGTCCCCAACCCCAGCACCATGCCATACCTCGCAAATACCATCCTCCTACATGCGCTCCCAGAACGCACACAATACGCCGCACGGAGCGGAGAAATCCCTCGGCTTGGCAACACAAATCAAGTCTTTGCAGCAGCATAACGCCTTACCGTCACATGACCACCGTACCGCCCCCACCCTCACGATTGGCTCGCATCTTCCGATGAACACCCTGACGGCAATCACCCCCAGAGGCTCTTGACCCATGCAATCGCTCGACATCCAGGGCTTCAGCTACGAAGACCGCCACGGCCTTCTTCCCACCCTTACCTCGGCCTTCGCCGACTGCGGCGGCTGGATCCTCGATCGCAAAACCCTCTCGCCCTCCGCGATGGAGTTCCGCATCGAGATCCAGCTCCGCGCGGTCGTCGATCTCTACTCGTCGATCCTCGCGTCCGGCCTCGAGCTTACCCGCAGCGCTCATCTCGGACTCACCCACCTCTGCACCTGCCGCAAAAATCTCTCAACCCTTGCCGACCTCGGCCAGGTGGTCACCATCCGCATTGAGATCAGCTTCCTCGAAGACGCCACCCTTCAATCCGTCCTTGCCAGGCCCCCCGCCTGACAATCGAAGCCTGACGACCAAAGCCCCTCCAGCTGGAAACCTCGATCTTCTAGTGCGTATCCGGAATCTTCTTAGGTCGTGGCCCCCACAACGTCGTCCGCCATGGCAATCCCACCGAGAACTGCAGATTCGGCGTATCCGGTGTAAGGCCGACACCAAAGCTCAGATCGATCGTCTTTCCCGGCGCATACATATAGCTTGTGCCCAGCCGCAGCGTTCCTTCCACCAGGTACGAAGCCGGAATATCAACTCCGTTCAACTGAGTAGAGCGAGTAAAACGCTGATCCCAGCCTATCGTCATTGAGGTGTCGGGATTCATCGCCATGATTGACCCGATCTGGAATCCTATTGCCGCACCCGGATTGAAGTGTCCGATCATCGTCGCGCTCGGGTTGTTCGGGTCGTTCGCCGAAATCGTATGGTTCCCCGGCATGTTGTACGTGTACCCGATGTTTCCAAAGAACACGAGTGGGTCGCTCGACTTCGCCGCAGTCAGGTTTGCTGCGATCGAATTGAATCCCGTTCCCAGCGCAACCTCGCTGCTCGTCAGGCTGAACGAGTCTTCTCCAGTTGTCGACTTGAAAAGTCCATGCGCAATCAGATCCGGCACGCGTCCGTGTTCCACCGTCAGTTGCCGGGAGATACCTGCTGAGATATCCCCAAGTCCGAAGTTGCTCTTCTCGGTCTGCGTGTTGGTTGCATCGACCGATCGAATCATCTCATAGCCCTAGGGAACGTTGAAATCCATCTGCAGCTTATGCGGCAATCCCAGACGAGCGGTAAAGACCGGCAGAAGGTAGTCCTGTCGTGTTCGCTGGGACTCGATATCTCCCACCACCAGTACGGGCAGCAGTGCAAATCCATTGATCGTCACATGGTCTGACGATGCGCTGAAATAAGAGGTCACATTGTCGATCTCAAGTTGTCCCGAAGGCAGCAACAAACTGCCGCGTGTGATCAAAGCCCGGTCCAGAGCCTCCGTCGCCTGGCGCTCTGTCATATCGTAGGCAGAGTTCGACCACGCTGTTGGTCGACGTCAACGAATTGATGACCCGGCTGTTGGCAGAGCCCGTTATGACAGGCCTCTCGTCGGCCTTGGCCGCGCTCGTAAATCCGCCGTTGACTCTCCACTCCAGTTCGGAGACGCGTTCCAGCAGGTTGCGAATAATCGCGTCCCGCTCTCGCAGAGCCTCCTGCATCTTGATATCAACCGGATCCTTCACCTGTGGCTTGTGCGCCTCCGCCCGCCGAGGCTGTCTGAGCATCCATGGTCCCACCCAACATCAACAACGTTAGGACGCTTCCCAAGAATCGTTCGCCGCAACATGGCCCCGCCTTTCCCCTCAGTACAGATAATTGCTCGGAGCCGTAACCCCGATCTTGCGCGTAATAATGGTCTCGTCAGGAACTATCCGCGACGCTATCGAAAGATTCTTCTCGCCGATCATCCGCACGTCCGGCGGATGAACGACAAACACGATGCCGTTCTTCCATAACTTCTCAAACTGTGTCGACAGGCATCGTCATGTTGCCGAACGCCGGATCGGCAATGAGCACATGCCCCGCAACAATGCCCTTCACCACCACAAAGTGATCGAGTCCCTTCGCATGTATCGGGGTGATGACCGAAGTCTTTTCCAGCGCCAGGTCCTGGATCGACATATCGCTGAAGCCCTCCGCGGTGTATCCTCGCGCCTCAGCGAAGTGCTTCAGGTCAAGAAGAGAAAATCCACCCCGGGCTCGCACCTTCGCCGCATCAAGGCGATGCAGAAGCCACACCACAATTGCCGTCTCAGGCGTAGGGTCCTTGTAATCGTAAGTCAGTACCGTGCTCAACGCAGCGGCGCCGCAGCTCATATCCCACTTCTGCCGCACCACACCCTCGGAGCGAATCTCTTTCAGGGAGCGAATATTCTTGCTCCCCTGCACCCCCGCTCCGTCTCCCGTGTTTTGGGAAAGCGCGGGTGCAGGGAAGAGAAGAGGACCGGCCAATCCAATAACCAGTCCTAACCGCAACAAATGGCTTTTGCCAGTTCATCAGTGTTTCCCAGTTAAGTTGGACTGCGTGATCGTCCCGACCGTCGAGTTCAGATTGACGTTCAGGTTCAGCAGCACGTTGACGTTTGAGTTCACCGCATTGATGTTGACCAGCGAGCTCAGGTTCTGCTGCGCTTGCCCGTTCAACGTGATCGAGCCCATGTTCGTGGTAGAGGTAAGCGGCCCTGTCAGCACCGCCAGCGTGCCCGCTCCGGTAACCAGCCCGTTCTTAGTCGGAACTGATCCCTGAAACGATACAACGCCATTTGACAGCCCTGCGGTGAAATTCCCACTTCCTGATCCCGTTACCCGATCCATGGCGGCATCGTTCAACGGTTTTGGCGCGCTGCTGAACAGCGGTTTGGGCGATCCCTGACTGCGTTAGCAGCGCAAGACTCGCAATGAGTAAAAGACGACGCATAAATCCTCCTTGAAGCGGTAGAGAGCGCAGGCGAGGCTCCCGGGTTAGAGAGCCCCGCCCCGCCGTCGTCTCTTACTTAACCTGCGAGATGCTGTTGCTCTGGGTGAGCGTCGGCATGGCATTGATGTTTGTCGAGTGGGCGATGTTGACCCCATTCGCAACCAGGCCGCCAGCTGAGTTCACGATGTTCATCGCCGACGCATTCTGCTCTGCCGTACCCGCGAGGGTCACAGCAGTAGTTAGTTGGTCGTGTTGATCGTCGAGCCGTCTACCGCGATGTTGGTCGCAGCAGCGTCATCCAGAGTTACTGCACCCTGAACATTCTTCACAACGGAGGTGTTCTTTACCGAGGAGAGAGAGCTTGTGTCAGACTTGCTGGCCACCAGTGTCGCTACTGTGCTGCTGGACTTCGTGTCTGACGAGTTGATGTTGTGAGTGTATGCAGAGCTGTTGCTCGATGTGTCGCTCTTCATATTCGCGCTGCTGGACGACTCGCCCCAGGATGAAGTCTTGTTGAGTGAAGCAGACTGCGCCTGTTGAGCCGACTTGGAGGATGCTGAGTTGGTTGCAAAGTTGTCGCTCGCATTCTGAGCAGATGCAGAGTTGGTTGCGAAGTTGTCGCTCGCATTCTGAGCAGCCGCTGAGTTGGTTGCAAAGTTGTCGCTTGCAGACTGTGCTCCCGATTTGTTGGTTGCGAAGTTGTCGCTTGCAGACTGAGCAGAGGCAGAGTTGGTCGCGAAGTTGTCGCTTGCAGCCTGAGCGCCTGTCTTGCTGGTTGCGAAGTTATCCCCGGTTGCGGTGTTGGCGGCCAGGCTCTTGCTCGAAGAAGCATTCAAGCTGGCGTTCAACGAGCCGGCAGCGGTGCCAGTCGTTGTGTTCGTACCCGAAGAGTTCGCGGTGTTGTTTGTGGAAGACGCACCGCCCGCCGCTGACAGGTTGTTGGCAGCAGTTCCTACGCCGGAAGAAGTGCTTCCGCCGCTGGCCGAGTTGTTGTTGGACGTCGAATTGCCAACCGAGGTGGAGCTGCCCTTCGTGCCAGCCGCAGCTGTGTTAGCTGTTGAGCCCGACGACGACGTGGAGTTGGTTCCCTTCGAGGCACTCGCTGTCACGCCAAGCGCGCCGGCAAGTGAGCTGCTGCTGCTGCCCGTTACCGAGCCGTTGGTTGCAAATGCATTCGTCGTGCCGCTCGTCTTGTTCGCGCTTTCAGACGCTACGTTGGTCGTGCCGCTCGACTTGTTCGAGCCCTCGGCCGCTACATTGGTCGTGCCGCTCGAGAAATTCGAGCCTTCGGCCGCTACATTGGTCGTGCCGCTCGACTTGTTGGAGGCTTCAGACGCCACATTGGTCGTGCCGCTCGACTTATTGGAGGCTTCAGACGCCACATTGGTCGTGCGCGCTTGACTTGTTGCGCACTGGCGGAGGCAGAAGACGACTCGGTCGCCGTCAAGCTGTTGCTCGCGCCTGCCTGCTGCTGCTTGGTGTTGCTTGAGCTGAAGGTATTTGAATTGCTCTTCGTGTTAGACAGATCGTTGGAATACGTCTTGTCGCTGCTGCTGGTGGCATTCAGTGAAGAATTGATGCTCGATGAAGAAGTATTCGACTTCGTCACATCCGAGCTCTTGTTCACTGTCAGTTCGCTGTTCTGTCCGCGATGGTAGCTGCCAATCGACGCCCCGGTGGACTCGCTTTGGCTGATATCGTTGCTCTGGTTCACTTTGGTTCCAGTGCCCTTGGCGTCGGCTGTCAGGCTGCTGTCGTATACGTTCACGCCGTTCGCGACAAGCGAGTCAGTCGAACTCACGATGTTGACACCGCTCGCGCCCATCAAAGCCGATCCGCTCAGACTGACGTCTCCGGTGGTATTCGTCGTGACGGTAGAATTGTTCGCTGCGATATTGCCACCCGAAGTTGGGTCGCTGCTATCGCCGGCAGTGACCTTGTCCATCTGGCTGTCACGAAGTGGTTGTGGGGTTGTTTTGGGTTTACTCTGGCCATAGGCGGCGCCGCTAACCAGAACCGATGCAGTAACTAACGAGCAAATGATTTTGTTCATCTCTGACTCCAAGAGGCTTTTGTGAACGAACCCGACCCTACACGCAGCCGGATTCATCTGCGTAGTGGCCAATTTTGACGCACTTAACCGCGCTGTCTTCTTGCGCATTGGCGCAAGACGCACGGGGAGCGTCACCGATCTATCGATTTAGGGCTTCAACTCAGGTCGAACAAACCAGCTCAGTAAAACAGCGGGAGTCGGAACGAATCGCAGCATATAAGTCGCCGCGCTAGAAAAACCAGTCGTACGTGAAGCCCAACATTTACATGACTGTCATCCCTGCATTTTGCGTGATTCTCCACGCGCAGGTTATGAGCCCATGTCGCAGTCCTGAACTTTGACGGCGCTAAAGAGTGCAATCGTCGTACCAAAGCGACCCCCAGCAAACACTGGGGGATTCACGCAGTATCGAACTCTCAACTGCAGTTTTTTGCAAATGTCAAGGAAAAAACATGTCTCAAACCGAACGCTGCAGACCGAACTCTTATCCATGCGTACCGGCACTTAGGAGCTTTTTTCGCTGCCTCAGCCTACCCCGAAAATTTGACCAACGCCCACCTTCAGTGCCCCAGTTCCACCACGGTCCGACGGTGCAGCCAGCTATCCGAATCCCCGATCACCAGCACCCCGGGCTGCCATCGTCCATGCGTCAAAACCAGCCCCAGCCCCGTCGCATCCGCCGCCACCTTGAACACCGGCTCGCTCACCACCGAATCCCCCCCGGCCACCCTCGCCGTCAATCCCACTCCGTTCACGCCCGGAGACTCCTCCCACCGCCTCCCCTGCGCATCCACCAGGTAAGCCCGTATCAACCCTTCGCTCTGCGCCTTCCTGCCCTTGTTCGTCACCCGAACTGACACCCGCACCAGCCGCCGCCCATCCCGAATCAAAAATCCCGGCACCTCCTCCACTCCGGTCACCGTAAAGCACATCTCATCGAAGCACTGCGGCTCTCCCACCGCCACCACCCTCTGCCGCTGCCCCAGCGAAACCCCAACCAGCACGCACGAGATACACCACCCACACGCCCGCCAGCCACTTGACTCCCTCGCCGAGCCTGCTGCCGCTCGCCCCGAACCACGACACCACCACCCCAACCACTCCCAATCGCTGTCCATCCCGCCAACCCGAACAGCAAAAGCTCCGTCGCCTTCATCCCCACCCCATTCACGATAGACTTGAGATACCTAATGCTTCCTCATTCTTCCACGTTACCCTCTTCCCGAGCCGCACTCCTCTCAGCCGCTGCACTGATCTCTGACCCCGCCGCTCCTCCCATCATCCTCGCTCAGAACCTGGGCAAGACCTACCGCTCCGGCAAACTCGAGGTTCCCGCCCTCCGCAGAGTCAACTTCGCCATCACCCCCGGCGAGTTCGTCGCCATCGTCGGCCCCTCCGGCTCCGGAAAGTCCACCCTCTTCTACATCCTCGGCGGCCTCACCGACGCCACCAGCGGCTCAGTCCTCATCGACGGCACCGACTTCGCCAAACTCACCGACGCCGAGCGCACCAAAATGCGCCGCGCCAAGATCGGCTTCATCTTCCAGCGCTTCAACCTCCTACCGACGCTCTCCGCCATGGGCAACATCGAAATCGCCCACGACATCGCCACCCTCGGAGCATCCACCAAAAGAGAACTGGACAGACCCCTCCTCGCACCACCTCACCGAGATGCTCGGCATCCAGGGCCGCCTCGACCACCGCCCCAACGAGCTATCCGGCGGCGAGCAACAGCGCGTCGCCATCGCCCGCGCCCTCATCAACCGCCCCGCCATCGTCCTCGCCGACGAACCCACCGGCAACCTCGACACCAAAAACTCCGACGCCGTTCTCAAGATGCTTCGCCAATCCAGCCGCGAGCTCAACCAGACCGTCCTCATGATCACCCACAACCCCGAGGCCGCCCAGATCGCCGACCGCATCCTTCACATGCGCGACGGCGAAATCACCCACATCGAAGACGGCAGAGGCTAAGAGCAATCTGTACCATCACGAAGAGTGTTGAACCTCTTACCGCGTAACAGCGACGTCCGGCCCTATTCGCGATCTGTACCCGCACTATGTTGCCGAACTTCAGCAATATCCGCGCCGCTTGCACTTCTTGTCCACTGAACGACCGCGCTCGCTGCGGCAAGCGTCGCGCAAGCTCATTCATCCGGACCTAGCGACCACCAACAGCTTCGCCGATCTTCCCGCTCGTCATCGATCGCGGCCGCCATAATCTCTCCGAAGCGATCGTCGCCCGCTGCCGTCGTTGCAGTCCGCGGGCATCTTCTGTTCCACTTATGCACGATCAACCCTGCAATCACGTCTCGACTGGCAGTCTCGAACCGGATCTTCGCCTGCAGGTCGCACTGCAGTGTAGAAGCGGCCGAGATATCCTCTCGCAGCCCGTCCCTGGCGAGATCTCCATTCCCGATCAGCCCAGGCTTCCCTGCAGCCTCGCTGTCCACTTGCACCTCGACCGCCATCTGCTGGAATTGCCGCCACAGACGCAAGGAAACTCTCGCTCCTCATTCAAGTTGTCCTCCTAAGCCTCGTCATTCCAACATACACGGCACGCAATAGTCTTGCTTTATCTTCTCTCGACCAGCGACAACGAGCACATCCGAGACTGCATCTTACGACTTCAACTGCTACTATTCGCAACCCTGAACAAAAAAGCAGGAGCCACCATGCCCTGGTATCAACTCAACGACGCCAACGACCCCAAGCTCGACGAACTCGCCAAGCAATACAACCTCCACCCTCTTCACATCGAAGACGCCCGCACGGCAGACGAGAGCGTCAAAGTCGACACCGCCGCCGCCTACACCTTCGCCGTCTTCAAACCCGTCCGCCTCGTCCCCGACCCCGATAACCCCGGCGAAGAGATGCCCGTCGTTCACCCCCATCGACATCTTCGCCGGCAAAGACTTCCTCATCACCATCTCCGACCCCACCTGCCCAGCCACCGAACAAGCCCTTGAGCGCGCCCGCCGCGACGGCGACGACGAACACCCCGCCAAGCTCCTCTACCTCATCCTCGACACCATCGTCGATCTCTACTTTCCCGCCATCGATCACTTCGACGACCGCATCGATCAACTCGAAGACAAGGTCTTCGACAACCCCTCACCCGAAATCCTCCAATCCGTCTTCGCCATCAAGCGCGAACTCATCGACCTCCGTCGTGTCCTCGTCAATACTCGCGATGCCAGCCTCCATCTCCAGCGCGACCCCGGCACCATCATCGACGCCGAGCATCAGCCCTATCTCCGCGACACCTACGACCACGTCGCCCGTCTGCTCGACTCCGTCGAAACCCAGCGCGATCTCCTCAACAACACCCTCGACATCTACCTCTCCTCCGTCTCCAACCGCACCAACGAAGTCATGAAGGTTCTCACCGTCCTTGGCACCATCGCCATTCCAGTGCTCGCCATCTCCGGCATCTACGGCATGAACCTCAAGGGCCTGCCCTTCCAGGACTCCCCTCACGGAGCCGAATGGGTCGGCGGCATCACCGTCATCTCCACCGCCCTCCTTCTCTACGCCCTCCGAAAGCTGAAGTGGCTTTAGCCGTCTTCACCTGATCAAATCCTTGCGCCTGCTTGTTCACCCAGCAATACTCACAAGAATTTCCTCCCCATCTGCGTCGCGTTCCCGCATCTTCAATAAAGAACGGCAACGCAGCCAAGGAGAAAATTCATGACCGACTATCGTGTAGCAAAGGGTGAAGCTCAGGAAGATCAGATCACCGCCTCCATCGAAAAGTTCACCGCGCAGGTTCCCTCCAGCGTCTACCTCGCCCTGTCCCTCGGCTCTATGGCAGCGTCTTTAGCCTTTCAGGCCGCAAACAAAAAGCACGAAGCTCTCTTCATTGGCCAATGGGCCGCGCCATTCCTCATCCTCGGCATCTACAACAAGCTCGTAAAAATTCACGGCTCCGACGCGACCAGTAACCTCACCAACGCAAACGCGTAATCGCAAAAAGAAAGCCCCGCCATCAGCGCGGGGCTTCTTTCTGACTTTCGAAACATCTACCAGAGCACTCCACGCACCGGCTGAGCTGGCTTTGGCAAGCTCGTCTCGCCAAGCAACTGCCGCAGGTTTATCTCAATCGTGGTCGTTATCGAAGTCAGCGGCACATCATAGATGGTATTTTCAAACGGATCTTCCAGATCTCGGCCAATCTTATCCAGCGCCAGAAAAATAAATCCCACCAGCGTCGACCCCAGCGGCGTCAGCCATCCCATATTGAGCACCAGGGCCAGAGGCAGCACCGTGCAATAGATCTGCACAAACAGCTTCGGGAAATAATCGTACTGCTTCGGCATCGGCGTGTTCTTAATCCGCTCCGCGCCTCCCTGCGCATTCATCAGATCACTCAGGCTCGCATCCATCGCCCGCCACTGCGCAATATCGATCCATCCCCTCATCTGCGACTCGCGCAGCAGCACTGCCCATCTGCTGCTGTATCGACAGCGGAACATTCTTCGAATCCCGCAGCGTCATCAACTCCTGCTCACTCAGCAGCGGCGCCAACTCCTCCCAGGGCTCCAGCCTCCGCAGGCTTTGCCGCAAGGCATCACGTAAGCAATCTGGTGGTACACCATCTGCTTCTGCATTGCCTTCAACTCGCCGGCCTCTGCCTCGCTCACCGGCATCATCGCCGTCGTCACCTGCCGCGTCCAGCTGCGCGAGTTGTTCACCACCGCGCCCCAAAGTGTCCTCGCCTCCCACCACCGCGCATAAGCCGACTGATTTCGAAACGCCAGAATAATTCCAATCGCCGACCCAAACAGCGACAACGGAATATGCGGCATCGCAACCCATGTCCAATGAAACAGCTTGTACGCCATCACCACAGCAAGGTCGTATATCAGCAGCAGCAGCAGCGGCTTGCCGACATACCCTACCATGTTCGACAGCCGCGGCCCCTTCGGAACGATCATGCGTCACCCTCGGTTGTCACCGTCCGAAACACGCGGCCGCCGTCCTCCGAGATTCTCACCTCACCTTTACCAATGTCGTAAACCCATCCCGAGATCGTCAGTTCTTCCCGCGCCATCGCGCCCGCCACCGAAGGATGCGTCCGCAGATGCTGCATCTGCAGCAGCACATTCTCCTCTGTCAGCCTGCGCAGCAGATCTTTCGGCTTCTCATCTGGTTCCGCCAGCGAATCCGCCACACTCAACGCCGCATGCGCGTTCGTCAACCAGCTCTTCACCGTCGGCAACTTCTCCAGGCTCTCCGGAGCGAGCAAACCCTTCATCGCCCCACAGTCCGAATGTCCGCATATCACCACATGCTGCACCTTCAGCGCCGACACAGCATATTCAATCACCGCGCTCACGCCGCCCAGCATCTCCCCATAGGCCGGCACCAGGTTCCCCACATTGCGCGTCACAAACAGATCTCCCGGACCCGACTGCGTAATCAACTCCGGATCGATCCGCGAATCCGCGCACGTGATAAACAGCGCATGCGGCTTCTGCGGCTCACTCACTGCCTTGACATAAGTCGCCTGGTTCTCCGGATAGATCTCCGTCCGAAACTTCCGAATCCCCGCCTTCAACTCCTTCAATACATTGTCCACAGTCTCTCCTCCACGCTGTTCAATTCGCACCTCAGTGTATCGGAACACCGCTCAAGCGCAGCCTGTCGAAATCTCTATTCCTTCCACTTGATATTGCACCCAACCGCAAACCGCTGATTCGTATCCGGCCTCTTGCCCGCAATCACCGCATCCATCGCCGCCCGCAGATCCTTCCCCGTCACTGGAATATCATTCCCTCCACCACTCGGCCGCCGAGGCCTGCTGTCATCCAGTTGCCCGCGATACACCAGCTCCATCTGCCCATCGAACAGAAAAATATCCGGCGTGCAAGCTGCCTCATACGCCCGCGCCACCTCCTGCGTCTCGTCATACAGGTAAGGGAAGCGGAACCCCAGCCGCTCCGCCTGCTTCTTCATCTCCTCCGGCCTGTCCTGCGGATACGCCTCCACATCATTCGACGAGATCGCCACCATCGCGATCCTGCCCTGCGTAGTCCCGCCCAATCCGCGCCAACTCCTCCTCCACATGCTTCACATACGGGCAATGCACGCAGATAAACATCACCAGCAATCCATGGCATCCCGTAGCCGAGCAGTTCGCCCCATCCGCCCGCGCATCCTCCGACACCCTCGCGAACACATCATCCCGCCCCACGGCCTTGCCACTCACCACATCCACCAACTCAAACGCCGGAGCCACACTCCCCAGCGCTACCATCGTCGACTGCGTCTTTGACATCGCACTCCTCCACTACTCCTCCGATCATAATTTGCCAGACATTTTATTGCCCGATCTGTGGTCTCTTCTTGGTTGTCATCCTTCCGCAACGCGGGAGGATCTGCTGTTGTCATCTTGCACATCTGCTTTCGTTGCTTTCGCCGTCGCTCGATAATCCCTGTGCGGTCGTTACACTATTGCCATGTTCATCCACATGTTCTCCTTCCGCTGGAAACCAGGCGTCACCGAGCAGCAGAAGCAGCGCGTATTCGACGAGGTCAACGCTCTTCATACCAGGATCCCCGGCATCCTGGACTCCGCCGCCGGCTTCAACACCTCACCCCGCGCACAAGGCTACGAGTTCGGCGGCTTCATGAAGTTCTCCGACCGCGCCGCCTTCGACGCCTACAACGCCCACCCCGTCCACGCGAACTTCTCTCCTGGCTCCTGCCTCTCATCGACCCCATCGAGGTAGACTTCACGATCTGACCTGATAAGGCGGGTGCCCCATCTTCGGCGCGTCTTTTGCGCCTAAGGTGGGCCATCGCGCAAAGCGCGATCCACACCAGCCGTCATCTCTCGCACCGAAGAGGGAACCCACCTCAACATCCCCAACCCCTACGCCGCACCCTATCCTGAAAAAGCATGCTCGTCCCTCGCACCCTCCCCGGCGGCCGCACCACGCGCGACGCTCTACCTCTAGGCCCGAACAAACTCCCCCTCTGCCGCTGGTGCGAACTCGAAATCCTCGCCAAACGCCGCCGCACCTTCTGCAGCGACTACTGCGTCCACCAGTGGCGTCTCCGCACCGACCCCGGCTACCTCCGCGACCAGGTCTTCGCCCGCGACCGCGGCATCTGCGCCGTCTGCCACATCGACACCATCGCCGCCTACAACGCCCTCAAACGAGCCCGCGGCCCCGCCCGCGCCGCCGGCCTCCGTCTCTACGGCATGAAGTCCATCACCACCCGCCGCTCCCTCTGGGACGCCGACCACATCCGCCCCGTAGCCGAAGGCGGCGGCCAGTGCGACCTCGACAACCTCCGCACCCTCTGCCTCCTCTGCCACCGCGAAGCCACCGCCCAACTCCGCACCCGCCTCCGCCAGCGTATTTAGCGTATCGTTCTCCTGACTATCGTCCTATTGGCATTTCCAATGACGTAGTGCGAAACTTGCTGAACTGTAAGCCACTTGGTCGCTGGAGTACCGCACGTATGACTCCTGAACTCTGGCAGCGCCTCAAGCCGTTGTTCCATGCCGCCCTGCAAGCTGGCCTGCAAAACCGCGCAGACTTCATCAACAACAAAGTAGCGATTCGCTGGACTAGCCACTCGTCAGCCTCAACGATCTACTGCGCGACCACGGCGCTCGCCCAATGATCGGCCAAACCATCTCGCACTATCGAATCATCGAAAAGTTGGGCGGGGGAGGTATGGGTATTGTTTACAAAGCCGAGGATCCATCCCTCGGCCGGTTTGTCGCACTCAAATTTCTTTCCGAAGACCTCGCGCAGGACCCACAGGCTCTGGAACGCTTTCGGAGAGAGGCGCGTGCGGCATCCGCGCTGAATCATCCCCATATCTGCACGATCTACGAAATCGGCGAGCAAGACGGCCATACGTTCATCGCCATGGAATTTATGGAAGGCGCTACCCTCAAGCATCGCATCGCCGGCAAGCCGCTGCCGCTTGACGAGGTGCTTGAATGGGGGATTGAGATAGCGGACGCACTGAGCGCCGCCCACAGCAAGGGAATCGTTCACCGGGACATCAAGCCTGCGAATATCTTTGTGACCGAGCGCGGCCATGTCAAGGTCTTGGATTTCGGTCTGGCGAAGTTGATGCCGGCTGGCAGGAGCCGCGAATCTTTCGGCGATGCCGACAGCCAGCCGAACCGAACCGCTCACTCAACCAGGCACAACGATGGGCACTGTCGTCTATATGTCGCCCGAGCAGGTGCGCGGCGAAGAGACTGGATGCCCGCACGGACCTGTTTTCCTTTGGAATTGTGCTCTACGAGATGGTCACGGGGTTCCTGCCATTCCGTGGCGAAAGCGCTGGCCTGGTCGCAGAAGCAATCCTGAATCGCACGCCCGTCGCGCCAGTGCGGCTGAATCCCGGCACTCCCCCAAAGCTCGAAGAGATCATCGACAAGGCGCTTGAGAAAGACCGCAAGCTGCGCTACCAGAACGCCACAGACATCCGCACCGATCTGCAGCGCCTGAAGCGCGATTCCATTACGGGTCGTGCGTCGCGGCGTCAGCGCAAGTCGATTCAAAGCCAGCTAGCAAAGCCATTCGATGGTGGATAATCGCCGGCACAATTATTCTGTTGATCGGACTAGCCGCAAGCCGGCTGATTTTTCCCCACAAGGCACAAGCGCTCACGGACAAGGACACCGATCGTCCTCGCCGACTTCAAGAACGCGACCGGCGATCCCGTCTTCGACGGCACGCTGCGGCAGGGACTATCCGTACAGCTCGAACAGTCACCCTTCCTGAGCATCATCTCCGACCAGCAAATCCAGCAGACCCTCGCCCTGATGGGCCAACCAGTCGATGCGAAACTCACACCGGCGATTGCGCGGGAACTCTGCCAGCGAGTTGGGAGCACCGCCGTCCTCAACGGTTCGATTGCGCAGATTGGCACGCATTATCTTCTGACGCTCAAGGCGGTCAACTGTGAAAGCGGGAGACGCTGGCGAGCACGGAAGCGCAGGCGAGCGATGAGAACCATGTGCTCGAAGCGTTGGGAAAAATGTCTGTCGATCTTCGGAATAAACTGGGCGAGTCTCTGAGCACAGTGCAAAAGTTTGATACTCCTTTGAAACAGGCCACGACGTCGTCGCTTGAGGCCTTGAAGGCTTTTAGTTCGGGTATTCAAACTATCAACACAAAAGGGTCGGACGCGGCGATTCCGTTTTTCAAACATGCCATTGAACTGGACCCGAATTTCGCGCTTGCCTATGCCTACCTGGGCATCATGGAAAACGATATCGGAGAAGCCAGCCTTGGTGTCGAATACCACCGAAAGGCGTATGAGCTTCGCGACTCGGGCCAGCGAAGCGGAGCAGTATTCCATCACCGCTACCTACGAGAAGAACGTTACCGGAAACATCCCCAGGGCCATAGAGGCCTGCCAGCTTTGGATACAGGCTTATCCGCGGGCGGACCATCCGCACGATCTCCTGGCGGGAATGATGTTGCCCGTCATTGGGCAATGATCAGAAAGCCGCTGAAGAAGCCACGGAGGCGATCCGTCTGAATCCGGACTTCCCCATCCCCTACGCTCAACGCATCTTTGCCTACGCCGCTCTGAATCGCCTCGATGAGGCAAAGGCCACCTACGCTCAAGCCGCCGGACGCAATCTAAATAACCCACTCTTCTATTTCGGCCTGTATCAAATTGCATTCTTGCAGAACGATGCGGCGGGTATGGCGCAGCAGGTCGCAAAAATGGAATCCCGGCCGGGGTGGGGGGACGGGATGATGGGCCTGGAAGCCGACACAGCGGCCTATTCGGGACGCCTCAAACTCGCCCGGGACCTTTCCCGCCGCGCAATGGATTTTGCCGAACAGGCAGGTGAGAAGGACCCGCCCGCAATGTGGTCCGTCACCTCAGGCCTTAGAGAAGCATGGTTCGGCAACACAGACGAAGCGCGGCCCCGCGTCGCTGTTGCGTTGAAGCGTTCCGAATTCCGCGACGTGCTGTACTTTGCCGCGCTCGCGTTGGCGTATTCCAGAGAGGACGCGAAAGCGCAGGCGCTGGCTGACGATCTGGCCAAGAGGTTCCCGGAAGACACAATCGTGCAATTCAATTACCTGCCGACCCTCCGCGCAAAGCTTGCGCTCAACAAAGGAAATGCGGCTGAGGCCATTGAAGGTCTCAGAGCTGCCGTGCCCTATGAGCTTGGGATTTCGACCAGTGCCCCTTGGAATTGGAGCATCATGTATCCGATTTATGTGCGTGGCGAAGCCTATCTAGCCGCGCATCAGGGTAGCGAAGCCGCCGTCCAATTCCAGAAACTTCTCGACCATCCCGGCCTGGTCCTGAACCAACCCATCGGCCCGCTCGCCCATCTCGGTCTTGCCCGCGCATACGTATTGCAGGGAGACACCGCGAAAGCCAAAGCGGCCTATCAGGATTTCCTCACGCTTTGGAAGGACGCCGATCCTGACATTCCTGTTCTGAAACAAGTGAAAGACGAGTATGCCAAGCTGCAATAGATTTCGGCACCCCGCCCGCAAAGTCACCGGAACTTCAGTCACTCCAAACTGCTCACTACGCGCATTCACCCAGTCCTTGTCGGCGTCGTTTCGCACCAGCAAAAAACCACACAAGAACCACGCGCTCACCACGCATTCACCACAAATTTCGCACTCGAAAAAACTCGACGATCGCGCGCGTCACTACCCATAATTCCCTGCAAAACCCAGCGGAAACGGCACAAAAGCCTATAAATCACCACAAATCACCACAAAAACCGAAGAGTCGATTTATCCACAGGAAGGTGGTCCGGCCACCGCTATTGACATCGGTATCGCTCAAAAGCCGCACTCGAATCGATGAAAGATCTTCAAATCTCACAGGCCCTTGGCCGGTGCTTATCCAAATCTTTGGTGAGTACTCCAGAACTCCGGCCACGGCATCTTCGGCGGCCCGCACACAAAAATATCTGAGTGATACTCACTCTCCTCGTTCTTCACGCCTTCCGAGTTCCCTTGATGCCCCGCCCACCGGCATGCAGTAAACGCCTCTTCCACCTGCTTCTGCGAAAATCCAACCACAATCAATGTCGTAGGCGTAGGCACAGGATATCCCCGCAACCACGCCGAGTTCGTCAAACTGATCGGCGCGGGCAGATGATACCTGGGCCCAAGCATCTCAATCGCCCCCTGCTCGCCATAGTTCCCAGCCAACACTCCAACACCCTGCTGTTGCGCCGCGGGAAGGGAATCGCGGATCCCGGCAACCGTCTTCACCAACTCATCCCACCCAATCTCCTCCCGCAAGTCGCCGTTGTTGTTCAGCGCAAACTGGCGCAACGGCCCACTCGACGCGATCGGCACAAGAATCGCATAAGCAAGCAGTCCCCACGCCGCCAACCCGGTAAAAAACACACCCTCCACCGTGAGTCTCCAGCGTCTGTTCAGTCTCCCGACCCATCGCTCTCCCGACACCGCGCCCATTGCGAACAGCATCGGATACGCCGCCGCCATGTAATATCCTCGTCCCTTGCCGAAGAAAAACAGCGCCAGCGGAATTACATACATCCACCCCAGCATCCGATATCGCCGATCAAGCAGAAGATAAACCAGACCCGCAATCCACAACGGCGCAGCAAACGCATTCGCGCAGATGATCAACTGGTCGCGAATAAACCCATCCGCGCGCCCCTCGCCCACATCCCTTACATGGATATGCTGCAAAAAATGCAGCGAAATAAATCCATGTCGCACCTGCCACAAAAAATTAGGCAGAAAAATCAGCAGCGCCACCGCGACCCCACCCCAGAACCACCAACTCAGAAAGAATCGTCGCGCCTGACTCAGCAGCATCCCCCCAAGAATCCCCGCGATGTAGAAGCAGATCGCATACTTCGTCATCAATCCCATGCCAATCGTCACTCCAATCGGCATCCACCATCGCGGGTCCTCCGACTTCAGCAGCCGAATCACAAAGTAAGCAATCAGCACCCACCACAGATAATCAAACGAGGTGTACTGAAACTCTGTCCCTTCAAACACCGGCAATCCTGACGTCGCTACCGCCAGCGCCGCCGTCAACTGCGCCAGCCGCCCACCCCCAAGCTCCCGCGCCATCAGTCCCGTCACCACAATCGCCAACGCCTGCGCAATCACCGAGAACATCCGCAGCCCCACCAGCGAAACCCCAAACATCTCCAGCCCAATCCGCTCCACAAACGGCGTAAACGGCGGATACGCCACAAACCCCCAATCCAGGTGCCGCGCATCGCTCAAAAACTGCAACTCATCGCGATGAAACCCATAACGCCCATTCGTCAGCACATGAATCGCAGCCACCACCAGCGCAATCCCCACCAGCGCCCACGTCTCCGCCCCAGCCCCGCTCAACCCTCACCGGTTCTCCACCGTCACCATCCCGTCCATCCCAGAGTCTTACGCACCACACTACACTCCGGTTCAGCAGCACGACTGGTACGACCACCTATTGACCCACCTTCCCGCCAAGGTGTATCAAGGCAGCACAATGCGCCCCCTTCCTCTCATCCCCGCCGCTGCAGCTCTTCTCGCCACCGCCGTCATCTCCGCACAACCTCCTCAAGCCAGATCCGACCCCAACAGCCCATCCAACATTGGCCGCACGGAACTTACTAACTACCTCGACGACCTCGCTGCCAAAGAGACCGCGGCTCGCCGCAACACCACCGCAGCCATCACCACGCGCGCCCAGGCCGAAGCCCGCCAGCGTGAGGTTCGCAAAAAGATCCTCACACTCATCGGCGGTCTCCCCGAAAGAACTCCTCTCAATCCGAAAGTCCTTGGCAGTACACAGGCCGACGGTTTCCGCATCGAAAAGATTCTCTACGAATCACAACCCAACTTCCTAGTAACTGCGCTTCTGTATCTGCCCGACGCAAAACCCGGCACTGCCCAACAAAAACTCCCAGCTATCGTCGTCGCCCCCGGCCACGGCTTCACCGGCAAAGCCACCGACTTCACTTTCGCCAGCACCTTCGCCCGCAACGGCTTCGCCGTTCTCTCCTACGATCCCATCGGCCAGGGCGAGCGTCTCCAATATCCCGACCCCGCCGACCCCTCCAAGACCCTCCTCAAAGCGTCCACCGGTGAGCACGGCGAAGCCGGCCTCCAGCCAACCCTTATCGGGGACGCCCTCGCCCGCACCTTCGCCTGGGACGGCATCCGCGCCGTCGACTATCTTATTTCGCGCCCAGAGATCGACCCTAACCGCATCGGAGCCTTCGGCTGCTCTGGCGGTGGCACCATGACCGCACTCCTCGGCGCGCTCGACCCCCGCGTCCACGCCATCGCGGTTGCCTGCTACCTTACCAGCTTCGACACGCTCCTTCCCTCCATCGGCCCGCAGGACTCCGAGCAATCCACCCCCAACTTCATCGCAGCTGGTCTTGACTTCCCCGATTGGGTTGAACTCGCGGCCCCGCGTCCCTATGCCGTCATCTCCACCGCGCAGGACATGTTCCCGTACGCCGGGGCTCTCGCCACCGTCACCGAATCCCGCCGCTTCTACGCCCTCTTTGAACCTGAATCCGCCGGAACAACCACTAGCAACCCAACCCCCGGCATTCCCACTGGCCCCACCCTCAACCCCGACACATCGAACGCGATCCTCGCCACAGCACCACTCCAATGGATCACTGGGATCGGCCGTCACGGCAACCTGGGCCCGATCACCTCACAGATCGTCTCGTTCTTTCTCACTCATCTCGCCCACTCCGAGGCCGCACCCATCCTCCCTCCACCTCCTGCACCCGGAGCCAGTCCCTTCGCCCTTCCAGCGAACCTCCCGAAGGATGTCCTCCAAGTCACACCCACCGGTCAGGTCTCCACCAGTTATCCCAACAGTGAAACCGTCCATACCCTAACCCTCAAACGCTACGCCACTCTTCCCAAACCCAAGACCTTGAGTTCACTCCAACTCCAGCAGAGCATCCGAGAAGTCACCCGCGCCACTGTAAAAGCCGGCGACCCCGCTCCCATCAACACCGAATCGCCTCCGCTGTCATCGCCTCCTGAAGGAGACGTTCACGTCCGCCATCGCTTTACCCTCGCCACCGCACCGGGCATCAACATCCAGGCCGAGTTCTACCGTCCCGCTGACGGCAAACATCCAATGCTCCTCGTCCTCAAAGACAGCCTCGACCCTACTCTCGAGCCCTCGCGCGCCGAAGAGATTAAAAAATATCGTGCCCTCGCCGATGCTGGCACCGCAGTTCTCGTCATTGCGCCCCGCCCCTCACCGCCGGGCACCGAAGAGACCAAAGCCTCCATCCTCGGCCCGTTCTATCTCACAGAACTCCGCGCCGAACTCGTCGGCAAAACCCTCCTTGGCCTCCGTGTTGACGACGTCATTGCCGCCGTAAATTTCATGCAAGGCAGCACCACTGGCGATCCCAACCAGATCACCGCACAGGCCTCAGGCCATCTTGGCCTCGTCCTGCTCCACGCCGCTGTCCTCGACCCGCGCCTCAAACACGTCACCATCGACCACGCACTCGAAAGTTACGTGAGCCTTCTTCAAACTCCCATGCCTATCGACGCGCCCGAAGACATTCTCCCCGGCATCCTTCTCCACTACGACATCCCCGACCTCATCAAATCTGTCGGCTCCCGCGTCACCTTCACTGGTCCTCTGTCCGGCGCTGCCAGCTCTAAAACATCAACCCTCATTTCGCACTGACCCACAGCCGTAGTTGCACACCTCCCCATCTCTGCTATCGTTCCTTAACCGAATAGTCCCCAAGCATCTCTGCACGCGTTGTCGCACGACTTCTTAAAGAGGAGCTTCGATGGCGATCTCCCCCGAACAAGCACGCGACCAGAATCGGCTCGAGCAGCCCCCCAAGGATTACTGCCTCCGTCTTGCACAGGAGATGAAGGCGTTTCCGCGAAAACACAGGCTGGCCGAATTTCGCGCCGAGGTCGTCGTCGAACAGACCCAAGTCCTAAGCAGCGCACTCGAAGCCGCATGGAGCAAGTCCTTTCCCCACGGTGATAAGCCGAAACGAATTGATCAATCGGACGTTCCGGAGATAGCTCACCGACTTCACAGCCAACCGCGCGTGCAGGCTACGATGGCTACCTTAGTCGAGTACCCGCCCTCAAAGTGGTTGCTCGAGCAAGAACTGACCGCACGAGGACAGTGGCAGACCGATAATCCGTCCGAAGACGTCTACTTCCTCGCCGAAAGCCTCAACCTCAAGGGCATCTGCTTCTCCGGTGGAGGTATTCGTAGCGCAACATTCAATCTCGGTGTACTGCAGGGTCTCGCCTCCCTCGACAAACTCGGCTCCTTCGACTATCTCTCTACCGTCTCCGGGGGCGGTTACATCCATTCGTTCCTCGCCTCCTGGATATCACACGATAATCTCGACAAGGTCTCGCGCCTGCTCCAGCCGCTGCCAAGTAAACACGCCGAACGCACACTATGGCCCGAACCACTGCGTTGGCTGCGCCGCTATTCGAACTATCTGACTCCGCAAGTCGGTCTATTCACAGCGGACACATGGGTCGCCTTCGCCGTTTGGCTGCGTAACACCTTCCTTAATCAAATCGTCCTCATTGCTTCGATTCTGTTTGTTCTTGTTCTGCCTCACTGGCAGCTCAATCACACCGGCCGCACTGCGACCGAACTACTGCTTCACGGCGGCCACGCGGCAGTCTTCATCTTCGTCTGCTTCGCAATCTCCGCGGTCTTCATCTGTTTGCAGATAGGTCCTGTCCCCTCTCCACAGATCACCAAAAAGACACCCAGAGGTCTCTCCCAGGGGGGAGTGTTGTTTCTCATCCTTTTACCTCTGGTCATCGCATCGTTTGTTCTGTCGCCTTATCTGTTCCGTTCCGCATTCTGGCACGGCAACGTTGTCTTCGCCGCCGGCCATCCGAATCCGTGTCCTGCGCAAGTCCTCAATCTGCCGCAATCCGACAGTCCGGCCGCACCGAGCTCCATTCAGTACATACATAAGCTCCACTCGCTCGCGCGCAACTGCGAGAAGGGAGCGCACGCACCGGAAGAAGTTCCGATCAACAGATGGATCCTCCGCACCAACGGTCTCGACGATCTGCATCAATGGTGGTCCGCCTACTCCTTCCATTGGTGGTCCCCGATCGAGCGCTTCAACGAAGAACCCTCGACCTCGTGGGTCTTCGTCGCGCTGCTCGCGGGTGTCGGCCTCCTCCTCATTGCTGCCTCACGCGCTCTTCCGCGCGACTGGAGAGCCATCATTCTTCTCCTTGCCGTTCCCGGCACCATGGGTGTCGCCTACATCTTCGTCGGTTTCACGCGAATGTTCATCTTCGCCTCGTCCTTCTTCCTTCCGCTTTCGCAGATCACGCGCTTCAACCTCGCCATCCTGCCGCCGCTCGCCCTTGCGATCATCTTCGTATCGATTGAAATCGGCGGCGGCCTCATTGGAAACCTCGTCGATGAGTCAGTGCGCGAGTGGTTCGCCCGCCTTCGCGCATGGAGCTTTCTCTTCGCTTTCGGCTGGTTCTCCGTCGTTGGCGCGTCCTTGCTTGGCGCACGCCTCGCTCACGATCTCTTTACCATGGCGTATATCGGCAAGCCGCTTGCAGTGGGGTGGATTGGAACCACGCTGGTCAGCGTCCTCGCGGGAAAGAGTTCATCCACCAGCGGAACCGCCGCCGACAACAAGTCTGCGGTCTCTTGGGCGCTCAACGCTCTCGCGCTCATCGGGCCACCTGTCTTCATCATCGGCCTCGTACTCATCTTGTCCTACGTCGTCGAGAAGATCTTGACCGCGCTTCAAACCTCTCTTGGTGATCAACCGATCCCTCACCCCGAGTTCTTTATCTTACTGTTGATCCTCGCCGCTACCGCTGCTGTCTTTGGCTGGCGCATCGATATCAACGAGTTCTCCTTGCATGCGTTCTATCGCGATCGTCTCGCCCGCTGCTACGCCGCAGCCAGCGACTCCGAACGCCGCCCCAACCGTTTCACCGGCTTCGCCGCCGCCGACAAGCATCTCCGCCTCATCGATCTGTTGCCGGCAGCCTTTAGCCACACACCCGTAGATCTCCTGCCCTATGACGGCGACTCAAAACCGAAGCTTCCGACCTACCAGGGACCATTCCCCATCTTCTGCACCACGCTTAATCTTTCCTTCGGCGAAGACCTCGCCTACCAGGAGCGCAAGGGCACGTCCTTTGCCTTCACTCCGCTCTACTGCGGTTACGACGTCGGGTGGACAGATGCCGATAACAACCGCGTTCAATTTAACGGCTACACCCCCACGCTCAACTACGCCTACTACGATGGCGGTCCGCGAATGGCCACCGCAGTTGCGGCGTCAGGAGCAGCCATCAGTCCCAACTGGGGCTATCACTCCAGCCCCACCATGGCTTTTCTGCTGACCATCTTCAACGTGCGTCTCGGCCTTTGGATTCGTAACCCGCGTCGCAAGCGGTTTCTTCTGCCGCGGTTCAACGGCAATCCATCGTCGCCGGCGTTTGGCCTCTTCTATCTCTTCGCTGAACTCTTCGGCATGGTCAATGATGAAGCGGCGTTCGTTTACCTCACTGACGGCGGGCACTTTGAGAACATGGGGCTTTACGAACTTGTTCGGCGCCACTGCATGACCATTGTTATCTGCGACGCTGAGCAGGATGGCGATCTCAACTTTGAAGGCATCGGCATGGCTATACGCAAATGCCGCATCGATTGCGGGGCTGAGATCGATCTTGATATTTCGAAGCTGGAACTTACTGGAACGCCGCCAGTTAGCCCGTGTCACAGCGTTACGGGCAGCATTCACTATCCCAGTGGGGCTATTGGGAAGATCCTCTACATCAAGACGGCTTTTACGGAAGGGCTGCCTGCTGACCTCGTCAACTATCACAAGCAGCATCATGCTTTCCCTAACGACACTACGCTGAATCAATGGTTTACGGAGTCACAGTTCGAAAGCTACAGACGTCTGGGCGAAGCGAGCGTACGCAGCTACCCTGCTGACCAGTGGCTCACCGACAATCTGCCATAGCGCTTTCCGGGCAAAAAAATGCAGGGATTTTTTTTCGGGGTGGTTTAGCCCGTTTTTGCTGGGGGTTTTGGAAAAAACGTGTGGCAAAACGTGGTTTTTTGATGGTGAATGTGTGGTGGATCGCTGGTGAAACGCTGGTAAGTTGATGGTCACTTTTCGTGGTCGAAAAACACGCCACTTTTCCGGGAATTATTTTTAGGGATTCCCATTTTGGGAATCCGCTTCCTATTTTGAAACTCAGGGCATCAGCACTAATTCGCATACACCGGAGTGGCAGTTCAGCATCGCGCTCTTCACCAAGTTCGCCTCAGATCCCGTTGGCCAGTAGCCCACAAGTTTCGCTTCCTTCAATCGATCTTCGCCTCCAGGCAAATCCTTGTCTCCATTTTTCTCGGCCCGAATGACTTTGCCACCACTGAGGAGCAGTCGGTATTCTGCGACGCCATTCAGCCCTTTCGCTGCACCCAGGGGAATCGTTCGATTTTTCTGCATCTGGACCGGTATGAATCCCGTCGTCGACTTCGCCCCCTGCTTAATAACTCATCGATGCGTGCCTGCAGCTTTTTCTGTTCGTCTCCAGGGTGCGAGTCGGCGAGCGCCATCTCATATGCCATAAGTGCCTCGTTCTTTCGCCCCCTGGCTGTTGCCACTTCACCTACGTGCTCCGCATTGATGGTTGCCTGCGAGTTTGCCCACGCGGCTTTCAGGTAATTCTCCGCTTCGTCCAACTTTCCCTCCCGATAGAGAATCCATCCCAACGTATCCCACACTGCAATTAGCTGCCGAGTCTGTCCCAAAAGAATCTGCTGATTTTCATCGAGGGTCCACGTCTTGGTCTTGTCGGTCAACATCTCCACTGCTTTTCTTGCGGAGACCTCATCATCGGAAAGAGCTTCTCCGGCGTCTGCAAGCTCATACGAACTATCGTTCATCATCATCGGGTCCTGCGTTGCCTTCATCATCGCCAGCAACGTGTCGCGACCCTTCTCCTTGAAGCCTGCCTTCAGCTGCGCCTCACCCAAAAGCAGTTGAAAGCGATCGTCTTTTTTCTTCTCCTCCGGGAGTCGCTCGATTGCAGCCTGTGCCGCTACAACCGCGCCGGCACCGTCTCCTTGCTGCATCAGTAGCGATGCAAGGGCTGCCGGAGGGTCCGGATCGTTGGGCTCAACCTCAGCCCATTTGCTCAAAGTATCCTTTGCCTCATCGAACTGCCTCAGAAATGTTTGGGCGGCCACCATATCCCGATATACTCCGTGTCGCTGCGGATACATGGATAGCTCTTTCTTGTAATCCGATATGGCCGCGACCCAGTTCTTTTTCTGAAAGTCGTAGTAGCCATAGGTTGACCAAAGGAAGGCTTGATTCGCGCTCAAAAATTTCGCCTGGTCCAGCAGCGTCTTCGCTTTGTCGAGATCATGCTGTTGTTGAATTGTTTTGTATGCTAAGGAGATTAACCTGGCCGCCTCCGCGTTGCTGGCTATCGTAGGCGATTCCTTCTCCCCGCTTGCTGTCTTGTGCTCGTTTGTGACAAGTTGAATCCACTGATCATGGGCCAAGTCAGCGTCATCGGTCCACTTTTTGTAACTTTTCCATTCCGCCACCGGCACGGACTCTTTTAGCACCTCGACTCGGCGCTCGGTATACACAGTGCCTTTCTCGAATCGAAATGTCACGTCATACGTCGCGTACGGGGACTTCGCGTGAACGGCCTCTGGTAATTCAACTCCCCAACCGTCCGGGAGTTTCATCGCCGCCGTTGATGTTTCCACTCGTGGAACACCGAGCGTGATCGCCTGCACCACTGGTTCCGACTCATCGATCTGCGGAAGGGTGACCGGCGCGAGTTGCGCAATAATCTTGAGGTTGTCCCAGTCTCCGCCCTTCTCCCGCTTGTAGTCATAGCTCATTGACATCGGAACAGCCGTATCTTCCAGGCGACCGATCTCCGCGTGGCTTGTCTCTCCCTGCCATCCGATGCTCTTCGAAATCTGCTGCACCATTTCGCCGTATTGTCCGGGCGAGACCTGTCGGAACGCGCCTCGGAGGATCATCTCTCCATCACCGCGCATCGTCCATACCAGGTGCGAGTTTGAGGTCCCTTCTTTATCCAGCGTTCCTACTGCATCGAGCTTCTGGTATGAGGGGAAGGGAAGCGTAGCCGGAGTTGTTTCGATCTTGGCTACGCCGGTGTCCGGGACAACTAAAGCCTTCTTGTCCCGAGTCACATAAACAAGCGCGCGGTACGGGGCCACTTCAGCCGTTGTGTCGAGCCACACCTGTTCGCCATTCACCATGACCGTCGTGATCAGATGGTTGAACGACCCAGGCGAAGGGACCGCCTCGTTGAATCGCACTCCGGCACCGATCAGGACTGCATTCGGATGTAGTCCCAGTGCAGTTAACATTGCCGCGAGCAGAGTGTGCTTGTCTTTGCAATCGCCGTACTGGTTTTCCAGCACGTCACCAGCGTGGTGCGGCTGATAGCGCCCAATGCCGAACGCTACGCCGATGTAACGGATCTGCGTCGCAACATAGCCATAGACGGCGCGGACCTTCTCCTCCTCGGTCGTCTTGCCTGCGGTCAACTCTGCGACCTTCGCCTTTACGGCAGCGTCGGGCACGATGCGATCGCTCTCCAGCCCCTGATACCACGCGCCTACAGCTTCCCAGCTCTTGAAGGTTGTCCACGCAACTGTGGGCAGTTTTCCTTCCTTCGCGTCCAGTTCCTGCTCGGCCGTCCACACCTGCTTTTTCTTCAGCTCCTTCTCAGCGTCCGCGGCCTTGCCTACCGTCGGCTTCAGCTGCGACGAAACCCAATGAAACACGCGCTCTCCGCCATCTACTGTCTCGGTGGGTTTGTTCTTCGGACTCCATACATTGATATAGGTGTCCTTCGGAACACGAAGCTCCAGTGTGTGCGAAAGGATGACTCCATCCTCCGAGAAGTTTTCCTGTCCCCAGAACTGGCCGGGGGCCTCGGGCTTGGTGAGGACGATCTTCGCTTGCCATTCCAGAGTGTCGCCAAGCCGCAAACTCCGCACAGGAAGCTGCATCTGCTTTAAATCGCTGTAAAACGGAGCCGCAGTGGTCACCGGGCTCGGCATTTCTATCGCCTGATCGACCGGAGTCTCGACCACAGTTCCATCAGGACGTTTTACGCGCACATACTGAATCTCCAGATGCTGAGTGCCGCTCGCAAAGGGGATGTTCAGCACGCCAAACTGCTTCAAGGTGGCATCGGACTGGATCCGAACCGCGACGGTCGTCATTTTTGACCCAGTACCGTCAGCCGCCATCCTGTAGACGGAGTCCATGTGTTCAATGACAAATGGCTCGGCGGAGTAGTCGGTCGACGAAACAGGGGTATTCGCGCTGGTTGGCACGGAACTGTTCGGCGGTGTGATGGGAGCTGCGGTGGTTGTACTTTGGCCCTGGACATTGACAAAGAACAAAGGCAGAAAAAAAGAGCTCAACAAACGGAGGGGTCGCATAATCTTTTAGCGGTATAGCAGATTCCAATCCATCCACCTATCGAAATTCGTTGCCGTCCCCTATTTCCCACTTTTCTACCTTGTTCAACCGGTTTGGAGTGGCCCAAATTCGACCGTGCGAAGATCGTCAGGATCGTGCTTCGCACGATGGCCCACCTTAGTCGCGATGAGACCGCGCCGAAGATGGGGCACCCGATTGTGGGGTGCTGTTGTATTGGTGGCCCCCTTTCCCACATTTCCACCCTCGTCCACACGCATTTGCACCACTTCTGCACCTTGCCGTCGACCCGTATCGCGCCTACCCTCAAATGAGGCGCTTTTAACTGACCGGTTAACCCGTCAATTTCGCGGCTTTTGGCGAAAATCCACAGCAAAAACCCCCATTTTTCGCGGGTCTGGGCCATTTACGTCCCGTTAATACGGGTATTCGCGCAGGCAACACAACATGTTGTGCTTTATACTTGACACACCCCATAGGGGGCGTTACTTTCACGACTGCAACACCCCAGACATTTCGTAGGATTTAGCCTTTTACGCTTCTCTGCCGAAGCTGCCTCCCCAGCCCGGTTCAACCACCCAGCGCTCCAAGGGCAGCGTAGCCGCACTAAACGGGTCCCGACTCACCGAACGGCGTGAGCCAAAAGTTATAGATTTTCATCAAATTAGAAGGAGTTTTACCCCATGGCGACCATCCCCAATCAGACTCAGAGCCAGGCCCAGATCAACAACTTACAGACCGCCCCGCCCTTTACCTCGCGCGCGCCCGGCCTCGCCTTCGATCGCCATTTCACCAAGCCCGGTGTCTCCCCCTACGACGAGATCGTCTGGGAGCTGCGCGACGCGATCATCCAGGACTACAAGGGCCGGACGATCTTCGAGCAGAAGAACGTGGAGGTTCCGGCCGACTGGTCGATGACGGCGACGAACATCGTGGCGTCGAAGTACCTGCACGGGCAGATCGGGACGCCGGAGCGGGAGTCGGGTGTGCGCGCGCTGATCACCCGGGTGGCGGAGTCGATTCGCGACTGGGGCATCGCGGGCGGGTACTTTGCCACGCCGGCAGGATGCGGCGACGTTCTACGCCGAGCTTGCGCACCTGCTGCTGAACCAGAAGGTCGCGTTCAACTCGCCGGTGTGGTTCAACGTGGGCTGCGACCGGCTGGAGCCGAATTCGGATGCGCAGAACTGGCACTGGAACGCGCGACGCGGCGCGGTGGAGTTTTCGGTGACGGGCTACTCGCAAGCCGCAGTGCTCGGCGTGCTTCATCAATTCGGTGCAGGATTCGCTGGACTCGATCCTGACGCTGGCGAAGACGGAGGGCATGCTGTTCAAGTGGGGCTCGGGCGCGGGGTCGAACCTGTCGAACATTCGCGGGTCGATGGAGACGCTGAGCGGCGGCGGGCACGGCGTGCGGGCCGCTGAGCTTCATGCGCGGGTTCGATGCGTTTGCGGGCGTGATCAAGAGCGGCGGCAAGACTCGGCGCGCGGCGAAGATGGTGATTCTGAATATCGACCATCCGGATATCGAGGACTTCATCGAGTGCAAGGTGAAGGAAGAGAAGAAGGCGTGGCACCTGGTGCAGGCGGGCTACGACGGCTCGGGGCCGGACTCCGAGGCGTACAGCTCGATCTTCTTCCAGAACGCGAACAACTCGGTGCGCGTGACGGATGAGTTCATGCGCGCGGTGGAGATCGACGGCATGTTCTCGACGCGCACGGTGAAGGAGCGCAAGCCGGTGAAGGAGTACAAGGCGCGCGACCTGATGCACAAGATTGCCGAAGCGACGTGGCAGTGCGGCGATCCGGGCATGCAGTACGACACGACGATCAACCGCTGGCACACGAGCAAGAACTACGGCGCGGATCAATGCGTCGAATCCCTGCAGCGAGTACATGTTCCTGGATGACTCGGCTTGCAACCTGGCGAGCTTCAATCTGCTGAAGTTCCTGACGCCGGGCGGGCAGTTCGACATTCCCGCGTATCGTCATGCGATTGCGATCGTGACGACGGCGATGGAGATCATCGTGGATGCGGCGGGCTATCCGACGGAGCAGATTGCGAAGAACTCGCACGACTACCGGCCGCTGGGGCTGGGGTATGCGAACCTGGGCGCGCTGCTGATGGCGTTTGGGCTGCCGTATGACTCGGATGCGGGGCGCGATTTTGCGGCGACGCTGACTTCGATTCTGTGCGGCGATGCGTACTGGCAGTCGGCGCGGATTGCGGAGTCGTGCGCGCCGCTGGGCGCGGCTACTCCGCTGACGCAGCGGGCGGATATTGCGGGCGGAGCGTGCCCGGGGTTCTATGTGAACCGCGAGCCGTTCCTGGATGTGATCCGCATGCATCGCGCGGAGGTGAACAATATTGGCAAGCCGACGATACGAGCCCGCGACTACGGCGGAGCCGTTCCATGTGCCGCAGCTCGATCAGCTGATCGCGGCGAGCCGTCATGCGTGGGATGGTGCGCTGGCGCATGGCGAGAAGCATGGCTATCGCAACTCGCAGGTGACGGTGCTGGCGCCTACGGGGACGATCGGCTTCATGATGGACTGCGATACGACGGGCATTGAGCCGGACCTGGCGCTGGTGAAGTACAAGAAGCTGGTGGGCGGCGGCATGATCAAGATCGTCAACTCGACGGTGCCGTCGGCGCTGATCAAGCTGGGCTACAACGAGGCGGAGGTCAACGCGATCGTCAGCTACATTGACGCGACGGGGACGATTGAAGGCGCGCCGGGGATCAAGCCGGAGCACCTGGCGGTGTTCGATTGCAGCTTCAAGCCGGCGAAGGGGACGCGCGTCGATCTCACTACATGGGGCACATCAAGATGATGGCGGCGACGCAGCCGTTCCTTTCGGGGGCGATCTCGAAGACGGTGAATCTGCCGCAGGACTGCTCGGTGGACGATATTGCCGAGGCGTACCTGGAGGCGTGGCGGCAGGGCATCAAGGCGGTGGCGATCTACCGCGACAATTCGAAGGGCACGCAGCCGCTGAATGTTACGGCGCAGACGGATGCGGACAAGAAGGGGACGAAGGCATGTAGCCGCTGCGACCGGTGGCTGCTGCGGTTGCCGATTCCGACGGGATTTCGCCGGAGGCTGCGCAGGCTCTGGCTGCGGCGGCTGCGGCGTCGGCCAGGCCGGCAGCTGCGCAGCAGCAGATTGCGGCGCTTGAAGCTGCAGATTCGTCAGATGACGGAAGCGCTCTCACGCAGAACGCTGATGCGCTGGATGCGCAGGCTCCGCCGCGCGCTGTGCGGCATCGTCTGCCGGCAGAGCGCGCCTCGGTGACGCACAAGTTCGGGCTGGCCGGGCACGAGGGCTACATCACGGTTGGGCTGTATCCGAATGGGTCAGCCGGGCGAGATCTTCATCCGCATGGCGAAGGAAGGGTCGACGGTTTCCGGGTTGATGGACTCGTTCGCGACGGCGTTTCGATCTCGCTGCAGCATGGCGTGCCGCTGCGGGTGCTGTGCGAGAAGTTCGCGCATACGCGGTTTGAGCCTTCGGGCTGGACGGGCAATCCGGAGATCGGCTACGCGAAGTCGATCATGGATTACATCTTCCGCTGGATCCAGATCCGCTTCCTCTCGGGACACCAGCTCGACCTCTTCGCCGGGCTCGCTCCACAGCAGTCGATCCCGGTCGAAGGAACCATTAGGGCAACACGATCGGCTCGTCGCTGAACGCTTCGGCGGGACGCTCCTGTTGTTGTCCTCGCGTAGTGCGGCGGAGGGATCTGGTTCTGGTTACAGCAGCGCCGACGACTACTACACGACCACTCCACCGCAGCAGGGAATCGCTCCAGACCTCAGCGCTCGCAGCGGACTTGAAGCCCCGGACCCATCCTCCTTCGAGGACCGCGGCATCTACCACGCCGCCGACGCCATGAAGTCCATGTACGACATGGGCGACGCCCCCTCCTGCGCCACCTGCGGAGCCATCATGACCCGCAGCGGCTCCTGCTACCGCTGCATGAGTTGCGGAAGCACAAGCGGCTGCAGCTAAAGAATCAGAGACTCGATTACCAATGATGATGTGGGTTTACATATAAGGTGAAAGTTGTACCTCATAAAGTGAAAGTCGAGCCCCCATAAAGTGAAAGTCACTTATTTAGATGGCTAAAAGTGAAGTCTCCTGAGGTGAGTGATTAGAAACCTCCATAACCTCCATAACCTCCTCAACTTATCTCTTTTCTATTGCTTGCGGGCTATGGAGGTTTTCGGTTTCGGCGAGCAGATCCTCCCTAACGTACATTTCGGAGAGTGTCTGGAGCCGCCTCATCGTTTCCCTATCCAGAACCAGGCCGTTGCCGGTCTGACTCAGCCGCCGGGTGGGCAAACCCAACTTCCTCAGCAGATGTCCGACCTTCTCGGGGCTAAGTTTGGATCTCTCGCCCCGAACTTCGATTAGACGGTTGACCTCGAGCGCGATCTCCCGCGCGTAAAGCTTGTCGGCGCCTCCCCTGCTCAGAGCGAGCACTGCTTCGACGATCAAGGCTTCGGCTGTATCCAGCCTTTCGGAGATCTGCTGCCGGTCGCGTGGCGCGAGAATTGAAACGAGCGCCGTCTGAAGGTCGGTCGAATCCACGATGCAGCTTCCGAGCGCTTTGGCGATAGCGCCGGTCTCCGGCGAGAGCCCAGTGGGAATGAACTCAAGACGACGTACCTGAGCCAAGTTCCTTTCGCGATATTTAGTCAACTGGGCGTTGAGGTCCTCGACCGACAGACCATCCCCGGCGGGGGGAATTCCTTTCTCCGCCTTCAGTGTCGGCGTTACGTCGATGTAGATCGCGTGTTGAATTCTTTTAATCTTTGAATCCTCACCGATGTAGATCGCTTTGGAACTATGACAATGTAAGTAGGATCGTTGCTCTACGATCATGAATCCTCGGTTGGTAAGGTTTCCCAAAAGGGCAGCGTTCCGATTGCTAAGGTTTGGTTCTGAAATCAGAAGGGTTCCGCGGGACACCTCCTGGAGGTCTTGCCTGCGAAATCCTGCTAGGATCACTGATCCACTGCAAAGCTCATGGAGGACTCTCAGAAGTTCGGTTGCCTCGTGGGCGGGGCCGGTGATCGCCAAGCATGGGAGTAAGGTGAGCGCGTCCTGGAACCAGGTGGAGATAACCCAGAACGCGGCAACAGCGATGTTGGTGTCGGACAAGTGAGTCTTCGCCCCGATCGTGTGGTTGATCCGAGTGAAGACCTCGAAGGCCTTGCTTGGTTGCGGTAGCGCTGAAGACTGATTGTCAGGCGCTGAACTGGCGGCTTCAGACCGTGAGGTATTCGCCGGTGCGATTTCCGGGTTCTCGATGCTAGACAAGGATGAAGTAGGGTCGGCTTTAGTCGCCGACGGGGAGATTGCTTGTGACTCGTTCACGAAACCTCTCAAAGAAAGAACTGTGGACGGAAGACTGTGGGGCAGAATCCCGTTCTATAAGAGCGGTCCATAGACGACTTTCGGTAAACAGTGTGTTTCCAGAAGGAATTCTGGTCGCGGCAGGATCACTGAGACTGAACCGGGGTGTCTCGAGGTCACCTCCGGTGCGGTCCGGGACTGAAAGCATGCGCACTACCCATGGTTTCAACTGAGTTCTCCTTCTAAGAACTGTGGTTAGCCTTCACAGCGGACGGCGCTTATGGTGAAACGGCCGCCCGCATGAAGTAGAGTGTTGACAGCCCTGAGACCGGCATTGGTAGTCACAAGGGGTGATACTAGAGGGTCGACCTATCCCGAACTTTGGCGGTGTTGCGCAAGAAGCTAAAGTGCCACAGGGCGTCTTCGGCGTCATAGAGTGCATCACGGGATCCGGACACGAGGTTGGCGTTACACGAGTCACGTGCCTCAATCATCCACTTCGTTACGATCGCCTCTAACGCGAGATAACACCTGCGACAATGAATTTCGGCAAAGTCTGGTGACGGAGGGCGTGTTCCAGAGGCCCCCAGAGCGTGTGCCAGAAGGCTATCTTTGAACAAAGACCTATTAAACTCGGCATTCATCTGAGCATGGCAAGCGATAATGTCGTTGCCTGTCGGGCACGGGGGTGAACAGCGAAGGGTTTCCGGGTCGAGGGGCGCGGCGGTGTTGGTAATGGTGGGCCTACTTTCCTGTAGTGAGTTGGCGATCCTGTGAGCGGCTGGATCCTGTCCGAAGCGAGCTAATCTAGGTACCAAATTTCCCTATAGGGGCTAATACCTGTCCGGGGGGCCGCCTCCGGAATATGCGGCGCAAAAATTTGAAGCTTCTTTCCGGCGTTCGGCTAGACGTCATCTTGCAGGTGCAGAGAGCGGTGTGATGCGTCCTCGGTCTCGGGACCTCCGGCGATCCTAGATCCGATGGACGGCTTCTCCGAGGTGGGTGAGTGCCGGCTGTGAAGCAAGGAAGAAAAGGGGAGCCAATTCCCACAGGGGATCTCCCCTAGGCTGTAGGTTCTAGGCTGGGACAAAGGTAAACGCGCACGACTTGAGAACAACGGGCTCACGATCCCGCAGCACCGTTGTCACCACGGTCTTTCAATTGATCGTGGCATCATGTTTATCGTCTTCTTTGGTGCAGGTTGACCTTGGATGTGGCCCGTTCGGTCTTATACCAAGTCTGAAGCGGCATGGAGTAGCGATGAGGGAACCGATCTCTTCCTTCAGGTTTGGAAAGTACATCCACATCCAGCGTGCGAATGTTGGATTTTTTTTGGCCCAAAAGTCCCCTGGGAGCCCTTGAGGTCTGTAGGTTCTGAATGAGACCGATTAGGAATCGAATCTCCATTCGAAGCTGGATATCCCCAGAGGCACCTCGATGGATATGTTGACCCACGAATTCGCAGCGCCGCCCGCACTCATCCGGCGAGCGATTGACCAACACCGAGGGTGGATCGAAGAGAGCCTCGGCGTTCTGCTAGCCCAGGCCGTTATCTTGAAGTGCGATATATCTCTTGTTGACGCGGCTATACCCCAATTGTTGGGGAATATCAATTTCCGCTGCTCCAATGAAAATGCTACGCGGCTATTCATGGAGGTCGTACAGTCCGTGGAGATCCCGCCTTCAATTGCGCCATTGCTTCAAGTCGACGCAGTGAGCAGATTTGTTGACCTTGAAGAGGTACTCAGCGGCGGAGAGTCCCGCCAATCGTATGCTTTTGAGTGGGACGATGGCCCGGTGGCCTTTATGGTGCGAGGGATTGAGTCACCATTGATCGCATTGGCCGTCTCCTATCACGCGGGGCCAGACAGTGTTTGCGAAAATACCGCACAAATCCTCATATTCCGACGCGACGCCGCTAAGCAGGTCGTTCAGCTATTGGCAAGACTGAGCAAGTCGGACGGTCAACCCAAGTTGCACACCCACAACAGCGTGACACGGCCCGTCTCGCCATGCGGTTGGGATCAGCTCGTGCTCGATTCAAGCATCACGTCCCTGTTGAAGGATGACTTTGGATCCTTCTTTGAACGCGAACCCTGGTTCCGCAAAATGCGACTTCCATTCCGCCGCGGTTATTTGCTCCACGGGCCGCCAGGTAACGGCAAGAGCACCGCGATTCGTGCGATGCTGACGAGCGCAGGGCTGACGGCCTACACTCTTCGCCTCTTTGATTCCCGGACAGAAGATGCAGACATCGACCGTGTCTTTGAGCAAGCCGTCAGCCATGCTCCGGCGATGATCCTCCTGGAGGATCATGGATCGCGCCTTCCCCCGCACCGGAGAATCGAGGAGCAAAGTTAGCCTTCAACAGTTACTGAACTGCCTGGACGGTGTGGCTACCGGCGAAGGGATAGTCACCGTTGCCACGGCCAATGAACCGACTATCCTCGATCCCGCGATCCTGAGAAGACCAGGCCGATTTGATCGCGTCGTCCACTTCCCTAATCCATCGTCCGCGCTGCGCCGCGAATACTTCTGTCAGATGTATGACAAGTTTGTGGCAGCGAACCTCGATTCGGTTGTCTCTGATTCCGAAGGATTCTCCTTTGCCCAGCTTCGCGAGGCATACATTATGGCGGGGCAACTGGCCTTTGAAGGCGATCGCGAGATTTGCGTGAAGGATCTCTCTTCGGGAGTCCGTTCCCTGCGAGAGACCTCCCAGCTCTCCACCAGGCGGATAAGCCGGGCGGGATTCATCGGCTCATCATGAAGAGTCTGCAAACGTTGGTCGTGCGGCGATCTCAGCGTGAGATTCCGGCGAGGAGCAGGCTGAGCCATACACATACCTTCGTCATGGCGCGAACTTTTTGAAGATAAACTTCCCGATTTCCTTAGCAGCTGCAGAGAGTGAATGTATGAAGACACTGGAGTTGCCAAACATGGAGAACCATATCCATCGAGCCATTTCGCAGCCACTGGTTTGAGACGTCAGCGAATCTCTCAGGGATCAAAAGCATTCTCTTTCCTGAACCTGGCCAAATGCGTTCGCGCAAGGTTGTGTCGCGCTCGAATGCACGTTCCACGGGGAAATACCCCAGCTGGAAGATGGGACGAATGATTCACTGGGAATCCATCAATGAGCTCAACGCTTTCCGCCTCCTCGACTGCGATCCGAACGTCACGAGCTACAGTGAGCAGCCCTGCCAGATCGCATACGTCCTGGACGGAGTGGAAAGGGTTCATTACCCCGACATTCTGGTTACGACGACCGCAGGAAAACAGCTCTGGGAGGTCAAGCTCCGATCCAACGCTTCGGAGCCGGAGGTTCTCGCCAGAGCTGCTTTTCTTTCGCGCGCCCTTCCGAGATGGGGCTACGAGTATCAGAACGGTATTTGGTGAAGATCTCGCCAGACAGCCACGTCTCAACAATGCGAACCTTCTTCTCAGCTTAGGTAAACGAGTGGTCAATGATTGCGAATGGGAAGATGTCCGAAGAACCGTGGCAGAGCAAGGGGCATTGGTTTGGTCGGAGGCCAGCTCCGGCAACTACGGCGCAAAGGGCCGAGAGATCCTTTTGAGCCTCGTACTCAGGGGCGTACTGACCATCGACATGGACTCTCCGATCTCACCCGCTACCGAGTTTGTCGCAAAGAATGGGAGCCTTTAGATGGCAACCGCCTGTTTGGAGCAAGGCGCAATTGTTCAGATTGAAGGGAGCGAACATCGCCTCTCCCGCAAGATCGACGACTGCTGGCAATTGGAGCAATCAAAGACCGGGCGGATTGTTGAGTATGAGCAGCATGATCTGTTGCGCATGGTTGCGGAACGGAAATCTGACCTTTCGTGGAAGCGTGCCAGTAAACAGATGCGGACCTGCCAACTGCGACTTGTCTCCGGCAGACCTCGAATTGGCGAAGCTGCGGCGCAGTTACGTCCTTGCAGTCCTGAACACGCCAAATTCCCGGAAGCGGCTTGAAGAAGGCCATCCACGATGCCTGGAAAAGGCTCAAAGCACCACAAAGAGCTCCCGGTTGGATTACCGTTTACCGCTGGAAATGCAGATTCCTCAGAGCGAATGGCGACGTTCGTGCTCTGGTTGACGACACTCGTAGCAAAGGCAACAAGCATGAGCCGTTACCCAGCGTCGGTTACAGAACTCTGCGAACAATCCATATCGACCAAGTATCTGAACAGAACACGCAACAGCATCCAGCAGACACTTGAAGATGCACTGCACCGGGTGAAGAAGGAGAACGAACTGCGTCCCTGCCTGCGATGCGCTGCCGCTACCGACGCGGCGTCTGATCACCCGGATGATCGCGAATATTCCCGCATTTGACAAGCATTCTGCACGCTACGGGCATGACTCCGCAGTCAAAGAGTTCCGCGGTGTGAAGGGTCATTCCGTCGCGCAAGCGCCGCTTGAACGGGCGGAGATAGACCATACGCTGCTCGACCTCATGGTCGTAGACGACCAAACTGGCCTGCCGCTGGGAAGGCCATCTGTCACGGCCTGCATCGACTGCTACACGAGGTGCATTCTGGGAATATATATCGGATTCAATCCACCGAGCTATCAATCCGTCGCAGCCTGTCTGAAAGACTGCTTTCTGCCGAAGGTCAATCTCCAGCGAGACTATCCGGCATCGTGAATGAATGGCCGGCTTATGGCGTAATGCACAACCTCGTGGTGGACGGCGGTCTTGAGTTCTACTCCGCGAGCCTGGAACAGGTGTGCCTTTCCTTGAACATCAACTGGATCGCCGCCCCTCGTCGCACCGCATGGTTCAAGGGCAAGATCGAACGCTTCCTCGGGACGATGAATCGAGCCGTTGCTCATGGAGTCCCTGGTACTACGTTCAGCAACATCTTCGAAAAGGGGGACTACAATCCGGCGAAGCATGCGGTGATTACCCTCTCGACATTGCGAAAAGTGGTCCGAATGTGGATTGCCGACGTCTACCATCAGCAGGTTCACCGATCTCTGCAGACGACGCCAGCGAAGATGTGGACATCGAGCATCAGTCCCGAGGATATCCGGCTTCCGGACGAGACGACGCAGCTGGATGTCGTCATGGGCCGTGTGGAATCACGGTCCCTGACCCACAAGGGGATTGAGTTTGAAGGCCTGTTCTACAACTCACCGGAACTGACAGAACTGCGTCGCAAGGAGGGAGCGAATCTCAAGCGTTGAGATCCGTGTCAATGAAAGTGATATCGGCTCGATCTATGTGCTGTCGCCAAAGACATCGAAAGCCTACTCCGTCCCGGCGTTGGACCATGACTATGCCAGCGGAATCAGCCTGTGGCAGCACAAGGTCATCAAGAACTACCAAAGACAGCACTCCGATACAGGATGATGGCGTCGACGGCTGGCTGCAGGCAAAGAACGAGATCTCCCATCTGATCGACGAGAGCCTCAAGCTCAAACGCACGAGAACGCACAAACGCATTGCTCGCTACCGAGAGACCTCCGAGCAGGTGCCTGCGAAGGCGGAGACGATCGAAGCCTGCAATACTTCGAACGCGAGCTCCGACTAGTGCGACTGCAGGAACTCGATGACGGATCATGCGTCTCCAGTGATTAGCGTCCAGGATCAGGCCGGTACACCGCCAGCAGGAATGGGCAATACCCGTCATTCGGCCGCGATTCAAGGCCGAGATTAGAGAGATCTATGAAGACCAATAACTCTGCCAGCATCGTCGAACGGATGGTTATTCCGCACACGGCCTTTGCTGAGGCACGACAAAGAATCGAGCAGTGCTTTGTTTTTTCTGCGGCGAAGGCCGAGCCGAGGGACTGGCTCATCGTCGGCGAATCCGGCACGGTAGACTAGCGTGCTGAAAGCTTCCAATCGAATCACATGCCGACGCGCGGTCCCGACGGCATGGAGATCCCGATCCTCTACGCCTCAGTTCCTCCCATGCCAACGGTTAAGAGTCTTGCCGGCGTCATGTTGGCTGCTCTCAACGCACCGGATTCCGAGCGAGGCACCGAGAACGAGAAGTCGACGGCGCTTGAGGATCCTGATGAAGGAAACGGGAACACGATGGTGATGATCGATGAATTTCAACATTTTTATGACCGTGGGAAGCGGCAGATCATGCTTCATGTTGCGGACTGGCTCAAAGTCCTGATCG